>NZ_BAAHXA010000001.1:775000-2407068 GCF_054657235.1 Fundidesulfovibrio butyratiphilus
ATTAACGCTTGCGCCCTCCGTATTACCGCGGCTGCTGGCACGGAGTTAGCCGGCGCTTCCTCTGAAGGTACCGTCAGGCCTAGAGCCTATTCGACCCAAGGCGGTTCTTCCCTTCTGACAGAGGTTTACGACCCGAAGGCCTTCTTCCCTCACACGGCGTCGCTGCGTCAGGGTTTCCCCCATTGCGCAATATTCCCCACTGCTGCCTCCCGTAGGAGTCTGGACCGTGTTTCAGTTCCAGTGTGGCTGATCATCCTCTCAGACCAGCTACCCATCGTAGCCTTGGTGGGCCATTACCCCGCCAACTAGCTAATGGGACGCGGACTCATCCTCAAGCGATAGCTTGCAAGCAGAGGCCATCTTTGAACCCTCGTTGAAAAGGATTGTCATACGGTATTAGCGGCGGTTTCCCATCGTTATTCCGTACTCAAGGGTAGATCATCCACGCGTTACTCACCCGTGCGCCGCTCTACTCAGGAGCCGAAGCCCCCTTTCTCGCACGACTTGCATGTGTTAAGCACGCCGCCAGCGTTCAATCTGAGCCAGGATCAAACTCTCCAGTTTGAAATCCTTGTAGCTTGCTGAAACCCTCCCGGGTCCGAAAACCCAGGGGGTGTGGCTAATCGTAATTCACCCGACTCGCTATTTAATTGTCAAAGAACTTGTTCCGCGTTTCCTTGCGGCGGAAGGTGGTTCTTACTCCGACCTTCCCGGCGGTGTCAACGTTTTTTTTCGTCGACTTCTTTCAATTCGCTCCGGGAAGCATGCTTCCCTCGGCGGCTGGTCTGTCTAAGTGCTTCCAGCGTTTTTGTCAACCACTTTTTTTTTCAAGTCGTCAACTTTTTTTCTCGCCCCGATCCGGTTTCCCTTTTCGCGGCGGGCTCGGCTATTTACTGCCACCGGGCCTCGCTGTCAACATCTTTTTTCTCGCCAGCTTCATTTTTCAATTCCGCTTCAGGTCTCCCCTCGCGGGCGCCCTCTTGCGGGCGGGAGTGGCTACCTACGTTCGACCGGCCCGTTCGTCAACAACTTTCTTTCAAGTTCGTGACTTTTCCGCTTTCGCGGATGAACCGTCTCCGTCTGTGCCGCTTCCCATTCGGCGGATCGCTCCACCTCGTTTTCAATCCCTTCCCGGAAGCTCCCCTCGGCGGCGGATTGTCCATCCATACCTTATCCGATTGGTCCCCTCCACTCAGGGCCGCCAAGCAGCAACTTCGTTCCCGCAGGCAGGAGGCGCTTTCTATAGACCTCCCCCCCACCTGTCAACGGGTTTTCTTCGAATCGTCAAGAAAACTGTCTTCTCCGGGGCGGTCTCGCCATTCCCTGAACACTCTAACAGGCTAAATAACCTACGGTTCCTTTAGAAAACCTTGCCCCGAACACATTCATACTTTTCTCCATTGCCTGAATGCTTTTGCCACCAGGGGAAGGCCCACACTCCGCCCTAGTACTCCAGGTGCTTGTACGTTCTCGGGAAAGCGATCACATCGCGGATGTTCGTCACTCCGGTCACCAGCATGACCAGTCGTTCGAACCCCAGCCCGAAGCCGGCATGCGGGGCCGTCCCGTAGCGCCTGGTGTCCAGGTACCAGTCGTATCCCTCCATAGGCAGGCCCAGTTCGGCAATACGGGCCTGCAATCTCTCCAGACGTTCCTCGCGGGCGCTCCCGCCGATGATCTCTCCAATGCGGGGCACCAGAACGTCCATGGCCGCCACGGTAACGCCGTCCTGGTTCTGGCGCATGTAGAACGCCTTGATATCCTTTGGATAATCATAGACGATCACGGGTTTCTTGAAATGGTTTTCGGCCAGGTATCGTTCGTGCTCGGTCTGAATGTCCTTGCCGAAGGCCGGCTGGTACTCGAACGGTTTGGACGCCTTGGACAAGATGTCCACGGCCTCGCCGTAGGGCACACGGACAAAGGACTCGACCGCGAGCTTTTCCAGGGTCGCCATGAGGGTCGGGTCCACCCACTTGGCGAAGAGCTCCAAATCCGCCGGGCGACGCTCCATCACGGCCCGCACGCAGTGCTTCAGCAGGTCCTCGCCCAGGTTCATGTCGTCTTCCAGGTCGGCGAAGGCCATTTCCGGCTCCACCATCCAGAACTCGGCCGCGTGACGGGCGGTATCCGACGGTTCGGCCCGGAAAGTCGGGCCAAAGGTGTACACGTCTCCCAGGGCCAGGGCGAAAGGTTCGGCCGTAAGTTGGCCCGAGACGGTAAGCTGGGCCGGCCTGCCGAAGAAGTCGGACTTTTCGGCTTCAGAACCGGCCGGAGCGCCCGGCGCCAACGTGGTGACCCGGAACATCTCTCCCGCGCCCTCGCAGTCCGACCCGGTGAGAATGGGCGTGTGCAGGTAGACGAAGCCCCGTTCCCGAAAGAATTCGTGCACGGCCAAGGCCAGTTCCGAGCGGATGCGAAACAGCGCGCCATACTTGTTCGTTCGCGGACGCAGGTGGGCGATGGAACGCAAAAACTCGTCCGAGTGGCGTTTCTTTTGGAGTGGATAGGTCTCCTGGTCGGAGCCGCCCACAAGTTCGACCTTGGCGGCCCGCACTTCCCAGGACTGTCCCTTTCCCGGCGAAGGCACCAGGCCGCCCACCACGGACACCGCGGCCCCGGCCCCCATGTCCCTGAGTCGATCCGCGCCCTCGGCCGAGGCGTCGACCACCACCTGGATGTTGGCCAAGCACGAGCCGTCGTTCACTTCGAGAAAGGAAAATCCCTTGGCGTCCCGGCGGGTTCGCACCCACCCTTTGAGCGCAACCTCGTCGCGTGGGCCTTCGGCCGCAAGAAGAGAGGATATGGTCCATCGTTTCATCCCCGTTGAATAATTCAGCCCGCAAGCCGGACGCAAGCCTTGTCTGACGCCTGTCCCTGGGTTAGGAGGCAGGGATTGATTTCGCCGATAGAAGGATGTTCCATGGGATTTTTCTCCAAGCTTTCCTCCTGGCTGGGCAAGAAGCCCCAGGCCGAGACGCAGGACGCCGACGAGGCCGTCCTTGAGCCGGCCGAATCCTCTCCCCAAGAAGCAGAAGCCGCTCCGGCCCCGCCCCCCGGGGAGGAGGAGTGGCAAAAAGAACTCACGCTGACGCTTCGCCAAGCCGAACCCAAGCTGTCGGCCTGGCTGGCCATTCTGCTTCAAGGAGTGGACAAGCCCGGCCCCGCCCTCTGGGAGCGGCTGCGTTTTCTCTTCTCCTGCCTGGAGGCCCCGACCGCCGAAGCCGACCGGTTCGTGAACGAATTCGCCAAATGGCTGGACGACATGGGCTACGCGGAAGTGGAAGAGTTCCGCTCGGAACTCCAGTACCGCCTGGCCCTGGCCCTGGAGCTCGAAGACGAAGAGGACGAACGCAGCCGACTGCTCATCAAGCTTACCGAAGGGCTCTCCAAGACCCGCGAGCAGATCGCGGCCCGCATCGACTCCCTGCTCTCCTCCCACGACAAGATGGACGACGCCTTCTGGGACGAGCTCGAAGAGATCCTCATCATGGCCGACGTGGGGTTCGAACCGGCCAGCAAGCTCCTGGCCCAACTCAAGAACCGGGCGCGCAAGGCCCAGGTGAGCGACTCCTCGGCCTTCAAGGACCTGCTGCGCGAGGAGCTGGCCCAGATTTTCAAGACTCCCAAGACCATCAAGGCCGTCAATCCGCCGGAAGTGGTCATGCTGGTGGGCGTCAACGGCGTGGGCAAGACCACCACCATCGCCAAGCTGGCCTACCGGGCCAAAATGCAGGGGCGCAAGGTGCTTATCGCGGCCGGCGACACCTTCCGCGCCGCGGCCATCGAACAGTTGCAGATCTGGGCCGAACGCGTGGACGCGGGCTTTTTCGCCAAGGGCGAGGGAGCCGATCCGGCCGCCGTGGCCTACGAGGCCATGGACCGCTGCCTGGCCGAAGGCTACGACCTGCTCTTTCTCGACACGGCCGGGCGCCTGCACACCAAGGTCAATCTGATGGAAGAGCTCAAGAAGGTGTCGCGGGTGCTGGGCAAAAAGCATCCCGGGGCGCCGCACCGCACCATCCTGGTGGTGGACGCCACCACCGGACAAAACGCCCTGTCCCAGACCAAGCTGTTCAACGAGGCCGTGGGCGTGGACGAAATCGTGCTCACCAAGCTCGACGGCACGGCCAAGGGCGGCGTGGTGGTGGGCATCGCCCTGGAGCACGCCGTGCCCATCACCTTTGTGGGTTTGGGCGAAAAGATGGAAGACCTGCGCCCCTTCAGCGGAGAGGACTTCGCGAAGGCGCTGCTGACATAAACGATACGAAAACGGCCGGGAGACTTCCGTGAAGAAACGCTGCCCCGGCCCCCTTTCAAAACATTTAACTTGGGTGTGAAGGTCGAGCGGTTGCGCATGGGAGACGAGGAAAACAACGTAGAGGAAAGGACGATACCGGGCAGGAAAGCCGCCCTGAACCTGCTCCGGGAACATCAGCCGGAAAAACCCGAACTGGCCGGGCACTGCGTGGCCGTTGCCGGCCTGGCCGTGGCCCTGGCCCAGACGCTCAATGCCAGGGGGCTTGCCCTGAACGTGGAGCTGGTGGAGTCCGCCGCCCTGCTTCACGACATCTGCAAAGGCGAGCCGGCCCACGACCTGGCCGCCGGGCGACTGCTGCGCTCCATGGGCTATCACGAAGTCGCGGCCGTGGCCGAAGTGCACACCCGTCTGGGCGGGCGCATCCCCGAGCCCCACGAGCCCATCGGCGAAGACGAAGTGGTCTACCTGGCGGACAAGAGCTTTCGCCGCACTCGGCGCGTGAGCATAGAAGACCGCTACGCCATCTGGATCAACTCCTGGCTGCACGATCCCCAGAAGCTTGAAAGTCTCCGCCACGGCCAGATGCGGGCCGAGACCGTGCGCGCGCGGGTGGAGTCGGCGCTGGGGAAACGGCTGGAAGACATCGAGCCCGTCGTCTTGCACCTGGCAACGACGTAAGCCGCCGCCCGGTCCCTGTGGCCCCGGTGCGGACTCCACGTCCGGCCGGGCGATTCGGCGCGCCAGCGGCGCTCGAAGCGCTCTTGCGGCTGGAGCAAACCGCCGCAGGGCTTCAGTCCGGCGGAGAATTTCAGGCCGGCGAAAATCGCGCCGCGCCCCTTTGTCGCCCCATCCATACCAATTCCCCAGCCGGTCCCGCGACTTGGCCCCCAACTGCCGGGGCCGGGCATCGCGCGGTTCTTTTCGTGCGCGCCATCGTTCTTGACAGGGGTTAACCGCCTGGTTAAACCGTCTAGTATGAGCAACAGGGAAACCCCGGACTCTCCCGCCCAAGAGGCCATTCTCGACGCGGCGGCCCAGGTCTTCGCCGAAAAGGGCTTTGCCGGAGCCAGGGTCGAGGGCATCGCCAGGGCCGCGGGCATGAACAAGGCCATGCTCTACTACCGCGTCGGCGACAAGGCCCGACTGTACGAACTGGTGGTGCTGGGCTTTTTCGAACGCCTGGCCACCACCATAGAACGAACCGCCGCCGTTCCCGGTCCGCCCGCAGAAGTGCTGGGACGCATTCTCTCCACCCTGGCGGAGCTCTTTCTCCAGAACCCCCGCCTGCCCCGCATCATGGCCTGGGAACTGGCCTCCGGCGGCGAAAACATGCCCCTGGCGGTCATCACCCGATGGGAACGCGTGTTCAAGTCCATACTCCCCCTGGCCGAGCGGGCGGGGCTCGACCCGGTGTGCACCTACTTTTCCGTGGCCGGCTCCCTGGTGTTCCAGTTTCTCACCCAACCCCTGCGCGAACGGGCCGCCGCCATGCTGCCCGAGCCGCTGGCCCGGATGGGCGCGGTGGACGTGCACGATATGGCATCTTTTCTCACCACCCTGTACCGCAAGGCGATGGAGAATTCCTGATGGCGCGACTTGGATATGCGGCGATATGTTCGCTTCTGCTTTCGCTTCTGGTTTCCGCTTGCGACCGGACTCCGGCCGACACCTTCCAGGGCTACGCCGAGGGCGAATTCGTCTATGTGGCCTCCCAATTGGCCGGCCGGCTGGACGAATTGCCCCTGGTGCGGGGCGACAAGGTCATCCCGGGGCAGCGTCTTTTCGTACTGGAGCACGACACCGAGACCATAGGCGTGGAAAGGGCCCAGGCCACCCTGCAAAAGGCGCAGAACACCCTTGCCGACCTCAAGAAGGGGCTGCGCCCGGACGAGATAGACCAGATCCTGGCCCGCATCGCCAAGAGCGAGGCGGAACTGTCCCTGGCCAAGATCGAAATGGAGCGCCGCCAGCGTCTGCTGGCCTCGGGCGCCGTGGCCAAGGAGGAATACGACAAGGCGCGCACCGCCTTTCTCGCGTCCCAGGGCTCGCTGGCCGACCTCAAGGCCCAGTTGGCCACGGGCAAGCTCGGTTCGCGCATCGACCAGATCCTGGCGGCCACGGACCAGGTGGCCGCGGCCCGCGCCGATTTCGACCAGGCCAGATGGTCGCTGGACCAAAAGATGCCGCTCGCGATTCTCGACGCCCAAGTGGTGGATCTCTTGTATTACCGGGGCGAGTGGGTCTCCGCCGGCAGCCCTGTCGTGAAGCTTTTGCCGCCGGACGCGGTCAAGGTGCGCTTTTTCGTACCCGAAACCGAATGGGGACGCCTGAAGGTGGGCCAGGCGGTGAGCGTGCGCGCCGACGGCCTGGACAAGCCCCTGGCCGGGCATATCAGCTTCGTCAACACGCAGGTGGAATACACTCCGCCCATCATCTACAGCCAGAATTTCCGGGCCAAGCTGGTGGTCATGGTGGAAGCCCGCTTCGCGCCCCAGGAAGCGGCCCTGCTCAAGCCGGGCCAACCCGTGGACGTCCATTTGGAGAACGGGCGATGAACGCCTCCCCCCCCATCATCGACGTCACCGGCATGACCAAGCGCTACGGGGGCAAGGCGGTGGTGAACAACCTCTCCCTCAAGGTGCATCGGGGAGAGATCTTCGGATTTCTCGGCCCCAACGGATCGGGCAAGACCACATTCATCCGCATGCTCTGCGGACTGCTGAGCCCGGACGCCGGTCAGGGGACCTGCCTGGGGTTCGACGTGATCCGCGACGCCGAGCGCATCAAGACCCATGTGGGCTACATGGCCCAGCGCTTCAGCCTCTACGGCGACCTGACCGTGCGCGAGAACCTGGAATTCATGGCCCGCGTGTACGATGTCGCGGACCGCACGGCGGCGGTGGAGCGCGCCCTGGAACGCATGCGCCTTTCTCCCTACGCGGACCGGTTGGCCCAGAACCTCTCCGGCGGATGGAAGCAACGCCTGGCCCTGGCCGCGAGCCTCATCCACGGCCCCGAGCTCTTGCTGCTCGACGAACCCACCGCCGGAGTGGACCCCAAGGCGCGGCGCGACTTCTGGGACGAAGTGCACGAACTGGCCGGCCAGGGCCTGACCGCCCTCATCACCACCCACTACATGGACGAAGCCGAGCGTTGCCATCGTCTGGCCTACATCGCCTACGGCAATCTGCTCACCCAGGGCACGGTGGAGGAAGTGGTGGCCAACCGCGGCCTGACCACCTTCGAAATGCAGGGCCCCGACCTCTACGCTCTGGCCAAGATCCTGCGCACCCTGCCCGGCGTGGAGCAGGTGGCCCACTTCGGCAACACCCTGCACGTCTCGGGCTCCGACGCCCACCTGCTGGAAAAGAGCCTCACCCCCCTGGCCGACGGCCAAGTCACCCTGGTCAGGACCCAAACCAGCCTGGAGGAGGTCTTCATCAGCCTCATGACCCAGGCGGGAGGCTGAACCATGGTCCGCTTTTCCACGAGCCGCTTCACGGCCATGGTCTTCAAGGAATTCGTGCAGATGCGCCGCGACCGCCTCACTTTCGCCATGATGATCGGCATCCCCATCATGCAGCTCCTGCTGTTCGGCTTCGCCATCAACGCCAACCCGCAGCGTCTGCCCCTGGCCGTCCTGTGCAACGACGAGTCGGAATTTTCCCGCACCGTGACGACGGCCATGCAAAACAGCCTCTACTACACCCTGGACCACACCATCACCACCGAAGTCGAAGGCCGCAGGCTTCTGGAGCGGGGCGAGGTGCAGTTCGTGCTCAACATTCCCCAGGACTTCGGCCGCCTGCTGGCCCGGGGCGACCGCCCCACCGTGCTTGTGGAAGCCGACGCCACCGACCCCAGCGCCACGGGCTTCGCCATATCCGCCCTGGACACCATCTTTACCGACAGCCTGAACCGCGATCTGGTCGGTCCCCTGGCCAAGCTCAAGGCCCAGCCCGGCCCGGTGGACCTGCGCGTCCATCGCCTCTACAATCCGGAGATCGAAACCAAGAACAACATCGTGCCCGGACTCATGGGCGTGGTGCTCACCATGACCATGGTCATCATCACTTCGCTGGCCATCACGCGCGAGCGCGAACGCGGCACCATGGAAAACCTGCTCTGCACCCCGGTGCGCCCATTCGAAGTGCTCACCGGCAAGATCGTTCCCTACGTGCTGGTGGGCTACCTGCAAATGGGACTCATCATCCTGGCGGCCAATGTCGTCTTCGGGGTGCCGATGCTCGGCAGCATGTCGCTGCTGCTGGTTCTCTCGTTCTTCTTCATCTCGGCCAACCTGGCGGTGGGCATCCTGTTCTCGACCATCGCCCAAAACCAGTTGCAGGCCATGCAGATGGCGTTTTTCTTCTTTCTGCCTTCTATCTTGCTGTCGGGGTTCATGTTCCCCTTCCGGGGCATGCCCGAGTGGGCCCAATGGATCGGCAGCATTCTGCCGCTGACCCACTACCTGCGCGTCGTGCGCGGCATCGCCCTCAAGGGCCTGGGGCTTTATGACGTCGCCCCGGAAATGTGGCCCATGCTCGCCTTTCTGGTGGTCATGATGGCCGTGGCGGTAAAGCGCTATCGAATGACCCTGGATTAGCAGCTTGTTGAAAAATCCTTGCTGGCTGCGTTGCTGCGAAAAACGCAAAGCGGGGTGTCTCGGGGCATTGGCGGGAGAAGAACGGCCTCCGGCGGCCAAAGGGGGTGCCCCCCTTTGGAATCCCCGGTTGCCTGCGGGAGCGGGGACGGCGTAGCCAAAGGACGAACAGGCGCCGGGGCGGGGAAGGCGAAGACACTGTTTCTGGAACTTCCGGGACCGCAAGGCCGGTCCCGGAAGTTCCAGAAACAAGCCCACGGCGCTACGCACCGTCAGGGTAGACTCGAAAAAAACTCTTCACGTCACAATCATGTCGCCGCAAAGCAGCGAAGGCGTCGCGGCGGGGAGTCTGGGCCGGGCCTTGCCGGCCCAGACTCCCCGCCGCAACTCTTCCGCCCTCCCGTCCCAGTTTTCCTCCCCCGCTCGCAGTCCCCTCCCCCGCTCGCACACGAAGGGGTCCGGGGGGAATCATTCCCCCCGGCCGCTGGAGGCCTCTTCCCTCTTCTCAATCCGCCGCTCGCATCCCAGCCTAGAGCGTCATTTTGTGCTTCTTCAACAAGGCGTAGAAGTGCGACCGCGACAGCCCGGAAATTTCGAGCATGGCGGGCAGATCGCGGCCGGTTTCCAGCAACAGGGCGTCCAGATAGCGGCGCTCGTGCAGGAGCTTATATTCCTTAAGCGGGGGCAACGCGCCCATGGGGCCGAGGGCCGGGGGGTCGGGACGGGGCTGCACGGACTGTGACGCGCCCTGCCCCGGGACCGTTTTCTCCCCGTGCTGGGACCGTTCCACATTGGCCTTGGTCACCTGGATGCGCACCCGCATGGGCAGGTGCTTGGCGTAAAGGGTCGGCTCGGTCCCGGCGGCGGCCAAGGCGCGTTCCAGCACGCCGAAGAGTTCGCGCACGTTGCCCGGCCAGTCGTAGGCCGCGAGCATCTCGATGAAATCAGAGCCCAACCCTTTGGTGGGGAACCCGAAACGCTGGCACAGGGCGTCCAAATGTCCCACGGCCAAGGCCTTGATGTCGCCGGCGCGCTCGCGCAGCGGCGGCAGCACCAGGGTGAAGGTCTTCAGGCGAAAGAGCAGGTCCGGCCGAAAGCTTCCCGCCTCGGCCATGGCCTCCAGATCCCGGTTGGAGGCGGCGATGAGCCGGAAATCGCTCTCGCGCTCGGCCGTGGCTCCCACGGGACGGTAACGCTTTTCCTGAAGCACGCGCAAAAACGATTTTTGGATGCCAAGCGACATCTCCCCCACTTCGTCGAGAAAAAGGGTTCCCCCGTCGGCCAGGGTGACCAGTCCGGTGCGGTCGGCGCCGGCTCCGGTAAAGGCCCCTTTGCGGTGTCCAAAGAGGGTGCTTTCCAGCAGCGTTTCGGTGAGGGAAGCGCAGTCCACGGGCACGAACGGCCCCTGGAAACGCGCAGAATTCGCGTGAATGGTGCGAGCGAAGAGTTCCTTGCCGGTGCCGGTCTCGCCGAGAATGAGCACCGGACCGTTGAGTCGACAGGCCTGGGCCACCTGGTCCAGGCAGGCCTCGATGCCCGGGCTCGACCCCACCACGGCTTCGCGTCGCAGGGCCACGGCCGGGGCCTGGGCCTGTTTGTCCTTGCGGTACTTGAGGGCCCGGGTAAGCGAAAGCATGGTTTGCTTGATGGGCGCGGGCTTGACCAGATAGTCCCACGCGCCCCCGCTGATGGCCATTTCCGCACCGTCCGGGTCGCCCAGACCGGTGAGGATGATAACCTCGGGGGGATTGGGTCCGCGCTGAAAGTCCGGCAGGGCCTCCAGGCCGTTGCCGTCTGGCAGGCGGATGTCCAGGAGCGCCACGTCCACCTCGTGTTGCGCAAGGATGGACAACGCCTCGGACAGGCTTCCCGCGCCGAGAAAATCGAAGCGCATCCGCCGGCACAGGCTTTTGAAGGTCTCGCGGATGCCCGCATCGTCGTCGACGACCAGAATGGTTGGCATGGTCACGCGTCCGGACGGTCCAGCACCTGGCCGATGGCGCGGGCCAGGTCGTCCCCGTCGTAGGGTTTGAGAAGCACGTTTTTGATGTTGCCCGCTCGGGCCGCGGCGGTCAAGGCGCCGCGCCGTCCCGAAACCAGGATCACCGGCAGGTCGGGATCGAGCGGAAGCAGTCGCTCGGCGAAATCCACGCCGGACAGCCCCGGCATGTCGTAGTCCGTGACCACCACCTCCACCTTGTGCTCCCCGTGGGTCTTGGAAAGAAAATCCAGGGCCTGCTCGGCCCCGGACTTGGCCGTCACCCGGTAGCCGCGCACTCCCAGCGCCCGGGGGATGATGCGCAACTGGTCCTCGTCGTCCTCTATGAAAAGCACATGCTCCCCGCCCTTGCGCACGGGCCCCGCGTCGCGCGGACGCTCCCGGGCCGCGGCGTCGCCCAGGGCGGGCAGAAAGACCTCGAAGGTCGTGCGCTCGCCCGGCTGGCTGCGCACGGTCATGGCTCCCTTGTGGGCCTTTACGATGCCGTGGGCCACGGCCAGGCCCAGGCCGGTGCCCTCCTCCTTGGGCTTGGTGGTGAAAAAGGGATCGAAAATACGGTCGAGAATTTCAGGGGCGATGCCCGGGCCGTTGTCCTCAACGCACAGACGTATGTAGCGTCCGGGCGCAAGGGAGTGCATTGCGGCCTGCTCCCCCTGAAGATCCACCCGGGAAAGCTCCACCCGCAACTTTCCGCCCGAGGCGCGCAGGGACTGAAAAGCGTTGGCGCACAGGTTCATGAGAATCTGGTGAATCTGGGTGGCGTCGGCAAAAGCCATGAGCGGCCGGTCTTGGGGCACCATCTTTTCCAGGGCGATGTTGCGCGGCAAGGTAGCGCTGAAGATGGCCAGGGCCTCGTGCGCCACTTCGGCCAGGTCCACGGGCGTGAAGCCGGCCTGCGAAGGTCGACTGAAGGCTAAAATCTGCTGCACCAGCCGACTGCCCCTCCGGGCGGCCTTGAGGGTGCGCTCCAGATCCTGGGCGGCGTCGCTTTCCGGGGCGATGTCCATGAGGGCCAATTCGGCGGAATTGATGATCGAAGTGAGAATGTTGTTGAAATCGTGGGCGATGCCGCCGGCCAGGGCCCCGATGGCCTCCATCTTTTGCGACTGGAGCAACTGGCGCTCCAGACTTGCCCGGAGGGTGACGTCCTCAGCCGCGCCCAACACCCCCAGCACCCGGCCGGTTTCGTCGTGCAGAGGGACCACGGTCAATTCCAGACGGGCGGGTTCGCGACCCGGAAGGGGCAGCTCCAGCGCTCCCCGGCGTTCGGCCCGGTCGGAGTCCAGCACGCGCCCGCTTATGGCTCCGGCGGCCCGGGCCTGAGGGATGAGCTCGTCCAGACTGTGGCCCGCGCCCAGACGCGATTCGTCCACGCCGAAGAATTCGAGAAACGGCCGGTTAGCGCCCACCACGCGCAACCGGGTGTCGAGCCAGTAGACAAGCTGGGGAATGTTGTCGAGCACGGTCTGCAGCATGGCCTGCGACCGACGCAAGGCCTGCTCCGCGGCCCGGCGCTGGGAAATGTCCTGCACGGCCTCCACCAATCCGGCCACGTCGCCCCTGGCGTTGGGGTACGACGCCTGGCTCACGATCACGCCCCGCGATCCCCCCACGGCGTCCACCATGTCGGTCTCGAAACTCTCGACCCCGATGCGACGCATGAGCGCCGATTCTCCGGGCCCGATTTGCTTGGCCAGAGGGTGGTCGGCGTTGTCCAGGAGCTCGGCCCGGGTCACGCCGAACCAGCGTTCGAAAGCGCGGTTGCAACCCAGATAGCGCCCGTCGGTGGCCCTGTAGGACAGCGGCAGGGGGATGGTGTCCATGAGAATGTTGAGAAAATTGACCTGCTCGGTCAATTCGCGCTGGGCCTTGCGCTTTTGCAGGGTGGATACCACCAGCAAAAATGCGCCGGCCAGCAGAAAGGACACGCCCGCCGTCACGGTCCAGAAAAGTTTTTTGTCGATGGTGTAGAAGTTGAGCGGCTCGTGAATGAGCTCGGAGCCCTCGGGCAGCCGATCCGGGGGAATGGAGAACCGTTTGAGCGCCAGGTAGTCGAACACATAGGTGTCGTCCAGGGTCTCCACCACGGGAATGGACTCGGGCCGCTCGCCGGAAAGGATGCGAAGCGCCATGGAGGCGGCCAGGCGTCCCTCCCCCTGGCCGGAGTGGAGCTTGCCCCCCACCATGCCGTTGCCCAGGAGAAAGCGCCAGGCCGAAAACACCGGGACCGGGGCCTTGCGCGCCAAGATCCCCAAGACCTCATAGGCGGAAAACACCTGGGTCTTGGCTCCAAGGTAGATGGGAATCATGAACACCACGTCGCGTTTTTTCAGACTCTCGGCGCGCGCGAGCAATTCCGGCAGGGTTTTGACGCTCCAGTATTCGATGGTCACGCTCTGCGCCAGCGGAGACACGGCGACGCGAATCTGCTTCTGTATGGCCTGGCCGGTGATGGATTCGTCACCCACCACCACGATGCGCTCCAGGTCGGGAAACAGTCGACGAGCCAGTTCGAAGTTGGTCAGAAAATCGGGATATTCCATCACGCCGGTGAAGTCGTTGCGGCCCTCCAGGTCCTTGGGGCCAAAATCGTTGACCCCGGAAAACACCACGGGCGTTCCGGGAAACAACACCGGCTGATTCTTGATCATGAACTGGTAGGCGTAGTCATCCGAGACCACGATGACGTCCACGCGGCTGCCCGCGTACTTGCGGCGGTAAAAATCGACCAGCGTCCTTTGCAGGTCGGGGTCGGGAAACCGCTTGGTGTCCAAGTATTCGATGATCAGGTCATAGGGAACGCCGCTTCGGTTGAGCCCGTCCCGCAGGCCTTCGAGAATCTGGTCGGACCACTCGTAGCCGTTGTGGTAGGAGTTGAAATAGAGAATGCGGCGTTTGTCCGCCACGCGGTGTTCGGTCCCCGGGGAGGGCCCGTTCTGGGCGCAGGACAACGATGCGCACGCGACAAGCGCCACCATGAAAGCGAAGGCCAGGGCAGCCCGCATGACGACCTCCTCGTTCGCCGGGTCCGAATACGAGCGCCGGGCCCCTCCGGCCCGTTGCAGACGCCGAAATCCGGTATCGTCAACATAGCCTCTTCCCGCGCCGGTTGGAAGCGCCCGCGCAGGCCTCTTCGCCTCTGGCGCGCTCCGAACAAACGGTGTATTCGCAACCGTACCGAATTCGTCCAAGCACCACAAAAATCCGGGAGGAGCGCCATGCGCCTGTCGCTTCCGTATCTCTTGCTTTGCCTGCTGCCGCTGGCCGCCTGCACCCACAAGCCTGCCGACGAGCTCATCCAAACCGCCGTGCCGGCCGTGATCGTACCCGCGTCCCGAGCCGACATCGCGGACGGACGAGGGCGTTTCCGGGAAATCTACCAGGCGGTGCAAAAAGACCACGGAGCCGCCCTGCCCTTCGACCGCTCCCCGGACAAGGCCCTGTGGCGTCTGGCGGAGGAGCCCCAATCCCCGGGACGACCCGTGAACCTGGCCGACGGCGCGGGAAATTTTCGAGTGGCGCTCGTGCCCGGCTTTTTGGCCGAGTGCGCGGCCGAATGGTCCAAGGTGTTCGAGGACGCCCGGGCCAATCTGGAAAAACGCGGTTTCGCCACGGAATCCATCCGGACGGGGGGGAGGCTCTCCTGCGAAAAAAACGCCGAAATCATCCGCAACGCGGTCATGGCCATGCCCGAGGGGCAACGCGTCATCTTGGTGGGGCACTCCAAGGGCGCGCCGGACTGCCTGACCGCCCTGGCCCTGTACCCGGAACTGGAAACACGCGTGGTCGCCCTGATCGGCGTGGCCGGAGCCGTGGCCGGCTCGCCCCTGGCGGACGTCCTGCCCCAGGCCCTGCTCGACTTCGCCAGCCACGCAAAGTTGCACGGCTGCCCCAAGACCGAAGCCCCCTGCGAGGCGTTGCAAAGCCTGCGCCGATCCGAACGGCTGCGCTGGGCCGCCGCCCATCCCGCCCCCAAGGGCGTGCGCCTCTACAGCCTGGCGGCCGTGGCCACGCCGGTGAACACGTCGCTCGCCCTCAAGCCCTTCGCGGGGGTCCTGTCCGAAACCGACCCCCTCAACGACGGCATGGTCATGGCGGCGGACTCGCTCATGCCCGGCTCCACCCTGTTGGGCTACGCCAACGCCGACCACCTGGCCGTGGCCATGCCCTTCGGGAAAAGCACCCCCGTGCTCACGGCCACGCTCATCAACAAGAACGACTTTCCCAGAGCCGTGCTCCTGGAAGCCATGGTGCGGTTCGTGGTGGAAGACCTGACCAAAACGAACGTTCAATAGCCGCGCGGCCGGGCGAGCGCTTTCGCCTGTCGCTCCCGTGACCGTCCGCAGAGGCCGTGGCGAACGCCGCCGGCCTCGCCCGCGTCATCCGAATGCATTTTGGCGCTTGACATGTTTTTGAGCATATGTTCAAAAGCGCCCAGGTACGTCATGTCAAGACCCAAATGCTGCTGCAAGGTGCGCGGAGTTCCCGCCCACCGACTCTTCCGCCCCCACGAGTACGACGGCCCCGAGCCGCCCACCCTGGCCCTGGCCATCGAAGAGTTGGAAGCCGTGCGCCTGGCCGACCTGGAAGGCCTGTATCACGAAGCCGCCGCCCGACTCATGGAAGTCTCGCGTCCGACCTTCGGCAGGCTTTTGGCCTCCGGCCGGCGCAAGCTGGCCCAGGCCGTGATGTTCGGTCTTGGCCTGCGCATCGAGGGGGACATCCCTTCCCCCCCGGAAGGCGCGGAACACGCCTGTCCACGCGGGCTGGCGGCCTGCTGCCGCTTCGAGCCCCATGGCGATCCCTGTCCGCATGCCGCATGTCCGGGTCCGATTCGCGTTCTTGCCGTGCGGGCTTCCCGAAAGACAACGGACCGATCCAAACCTTAAACCGTTTTCAGGAGCATTCTCGTATGAAAATCGCCATTCCTTCGCGCAACGACATGGTTGACGAACACTTCGGACACTGCGAATACTTCACGGTGTTCACGGTGGGTTCGGACAAAACCGTCGAGTCCAAGGAAACCTTTGTTCCGCCCCCGTCCTGCGGCTGCAAGTCGAACCTGGTGGAAATCCTCGGAGAGAAGGGCGTGAGCGTTCTCGTGGCCGGCAACATGGGCGAAGGCGCGGTCATCAAGCTGCGCCAGGGCGGCATCGAAGTGGTGCGCGGCGCCAAGGGCCCCATCGACCAGGCCCTCGCCGCCTGGCTGAACGGCTCCCTCAAGGACAGCCAGATCCTGTGCCAGGCCCACGGCAACGGACACGAATGCGGCCATCACGGCTGATCGCCCGCCCGTTCGCCTCCGGCGGATGACCCGCCGACCAGGCGGATCGTCCCTGGTGTTTTTTCGTCCGGTCCGCTTTCCCGCATCCCCCGCGGGAGGGCGGACCGGTCACGTTTGGGTCCGTTCGTCCCACCGTTTGTCGCAACCCTCTTCCCGCGCCGTCGCTGCTCGCGCCGGCCTCCAAAAGGCCCTCCCCCATGACCGCAAATCTCTTCGATCAACACGCCACGGTGTGGGACGACAATCCCCAACGGGCGCTGCTCGCCAGGACCGTGGCCGAACGCATGCTCGAACAGCTGGGACTGGACCAAAGCGACCGGGTGCTCGACTACGGGGCCGGCACGGGACTGGTCTCCGTGATCCTGGCCCAAACGGCGGACAGGGTGATCGCGGCGGACAGTTCGCCCGGCATGCTCAAGACGCTTGGCGACAAGCTCACGGCCATGGGGATCGAAAACGTCACCCCGATGTTGTGGAGCGCGGGCCAGGACCCCGGGGTCCTGCCCGAGGTGAATGTGGTCACCGGCTCCATGGTGCTGCACCATGTGGAAGACGTGGCCCAAGCCGTTCGGACGTTTTTTGAGTTACTGCCCTCCGGCGGCAAGGCGGCTTTCGCGGACCTGGACGCCGAGGACGGCGGTTTCCACGGAAACGCCATGCACGCTTTTCACAACGGCTTCGACCGCGAAGAATTGGGCGAATTGTGCCGCCGAACCGGATTCACGGACGTGACCTTTCACGACGTCATGGCCGTGGAAAAGCCCGGCCCAAACGGCGAACTCCGGCGCTACCCGGTGTTTCTGCTCACCGCCAGCAAGCCGTGAGCGCGGCCGGAAAGCCAGCCTGACATCGACGCGTCGGGCCCGCGGACGCGTCCGCGTCATATCCTTGACGGTCATGCCTCGCAGGGTTGATTTCGAGGCGTGATGCCGTGCTTGCGCCAAAGTTCTCTGGGAATGTGCATCTCGGGATTGTGCGGATTCACCTTGCGGATGCGGCACCGCTTGCAGAAGGCCGGTTCGTCGGGCGTGTTGACCGTGGCGCGCAAGCGCTTGGCGCGCTCGCCGTTCCAGATTTCCTCGAACTCGCTTTCATAGAGGCTTCCGATACGGGTGTCGCCTCCGCAGCAGAGATTCACGGTTCCGTCCGCATTGACGAACGCCTTGGTCCAGGGGTCCAGGCAGCGCTCCCGGCTGATCGTCGCGGCCTGCGCCTCGTATTCCCCGAAAAGCGGAGGCAGATTGAGCCCCACCCCCAGATGGCGCGCCACCTCGCGGGCCCGGGACAACATGTCGTCCGAGCGCTCCTGGTCGAAATACACGCAATCCTCCACCAGGTGGTCCTTGAGCATGTTCGGATAGAACACGTTGACGGCGCGCACCCCCAGTTCGGCGGCGGTCACCACCAGCCGGCTGAGCTCCTTGACGTTGGAGCGCATGGCCAAAAAATTGAAATCATAGACCGGAAAAAACGAGCGCGTCTCCATCTTGCGCCGGGCGATGCGGGCCACGCCGCGCAACACGTTGAAATAGTCCCCGCCGCGAATTTTTTTGTAGGTGGCCGGGGACCCGGCGTCGATGCTGAACTTGATGCAGTGGACCTGGTTCTCCACAATGCTTTCCACCATCTCCTCGGTGAGCAGCGACCCGTTGGAGATCATGGTCACCAGACAGCCGTTGGCATGGGCCATCTCGTAGAGCGGCTTGATGTGCTTGTAGAGCATGGGCTCGCCACCAAACAGCTGAAGGGTCCTGGCAAAGGGCAGGATGGGCGCGAGACGTTCTATGGCCTGCCAGCGAAGCGTCAGGTCATAGCGGTCCTGAAAGCACATGGTGCACCGGTAATTGCACGCCAGGCTCATGGTCAGAGTGACTTCAAGAGGAAAATGGACCACTTCGGTCACGTTGCCCTGGGCCGCCCCATTGGCGAACGCCTCGTTCATGGTCTTGATGTTGTTCACATACCGCATGCGCGCTCCTTGCGTGGTTTTCCGGAAGGTTCTGTCCCTCCAGAAACGCTTGCAAATTCGGTTCCATACGGATCAGGACGGAAAACGACCCGGGCGGATGCCGTCTGCGACATCCGCCCGGGTCGATGCGTACGAAAAAACGGAAGGGGAAAAGCGACGGCCTCGTTTCGCAAGGCCGCAGGCGCTACGGCCAAATGGCCCGAGCCGTAAGGGTGAGCATGAGCGCGCCCAGGCCGATCTTGGTCACCAGGCCGAACATGCGGCCGATCATGGCCCCTTTGGCGGCCTGCCAGGCCTCGTGCGCGGGACGTCCATGGATGCGTTCCAGAACGAAACACCCCAGATAGGCACCGGTCAGGGCTCCGGCCAGTGCGCCCACGCCGAAAAAAAACGGCGCGCCCAGAATCGCCCCGGCTATGGCGCCGATGAACGCGCCCAGGTTGCCCTTGACCGAGGCACCGTATTTCGCGCCTCCGAGGAATCCGAAGAGGAACTCCACCACCTCGGCCACCAGGGCGATGCCGAAAAGCGTCAGATAGAAGCCCCAGCCCAGGGCCAGTTCCGGGTGCGTCCAGCCCCACAGCAGCACAAGCCCCAGCACCACCCAGTTGGCCGGCAGGCTGAAGATGTGCAGGCCGAGCACGGACACCAGGAGAGCCAGAAAAAGCACAGCCCAGAGATAGACGAAAAAAGTCATGCGGTCGTTTCCTTGTTGCGTTGCGTGTTCGATCCCGAGCCGAAAGCGGCGCGTCCAGGCCCCGGCGGGGCCTGGCCAAATCGCTGTTGCGGCTCGACGCTACTTGCCGGACGAACGCCTGTCCACCACGCGCTGGGCCTTGCCTTCGCTCTTGGGCAGACTGTTGGGCTCCACCAGATCCACCTTGGGCGTGATCAGCAGTTCGTCCTTGAGCGCGTGGGCGATCTTCTGGCGCAGGGCGTTCAGAACGCGCATGTCCTCGACGAAAAATTCGTCCTTGATCTCCACCTTGACCCGCATCTGGTCGATGTAGCCTTCGCTCTCCAGCTCGATCAGGTAGTTCTGTCCCACCTCGGGCAGCCGCATGAGCATCTGCTCGATCTGCATCGGATAGATGTTGACGCCCTTGATGATGATAAGGTCGTCGGAACGCCCGGTGATGCGATCGATGCGCATGTGCGCCCGGCCGCAGGGGCACGCGCCCGGCAGGGCCCGGGTCAGGTCGCGGGTGCGGTAGCGAATCACCGGCATGCCCTCGCGGCACAGGGTGGTGAGCACCATTTCGCCCATCTCGCCGGGCTGGACCGGCTCCAGGGTCACCGGATCGATAATTTCGGCCAGGTAGCAGTCTTCCCAGAGGTGCAGCCCGTTTTGCTCCTGACATTCAAAGGCCACGCCCGGGCCGTTCATCTCGGACAGGCCATAGGAGTTGAAGGCCTTGAAGCCGAAAAGTTCCTGAAGCCGGCCCCGCGTCTCCTCGGAGTAGGGTTCGGCCCCCACCAGGGCGATGCGCAGGCCCAGGCTCTTGGGATCAACGCCCATGGCCTCGCAGGTGCTGGCCAGGTACATGGCGTAGGAGGGAATGATGTGCACCGCCGTGACCCCGAAGTCCTTGATGAGCTTGAGGTGGCGCTTGGTGTTGCCCGCTCCGGCCGGAATGGACAGACAGCCCAGTCGTTCGGCCCCGTAGTGCATGCCCAGGCCGCCGGTGAACAGGCCGTAGCTGGTGGTATTCTGAAAAACGTCGGTGGGACGCATGCCGGCCATGAACATGCAACGGGCCACCAGCGAGGCCCAGGCGTTGACGTCGTTTTTGGTGTGATACACCGCCGTGGGCGAACCCGTCGTGCCGGACGACACGTGCAGGCGCACCAGGTCGGCCTTGGACGCGGCCACCAACCCGTCGGGATAGGCCGAGCGCATGTCCTGCTTGGTGGTGAAGGGAATGCGCCGCACGTCGTCCAGGCTCTTGACGGCCGCCGGATCGAATCCGGCCTCGGCAAAGCGCTTGGCGTAGAACGGGGAACGCGCGGCGCGCTCCAGGGTGGTGCGCAGGCGGGAAAGTTGCAGACGCGAAATTTCGTCGCGGGAAAGAAGTTCGGCTTGATCGTAGACGCGCATAAGGACTCCGCGGGATGGCCGGGCCCGCGGGATTGGCCGCGCAAGGCCCGGTGAAGGGGTCAGTGGACGCCGTATTCCGAGGGTACGGGCTGGTCCGTGGGATTTTCGAACGAGGTGGACTCCTTGAAGAAACGCAACTTCACCATGCCGGTGGGACCGTTTCGCTGCTTGCCGATGATGATCTCGGCCACGTTGTCCTCGTCGGTGAGTTCCTCGCGCTTCTTGTAGGCCGCTTCGCGGTAGAGAAAGATGATCATGTCCGCATCCTGTTCGATGGCCCCGGACTCGCGCAGGTCGCTCATCATGGGCCGCTTGTCTCCGCGCTCCTCCACCTTGCGGTTGAGCTGAGACAGGGCGATGACCGGCACGGAAAGTTCCTTGGCCAGGGCCTTCAGGTTGCGGGAAATATCGGAAATTTCCTGCTCGCGCGAATCGACCCGCCGGGCCGAACGCATGAGTTGCAGATAGTCCACCACCACCAAACCCAGCCCGTGTTCGGCCTTGAGACGGCGGCAACGGGCGCGCACTTCCATGGTGGACAGGGCGGCCGAGTCGTCCACAAAGACCGGGGCCGGGGAAAGCACGTTGGCCGCGTCGTAGAGCTTGGTCCAGTCCGAGTCGTCCAGGCGGCCCTTGCGCAGTTTGGAGAGGTCCACCTTGCCCCAGGAACAGAGCATGCGCATCATGATCTGCTCCTTGCTCATCTCCAGCGAGAACACGGCGGTGGGCACGGCGTACATGCAGGCGGCGCGCATGGCCACGTTCATGGCGAAGGCGGTTTTGCCCATGGAAGGCCGGCCGGCCACGATGATGAGGTCCGAGGGCTGAAGCCCGGCGGTGTATTCGTCGAACAGGTAATAGCCCGTGGGCACGCCGGTGACCAACTCCTTGTTTTCCACCCGCTTGGTGAGCTGTTCGAACACCTGGTCCACCAGGGAGCGGCTGTTGGTCAGCGTGCCGGACTTCTTCGAATCGGCGATGGCGAAGATGGACTGTTCCGAGGCGTCGAGCAGGGCCTCGGTCTCCTCGCCGCCATCGAAAACCTTGCTGATAATGTCCGACGCGGCGGAGATGAGGCGGCGCTTGACCGAATTCTCGCGTACTATTTCGGCGTGATGCAGGGCATTTGCCGCGCTCACCGTGGCTTGGGCCAGTTCGGCTAGATAGACCGGCCCGCCCACGTCGTCGAGCTTGCCCATCTTGGCCAGGGTGTCGGCCAGGGTGATGAGATCCACGGCGATGCTCTGGCGGTTGAGTTCCAGACAGGCCTGGTAGATGGTGCGGTGAACCGGGGAATAGAAGTCGTCCTCACCGAGGACGTCGATCAACGAATGGAGGATGGAATTCTTGATGAGAATCCCCCCCAGCACGGACTGTTCGGCCTCGGGGCTGTGGGGGGGGACGCGCCGGACCAGATCGCCCGAAACCTGTTCGAGCGTTTGCGGGGCGAGCTGGCTTTCGGCCTCGCCCGCCCCGCTTCTGGTCTTACGCCTGGGTTTCTTCGGCTGGCTGTCCACTTTCCTCACCGGCCTCGGCGGACGCGGCGGCGGCAGCCTCTTCCTCTTCATGCATGAGGCGCTCGCCCTGGCGGCACACCACAACGCGCACGAAACCGCGCACGTCGGCATGCAGCTTGACTTCCACTTCGTGCACGCCAAGGGTGCGGATGGCGTCTTCGAGCTGGATCTTCTTGCGGTCGATCTCGATGCCCTGGTCGGCCAGATTCTCGGCGATCATGGCCGAAGTGACCGAACCGTAGAGCTTGTCGCCTTCGCCCACGCGCACTTCGATGGACACGTCGGCCTTGGCGAGCTTTTCGGCCAGGTCGCTGGCCGAAGCGCGAAGCGAGTCCATCTTGGCCTGCAGCTTCTTGCGCTCGAGTTCGAACACCTTGAGGTTGGAAGCGGAGGCCACCATGGCCAGTCCCTGGGGCAGCAGGTAGTTGCGGCCGTAGCCGGGTTTGACGCTGACCACGTCGCCCAGCTTGCCCAGGTTTTCCATGTCCGCGCGCAAAATGACTTTCATGACTGCCATGACACGGTCTCCTAGTGCATCTTCTTGATGAGTTCGGCGCTGTGCGTGGCGGTGTAATAGAGCAGAGCCATCTGGCGGGCGCGCTTGATCTGGGTGGTGAGCCTGCGCTGGCACTTGGCGCAGGTGCCTGTGATGCGCCGGGCGATGATCTTGCCGCGCTCGGTGATGAAGTCACGCAGGATGTCGGGGCGCTTGTAGTCCATGGGCAGGTTCTTGTTGGCGCAGAACCGGCAGAATTTCTTTTTGGGAGTGAATTTCTTCTTGTAGGACATGGGCTAGGCCTCCACGGGGGCGGGCTCGAACTTGTCGGCCAGTTTGACGGTGACGAACTTGTAGATGTCGTCGGTGATGCGGACATTGCGTTCGAGTTCGGCCACGGCCTTGCCGGGGGCGGCGAACTCCAGGCGCACGTACTGTCCGCGCACGTGCTTGCGCACGGGGTAGGCCAGGTCCTTGGTGCCCCAATCGTCGATGGTCAAAACGGACCCCTGTTCGCGCTCGATGATGGCGACCAGGGTGTCGATGAGGGCTTTTTTGCCCTCGGTGTTGAGCTCCGGACTCAAGAGCAGGAGCATCTCGTATTTGCGCATTTCGCGTCCTCCTTGTGGTCCATGGCCCTTTCCCGACGGCCTGGCGGCCCAGGGAAAGAGCAAGGTGAAGGACCGCTGTTAGGACAAGTCCCTCCCCCTGTCAAGGGCCGCGCCCCCGGCGAAGCGCGCGGGGCTCTCAGCCCAGTTTTTTCAGGAGCCGCATGACGTTTCGCCCGTTCTCCCGGGAGTAACGGGCTTCATCCATGGTGGTGCGCACGAAATGCACGCCGAGCCCGCCCACGCGCCGCTCTTCCAGCGGGGAATCCAGGTCGGGCGGCGGGGCGCTCAAGGGGTCGAAGGCCTTGGCGTCGTCGCTCAAGATGATGCTGACGGCTTCCGGCGTGCAGGACAGATCGAGGACGATCTCGCAGCCCTGCCCGCCCTCGCAGCCGTGGGAGATGGTGTTGGTGATGAGTTCGTCCAGGGCCAGACGGATGTGGTACGAAGCCCGCATGGGCACACCGCGTTCCTCGAGAAACTCCTCGACGGTCTGGTTCACCCGGTCGAGTTCCGCCAGGTCGTTTTTGATGCGAAGCGAAAGCGTATCGCCCATGCCCAAGTCTTTCACGACGCCGGAGCCGTGTCAACGCGCAGGGGGGCTTCCCCGCTTCGCCGGCCCCACGCGCCTTCCCAAGCGGCCCGGCTGATGGTAGCAAAGGCCATGTGGCGCAGCCTCGTACTTTTCGCCGTCCTTTTGGCCTGCCAGACGGCCTCGGCCCAGTCTCCGCCCCAGGCGGGCAGTTTCCGCATCCCCCAGGGCACGGCCCGATCCCAGGTGCAATCCTACATCGCCATGGCCAGCAAGACCTACGGCCTGGATCCCTTTCTCGTTCAGGCGGTGATGGAGGTGGAATCCGGTTGGGACGTCATGGCCGTCTCGCCCAAGGGCGCCAGGGGCCTCATGCAAATCATGCCGAAAACCGGCGACGGCCTGGGGCTGGACCAGCCCTTCGATCCCAAGGCCAACATCGCGGCCGGCAGCCTCTACCTGAAACAACAACTCAAGACGTTCGGCGACGCGCAACTGGCCCTGGCCGCGTACAACGCCGGCCCCCAGTCCGTGCGCAAATTCGGGGGCATTCCGCCCTATCCCGAAACCCAACGCTACGTGGCCGCCGTGGTCTCGCGCTTTCTCAAGCTCAAGACCGGACGCAGTCTCGAACAATTCGTGAAGCAGGTCCAGGAGGGCGACGCCCCCAAATCCAGGGCCTATCCCCAGCAACCGGGAGCCGAAAAGGCTCCCAGACCCAAGGACCGACATGACCGATCCCACCCGGAACGCTAGCGTCCGCCCCGCCCCGGACGCCGACCACGACGCCACCCAGGCCTTCCTGGAAAGCCTGCCCGAACTGCTTCCGGGCCGGACCTACCAGTTCGCCTGCCATCCCGGAGTGCCCTGTTTCAACCAGTGCTGTTCGGATCTGACGCTTCCGCTCACGCCTTACGACGTCTTGCGTTTGCGTCGCAACCTTGGTTTTTCCGGGCAACAGTTCCTGGACACGCACGCCGTGGTCCTTCTCGCCCCGGACACGGGACTGCCCGTGGTGCGCCTGCGCATGCGCCAGGAGGTGCCCGGAGCCCCGTGTCCCTTTGTCTCCCCCAAAGGATGCACGGTCTACCCGGACCGGCCCGGGGCCTGCCGCACCTATCCCCTGGGACGGGCCACCCGAGAGGACGAAAACGGCCAGGTGGTGGAGCAATTCTTCGTGGTGCGCGAACCCCACTGCAAGGGATTCGAAGAGGACAAGCACTGGACCTCCGAGACCTGGCTGGCCGACCAGGGCCTGCCCGACTACAACCGGGTCAACGACCGCTACATGCACCTGCTGGCCCAGGCCAAAACGCTCGGGCTTCGCCTTGCGCCGCAAAAGGCCAATCTGGTCCTGCTGGCCCTCTACAGCCTGGACGCCTTCAAGGAGTTCATCGCCCGCGTGGGCGTTTTCGACCTGCTGGACATAAGCGACCAGGACCGCCAACAGGTGCTCGCCGACGAGGAGCGCCGCCTGGACTTCGCCCTCGACTGGCTGGACCTCGTGCTCTTCGGACGCGAAACCGGCCTGCGGAGAAAGCCCCGGTGACCGTCCAGGCCGGATACGCCCGCAAGATCGTGACCAGGGACCAGCTCCTGGAAAGACTGGCCCCCCTGCGCGAAAGCCGCGGCGTGGTCTTCACCAACGGCTGCTTCGATCTCCTGCACCCGGGACATGTGGACCTTCTGGAGCGGGCCGCCGCGCTTGGCTCCGTGCTGGTGGTGGGGCTCAACGCCGACGACTCGGTGACCGGGCTCAAGGGCCCCGCCCGCCCGGTCACCCCCTTCCCCGCCCGGGCGGCCGTGCTAGCGGGACTGGGATGCGTGGACTTCGTGACCGGCTTTTCCGAGCCCACGCCCATCGAACTGATCCGGGCCGTGGCCCCGGACGTGCTGGTCAAGGGAGGGGACTGGCCCGTGGAGACCATCGTGGGCGCGGACGAAGTGCTTGCGCGCGGGGGACGGGTAAAAAGCCTCCCCCTCCTGGAAGGCCATTCCACCACCGCCGCAATCGCCAGAATTCTGGCCCTCCAGGCCCGGGAAACGCCCGGATAACCTTGACTCCGCCGACGCCCGGGCATAGAAAAACGCCGCCTGGCGTCGAGACGCCAAGGCCGCCTTTTCGCTGGAGACTTCGGCCATGATGCGTTTTCGGCGTTCTTGTCTCTATACGGGGCTTTTGGCCCTCTTCCTTTTGGCGGCCCAGGCCCCGCTTTCGGCCGAACCTCTTCCCGACATGGTTCTCATCGAGGAGAACGCCACCATTACCGCGACCGTGGGCGAAGAGGACGGCGAAGGTCTTTGGGTGGTCACCAACGACGGGGCCAACTATTCTGTGTGGACCCCCGAAGATGTCACGCTCGACGACATTTCCGCGTTCCAGCAACATTACAAGAACAAGGAAGTCACGCTTCACGGCGCGGTCTACAAGGACAAGTTCAACAATCTCAATTTGTTCGTCAAATCGCTGCCCAAGTAGGCGTTCAAACGTCCCACGGCAGGAAACGACAGCCGATTCCCGGTTCGCATGCGGTCCGGTTTTCTCGCGATCCCGCTTTTTCCCGCTTTCCCCCGCACAACGGACGCGACTTCCTCGCCATGCAATTCCCCCAACAGGTCATTCCCGCGACAAGGCAAGCCCCCCCGCCCCGCGCACCCGCTGGCGACCACGGGAAATCGGCGGTTGAAAGGCCGCTCCCGGCGCGCCGGGCCTTGTTCCGGCGCCGCATCTTGTTTATGCCGGGCAATACGATCTGACCAATATCCATTACTCGGAGCACCATCATGCAACATCTGCAAACCAAACACATCATCCCGGCGCTAGTCGCCGCGGCGGCGATAGTGTTGATCACGACGTTTTTTTTCCTGTCCGGCTCCGTGGGTCTGCCCCTGGGCGTGCCCGCCGGCCTATCGGCCTGCGCCGGACTCTGGGCCGTCTGGAGCCTGATCCTCGCGACCCAGGGCCAATGCGAATCCTTGTCGTCCGTGATCCTTCCCCTGGCCAAGGGCGACCTGAAAGCGGCAAAACAGGCCCTGGAAACGGAAAACGCCGACGAAGCCCACAAAGCCCTGGCCGCCATGGTCGACACCTTCGTGGGATCCTATCGAAACCTGGCCAACACCGTGAGCACGCTGCACGCCTTTTCCCAGGACCTGACCCAGCAGTCGGGCGCCATGTCCAACGACGCGGCCCAGTCGCTGGGCAGCGCGCACCACGTCACGCTTTCGTCGGAAAATTTCGGGCACAGCATGGACGTGGTGGACCGGAACGTCAACTCGGCGACCGACCACATGGCCAGCATGGCCGCGGCCTCGGAAGAGCTTTCCGCCACGGTGGAGGGCATCAACCGCTCCATGGTCAGGACCCGCGAAACCGCCGCCCAGGTGGCGGGCGTTTCGCGCGAGGCGAGCGGCTCCGTGGAGGCCTTGGGCGAAACGGCCAGGCGCGGCGCCCAGGGAGTGGCCCAGGTGAGCGCCGCCACGGCCGAAATGCAGGATCAGATGCAGCGCCTCAAGCAGGACATGGACCAACTGGGCAAACAGGCCGAAAGCATCGGCCGCATCATGGAAGTCATCGGCGACATCGCGGACCAGACCAACCTGCTGGCCTTGAACGCCGCCATCGAGGCCGCCCGGGCCGGCGAGGCCGGACGCGGCTTCGCCGTGGTGGCCGACGAGGTGCGCAAGCTGGCCGAAAAGACCATGAACGCCACCAAGGACGTGGACCAGGCCGTGACCAGCATCCAGGAGATGACCCGGCAAAACATCCTCACCACCGACCAGGCCGTGGAGGCCATCACCCGCAGCACGGAAATGGCCAACGCCCAGATCGAGGATATCCGGGGCATGGAAAGCGCCAGCCAGGAAGTGACCATCAAGATGGGCCAGGTGGACTCGGCCCTGGACGAAGTGAGCTCCCTGGTGGATACGGCCGCCGAGGCCGTGTCCCAGCAGTCCGAGGCCTCGCGCGAGGTGGCCCGGGGCGTGTCCGAAATGTCCAACGAGCTGGGCGAAGTGCGGACCCAGGTGGGGCAAAGCGCCAAGGAAGCCCAGGTCATCGGGCAGGCCATCGCCTCGGTGGAGACCAACATTTCGGCCATTTCGGCCACGGCGCTCCAGGTCAAGTCCAGCGCCAAGGAGGTCGGGGAGCTGGCCGTGCAGTTGGAGCGCGAGGTGGGCATCTTCAATCTGGGCTCCCCCGGCTTCGACGTGGGCCGCATCAAGACCCGCCACCTGGCCTGGGTGGCCAGACTGCAAGGACTGCTGGGCGGCTTCGTCACCCTCAAGCCCGAAGAAGTGGCGGACCATCACCAGTGCGATTTCGGTCAGTGGTTCGATTCCGAAGGCTCCAAGCAGTTGGGTGATCGTCCGGCCTTCGCCGAAGTGGGCCGCCACCACGAACAGGTGCACACCCTGGTTCGCCAGATCGTCGCGCTGGTCCAGCAAGGCAAAAAGGCCGAAGCCGACCGCATGCTCGCCCAGTTCGAAGAGACGCGCAAACGCATGTTCGCCGCCCTGGACGTTTTGTACCGCGACTCCTTCCGGTAGACGGCCGCGACAGAAAAAATCACCGGACGGCAACGGACAGAGCCAACGGACGGGGCCGGCCCTCCCGTCTCCAACGCGTTCTTTTTCCTGCGCTTCCCCCGGAGGGCGGATTGCCCCGGGGGGAGAGAACGTGTACTAGCGCCGAAAGCTCGTCCGTTCGGGCGCGGCCATCACGCCGCTCGCGCCGATGACGGCTTCACACAACCCTGCGACATGCGCGGCGCCCCACCCCCCGGCCGGACTTGGCGCCGCCCGCGTGGATCAGGCCAGACGATCTCGCGCGAGAGGCACTCATGGCACACGGTCCGACATCCACGACAGTCGGGGGGAAACCCCGGCGCAACCGCCTGGTTCAACTCGCCCTTTTCATCCTGGCGCTCTATGCGTCCTTGGTGGCCTTAAGCGCCGCCATATTCTATACGCCCTGGTCCCTGCTCAAATCCATGAACGATTTCAAACGGGACGAACTCTTTTCCGTGGGCGTGTTCAGCCCCACCAGCAACCCGCTCTATCGCGCGTGGCTGCATCACAGCGTGTATGCCCCCAACGAACCGCGCAGCACAAAATATTTGATGGACAACTACGCCCTGTACGGCGTGACCCTCGAAGGGACCATCGACGAATACGACAGCGACTTCCTCGGATTCCCCAACGCCCGCAGTCCCCACGACGCCAAGGTGCTTTTCGTGGGCGATTCGTTTTGCGTCGGGGCTTCGGCCGGTTCCAAGCATGCCCCGGCCGCCATCTATTGCCGCCTCACCGGGACCTCCACCTACAACGGCAGCAACGGCGGCTACGGCCTGACCCAGTATCTGGCCATTCTCAAGATGCTCACCCGGGACCTGCCCCCGGACCAGCGCTTCACCGGCCACGATGTGGTGCTCATGAGCTACATAGGCAACGACTTCACGGCCGACGTCCTGCAAAACCAATTGCGCGTCCTGCATACGGACCGCGCCCCGCTCTGGCTTTTGCAACTGGGCCCCCTGCGAAAAGGCCTGGACTTCGCCTTCAACAGCCAAGCCTACGCCGCTCCGGTGGTTCCCCACGGAATCTACGCGCCCATCCCCATGAAATGCCAAACGCCGGGCATGCTGCCTTTCGCATGGAACCCCGGATACATGGCCCTGCTCGACCCCAAGATCCTTTCCGGCCCCTTGCCGGCGGCGCGGGATCTCGTGCGTCAGATCAAGGAACTAGCGGGATCCGGCCTGCGCATCCACGTGGTGCTCGTTCCGGCCAACATCCAGGTGATCTTTGATGACATCGACTGGAACGCGATTCCCCGGGACAGCCGCCTGGCCCAGGACACCCCGAAAATCCAGGAAGCCATGGAGCGAGAACGCCAGATCGCCCGGGAGACCTTCGAAAGTTTCGGTTTCGACGTACTGGACCTGACCGACGCGATGCGCGACAATCCCCAGCGCTGTCTGCTCTATCAGCCCGCCGACACCCATTGCACCACGCTCGGCTACGAAGTGATCGGCAAGGCCATCGCGGACAAATGGCCCGACCTTGGGAAATGAAAAGGAATCGGAAAAACCACCCCACGGGCAACGCGCCCTCTTGGCGAGGGCCGTTTGGATTCCTATTCTCAAAGAGAGAAGGTTTTTGCTTCCGAGGCCGCCAGGCCGGTTGCCTGGCGTAACGGTTTACGATACGGGAGGCCACGTGACATCGGCGAGACGACTCGTCGAATCGACGGCGTGGGGCCGGGCCCCGAAAACACGAGCCCGACAGGGCGGAGATCACCATGCCATACCGCTGTTTTCTTTCGGCCAAGATCCACAGAGCCACCATCACCGAAGCCCGCGTCGACTACGAGGGGTCCATTTCCATAGACACCTCGCTGTTGGAGCGCGCGGGCATTCTGCCTTTTGAACAGGTTGACGTCTACAACGTCACCAACGGCGAACGGCTGACAACGTATGCCATCGCGGGCAAGCCGGGCGAGATATGCCTCAACGGCGCGGCGGCCCTGAAGGGCTCCAAGGGCGATCTCGTCATCATCGCCTCCTACCTGCAACTTGCGCCGGAGGAGATCGCCACCCATACCCCCAGGCTGGTACTGCTCGGCCCGGGCAACACTCCGCTTCCGAACTCGCCCTGCTAACGCGGCGTCCGTAAGGATTTACGATGAACGACTTTCCCACCATGCGCGGGCGCATGGAGTATTTTTGTCTGGGCTGCAACTCACGTTTCGGCGTGGACAAGCTGCATTACACCTGTCCCAAGTGCGGCGGGGTGTTCCTGCTTGAGGACACGGCCTTCGAGGCCCTGGCCGAAAACCCGCCCGTCTACTACAAGACTCTGTTCGACAAGCGCGCGGCCAGCAAGACCACGGCCCTGCGCGGCATCTTCCGCTTCTACGAGCTCATGGCCCCCATCCTCGAAGAGCGGGATATCGTCCACCTGGGGGAGGGCAATACCCCCATCGTATCCGCGAGCCCGGCTCTGGAAAAATACCTGGGCACGCCCATGGCCTTCAAGAACGACGGACAAAACCCGTCCGGCTCGTTCAAGGACCGGGGCATGGCCTGCGCCTTCAGCTACCTGAAGTCCCTGGTGCGGGAAAACGGCTGGGACAACGTGCTCACCGTGTGCGCCTCCACCGGCGACACTTCGGCCTCGGCGGCCCTGTACGGGGCCTACGTGGGCGACCCCATCACCACGGTGGTCATCCTGCCCCAGGGCAAGGTCACCCCGCAGCAGTTGGCCCAACCCCTGGGCAGCGGCGCGATGGTGCTCGAAGTGCCCGGCGTCTTCGACGACTGCATGAAGGTCGTGGAGCACTTGGCCGACAACTACCGGGTGGCGTTGCTCAACTCGAAAAACGCCTGGCGCATTCTCGGCCAGGAGTCCTACGCCTTCGAAGTGGCCCAGTATTTCGACTGGGACACCTACCGCAAGGCCGTTTTCGTGCCCATCGGCAACGCCGGCAACATCACCGCCGTGATGAGCGGCTTCCTGAAACTGCAACGCCTTGGCGTCATCCCCTCCCTGCCGCGCATCTTCGGCGTGCAGTCGGCCCACGCCGATCCGGTGTACCGCTTCTACAGCCAGGCCGACGCCAAGAAACGCCATTACGAACCCGTGACCGTGACCCCGAGCGTGGCCCAGGCGGCCATGATCGGCAACCCGGTTTCTTTTCCCCGGGTCAAGCACTACGTCGAACAGTACGAAAAAATCGGCGGACCGGGCTCCTTCCAGGTCATCCAGGTGGAGGAGCAAGCCATTATCGAAAGCATGCTCCTGGCCAACCGCCACGGCCACATCAGTTGCACCCAAGGCGGAGAATGCCTGGCCGGACTCATTCGCGCCAAGGAAATGGGACTCATCGAGCCCCAGGAACTGGCCATCCTCGACGCCACGGCCCACGCGCTCAAGTTCTCGGGCTTCCAGCAGATGTATTTCGAAAACGCCTTTCCCCCGGAATACGGCATCACCCCGAAAAAGGAACTCATGAACGCCCCGGAACTGGTCATCACCGCCCAGGAAAAGGCCGAACTCTCCCCCGAAGCCTACACGGTGCGCGCGGCCGAAAACGTGGTCAAGCGCCTGGGCCTGAAAAGCCTGTAGGCCCGTCGGGCGCATACGCCCGAACGCACTTCGCCAAAATAGGGCGCGCGGTTCCACAACCGCGCGCCCTGTTCGTTTTTCCCGCCCGCTCGCCTCCCCTTTCTCGCGTCCGATTTTTCGAAAAAATCCGTGCCGCCCATCCCAAGGGGTCCGAATTCCCGGACAGCACAGGGCCGTCCGAAAAAACGGACAGCCGCCCAGAAACGTCATTTTCTTGTAACACCCCTGAATCACAAAACTTCTCTGGCATTGCGCCCCTGTCCGCTTTTTTGTCCCGCCAGGTTCACAAAGACTGAAAACACACGTAACATACTATGATGACGGTACTTCTCGCCATGACCATTCCATGGCACGATTGTTGGTATATACGAAACGACTCCCAATCCCGAAACCGACCAGACACCTGGAGAACGCCATGGCCCTGAAAGCACTCAAGCAGTCCTTCGCCAAGATCGTTGGCGCGCACAACGTCATGGACGCCGAGGCGGACATGCACGCCTACTCCTACGACGCCGCCGTTCTGGAACCCTCCCTGCCCGGCCTGGTGATCCGGCCCGAAACCGCCGCAGCCCTGGGCCAGGCGGTTAAGCTCACCTACGACGCCGGCCTGCCCATCACCGTGCGCGGGGCCGGCACCAACCTTTCGGGAGGGACCATCCCGGCCAAGGGGGGGGTGGTCGTTCTTACCAACGCGCTCAACAAGATTCTCGAAATCAACACCGAAGACCTTTACGCCGTGGCCCAATGCGGCGTGATCACCGCAAAGTTCGCGGCCGAAGTGGCGGCCAGGGGCCTTTTCTACCCGCCCGACCCGGGCAGCCAGGCGGCTTCGACCCTGGGCGGCAACGTGGCCGAAAACGCCGGCGGTCTGCGCGGCCTCAAGTACGGCGTCACCAAGGATTACGTCATGGGCGTGGATTTCTTCTCGGCCCAAGGCGATTTCATCCGTTCGGGCTCGCGCACGGTGAAGTGTGTCACGGGCATGAACATAGCCCAGCTCATGGTGGGCTCCGAAGGCACGCTCGGCGTCATGTCCAGCGTAACCTTCAAGCTCATCCCGCCGCCCGAGGCCTCCAAGGCCATGATGGCCGTTTTCGACGACATCATGGACGCCTCGCGCACCGTGTCGGCCATCATCGCGGGCAAGGTCATCCCCTGCACCCTGGAAATCATGGACAACTTCACCATCCGCGCGGTGGAGGACTTCGCCCGGGTCGGGCTGCCCGTGGAGGCCAAGGCCCTGCTGCTCATCGAGGTGGACGGCCACCCGGCCCAGGTTGAGGACGAAGCGGCCAAGGTGGCCGACATCTGCAAGCACAACGGCTGCAAGAGCCTGCAAGTGGCCAAGGACGCCGCCGAACGCACTCGGGTCTGGGAGGCGCGGCGCGCCGCCCTGTCGGCCTTGGCCAGGCTGCGCCCCACCACGGTGCTTGAGGACGCCACGGTGCCGCGCTCCAAGATTCCGGCCATGATGAAGGCCCTGGACGAAATCGCCAAGCGCTACCGCCTGACCATCGGCACCTTCGGCCACGCCGGAGACGGCAACCTGCATCCCACCATTCTCTGCGACCGCCGCGACAAGGAGGAGTTCCACCGGGTGGAATTGGCCGTAAACGACATCTTCGACGCGGCCCTGGCCCTGGACGGAACCCTTTCGGGCGAACATGGCATCGGGTTGGCCAAGTCCAAGTATCTGGAAAAGGAAACCAACAAGGCTTCGGTACTGTTTTCCAGGCGTCTCAAGCTGGCCAACGACCCCAAGAATCTGCTCAACCCCGGCAAGATCCTGGGAGACTAGCCATGGCCGATTTGAACACCATGATCCGGCAACTGGAAGAACTCGACGACCAACTGGTCAACTGCATGCGTTGCGGCATGTGCCAGTCCGTATGTCCGCTCTACGCCGAAACCGGGCGCGAAGCCGACGTGGCCCGGGGCAAGATCGCCCTGCTCGAATTTCTCGGCCACAAGATGACCCGGGACGCCAAGGGCGTAAAGGAACGCCTGGACAACTGCCTGCTGTGCGGGTCGTGCGCCGCGGCCTGTCCATCGGGCGTGAAGGTGCTGGACATTTTCCTCAAGGCCCGGTCTATCGTCACGGCTTACCTGGGCCTGTCTCCGATCAAGAAGGCCATCTTCCACGGCATGTTGGCCAGGCCGGCCCTGTTCAACGGCCTTCTGCGCCTGGGAGCCAGGTTCCAGGGATTCTTCACCAACCCGGCGAGCGAGGTCCTGGGGACCTCCTGCTCCAGGCTGATGGCTCCGATCCTGGGCGATCGGCATTTTCCGGCCCTGGCCCGGACCGCCTTTCGCGACAGGGGCGATGTGAACATGCCGGCCGGGGAGGGAGGGCTCAGGGTGGCCTTCTTCTACGGCTGCATGACGGACAAGATGTTTCCCTCCATAGGACACGCCGTACTCAAGGTTCTCAAGCACCACGGCGTGGGCGTCTTCATGCCCGTGGGCCAGGCCTGCTGCGGCGTGCCGTCCCTGGCCTCCGGAGACATGGCGAGCTTCGAAACCCTGGTGCGGACCAACCTCAAGCACTTCGGCAAGGGCGATTTCGATTACCTGGTCACCCCCTGCGGTACATGCACGGAGGCCTTTCACCACATCTGGCCGCTTATGAACTCGGGCTTCACCGACGAAGAACGGGCCCGGATCGACATGCTCAAGGCCAAGGCCCTGGATATCAACGCCTTCCTGGTGGACGTGCTGGGCGTCGCACCGGCCCACGCGTCTCCCGACGCGAGAACCGTGACCATTCACGATCCCTGCCATCTCAAGAAGTCCCTGGGCGTGTCCGGCCAGGTGCGCGCCCTCGTGGGGGCCAACCCGGATCTCAGGGTGGTGGAGATGGCCGGAGCGGATGTGTGCTGCGGCTGCGGCGGCTCCTTCAACCTGCAACACTATGAGGAATCGAAGAAGATCGGGCGGAAAAAGCGCGACAACATCGTCGCGGCCGGCGCGGAAGTGGTGGCTACCGGCTGTCCCGCCTGCATGATGCAGATCACCGACATGCTTTCGCACGCGGGCGACCGCGTCGCGGTCAAGCATCCCGTGGAACTCTACGCCCAATCGCTCGGGCGCTAAGCCAATCCGGAGGTTCGAATGGCCTGGGAACAAGTCTACTCCCCCGTGGGCAACAACGTCGTGGCGTCGGCCCTGACCGCCGGCCTGCCGCTCTACGTGCTCTTCTACCTGCTGGCCGTAAAACGGGCCAAGGGCTGGGCGGCCGCCCTGGCCGCCACCGTTGCGGCCACCGTACTGGCCGTGGGCGTCTGGGGAATGCCTGCGGGCGCGGCCGTGAGCACCCTGCTCTACGGCGGCCTTTACGGCATCTTTCCCATCGTGTGGATCGTGGTCACGGCCATCTGGGTCTACAACATGACCGTGGAATCCGGCGAATTCGAAATCATCAAGAGCTCGCTGGCCTCCATCACCGACGACCGGCGACTCCAGGCCCTGTTCATCGCCTTCGCCTTCGGTTCGTTCATCGAGGGCACGGCCGGGTTCGGCACCCCGGTGGCCATCTGCGCCGCCATGCTGGTGGGTCTGGGCTTCAACCCCATCTACGCCGCCGGCATCTGCCTGATCGCCAACACCGCCCCCGTGGCCTTCGGCGCCATCGGCATTCCGATCACCGTGGCCGCCCAGGTCACGGGCCTCGGCGAACTTCAGATTTCCGCCATGGTCGGCCGCCAACTGCCATTTCTCTCCATGCTCGTGCCCATCTGGCTGTCGGTCACCATGTGCGGCCTCAAGCGCACCCTGGAAGTGCTGCCCGCCCTGCTCGTGGCCGGCGCGTGCTTCGCGGGACCGCAATTTTTGCTCTCCAACTTCCACGGTCCCTACCTGCCCGACATCGCCTCGGCCCTGACCACCATCATCGGTCTGGGACTCTTCCTGCGCGTGTGGAAGCCCAAGGCGGTCTGGCACTTTCCCGACGAGCCCGCCTCCAGCGGAAAGACCGCCCACGACTACACCGCCGGCCAAGTCCTGCGCGCCTGGATGCCCTGGATCATCCTGGCCGGTCTCGTGCTCCTGTGGGGCATGGCGCCGGTGAAGAAGGAACTCGACGCCCTCGTGGGCATCCTGGCCCAGAAGGGCTTCGCCTGGCCCGGACTGCACAACGAGGTCATCCGCATGGCCCCCGTGTCCGCCACCCCCGCCCCCTACGCGGCCATATTCAAGCTGAACGTCCTGTCCGCCGCCGGAACGGCCATCCTGCTCGCGGGTCTGATCTCCGTGCCGGTCATGCCGGGCTACACCTACTCCCGCGCGTTCGCCTGCCTGGGACGCACCGTCAACCAGTTGCGCGTGCCCATCATGACCATCGCCTGCATCCTGGGACTGGCCCAGATCATGAACTATTCGGGACTCAGCTCCACCATGGGGTTGGCCTTGTCCCGCACGGGCGTGTTCTTTCCCTTCTTCGCCCCCATCCTGGGTTGGCTGGGCGTGTTTCTCACCGGGTCCGACACCTCGTCCAACGCCCTGTTCGGTCCCCTGCAACAGACCACGGCCCAGGCCATCGGCGTGGACCCGGCCCTGTGTGTGGCCGCCAACACCTCGGGCGGCGGCGCGGGCAAGATGATCTCGCCCCAGTCCATCGCCGTGGCCACGGCCGCCACGGGTCTGGTCGGCAAGGACGGCGACATCTTCCGCTTCACCCTGTGGCACTCCGTGGGCATGTGCGGATTCGTCTGCCTGCTCACCCTGGCCCAGGCCTACTGGTTCGAATGGATGTTGCCCTAGCCCTTGCGCTCGGTTCGGGGGGCGAAAAGCCCCCCGGCCACGTCGCAAGACCAATCGGACCCCGGGAACCCCCGCCGTGAACGCCTTGATCTCGCCGCGCGATTTGTCTTGCATGGTCGGGTCCGGCGTGCTTTCTCGTACAGAAGGTCCACAAAACGACACCAGGGGCGAACCGCTCGCCCTTGGCCGCGAGAATCCCGACTTCAGGAGGGCCCGCATGAACAACCCAGGTTTGAAGGAACAGTTTCTCCAGAAAGCCCAGGTGCTTTCTTCCATAACCGCGAGCGTTTCCACTCCTGCCAAGGCCTTGGCCTACGCGGTGGACGTTTGCGAACGCAAGGAGGCCTGCCAGCTCATGGTTTCCGGGTGCGAGTTGCCTCTTTCCGATTCCGGGCAGGCACTTTGCGACCAGAAGCAACAAAAAGTGCTGGCCGCGCCCGAATTTTCTTCGGAAGAGCTGGCCGAACTCAGCAGGCTTTGCGACGAAAAAGGCATGGCCTGCATCGCTTCCGGCATGCGTCACCGCCTGGCCGGCATCGACGTGGGCCTGTGCCGCGCCCTATGGGGCATCGCCGAAACAGGCACCTGCGTGGTGGAGTCTTCGAGCGAAGAGGTTCGCCTGGCCACCAGCGTCTGCGAGACCGTGGTGATTCTCCTGCCCGTCTCCCGAATCGTCCCCAGGGGCGAAGACATCTCGGGGGAAATGACCGCGCGCATGAAAAACCCTCCCTGCAACCTGGCCTTCATCACGGGCCCGAGTCGAACGGCCGACATCGAACGGGTACTCACCATCGGCGTTCATGGCCCCCTGGAAGCCCACATCGTTTTGCTGGAGGATTGAACTCATGATCGAATCCAAGACCGTGAACGCATACCGCGCGGAACTGCGCGAAGCCTTGGGCAACGAATTTCAGCGCGAAGCCCTGGACAAATTCGCCGTGGCCTACCGGGGCGCGCGGGTAAAAGCCTACGAAGGTCTCGACGCGCAAGCCTGCATCGCCGAGGTGGCCGCCACCAAGGACGCCGCCATGCCCCACCTGATGGAGCTCTACGACGAATTCAAGGCCAACGCCGAACGCGCCGGCGTGCACGTGCACCTTGCGGCCGACGCGGCCGAGGCCAACGCCATCATCACGGCCATCGCCAAGGAGAACGGGGTCAAGAAGGTGGTGAAGTCCAAGTCCATGACCACCGAGGAAACCCACCTCAACCACGACCTGATCGCCGCCGGCATGGAGGTGACCGAAACCGACCTGGCCGAATGGATCATCCAGCTGCGTCACGAAGGGCCCAGCCACATGGTGCTGCCGGCCATCCACCTCTCGCGCTACCAGGTGGCCGATCTCTTCACCGAAGTGACCCAAAAACACCAAGACGAAGACATCGCCAAGCTGGTCAAGGTGGCGCGACGCGAGCTTCGCCCCCGATACATCGAAGCTGACATGGGCATCACCGGGGCCAACGTGGCCATTGCCGCAACCGGAACCATCGCCACCTTCACCAACGAAGGCAACGCCCGACTGGTGACCACCCTGCCCCGCGTCCATGTGGCCCTGGCCGGGCTGGAAAAACTGTGCGCCACCCTGGACGACGCCCTCAAGGTGCTGCGCGTCACCCCGCGCAACGCCACCGGCCAGATCATCACCAGCTACGTGACCTGGATCTCCGGCGCATGCGAAGCGCAAAACGCCGCGGACGGCAAAAAGATCATGCATGTGGTCTTTCTCGACAATGGCCGCCTGGCCATGTCCCGGGACAAGGACATCGCCCAGGTGCTCCGGTGCGTGCGGTGCGGAGCCTGCGCCAACGTCTGCCCGGTCTACCGGTTGGTGGGCGGCCACAAGTACGGCTATGTCTACATCGGAGCCATCGGGCTCATTTTGACCTACTTTTTCCACGGCAAGGAAAAAGCCAAGGCCCTCATCCAGAACTGCATCAACTGCGAGGCCTGCAAGGCGGTCTGCGCCGCCGGCATCGACCTGCCCCGCGTCATCAAGATCATCCACTCCCGCATCCAGGACGAGGACGGCCATCCCCTGCCCAGCGCCTTGTTGGGCATGGTGCTCAAAAATCGCAAATTCTTCCACGGCCTGCTCAAGGCGGCCCGTTTCGCCCAAAAACCCATGACCGGTGGTGCACCCTACCTGCGCCATTTGCCCATGATGTTTTTCAAGGATCAGGCCTTTCGCGCCGTGCCGGCCGTGGCGGACAAGGCCTTCCGCGACCGCTGGCCGAGCCTGCGCAAGCCCGTGGCCAATCCGAAGCTCAAGGTGGCCCTGTTCGCCGGCTGCGTGCAAGACTTCATCTATCCCGAACAAATGGAAGCCGCCGTCCAGGTTCTGAACCGCCTGGGCGTTCAACTGGAATTCCCTATGGGGCAATCCTGTTGCGGTCTGCCCGTGCAGATGATGGGCGAGAACGACTCCTCGCGCCAAGTCGCTCTACAAAACATCAAAGCTTTCGAAAATTGCGACGCCGACGCGATTGTCTGCCTGTGCGCCTCCTGCGCCGCGCACCTCAAGCACGGCTACCCCAAGCTTTTGTCCGATATGCCGGACCAGGCCATGCGGGTTCGCCGCTTTGCCGACAAGGTGATCGATTTCAGTTCCCTGGTGCGCGATCGATTGGGTGTGCAACCCGAGGCGTTCACTCCCAACGGCCAGAGCGTTTGCTACCACGCCCCCTGTCACCTCTGCAGAGGCATGGGCGTCCATGAGGCCCCGCGCGACCTCATGCGCATTGCCGGATACGACTACAGGCCAAACGACGAGGAAGAAGTCTGCTGCGGATTCGGCGGAACCTACTCGATGAAGTTCCCCGAGATCTCCAGGGAACTTCTGGCCAAGAAGCTCGCCGCCGCCCAAGCGACCGGAGCCGCGACCCTGGTCACCGACTGTCCGGGCTGCGTCATGCAGATTCGCGGCGGCGCCGTGAACGCCAACATGCACATCGAGGTTCGACACATGGCCGAAATCTTGGCCAAGGCCCTCGCGCGCTGACCCAGGCGCCCCCTGTTCTCCCTTCCACGCCGGGATCTGGTCAACAGGTCCCGGCTTTCTTTTGCCCAGGACGTCCAACGAACCGCTCGGGTTGCGAAGGGTTCAAAACGGGCAAACAAAAAAGCCGCCCGGGAGCGTGTCCCGAGCGGCTTGTAATCCAAGGGAGGGAGGAACGGTTACAAAAGCGTGCGCACCGCGTTGGCGGCCAGATCAATAATGCTGTTGGGCAGCAGACCCAAGGCCAGAGTGACCAGCACCAGGACCACGGCGGCAAAACGGGTGGTCTTGTCCACGGTGAGGGCTTCGTCGGCCTGGGGAGCGTCGGAATAGGCCGAACGCACCACGCTCAGATAGTAGTAGATGGAGATGGCGGTGTTGATGGCCGCGAAGATCACCAGCAGGACATGGCCGGCCTTGTACGCGCCGGTGAGCAGGAAGAACTTGCCCATAAAGCCGACGAAAGGCGGCATACCGGCCAGGGCGAACATGCTCACGCCCAGGGTGAAGGCCAGAAGCGGCGAGCGCTTGTACAGGCCGCCCAGGTCGCTCACGGTCAGATTTTCACCGCTCTTGGACACCGCGCAGATCACCAGGAAGGCGGCTACGTTCATGAACAGATAACCGGTAATGTAGTAGAGCGCGGCGGCGTACCCGGCGGCGCCCAAAGTCACCAGACCCAACAGCACGTAGCCGGCGTGGGCGATGCCCGAAAAACCGAGCATGCGCTTGACGTCGGTCTGCACCAGGGCCACCAAATTGCCGTACAGCATGGAGCACGCGGCCAACGTGGCGAAGACCCAGATGATCGCCTCATCCTGCGGCGAGGCCAGAACGGCCACGCGCACGAGCAGGACCACGGCTGCGACCTTGGGCACGCTTGAAACGAAAGCCGAGGTCTCGTTGGCCGATCCCTGGTAGACGTCAGGCGCCCAGAAGTGCATGGGGAAGGCGGCCAACTTGAAGAAGAAGCCGGCCAGCAGCATGATCAATCCCACCGTGACGGCCGGGTTGCCGGACAGGTTGCGCACCGCCGGCACAAGAGCCGTAAAGTACGTGGTTCCGGTCAAGCCGAAGAGGTAGCTCATGCCGAAGAGCATGACCCCGGTGGCCACCGCGCCGAAGAGGATGTACTTGATCGCGGCTTCCATCTGAATGCGCAACCCGTCGCGGTCGTTGCGCATGGGCACGAGCAGATAGAGCGAGTAGGACGAGAGCTCCAAAGCGATGAACATGCTGAGCAGGTCGGCGCTGGAAACCAGCATGACCAGGCCCAGAACGCTCGTGGTCAGGAACACGAAGTATTCCGGATGAATGTCTTCGGCGATATCCTTGAGCTCGCCGCCAAAGAACATGACCGCGGCAAAACCGGCCGCGATGACCAGTTTGGCCAATTGCGAGAAGAGATCGACCTTGTAAGCGTCATAGAAAAGCGTTCCCTGTTGGGTCAGGCAGAGGCAACTCACCACAAGGGTGACCAGGGAGACGCCAAGGGCCAGATTCTTGGCATAACGCGCGGAGCCTTTGACCGCGCTCGCCAGGAACAACGCCAGCCCTCCCAATAAGAGCACAAGTTCCGGGGCAAACAACACAAGCTTCATGAGTATGGCCTTTGCGTAAGGTTCAAAGGTGTCGCCCGCAGGGGCCTACCAGGGCGCGATCCCAGCCAGGGAGAGGCCTCCCGCCTTGGCCGCCACGGTCGTCTGATTGACCAGATGGCCAACACTTGCGTGCATCACTTCGGTAAACGGCGACGCGCCAAGTCCGATCCAGAAAACGAAGAGCAGCAAGGGAGCAAGCACGACCACTTCACGCAGGCTCAGGTCCATGAGCCCGGTGTGGTCGGGGTTGTTGGTTCCGCCCCAGATCACCCGCTGCAACAAGCGCAACATATAGGCCGCGGCCAGCACCGCGCCGGGAATGGCGCAGGCGGACAGGATCTTGTTGTCCATGAAGCTGCCGGCCAGGATGAGAAACTCGCCGACGAAGCTGTTGGTGCCGGGGAAAGCCAGGGAAGACAGTGAGAAGAAGGTCAAGAAGGTCACATAGATGGGCATGAAGCGTCCGATACCTGCGGCGGTGGCCAGATCGCGGCTATGGGTGCGCTCGTAGATCATGCCCACGCAGAAGAACAACGCGCCGGTGGTGATACCGTGGTTGATCATCTGCAGGATGGCGCCTTCGATGCCGCGCTGGTTGAGCACGAAGATGCCCAGGGTGACGAAGCCCATGTGGCCCACGCTGGAGTAGGCGATGAGCTTTTTCATGTCCTGCTGGGCCAGGGCCGTGAAACCGCCGTAGATGATACCGGCGATGCTCAGCCACTGTACGAAGGGCAAAACGTCAACCGTGGCCTGGGGCGTGATGGGCAGGCAAAAGCGCAGGAAGCCGTAAGTGCCCATTTTCAGCAGAACCGAAGCCAGGATGACGCTGCCCGCGGTGGGCGCTTCGACGTGGGCGGCCGGCAGCCAGGTGTGAAACGGGAACATGGGCACCTTGATGGCGAAGGCCAGGAAGAACGCCCCGAACACGAGCAACTGGAAGTCGGACGAGTAACTCTGCCCCATGAGCGCCGGAATGCTGAAGGTGCCCTGGGAGAGGTACAGGGCGATGATGGCGACCAGAAGGAGCACCGAGCCGGCCAAGGTGTACAGGAAGAACTTCACGGAAGCGTACACCTTGCGCGGTCCGCCCCAGACCGCGATGATGAGGTACATGGGGATGAGCATGGCTTCCCACATGACGTAGAAGAGCACGAAGTCCAGCGCCGCGAACACGCCGAGCATGGAGGTTTCCATGACCAGCAGGCAGAACATGAACTCTTTGACCCGGGTCGCGATGTATTTCCACGATCCCAGCACGCAAAGCGGCATGATGAGCGTGGTCATCAGCACGAGCAGGAGCGAAATGCCGTCCAACCCGAGGGTGTAATGAATGTTGAGCGCGGGGATCCACGAAGCGTGCTCGCCGAATTGGTAGCGCGGTGTCGTGGGATCGAACATCCAGTAGAGCGGCAGGGAAATGGCCGCATTGACCAGGGTGATCACCAAGGTCCAGAGCCTCACCGCTTCATCGCCGCGCAAGGCCAGGAGCACCAGGGCGCCGACCAGGGGCAAGAAGATCAGGATGCTCAGGATGGGCAGCCCCAGATGGTTCATTATCAGGAAATCCATGGACACGTTCCTCCCTGGGATGGGCGAAGGTGAAAGACGGTCGCCGCCAGGTCTTTTCGGTCAGGCAGCATGGCCTGGCTCACACAAAGACAAGAATCATCAGGGCCAGGGCCACGACGCACGAGGCATAGACGATGTTGGTCTGCAGGCGCGGACTCTGCAGATGGCGCACGACGCCGCCTCCAGAGCGAACCGAGCGGGCGATTCCGTCCACCACCGTGTCGATGCCGTTCCAATCGAACCAGGACCAGAACCGGGCCGTGCGCATGAGGGGCTGAAGACCGCCGGTGCGGTACACTTCGCTCACAACGTCGTCGGCTTCCTGAACGGGCTTCTTGGCGAACCAGAGGAAAGCCCGACCGCCCATGCGGTAGAACCAGTCCAGATCGATGCTGATCTTGGCTTCGGGGGTCAGCTTCTTGATGAGCAGGAAGAAGCCCAGAGCGGTGAAGCCCAGAATCTGCAGCGTTTCGGTGACGTGGCTGGCCGTGTAGGGATGATAGTCCATGGCAGCCTGCTGGAAGGGCAGCATGTCATAGAGGTACGGGGTGTAACAACCGATGAAGATGCACAGGAACGAAGCAGCGGCCATGGCCCACTGCATGTTGGCCGGCGGATCGGCGGCCTTTTCCAAGGTTTCCTGGCTGCAGTTGTTCTTGCCGAACCAGATGAAGTACGGAACCTTGAGACCGGTGTGCAGGAAGGTACCGGCGGAAGCCAGGGTGAGCAGGAAGCCCGCCCAGTAGTTGTGGACTTCGAAGCCCGCCGCCACGATCATGGACTTGCTCACGAAACCGCTAAACAAGGGGAATGCGGATATCGAGAGACCGCCTATGAGGGTGAAGATGAAGGTGCGCGGCATCTTCGACCACAGACCGCCCAGTTCGGTGAACTTGCTCTTGCCGGTCATGTGCAGCACCGCTCCGCATCCCATGAAGAGCAAGCCCTTATAGAGGATGTGAGCGAAGGCGTGGGCGCAAGCGCCGTTGATGGCCAGTTCCGTTCCGATACCCACGCCGGCCACCATGTAACCGACCTGGCTGATGATGTGGTAGGCAAGCAGCCGTCTGCAGTCGTTTTCAAGCACCGCGTACACGACGCCGTAGAGCGCCATGATAACGCCCAGGGGCACCAGGATCTCCATGCCGGCGAATCCCCGGGCCAGGGCGTAGACCGCAGTCTTGGTGGTGAAGGCGCACATGAACACCGCGCCGCTCACCGTGGCTTCGCCGTAGGCGTCGGGCAGCCAGGCGTGCAGGGGCGGAACAGCGGCGTTCAGGATGAAGCCGGCCATGATGAGCCAAGTGTAGAGGTGCGGATCATCGACGCCGATGGGGCCGAAGGACAGGTCTCCGCCGGTGGCCTGGTAGCGCAGCACCAGCCCCGCCAGGAGCAGAAGCCCGCCGAAGGTATGCACCAGCAGGTACCGGTAGCCCGAGGCGAGGGACTCCTTGCGGCCGCGGAACCAGACCAGGAACACGGACGAGAAGGCCATCAACTCCCAGAAGAGAAAGAGCACCAGGTAGTCGCCGCAGAAGATGACACCCAACGACCCCGAGACGTATGTCCAGGCGGCCATGTGTTGGTAGTCGTCCTCCACATGCAGGCCGTAGACCGTACCGATGATGCACATGAGCGTCATGATGTAGGCGAACACCATGGACAGTCTGTCGACCCTGCCGAAGGTGAGGGACCAGTCCATGAATTTGCTCACGCCGTAGACGCCGTAGTTGCCCTGCATGGTGAGCACGTCGAGAAAGGCCAGGACAGGCACAGCCACCAGATACCACCGCCTGTACTGCCTGGGGACAACGGGCAAGATTATGGCCCCCAGAAGCAGTATGAGCGAGGGATGCAGCCAAAAATCACCGATCATAGTAGTCCTCGCGGGTCATGATGCCCAGGTGGCCGAACCACTTGGAAACGATAATGATTAAGACGCAGGCCACGAAGCCATACACGGCCCAGAAACCGGGAATGGTTTCAATGGAGGTATGGGCGTGGCCCTTGTCCACGAAGAGGGCGTCCCAGATCACCAGAAGCGCCAGCCCCGCCAGGCAGAGCCAGGTCACGACCCGTAAATGGTCGCGCAGGAATTGGATAAAACGAACGATCATCCCGTCACCGCCTTGACGAAGGTCATGAAGAAATCAGGACATATGCCGATGATCACCGAAATGGTGGCCGCAATCAGAATGGGAACGACCATGGCCATGGGCGCTTCGCGAACGCCTTCATAGACCTCGCCCTCCGGACGCTTGCCGAAGAAGGCCTTGAAGGTGACCGGAGCGAAGTAGGCCACGTTGAGAAGCGTACTGGCCAGGAGCACGACAAGGATGCCGATGGAATGGGCCGGCATCTCCATGGCCCCGACGAGCAGCTTCCACTTGGTGACGAAGCCTGCCACCGGAGGAGCGCCGATCATGCTGAGCGACGCCACGGCGAAGGCCGCGAAGGTGAAGGGCATGGTGCGCCCGAGTCCGCCCATCTCGGAGATGGACTTCTTGTGCGTGGCCACGTAAATCGCGCCGGCGCAGAAGAACAGTGTGATCTTGGAGAAGGCGTGGTTGGCTATGTGCACCAATCCGCCCTGGATGCCGTCCGGGGTGAGCAGGGCCACGCCCAGGATGATGTAGGAGAGCTGACTCACTGTGGAGTAGGCCAGCCGGGCTTTCAGGTTGTCCTTGGACAGCGCGATGATTGAAGCCGTGAGGATGGTGAACGAGACGAAGTAGGCGGTCGGCACCCCCAGGTTGAGGGCGCTCATGGTATCCACACCGAAGATGTAGAGCATGACGCGGGTGGTGCAGAACACGCCGACCTTAACAACGGCCACCGCGTGCAGCAACGCGGAGACAGGTGTGGGAGCCACCATGGCGCTCGGCAGCCAGTTGTGGAACGGCATCACACCGTTTTTGGCGAAGCCGAACAGGCAGCAGATGTACAATACGGTCACCAACGCGGCGTTGGTCTCGGGCGAGAAGACACCCTTGTGGATGTCGTGGGCGAAGTCGAGAGACCCCGTCAGCACGTAGATGAGAATCATCGCCGGCAGCACCAGGCCTTTGGCGGTGGTCGTCAGGTAGACGATGTACTTCTTACCGCCTTCGTAGCCTTCCTCGTCCTGATGGTGGGCGACCAAGGGGTAGGTGCAGATGCTCACGATCTCGTAAAAGAGATACATGGTGAGCAGGTTGTCGGAAAACGCCACGCCGATGGCGCCGAACAAAGCCAGAGCGAAGCAGGCGTTGAAACGGGTCTGAGCATGTTCGTGCAGGCCCCTCATGTATCCTGCGGAATAAAACACCGCGATGATCCAGAGGAACGAGGCGGCCATGGCGAACACCATGCTGAAAGCGTCGACGCGAAAGGACACGCCGAGCCCCGGCAGGATGGTGAACACCTTGCAGGTAATGAGTTTGCCCTCGCCCAGGGGAGCGGGAGCCACGATGCCGATCATCGAGGCGATGATGCCGAACATGGTCAGGGCGGCAACGAAAGACCAGGTTTCCCTGACGTTCGGTTTGCGGCCGTTGAGCATCACCAGGATCGCCCCGACGAGGGCGGTCAGCACGGCCAGCAGAGGACGGACGGATTCAATACTTTCCATGAGCCTAGGTCCTTGGTCGCCCTACCCGCCGAGTTGAGCGGGGTCTTGGGTGTCTATCGACTTGTAGTTGCGGTACACGGCGATAATGATGGAAAGAGCGATAGCCGTTTCCGCCGCAGCTATGGCCATGACGAACAGGGTGAAGATGTACCCCGTTGAGGGGTCCGGAGCCAGAAACCGGCTGAAGGCCATGAAGTTGAGCGAACCTCCGCTCAGGATGAGCTCCACCGAGATGAGCATGCCGATGAAGGTCCTTCTGCGGACAACGCCCCAAAGCCCCATGGCGAACAGCAGCGCGCCGATGAGCAGGTAGACCCCGAGTTCGTTTGGCAGCGAAAGCAGGCTCATGACTTGCTCCTCCCTTCCCTGGCCAGCACAAGGCTGCCGATGATGGCCACCAGGAGCACCAGGGAGATGAGTTCAAAACTGAAGCCGTTGGTGGTGAGCAGCGACTGGCCGATACGCTCCACGCTGCCGTTTCCATCACCCGGGATGGGCTTCCAGTCCGTGGAAAGGGCCAGCGCGGCCAAGGCCAGGTAGGTTCCCGCGCAGGCCACCGCACCGAGCAGGCGAATGGCGCCGGAAACCGAGCGCGGCGGTTCGTCGGGATCGGCCAGCATGACCGCGAACACGATGGTCACGCACACGGCCCCTACGTAGATGAGCAGTTGCATCATGGCTATGAAGGGGCTGCCGAGATAGTAGTAGAGCCCGGCCACGCCCACGAAGCACAGGGCCAGACCGGCGACGCTACGCACCAGTTGGCGGGCCTGGGTGGCGACAACGGCGCCGCCGAGAGTGGCCGCGACAAAGCCCAGAAAAGCCAGGCCTGCCAGCCCCTCGGCCGAAAACAAAGATGGGGTCATGACTGTTTCGCCTCCAGACGCTTGAGCAGGTCGTACTGGAAATCTCCGCGGGAGAATCCGGCCAGGTTGTATTCTTTCGAGAAGTCAATGGCGCTGGTGGGACAGTTTTCAATACACTGTCCGCACAGGCTGCATTTGGTGAAATCGAGCAGATACCCGGTCAGCTCTTTACGCTTCGAGCCTTCCTTGCGCTCGCCGACCAGGGTGATGCACCCGGACGGACAGTTGCGCTGACACATGCCGCAAAAGATGCACTTGTGTCCGCCGCCCTTGCGCTCCTCGCCCACGAGCTCGATGTGCCCACGGTAACGAGGGGTCATGGTCAGCGATTCATAGGGGTAACGCAGCGTAACCACAGGTTGAAAGCAATAGCGCAAGGTTATGGCCATGCCCACGAAGAGGCTCCAGGTGCCGTCGATGATCTCTTTGAAGTAGGCTTTCATGGTTAAAACACCTTGAGCAGGGCGCTAGTGAGAATCAGGTTAGCGAACGAAATGGGAATAAGAATCTTCCACGACAGGTTCAGCAGTCCGTAGAAGGTCGTGCGCGGGAAGGTCCAACGTATCCAGATAACCGTGAAGATGATCAAGTACAGTTTGATAAGGAACCAGTGCAATCCGGGGAACAGACCGAAGGGGCAGTTCCACCCGCCGAGGAAAAGCACCGTGGCCAAGCTCGAACCGGCGAGGACGTTGGAGTATTCTCCCATGAAGAACACGCCGAAGCCCATGCCCGGATATTCGGTGAAGGCGCCGGCGATCAATTCGCTCTCGGCTTCGGTCATGTCGAAGGGAGCGCGGTTGGTTTCAGCCAGCATGCACACGAAGTAGATGAGAAAGGCCACTGGCATGAGCGGGCTCGCGGACAAACGGAAGATGTTCCAGTTCCAGAATCCGCCGTCCTGCGCGGCCACCATGTCGGTCAGGTTCATGGTACCCGTGACCATGACCAGGGTGACCACAACCACGAGCATGGGAATTTCGTAGGCCACGTTTTGCGACACGACACGCGCCGAAGAGATGATAGCATACTTGTTGCGCGAACCCCACGCACCGAGCAGAAGTCCCAGCACGTTCACCGAACCAAAGGCGAAAATGGCCAGGAGCCCCAGGTCCATGCTGCGCGGGACGAGCACCGCAGTGTAAGGGATGGTCACATACACCATGAGCGCGGGGGTCATGACGAGGACCGGGGCCATCATGAACAGCAGTTTGTCGGCCCCATCGGGTATAATGAGTTGTTTGGCCATCAGCTTCACGCCGTCGGCCACGGGTTGCAAGAGGCCGTACGGTCCGACTTCCTTTGGACCGATGCGGCGCTGGATGTGACCGGCCTCCTTGCGTTCAAGCCAGACCAGATAGGCGGCGTTGAATGCCACGAAGGCGATGATGCCCACCAGAAATCCCAGCAGGCGTAACACTTCGAACCAGCTACTCATGGCGGAAACTCCTCACCTGTCTATCTCGGGAATGACCAGGTCCAGGCTGCCCATGAAGGCGATGGCGTCGGGCAGCAGCATCCCCTCGGCCACCTCGCCAAAGACCAGGAAGTTGGACAAACTCGGCGAACGCAGTTTGAGCCGGTAGGGCTGGGTCGAACCATCGCTCACCAAACGCACGCCGAAGGCTCCGCGCGCGGCCTCGACCGCACAATACGTGTCTCCCTTGGGAGGCTTGATGGACTTGGGCGCCTTGGACCCAAGGTCCACCGGCCCGTCCGGCAACTTTGCCAGGGCCTGCTCGATGATGCGCAGGCTCTGGAGAATCTCGTCCATACGCACCATGTAGCGGGCCATGGAATCGCCCTCAGGGTATGTCGGAATATCGAAGTCGAATTCCGGATACACCGAGTAGGGTTCGTGGCGGCGCACGTCGTAGGGAATGCCCGCGCCCCTGGCCACAGGGCCGGTGGCTCCGTACTTGCGGCACATTTCGGCGTCCACGAAACCTATGCCGACCAGTCGCTTCATCAGAATGATGTTCTTGGTCACCAGGTCATGGTACATCGGCATGCGTTTGCGCATGCGTTCGATGAAGGCCCGGGTTCCGGTGATGAAGTCCTCGTCGATGTCGTTGTAGACGCCGCCGAAGCGGAAGTAGCAGTAGGTCAGGCGCGAACCGGTGACCGATTCGAGCAGATCCAGGACCTGTTCGCGATCATCGAAGGCGTACAGCAGGGGGGAGAAGCCTCCCAGGTCGAGGACGAAGGCTCCGAACCAAAGCAGGTGGCTGGTGATTCGGTTGAGTTCGGTAGTGATGACACGGATGTATTCGGCGCGTTCCGGCACTTCGAGGCCGAGGGCCTTTTCAACCGTGCAGACGTAACCGTGGTTGTAGGCCAAGGCGTGCAGGTAGTCCAAACGCCCCATGTTGGGCAGATACTGGGCATACGTGCGATTTTCCGCCATTTTCTCGTGCATGCGGTGAATGTAACCGAGCACGGGCTCCGCAATGACGATATATTCCCCGTCCATGACCATCTTGACCCGAAGCACGCCGTGCGTGGACGGATGCTGAGGTCCCAGGTTGAGGACGAAGGTTTCTTTGTCTGAACTTTGAGCGGGACGAATCATGACTTGAAATCCTTGCGCAGAGGATGAAAATCGGCGTCCTCGGGCAAGAACAGAGGCACCAGATAGGGATGCCCCTCGAACTTGACCCCGAAGAATTCGTGGGTCTCGCGTTCGTGCCAATGGGCCACAGGATAGATCTCGGAAATGGTGGGCACCCGGGCTTTATCACGCGGAGTGCGCGCGCGGACGACCACGCGAAGCGGGCTATCGTAGCGGTTGAAGTCGTAGACGACTTCGATGTCGTCGGGGGGGAGATCGGCGGGGGGAGTGGCGTCATCCTTGGCGGCTTTGGCCGGTTTGGGGGCGGGTTTGCCTTCGGCTTCGGCGGCTTTGGCGGCCTTGTCGGCTTCGGCTTTGGCCGCGGCGGCTTTTTCTTCACGCCATTTGGCCACGTTTTCGCCGAACCAGTCCACGCCGGTTATGGTTTCCAGGAAAAAGCCCAGCTTATCAAGCAGGGCCACGCACGCGACAAGTTTGTTCGGGCTCACCCGCACGTCCAGGGCGTATCCCTTGGCGGACGGTTCGCACCGGGTCAGGGCTTCGGGGCTCTGGTCGGCCAGGGCCTGTTCCACCGCTTCGATGTTCATGGTTTAGGCCTCCACCCTGGGCCACCGGCGGGTTCCGGTGAGTTTTTCCTCCAAGAGGAGAATCCCCTCGATGAGCGCCTCGGGGCGAGGCGGACAGCCGGGGATGTAGACGTCCACAGGAAAGAGCTTGTCGGCTCCTTCCACGATGCCGTACTGGCCCTCGAAAACGAACGGCCCGCCGGAGATAGCGCAGTTGCCCATGGCAATGACCCATTTGGGCTCGGGCATCTGGTCGTAGAGGATCTGCACGGCCGGCGCCATCTTCTTGCTGATGGTGCCGGCTACGATCATCACGTCGGCCTGCCTGGGCGAGGGGCGAAACACTTCGGCCCCGAACCGGGCCAAGTCAAACCGGGCCGCGCCCGTGGCCATCATTTCGATGGCGCAGCAGGCCAAGCCGAAGGTCATGGGCCATAGCGAGTTCGCTCGGCACAGATCGAGAAGCTGGCTGAGCTTTGCGAACTGCACTAAAGGTTCTTGATGCTCTTTCGTTCCCACGTGAAGACTCCCTTTTTCCAGGCGTAAACGATGATGAGGGACAAGATTCCCACAAAAAGCACAATTTCAAGAAAGCCTTGCAATCCGCCGATCACGCCTGGCTTGTTGTAAACCAGCGCCGCCGGAAACAAGAACAAAATGTCCACGGCGAAGGCCACGAACATCAGGGCATAGAGGTAGTATACGGCGGCGAACTTGATCCAGGCATCGCCTATGGGATCCATGCCGCATTCGATGAGTTGTGTGGTTTTTTGTACGGTGTTGCGCGTCTTACGCGGCGCGACAAGGTAGACTACAAGAAACGGCCCTATGGCGAATCCTAGGCCGCCTAGCATAAATGCCAGGATGTACAACAGATCCAACGTCGAACGGTCGTCCACAGCGATTGCTCCTTTGTCGTCGAGAAAGGTGTTTTTTTGCGCGAAAAAACAGGCAGGCGTCCAGGCCATCGGTACTGGACGCCTTTGGGAGATATTGGCGGAAATCCAAGACCGGTCGTCCCGAACACACAGCACCAAAGACGCGCCCAACCGACGCGCCGCCGCGAAGCGGCTCGCTCGGCTCCGCACGCCCGCGGAGCCCCCTGCCGGTTCGAAAACCGACAACACCCAATCTTTAAGTAGTTGCGAACCGGCCCCGCCTGACATGTTGTTCGGTAAAAACCGACTCTATCGTCAAGGCACGCCACAATCCGCTGACACTTCCCGACTCGAAGGAGTTGCGCCCCTAGTCCGTCAGCCTACGCGAGGACTGGCCGCGCAAACATCTAGCGCGAATATTTAGCCATTCGGTTGCCCTACCTAGCCTGGGCAAATTTTTCTGTCAACTTATGTGAAAATAATCCCAATAACTTTTCCACCAGCAATTCGTCGCTATTAACGACTGTTACCGCATCCTGAACCACTGCGAAAAAATATCGAACGAAATGCCGTCCGTAAAGCCGTGACTCGGCGTTCCGACAACTCTTTGAAATACCATGTTTCTCTACCTGAGAACACGGAGCGCCATTTCCGACCTTTTCCGTAGGATCAACACCATTTGCGCCCTGTTGCCACCCCGCCCCTCCGTCGCGTCGCAAGAGCCCCCAAGCACCCTCTGCCCGCCTGATCCGGTAGGAAATTCCCGTTGTGCTTGTGATCGATCGAACAAGAGCCCTGCCCCTCCTCCGCGTGTCCCCTTGCGCCAGGAAAGAACGGCGCCTTGCGAAAAGAGTCGCACCTGGACGCCAACGATACGCCACATCGACATCCGGTGCGACTCTTCAACAGACACAACGCCGCATCGGTGAAGTACCTGCGCCCCCTTGATACAGGGGATTCTCGTAATCCGTTCGTAAAACACGCGCGTATTCTTTCTTCAGGAGTCATCACGCGTCTATGGAACCGTACACCAGAAGCTTTACGGTGTATTAGATATTCCATCAGCCAAAAAACGCGTTGCAAGGCCAAAGCATGTCCTGAATTCGACTAATCGCATCATGCCTCATTTGGATGCGATGGTTTGGAGACAGGCCCTAGAATCCCAAATCCTGATTGACCAAGACAACGGTAATGCGCTCCCGCACGGCGGATTTCTTCGTTATGACCCAGGTGTTGCAAATGCGCTCAGGCGAATTGCAATCTTCGCAACGCAGGGTCTTGGCGCAAGGGGTCTTGCGCGCGAGCCGCATGGCGTTGACCGGCGCGGCCAGTTCGCGCACACGCTCCATGGCGTCGTATTCGTCAGAGCAAAGTTTGTTGCGGCCGACCACCACAATGACCTTTTTGGGGCCGAAGGTGAGCGCAGCCACCCGGTTGCCTGTGCCGTCGAGATTCACCAGGGTCCCCTGCTCCGTGACCGCGTTGGTTCCCATAAGGAAGAGGTCGACCAACAGGGCCTTGCGGCGCAGTTCGATCATCTCGGCCGGAGGAATCGTTTTATCATTGGTATCGAGCACTTCGAGTCCGGGCAGGGTTTTGACCCCGGCATAGATCCCGGTATCGGCCAGGGTCATGGATCCCCCGAAAGCCGCCGACTTGGCCCCACTTTGAGGGATAAGCGTTCCAAGCACCAATTCCTTGGCCTGTTCCGAATCTTCGACCACATGGACCGCGAAGTTGTTTTTTCGAAGGGCCACGGCGGCCTGCTCCAGGCGGCCAAGATAGTATTTTTCCAATGGTGTCTGCATGATGGCTTCCTTTGTTGACAGAAGATTGTCACGGCTTTACCACTTCATCCCAATACCTTCGTCGCACAAGCCTGTCCAGCGTCGCCCCGCCGGTTTCGACTTGACCGGAGCCCGGTCTCGCTGTATCAAGCCAAGTTCCTTAATCACGAGATTACACGATTGGAGACTATGCATGAGCAAAAGGACATATCAGCCCCACAAGACCCGTCGCAATCGCACCCACGGGTTTCTGACCCGCTCGAAGACCAAAACCGGCAAGGCCATCATCCGCCGCCGCCGGGCAAAGGGACGCAAACGCCTGGGAGTTTAGGTTTTCCCCGCGCCTTTCGCCTGCTTCGCCGCGCGGACTTTCTGGCTTGTTACGATCACGGTCGCCGCTACCACGGCAAACGTTTTCTTTTGTTCGTGGCGCGGATTCCGGGTCGAACGCATTGGCGTATGGGCTCGGCGGTCACCAAAAAGACTGGCCGGGCTCACGATCGCAACCGGGTGAAACGGCTCTTGAGGGAATTTTTCCGGCTCCACCGCCAGGACGTCCCAGGCGGCGTCGATATTGTTGCCGTTCCAAAAAAGAATCTTGCGCCACACGGTCTGACGCTTGAGATCGTCACCAGAGATCTCGAGCCTCTGCTCTCCAGGATTCAGGCCGATCTGGAACGCTCAAGCCGCCAGGACGTCCCCCAGGAGGAACCCTGAACCAAGCGGTTCCGTCCCGGACGACGCGCGCACACCCGCGCGTCGCCCGAATATCGGCCGTTGTGTGGAGCCTCACGGCCGCATGGCCCTTTGCGCCGGACTTCGCGTCCGGCTTCAGGATACTATGCAAAGGTTGATTCTGGGGCTCATCGCCGTCTATCAGTACTGCCTGTCGCCTTTGTTGACAGGTTGCTGTCGTTTTACGCCCTCCTGTTCCGAATATACCAAGGAAGCCGTCACTCGCTTCGGTCCACTGAAGGGAACCGTGCTCGGTCTCTGGCGCATTCTACGCTGCCAACCACTGTGCAGGGGAGGCTTCGACCCCGTTCCGGAAACCTTGAACTGGCGCAAAATCTTCGTGCGCCGTGCGGGTGTCGCCGCAAAATAGGACGTTTTCATGGAAAGCAACAAACGCCTTCTTCTGGCCATCGCCCTGAGCGTGGTCGTTCTTGTCGGCTGGCACTTTCTTTTCCCTCCCCTCGGCGCCCAGAACAAAGCCAACGACCCCTCTCAGCAAAGCCAAGCCCAGCAGAACGCGCAGCCCGCCAAATCCCAGGCCAAGCCCGACGCCAACATGGCCGCCGCCGAGCCGTTGGCCGGCGTGCCCATAACCGTCACCACGCCCATGTACAAGGCGGTCATCAACAGTTCCGGCGCGGTCTTCGAACAATTTTCCCTTACCCACTATAAACAGTCCATGGCCGCCGACTCGCCCAACATGAACCTCATCACCCAACAGGCCCTTTCCAAGGCGCCTCTGGGACTCATCGTGGACGGCAAGGCCTCCTGGCGCGACGCCACCTGGACCACGGACGCCAAAGACACCGCCCTCTCCTCCGGCCAAAGCGTCACGCTGACCTTCACGGGTCAACTCGGCCAGATCACCATCGTGCGCAAGCTGACCTTCCACGCGGACACCTACATCATCGACGAGACCGTGCGCCTTTCCTCCCCCACTCCGACCACGGCCAAGGTGGCCTTCACCCTGGCCTCCACAACACTCACCTCCCACGAGGACAAGTACAACACCACTCGCGCCGCCTACCTGGAAGGCAAAAGCCTCGAAACCATCACCGATCCCGACAAGATCAAGGACGGCAAGGTGATTCCTTCCGGCGGAAAATGGGCCGCGGTGGAAAGCAACTACTTTATCGTGGCGGTGCTGCCCGGAGCCGAATGCGCTCTCAAGTTTCAGTATGTGGACGATGTCTATCGGCTTGCGGCCGAACGGGACGGCATCTCCGTCACCCCTGAAGGCACCGAGACGGCTTCCGCGTATTACCTTGGCCCCAAGACCCGCGAATCGCTTTCCCTGGCCCCGGACAACCTCAAGGCCGCGCTGGATTACGGCTGGTTCCACGTTGTGGCCGAAGTTCTGCTCTGGCTGTTGCATTACCTCTACGGCTACGTGCACAACTACGGCGTGGCCATCATTATCCTGACGGTCATCATCAAGGGTCTGTTCTGGCCGCTTTCCCAAAAAAGCTACAAGTCCATGGAAAAGATGCGCAAGCTCCAGCCCATGATGGCGGCCATCCGCGAAAAGTACGGCGACGACCGCAACAAGATGAACGAAGAGCTCATGCAGCTCTACAAGACCTACAAGGTCAATCCGGCCGGCGGCTGTCTGCCCATGCTCGTGCAGTTGCCGGTGTTCTTCGGCCTGTACCAGGCCCTGCTCAACGCCATCGAGCTGCGTCACGCCTCGTTCATCACCTACCTTCCGTTCACCCATCACATCTGGTTGGCGGACCTTTCCGCCAAAGACCCCTACTACATCACCCCGCTGGTTATGGGCGCCACCATGTTCCTCCAGCAGAAGATGACTCCGGCCCCTGGCGACCCCACGCAGGCCAAGATCATGATGTTCATGCCCGTCATCTTCACGTTTATGTTCCTCAATTTCCCTTCCGGTCTGGTGATCTACTGGTTGGTGAACAACGTTTTGTCCATCGCCCAGCAGTGGCTGCTCATGCGTAGCGGCAAGACCCCGGCCGCGCCCAAAGCCTAAGGAACGACCATGAGCGATTTCACCATCTTCACGGGGAAAACCGTTGACGACGCCATACAGGAGGCCTGCAAATTTTTCACGACGGAGCGTGAAAAGCTTGAAGTGGAGATCATAACCGGCGGCTCCACCGGCATTTTTGGTCTGGTGGGCAAGAAAAAAGCCCAAGTCAAGGCCAGGCGTCGCCAGGACCCTTCGAAACTGCTTGAAGAATCCAGAAAGGCCGCGGCCGAATCCGCCAAGGAGCTCACCGCCCCGGAAAAGCCGCAGCCCAAAAAGGAAGAGGAAAAATCCGCCGATTCCCCCAAGGCCAAAAGCGCCCCAGCCCCCCGCGAAAACGCCCAGCCCAAAAGCCGGGAAAACCGCGAGGCCAAACCCCACCGGGAACCACGCCCCCCGCGCGAAACCAAGGAGCGCAAGGGCGGGACTTCCGGCAAGGAATCGCGCGAGCCCAAGGAGCCCAGGGAAGCCAAACCGGCGCGCGAACCGAAGCCCAAAGGTCCGTCCAAGCCCAGGCGGGAACAGCCCGCTCCGCGGCGTAACCCGGAAGAAGCCGGCGGCGATTCCGCGGAAACATTCGACGAGCCGTTGCCCCTCTACGAAGACAAAACCCCTGCCTCGCAGGAGCTTCTGGATCTCTGCCGGGAAGTGTTGGCCAGGCTGCTCGCGCCCATCCTGGAACAGGAACCGGGCATGACCGTGGAAGGCAGCGTGGGCCGGGTCAGCGTCATCGTGCAGGACGAGGAGCATTCCGGCCTGCTCATCGGCCGTGAAGGCCAAACCCTGGCCGCCTTGCAGTATCTCGCCAACCGCATTCTGGCCCGAAAGTGGCCCACCCCCGTGAGGCTGCAGATCAACACCGGCGACTACCGCGAAAAACAGGACGAAAACCTGCGCAAGATGGCCCTCTACCTGGCCGACAAGGCCAAAAACCAGGGGCGGGCGCAAAGCACCAAGCCCTTGAGTTCGTACCATCGCCGCGTCGTGCACATGGCCTTGCAGGCCGACGACGCCATCACCACGCGCAGCAAGGGCGACGGCCCCATGAAGCGAGTGATCATTCTGCCCAAGCGGAGCAAGCCGGCCGGGAAAAACGGCGAGACCCAGCCTCGAACCGCCGAAACTCTCCCCATGGATCAGACTCCCCCCCCGGCCGCTGACCAATCCCCCACCGAGGAGGTCCAAGCGTCGCCGCCGGAGCCGATATCCGCTCCCAACCAACCCGTGCCGGAATAATTTCCACGGGTCGATCACAATATCAAAAAGGCCGACGCTTCTTCCCGAAGCGTCGGCCTTTTCGCGTGGTCCGGGGCGCAGGCCCCTAGAACCGAAGACTTATCCCTTAATCTTGGCCAGGCGGATCACCACCGTGTTCTCCCGCTTTTCAATGACCGGCGCGGGATATCGTTGCAACTCGGTGTTCTTGAAATCCAACACCAAGCGCAGCTTGTCCGGATGCAAGCCCAAACGGACCTGTTCCACAAGCTCGCCATGCACCTCCTGGGTCATGGCGGTTGCGACGCGCCAAGCGCCGCCCAGATCGAACACCATGCGGGCCGGATTGGGAGTGGCGAAATGTGAAATATTGTCCACAGGGGCGTCGCACTGCAAGGTTAAGAGAAACTCATTGGCGTTCTCTTCCGCCTTGAGGGCCACAAGTTTGTTCGCCGGGACCGAGGCGGCCTCGCGCCGGGCTTCACGCTTCTGGGGCTGGGCTTGTCCGGACGCCTCCTCGGCTGGCGCGCCGGTCTGGACCTTCGCCGCGGCTTCCGCCTTGGCTTTCGCCCGCGCCTCGGCGCGTTCCTTGGCCGCAGCCTTGGCCTTTTCCGCCTTGGCCTCGGCTTCGGCCTTGGCCTGGGCCTTGGCTTCAGCCTTGCGTTGCGCTTCGGCTTGGGCCTTGGCCGCCTTCTCCTCAGCCGCAGCTTTGGCCTTGGCCGCCCTTTCTTCAGCCGCGGCCTTGGCCTTTTCCGCCGCCGCGGCCTTGGCCTTGGCCCGCGCTTCGGCCCGAGCCTGGGCCTTGGTCAAAGGCTTTTCCGGAACCACCTGCTCGGCGGCGGCCGGCTGCGGGGCCTGTTCGCCCTGGGCAGGCTGGACCGCGCCCTGGCCGGCGTCCTGGGCCTGGACCTGGGACTGTCCGGCTTCGGCGGCAGGGGCTTGGGCGACAGCGGTCGGGGCCTCGCCCTTGTTGGCGTTGTCGGTCGGAGTCGGCGTCGTGCCCGTGGCGGAAGGCGACGAGGCCGGGCCCGCGGCTGAAGCGGGCTGTTCGGCGGAAGCGGCCGGCTGCTCGGGGGCGGCCTGTTGGGTCGCGCCGGCGCCCTGGGCCGTCTGAGCGCCTTCGGCGGGTTTGCCCGCGCCCTCCGTCGAGTTCTTGAAGGGCGAAGCCACGTTGAAATCCCTGCCGGGCATGGCGCTGGGGGTTTCCGGCGCGGGGGAGGTGGTGGTCGCCTCCTGGCGGGGCGGTTCCGGTTTGACCTGCCGGTCCTCATGCGAACCGCGCAAGAAATAGATGTTCAATCCCGCACCCACGGCAAGCGCCACCGCCACGATCACCGCCCGAAGCAGAAAGGGACTCTTCTTGTTGTCAGTCATTGCGCATCGATCCCGTGTTAAGGTGGTTGGCGGCGCCGTCGCTTTTTGAAACGAACCCGCGCACCGACAGTACGACTTCCCGCTGGGCTTCGGATAATCCATGCCCGCCCTGGCCGCAACTCACTCCCCGGATTTTCTCGGAACTTTTCCCGTGTTGTCCTTGTTTTCCCGCCACAGCAGGGGCTGGGCGTCTTCCCCGCGCGCAAGGGCCCTGAGCACGGCCAGGTTGGCCATGTCTTCCCGCAAGTTTTCGCTTTTGTGCGTTTCCAGGACCTTCGGGACGCCGGCCAGGCGATCGTCCGTCATGATCCGCGCAAAGGCGGGCAATCCCATGGCTCCCAGCCCGATGTGCTCGTGCCGATCCTTGCCCGAACCCAGCGGATGCTTCGAGTCGTTGACGTGTACGAGCTTCAGGCGGTCGAGCCCCACATTGCGGTCCAGGGCCTCCAGGGTGGCCTCGAACCCGTCGGGAGAGGAAAAATCGTAGCCTGCGGCAAAGGCGTGGCAGGTATCGAGACACAGGCCCATGCGACAAGCGCACGCCGCCTTTTCCAAAAGCGTTGCCAGTTCCTCGAAGGAGCGCCCCAGGGAAGTCCCCTGACCGGCCACGTTTTCCAGCAGGATGACCGGCAGTTGTCCCAGGCCGTCGCCGGCCTCTTCCACCGCCAGGTCCACCCCCTGGGCGACGCGGGCCAGGGCTTGCGCCGGTTGCGACCCCAGAGCCGAGCCGGGATGGATGACCATCAGCTCCAGCCCCAGGCTCCGACAACGATCCAGTTCCATGGCCGTGGCCCGCACGCTTCGCCGCCAGGCGGCCTCGTCCGGCGACCCCAGGTTGATGAGGTAGGAGGCGTGGGAGACCACCGGAGCCCCGCCCCAGAGCTTTCGGGCCCTGGAAAAAGCACGGACTTCCTCTTCGCCAAGGGGCGGGGTCGACCACTGCCGTTGGTTGCGGGTAAACAGTTGCAGGGCGGTTCCGCCCACTCGCGCTATACGCTCGACCGCGCGCCAAAGGCCCCCGGCTATCGACTCGTGCGCTCCCAGGGGAGAGGGCGCGTCGACGTTAGCGCCAAGGGCTTTTTGTATAATGGATTCATCAAAGGATAGCCCGCTAATTGTCATAATTCTCTCGCCATGCTAAATTGGATGGATTCATAACTTTCGCGATGGCCGCCCCAAACGATCGCAACCCCTGGCGCACCATGACAAACATCCCCCTGGTTTCTTCCGTCATGCCAAAAACAGCCTATGTCACGCTCTGGTATCCCAAACCGTCTGAAACGTTCGTCGTCGGTGAAGTCAATGCTTTGAAAAGGCTCGGGTTACCCATAAAAGTCTATACCCTGTACGGAAAACTCACCAAACACGTTTCCAAGGGCATGGGCCAGTGTCCGGTCGAGGTCGAACGTTTGGGATGCCGCAGCGTTTCCGAATGCGTGAGCGCCCTGCGTTACTGGTGGCGCACCCACCCCATGCGTTTTCGCCAAGTGGCCAGGCAGGTCCTGGGAAGACGCTGGCGCGACCTGGAACAGACCGGCGAAAACTCCTGGGCCTTTCTGTCCGGTTGCCGGCTGGCCCGTTTGTTCGAAGCCGACGGCGTGCGCCACATCCACGCCGGTTGGGCCAACGGACCGGCCACCGCCGCCTGGACCGCCCACCTGCTCACCGGCATCCCCTTCAGCTTCACGGGACGGGCCGGGGACATCTACCCGCCGGACGGCGCCCTCAGGGAGAAGATCGCCCAGGCCAGCTTCGTGCGCACGGACGCCGGCTTCAACGTGGACTATCTGCGCCAGTTCGCCGACAAAAAAGAACACATCATCTGCGTGCGCAACATGCTCTCCTGGGACAGCTTCGAGCCCGCCCCCGTGCCCATGACTGCGCCCGTGCGCCTGTTGGCCGTGGCCCGGTTCGTGAGGACCAAGGGCCTGGACGAACTGCTCAAGGCCTGCCGCATGCTGGACCTGCAAGGCGTGGACTTTCGCCTCACCCTGGCCGGGTCGGGCTTTCTCGACCGGTCGTTGCGCACCATGGCCCGGGACATGGGCATAGCGGACAAAGTGGACTTCCCCGGGTTTATTCTCCACGACCATGTGCCGGAACTGATCCGCCGACACGACATCTTCGTCATGCCCAGCAAGGTGACCGCCACCGGCGACCGCGACGGAGTCCCCACGGTCATCATGGAATCGCTCCTGAACGGCGTGCCCGTGGTGGCCACCGACGTGGGGGGAATTCGGGAAATCATCCGAAACGGCGAGACGGGACTGCTCATCGACCAGAAAAATCCCTGCGCCATGGCCCGCGCCATACGCCGCCTGGCCGAAGACCGGGACGCCGCCCTGCTCATGGCCGAAAACGGCCGGAATCTCGTGCTCGACTACTACGACACCGGGTCCAACAGCCGCAAATTTCTCGACCTCATCGTCCAAAACGCCCTGCCAGCGTAAGCAGAAGCTTTGCGTGCCGCCCGGCCACTTCTTCCAGGGAGTGCCGGGCCACCACCCGCGCGCGGCCGGCCGCGCCCATGCGCCGGCGCAAGTCCGCATCCGCGAGCAGCCTGGCCAGATTGGCGCCCAGCGCGGCCGGGTCGCCGGCGGGGCTCAGAAGCCCGCTCACGCCGTGGGGCACCGCCTCGGCCACGCCGCCCACGTCCGTGGCCGCCACCGCGATGCCCATGGCCTGGGCTTCGAGCAGGGTATTGGGCATGCCCTCGCTCACCGAAGACAAGGCCACCACGTCGGATTTTGCGTATTCGGCCCGGGTGTCCAGAACGCCGGGGGCGACCTCCATGTGTTCCGCCGCCGGACTTGCGGCCATGCGCTCGGCCAGGTCGGCGGCCAGGGGGCCGTCGCCCACCACACGCAGACGCGCGGCGGGGCAGGCCCGCCAGGCGATCTCGAACGCCGCGATCAAGGTGGCGTGATCCTTCACCGGCGCCAGACGGGCCAGGCACAGGACCACCGGCGCGTCCGCCGAAGGCGCGCCGGCCGGGTCCGAGGCGCGTTGCGGCGGGGCGTAATGGACCACGTCCACGCCGGTGGGAATCACGCTCACGCGCTCTTCGGGAAGGCCGTACCGTTGGGTCAAGGCCTGGGCCAGGGCCTGGGCGTTGCAGATATGATGCACGGCCAGATTCTTGAGCCATCCTTCGTGCTGGCGCCACAGGTCGTCCGCGCCCCGGCAGTTGGCCACCACCAGGGGAACCCCGGCCAGCCGCCCCAGCACCCGCCCCCAGATATTGGGCACCACGGTGAGGGCCATGACGATTTCGGGCCGCTCCCGTCGCAGGGCGTTCCACAGTCCCCAGAGTCCCGCGGGAGTGACCGCGTTCCCCCGGGCCAATTGGCGCACGCGCACGCCGAGTTCCCTGGCTCGGGGCAAAAACCCCTCTCCGCCCATGAGCGTCCACACGCTCACGTCGAAGCGTTCGGGGTCCAAACGGGCGGCCAGCTCCAGGGCATGACGCTGGGTGCCTCCGCAGTGGAGGTCCTGAAGTAAAAGGATGGTCTTGATCGGCTTCATGGGCTGTGAAATGATCGGCCGACATCGGCCGCGCCCGAACACATAAGGAATTCCCAAACCGGCCGCCACTTTTTTTCCGGAGCCAAACGCCTTTCCATGGAAAAGACCTCCCACGGCATTGTCGGCAAGTTCGTCCGTCTGGCCACGGCCCAATGGGTGCGCGACGGGCTCCATACCGTGCTCACCATCGCCCTTGCCCGCAAGAGCGCCGCTTCCTACGGCGAGTTTCTGCTGGCTTTTTCGCTGGGCCAGTTCATCATGTTTCTCGGGGAATTCGGCCTCAACCAGCCCATGGTGCAGGCCCTGAGCCGCAAATGGGGCGACAAGGGGCAGGTGCTGGCCCAATACAGCCTGATCAAGGGCGGCTTTCTCGCCGTCGGCATGGCCGGCGTGATGCTCTTCGCCTGGAGCCAGGGATACCGGGGCGACCTGTGGTGGCTGACGCTGGGCATTTGCCTGGGATGCGCCCTGGAGCCCCTGGCCGGTTCGTTTTTCGTGGCCTGCCGTGTGCGCGGCCGTCAGGACGCGGAGGCCGGAATCAAGGCGCTGGGGGCGGCGCTGGGATACGGATTCGCCCTGGCCGCGCTGTTTCTGAACTGGCCGGCCTGGTGTTTCGCCCTGTTCAAGATCGTGGAGAACTCCGTCACCCTGGCGGGCGGGCTCTGGTTCACCCTGCGCTGGGAGGAGGTCTCGGGCCTCACGCTGGGACGCAAGGGGCTCGAGCGGGCCTGGGGCACGGCTGTCTCCAAATTGACATTCGTGTTCATGGCCCTGGCCGCCATCGGCTACAACAAGGCCAACGTGTTCTTTCTGCAACGCTACGGCGGCTCGGAGATGGTGGCCAGCTACGGCGTGGCCTGGGAACTGGTGGACGGGGTATCGAACCTGGTGGCCACGCTGCTCCTTTCGAGCATCATTTATCCGTTGCTGGTCAAACTCTGGCGCACGGACCAACACGAGTTCGCCCGACTGGCCCGCCAGGCCTCCCAGACGCTCACCGCCGCGGCCCTGCCGGTCATGGCCCTCCTGGCCATGGAGTGCGACCGGATTCTTCCGCTCATCTTCGGCCAGACCTACGCGGCCAACGCCTGGGTGGGCGCCTGGCTGGTTCCCTCCGTGCTCATCGCCTTTCTCCACAACCTGGCCGCCTACATGATCATGGCCTACGGCAAGGAACGCATGCTCCTGGTCATCTACATCGCCGGGCTGGCCGGCTGCCTGGGCGTGTGCGCCCTGCTGGTGCCCGCCTCTCCCCTGGGTGGAGCGGCCCTTTCCATCGTGCTGACCAAGGCCGGCGTGGCCGTGTGCACTGTGGGATACTGCCAACGCAGAATGGGACTTCTGCGCCCAGGTTTTCTGGCCTGGACAGCGCTGGCCTGCCTGATCTCGGCCGGAACGTGGTGGGGCGTGTCGCGCCTGGCTCCGCGCGAAGCGGCCGAAATTTTGGCCCTCCTTCCTCTGCTCTGGCTGGTGTGGCGCTGGCGCCCGAAGACGTCGTAACCCCCCGTCCGGAATCCGGGTTTCGCCCCTTGCCAATACGGTAAATTTCGAGCAATAATTTTTGATTATTGAAAATTATATCGGTTGATTCAAGGCAAAGAGGACTCCCAAATGCCGGAACAAGCAGCCCACAGCGACCTTCTCCACGCCCTGCTCGAACTGGAGCACAAAGGCGACGGAACCCAGTCCGAACGCCGTCTTGTCCGGCTTTTGGCCACCGTGCTGCGCGAAGTGCAGGACTATGCCTCGCAACATGTCGAACGCATAAAGCTGCAGGGGCGCATCGGCCTGGCCCTGACCGCCGAGCACAACATCGACAAACTGCTCGAAATGATCGTCACGGAATCGCGAGGACTCACCCAAGCCGACGCCGGGACCCTCTACACCGTGAGCGACGACGGCGCGTGTCTCGACTTCAGGATCGTGCAAAACGACTCGCTGGGCATCTTTCAGGGAGGAGCCAGCGGGGTGGCCGTGACCTTGCCGCCCGTGCCTCTTACGCAAAACGGCGCCCCCAACCACGCCAACGTGTCCTCGCACGTGGCCCTGTCCGGCCAGATGGTCAACATTCCCGACGTATACCAGGCCGAAGGCTTCGACTTCACCGGCCCGCGCAAATACGACGCCGCCACGGGCTACCGCTCCCAATCCATGTTGGTCATGCCCCTCATCAACTACGAGCAGGAGATCATCGGCGTCCTGCAGTTGCTCAACGCCAAGGACCCCGAAACCGGGTCGGTCATCGCCTTTCACGACGAATACGTGGAGATGACGGCCTCCCTGGCGTCGCAGGCCGCCGTGGCCCTGACCAGCGCCCGGCTGATGCGGGAACTTTCCGAGCTGTTCCACTGTTTCATCCGCAGCATCGCCACGGCCATCGACTGCAAGTCCCCCTACACCGGCGGCCATATCAAACGCGTCGTCACCCTCTCCATGCTCCTGGCCGATCAGGTCAACGCGGACCAATCCGGCCCCTTCAAAGACCGGCGGTTCAACGACGACGACATGGAAGAACTGCGTCTGGCCGCCTGGCTGCACGACGTGGGCAAGATCGCCACCCCGGAATACGTGGTGGACAAACGCACCAAGCTGGAAACCGTTTTCGACCGCATCGAATTGGTGGAGGTCCGGTTCCAGTTGGCCGAGGAGAGCCTGGCGAACCAGGCCGCCAGACAAAAGCTCGCCCTCTACGAAACCCAAACGGCCACCCCCGAAGCCCTGGCCAAAATCGACGACGCCCTGGCCCAGGAAACGCAACGCCTGCGCGATGACCTGGAATTCGTTCGCCAGGCCAACATTCCCGGCGAATTCCTGCGCGACGAGGCCGTGGCCAGACTGCGCGCCATGGCCTCCCGACGCTTTGCGCACAACGACGCCAGCCTGCCCCTTCTCACCGGCAACGAACTGGAAAATCTCTGCATCCGCAAGGGGACCCTGAACGACAAGGAACGCCAAGTCATCGAACTGCACGCCCGGATGACCAAACGCATCCTCGATGAGATTCCCTTCCCCAAAAAACTGTCCCGCGTGCCGACCATCGCCGCCGGACACCACGAAAAGCTCGACGGCACCGGCTACCCCGAACACCTCGCCGGCGACAAGATTCCCCTCCAGTCCCGCATCCTGGCCATCGCCGATGTCTTCGAAGCCCTCACCGCCAGGGACCGCCCGTACAAAAAAGCCATGAGCCTGGACGAAGCCCTGCGCATCCTCGGCTTCATGAAAAAAGACGGCCATATCGACCCCGATCTCTACGACCTCTTCATCACCACCGGCGTCTACGACGCCTACGCCAAAACCGAACTCGTCTCCGCCTGAGTCCGGAGGAGCGCACGGGGGAGAACAGAGTCGGGAGGGAAGCGTCGGGAGGGAAGAGGAAGATCGGGGGAGGAACCTTTTGTGAACAAAAGGTTCCTCCCCCAAACCCCCTCCTCCCAAAAACTTTATCATTGGATACGGTCCTGGGGAGCCAACATTGGCTCCGTGCCGGCAGTGTCGCCCCCTGTTTCGTCCAACCACGGACAAGGATAAAGTTTTTTGGTGAGGGGAGGGGTCTGGGGAGGGGAGCCCCCTTTTTTTCAAAAAAGGGGGCTCCCCTCCCCAGTCTTCTCTTCCTTCTTCCCTCTTCACTCTTCGCCACAACCTTGCGCTTCTTCAAGACGCCGCGCTTTGGCCAGCAGGTCGTTCCAGGCCAAGTTGAGGTTAGCCTGGACCATGGCGTCAAGGGCAGCGTCCGGGTAGGAGGCTTCGAGCTTCATTTTGTTGCCCTGAATGTGGGCCACCTGGGCAGGCGTGGAGGCTTGGCGCAGGCTGGAGCGTTGCACGTGGTCCACGGCCAGGTGTCCGGCGTAGAGGGCCGGGAGTCCGGCCTTGAAGGCGCGCATGTCGCGGTCCAGGTCGTCGAACTGGGTGGGGCTGAAGCGGACGTCGAAGCCGCCCAGGAGGTCAAGCCGGCTCAGGTCGATCAGATGGCAGCAGCCCGAGACGGAAAGGCAGGGCCGTTCATAGCGAAACATGCCCAGATCCAGGGTGGCGGTACAGTTGTTGAAGACGCGCACCCGCTCGCCGGGCGTCTGGCCTTCGGGTCCCGGCAGACGGTGAAGCAGGTGGTAGTCGGCCGATTGCAGACGATGGGGCGGGGTGTGGTCACGAATGGAGCAGCCCACAGCATGGCATTCGGGATGGCGCTTGGCCGCCGTGAGCAGCCGGGCCAGCCAATCGGAGGGGAGCACCACGTCGTCGTCGAGAAACGCGGCGTAGGAGCAGGCGCGCACCTCGGACAGGCTGAGCAGCCAATTGCGCGCCGCCGGAGCGCCCACGTTCACGGGCAACCGCACCACGGTCAGTCGCCCCGGCGGCAGGGCGGCGCGAACGGCCTCAAGGGTTTCGGGCGTGGCGTCGACCGAGCCGTTGTCCAGCACGAAGATCGGGTTGTCGCCCAGGTCCCCGGCCAGAAGGCTCTCCAGGGTTTGGCGCACCAGATCGGCCTTGTTCCAGGTATAGAGCAACACGGCCGTACGGTCCGGCGGCAAGGACGAGGATCGGGGCAGAAAAACCAGGTCGTGCAGCTTGAGGGTCAAATTGGCGTGCCAAGGCATGGCCCGCCGCAGACCGGCCAGCAGGGAGACGGCCTGGTCGACCTCGCCGGACCGTTCCAGCAGGTGGGCGGTGAGGTAGTCGGCAAAGGGAGCCAGCGGGGTGACGGCGAGTCCCCGGGCCAGGGCCAGGGCCTGTTCGGTGTTTCCCTGATGCAGGGCCAGCTCGGCGGACAGGCGCAGGCCCACCATGCCCTTGGGCGCGGCCTTGGCCAGCAGACGCCGGGCCAGGTCGTGATCGGCCAGGGCGGCCAGCGACTCCCAGATTTCCCCCAACCAGGCCAGGGCGGTGGGCCCGGAAAGAACGTCTTCGAGAAAACTGCCCAACGCGGCCTCGTCGGATCGGGCCAGGGCGTCTTCGTAGGCTTCCAGGGGCAAGGGGGCGTGCAGCCCCTTGAGGGAACGGAGCACATGCCGCGTGGGCGCGTCCAGATACGCCAGGCGCGAGTCCAAGGCCAGAAGAAGCCCGGCCGGATTGGGATCCAGGGGGCGCTCCTGCCAGGCCCAGGAAATCAGGCCGGCCGCGGCTTCAAGCAGAGCTTGATTGTCCGGGGCCTGACGCACTATGGCTTCGCACACGCCCCATTGCTGCCAGGGGCTTTCGGTGGACAGGCCCCAGGTGGGCAGGGGCGCGCGCAACGTCTCAAGGGTCGAGGCGCGTGCCGGGGGAAAACAAGCGTAGTGTTTCATTGCTGAAGGAGTCATGGTTCCCATGGATTTCGAAGTCTCTCGCGATCCCCGGGTGGCGCGCGCGGCGGATCTGCTCGCCTCCGGGGGGTGCGTCATCTACCCCACGGAAACGTTTTACGCCCTGGGCGCCCATGTGGGAAGCGCTTCGGCCCTGTCCCGGGTCATTGCCATCAAGGGCAGGCCGCAGTCAAAGCCTCTGCCCTGCATCATCGGCCACATGAGCCAACTCGATCAGGTGATTTCCCCCTCGGCCGACAAGTGGGAAGGCTTCGAAACCGCCATGGCCCTCATGCGGGCCTTCTGGCCCGGCCCGCTTTCCATCGTCGTGCCGGGACGGCCTTCGCTGCCCTCCCAGGTGATGGACCTGCAAGGCATGGTTTCGGTGCGCCTGACCCCGCATCCCCAGGCCAGATCCCTGTGCCTGCTGGCCAAGGGGCCCTTGTCCGCGAGCAGCGCCAACATAAGCGGCGAACCGCCGGCCAGCAGACTCCGCGATCTGAGCCCGGCGCTCACGCTCGCGGCGGACATGGCTCTTCCGGGAGACCCGGAACCCGCCGGCGGCCTCCCCTCCACCCTGGTGCTTCCCGGACCGGACAGGGGGTTCGTCGTTCTTCGCCAGGGCAGCCTGCCGCTGAAGGAACTCCACGACGCCGGGTTCGCTCCGGCCGGGGAAATCGCCCGCTAAGCCCTGTGTCCCTTGGGATGCCGAACGTTTTGTCACCGATCGGTAAAACATTTTTAACCGGAAATAAGGGCCAGGGCGGGTCGGAGTGCGGTCGGTACAAGTTTTTTTACGAACCTTTCGAGCCATCCGTAGCGACTTACGAGCACAATACATTGAAATACAATGACAAATTATAAATTCTCAACGCAATGCAAACTTGGCCCGCTCCTTGCTAGATTGAGTTCATCTTCACTCCTTTTGCAAGAGACGGCTTTCAAGGAAACCAGGGCCTTGAAAGCCGATTCTTTTTTCAAAACCTTCGCTTTTCTCCTCACAGATTCATAGTTTCAAGAATTTCAACGACTTGTTTTGAATCTATCCCTTCCAGACAGCGCGGCGCAGGGCAGTCGAGGTCCGCGCAGGTCCGGGTGCAAGGCGAACAGGCCAGCCCGGCGGTGACCTCCACCATGTTCACGGGTCCCCACTGGGAGAAGCTCGTGGGACCGAACAGGGCGGCTCCCGGCACGCCCAACATGCCCGCCAGATGCATGGGACCGCAGTCCCCGCCAACGACAAAACGCGCGGAAGCCAGCAGCCAAGCCAGTTCCCGGTCGTTTTCCGGGGTGACGGCCGGCCAGGGGGCGGGGTTGAGCCCCCGTTCGAGCTCGGCCGGTCCCAGCACGAAAAGGGGATCGAGCCCACGCCGGGACAGGATTTCGGCCAGTTGAAAAAATTGAACCAAAGGCCACTGCTTGCGGACGTGACCCGCCCCGGGGAAGACAACCACCCGGTTTCCGGGACGGCGATCTTTGACGAAATGTCTTTGAAACTCCTTCAACCAGTCGCCATCGGCCGCGTATCCTGCGTCCTCCAAGCCACGCAGGTATCGCTGCCGGACCGGGGCGACCCCCGTTTGGTCCAGACCCGGCAGGAAAACGATCCCCGCGGCGTCCGTCAGGCGGGGCGTCTTGTCCAGGACGGGCCAGAAAACCCGTACGCCGGCCAGGGCCCCGAGAGCTCGCCGGGGGTCGGATGCAAACACTCCGTCCAGGGCGCGCAAAATCTCCGGCGGGCAGGGAACGTAGCCCAGCGGGGACAGCCAGGCCAGTCGGTCCGAATTTCCGGCCCAGTACAGTCCGCCCGGCCAGGCGGTTTTGGACAGGGCGCGCAGGGTGGGCCAGAGAAGAAAAAAATCGCCCAACGCCCCGTTGTGTCGCACAACAGCCTTGTCTTGTTGTGGCATTTTGAGTAGGTCGACCATAGTGATGCTTTTTTGCATCGAGGCCGCTTCCGTGTAAAGCCTCTTTGCAGCAGGATTTTTTACATCTTTCAACCGCGCGTCGACCGATACGGCGCGCAAGCAGGCCACACACGTGTCCGAATCCCTGCATTGCGAGCGATGCGGCCATTCCCTGAAGGCCTATCGCAATCCCACCCCCACAGTGGATATCGTCATCCATGCGCCCGGGCGGGGCGTGGTGCTGGTGAGCCGGGTCAATCCTCCCCTGGGCTGGGCCCTGCCCGGCGGCTTTGTGGATGAAGGCGAAACCGTCGAACAGTGCGCCATCCGCGAAGCCCGGGAAGAAACCGGGCTCGACGTGGAACTCACCGGACTTCTCGGCGTCTATTCCGACCCCGCGCGCGATCCGCGCATGCACACTCTCAGCGTGGTCTTCACCGCCCAGGCCGTGGACCCTTCGCGCCTGAAAGCCGGGGACGACGCAGCCCAGGCGGCGTTCTATCCCCTTGACGCGCTCCCACATCCCCTGTGTTTCGACCACGCAAAAATCCTTGACGACTTCATTCGTGAACATACGCGCTTGAATCGATTCCCACGAAGGGATAAGGATAAGCCACAAGACCCAACGTAACGCGCGTCGCTTCGCCCTCAAGAGGGGCGAACCAGCGCCTGATGGGGAGACCGATGGCATTTCATCACAAGATCGTATTCGTCGCGTCGGAGATGTATCCTTTTTCCAAGACGGGCGGCCTCGGTGACGTGCTGGGATCACTGCCCCTGACCTTGAGACGCATGGGCCACGACGTGGCCGTCATCACTCCGTTCTACGGCCGGCTTTCCACCGGCGAGGTCAAACTCCGTCTCATCTATTCACGTTGTCCCGTGGGCTATCCCTGGGCGCCGATCACCGCCGATATCTATACCGCCGACTACCACGGATTGCCCGTGTACTTCATCCAGCGCGGCGAGTATTTCGACAGGCGCTTCTACTACAACACCCACGAAGGCGACTATTTCGACAACTGCGAACGCTTCATCTTCTTCTGCCGGGCCACCCTGGAATGGGCCAGACGCATGGACATGGCCCCCTCGCTCATTCACGTGCACGACTGGCAAGCCGCCCTGGTCCCGGCGTACGTCCAGTTCATGCGCCGCCTCGATCCGTTCTGGTCGCGCACCAAGACCATGCTCACCATTCACAACCTGGCCTTTCAGGGACGTTTCGCCTCCCGCCTGTTCTGGGAGTCGGGACTGCCCGCCGAAGCCTGGCACATGGACGGCGTGGAGTTCTGGGGCGACTTCAACCTGCTCAAGGCCGGCATCGCCTTTTCCGACCTGGTGAGCACCGTGAGCCCCACCTACGCCCGCGAGATTCTCACCGAAGAATTCGGTTGCGGCCTGGAAGGCATTCTGGACAAGCGCTCCCGAGACCTGCGCGGCATCCTCAACGGCGCCGACTACTCGGTCTGGAGCCCGGACGACGACAAGTATCTGCCATGCAGCTTCAACCCCGACAACAAGCGGGGAAAGTTCAACTGCAAGGAAAACCTCTTCACCGAACTCGACCTGAACCCCGCCTACCTGGACAAGCCGCTGCTTGGCTTCATTGGCCGCCTGCGCCGCCAGAAGGGCGTGGATCTGCTCATCGACATCCTGCCCCGGCTCATGGAAAAGGACCTGACCATCGCCGTGCTCGGCGAAGGCTCGTTGGCCTTCGAAGCCCAGCTCATGGACCTCATGGAGACCTACCCCGGACGCCTCGCCGTGCGCGTGGGCTACACCGAAGATCTGGCCCACCGCATCCAGGCCGGCTCGGACATCTTTCTCATGCCCTCGCGCTACGAGCCCTGCGGCCTGACCCAGATGTACGCCTTGCGCTTCGGCACCCCGCCGGTGGCCACCAATCTCGGCGGACTCAGCGACACGATCGTGGCCTATCCCCGGCCGGACTGCACGGGCTTCACCTTTCCCGAGGCCGAAGCCGATCCCTTCTATCAGAGCATTTGCCAAGCCCTGGACGTGTTTTCCCGCCCACAGGAATGGGAGGCCATCCGCGACCGGGCCATGCGCACCGACTATTCCTGGGAGCGGGCCGCCGCCCGCTACGTGGAGGTCTACCGCGAGCTCGGCGTGGACATATAAAACCAGCGGCCCAAGCGCGCCGCTTTAGGCCTCGCAATCCGGCGCGCGGGTTTCCCGCGCGCGGATTTCTTTTTCCTTCGCGCGCGTCCGGGTAGCCGACGCGACGCTTCCGGGCGTCCCCGGCCAGTGGGGACGCCACCCTCTTACCCAGGAGCACTCCTCTGAGCACCCCCATCCCCATCGCACCGTTCGACCTCTACCTCTTCGGTCGAGGCGAACACCACGACGTCTACCGCATTCTCGGCGCTCACCCCCACACCCTGGAAGGCCGCGCCGGCTATCGCTTCGCCGTATGGGCGCCCATGGCCCGGAGCGTGGGCGTGACCGGCGATTTCACAGGCTGGGACCCGCGCGGGCTGCCCCTGCACCCAGTGGGCGTCTCGGGCATCTGGGCCGGATTCGTGGCCGACGTGAAAAAAGGCGATCTCTACAAATTCTGCGTGGAATCCCAGGACGGGACGCGCATCCTCAAGACCGACCCCTACGCCTTTCGCGCCCAACTGCGCCCGGACAACGCCGCCATGGCCTGGGACCTGGACGACTATTCCTGGAACGACCAGGCCTGGATGCAACGCCGGGCCGAAGGCGGCCTGCCCCTTGGCCAGGCGGTGAGCCTCTACGAGGTGCACGCCGCCTCCTGGCGATGGAAAGGACCGAACTACGGGGACTTCCTCAGCTACGACGACTTGGCCGAACAGCTCATTCCCTACGCGCTGGACCTGGGTTTCACCCACGTGCAGTTCATGCCCCTGGCCGAGCATCCCCTGGACGATTCCTGGGGCTATCAGACCGGCCATTACTTCGCGCCCACGGCGCGCCACGGCGACCCCGACGGTCTGCGACGGCTCGTCGACCAATGCCACCAGGCGGGACTCGGCGTGTACCTGGATTGGGTGCCCGGCCATTTCCCCAAGGACGCCTGGGGGCTGGGCCGCTTCGACGGGAGCGCCCTCTACGAGCACGCCGACCCGCGCCAGGGCGAGCATCCCGACTGGGGCACCTACATTTTCAACTACGGCCGACGCGAGGTGCGCAATTTCCTGCTGGCCAACGCGCTCTACTGGTTCAAGGAGTTCCATGTGGACGGCCTGCGCATAGACGCCGTGGCTTCCATGCTCTACCTCGACTACTCCCGCGAGGAAGGCCAGTGGACCCCGAACGCCTACGGCGGAAAGGAGAACCTGGAGGCCATCGACCTCTTGCGCGAAATAAACACCGTGGTGCACCGCGACTACCCCGGCGCGGCCATGGCGGCCGAGGAGTCCACGGCCTGGCCCGGGGTCTCGCGTCCGGTGTACGCCGGGGGCCTGGGTTTCACGTTCAAATGGAACATGGGCTGGATGAACGACACCCTGGATTACTTCCACTACGATCCGGTGTTTCGTTGCTACCACCAGAATCAGCTCACCTTCTCCATGCTCTACGCCTTTCACGAAAACTTCATCCTGCCGCTGTCCCACGACGAGGTGACGCACGGAAAAGGGGCGCTCCTTTCCAAGATGCCCGGGGACGACTGGCAGAAGTTCGCCAACCTGCGCTGTTTTTTTAGCTACATGTGGTCCCATCCGGGCAAGAAGCTCCTGTTCATGGGCGGCGAGTTCGGCCAGTGGAAAGAGTGGGACTCCCGCGAGCCCCTGGACTGGACGCTTCTGGAGTATCCCACCCACCAGGGAGTCACCCGCCTGCTGCGCGACCTGAACGGCCTGCTCAAGTCCCTGCCCTGCCTGCACGAGTTGGACAACGATTGGAACGGGTTCGAGTGGATCGATCTGTCGGACTACCAGTCGTCGGTCATCAGCTTTCTGCGCAAGTCCAAGGACGGCGCACAGCTCATGTGCGTGTTCAACTTCACCCCCGTGGTGCGCCACAACTACAGCCTGGGCTGCCGCCACGGCGGGGTCTGGCGCGAGGTTTTCAACTCCGACGCCAGGGCCTACGGCGGCTCCGGGGTGGACAACGGCGGGCTGGTTCAGGCAAATCCGGCCGAAATCGGCCTGTGGCCCTTCTACGTCTCCCTGACCCTGCCGCCGCTCGGGGCGGTGTTCTTCCTGGCGGAGTGAACCCATGACGCGAACCGTCTGCATCACCCTGGGCGACCCCAACGGCCTTGGCCCGGAACTGGTCTGCCGCTGGCTGGCCCAGGCTCCCAAAACCGACGAACGCCTGGTGCTGATCGGCCCGGAAGCCGGACTCGCCGCGCACTCCGAACGCCTGGGCCTGGGCACGCCCTGGACGCGCGTCGCCCGGCCGGAAGGCGACGCACCGGGCGTTTACCTTTTCGAACCGAACGGCCTCGCCACCTTCACCGCACAGCCCGGCGTCTTTTCCGAGCAGGGCGGCCTCGCCGCCGGCCTAAGCCTGGAAGCGGCCTGCGCCATGCTGCTCTCCGGCCAGGCCCAGGCCCTGGTCACCTGTCCGCTCAACAAGGCCGGTCTCCAAATGGCGGGATTCGACTTCCCCGGCCATACGGAGTTTCTGGCCGCCCGGGCCGGACTGCCCCCGGACGGCGTATGCATGCACCTGTGCGGCCCAAGGCTTCGGGTGAGCCTGGTCACCACCCATCACCCCCTGGCCGACATTCCCGCACTGATCACCGAAGAGCGTATCCTCTCCCGTCTGCGCCAGACCGCCGACTTTCTGCGCGCCCTCCAGCTCGCGGGCCCCATCGCCGTGTGCGGACTCAACCCCCACGCCGGCGAGCAAGGACGCCTGGGCCACGAGGAGGAACGCATCATCGCCCCGGCCATCGCCAAGGCCCGCGCCCAGGGCCTGGACGCGCAAGGCCCCTTCGCGGCGGACACCATCTTCCACCGGGCCTACCTGGGCGAATTCCCGGCCGTGCTGGCCATGTACCACGACCAGGGACTGGCGCCGCTCAAGCTGGCCCACTTCGGCAACGCCGTAAACGTCACCCTGGGCCTGCCCTTCGTGCGCACCTCCGTGGACCACGGCACCGGCTATGAACTCGTGGGCCAAGACCGCGCCGACATCACCAGCTTCCTCGCCGCCCTCGACCTGGCGCGACGCCTGGCGTAAGGGAAGAGAAGAGGGAGGAGAAAGAGGAAAGACTGGGGAGGGGAGCCCCTTTTTTTCAAAAAAGAGGCTCCCCTCCCCAGCCCCCTCCTCTCACCAAAAAACTTTATCCTTGTCCGTGGTTGGACGAAACAGAGGGCGACACTGCCGGCACGGAGCCAATGTTGGCTCCCCATGACCGTATCCAATGATAAAGTTTTTTGGAGGAGAGGGTTCGGGGGAGGAACCTTTTGTTCACAAAAGGTTCCTCCCCCGATCTTCCTCTTTCTCCCCACGCCTTCTCCCCCGTCACTCTCCCCCCTCCTCCGCCCGGGCCACGGGCAGTTCCTCCCAGCGAGTCGTATAGCGCGGGGAGCGTTTTTCCTGTCGCATGCGCCAGGGGCGGGCCAATCCGGCGGCGGCGCAGGTGAGCGTATCGCGGCCCCACTTGGCGTTGACGGCATCGAGCACGGCCATAAAGCGTTCTCCGGCCTGGCCCGCGGGGTCGGGCAGCAGGCTGAGTTGGGTTGAACCGACGGGCTCAAGGGCCGAGAGCATGACCCCCACTTTCTTGTAGCGGTAGCCGGGTCGAAAGAGCCGGCCGAGCACCCGGATCGCGGTCGCCGCCAGACGCGGGGTATGGCTGGTGGTCGGAGTCAGGGCCTGGGTGTCGGCGGCGCAGTATTGGGGCTGGTTCTCAAGGAAGGTATTGGTCTGCAGGTAGACGAGCAGGCTCCCCGCCACGCCGTTCTGGGCGCGCAGCCGGGCCCCGGCCCGGCTGGCGTGATAGGCGACGGCCTCTTCGAGCTCGTCCAGCCGGGTCACGGGCCGGCCAAAGGACCGGGAAGAAACGATGGACTTTTTGGGAACCGGTCCCCGCTCCATCCCCAGGCAGGGTGTGCCGTGCAGTTCCAGCCAGGTGTGCAAACCCACCACGGTCATACGCTTGCGCACCTGATCGCGGGGCAGGCGCATGAAATCCAAGGCCGTGGCCACTCCCTGGCGTTTGAGGCGCGCGCCGTGGCGTCGTCCCACGCCCCAGACATCCTCCACGTCCAGGGCGGCCAAGTAGGGCTCGCGCGCCTGGGGCGAGTCGGGCAGCACGAGCACGCCATCCGGCTGGGGGTTGTTTTTGGCCAGCCTGTTGGCGACCTTGGCCAGGGTCTTGGTGGGGCCGACACCAATGGAAACCGGAATGCCCGTATCCCGCGCCACCGTCCGGGACACTTGCCGGACGATGTACTGGGGGTCCGGCAGCCCGGTGAGGTCGAGAAAGGCTTCGTCGATGGAATAGACTTCCATGGAAGGCACCAGCGCCCCAGCCGTGGCCATGACCCGCGCCGACATGTCGCCGTAGAGGGCGTAGTTGGACGAAAGCACCGCCGCTCCCATGGCGGCCAGGGCGGCGCGATGCTTGAATTCCGGCACGCCGCCGGGCACGCCGCGGGCCTTGGCCAGGGCGCAACGGGCCACGATGCATCCATCGTTGTTGGAAAGCACCACCACGGGCCGCCCGGCCAGGGAGGGATCGAAAACCTTCTCACAGGAGGCGTAAAAATTGTTGCAGTCCATCAACGCCAGGAGCATGGCGCGAGCCCGTGCACCACATAGGTGGCCACGCCCCAGACCTGGGCGTCGGTTTCCGGTCCCAGAGCGATATCCGGGTAATCGGGGTTTTCCGGGGCCAGCACCAGCACGTTTCCCCGACGCTTGAGGCGCTTGATCGTGAGGCAGCCGTCCACGGCGGCCACCACCACGTGTCCGGGCCTGGGGTCCAGGGAACGATCCACCACCAGGATGTCGCCCGAGGCGATGCCCGCCCCCCGCATGGAGTCGCCGGCCACACGAATGAAGAAGGTGGCGGCCGGATTCCTGACCAGACGTTCGTTCAGGTCCAGACGATGATCCAGGTATTCCTCGGCCGGGGAGGGAAAACCGGCCGGAACCCAGGCCACGGGGAGAGGCAGGGGGGCGGATTCCGGGTCCGGCGTAAAAAGACGATTCGTCCTGTCGCGCATGCCTTTCTGTATACTTTTTCGCTACGAAAAAGACAAGCGGCAATGGACAAAAGAACCCGCACGTCCTGCCAGAACGAAACAGCGTACGCCACAGCCGTCTCTGTCGTTTTGCCTGCGCCCCTCCCGCGCGTTTTCCCGAAGCGAGTTGCCCCGGACGGCCCTTTGAGCTATTGCCCGCCGCATGACAGCACGCGAACGCGCCCCAATCGTCTTTTCCCGGCTGCGCCAGACCTATCCGGTCACGCCGCCCGCGCTCACCCACCACAATGCCTGGGAACTGCTGGTGGCCACGGTACTGGCCGCCCAGTGTACCGACGCCCGGGTCAATCAGGTGACGCCGGTGCTCTTTTCCCGCTGGCCGGATCCGGCCGCCCTGGCCCGGGCCGATCAGGCCGACGTGGAAGAGGTGGTGCGCTCCACGGGCTTTTTCCGCAACAAGGCCAAGAACCTGATCGGCGCGGCCCGGCGCATCGTGGACGACCACGGCGGAACGGTCCCCGCCAGCCTGGCCGAGTTGACCGCCCTACCCGGCGTGGCCCGCAAGACGGCAAACATCGTGCTCTCCAACGCCTTTGGCGTGCATGAAGGCATCGCGGTGGACACCCACGTCAAGCGCCTCTCCTACCGCCTGGGGCTTACCGACTCCCAGGACCCGGTAAAGATCGAGCAGGACCTCATGCCGCTCTTCGACCAAAAAGACTGGGGCGAAATCAACCACCTGCTGGTCTACCACGGCCGGGCCGTGTGCCAGGCAAGAAAGCCCGATTGCCCCCAGTGCGTGCTGGAAGACATCTGCCCCAAACGCGAGCCCAAAAAGGGGAAGGCATGAGCGACCGGCAAACCCAATCCCCCCGGCCCGGGACCTTCACCATCAACGCGACCGACGGCCTGGCCCGCCAAGCCAGCCTGGTCACGGCCCATGGCGTGGTCCAGACCCCGGCCTTCATGCCCGTGGGCACCCAGGGCACGGTCAAGGCCCTGTGTCCCCGGGACCTGCACGACGTGGGGTCCCAGATCATTTTGGGCAACACGTATCATCTTTACCTGCGGCCCGGGGACGAACTCATCGCCCGCCTGGGCGGCCTGCACGCCTTCATGGCCTGGGACGGCCCCATCCTCACGGATTCCGGTGGGTTCCAGGTGTTTTCCCTGGCCGGGCTGCGCAAGCTCACGCCCGACGGGGTGGAGTTCCGCTCCCACCTGGACGGGTCGGCCCACTTCTTCACCCCCGAAAAGGTGCTCTCCATCCAGCGCAACCTGGGCTCGGACATCATGATGGTGCTCGACGAGTGCGTACCCTACGGCGCCGACCGCGCCTACACCGAAAAATCCCTGGAACTCACCACCCGCTGGGCCGAGCGCTCCCGCCGGGACCACGCGCCGGGGCGCAACGGGCAACTGCTCTTCGGCATCGTGCAGGGCGGCTTTCACAAGGATCTGCGCGCCCGTAGCGCCGAGGAAATCTGCTCCCAGGGTTTCGAGGGCAACGCCATCGGCGGGCTGTCCGTGGGCGAGTCCACGGCCGAAATGTACGATCTGCTGGCCCACACCGCCCCGCTTCTGCCCGGCGAAAAGCCCCGCTATCTCATGGGAGTGGGCAAACCCCTGGACATCCTGGAGGCCATCTCCCACGGCGTGGACATGTTCGATTGCGTGCTGCCCACCAGAAACGCGCGCAACGGCACCCTCTACACCAGCCAAGGCCAGGTGAACATCAAACGCGCCCAGTACCGCGAGGACGACTCCCCCCTCGATCCGGCCTGCGACTGCTACACCTGCCGCACGTTCTCCAAGGCCTATCTGCGCCACCTGTACATGGCGCAGGAACTCCTGGCCTACAGGCTCAACACCATCCACAACGTGCGTTTCTTCCTTGATCTGGCGGCCGGCGCGCGCCAGGCCATCGCCCAGAGGCGCTTCGACGCCTACAAGGCCGCGTTCGAGGTCGTATACGCCCCGGCCGCGGACTCCAACGACAACGGAGGCGTGCCGGAGAACCGTTCGTGAACTTTCGCGTGCGCGCCGCCCTCAAGGTGGGCGAGCACCTCCTGGTGGGACTGGTGTTCGCGGGAGCCGCGCTCCTGCTCACGGCCGGCTACTGGCTGCAAAGCGCGGACTCGCCAGCGCCCAGCGACGCCATGGTGGTGCTCATGGGCGACTACGTGCGGCCTTTTCGCGCCGCCGAACTTCACCGCCTGGGCATGGCCAAAAAAATCTACGTGGGCCGGGCCTACCGGCGGGCGGGCCAACGCCTTCTGGACAAAAATTTCGTCTCCTACCCGCGCGAGGAGGAAATATACAAAGCCGTGCTTCTCAAGAAGGGCGTGTCCCCCGACGACGTGGAATACTACGGCGACGAACTGCGCAGCACCGTGCAGGAAGCCGAAACCCTGGCCGCTCAATTGGCCGGCCATCCGCCGGCTCGACTCCTGGTGGTGACTTCGCCCGCCCACGTGTTTCGGGCGCGCAAGATTTTTTCCGATGCCTTCCCCGGCTCGGAAGTTCGCGTGGACGCCGCCCCCCGGGAGCGCTTCTCCCTGGCCTGGTGGACCGACCAGGACGCGGCCCGCAGCGTGTTTCTCGAACTGCCCAAGATCGTCTACTATCTCTTGGGGGGACGTTTCCGCTCCACTCCCGCGCAAAGCTGACGTCTCCGGGAAGGCCGCGCCCAACAAGGCGGCGCGAAAAACTTCAGGCCGGCTTCTTGCCTTCCGGGTTTGAGGCGATATCTTGAAACGACCCGCGCCGTTCGCCGCGCGGGCGTCGCCGCTTTTCCCGGACGACCACTCCAGACCCCCCGCCGGAGACTTCGTGAACCGCACGCCCAACGCCCTTATCCGCGAAAAGAGCCCCTACCTGCTCGAACACGCCCACAACCCCGTGAACTGGCTGCCCTGGGGCGAAGAAGCCCTGGACAAAGCCCGTCGCGAGGACAAGCCCCTGTTCCTTTCCATCGGCTACGCCTCGTGCCACTGGTGCCACGTCATGGAGCGCGAAAGCTTTCTCGACGACGAGGTGGCCGACCTTCTCAACGCCTACACCGTCCCGGTCAAGATCGACCGGGAGGAGCGCCCCGACCTGGACGGCGTGTACATGGCCGCCTGCCACGCCCTGACCGGTTCGGGAGGCTGGCCCCTTTCGGTCTTCGCCGACGCCTCGGGCCGGCCCTTTCTGGCCACCACCTACGTGCCCAAGCATACGCGTTTCGGTCGCACGGGCATGCTCGACCTGGTTGCCGCCGTGCACCAGGCCTGGACTCACCGCCGCCCGGAGGTGGACAAGGCCGCCCGCAGCGTGGAGGAAGCCCTGGCCAAACTGCAAAGGCGTCACGCTCCGGCCGCCACGCTGGACCCGACGCTTTTCGCCGAAGCCGAACGGATTCTGACCGAACAGTTCGACGCCGAAAACGGCGGCTTCGGCCAAGCCCCCAAGTTTCCTTCGCCGCACGTGCTGCTTTTTTTGCTGGAGCGCTTTCGCCGCACAGGCCGGCGCGAACTGGCGGACATGGCGGGCAAGACACTCACGGCCATGCGCCTGGGCGGCCTTTTCGACCAGATAGGCCTGGGTTTTCACCGCTACTCCACCGACGCGGTGTGGCTGCTGCCCCACTTCGAAAAGATGCTCTACGACCAGGCCATGCTGGCCCTGGCCTATACCGAAGCGTGGCAAACGCTTGGCGACCCGCTCTTTTCCCGCGCCGCCCAGGAGACCCTGGCCTACGTGCTCCAAGACCTGCGCGGCCCCGAGGGCGAACTGCACTGCGCCCAGGACGCCGACTCCGAAGGCGTGGAAGGCAAGTACTTCGTTTGGACCACGGCGGAAGTCGAGGCCGTTCTCGGACCGGAAAAGGCGGCGGAGTTCCTACGCGTGTACGGATTTTCCCCGCAAGGCAACTTTCTTGAGGAAGCCACCGGGCATCCCACCGGGACCAACATCCCCCACCTGGCCGCCCCGCCGAGCGAAGACGAGGAAGCCCGCCTGGCCCCCATGCGCCAGGCCCTGCTCGCGGCCCGGCGCAAGCGCGTCCCCCCGCGCACGGACGACAAAACGCTCACCGACTGGAACGGCCTGACCATCACCGCCCTGGCCCGCGCGGCCCGGGTCTTCGACCGAAAGGACCTGGCCCTGGCGGCCGAACAAGCCGCCCGGTTCGTGCTGGACAGGCTGCGCGATCCCACCGGACGGCTGCTGCACCGCTACCGCGACGGCCAGGCCGCCGTGCCCGGCAACCTGGACGACCACGCCTACTTCGCCAGGGGGCTGGTCGAGCTGCATCAAGCCACCGGCCAACAGCAATGGCTGGACCTGGCCGTGCAAATCGCCGAAACCATGATCGACCATTTTGCCGACCCGGACGAAGGATTCTTCTTTACGGCCGACGACGCCCCCACTCCGCTCCTGCGGCGCAAGGAATTCTACGATGCGGCCATGCCCAGCGGCAACTCGGCCGCGCTCGGGGTCCTGAGAATCCTGGCGAACCTGACGGCACGGGTCGACTTCAAGGAACGGGCCACGGCCCTGGCCAAGGCCGCCTGGCCCCAGGCCGCGGAATACCCGCCGGGCTTCGCCATGCTGCTTTGCGAAGCGGATAAGCTGATCGAGGCTTGACGGGAAGAACGCCTCCGGCGGCCCAAGGGGGTGACCCCCTTGGGAATCCCCGGTTGCCTGCGCCAGTGCAGACGAACGCAGGGAGTACAGGCGCGGGGGGAGGAAAAAAGCGTTGTTTCAGGGACCTTCGGGACCGCGAAGCCGGTCCCGAAGGTCCCTGAAACACGGCCCGCAGCAACTCTCCCGCCCCCCCAGACAACTTCACCGCCGCCCTACACATGAAAAACAAGAGGGGGACCGGCGGGAATCATTCCCTCCGGCCGCCGGAGGCTTCTTCCTCTTTTCTTCTTCTTCCTCCCCCCCCTCTCTACCCTCTTCCAACATCTCGGCCACGGCGCGGCGCACCGCGCCCATGCCTTCACGAGCCAAAATCTCCGGGCCCAGGGGGCGCCCAAACCGCACGCGCACAGGGGCCGGACGCAGACGCCCGCCCGGGGGCCAGGCCCGATAGGTTCCGACCACGGCCACGGGCACCACGGGGACGCCCAGGGTCCGGGCCAGGATACCCGCGCCGGGTCGAAACTCGCCCAGCGTGCCCGTGACGCTGCGTGCGCCTTCGGGAAACACGCAGGCCAACTTGCCGTGTTCGAGCACGTACGCCGTGAGCCGCATGGTTTCGAAGAGTCGTCCGGCGTCCACGGCGATGAGGCGTAGGCGAAGAGCCAGGGAAGCCAGGGGCCAGGCGTCGAAAAAGCGCGCCAGCCCCAGAAAATACAACCGCTCGCGCAGACGGGCCGGCAAAGCGCAGAACAGGACCAGGCCATCCAGATAGCTCGCGTGGTTGGGACAAAGAAGCGCGGGGCCGTCCGGCACGTTCTCCAAGCCTTCGACCCGCAACTGAAAGCCCAGGCGAGCGGCCAGATCCAGCAGGCTTCCGCCGCCACGGGTCAGGACACGATCGAAACGCGTGGGCGCCAGACGGACCTTGGCGGCCAGGGCCGGCGTCAGGGGGTCGGTCAAACGCCGCGTCCAGTCCGGAGAGGCGGCCGGGAGAATTCCCCCCGGCGGTTCGGCGTCGCACGTTTGTCCCGAGCGGGTGAACCGACCCACCAGGTCGGCCAGATCACGAGCCGTGGCCAGACGCAAAAACGACTCTTCCGGCAGGGAAAGGCCAGTGGCTTCCTCCACCAGGGAGAGCAACTCGAGGCGGGAAAGGGAATCGAGCCCCAGGTCGAGCTCCAGGTGCTCGGAAGGGGCCACGAACTCCCGATCGCACTGGCGGGCCAGGAGGGACAGGGCCTGGGTTTGATTCCGGTCCAGGCCGAGCCAGGGAAAATCCGGCCCGGGAGAAGGCCCCGACCCGTCGTCCTGTCGCTCGCCCAGGACCTCGCGCAGACGCGCTTCCACCAGGTGACGCTTGAGCTTGCCCAAACGGGTGCGCGGCAGTTCGCGCGTGGTGAGATACACCCGACGCACCCGGCGATAGGCGGGCAACTCCCGGGAGAGATAGTCCATGTCCCAGAGTACGTTGGCTCGAATATCCGGGGCGTCGAGAGTCTTGAAGTGCTCCAGGTCCGGCACCACCAGGGCGCAGAGGGTTCCGTCCGGGCCCAGAGCCACGGCGATTTCGCCCACCGAAGGGGCCTTCTGGTACTGGGTCTCGACCTCTTCGGCGGAGAGCTTCTTGCCGCTGGGCAGCACCACCACGTCGCGGCTTCGGCCCTGGATGGTCAGCCGACCGTCCGGGTCCAGCCGCCCCAGATCCCCGGTGTGCAGCCAGCCGTCCCGAATGGCCCGCGCCGTCCCTTCGGGGTCTTCGAAATAGCCTGGAGTACGGTTGGGACCGGCGAGCAGGATCTCGCCCTCGCCCTGGTCCTTGATTTGGCCGTCCGGCGCGAAAATCGCCGCCCGGACACCGGGCAAAGGCCTGCCCACCGCGCCGGGAGGCTCTCCGGGCAGGTTGACGCAGGCCACCGGAGCCATCTCGGACAGTCCGTACCCTTCCTGCACGGGCAATCCCAGGGCGGCCATGTCCTTGAGCATGTCCAGGTCGGCCTTGGCCCCTCCGGTGACGAAAAACCGGAAAGCCGGCCCCACACCCCGACGCACCGCCCGTCGCAGGAGGGCCAGTGGGTCGGGCCGCCACCGGGCGGAAACCCGCAGCAGTCGGACCAGAGCCCGCCCCAGTCCCAGGGGAAGGGCCTCCAGCCGGGCCAGGATACGCCGGTGAAAGACCTCGGCGTACTGCGGCGTGAGCACCAGAATGCTCACCCGCGCGATTTTGAGCGCGGACAGGACGGCCTCGGGCTTGAGTGCGGCCAAAAACGCGGTCCGCGCTCCCAGGAGCAGGGGTACGAGCAGGTTGACCATGCAGGGATAGGCGTGATGCAGGGGCAACACGGCCAGAAAAGTGTCGGAAGCGCGCAACAGATCCAGCCGGGAGACACTTTCCACGTTGGCCAGCAGGTTCGCGTGGGTCAGACGCACGGCCTTGGGGTCGCCGGTGGTGCCCGAGGTGAAGATCAGGCAGGCTGTGTCGTCCGGTCCTGCCCTAAATACGCTGTTTTCGGGCAGGGGCTCGGAGGAAAAGACCTGTTCCGGGGAGGGAAGCTTGCCGGTAAATCCGGCCCGAAGAAAGATGTCCGGCTGGTCGGTGAGCGCCATTTCGGCCCGGGTGACCCGCAAAAAATGGGACACGTCGGCCGGCGTGGAGGCCGTGTCCACGGGTGTGATAACGCCTCCGGCCGCCAGAACCCCGAAATACGCCGCGGCCCAACGGGGGCCATTGTCCATGAGGAGAGGGACCGCGCTTCCCGGTTCGAGTCCGTTTTGCCGGCACCAGGCCCCCACGCGCAGGGCCAAGTCGAAAAATCCGGCCCTGGAGAGGGACCGCGTCCGGCCGGACTCGTCCAGCACCAGCATGGCGCACCGATCCGGGGTTTCGACCCGGGCGACGCGCAAGGCCTGAACGAGGTCAAGCCCGGCGAACCGGTGGGGAAGCGGCGGCACGGGGTCCGGCGGCAGGGGACGAAACGACACCAGCCGGTGGGCCAGGGGGCGGCATTGCGGCCTTTGTCCGTCCCGGTCAGCAGCCCGAGCCATCGCCGTCGAACGAAAAGGAGTCCTCCTCGAAGACTTTGACGCAGGCGTCCACCACAGCCTTGTCATAGAGCCGGCCCCGATTGCGGGTGACCTCCTCCAGGGCGCGATCCACGCCCAGAGCCGGCCGGTAGGGCCGGTGGGAGCTCATGGCTTCCACCACGTCGGCCACGCAGAGAATGCGGGCCTCAAGCGGGATGGCGTCGCCGGCGAGGCGGTCGGGATAGCCCGAGCCGTCCAGGCGCTCGTGATGCGCGCGCACGAACCGGGCCACGGGCGTGGGGAAAGGAATGTTGCGCAAAATATCGTACCCCACCTCGGGATGAATCTGAACGAGCTGCATCTCGATGGGAGTGAGTCGGGTCGGCTTGGTGAGGATCTCCGCCGGCACGGAAATCTTGCCGATGTCGTGCAACTGTCCGGCCACGCGCACGCTTTCCACGCGGTCTTCCTCCAGCCCCAACCGCCTGGCCACGGCCACGGCCAGGCTCGAAACGCGCTGCTGGTGTCCGGCGGTATAGGGATCGCGCTTCTCCGCGGTGACGGCCAGGGCCTCCACCGTGGCCTCCAGGGTGTCGCGCAGATTGGCCAGGTTTTGCTCGATGGCCGTATTGGCGCGTACCAGATCGGAAATGTCGCGTATCACCAACACAGAGCCCAGGGGTCGACCGTGGTCGTCCATGAGCGGCGTGCTCTGAGTCTCCACGGGCAGCGTGCGCCCGCTGGGCGTGCGCAGGATGCTGGGCGCGAGCTTGGCCTCGGCCAGAGGGGAGCGTTCCGGCCGAAGGGAAGGAACGGAGCAGGACAGATTCACGATGTCCGCCAAGAATCGACCCTGCGCGGTTTCCAGGTTGTATTCGAGCATGCGCTCGGCGGCCGGATTGAGAAAGCGCACCTTGTTGTCGGCGTCGGTGGTGACCACGGCCTCCCCCAGGCTTTGCAGCGTGGTGGCCAAAAGCTTCTGCGAGCGCACCAGCCTGGCGTCGGTCTCGAACTTGTAGAGCGCCATTTCGATGGTGGTCTGCAACTCGCGATTCTCGAAGGGCTTGATGATGTAGCCGAAGGGACTGGTGACCTTGGCCCGCTTGAGGGTATCGCCGTCGGCGTAGGCGGTGAGGTACACCACGGGCGTGGAGCACAGGTCCCGGATGCGCCCGGCCGCCTCCACCCCGTCCATCTCGCCTTCGAGCATGATGTCCATGAGCACCAAATCCGGGTGCAGACTCCGGGCCAGGTCCACGGCTTCCTCGCCCGAGGCGCAACGCCCGGCCAATTCGTACCCCAGGTGCCCCAGGCGATTGCAGATGTCGAGCGCCACGATGGCCTCGTCTTCCACCACGAGAATGCGCTTTTTCGAAATATTCATGCGATCTCTCTTCCCAGAAGATTGGCCAAGGCCGTGGGCAACTGAGGATGGCGGAAGTCGAACCCGAGTTCAAGCAGCCGACGAGGAAACATGCGGCATCCGGAAAGGAACAGTTCGTCGGCCATCTCGCCAAAGAGCAGACGCAGGGCGAAGGCCGGGGCGGCCAAGCCGCAGGGCCGGCGCATGGCCTTGGCCAGGGCGTGGCTGAACTCGCGGTTGGAAACGCTGTGCGGCGCGCAAAGATTGAACGGCCCGCGGGCGTCGGCGCGCTCGAGCAGAAAAAGAATGGCCCGCACCTCGTCCCGGATGTGAATCCAGGGGAATCCCTGTTTGCCATCGCCCAGCGGTCCGCCCAAAAACCATTTGAAAGGCTTTTCCAGCCTGGGCCAGAGCCCGCCCTCGCGTCCCAAGACCAGGCCGGTGCGCACCACGACGCGCCGCACCCCCAGCGCCTCCACGGGCGCCGACGAATCCTCCCAGGCCTTGGCCACCTCGGCCAGGAACCCGTTCCCGACGCCGACGTTTTCATCCACCGGCGCATCGCCGGTGTGGCCGTAATAGCCCGAGGCCGAGGCCTGCACGCACACACCGGGTTTGCTGGCGGCCTTCTCCACGGCCTGGACCATGGCCTGGCCGGCACGCACCCGACTTTCGAGGATGCGACTCTTGCGGGCCGGAGTCCAACGCCCGTCGGAAACGTTTTCCCCGGCCAGGTTGATCAGGGCGAACGCGCCGTCGGCCAGGTCCTGCCAACCGGCGGAGGTTTCGCCGTCCCAGTGCCGAGTGGCGGGCTGCCCGCTGGAGGGCCGCCCCGCCGGTCTGTCCGGTCCACGCGACAGGACCGTCACCCCATATCCTTTGGCCAAAAGAGCCCGGCACAACGGTTTGCCGATGAATCCTCCGCCTCCAGCCACCACGACGCTTCTGGGAGTTGTGGACTGCATGGTCTGTTATCCTTGACGATAGAAAAACAAGAGAGTCCGCCCGATCAATACGAAAAATCGAGTTGGTACTTGGCCGCCTGCGCCGCGTCGAAAGACCAGAAAAACAGGGTCGTCTTGGCCCAGTCGGAAACGTCTTGCCTGAGCAGGCGCAGTTCGAGAACAACGGCGTAGTCCTCGCCCCGGGTCAGAATGGACCATGGCCCGAGGTCGATGGTCAGGTCGTTCCAGGCCTGGCGCAGAAGCGCCTTGAGATCGCGCCCGCGCAGCCGTTCGCCCTTGCCGTCATCCTGGCGAAGCACGTAGGTTTTGTCGTCGCTTTCGACGGCCAGGGTCCAGCCGCGCCGGGCGTGGCTGATTTCCCGGTTCCAGGCATAGTCGCGCTTGCGCAGGAGTTGGGCCTTGCACACCAGATCCAGGACCCGGTGCTGGACAAGCGCCTCGCGCAGTCCATCCAGACCGTTGACCTCCACTCCGAAACGCACGGTCACCCGGCCGGACTGATTGTCCACCACCAGGTTCGACAGGGCCAGGCCCTGCGCCCGGACCTCGCCGGCGCATAGGCCCAGACAGGCGAGCAGGACCCAGATCAGGGCGAAGCGAAGACGGGTCGTGACCATGATTGCGCGCCGGGAGAGGGTTATACATTGCGAATAGAGGGCCCACGCGGGTCCGCGTTTTTCCGACTACCCCAAGGGCGCGTCTTTGACAACCGCCCGCCCCGCGGATAGCGTGCTTCGGCCATGAAACGCCTCAAGTTCGTCTTTGTGGGAGCATGCAAGGCGTCCCACTTCGCCCAGGCGTCGCGTTTCTATCACGAGGCCTTGTCCCGGTACTGCCCCGTGGAAATCGAAACCGTGCGCGACGCCCCGTCCCAGGAAAATCTCCAGGCCAGGCTCCGCAAGGAGAGCCGGTCGATACTGTCCTGCCTCACGCCCAGGGATCTGGTCGTGGGCCTGGACGAACGCGGCCGGGCCTTCCCCTCGCGGGACTTCGCGGCCAAGCTGGCCCGCTGGTTCGAAGACCCCGGACGCCAGGCCTGTTTCGTGGTGGGCGGCCCCTTCGGCTTCGCCTCCGAGGTCACGGACCGCTTTCAGGAGCGTTTGAGCCTGGGTCCCGCCACGTTGCCCCACGAACTGGCCCGGGTGGTGCTCCTGGAACAACTCTACCGGGCGGCCACCATCCTGGCCGGACATCCCTACCACCACGACTGACAAAAAGGATACCGCATGCAGCTGCTCGACATGGCCTATCTGGAAAAGCTCGAAGCCTACCTGGCCTCGGGCGACCTGGAATTCGACTTCGAACACGGCGAAGAGGAAAAGCGCCTCTTCATCCTCGACTTTCTGGAAAAACTCATGAACCTGGCCGACGCGGCCGATCAACTGGCCACCCGCGTCATCTTCAAGGATTCGGCCCTGACGGACATGTTCGCCTCGAACACCCAGAAATAGCCGACGCGGTCCCGCCTGGGGTAGTCCCGCGAAAGCCTGAACGCGTATCCCTCGGGCGGATCGGCCTCGGGACGGGGCTGGTTGGCGAACACGACGGCCAGGCTGCGGGGACCGAACACGGGGCGCACGGTTTCCAGAAACTCCCGCCAGGGCTGGAAGGCCCGCGACAGGCACACGTCCGCCACGGCGCGCGCCCCGGGCAAAGCCAGGGACTCGGCCCTGCCCTGGAACACCTCGGTGGCGGGCAGGCTCAGCATGGCCAGGCACTGGCGCAAAAACCCCGCCCGCTTGGCCCTGGGCTCGATGAGCACGTAGCGACCGGCGCCCCAGAACAGACGAAGCGGCACACCCGGTATGCCCGCTCCGGCCCCGTAGTCCAGGGTCAGGGGATCGTCGGCCGCGACCAGCTCGCCCAGCAAGTCGGCCAGACGCCAACTGTCCGCGACCAGTTCGCCGAGCATTTCCGGCCAGGTCCCGGGCCCCACCAGGTTCATCTTGCGATTCCAGGTTTCGAGAAGCCCCAGGTAAAGCGACAAACCGCGGGCCTGGGCGGGGTCGAGCGTGCGCCCCAGGGCCTGTGCCCTGGCGGCGACCTCGTCGGGTGAGACATGCGTGGCGGCCATGGGTCGTCTTATGGACCAAAGGCCCGCGCGCGTCAAAGTCAGACGTTGCACTTTGCGTCACGATGCTCTACCAATCGCGCCGAACACCATTTTATCCGTATTCAAGGAGGCCCCCGTGAGCGACACTCCTTCCAGCCTGGCCGTTTTGTTCCCGGGCCAGGGCTCCCAGGAAAAAGGCATGGGCCGCGACCTGGCCGAAGCCAAATCCCAGGCCATGGAACTGTGGACCCTGGCCGAAAAAGCCAGCGGCCTGCCGCTTCGCGAAATCTACTGGGAAGGCGACGACGCCGCCATGGCCGACACCCGCGCCCTGCAACCGGCCATGACCGTGGTGAACCTGAACCTGTGGTTCGAGTTGCGCCCGCGCCTTGCTCCCATGGGCGTGGCGGGACACAGCCTGGGCGAATACGCGGCCCTGGCCGCTGCCGGCGCGCTGCCCGTGCCCCAGACTCTGGAACTGGTCAGCCTGCGCGGACGCCTTATGGCCGAATGCGGCGGAACGGGCGGCGCCATGGCCGCGGTGCTGCGCATGTCGCTTGCCGACATCGAGGCCGTGGTGGCCAAGGCCGCGGCCGAGACGGGCAAGATCCTGCTGGTGGCCAACTACAATTCTCCCGGCCAGTACGTGATCTCGGGCGAAAAGGCCGCCGTGGACCGAGCCGCCGCCTTGTGCAAGGAGTTCAAGGGCCGGGCCATGCCCCTGGCGGTGAGCGGCGCCTTCCATTCTCCCCTCATGGCCGAAGCCGCCGAAGAACTGGCCAAGGCCCTGGCCAAGGCCGACTTTTCCGACCCCAAGATTCCGGTGTGTCAGAACGCCACGGGCCAGTTGGTCAAGGACTTCCGCGAGGTGCGCGATCAGCTCACCCGCCAGATGACCTCCTCCGTGCGCTGGATCGACACCATGGCCAGCCTCTATCAGGCCGGGGCCCGCACGTTTCTGGAACTCGGCCCCAAGGGCGTGCTTTCCAAGATGGTCAAGCCCAACATGGAAGGCAAAAGCGATTTCAACGCGATAAACGTGGCCACCCACGAGGCCGCAAAGACACTGGCGATCTAAGTGCGAGCACTCACTCATCTGCGCGCCCTGCTGGGCGACGCCCTGGCCCGGCGCGGACTCGAATGGCCCGACAAGGCCAGCATCGAACCTCCCAAGGACAAGAAGTTCGGCGACATGGCCTGCAACGTGGCCATGCTCGTCGCCGGCAAGCTCTCGGTCAAACCCAGGGACCTGGCCCAGGAACTCTCGGCCGAGCTCCTGGCCGCCGACCCCTCGCTTTCGCGCGTGGAAGTGGCCGGTCCGGGTTTTCTCAACGTCACCTTCGCCCCGGCCTTCTGGCAACAAACCGTCACGGACGTGCTGACCGCCGGGCCCGACTACGGCCGCCAAACGCTCGGCGCCGGCCGCAAGGTGCAGGTGGAGTTCGTCTCGGCCAACCCCACGGGGCCCCTGCACATCGGCCATGGCCGCGGCGCGGCCGTGGGCGACAGCCTGGCCAGGCTCCTGCGCCTGGTGGGCTACGAGGTGACCACCGAGTACTACATCAACGACGCCGGACGGCAGATGCGCCTTTTGGGCGAATCCATCTGGGTGCGTTACCAGGAACTGTGCGGGGTGGACGTCACCTATCCCGAGGACTGGTACAAGGGCGACTACATCATCGACCTGGCCCGCGAGATCCGGGAAATGCGCGGCGACGACCTGCTCACCGCCGATCCCACCCAGGCCCGTGACACCTGTTACACCCACGGCATGCGCCAGATCCTCGACGGCATCAAAAAAGACCTGAACGACTTCCGGGTCGAGCATCAGGTGTGGTTTTCCGAAAAGTCGCTGGTGGAATCGGGCGCGGTGGAAAAAACCCTGCGCGAACTCTCCGAGCGGGGTCTGGCCTTCGAAAAGGACGGAGCCCTCTGGATGGGCACCCAGGCCTTTGGCGACGACAAGGACCGGGTGCTGCGCAAATCCTCCGGAGACCTGACCTACTTCGCCTCGGACATCGCCTACCACGCCGACAAGTACGCCCGCGGCTTCGACACAGTGGTGGACATCTGGGGAGCCGACCACCACGGATACGTCCCGCGCATGAAGGCCGCCGTGGCCGCCTTGGGACGCGACCCCGAAAGCCTCAAGGTGGTGCTCGTGCAGTTGGTCAACCTGCTGCGCGGCGGCGAGCAGATCGCCATGTCCACCCGGGCCGGGCAGTTCGAGACCCTGGCGGACGTGTGCGCCGAAGTGGGCGTGGACGCGGCCCGGTTCATGTTCCTGTCGCGCAAGTCCGACAGCCACCTGGACTTCGACCTCGACCTGGTCAAGCGCCAGAGCATGGACAACCCGGTCTACTACGTGCAGTACGCCCACGCCCGCATCAATTCCCTGTACGAAAAGGCCGCCGAACGCGGGTTGGAGGCTCCCAAGGCCGGCGAACAGGACCTTTCGACCCTCGACACCGCCGAGGATCTGGACCTTTTACGCCTGCTGGAGCAATATCCAGACATCCTGGCCTCCGCCGCCAAAGGGTTGAGCCCCCACACGGTCAGCTTTTACCTGCGCGACCTGGCCGGACTCCTGCATCGTTATTACACCCTGCATCCCGTGCTCGCCGCCCCCGAGGACGACGTGCGCCGGGCGCGCATGCTCCTGCTCTCGGCCGTGGCCAGGGTTGTGGCCAACGGCCTGGACGTTCTGGGCGTGAGCGCCCCGGAGAAGATGTAACCCGGAGCGAACATGAAGGTCATCGAACGCTTCAACGTCAGCAAGCCTCCCGAGGGGCCGCGCACATTCACTTTCCAGCTTTCCGGGGCCGGATTGGCCTCGGTGGTGGTCGTGGCCGCCCTGTGTCTGGTCTGGGTGTTCATTCTGGGCGTGCTGGTGGGCCGGGGATACAAACCCGAAACGGCCGTGCCGGAACTGGCCCAAATGATGCCCTCGGCTCCCGCCCCCGCCACGCCGGAACAGAAGGAGCCGCCCACCGTGCTCAAGCCCGAGGAACTCCAGTTCATGGAGAGCCTTCAGGGCAAGAAGCCCACGGAGACCGTCACCGTGGATTCCTCCAAGAAACCCGGCGACAAGACAGGCGCGGACCAGGCCCCGGCCCAGACGCCCGCGGCCTCTCCTCCCACGTCGTCGCTCGAAAAGACCCCCGCGCCCCTGCCCAAGGGCCAAGTGGCCACGTCCTCGGCCCAGCCGGACCGCAAGACCGTCTCTTCGCGCGAATCCCGGAGAGACAAGCCCGCGCCCGCGCCCGCGTCGTCCAAGGACAAGGACAAAAAGTCCAAGGACGCGAAGAAAAGCGGCAACACAAAGGACAAGGACAAAAAGGACAAGGATAAGAGCGCCAAGTCCAAGGACAAGGGAAAAGAAAAGTCCTCGAAGCGCTACAAGGTGACCTATCAGGTCTCCTCCGTGGAAGACAGAAAACAGGCCGAGCGCGAAGCCGACCGGCTGACCAAGATGGGCTTGAGCTCCCATGTGGAAGAGGCCAAGGTGGGCGGCAAGACGGTTTACCGTGTGTTTTTGCGGACCAAGGGTACGGAAAGCGACATCAAGTCCACCCTGGACCAGGCCGGAACAAAAAAGCCTATACAGCGTGAAAAAAAAGCTTTATGAGCGTGTTCCCCGCGAGGGCGGGGTAAGCGCTACTCCCATGGAGGACAACGAATGCTAGGACACCCGTTTGTCCCGACCAAGGCCTTCTTCACCAAGGGCATTGGTCGTCACAAAAACAAGCTGCAATCCTTCGAGCTGGCCCTTCGTGACGCCGGCATCGAAAAACTCAACCTGGTCTACGTTTCCAGCATCTATCCGCCCAACTGTACGCTGGTCACAATGGAAGAGGGTGTCAGCCTGCTCAACCCCGGCCAGATCACCTTTTGCGTCATGGCCAGAAACGCCACCGACGAAAAAGGCCGCCTGGTGGGCTCCGCCGTGGGCATGGCCTTTCCCGGCAGCAAGGACCACTACGGCTATATTTCCGAGCACACGTCCTTTGGCAAGGACGAAAAGGAACTTGGCGACTTTGCGGAAGACTTGGCCTCCACCATGCTCGCCACCACTCTGGGCATCGATTTCGACCCGGAGACCGCCTACGACGAACGCCGTGAGATCTACCTCATGAGCGGCAAGATCATCGAATCCAAGTCCCTGCCCAGCGTCACCCAGGGCGTGGGCGGCATGTGGACCACCACCATCTCGGCCGTGGTCTTTCTTCCCTAGCACCGCGCTTTGCGCCTGTTCAAGGCCCCGCTCCGGCGGGGCTTCTGTTTGTGGGGCAACCCGACCAGGCGGCGGTTGTGCGGACCGCCCCGCTCCCGCCCACCACGCCTGGCGCATCCCAACCTCCGACACGGACTTTCGATACGCATGCAGGCCCCACCCCGGTGGGGCCTTTTTTGGGTATCCCCCCGGATCGAGGCGCGCCGGGTCGCGCTCCGGGTTTTCCTTCATCGGTTCCCTGGATTTTTTCCCGACCAACGTGTAGCATGGTCACATCATGCCCATCGACGTCTTCTTGCGCCGCGTTCCCGACTACGATCCGCCCCGCATCGACCGGGAGGTGGCCCAGCTTCTGGATCGTTGCGGGTTTCGTCCCGCTCCGGGCAGTCGGGTGTTGGTCAAACCCAACCTGGTGGCCCCATACAACCCGTCGCTTTCCTGCACGCATCCGTCCGTGGTCCGCGCCACCTGTCTCTACCTGCTCGATCTGGATACCAAGATCACCGTGGCCGATTCCCCGGCCTTCGGCACGGCCGGCGTGGTGGCCATGGCCTCCGGAATGTCCAGGGCCCTGGCCGGCCTGCCGGTGCGCCTGGCGACCCTGTCCGACCCCAAGCCCCTCCGCCTGACCCAGGGAGGCCGCGTGGGCGTCAGCGCCCAGGCCCTTGACGCATGCGCCGTGGTCAACCTGGCCCGGTTCAAGGCGCATGACCAGATGCTGCTCACCCTGGCGGTCAAGAATCTGTTCGGCTGCGTGGTCGGGTTTCGCAAGTCCCTGGCCCACTCCCTCCATGGCGACCGGGGCACGCGTTTCGCCAGCCTGATCCTCGACGTGTACGAACGCGTGCGTCCGGCCGTGAGCCTGGTGGACGGCGTGGTGGCCATGCACAAACGCGGCCCGGCCAAGGGCGAACCCTACCCGCTGGGGCTGCTGGGAGCCAGCGTCTGCGGCCAAGCGCTCGATAGCGCCCTGCACGCCGTGCTGGGCCTGCCCCCGGACGCCTCCCCCCTGGGACGCGAAACCGTGGCCCGCCGCCGGGCGGGAGCCGACCCGGCCAATCTGCTCTTTCCCGAGCTTGCGCCGGAGGCGTTTTCCGTCAAGGGCTTCGAACTGCCCACCGCCTTGGCCCCGCAGACCTTCCATCCTCTGCGCCTGATACGAGGACGCCTGAAAAGCCTGTACGTCCGGCTGCGAGGCGCGCCCGGCGGAGACCACTAGATGGCCGATTCCCGCCAGTCGGCCCAGCGCCCCCTTGCACGCCGGCGTCACGTGGTGACGGGGCGGGTGCAGGGCGTGGGCTTTCGTCCCTTTGTGTATCGCCTGGCCAAGGGCTTGGGGCTTACCGGCTTTGTGCAAAACGCCCCGCAAGGCGTGATCATCGAGGTGCAAGGCCCCCCCGAGACCCTGGACGCCTTTGCCCGCGACCTGATCGAAACCCTGCCCCCCCTGGCCCTCATCGTGGAGCACTCCCAGACGCAGTCCCGCATCGCGGAAGACGAAACCGCCTTCGCCATCCGACAAAGTCTGGCCGGCTCCGGACACAGCGTGCTGGTCAGCCCCGACATCGCCACCTGCCCGGACTGCCTGGCCGACATGAGCGATCCGCATGGGCGCCGCTTCGACTATCCCTTCACCAACTGCACCAATTGCGGCCCGCGCTACACCATCACCAAAAGCGTGCCCTACGACCGGGCCACCACCTCCATGGCCTGTTTCCCCCTCTGTCCGCACTGCGCGGCCGAATACGAAAATCCCGAAGACCGGCGCTTCCACGCTCAGCCCAACGCCTGCCCCGTGTGCGGCCCCGCCCTCTGGCTCACCGACGCCTCGGGACGCGAGATCGCGCGGTCCGGGGAAGCCCTGGACCGCGCGGCCGAGCTGCTGGCCGGCGGAAGCATCCTGGCCGTCAAGGGTCTGGGAGGATTCCACCTGGCCTGCCACGCCTGCGACCCGAGCGCGGTGGCCGAGCTGCGCCGACGCAAGCACCGCCCGTCCAAACCGCTGGCGGTGATGGCTCCCTCCCTGGAGGAAATCGAAATCCTGGCCCAGGTGGACGACGTGAGCCGCGAGCTTCTCGAAGGACGGCAGCGCCCCATCGTGCTGTGCCCCGCGCGGCCAAATTCACCGCTTTCGCCGGAGATTTCCCCGGACACGGACCTGGTGGGGGTCATGCTGCCCTACACCCCCTTGCACCACCTGCTGCTGCGGCGGTTCAAAACCCTGCGCGGGGAGCGGCCGGCGATTCTGGTCATGACCAGCGCGAACGTGAGCTCCGAGCCCATCGTGCTGGGCAACCGCGAGGCCCTGGCCCGGCTGGCCGGCCTGGCCGACGCCTTTGTTCTGCACAACCGGGACATTCTCGTGCGCACGGACGACTCGGTGGTGCGGTCGGACGGAGCGGACTTCGAGTTCTTTCGCCGAGCCAGAGGCTACACACCGCAACCGGTATTCCTGCCCGCGCCAGGCGCCTGCGTGCTGGGCGTGGGGCCGGAGCTCAAGAACACCGTGTGCCTGACCAAGGGCGACCAGGCCTTTCTCAGCCAGCACGTGGGCGACATGCAGAACCTGGAAACCGGAAGCTTTCACGCCGAGGTGATCGACCATTTGCGCAATGTGCTGCGCGTTCAACCCGAACTTGTGGTGGCCGACCTGCACCCGGACTACCTCTCCACACACTACGCCCTGGAAAGCGGACTGCCCGTGGCCAGATTGCAGCACCATTACGCCCATATTTTCGCCGCGCTGGCCGAAAACCGTCTGATGGAACCCGTGATCGGCCTGGCCCTGGACGGTTCGGGTCACGGCGAGGACTCCACGGTTTGGGGGGGAGAATTTCTATACGTCGATCCCGCGCGCCTTGTCATGAAACGGGCGGGCCATCTCAGTCCCGTTCGTCTGCCCGGGGGCGAAGCGGCCATACGCCATCCCTGGCGCATGGCCCAGGCCTATTTCCACGCCCTGGGACGCACCCAACCGGAAAACGAGTGGACATTCCTCGCCGGACACGAACAGGCCGCCGCCCTGGTGGCCACCATGCTGGACAAGGGCATCAACAGCCCCCAAACCACAAGCTGCGGCAGACTCTTCGACGCGGTAAGCGCCCTGCTGGGCCTGTGCGCGAGCACAAGCTACGAAGGGCAGGCGGCCGTGCTTCTCGAACAGGCGCAAGACTTTGGAGAAACGGGATATTATCCCTGTTTCTTCGACTCGGACACTAGCGGGGTGCTGGTACTTGACACGCGTAATCTTTTTGCCTATGCCGCCAGGGATTTCTCTTGCGGTGTCTCACCCGGCGCGATCAGCCGTCGCTTTCACGCCGGACTGGCCCGCGGCCTGGCCGACATGGCCCTGCGCCTGGCGCGGGACTATGCAGTATCCCATGTGGCCTTGAGCGGAGGGGTTTTCCACAACCGAACCCTGCGCTCGCTGGTCGTCGCCTTTTTGCGCCGACACGGCGTAACCCCCGTGACGCACCACCAGACCCCATCAGGAGATGGGTGTTTGAGCCTGGGGCAGGCTTATTACGGCCAACGCACCTTGGCCGTCGGGCAGTGCGGGTACCTGTAAATCAGACGAAAATCAGAGGATTTTATTGTTTGCATTCCTGCCGGGACTTGACGGTATATTGAACTATACTATATAATCGAATATTAATGCGATCCCGTTGCCTTGCCCGGAACGCCTTGTTCCTGCTCGTCTTTCTTAAAACATGGTCAATCCGGCATGATTATCGACAAAACACCTTGCGTACGGACTATTTTTGCATATACTCGGCACTAAAACCTGTAACCGGATCTCCTCGTTTCGCCTCGACCACTCAGCTGTCATTGCGAGGTGCTGGCAAACAGACTCAGGGCCAGCGGGTGAGTAGTATTTCCAGGCTCAGGGCGGACCATTGCCGTCCGTCGGTGGAAGTGAATCACTGCAAAGAGCTGCGCGTGGCTGGAAATATTCTTAAACTAGGGAACACGCATATCAATGAACTCTAGCGTCAGCCTTCCCGTAGGAAGGCCTGGGAGAAAGGCATGTACAACGCATTCGACGAAGCGCTGGAGCGTATCAAACGCGCTACGGGCGCAAGAACCCAGGTGGATTTGGCCGCCATCCTGGGCATTCGACAGTCGAGCATTTCCGACGCCAAACGCCGTCAATCCATTCCCGCCGATTGGCTTCTCAAACTCTATCGCAGTCACGGCCTCAACCCCGACTGGGTCACCGGCGGCGAACCGCCCCAGGTGCTGCGCGAAGGATTGGCCCTGCCCGTGGGCCTTATGGAGTCGGGCGCGACCTACGCCACGGAAAAACCCAAATCCCGCACGGTAACGGTGAGCTCCATGACCGGAGTCATCGGAGAAAGCGGCGTTTTTCAGGAAAAACCCATCGAAATGTTGGCTATTCCGGAACCGTTCAGCGGCCCCGGCCTGATCACCTTCAAGATGGAACATCAGAACATGGAGCCCATCTTGCGCCGCGGGGCCTACATCGGCGTCAACAAGGATCACAACCAGCTGCGCTCCGGAGAAATCTACGCCATCGTCGTCCCAAACGAAGGGCTGGTGGTTCGGAGATTATTCAACGATTTCGAGAACAATCGAGTCATTTTGCGCAGCGAGAATTCGCAGTACAAAGAAGAGTCCATGGCCTCGGCCGATGTCCCCGGAAAGATTCTGGGCCGGGTATGGTGGGTTCTGCAAGAACTCTAATCATTGAGAAGACAAGTTTTCTTCTTGCCGCCTTCCGAACAGGAAGGCGGCTTTCTTTTTCTCGTCCTCCCAATTTTCGGTCTGACCTCAGCAGAGAATACGTCCCAGCGGCACCGTCTGAAAAAGATTTTTCGATATTCATATGGCCTCTTGCGCTACTTGCTAACACATGCTAATTTAGGTCATTATATTTTTCTATACAGAATTTCAAACGTAAGGAGCCAGGCCATGTCCTCCAGCCAAGTGAAACTCCCACCCTCGCCAAGTGGCAAAGAGGCGCCACGGGCTTCTGAGTTCGACCTGGGTTTCGAACGCATCGCCATGGCCATAAAGACCCGTGAAAACTTCACGCAACAAGAGCTGGCCGCCATTCTCGGCATAAGACAATCGAGCGTTTCGGACGCCAAGCGCCGGGGGGTTATTCCCGGCGAGTGGGCCATCAAGCTCTTTCGGGACTACCGCCTCAACCCGCTGTGGATCTACGAGGGCCTGGCTCCCAAATTCGTCTCCGGCCTTCGCGGCTCGCCCAAACACTTCGACGCCCCCAACCAGCAAACGTTCCTCTTCAACCACGACGCCACGAGCTTCATGGTGGTCAGTGTGGCCGACAGCTCCATGGAACCGGTCATCCGGCGCGACGCGGTCATCGGACTGGACACCCGGGAGGCGTCCCTGGAATCCGGCAAAATCTACGGGGTGGAATTCCCCGGCGAAGGCTTGACCTTCAGACGCGCAGTTCTGGAACAGGACGCGTTCTGCGAACTGGTCACGGACAATCCCATCTTTCCCCGCTGCCGACTGCCCATTGTTGAAGCCAAACGGTTCATCCGGGGAAAAGTCGCCTGGCTCATGCAAAAAATCTGACGCCATGGACAAGACTTTTCCTTTGCTTTCGGCTAGTTTTCCTCCACCGTTACACCAGCACTGGAGGAAGACATGTCCGAAAAACGCCTCACTGTGCCCGATGTCCGTCAAAGCAAGGGACAACGCAAACTCGTCGTCATAACCGCTTACGACGCCAGCCAATCCTACATCGCCGAATCGGCGGGCGCCGACATGATTCTGGTCGGCGACTCGCTCGGTATGGTGGTCCTGGGCCTGGAGGACACCGTAAGCGTCACCATGGACCAGATGATCCATCACACGGCCGCGGTATCGCGTTCAGCCAACCGCTGCCTCGTCATCGGCGACATGCCGTTTCTTTCCTATCAGGTCAGCGCGGCCGAGGCCGTGACCAACGCCGGCCGGTTCCTCAAGGAAGGCCGAGCCCAGGCCGTGAAGCTCGAAGGCGGCCGCGAGGTGGCGGCCAATGTCCGGGCCATTGTCGACGCCGGCATTCCCGTCATGGGCCACCTGGGCCTGACCCCGCAGCACGTGGCCCGATTGGGAGGATTCAAGGTGCAGGCCAAGACCGCTTTGGCGGCCAAGGACCTGCTCGACGACGCCCTGGCCCTGACCGAAGCCGGATGCTTCGCCGTGGTGCTGGAGTGCGTGCCCTCTCCGGTGGCCGAAATGGTCACCAAGGCCGTGCCCATTCCCACCATCGGCATTGGCGCCGGCCCGCACTGCGACGGCCAGGTGCTGGTCTACCACGACGTGTTGGGCCTCTACGACCGGTTTACCCCCAAGTTCGTCAAGCGTTACGCCGAAATCGGCGCCCAGGCCCGCCAAGCCATCGCCTCCTACGCCGACGAGGTGCGCTCGGGAGCTTTTCCTGATTCCGCCCATTCGTTCAACATGAGCGAAGCGGAGCTCGAAGCCCTGCGCGCCGCCGGCCTGCCCGAAATCAAGACGTCCTGACGCATCACCAGGCTCACGAAGCCCCTTTCTCGCCGAATGAACGCGAAACGGCGACCCCGCGTACGCAATGCGGAGTCGCCGTTTTCGTTTGCTCTGCCGACAAGCGCGGGCTTGGTCCGAGAATCGGTTCCGATACGGTCAGAAGGAGACGGAAGCCCCCAGGGCGCGGGCGCGTTCCTCGTCTTCACGACGGCTTTTGCAGTGTACGCACAGCGTGGCCATGGGATAGGCCTTGAGCCGGGCCATGGAGATGTCTTCCCCGCACTCCTCGCAGATGCCGTATTCTCCGGCGTGTAGGCGCGAAATGGCGCTCTGCACGTCCCGGTAGGCCTGAAGGTCGCGTTCGCGCATGATCAGGGTAAAATTGCGCTCGGCTTCCTGGGCGGCCCGGTCTGTCAGGTCGGGGGCGGAAATGCTTTCTTCGTCCATGTGTTCCGATTGAGACATGAGCTTGGCCAGGGCTTGTTCCTGAAGGGCGTGCAGCGATTCGGCCAAACGCGCGAGTTCCGGATTTTCCATGTGCGTCTCCCGGCGGGTCGAGGTGCGTGACGAACCGCCCGCGGGAAACCGCTTCCCGAGATGAGGTTCGCGTTTCTGCGTCCCTACAAGCCGGCTGTGAAGACCTGAAGGCGATTCTGCGACATCCGCTTGTCGAAACACGACATTGTCGCACCGGAAAGTTGAAAAATCAGAGATTAGCGCGACACAATTTCGTGGATCAATCAAAACCGCCTTGCCAACACGCCCCGCGCGCTTTACTGAATGGCGTCAAGAGCACAGACGGAACTTGTCCGCATCAGGTCTTTTTTTCATTCCCCGGAGCCTATTGCAATGAATGAAAACATCTATGACAAAGACGTCAGGGAATTTGTCGGAGAGTATCGAGGAGTTTTTCTCGTCTATTCCCAGGACGCAATATTCATTAAGAATCTACGCGCCACCCTGGTCAGGCATCTTCAACTCAAGGAAGATTGCGCCAGTGTCGTCAATACCCAAGAACAGTTGCTGAAACAAATAACAGTTTTCCAGACGCAGCACCACAAGGTGCTCATTTTTATTGAATACGAAATTAACGGTAAATCGTGCCACGATTTGGTCCGCTTTCTCAAAAGCCAACTCCAAGACGTGATGGTCGTGGTGCTCACCGGCGAAGTGGCCCGCGAAGCGCTTATTTATCTTCATGAAATCGGGGCCAACAACATCATCACCCGGCCCATTTCCCCCAATCTGCTCATTGAAAAGATCGCCTTCACGGTCAAACCGCGCGGACAGATCGGCGAGCTCATCGATGCGGGGAAAAAATGCGTCAACGAAGGCAAATTCGTCGAAGCCGCCAACCTGGCCACCAAGATTCTGGAGCTCAAGCCCGGCAGCCCGGCCGGGCTTATCCTGCTGGGCGACAGCTTCAAGGGCATGAACAAAAACAACGAAGCCCTTTCCGCCTACACCAAGGCCATGAAAAACGCCCAACTCTACCTGGAGCCCATCAAGAAAATCGCCCAGTTGCATCGCGACACCGGCAACGTCGCCGAAGAAACGAAAATGCTCGAACGCCTGGACCGCCTGAGCCCCCTGAACGTGGAGCGCAAGATCGACCTGGGCGGCAACTACGTGGCCCTGGGCGACGCGGACCGGGCCAAAACCATCTTCGACGACGCCGTGAAGCTCGCCAACAAGGAAGCCTCGTCCCAATTGGCCCGGGTGAGCCGGGCCATCGCCGAGCGTTGCGCAAGCCACGCCCCGGCCCTGTCGGAGCAGTTCCTGCGCCAGGCCCTGGAGGCCAAGAAGGGACAACTGGACAAGTCCGACATCGACACGTTCAATCGCCTGGGCATCACCTTGCGCAAACAGGGACGCTGGGCCGAAGCGATTCAGGAATACGAAAAGGCCGTCAAAGTCTCTCCGGAAGACGGCGCCCTCTACTACAACATGGCCATGGCCTTCAGCGAAGGCCGACGGTTTTCGGACGCCTGCTACAAACTGGACAAGGCCCTGGAGTTGACGCCCGACCTCTGGGAAGGCAATGAGACGGTGTGCGTGAACATCGCCATGGTCTACTACCTGGGCGTGAACAAAAAGTTGGCGGTCAAGTACGCCCGCCTAGCCTTGGAGATAAATCCCCAGTCGCCCAGAGCCACGGAGATACTGAACAAGGTTTAACAGCCTGTCGACCCCTCCCCGCTTGCTGCGGCGTTTCCCACGAGGCGAACCCTCGGCGGATGCGATGCGGCTTGGGGCGTGACCTCCCTGCGCGCCCTGCCGGAGCGGTTTTGAACAGGCTTGAAAAAATTGACTTTCTCAACGGACCGTTAGGCGACTTCGCCGTATGATAAAACATCCCGATATCGATCCCGTGGCCGTGTCCATCGGCCCGCTCCAGGTGCGCTGGTACGGGCTCATGTACTTGGCCGGCTTCTGCGCGGGCTGGCTGCTCGGACGCAAACGCGCCGCCAAACCCGAGTCCGGCTGGACCTCCGTCATGGTGGACGACTGCATAACCTGGTGCGTGCTGGGTCTGGTGCTGGGCGCGCGGCTGGGCTACGTGCTGTTCTACGACCTGCCGTCGTACCTGGCCGATCCGCTCTCGGTTTTTCAGGTGTGGCACGGCGGCATGAGCTTCCACGGCGGCCTGGTGGGCCTTTGCGTGGTGGTGTGGCTGTTCGGACGCAAACACGGCAAGGGATTCTTCGAAGTCGCGGATTTCCTCTGCCCGCTGGCCCCGCCGGGCCTCTTCTTCGGGCGCATCGGCAATTTCATCAACGGCGAGCTCTGGGGAGCGCCCACCACCCTTCCCTGGGGCGTGGTGTTTCCCGATCCGCGGGCCGGCGGCATGCCCCGGCATCCCTCCCAGCTCTACGAGGCCGGCCTGGAAGGGGTGGTCCTTTTTTGCGCGCTGTGGTGGTATTCGTCCAAGCCCAGGCCGAGCGGCGCCGTTTCCGGGCTTTTCCTCGTGCTCTACGGCCTGTTCCGCTTCCTGATGGAATTCATCCGCGAACCCGATCCCCAGCTCGGCTACCTGGCCTGGGGCTGGCTGACCATGGGCCAGATCCTGTGCCTGCCCATGCTCGCCTTCGGGGCCTTTCTCATTTGGCGGGCCAACGCTCGTTGCGCAAGGGCGCCAAAATGACGTCGCCCCTGTCCCGGCTGACGACTTCCTGACGCAACGCCCCGCTCAATCGCGCTGCAAGGGGATGAGGGCGAATTCGCCGCACACGTCCTCCGCCTGGGTTTCCGGCCATACGGTCACAAAGGTCTTGCCGCGGGCGTTCTCCACGGCCTCCACGGCCGGACGCGGGGCATGACGGCGGCAGTATCCCCATTCCCCCTTGAGCATCTCCTCCGGGGGACAATAGCGATCTTCGAAGGGGATGGGTCCCTTCCAGTAGCGGCACGTCTTGCATTTGGGCTTTCTCATGGCTTGGGCGGCTTCTCCAGTTGCAGTTCGAAAAGCTTGGGCCAGTTCTTGCCCGTGACATACAGGCGCTTGGCCCCGGGATCGTAGGCCATGCCGTTCAGCACGGATTCGGATCCCAGCGGCCCGACCCGAACGCGCAACGCCGCCAGATTCAACCAGGCGACGACACGGCCCGTGGCCGGATCAATCACCGCGATGCGATCTTCATGCCAGACATTGGCGAAAACAAACCCCTCCACCCATTCCAATTCATTGAGATTGGCTACGGGACGGCCGTTGTCCGCGACCCTGACCTCCCGGAGCCGGGCCATGGTGGCCGGGTCGCGCCAGACCAGCGTGTCGCTGCCATCGCTTACGACCAGACCTTGTGGCGTCGAAGCCAGGCCCCAGCCCTGAGTGTCCAGGGGCAGGACGCGCTTCATCTGGAACGTGTCCATATCGAAGACCAGCACCCGCCCGTTTTTCCAGGTGAGCACGTAAAGCTCCCGGTTCCAGAGAGCCAGCCCCTCGCCGAACAGATCGCGTTCCAGGTTGGCCTGACGCAGGAGCCGCCCCGTGGCGATATCCACCTTGCGCAGGCTGGAACGACCATAGAGCCCCGTGGATTCGTACAGCGCCCCGTCCGCCAGGATGAGCCCCTGTGTGAAGGCGTTCCGGTCATGGGGCCGAACGCCCGTCACCCGCCAACCGAGTTCGCCGGCCAAGGCCTGCACGCAAAGGACCGCAAGCCAGCACAACACCAGCGCCAGGCCCGAGAAAACCGGGAGAACCCGCCGCGTGCGCCCGCCGCCCCATGCCATTCCACACTGTTCGTGCATCATTCCAAGTCCTTTCTCACCCCTTGCGCGGGCTTGGAGTGAGGCGCGCGGCCACCAGATATTTGAAGCACGATCAGAGACGATAACTCTCTCATAAAATTTCCCCTGGTCGGGTTGCGAAATCAAGAGGCTCATGGGTATAATACGTTGCATCATATCGCGTCACGCAACAATACGACCCGTGAATCAAGCACACGAGGGGAAGCGGTATCTGTTTTGTCTTCCACGCCCGCTCACCCATGTTGTCGACAAGGAGCAGCCATAATGAAACTCTTCACAACGTTAGCACTTCTCCTGGCCCTGCTCTCTCCATGCGCCGCACAATGCGCTCAACACGTTGATTTATCAAGTCTTACAAAATACATTGGCAAAGCCCCTTTTGAAAAAGTCAACGGCCAGTCCATGCTGGAAAACAGAAAGTTTCGCACAGCCTTTCGCCAGACCGTCGGGGACACGATCTTTCACAAGGTCATGTCAGCCGGTGGTAGGTACTTTCAGTGCGTTGACGACGTTCATGCAGATCATGGCATTCTCATATCTAGCATGCAAAGTCTGTCAGACCCTGAATTCAGGATCACACTCTTTATAGATCCGACAAATGGATTTCTTGACGTTTGTTGGAATGACTCGGAAAAGGGAAAGAATTTTTTCTATATGCACGACGGAAAGGTCCTTGAACTCAAGGACTCGACGTGCGACCACTGCTTTGCCGTCAAATATCCAGATTACCAAAATATGGTGACAAGCTCTCCGCAGTCTTCAAACGGGAGAGAGAAACCATACGCGGGAATTCCCCGAAGCATGACGGTCCTCAGGCTAACACGTACAACCCACTACAAGGGCCAGCGGAAAAATCTCCTGCATCTTACTTTGAAAAATGGTGAACTCGACTTTCTCTTTACCATGGGTGGCGGCCCCTTCACAGCGTCTGGATTTGTCTTATACAAGGGAAAACGGTTGAACCTCTATACGGAAGGCAAAACATGGCCAGAGGAGCCTGGCTATTCGCAACGGTTTGTCAAAGTGACAGGAGACGACGTTTCCATTGAAGAAACCGAACAAACCGGCTCCATTTTTTTTACCCCCGTCATGATTGCAGGAATGTCCGCTTTGAAAGGCGTCCTCCTGGGAGCCGACAACAAACCCGTCTTCCAGCACCGGGTAGGCGCCGACACCCTTGTCCGCGACCAACCCGTGGAACCCGCAGCACACACTAGCGCCGAAAAAGCGGACGACACATATTCCTCGAGCCCTCAGCAAACGCCTTCCCGTCCGGGCTCCGTCTCCAGGGGGCTCCCCATTCCGCGATATATTTCCCGACCGGACGGCACGCACGGCTTTTAAGACGGGCTAACAGCCTATTGAAAAATTCTTGCTGGCTGCGTTGCTGCGAAAAACGCAAACCCTCAAGGGATGCCAATTCCGCTTCGGGCTTGATTTTTTCTTGCGCCTTGCCAGCACGTTTTTTGAACAGGCTGCAAGAATCGACTTTTTGGGCGGGCTGCTAAAACCCTATGCGCACGCCTTGGCACAAGGATAGCATGAAGAAACTGTAATGTTGCCTTCCTCCGGGAAGTTTGACAAGAATCGCCACCTCCGGCTAAAATTCCTCTCGATCTTTTTGCGCACAGGAGGACGCCCATGCGCACCTGCTTGAAAAAACTATTTGTTGTCGGCCTGATCGCGGCCACATGCGTGACGGCCATGGCGGGTCTGGCCTCGGCCAAATCCACGGAAGCTGGCACCGGCTACATCCAGCCGAAAGTGGGCTTCTACGGAAGTTCCAACAACCGCATCAACTCGGCCTTCACCTACGGCGGCGAAGCGGGCTTCTTTTTCATGGATAACGTTTCCATGGCCGTCGAACTGATGGGCTTCGCCATGAACCAGAAAAAGGATCCCTTTGGCGTCAGTTCGAGCCAAACGTATCCCAACGCGTTCGGCCCCATGGCCTTCGCCCGCTATCATTTTCTGACGCAGGAACGGTTCGGTCTTTTCGCGGGCCTCGGTCTGGGTGGTTTCTTCGCCACCGACCGCGTACCGGCCAACGGCGAACGCTCGAACCTCTCCGAAGCCGGCGAACTGGGCTTCAACACCTCCCTCAACGACGTGTTGAGCCTGCAACTTTCCGGCCGTTGGCAGCATGTGGGCCCCTACTGCTCCGACACCGGATTCAACCTCTGGGGCGGCAACCTGGCCGTGAAGTACTCGTTCTAACGTCGTTCCCAGCCGAACGATCCCGGCCCGCGCCTCATCCGCGCGGGCCTTTTTCGTTCGAGGACTTTGAATCCGCGCGCTTTCCTGGTAGAGCCCAGCCATCCCATCAAGTCGATTCCCACATAGAAGCCATATTATGCACAATTCCAACGACCCCGACGCCACAAGCGCCACCCACGAGACGTCCCATACACCGGACGGAGACGGACAAACCCTGATCGAGCCGGAAAAAGCCCTGCCCGAAGTGGCCCTTGCCGACCTTCCCGAGCCCCTGCGCCAGGCCGTGGCCCGCGCCGGCTGGGACGGGCTCATGCCCGTGCAGGCCAAGTCCCTGCCGTATCTGCTGAAAGGCCTGGACCTCATGGTGCAGTCGCGCACCGGCAGCGGCAAGACCGGCGCGTTTCTGTTGCCCATCTTCCATCGCATGGACCTTGAACGCGACCAGACCCAGGCGCTCATCCTCACCCCCACGCGTGAGCTAGCCAAACAGGTGGCCGGCGAAGCCGAAATGCTCTTCAAGGACACCGGACTGCGCGTGAGCCTGGTCTACGGCGGCGTGGGCTACGGGACGCAAACCGACGCCCTTCGCGCCGGAGCGCACCTGGTGGTGGGGACGCCGGGACGCATTCTCGACCACCTGCTGCGCCACAACTTCACCCTGCAGAACCTCAAGACCCTCGTTTTCGACGAAGCCGACCGCATGCTTTCCATCGGCTTCTACCCGGACATGCGGGAGATCAAACGATACCTGCCCAAACGCAGGGTTTCCACCTTCCTGTTCTCCGCGACCTATCCGCCCCACGTGCTGCGTCTGGCCGAAGAGTTCATGGAAGAACCCAACTTCCTGTCGCTCTCGGCCAAGCAAGGTGCATGTGGCCGACATCGAACATGTCTACCACGAAGTGAGCGGCATGGACAAAGACCGCACCCTGGTGCGGTTGCTCGAACGCGACAATCCCGCTTCGGCCATCATTTTTTCCAACACCAAGGCCAACGTCCACTACATCACGGAAGTGCTCAAAGGCTTTGGCTACGACGCCGAGGAACTTTCCGCCGATCTCACCCAAGCCAAGCGCGAACAGGTGCTCGCCCGCCTGCGTTCGGGCACGTTGCGCTTCCTTGTGGCCACGGATGTGGCCGCGCGCGGCATCGACATTCAGGATCTCTCCCACGTCATCCAGTACGAACCGCCCGAGGACCCCGAATCCTACATCCACCGCGCCGGACGAACCGGCCGGGCCGGAGCGTCGGGAACGGCCGTGACCCTGGTCAACATCATGGAAGAAATCGCCCTCAAACGCATTGGCGCGCGTTTCGGCATTGATCTGCAAAAACGCCCCGGCCCCACCGACGAAGAGGTGGCGTCCGTGGTGGCTGAACGCACCACCGCCCTGCTCGAAGCCGAACTGCGCAACACGCCGCCCCTCAAACAGGAGCGGCTCAAGCGGTTTTTGCCCCTCATCAAGGACATGGCCGCCTCGGACGAAGACCTGCTCGCCCTGGCCCTACTGCTCGACGAACGGTATCAGGCCGCCCTGCACGCGCCCCAGGTCGCTTTCGAGCCGCAGCCCGAACGGCGACGCGACCAGACGCGTTCGCCCCGTCCCAAACGCGACCCCCGTCCCCCCCGGTCGGACAGACCCCGATCGGAACACACCGAGGACGACCAACGCGAACGCGGCGCCCTGTCCGACGATCACGGTCCGGCGGATGGACACGCCCTTGCCGGCGACGCCGAGGGTCAAAAAAAGCGCAAACGCCGCCGTCCGCGCCGCAAGAAACCCGCCGAGGCGTCCGGTCCGACCGACGATTCCCCGCGCGATCAGCCCGGAGCGCAACCGGAAGCGGAGTAAATCACACCTCACGGACCCGAAAAGGCCTCCCCATGCTTTTTCGGGTCTTTTTTTGTCCCTTGCGTGCGGGCTTTTCGACCAAGCCTTGACCCTGCTGGCAGACAAACGTAGTGTTTCTTGACGCTTGTTATTGGGAGGTATGCACCATGCCCGGCCGCGAAGCCTTCAAGGCCCAGGTCGAAGAGCAGCTCAAGCAGCTCAAGGCCAAAATCGACGCCACCAAGTCCAAGGCCGATTCCAGCGGACAGGGATATCTGCAGCTGTTCGAAGAGGACCTGACCAAGCTTGAATCCAAATACGACTTGGCCAGATACAAGCTTTCCCTGCTCAGCAAGGGCGGCAAATCCGCCTGGGACGAACTCAAGGACGGCGTGGAACGCGCCGTGGCCGACCTGCGCGAAGCCCTGGGCAAGGCGAAAGAGAAGTTCTAGGGCGCGAAAGACGAAAAAACTCGCGAGAAGAAAAAAAATCCGGGGGCTCCCCTTGTTCGCAACGGGAGCCCCCGGTTCGTTGTTCCGCCTTTTTCCCCGCTTACGCGATCAACGTTTTGAAATCGAAGTCCGCCTGGCTCAGGGCCTTGGCGTCGGCGGCGATGGGGGCGTTTTTGGCCATGGCCTGCTGGCATTCCTTCAGGCCGTTGGTGATTCCAAAAAAGATGAGCCCCTTGATGTGGCCATTCTCCAGCACGATTTTGCGATAGGTGTGGCCGTCCTGGTAGACGGCCGCTTCAAGCTTGCCATCGGAATCGATGTCGCCGGCCGCTGTCAGGTCCACCCCGGCTACTTTGAGGGAATTGCTCATGACCGTGCCGTCGTACACGGCGTCACCACCGGCCATGTTCACGCCCGCGACTTCGCCCTGCGCCTTGCTGGCCGGCCAGATTCCGTAGAGCCGGCCCCGGTGCTCCACCTGGTCGCCGGCGGCCCAGATGTTGGCCTGGCTGGTGCGCATGCGGTCGTCCACCACCAGGCCGTTCTTGATCTCCAGCCCCAAGGGTTTGGCCAAGTCCAGGTTGCCCCGGATGCCGGCCGAAAAAAGCACCAGTCCGCCTTCGGCCCGGCGTCCGTCCTCCAGATCCAGGGCCAGGCCCGAGGCCGTCTGCGTGATCTGCTTGGAACGCGCACCCAGAAGGAAGGTAAATCCCCGGCTCTCCAGCAGGCCCTGCAGTTTGGCCGCACCAGCAGCGTCCATCTGGCGGGGCAGCAAGCGGTCGAAAAACTCCACCACATGCACGGTCAGCCCCATGCGGGCCAGGGCCGCGCCGGCTTCCAGGCCGAGCAGGCCACCGCCCACCAGAATGGCGGCCTTTTGCCCCTGGGCTTTTTCGCGAATGGCCCGGGCGTCGGACGTGGTGCGCAGGGCGAAGACTCCGGGCAGGTCCGAGCCGGGTACCGGAGGAATCATGGCCCGGGCGCCCGTGGCCAGAAGCAGCTCGTCGTAGACGACGGTTTTCCCGTCGCTGGTGGCGACGGTGCGGGCCTGGGCGTCCACGGAAGTGGCGGTCACGCCCAGCCGCAGGTCCATGCCCTGCTTGGCGTACCAGTCGGCCTGGCGCAGGGTGAAGCGACCGAGTTCCACCTCGCCGGCCACGAACTCGGGCAGGCGGGGACGGTAATAGTAGGCATCGGTTTCGGCGGACAAGATCGTGATCTGTCCATCCGGGTCGGTGGCCTTGATTTTTTCGGCGGCGCTGGCTCCGGCCACGCCATTGCCAACTATACAATATCGTTTCATGTGGGGAACCTCTTTGTAAGTTTAGATGAGTATTCAACGTGTGCGAACCGATTGCAAGTCAAAGCTTCTCCTTCCCGTCAACCGACTCGCCCCGGCTCGCCGGGGTCACGGATTGACCAGGCCCGCCGGGCGTTGCCAGGGAGGTCGGGAAAGAGTAGGCTGTCACGCATAGGACAGCGCGTACCGCAAGGAGGCTCGACCATGTGGCTGTTCACCAGGGACGGATTCTACTCCGTCGCCGCCACCAAATTTTGCAAACCGGGAGATGTGGCCGTTCGCGCCAGGCGAAAGGAGCATATCGAACGCCTCATGGCCCGCCATGGGTTCCAGGCCGATATCTTGTGTTTCGCCGAATCCGATTACAAATACCGGGTGCAGATTCCGCGCGAACTGTGGTCGCGAATCCTCGCCCACGAGGCCGAAACCCTCGACTACAACAGCTTCAAGGACGCGCTGGTCGAGGAGCATGCCGACTCGGAATACCTGCGCGCCATGTTTACCACCTGGGGCGTGCTGCGCAAGATGCAGGTGGACGAACTGCCGCCCGAGGAGTGAAGCCGCCCGCCGCGAATCCCGCGCCCCCGGTGCGGGGTGCGACACGGGCCACGCGGGTGTTTTCCAGGACCGAAAACGCAAAGCGCCCCGCCGGAACAATCCGGCGGGGCGCTTGACATTCGGCTGTCAGAACCCGGCCCGGCGAAACGACGCGTCACTCACGCATCGCCCACCGCACCGGGACGCTATACGCGTTCCGCGGCGGCCTTCAGGCAGGGCGGGGCCGAGGCGTCGTATTCCTTCTCCAGGGTGTCGACAAGTTCCTGCACGCTCATGATGCGGTCCACCCGGTAGGCGTTGGCTCCGGCAAAAGCGAAGCCGTGCTTCAAGCGCCCTTTCTTGGCGTTCACCAGCGCGAGGGTGATGCAGTACGGCGTCTTCTTGTAGTCGCAGGTGTGGATGCAGTGGAAAGGACAGACCGGAGGTTTTCGTCCGCCCTGGCTGGCCGAAACGAGAAACTCGTTGCGCACGGCCCGTCCCGGAAGACCCACCGGACTCTGAATGATGACGATATCCTCTTTTTTGGCCTTGATGTAGGCCTCCTTGAAGGCCAGGCTCGCGTCGCACTCGTGGGTGGCCACGAAGCGGGTGCCCATCTGCACCCCGGCCGCCCCCATTTCGAGGTATTTGCGGATGTCGGCCCCGGTGTAGACCCCGCCCGCGGCGATGATGGGAATGGGACGTCCGCACTTTTCGGCAAAGGGACGCACGCCCTCTATGACCTCGGGCACGATCTTTTCGAGCTTGTGGCCGGGATCGTCGATCTGTTCGCGTTTGAATCCCAGATGTCCGCCGGCCATGGGGCCTTCCACCACAAAGGCGTCGGGCATGCGGCGAAACTTGGAAAACCACTTTTTACACAGGATCACCGCGGCTCTGGCGGAACTCACGATGGGAACGAGCTTTGTCTCGGGCGAATCCTGGGCCAGGGCCGGCAGGTCGAGCGGCAGGCCGGCTCCGGAAAAAATGGCGTCGATTTTTTCCTGGATGGCCGTCTTCACCAGATCGACATAGTTGGTGAGCGCCACCATGACGTTGACACCGATAGGCCCCTTGGTGAGTTCGCGGGCCTTGCGGATTTCGCGGCGCAGGACGTTGTTGTTGGTGTTTATATAGTCCGTGGCGAAAGTGGACTCGTCATGGCCGATGCCGGCCGTGGCGATGACGCCGAGGCCGCCGGCCTGGGCCACGGCCGCGGCGAGGCCGGAAAGGGAGATACCGACGCCCATTCCGCCTTGAATGATGGGGATGCGGACGTGCAAGTTGCCGATATCCATGGAAGGAAACGCCATTCTCTCTCCGGGGGTTGGCGCGTATGGGCATGATGCCGATCGCGCAATACTGGTTTCCTACGCGTGAAGCCAAGGTAAGGCTTTCGCGGTGTTCATTCGGCGATTCCCGGATCGACAACTGCCAGGAAAGGCGAAAAAAATGACTGAACCGCAAATACGCACCACATGACCTCAGCATGCGACACAACAGGCGCGCGGCCCGCCTCGGGCCAAACGCCGGACCCTCGCCAGGGTCGATGGGCCAAGCCCTGATGCTTGAGGAATCCTCAAACTTTCTAAAAGATCAATTTTGCACTACCTGGTCAAAAAAAGCAACCATCTCCCGGCGCTTATCGTCGACCGCATCACGGGGCTACGGCACGGCGGACGGCTCGTCAAGAAGAATGCGCCCCAAAGTGCGCAACTGCGCCCCCGAGGGACATTTTTCCCGACTGAAATTTTCCGGTGACGACCGCTTCCGTTTTGCACGCGCCCCCCTTCCCGACGCGTCCGTCTTTCTCGCGCGGTTCGTCCCGGCCGCGCCGGGCCCGGGCGGGAAACGCTGATCGTTCCCCGCGAAGCAATCGCCCCGTTTCCCGCGCCCATTCGGACATACACCCCCCGGCTCGGGAAAGGCATCAGAAACCGCAGCCCTTGCAATTTGAAATGCAGGAGGGTAATGACCTTTTTTTTAGCTTAAGCTTGGGCGCAATGTGCCTAGTGCAGGATAAAGGAGCATTTCATGACCCGCAAAGACCGCACCGAGGGCATCTATTCCCGCCGCGAGGTGCTCGACGAATCCGAACGCCGCCAGTATTGCCAAATCCAGCTCAAGGATTTGCTGACCTATGCCTACCGGTATTCGGAAGACGTCAAGAAACGTTTCGATCGGGCCCAGTTCCAGGTCGGCAAGTTCAAGACCCTTACGGATCTCAAGCATATTCCCATCCTCAAGAAAAAGGAACTCATCTTCCTGCAGTCCATGGGGCCGCGTCTGGGCGGTCTGCTCACCAAGGACCTGGGAGATCTGCGCCGCGTGTTTCTTTCCCCCGGGCCCATCTTCGACCCCGAGGACCGCGAGGACGATTACTGGGGATGGACCGAAGGCTACTACGCCACGGGCTTCCGGTCCGGCGACGTGGTGCAGGTGACCTTCAACTACCACCTCACCCCGGCGGGGCTCATGTTCGAGGAACCGTTGCGCAACCTGGGTTGCGCCGTCATGCCCTCCGGCCCGGGCAACTCCGCCACCCAGCTCGAAATCATGCAGAAGCTCCGGGTCACGGGCTACGTGGGCACGCCCAGCTACCTCATGCACCTGGCCCAAAAGGGCGAGGAGCTCGGCCTGAACCTGCGCAAAGACCTCTTTGTCGAGGTGGCCTTCGTCACGGGCGAAAAGTTTTCCGAAAAGCTGCGCAACACCCTGGAGAAGAAATTCGACCTCATCATGCGCCAGGGCTACGGCACGGCCGACGTGGGCTGTATCGGCTACGAATGTTTCCACAAGAACGGCCTGCATATCTCCAACCGGGCCTTTGTCGAGATCTGCCATCCCGACACGGGCATCCCTCTCAAGGACGGGGAAGTGGGCGAGATCGTGGTGACCGTCTTCAACAAGACCTATCCCCTCATCCGCCTGGCCACGGGCGATCTTTCCTACATCGACCGCGCGCCCTGCGCCTGCGGACGCACCTCGCCCCGGCTGGGCAACATCGTGGGCCGGGTGGACACCACCGCCCGCATCAAGGGCATGTTCGTCTACCCGCATCAGGTGGAACAGGTCATCACCCGCTTCGAAGAGATCAAACGCTGGCGCATCGAGGTGACCAACCCCGGCGGCATCGACGAGATGACGCTGCTCATCGAAGCCAGCAACTTCAAGCGCGACGAGGACCTGCTGCACCTGTTCCGCGAAAAGATCAAACTGCGTCCCGAGCTCAAGGTCCTGGCGCCCGGCACCTTGCCGGCCCAGATTCGCCCCATCGAGGACAAGCGCAAGTGGGACTAGCCCGACCACGGCGTTTGGCGCCCCTGGCTTTGCTGGCGGCGCTGATCCTGGTGGCGGGATGCGTCCGCAAACCCTCACCCATGACTGAACCGGTTCGGCAGGCGGCCCAGCCCGCACTACGATCCGACGCTTTTTTCGACCGGTCCGGCGCGATGCTTTCCGCGCCGGATCTGGCCGAAAAATTGCGCGCCGCCCGCTACGTTCTGGTGGGCGAGTCCCACCCCTCGCCGTGCGACCACCTGGCCCAGGCAAGGGTGCTCCAGGCCATGACCGACGCGGACGCGGCTCCGGCCGTTGGCCTCGAAATGGTGGGCCTGGACCGCCAGCCCGTACTCGACCGGTTCAACGCCGGAGAAATCGATGTGGAACAGTTGGCCCATGACCTGGAATGGAGCCAGCGCTGGGGCTTCGACTTCGCCCTCTACCGTCCAATTTTCGAAACCGCGCAGCGCCTGGGACTTCCCCTCTACGCCCTGAATGCCCCGGAAGGTGTGGCCCTCAAGGCCGGCCGTCTGGGCCTTGCCGGCCTGAGCGCCCAGGAACGGCGCGGGCTGCCCAAAAAGATTCTCCCCCCGCCCGAGGACCAGATGGCCTTCCTGCGCGCGGTGTTCGCCACGCACGCCAAGCAGGCCTCCCCCGGAAGCCTCCGGCGCTGGGAAGAATTTCAACGGGTGCAGTCCGTGTGGGACACGACCATGGCTCATCGAGCCGTGTTGGCCGCCAAGCGGTCCGGTCGGCCGGTGGTCATCCTGGCCGGGGGCGGGCATGTGGACATGGGCTGGGGCGTGGCCTCGCGCCTGGCGGTCCTTGATCCCAAGGGGACGCGCCTGCTGGTTTCGGCCTGGCGATCCGGGTCCAAGCCCCACCCCGGGCAGGCCGACGTGTATTTCCCGTGCGCGGCCTCCCACAGGGGGCGACTCGGGTTGAAGCTGGAAGCGGTCGAAGGCGGGCTCAAAGTGCTCGCCGTGGAAGCGGACTCCTTGGCCCAAAAGGCCGCGCTGAGCCCCGGCGACCTGCTCACCGCCGCCTCGGGAAGCGCCCTGTCCTCGGTCCGCGACCTGCGTATGGCCGCCGCCAAGGCCCTGAGCGAGGGCAAGCCCCTCCACCTGGACTTTCTGCGCTCCGGCGTTCAAAACTCCGTCTCCATAGACATGGAGCCAGCCAAACCCTGACGCATGCCCGAACTGCCTGAAGTCGAAACCATTGCCAGGGGGCTTGCGCCCCTGCTGTGCGGCCTGCGTTTCACCGACCTCGTGGCCCTGGACAGCCGGGTATTCCCCGGCCGGACCGATGACTTTTGCCGCGCGGTCCTGGGCAAACTCATCACCGATGTGCGCCGCCGGGGCAAGCTCTGCCTGGTGGAGCTCGAAGACGCCTCACTGGTGGCCTTCCACCTCAAGATGACCGGACGGCTTTTCGTGGCCAGACCCCAGGCCGAACCCGCCCCGCATGTACGGGTGCTCCTGCCCCTCGACGACGGGCGCGCCCTGCATTTCGCGGACATGCGCCGTTTCGGCGTGTGCCTGGGATTTGCCCCCGGAGCCATCACCGCCTGGGACTTCTACGCCCGCCTGGGCCCCGAGCCTTTCGACCTGACTCCGCAAGCCTTCGCCGCACGGATCGGAGCCCGACGCACGGCGATCAAGGCCGCCCTGCTCGATCAGCATGCCGTGGCCGGGGTGGGAAACATCTACGCCGACGAGTCCTTGTTCGAAGCCGGCATCGCCCCCTGGGCCAAGGCCTGCGATCTTGCCCCGCACCGGCTGGAACGACTGCACGGCGCGCTCACGGGCGTGCTCCGCCGAGCCATTGAAGCCGGAGGCAGCACCATCCGCGACTATCGCACGGCCGAAGGAGTGGAGGGCTCTTTCCAGTGGAGCTTTCACGTCTACGGCCGCGCCGGAGAGCCCTGTCCGAATTGCCAAACCCCCTTGCAGACCCAAAAAATCGCCGGGCGGACCTCGACATTCTGTCCGGCATGCCAAACCGGGGAAAGGAAACATGAATAATTCTTCATCCGTCTCGTGCGACCCTCCCCTTGCCCAGGCAGGATGAAACGTCTAGTCTGGCTGTCGGCCTTTTGATTCAAGCACACTCAGAAAAAACAGCAGGACTTGCATGCGAACCATATATCTTTTGCTTTCTATACTTGTCTTGTCCACGACTTTGGTCGTGGGTCCGGCCCTGGTACACGCAAAAAACGCTTCGGAAGGGCAACACAAGACCGACAGCAAGTCTTCAGGCTCCAGTTCGTCCAAGTCGACAAAGTCTTCCGGCAAGTCCGCAAAGGACAAAAGCTCCAAGAGCTCGAAGTCTGAGAGCAAGTCGAACAAAACGAAGTCCACCAAGGACGATAGCAAACGCTCCTCCAGCGAAAAGTCCTCCAAAAAGGCCAGCGCTTCCAAGTCCTCCTCGACGTCATCCTCCAAGTCCTCAAAAAAGGAATCCTCCTCCAAGAAGTCCGACAAACGGGAAAAAACTTCGAGCAAGTCGAAAAAAGCCAGCAAATCGAGCAAGTCGAGCAAGTCGAGGAAATCCAGAGCGGAAAGACACCACGACAAGTCTCCGGCCGTGGTGCAGTCCAACAGCGAAGCGGTTCGCGCGGCCGAAGAGGCCATGCGCAAGAACGAGTCCAAGCCCGCTCCCGCCGAAACGGCCCCCTCCGCGCATCAGCGCAACGCCCAGGCGGAAAAGCTGTTCGAAAAGGGCATGGAGCTCGGACGCAGCGACAAGTACAATCAGGCCATCGACGCGTTCAGCGAGGCCATCAAGCTCGACCCGAACAATGGCGGCTATTATTCCGGCCGTGGGCACGCCAACTTCATGTCCCAGCACTACGACCAGGCGCTCCAGGATTACAACAAGGCGCTGTCCTTCAACAACGACGATTCCCTGGCGCTGGTGATGCGCGGGCACACCAATCTCAAGCTTTCCAAGTTCAACAACGCCATCCAAGACTACAACAAAGCGTTGAAGCTGGGCTATGGGGACGCGGACCTCTACAAGGGCAGAGGCTCCGCCTACGCCAAACTCAACGAGCCCGCAAACATGTGTGCTGATTTTCGCGCCGCCTGCCAGAAAGGCGATTGCGAGATGTGGGACAACGCCCGCAACCAGGGCTTTTGTAACGGCAACTAGGCCTTTTCGTGGCGCGCTCCGCGCCTCGCCGGCGGCTCCGCCCAGGCGGAGCGCGCCGTTCCCAGGCCGACGAGGATTTGCGTCTTGGAGCTGACGTCGTACATTATTTGGATCGCAATCATCCTGATCTGCTTCATTCTTGCCGGCCGTCTTACCTTTCAAATCCGCGAAAAGAAGAAAACCACCCTGAACATCAACTTCAGCCAAGCCAAGGAACGCGAAAAGAAGCGCACCGGCCCGTAACGGCGCGCTGCTTCAGCGGCCCCAACACCCTGTCGGAAACGTTACTGGAAGACACGCCCCCCCTTACGCCTGCCAACTACGCTTGAAGCTTGACCTTTTGTGCGCCTTGCCAGCGCGTTGTTGAACAACTGCGGGAATGGGCTTTTTCAACGTCCGGCCACGGTTCCGGCCGTGGCGTTTTCACGTTCTTTGCCCGGCGGCGGGGCTCACGCGCTCGGCGCGCGTTCCCACGGCTTGGCGCAACCCGCGCCACCCGTCCCCGCTTCCATGAGCCATCTGCCAGGACCGCGCACCCAGCGGCGCCTTGAACCGATCGCCCGTCTGCTTGAAAACGGTCCGCAGCCTTCCGTTGCAACGGCTTAATGACACGCTCTTCTGTTTACAGGAACCCGTGTCGCCCTGTTGTTTTTCTAGGACACTTTCTCTTCTTTGCGTCTCCCGGACTGTAAAAGCAATCCAACTGGGTGCCAGCCGCTCTGTCTTTGGCAGTGCAGCACTGCACTTTCTGCGCGCAGCAGTCTTTCCGCATGCAAGGCGACACAATAAAAAAAAGCCGTGGGTTTCCCCACGGCTTCCATCAGGACAGGCCTGCAACAGCGTGTTTACCAGTACTAGTAGCTGGGCTTGAACTCGTCGCGGCGGTTCTTGGCCCAAGCGGCCTGGGTGTGAGCGGGGTCGGCGGGACGTTCCTTGCCGTAGCTCACGATGGAGAGACGGGAAGTGGGCACGCCGAGATTGACCAGATAGTCGGCGGCGGCGCGGGCGCGGCGTTCGCCAAGGGCCAAGTTGTATTCGGCCGTGCCGCGCTCGTCGCAGTTGCCTTCGACGACCAGCTTGATTTCCGGGTACTGCTTGAGGATCTCAGCCTTGCGGGTCAGGATCTGACGCGATTCGGGCTTGAGGTCGTACCGATCGAAGTCGAAATAGATGATGGCGCCAAGCTCACCGGCCACGCGGCCGAGCTTTTCACGCAGTTCGCGTTCGCGGGCCAAGCGTTCGCGTTCCTGGTCTTCCCAGCTGGTGTCCTTTTCAGGGCCGGCCACTTTTTTAGAGCAGCCAAAGGCCATAAGCGAAAGGCACATCAGCGCCATTACTGTCAACAACAGCCTGCTTTTCATTGATATCCTCCTCCTCTTGCAAAAAGTACATGTGTAAAGCACGTTTCGCGAAGTAATACTCGAAAAGTTGCATTCAAGCCCGACGGATGCAACTCATACTCTCTTGCATAAAAAAGGCAAGACTCGCCAGGGGGGCAAACGGTTTGCCCCCCGAACATGTCATATCAGTAATGATTGCTACTCTATTCTTTGGGCGCCACGGGAGAAAACGCCGGCATCATGGCCTCGCCTCCGCCGGTGGGGATATGCACAGCGCCGTCGCCGTTGCGGGTGGTCAAGTAGATCTTTCGCCCGCCGGCGCGACTTGAGGCAAAGGCGATGAAGTACGAATCCGGGGCAAAGGACGGGTTTTCGTCCGATCCGGGTCCAAAGCTCACCTGCTTTTCCGAATCCGTGGCCAGCTCGTAGACGAAGATGCGGTGTCCGCCGCCGGCCTGCTTGGAGTAGGCCACATACTTGCCGTCCGGGCTCATGCTGGGATTGGTGTTGTACCCGGACTTGGACGCTCTGCGCACGGATCCGCCCCCGAGATCCTTGATGAAAATATTGGGATTGCCCAGCCGGTCGGAAACAAAGGCCATGTGCGAGCCGGACTGGTCGAAGCTCGGCGACACGTCGATGGAGGAATCGGCCACCAGGGTGGAGGCGATGTTCCGATACGAGCCGTCGAGCGTGAAAATATCAGTGTTGCCCCGCATGTTGAGCGCCACGGCGATGGTGCCGTTAGGCATGAAGTGGGGGCTGATGACCGTGGTGCTCGGCAGGGTGTAGACCTTGGCCTTGCCGCCCCCGGCGGGACCGACGCCCAGAAAGTGCGAAGACGAACCGATCAGGGTGAAGCAGATGCGCGAACCGTCCCAGGACCAGGCCGGCGAAATGGCCATGCCCAGGTCGCCGTAATGGGTGATCTGCATCGCATCGCGGCCCATGGCGCCGGTGACCCAGATGTCCTTGCCCTTGCCCGAGGGTTTCACGAAGGCCAGTTTCGACTTGAAAATGCTGCCCTGTCCGGTGAGCAGGGCCATGAGTTCCATGCAGAAGCGGTCGGCGACCTCGGGCAGTTGTTCTCGGGAAACCGAGGCGTACACCTTGCCCAGCAAAAGCTTCTGCGAATACACCTCAAAGGCCCGAAGCTCCACGTCGCCCATGCCCTTGCCCGGCTTCCACACGGCGGTGATAAGCAGGTCGGCCTTGGCCAGGCTGAAGGGCTTGAAATCGATCTGATCGGCCTTGGGCCCGGGGAGCTTTCCCCCCCCCAGCACATCCGATTCGCTCATGACCTTGAGAAAGGGCATGAACGACAAATCCTTGCGGATGAGTTCCTGCAGGTGTTGGGCATCGCCCGGCATGTTGCCGTCGGCGAAGGGCTGCGACTGCACCACGTTCATCCGCGCCTGCCCCGGACCGTGGATGTCGATGGACACGTTGTCCTGGGCCAGGGCCGCCTGCGTGGCGGCAAGTGGCAGCCAAAGGGCCGCGACCAAAACGAGAAGAATGCGGTTGGCGTTCATGATCAGCGCTTTTCCTGCGAGTTGAAGTTCAACGTCAGCTTGTTCACTGTGGGCGAGGGAGGCTTGGGCAGATTTTCCGTTTCAGCCACGGCCCGGAGAGCCGAGTTGTCGAAGTCCGCCCTGCCGGAAGATTGGAGAATCTTGGAGCTTTGGATACGCCCATCCTGCCCGATTTGCAATTCCAGCTGGCACGTCAGCTTGAGGGAGCTGGCGAATTGCGGATACCGCCAGTTCTGTTTCACGAGCTTCTCGACCAGCGCGCCCCAAACCTGCATGGAGGCACCGGCTCCCCCGCCTCCGCCGCCGCCTCCTCCGCCGCCGCTCTGGCCCACTTGCTGCCGAAGCTTGGCCAATTCGTTGGCCACGGTTCCGGCGTTATGCGCCCCGGAGCCTTGTCCCTGCGCGCCCTTCTTGACGTCCTTGAGGGCCTGGGACAAAACGTCCTGGCGTTCCCGGGCCCCCCGTTCGGAAGCCTCACGGGCGGCCTTGTCGGCGGCAGCCTTGGCAGCCTTATCGGCCGCCTCTTTGGCGGCTTTCTCCTTGGCGGCCTTGTCGGCCGCGTCCTTGGCCGCCTTGTCCTTGGCCGCTTTGTCCGCCGCTTCCTTGGCGGCTTTCTCCTTGGCAGCCTTGTCGGCGGCATCCTTGGCCGCCTTTTCCTTGGCCGCCTTTTCCTTGGCCGCTTTTTCGGCCGCTTCCTTGGCGGCTTTCTCCCTGGCGGCCTTTTCCGCCGCGATCTTGGCCGCCTTTTCCGCCACGGCCTTTTCCGCCGCGGCCTTCTCGGCGGCGGCTTTCTTGGCGGCTTCGGCAGCGGCCTTTTCCACGGCAAGCTTCTTGGCCGCCTCCTCGGCGGCCTTTTCCGCAGCCACTTTTTGGGCGGCCTCTTCGGCGGCCTTCTCGGCCGAAGCCTTCTTGGCCGCTTCGGCGGCGGCCTTTTGGGCCGCCTTGCGCGCCTCTTCCTGGGCGGCCTTCTGGGCCTCCTCCTGGGCGGCCTTGATGGCCGCGGCCTGATCGGGCTTGGGCGGTTCGAGTTTAGGCGGATTTTTGGATTCCGGCCCGGCCGGCTGGGACGTATTGGGCAGGCCTTCCTGTCCCGCTCCCTCCCAACCGGGTTTGGCTTCGGGTTTCGCGCCCGGCCCCACGGCGCGCAGGTCGTAGAGCTCCACCTCGTAGATGGGTACGTCCAGACGAATGGTGTGCGTCTCCATGTTGGAGAGCAAAATCCCGCCCAGGATCACCGTCAGGTGCAAAAATAACGAGAAAAGCCAGCTTAGATAGCGCATGGTGCCAAACTTTGCCTGAAAAGAAGCGAGGTTGCGATCACTTCTTGGAGCGAGCGGGTTTTTCTTCCTTTTCCGGCTCGGCCACCATGCCCAATTTGTCCACGCCCGCGCTTTTGACTATGCCCATGACCTGCACGACCAGTCCGTAGGGCACTTCCTTGTCCGCGCGCAGAAACAACAGCTTCTTCTGGTCGGTGACCAAGCGTTGCACGTGCCCCTCCAGCTCGTCCATGCCCACGACGTAATCGTCGAGATGCAGGGTGCCGTCGCGTTTGATGGTCAGCACCAAGTTTTCGTTGTCCTTGGGCAGGGTGGTGACGGTCCTGGTCTGGGGCAGGTCGACTTCGAGCCCTTGGGTCATCATGGGCGCGGTGACCATGAAGATGATGAGCAAAACGAGCATCACGTCCACGAAGGGCGTGACGTTGATGTCGGCCAGGTAGGCGCCTTTGCCCCCGCCGGTGGAGATGCCCATGCTAGTAGTCCTCCCTCGCGCGGGGACGTTCCTGCGGTTCGGGCCGTTGAGCGGGCTTGGGAGTCCAGCTCACTTCACGCTGGATGCGGTTGAGAAACACGCTGGCGAAATTCACCATTTCGCGTTCGATATTCTGGATATAGCCCAAGAAAAAGTTGTAGGCCAAGGTGGCGGGAATGGCCACGCCCAGGCCGATGGCCGTGGCCACCAGGGCCTCGGAAATGCCCGGAGCCACGGCGGCCAACGCGGCGGACTGCTGCAGGCCGATGGAGTGGAAGGAGTTCATGATGCCCCACACCGTGCCGAAGAGCCCGATGAACGGAGAGGCGTTGGCGCAGGTGGCCAGAAACGAAACCGACTTGGTGAGCTGGGACAATTCCGAACTCACCGCCTGGCGCAGGGTGCGGCGGATGTTGTCCATGGCCACGCGGGCCTTTTCGCCGGGTTCGAGGTCGGCCTGCTCCATGCGCATGAGTTCCTCGAAGGCCTGCACGCCCACGTAGTAGCAGGGGGAATTCTTGTTCTGTCCCACGACGCGCATGGCCATCTTGAGGTTCTCCGCGTCCTGGAAAAGCCTGGCGTCGCGCGCGGCGTAGCGCCGGGCGGAACTCAGCATGAACATCTTGAGAAAGATGATGCTCCAACTGGTCAACGACATGCCCGCCAGCAGGGTCATGACAACCTTGACGGTGGGCGTGGCGTTGAGAAGCATTTCCAACAGGCCGCCGTGCGGCGTCAGCGTCTCCAACATAGCGAAGTCACCTTTTTTTCATGAAGTATCCGCCCGCCTGAACGCCGGGCGCGAAATCGCGGTTACGTGCCCAGAAGCTTGGCCGCGAGGCGGACCAGGGCGACCTCCGCCCGGTCTTCCAAGCTCACACGCGCCTGGGAGGAAAGCCGGCTGGATTCCCGGTTGATCTCCACCACGGGCGCGCCCCGTCTGGCCGCCATGTACGGCAGCGAGCTGGCCGGAGCCACCTCGCACGACGTGCCGACAACCAGCATGAGCTCGGCGGCGCCCGCCAATTGACCGCTTTTCTCCAAGGCGTCAAGGGGTATGCTCTCCCCGAAGAACACGATGTCGGGACGCACGACCCCGCCGCATTCCTCGCAGAGCCAGGGGATGTCGAATTCGGTGAGAGTGAGGACGTGGGCCGCGTCGTGGGGGCGGCCGCATCCGTTGCACGAATAGGTGGACATGGAGCCGTGAAACTCCACCACCTCGCGCGAGCCGGCCGCCTGATGCAGGCCGTCGATATTCTGGGTGACAACGCCCCGCACCAACCCCGCCCGTTCGAGCCGGGCCAGGGCCTCGTGGGCCGGATTGGGCTTGGCGCGCCCCATGACGCGCGCGGCGTCGAGCAGAAAACGCCAGACTTCCTTGGGGGTGCGATTCAGGGCCTGGACAGTGGCCACGCGCATGGGATCGTACTTGGACCACAACCCGCCCGGACTCCGGAAGTCGGGGATGCCGCTGGCCACGGATATTCCGGCCCCGGTCAGGACCACCACGTTGCCTGACGCGGGCCAAAGGCGGGCGATCTCTTCTATTTTGTCCATAGGATGATGCAACTCTGGACCATACCGTGTAAAATACGACGCCGTGGCGTGCAATATCCGGGGACTTCGCGCCGGCCAGCGACCAGACCTTCAATACCCGCCGCCCGGAACCTTGCCGCTTCACAGGGCCACCGGAAGGTCGATCCGGTTTTACCGCGGCCGCGCGCCGTTTTCCCTTACGCGTCTGACTGTAACAGCGCAAGACGTTCCTGTTTGCGCAACTCGATCTTCCATTACAAGTTGTTCATGATTCCGGTTTCCAGGTTCCCCCGCCCCCACGCAGACCGGACCGACTTCGCCGTGCGCCTTGCGCTTGTTCGCCGAGGCGGATACAGCATCCGTATGGGTTCCCCCCGTGCGACCCACGCCGCCCGGCCCGCCCCGCTTCCAGGCGGAAGGCTTGTCCCGCGCGCGGACAGAGGACAGGCCATGAAAGAACTGCTTTCCCGCTTTTCCATACGCGAAACCATCGTCATCATGGTTTTTCTGGCCATGCTACCGGCGTTGGGCGTCATCGTCTACACGGGAAACACCCTGCATCGCCACGTTCTGGAAGGCATACGGCGGGAAGCGCTGTTTTCGGTCTCCGAACTGGCCCAGGCCCAGGAACGCGCCACCCAGGGCGTGCGCCAGACGCTGGCCGTGCTGGCCAACACCCCGGAATTGCGCGCCTTAAACGCCCAGGCCGCCTCGGAACTGTTCGCCACGGTCATGCGCCTGAACACCCTGTACGCCAACATCGTGCTCACCAACGCCAAGGGCGACGTGATCGGCTCCGGCGCCCCCTATCCCAAGGCGAACCTCTCCGAGCGAAAAAGCATACGCGACGCCTTGAGCCGGCGAGGATTCGCCACCGGAGAATACATCCTGGGCAAGGACAACAAGCTTCGCGCCCTCTCCTTCAGCCAGGCCGTGCTCGACGGCGAAGGACGTCCGGTGGGCGTCATCACCCTGGCCATGGGGCTCGACCGCTATGCCGAACTCTTCGACTTGGCCTCCCTGCCGGGCGGATCGGAACTGTTCGTGGTCGACCACAAAGGCGCGGACCTGCTTTCGCGCGGGGAGAGTTCCCCCCAAGACAGCCCTCGCCTGCCGCCGGATCTTTTCACGGCGATATCCAGCACCAGCCAGTCCGGGGTGTTCGAGCACACGGGATCGGACGGTGCGCCCCGCCTTTTCGTTTACAATCAGGTGCGCCTGACCCCCACGGAAGCGCCGTACGTCTTCATTTGCGTGGGCATTCCCTCCCAGGTCGCCCAGCGGGCCGGACGCGAAGTGCTTGTTCAGGGCGCCACCCTGCTCGCCGGGTCCGCCGCCTTCGTCCTGGTTCTGGCCTGGATTTTCGCGGGTTTCACCGTGGGCGGCCAGGTCGGGCACCTGCTTTCCGTGACCGGCCGGCTGTCGCGGGGCGAGCTGTCGGCCCGAACCGGACTCGAATCCTCCCGAGGCGAAATCGGCCGCCTGGGCAGCGCCATAGACGAAATGGCCACATCCCTGGAGGAGGACGCCCTTGTCCGGGACGCCAACGAAGAGCGCCTGCGCCTCTATCAGGCGGTGTTCGACAACGCCGTGGAAGGCATTACCGTCACCAACGCCGAAGGGGTGATCGAGCGGGTCAACCCGGGGTTCAGCCTCATAACCGGCTACTCGGCCGACGAAGTGGTGGGTCAAAACCCCCGCATTCTCAAAAGCGAACGCCACGACGCGACCTTTTACGCGAAAATGTGGGAGGATATCACCCAGCGCGGCAAGTGGGCCGGAGAGATCTGGAATCGACGCAAAAGCGGGGAAGCCTATCCCGAGTGGTTGAGCGTCAGCGCCATTCGGGACGCCAAAGGCGAGGTGAGCCACTACGTGGGCGTTTTCCACGACATTACGGAGCTCAAGGAGCAGCAGCAGACCATTGAATTCCTGGCCAACCACGACCCGTTGACCGGACTGCCCAACCGCCTGCTTTTCGAGGACCGCCTGGCCATGGCCCTGGCCCAGATGCAACGCCGCGGCACCCGACTGGCCCTGCTCTACCTCGACCTGGACAATTTCAAGAACGTCAACGACAGCCTCGGACACGCGGTGGGCGACATGCTCCTGCACGAAACCGCCGATCGGCTGACCAAGGCCGTACGTGAGATGGACACCGTCTATCGGCAGGGCGGCGACGAGTTCATCGTCATCCTGCCCGAACTTTCCGGCCCGGAAGAGGCCATGCTCGTGGCCGGGCGCATTCTCGACGCCGTGGCCAAACCGTGCCGGTTGCAGGGGTACGAAGTGGTGTCCACGGCCAGCGTCGGCGTGGCCTTGTCCCCCGAAGACGGAACCCAGCCCGGGGAGCTGCTCAAAAAGGCCGACCTGGCCATGTACCGGGCCAAGCACGGCGGCGGCAACACGGTGCAGTTCTTCGCCCCGGGCATGGACGTTCTGGCCACCCGCCGCCTGTTTTTGGAAAGCGAACTGCGCCGGGCCATGGAGCGCGACGAATTCGAACTCCACTACCAACCGGTGGTCGATCTCGGCACGGGCCGACTGACCGGAGCCGAAGCGCTCCTGCGCTGGCGGCGCGGCTCGGACATCGTGGGACCGGACGAATTTATTCCCGTGGCCGAAGAAACGGGGCTGGTCATACAGATCGGCGCCTGGGTCCTGGCCGAGGCCTGTCGCCAGATGCGCGACTGGGGCCGGGCCGGACTGCCCCCGCTCAACATTTCGGTGAACATATCGGGCAAGCAGTTTCGACAACACAACTTCGAAGAAATGGTCAAAGGCGTTTTCTCGGTCTACGAGGTGGACCCAACGCGCATCTATCTGGAGGTCACCGAATCCTCGCTCATCGCCAACCTGGCGGCTTCGGCCTCCAAGCTGTCGCGCCTGCGCGAGCTCGGGGTCAAGGTGCTGCTCGACGACTTCGGAACGGGGTATTCCTCGCTGGCCTACCTCAAACGACTGCCGGTGGACGGACTCAAGATCGACCGCTCCTTTGTGCGCGAAATCCCCAACGACCCGGACAGCCTGGGGATCGTGGCGGCCATTCTGGCCCTTTCGCGCGTGCTGGGTCTTAGTGTCGTGGCCGAGGGCGTGGAAACGCAGGAGCAGCTCGAATACCTGACCAGCCAGGGGTGCGCGCGCATGCAGGGCTATCTGGCCAGCTATCCCCTGCCGGCGGAGTCGTTCCAAAAGCTGCTCGAAGCCGACACGCCGTTCTTCGAGCCGACCGTCTCGCCGGAAGACGCGAAAAATTCGGAAACCTCCTTACCCAAGCCGCCCGACCCCAAATAAAGTTTTTTGCGGAAGGCGGGGGGCCTGGGGGGAGGGAACCGCTTTTGTTCACAAAAGGGGTTCCTTCCCCCAGTCTTCCCTCCCCTTGCCATCCTCCCCCCCATATCTTCCCCCACCCTCCCCTTCTCCCCACCCATCCCCCTATCCCCCCCTTGCCACCCAGCCAAGTTCCCCCTAGAGACAACGCATGGGATTTTATAGCACCCTCGTCCTTGTCTACCTGGTCATGCATGGCCTGACCTACTTTCTAGCCTGCCGCGCGTTGCACCTCGCCGGGCCGGCGCGGCTCGGGCTGGCGTCGCTCCTGATCGTGCTGGCCGCGTCGCCCTTTGTGCTGGGCATGCTCGGGGAGCGCACGGGAATTTGGTCGTTTGTGACGTTTTTCTGGATGGGCATGGTGTTCTACCTGTTCCTGGGCGGCGTTTTGCTGCTAGCGGCATTCCCCCTGCTGGGAGACGCGGCCCGACGCGCGGCCTTTCTCTGCCTGGTGGCCGGCAGCCTGGGCGTCTGCCTCTACGGCGTGATGAACGCCCGCGACATTCGGGTCGTGCCGCTCACCGTCCAAGTGACGAATTTGCCGCCCGGAATGGACCGGGTGCGCCTTGCCGTCATTTCGGACCTGCACCTCTACTCGGTGGAAGAAGGCCGTCGCCTGGACCGGGTGTTGCCGGTGCTCGAAACACTCGACTACGACGCGCTCGTTTCCCTGGGCGACCTTGTGGAATCCGGCGCACACCAGGGCGATTGGCAGGTTTCCGCCGCGCGTCTGGCCACACTGCATCCGCGCCTGGGCAAATTCGCCGTGGACGGCAACCACGAACGCTACGCCGCCCGCCTGGCCGGGGAAGACTTCTCGGCCAAATTCCTCCAGGCGGCCGGCTTTCGACGTTTGCGTAACGAGACCGTGGACGTGGGCGGGCTGTTTCGGCTGGTCGGCCTCGACTATTCCGGCCAGACCAACGCCACCAAGGCCACCACGGAAGGCGAAGCCCCGCTCTTGGCCGCCGTGCCCCGCGACCTGCCCGTGGTGGTGCTCAAACATCTGCCCACGGTGGCCCCGGACTCCGTGGGGCATTTCGATTTGCAACTGTCCGGGCACAGCCACGCCGGACAGCTTTGGCCGTTCACCTACCTGGTGAAACGGCACTATCCGTATATCCAGGGGCTCTACGACCTGGGACGCGGCTCCAGGCTGTACGTCAACGTGGGCACGGCCGGTTGGGGACCACCCATGCGCGTGGGGTCGCACCCGGAAATCACCCTGGTCACCCTGGAGCGCGCTCCAGCCGAGACGCGCTAACGCGCGCCCTACAGCCGCCTCCCGCCCCCGATTCCAGACGCCTGAAGACGAAACTGACGTTCCTTCCTCAATTGACAACTCTTGTCGTTGCCATTTTGTCCCTGGCTTGGCATAGTGAAACATCGGGTTTCCCCGTAGGGTCATGGGACGACCCGAAAGCAACGCATCCGTATATCAGAACAAAGGAGGGAACATGAAAAAACTCAAACTGGCGCTGTTTGGTGTCATGGCTGTGACCTTGCTGGCTTCCGCCGTTGTGGCCGCCGACAAAAAACCCATGAGCCAATGGAAATGTGAAGAGTTCCTGGCCCTCGATGCCCAGTTTCAGCCCAAGGCCGTCTATGCGGCCACGGAGCTCACCAAAAAAGGAAAGCCCGAAGCTTCGGTGTTTGATATCGACGGAACGGAAAAAGTGATCCCCATCGTTATCGCCGAATGCCAGAAAGCGCCCAAGGAGTCCTTTTGGGCGAAGGTGAAGGCCGCCTGGAAGAAGGTGGAAGCCGACGTCAAGAAAGCGTTGTAGTTGATCAGAACGCCTCGACACTGTTCTCCGGCCGGCGCGCCATGCCTGTGCGCCGGCCGGGGATGTCCGTTTGGCGAACGGGCCGTTTCCGGCCTGTTTCCACGCAAGCCCCCGCTCCAGGAAACCCCCTGGAAAACCGCGAAGCCCCCCGTCGGCCCGCCCCGTCAGACGCCACTGCGACGGACGCGGGCGCTCACTCGTCGTCGGGGAAAAGCAGACGCGTGAGAATGGTGTTGCTCACCACCATTCCCTGGCGGGTCAGACGCAAACAGCCGTCCTTCAGGCGGATGAGCCCCCGGTCGTAGAGCGCGGTCAGGAGCTTTCCCTCCCGGGCCAGCAGGTCGCGGCCCGTGAGCTTCTTGTAGGCGGCCAGGTTCACGCCCTTGGCCGTGCGCAACGCAAGCATGAGGCGCTCCCGCCAGCGTTCTTCCTCGGTGAGGGCCACGGCCCCGACCGCGAGCTTCCCGGAATCGACCTGGACCACGTAGTCGGCCACGGATTTGGGATTTTCCCAGCGCAACCCATTGAGGGTCGAGACGGCAGAGGGGCCGAACCCCAAGTAGTCGAGTCCGTCCCAGTAGCCCTGATTGTGCCGGCTGGAAAAACCCATGCGCGCGTAATTGCTGATTTCGTATTGCACGAAACCGTGCAACTCCAACCAATCCCCCCCATAGACGTACATCTTGGCCTGCTCGTCGTCGTCGGGCAGGACCACCGCTCCCTGGGACACGGCCCGCTCCAGGGGCGTGTTGTCCTCCAAGGTCAGGCCGTAGCAGGAGAGATGCTCGGGCTTGAGGCGCACCGCCGCCTTGAGATTGTCCCGCCAGGTCTTGAGACGTTGCCCGGGCAGGCCGAAGATGAGATCCAGGGAGAGATTGGCGAATCCGGCCTGGCGAAGGGTTTCCACCGCTGACCGCACCTGCCCCGCGGTATGGGGCCGGCCCAAGAGCAGGAGGTCCGAATCGAGAAAGGACTGCACCCCCAGGGAGATGCGATTCACGCCCGTCGATTTCCACAGGGTCGCCATGTCCCGGTCGCGGGCCGAGTCGGGATTGGCCTCCAGGGTGACTTCCGCTCCCGGGACCAGGGCGAAGGCCTTGTCCACGGCGGCGAACACCCGCTCGAACGCCCAGTCCGGCAGAAGGCTCGGGGTGCCGCCGCCGAAATAGAGCGTCTGCGCCTCGGGCCGGCCGAGCCGGGCCCCGTAGCGGGAGATCTCCTTGCAGACCGCGATCTGCCAGGCCTCCAACGCGTCCATGGTCAGCGTTTCGGAACTGAAGGCGCAATAGCGGCACTTGCTCCGGCAAAACGGGACGTGGACGTAGAGCAGCATGGCGCGCCGGAGCCGGTCAGCGGCCGAGACGTTTGCGGTAGCGGTCGTACTCGCTCAGGATGCAGCCGCAATACGGCTGTCGGTACACGCCCCAGGAACGGCTCAGGTCGATGCCCTCCTGCCAGCCGGCGCGAAAGTCCTCGTAATGGAAATCCACTCCCTGGTCGCTGGCCGCCTCGCGGCCCACGGCGGCGATAAGGTCGTGGTTCTGGTAGCGGCTGTAGAGCAAGGTGGAGGTCATGGCCGCAAGCCCGCGCGCCCTGGCTTCGCGCGCGGCCCGGGTCAGGCGCAGGCGATAGCACTGTTCGCAGCGGTCCTTTTCGCGAAAGGCCGTCAGACGCAGATACAGGGCGGGGTCGTACTCGTCGTCGGCATAGACGCTTTCGAACCCCAGGCGCGCGGAAACGTCCTTGAGGGCGTCCCTGCGGCGCACATACTCCATGAGCGGATGGATGTTGGGATTGTAGTAGAATCCGAGCGGAGTCAGTCCCCGCTCCATCAGGCTCTTGGCCACGGTGATGGAGCAGGGCCCGCAACAGGCGTGCATGAGAATCACGGCTATTCCTGGGTGACGACGATGGTCTTTTTGTATTCCAGCTCCAGGGCGTGAAGCCGGGCGCGTTTTCTGTTGAGCAGATACATGGCCAATTCCGGAGAGGCCTTGAAGGTGACCTGATCGCCTCCGCCGGGCTTGGCGCGCAGCAGGCGAAAGATCTCGCGCAGGGCTTGCAGGGCCTGCCATTCCATGTTGCGCCGCGACCCCGAGCCCTGGCACAGCGGGCAGGTCTCGGAGCTCACCGACATGGCCGACGAGCCCATGCGCTGGCGCACGATTTCCATCAGGCCGAAGCGCGAAATCTTGCCCACGTCGTAGCGGGCGCGGTCGATCTTCATGGCCGCGCGTATGGCCTTCTCCACCTCGGCCACGTGCTTGCGATCCTTCATTTCGATGAAGTCCACCACCACCTGGCCGCCGATGTCGCGCAAACGCAACTGGTTGGCCACTTCCACGGCGGCCTCCACGTTGGTCTTGAGGGCCATCTCCTTGAAATTGACCTCCCCGCCGATCTTGCCGGAATTGACGTCCACGGCGGTCAGGGCCTCGGCATGGTCGATGACCAAACGGCCGCCGCTGGGCAGGGTGACCTCGCGGCCGTGCAGTTGGTCGATCTGCTTGCGCAGGTTGAACCGGTCCCAGAGGGAACTTTCCATGTCCGAATGCAGTTTCACGATTCCCTGGCGACGGGGAAACACCAGTTGGGCCATTTCCGCCACCCGGTCGGCGGTGGGTTTGTCGTCCACCCAGATCTCGGCCACGTCGTCGGTCAGGTAGTCGCGCACCGCCCTGGCGGCCAGGTCGGGCTCCTCGTAGATCATCTGGGGAGAGGGCACGGTGGTGCCCCGCTGGCGCACTTCCTTCCACAGACGCTTGAGGTAGTTGACGTCGCGTTCGAGCGCCGTCTTGGACTGGGCCGAAGACGCCGTGCGCACGATCACGCCCACGCCCTCTTCAAGCTTGAGGCCCTGGGCCACTTCCTTGAGGCGCTTGCGTTCGGCTTCGTCCTCCACCTTGCGCGAGATGCCGCGTTGCTCGTTGCCCGGGGTGAGCACGAAATACCGCCCCGGCAGGGAAAGATACGAGGTGACAAAGGCCCCTTTGCTGCCCGTGGGCTCCTTGACCACCTGCACCAGCACTTCCTGATTTTTCTTGAGCACGCGCTGAATGGGCGGATACTTGCCCTTGCGCTCCACGGGAGGGTCGTCGTTGTAGTATTCGGGATGCACTTCGTCGATCTGGAGAAATCCGTTGCGTTCGGCCCCGTAGTTCACGAAAGCCGCCTGAAGGGAGGGATCGATGTTGTGGATCTTGCCTTTGTAGATGTTGCCGCGCGTCTTGGCCTGGTGGGCCATCTCGACGTAGTATTCCATGAGGACGCCGTCTTCGGACACGGCCACCTCAACTTCTTCTCCGGGCAACACGGCGATGAACATCTTGCGCTTGCGCTTTTTAGCCGCCATGAAAAACTCCTTGCGGACGGCCGCGAGCGCTGAGACAGGCGCGCTTCAAGTCCATCGGCCCCGTGGCGCGGGCCTGGCCGTCCTCTTCTTGCCACCGCGGTCTTGACGGAACAGCATTCCGCCGGAAACCGCTTGAAAAATTGCCGCCAGGAACACATGTCCATGACGGATGCTGCAGGAGGGCGTCTGGCGAACCACGTCCGCCAAAAGCCGGCTCCGCGTCCGCTCCGAACATTCGCGCGGCGCTGGCGCTTTCGCCGTGCCGCCGAAGTTCGAACGCATACGCGAACCGAGAGGGGTGGGCTGACGGGACCGCGCTCGTCCCGCCAGGGAGGAGGCGTCTACCGATCGGCCTGGTCCTTGAAAAAATAGTACGCTTCGCCGTTATCGTCTTGACGGCGCGAAGCGTCACCGGCTTGGAGCAGGCTTTCCAGAAGCGGCGCAAGTTCCCGCTCGGAAACGGACAAGGCCCGACTCAACTGCGCAGCGGTCTGGGGACGCCTGGCCAGGGACTCAAGGACAAAACCCCTGATTTCGTTTAGCCTCAGGCTGTCCGCGTTGTCCAGTCCGATAGCGAATTGCGCGGCTTTTTCCGGCTCGGTCCCACACCCCTGGCGCCCGAGCGCCTGGCGAAAACGCTCCAGGGTCTGGGGGGATGCGCTCTTGGCTTCGCGGTAGGCTCCCGGGCGGCTCATGGTGGTCACGTCCACCCGGTCGGGGGCGAGTTCCTGCACGAAACGGCGCAAAAGCTCCAGATTTTCGTCCGAATCGTTCACCCCGTCCAGCACGAGCACTTCCAGAAAGATCTTGCCCGAATACTCCCGACGGAAGTCGAGCAGCCCCTGGCGGATGTCCGCGAGCGCATTGCCCGGATGGGGCCGGTTGAGGGCTTCGAATTCGGACTGGACCAGGGTGTCCATGGAAGGCAGCACCATGTCGGCCAGGGCCAGTTCCCGGCGCACCTGGGCATCGCCCATGAGGCTGGAATTGGTCAGCACGGCCGTGGGCATGCCCGGAACCAGGCGGCGCACACCGGCCAGGATCTCGCCCATCTCGCTGTTCAAGGTCGGCTCGCCCATGCCGCCCAGGGTGACGACCTGGAAAGGCGGGTGCGGCGCGGCCAGCCAGGCTTTCAGTTCGTCCAGCACCCGTTTGGCCGGAACGTAGGGTTTGCGCGCGCGCGTCAATCCCCTGGTGGGACCCACCTCGCAGTAGAGACAATCAAAGGAACAGATCTTGGTTCCGAGCAGATCGAGACCGAGCGATGCGCCCAGACGCCCCGAACGCACCGGGCCGAAGACGTGGCCGTCCGTTTTAATGAACATGGGAGCGCTCCCGCCGTGGCGGCTTGACAGGGATGGCGGCGAAGGCCAAACAGGAGGGCTTCGCAACGATTCGTGGGGGGAAAAAGATGGCCGACATGATCAAATCCGGTGAATTGGTACTGCTCATCAGTCCCGACGGCAAGCGCTATCTTCGCGCTCTGGAGCCCGAGGGCTCGTTCCACACCCAGGACGGGGTCCTGGCCATGGCCGCCGTGGCGGCTTCGGGTTTCGGGACCTCCATCCGCACCCACAAGGGCGCGGTCTATCGCATCCTGCAACCCACGCTGTACGAACTCATGAAGGGCGTCAAGCGTTCCACCACCATCATGTACCCCAAAGAGATCGGCTACGTGCTGCTCAAGCTCGGGGTGGGTCCGGGCCGCCGCATCGTGGAGGCCGGCACCGGATCGGCCGGGATGACCACCGCCCTGGCCTGGATGGTGGGCGACACAGGCCGGGTCTACACCTGCGAAGCCCGCGAGGAATTCTACAAACTGGCCGGAAAAAATCTGAACCGGGTGGGACTGACCCACCGGGTGAACCGCTACCACCTGGATATCGCCGAAGGATTTCCCGAAGAGGCCGCCGGAGCCGATGCCCTGTTCCTGGACGTGCGCACCCCGTGGGAATACCTGGATCAGGCCGCCCGCATCATCATTCCCGGCGCGCCCGTGGGCTTTCTGCTGCCCACGGTCAACCAGATATCGGATCTCCTGCGCGCCATGGAGAACTCGCCCTTCGGCGACGTGGAGGTGCTGGAGATCCTGCACCGGCGCTGGAAGACCGTACCCGACCGCATGCGCCCGGACGACCGCATGGTGGCCCATACCGGTTTTCTGGTTTTCGCCCGCCACCAGGGCGTGCCCGCTCCCGAATTGCCGGAACCCGAGCCCGAACCCGAGATCGAGCCCGAAGAGGGAAGCACGGGCCACGATCTGCCGGCCGAGGAACAGACGCCCCGCGCGGACACTTCTCTGGAAGGTTAGCAGTCTGTTGAAAAGTTCTTGCTGGCTGCGTTGCTGCGAAAAACGCAACCCCTCAACGGATGCCAACTCCGCTTCGGGCTTGACTTTTCCTCGCGCCTTGCCAGCACGTTTTTTGATCAGGCTGCACGAATCGACGTTTTGGGCGGGCTGTTAGAGCGTCGTCCGCGCAATGCGCGTACACGCATTACGCGGGCAACGCCTTGAAAATGTTCTTTTCTCTTTGCAAAACAGCAGCACGTGGGACGTGCTGAACGTTTCGTTTCAGAAGCCTCCGGCAGCCAAAGGGGCAAGCCCCCTTTGGAATCCCCTTCAGCTTCGCGACATCAGCGGCTCCCTCGCGTTTAGTTTTGCCCCCCTTTCACGCGTCTTTCTCAAGACGCAAGACAAGGGAAACGGGCCGGTCGAGAAGCCCTCGGCCGGCCCGGACGCCACGCGCCGGTCGCACGCGCATGGCCACCGATAGGCCGAAGCCTTTTCGCCGTGTATCGTTCAGGCGCCGCAGGCGTGTTTGACGTTCACCCCCTGGGCGATGAAGACGACATTTTCCGAAATGTTGGCCGCCTGGTCGCAGACGCGTTTCAGGCTGTGCCCGATGAACGAATACTGCACGGCCCGCTCCACGGTGTGAGGCTGGTTGACCATGATGTCGGTCATGTCGTGCACCACGCGCAGGTGCAGGCTGACAACATTTTCCATGGAGCCCAGCACCCCTTGCGCGGCTTCCGCGCTCAGGTCGATGTAGGCCTTGACCGCCTGTTCCGTCAGCTCCCTGGCCAGGGAGGCGAGTTGCGAAAGGCTTTCCGGCTTTTGCAACAGGGGGCGTTCCAACAGAAAAACACAGCGGTCGGCTATGTTGACCGCCTCGTCGCCAATGCGCTCCACGTTCGGGGCCAGGCGCATGCTGCCCAATATCAGGCGCAGGTCCTTGGCCACGGGCTGTTGCAAGGCCAGAAGGCGCAGCACTTCGCTTTCGACAAAGCACTCCATGCTGTCGATCTTCTCGTCGCCTTCCAGCACTTCGATGGCCAGATCCCGATCCGGGCGCGAAAGTACGGCTATCGCCTTGCGAAGCGAATCCTGAGACATACGCATCATGGTGATGACGTTTGTTTTGAGTTCGCCAAGTTCTTCCATGAAGGTTCGCTTCATCGCGGCTCCTTTTTCCATGAAGCAACAACACTGCAATTCGTCTACATTCTGCACTTTTTCTGAAGTATGGCGTTCCCCATGGTCTTTGTCAACGTGCGTCGCGCCCCAACGCGCCACGCTCGATCACGGCGCGGCCGGGCACGGTCCCGTTTCAAGGGAACGCCGCGCCGTCCCGACGGCCGCGTCCCCCCCATCGCCCCACGTCACCCCGTGTCACCCCGCTGCGACCTGCGGCGACCCGCGTCACCTCGCGCGCGCAGGGGCGAAGGCAGGCGCCTCCGTGAGCGCCGGCGTCCCCGCCCGGGAGCCTTCGGCCTTGAGTTCGGCGACCAGTTCGCCCAGTTCGCCGGCCTGGGCGGCCAGATCCGACACCACGCGCGAGGACTCGTCCATGGACCGCGATGTCTCGTCGGCGATGCGGCTCACTTCTTCCACGGAACGCTTGATGTCGGCGCTAGTGCCCGACTGTTCGTCCGCGGCCGAAGCGATGGTGCCCACCTGGCTGGTGGTTTGGTCCACCATGTCCACGATCTCGCGCAACACCTGGCCGGATTTGCCGGCCAATTCCGTGGCTTGGCCGATCATCTCCACGGCGGTCTCCACGCTGGCGATGTTCTTGGCCGCTCCCTCTTGTATGGTGTGCACGGCCAGGGCCACTTCCTTGGTGGCGACCATGGTCTTTTCGGCCAACTTGCGCACCTCGTCGGCCACCACGGCAAAGCCGCGACCGGCCTCGCCGGCCCGGGCGGCCTCGATGGCCGCGTTCAGGGCCAACAGATTGGTCTGGTCCGCGATGTCGGCGATAACGGTCATGACCCGGCCGATGTCCTGCGCCTGTCCGCCCAGGGTGGCCATATCGCTCTTGAGCTCCAGGGCCTGCGTCGACACCCGGTCGATGCCTGTCACCACCTGGCCCACGATGTCCGCGCCCTGCCCCGCCAGGCCCTTGGCGCTCTCGGCCGTGTCGGCGGCCTGGGCCGCGCTGTGGGAAACCCCCTGCACGGTGTCGTCGAGCCTGGCCATGGCCTGGGCCGTGTCGCCTATGCGGTGGGCCTGGTCCCTGGCGCCCTGGCTCGATTCCTCGATGCGCCTGGTCAGCTCGCGCGAGGCGTCGTTGACCACGGCCACCACGTTCTCCAGCTTGCCGGCCGCGTGCAGCATTCCCTCGCTCCTGGCGGTCTCGGCCGACTGACGGGCCTGTTCGGCCTGGGCCGTGGCATCGCGGGCCTTGCCGGCCTCCTGGGCGGCCTCTTCTTCGCTCTGCCTGGCCAGGGCGATGGTCTTTTTCAGCTCGTCCACCATGGACACCAGACTTTCGCGCAACTTTTGCATCTGAGCGTCGAACCGGCCGGTCAACCGGGCGTCGAGATCCCCTGCCGCCACCTGGGCGGTGTAGACCACCAGGGCCCGGATGGGCCGGGCCACGGCGCGGCCCAGCAGAAGCGATCCCAGCAGGCAAAGCGCGCCGATGCCGAACGTCAGCGAGAGGATAAAACGCTCCAGCCCGCCCAGAGTGGCGCGCACGTCGTCTATGTACACGCCCGTGCCGATGACCCATCCCCAGGGCTCGTAAAGGCGCACGAACGACTCCTTGGCGTAGAGCCCCGGCAGCACCCCGCCACGCTTGTCGGGCTTGGACCACAGATAGGTGACGTAGCCCTCCCCGGCGTTGTCCACGGCGTCGAGGGCGGCCTGGAAGAGATTACGGTTGTCCAATCGTCTGGTGATCCGGTCTTGCCCGTAGGTGACCTGGGTGGCGCAGTTGAAGCGGGGATCGTTCATGACCTTGCCGTCCAGGGACGCCACCACCGGATGCATGATCATGACGGGATAGGGCTTGGACATGTCGTTGATCCAGAAATAGTTTCCCCCGCCGTAGCGCATGGTTCGAATGCGCTCCTTGGCCAGGGTTTGGGCCTGGTCGAGGGTGAGTTCGCCCGCCTTGACCTTGGCGTCGAGCTCGCGCACCTGGCTCATGGCCAAGTCCCCGAGTTGCATGAGGAAAGCGCGTTTTTCTTCAATCAGGGTTTTTTCGACGCGCGGCAGCATCACCCAGTAGATGCCGGCGCAAAAGGCGGCGATGCTCGCCAGGGACAACAAGACAATGCGCGCCATGACCCCCATGTTCCGAATTCTGGACACCATACCGCCCCCTTCTGTGCATTGCGCCCCGGCGAGGCCCGCCGCTCGCGCGGCGAACGGCGTGATTCCCTCTGCGGGTTTTGGCCCTCCCTGTACTCCAGCCACCGAAAAAACAAAAGGGTCTGGCTATTTTTCCTTTAAGCCCCGGAAGGGGAAATCGACGCGCGCATGTATCCGGGGCGGCCCGTCCCCGAGGCGCGAAGGCCGATGGACGAACGTCCTTGACTGGCCATGTATTGCGCGTAAGAAAAGAGAACCGTGGGGATGGGGGCGTTTCCGGCGCCACGCGACTTCGGGACAACCGCCCCGGCGCTTTGCCGACGCGAGACGGCTGCCCGAACGCGCCAGACCCGGTTGCGACACGTCCGACGCGGTGCACTTTCCGTAAGACGCATCCCTGAGGTTCAGGGTCACCACGAACACTTTTTTCCGGAGCCTGTCATGCGCCTATCGCTTTGTTTGTCCCTGTTCTGCGCCGTCCTGGCCCTGTCCGCCTGCGCGCCCTCCACCCCCATGACCTCCGAAGAGTTCATGGGCTTTTGCATGCAACAAGACACCGGCGACTTCATCTGCAACAACATCGCGATATGCGCCAACTACAAGAGCGTGTTCGAAACCCAGCAGCAAACCCTGGGCGAATGCCTGACCCAGTGCCAGGCCATAAACAACAACCTCCTGCGCAATATGGACCCCATGTCCAGGTGCTGGTTCGTCGCCACCGGCGGAGAGGACCTGTGCGAACGCTATTGCAGGGGAAAGTTCAAGCAGGCCAAGTAGGCGAAGGGGTCCCTGTTTCCTGGCGCTTCGAGGGCCCCCGCTTCTGTGGCGCGCCCTTCGGCCGTCCCCGGCCGGCCGCGGGGGGCGAGGCGCGACCCTCCCGGGGACCGTCGCGACGCGTCGGCCCGGCAATCCCAGGCCGCCCGCCGCGCGCCCGTCTGTTGCGCTGCCCTCCGGCCTGGGATATGAGCCGCTCACCATGCAAAACATCATCTTGCTCCGCATTTCCGGAGAGGACAGACCCGAACTCACCGCCCGCCTCACCGAGGTCCTGGCCTCCTACGGGGCGGATATTCTCGATATCGGACAGGCGGTCATCCACGACACCGTGTCGCTGGGCATCGTCATCAAGATTCCGCCCGAAGCCGAATCCTCGCCCATCGTCAAGGATCTGCTCTTCACCGCCCACGAGTTGGGCGTGAGCCTCAAGTTCACCCCCATCGGCGAAGACAGCTACGAGCAATGGGCCGCCCAACAGGGCCGCGACCGGGCCATCGTCACCCTGCTCTCGCGCAAGATCACCGCCGCGCAGGTCAGCGCCATCAACCGGGCCATCGTGGCGAGCGGACTTTCCATCGACGTGGTGCACCGCCTTTCCGGGCGCATTTCCTTCAAGGACGGCCACGCACCGCGCCAGGCCTGCGTGGAGTTCTCGGTACGCGGCACCCCCGCCGATCCCAAGGCCCTCAAGGCGGAATTCCTGCGCATCTCCGCCGAGCTGGGCGTGGACATCGCCTTTCAGGCCGACAACGCCTTTCGCCGCAACCGCCGCCTGGTGGCCTTCGACATGGACTCCACGCTCATCGCCGTGGAAGTCATCGACGAACTGGCCAAGGTGGCCGGCGTGGGCGACGAGGTGGCCCGCATCACCGAAGCGGCCATGCGGGGCGAGTTCGATTTCAAGCAGAGCCTGCGCCGGCGGCTGAGCCTGCTCAAGGGACTGCCCGAAACCGCCCTGGCCGAAGTGGCGGCGCGCATCCCCATGAACGAAGGCGCGCAACGCCTGCTGACCAACCTCAAACATTTCGGCTACAAGATCGCCATCCTGTCCGGCGGGTTCACCTATTTCGGCAACATCCTGAAAGAGCGTTTCGGCCTGGACTACGTTTTCGCCAACCAGCTCGAAATCCGGGACGGCGTCCTCACCGGCGAGGTGGAAGGCGAAATCGTGGACGCCTCGCGCAAGGCCCTCCTCCTGCGCCACATCGCCGAAAAGGAAGGCATCAGCCTCGAACAGGTCATCGCCGTGGGCGACGGAGCCAACGACCTGCCCATGCTCAACCTGGCCGGGCTGGGCATCGCCTACCACGCCAAGCCCGTGGTCAAGCAGGGAGCCCGACAGGCCATCTCCACCCTGGGACTCGACAGCATTCTCTACCTGATCGGCGTGCGCGACCGGGACACCGTGGCCTAGCAGCCTGTTGAAAACGCCTTGCTGGCAGCGTTGCTGCGCAAAACTCACCCCCTCAACGGATGCCAACTCCGCTTCGGGCTTGACTTTTTTGCGCGCCTTGCCAGCACGTTTTTTGAACAGGCTGCACGAATCGACATTTTGGCGGGCTGCTAACAGGAAAGGGGATGGCCCCCCCACGCCGCCTACCGTCGGCAAACACGCCCGGGAACGGCCACACACCAAGCGTTCTCCCGCTGAACGGCCCTTCCATCCCACGGACAAATATTGTAGTCCGTCCCTGCGCCCGTCGCCAGGCCCAAGCCGCGTCATGAGCCGGTCCACGCGCGCGAAAACGATCCCGCCCCGCCCCAGGGCCGCGTCTCGCGGCCTTTCGCGCCCGGCCGAGTGAAGTCCGCCTTCGTTCATCTTCCCACAGGAGAACCCGCCATGTCCGCTCGCACGTTCCTTTCCCCCCCGCGCATCCACTATGGATTCGGCGCACTGGAAAAACTCGGTCCCGAGGCCAAAAGCCTGGGCTCCACGGCCCTGGTGGTCACCGGCAAGGGCTCGTCGAAACGCAACGGCAGCCTGGACCGCACGCTCGAACTGCTGGAAAGCGCCGGGGTCGACGCCGTGGCCTTCGACCAGGTGGAGTCCGATCCCAGCATACAGACCGTGGAGATCGGAGCGGAACTGGCCAAGTCCCGAAAATGCGACGTGCTGGTGGCCCTGGGCGGCGGCAGCCCCATGGACGCCGCCAAGGGCATCGGCTGCCTGATGGCCAACCCCGGCCCCCTGCAACGCTACGAGGGCTCGGCCCCGCCCCTGGCCGGACCGCCGCTCATCGCCATACCCACCACGGCCGGAACGGGCAGCGAAGTCACCCGGGTGAGCGTGCTCACCGACACCGCGCTCAAGCGCAAGATGCTCTTCGCCGGAGACGCCCTGGCGGCCAAGGTGGCCATTCTCGATCCGGACCTCACGGCCAGCATGCCGCCCAAGGTGGCGGCGGCCACGGGTATGGACGCCCTGACCCATGCCATCGAAGCCTATATTTCCAAGCTGTCCAATCCCCTTTCCGACACCCTGGCCCTGGCCGCCGTCCAGGCCATCGGGGCCAACCTGCGCCGGGCGTCCCTCAACCCGGAGGACGCGGAAGCCAGGGCGGCCATGCTGTTGGCCCAGATGCAGGCCGGGCTGGCGTTTTCCAACGCCTCGGTCTGCCTGGTGCACGCCATGTCCCGCCCCATGGGGGCCTATTTCGGCGTGCCCCACGGAGTGGCCAACGCCCTGCTTTTGCCTTCCGTCATGGCCTTCAACCGCCCGGCCTGCGCCGAGCGCATGGCCCGGGTGGCCCTGGCGCTCGGATGCGTCACCCACGGCCAGGACCTGACCCGGGCCTCGGCCCAGGCCCCCGCCGCCCTGGAGGAGCTGCTCGCGGACCTCCCCCTGCCGCGCACCCTGGGCGAAGCGGGCGTGGACGCCCAGGCCCTGACCGACATGGCCAAGGACGCCGCGGTCAACGCCAGCGCCCGCAACAACCCCCGCCGGGCCGACGAGGACGACATCCTCGCCCTGTACCGGGCTCTGTGCTAACAGCCCGCCCAAAAAGTCGATTCGTGCAGCCTGTTCAAAAAACGTGCTGGCAAGGCGCAAGAAAAAATCAAGCCCGAAGCGGAGTTGGCATACGTTGAGGGGTTGAGCTTTTCGCAGCAACGCTGCCAGCAAGGCGTTTTCAACAGGCTGCTAACGCCTGGCGAGTTCGCACGCGTTCGTCCCGTCGGAGCCTCCAGCGCTCGCGCGAACCGTCTCCGACGGGACCCGTTCTCCTCCCTTTGTGGTTCCTTGCCGCAAGGGGTTCTCATGATCCGATTTTTCGGGTAGTTATCCTTCTTATTTTCCCGCCGCCGTCCCGGACCGTACGCCCGGCGGCGGGACGTTGCCTTCCCCATGTTCCCCCCCGGCCGTTTCGTCGCCCTGGCGTTGCGGCCGGCTCCAAGCCGAGGCGGCGATGGTCCGGCCCCGTCCGTCAAACCCGCGTGGCCGCATGGCCCGTTGCGAAGGAGTGCGCATGAGCGACGAAAAAAAACCCGTTCAAAGCCCGGACGCGGAATCCACCGCCGAAATGTCCTGCATGCAGTGCGGCGTGAAAGCCTGCTATCGCATGGCCAAGAAGCTCCCCAGCTTCTGCATGACCGCCACCACCGATCCCGAACTGATCAAGGAGTCCCTGGCCCTCTACCGGGAGGATACCCTGGACGCCCGCATGGCCAGGGCCTCGGCCGAGATCGAGGGACTCTACTACGGCAAGCTCACCCGGGTGGAAGAGATCATCGCCTTCGCCAACCGCCTGGACATGACCCGCATCGGCATCGCCAGTTGTCTGGGACTCATGGACGAAGCCAAGGCCTTCGCCCGGGTGGTGGCGGCCCACGGGTTGACCCCCATCGTCGTGATCTGCAAGGTGGGCGGGGCGGACAAGACGGAACTGGGCATCGACAAGTCCTTCAAGCTGCCGCCGGACCGGCACGAGAGCATGTGCAACCCGATTCTCCAGGCCAAGGTGCTGGCCGCCCACAATAGTGAACTCAACGTGGTCGTGGGCCTGTGCGTCGGTCACGACTCGCTGTTCTTCAGGCATTCCACCGTGCCGGTCACCACGCTCATCGCCAAGGACCGGGTGCTCGGGCACAACCCCGCCAACTGTCTCTACACCCTGAATTCCTACTACAGCCGCCTGTTGCGGCCCAAGAAGCGCCTGTAACGCCCGCAACCATTTCTTTTCACGCGGCCAACCGAACGCGCCCGAAAGCCCGGCGCGTTCGGTCCCTGTCGCTCGCCCGAACGGCGCCCCTCCGCCGCCGGGTTTCCTCCACGCCGGTATCCGCGCCGGGTGCAACCCGACGCGAAAGCGGTCCCGCCGAAGCGCCCGCGGCAACATGCGCGTTTTTTCGGAAGCGGAAAGCCTAGCGGGCCTTGCGGACGCCCTTTTTCAGGGCCTTTACGGTTTCGCGCAAGGTGGTCACGCGTTGGTTCGTTCTTTCGAGCTGGCGTTTTTGCGCGCGCAAGGCGTGGCGCAATTCCAGGCTTTCCAATTGGGAAGCGGTAATCTGCATGGTGAGGGTCATGACGGCCAGGGAGATGTCGGGCACCTGTTGCAGGGGGGCTCCCAGCCGCCCGAGAAACAGCCCCCGGATACGGTCGGGCGTGGCCAGGGAGTGCAGCAAAAGGCGGTCCTCGCCTCCGGGCATGGCGGTGACCACGGGGTGGGGATGGTGCAAGGCCCAGGCCGGCGTTCCATACGGGGCCAGGCTTTCAAACACCTCCTGCAGCTCCTGGCGTCGGCTCCGGGGATGGCACCGGGCCAGAAGAAACCGGCCTCCGGGCTGATCGGAAAGAAAGAAGGCCCAGGCCGCGAAGGGAATGAGCTGACCCACATGCCGGGCGCACCGGGCCAGGATGGTGGACACGCTCTGTTTTTTGAGCTCGTTGGTGGGCGCGCTCAGGGCGATGATCTGGTCGAGGGTCTGCAACGTCTTGCCGCGCGACTCCTCCAGATAGCTCAGGCGGGCGGAGAGCCAATCGTCAGGATGCACGGCCTTGCCTCACGCCGGGGCTGGGAAGCAGGATGTTTCCGATGTCGGACAACTGATGCTGCGCCTGTGCGGCGACGGCCGCGAGCACACCGGGGGAGATCTCCAGACTATCCCAGGCCCAGGCCGAAAGAGGCGGCGCCAGGGGGGAGCCGCCGCGTCCCAGACCCAGGGCGTGGGCCATGATGTCGGCCACGTGGACCAGGGCGGAATCCTGGTCGTCCGGGTCGTGGTGGCGCTCCACGGCCTGGATGAGCCCCGGAGGAAACTTCCAGACGGTGAGGAGCTTGCCGCCCAACTTGGCGTGGTGAAATCCCCAAACGCGCGATTCGCTCGCGTAGAGGGGCGCGTCTTCCTCCCACGCGGCGGCCATGGCCAGCACGGAGAGCTTGGGCTGGCTCGACAGCATGACCAGGCGTCCGATGTCGTGCAGCAGACCGGCCACGAAAGCGCGTTCCTCCTCGGGATGTCCCGAAACCGTGGCCAAAAGCCTGGCCAACACCGCGCAGGCCAGGCTGTGTTCCCAGAAGGAGCGCATATCCAGGGCGCTCTGGGGCACGGGGTCGAAATGGTCGATGAGCGAGACGCCCAGGGCCAGGCTGGTCAGCTTGTTGATGCCCACCACGCTCACGGCGCGGCTGACGCTCTCCACGGGTTCGGGAAAGGCGAACAGGGCGGAGTTGACCAGTTTGAGCAGCTTGGCCGAAAGGCCCACGTCCTTGCCGATGAGTTCGCCCACGTAGGCGTAGGAGACGTGGGGGTCGTTCAAGGCCTGGAGCACCTTGTCCACGATCTTGGGCATGGAGGCCAGGCGCGCCGCCCCGGAGATGAGCCGCGCCGGGTCCAGCCGCCGGGCCGGAGCGGGCTGGGGCTCGAAGGAGGGCCGCTCGGGCGCGGTCACGGGGGCCCCGGAAAGCGCCAGGTCGAAAAGCACGGTCTTGCGCAACGCGGCCACGGCGGGATGGTCCGCATCGCACAGGGCCAGACGACGGTCGGCCTCGTCGCCGGCGGCCTTGGCCACGGCGGGGTCCACGCCGGCCAGGCGGATGCGGTCGAGGGATTCCTGATCGTACCCGCTCACCGGGGCCTCGTACACGCCCCAGAACTTGAGGGTCTGAATGGCCAAGTCGTCAAGCGCCGCCCCCTGGGAAAAGAGCAGCCGGCCCTGTCGGCTGCGCACGTCCTGGGAAAGCACCATATCCGGGCGCAGGTCATCCACCGACACTAGGCCCACGAGAGGCCTCCCGATTGAGGAAGGAGCCCATTCGATTTCTTCATGTTTTTCTCGTTAGCCCATAGCGCCCAGGCCTGCAAGCGTTTGCATTGGGCGGTTTTTGGCGCTAGGAAAAGCGCGAATTTTCCCACAGGGAGCTCGCATGGCCCAGGCCCAGACTTTCAATATCCTCATGTACTCCCACGACACCTACGGCCTCGGTCACATCCGACGCACCATGGCCATCGCCTCGCACCTGGCCGGCCCCGGAGTGAACGTCATCATCATCACGGGATCGCCCCTGGCCGGGCGCTTCGACACGCCGCCGGGCGTGGACTTCGTTCGCATTCCCGGCATGATCAAGCAGACCAACGACGAATACCTGCCCCAGTCCATCCGCATCAACGCCCGCCACGCCCTGAACATCCGCAAGAACATCATCGTCGCCACGGCCAAGGCCTTCGCTCCGCGCCTGTTCATCGTGGACAAGGCCCCGCTCGGGCTCAAGCAGGAGGTCATGCCCACCCTCAAGTGGCTCAAGCGCCGCCTGCCCGGCTCCAAGGCCGTGCTGGGCCTGCGCGACGTAATGGACGATGCCGAAAGCACCCGGCGCGACTGGGTCGAAAAGGGCGTTTACGAGGTGCTGGACCGCTATTACTCCGAAATTTGGATCTACGGAAATCGCGAATTCTACGACCCCGTCACCGAGTACGCCATCGAACCCGAAGTGAGCGCCAAAGTGCGCTACACCGGCTACATCCAACGTTTTCGTCCCCTCGGGGCCAAGATGGACGAACTGCGCGAGGACGAACAACTGACCCCGCGCGAAAAAGTGGTTGTCGTCACCACCGGAGGCGGCGGGGACGGCTACCCCCTCATGGACGCCTACCTCAAGATGCTCGAAGGGCTGGGGGAACCGCCCTTTCGTTCGATCCTGGTTTCGGGTCCCTTCATGCCCAAGGCCCAGCGCGAGGAGGTGCACGCCCGGTCCCTGGCGGTCAAGGCCACGTTCCACCATTTTTTCCGGCGCATGGAGGCCCTGATCGGCCTGGCCGACGTGGTGGTGTGCATGGGCGGGTACAACACGCTGTGCGAGGTGCTCTCCCAAGGCAAGGCGAGCCTGGTGGTCCCGCGCGAGGAGCCCCGGCTCGAACAGCGCATCCGGGCCGAAGTCATGGCCCGCCACGGCCTGCTGGAATTTCTGCCCTGGGCCGATCTCGGCCCCGGCCCCCTGGCCCGCGGCGTCTTTCGCCTGCTCAACCACGGGGCGGGCATACGCCAGGCCGTGCGCGATTTCAAACTCACCGGCCTGGACGTCATCTCGAACCGCGTGACCGCCCTGCGCGAGGCAAAACAATGAGCCGAAACCGGACAACGCCGCGCGCCGGCGCCGCCCCCTGTTCCCCCCTACCCGAATCATGCCGCGCCGGGAAGCCCGACGCCTCGCGCTCCGCCCAGACGCCCGGTCCGGTGCTGGGCATGATCCTCAAGGGATATCCCCGCATCTCCGAGACCTTCATTTCAGGCGAAATCCTGGGTCTGGAAGCCCTGGGATTTCGGGTGCGCATTCTCTCCATGCGCCGCCCGCGCGAGTCCTTCACCCACGCATCGGTGGGCCGCATCCGGGCCAGGGCCGACTACATGCCCGAAACCATCCGGGGCAACGCGCTCAAACTGCTGGCCGCCAACCTCCCCCTGGCCCTGGCCCGGCCCCTGACCTACGCCAAAGGCCTCCGCCAGGCCCTGGCCCGGTTCGTCCGCACGGGCAAGGCGGCCAGCCTCAAGCACCTGCTCCAGGCCGGCTACCTGGCCCGCAAGGTACTGCCGGGGTCCGGCGTCACCCACCTGCACGCCCATTTCGCCCATTCCCCCACCTCGGTGGCCGCCTACGCCAGCCTGCTCACCGGGCTGCCCTTCAGCTTCACCGCCCACGCCAAGGACATCTACACCCAGCGCCCCCGCGCCCTGGCCGAAAAGCTGGCCAAGGCCCGTTTCGCCGTCACCTGCACGGCCTACAACAAGCGCCGTCTCGACGCCCTGAACCCGACCCGCACCCCCCTGACCGTGGTGCGCCACGGCATCGACCTGTCGCTGTTTACGCCGGGACCGGCGCGCATCACCCCCGGTGCGCCGCTTTCCATTCTCACCGTGGCCCGTCTCACGCCCAAGAAGGGACTGCCCACGGTGTTTCGCGCCCTGGCCCTGTTGGCGGAACAGGGCATGGATTTCCGCTTCAGACTGGTGGGAGAAGGCGAACAACGGTCCGAGCTGGAAGCCTTGGCCACGTCCCTGGGGCTTGACAACCGCATGGATTGGCTGGGAACCCTGCCCCATGAACGGGTGGTGGACCTGTACCGACAGGCCGACCTCTTCGCCCTGGGATGCGAGGTGCGTCCCAACGGCGACCGGGATGGCATCCCCAACGTGCTGGCCGAAGCCATGGCCATGGGCGTGCCCGTGGCGGCCACCACGGTGTCGGGCATCGGCGAACTTATCGTGAGCGGGCGGCACGGCCTGCTCGTCCCTCCGCAAGACCCCCCGGCCCTGGCCGACGCCATACGGCGCCTGGCCACGGACACGGGGCTTCGGGCTCAACTCATTCCGGCCGCCAGGCGGCGGGTGGAGGCCATGTTCGACAACCAGGCCCTCATCCGCGACCTGGCCGCCTGGTTTCAGGAGAACGGCGTATGCGCATAGCCTTTTACACCCCCATGAAACCCCTGGACCATCCCAATCCCTCGGGAGATCAGACCACGGCCATGGCCTTGGCCGCACACCTGACCGCGCGCGGCCATCAGGTGTTCACGCCCAGCCGCCTGGTCAGCCGGGGACTGGTCGCAAAGCCCTGGCTCTGGCCCCTGGCCCTGGCCGAACGGATTCGGGCCGCCCGCAAACCTTTCGACCTGTGGCTGACCTGTCACGCCTACCACAAGGCCCCGGACCTGCTGGGACCCGAGGCGGCGCGCGCCATGGGAACACCCTACGCGATCTTCCAGGGCTCCTACGCCACCAGGCCGAGCCGGAACCTCTTCACCTGGCCAGGATATCGGCTCAACAAGGAGAGCCTGCTGGCCGCCGAGGTGGTGTTCTCCAACGGGCGCGAGGATCTGGCGAACCTGCGTCGTCTGCTGCCCGAATCCCGGCTGCAGTACGTGCGCCCGGGCATCGATCCCCAACCCTTCGCCTTCAACCCCGAAACCCGCGCGCAAACGCGCGCGAACTGGGGAGTCGGGAAAACGCCGGTGGTCCTGACGGCGGCCATGTTCCGCCCCGGCGTCAAGGAAGAGAGCCTGGCCTATCTCATCGACCGGTTGGGGTCCCTGTTCCGCCAGGGACTCGACTTCCACCTGGTCCTGGCCGGCGACGGACCGGCCAGGGGACGCCTCGAAGCCCGGGCCGCCGCCCTGCTTCCCGGCCGGGCCCTCTTTCTCGGCCAGACGCCGCGCAAGGACATGCCCGCCCTCATGAGCGGAGCGGATGTGTTCGCCTTCCCCGGCATTGGGGAGAGCCTGGGCATGGTCTACCTGGAGGCCCAGGCCGCCGGTTTGCCCGTGGTGGCCTTCGACAACGGCGGCGTGCCCGAAGTGACCGCCGGCGGCCGCTCGGCCGCCCTGACTCCGGCGTTCGAAGGCCGACCCTACGAAACGGCCCTGGCCGCGCTGATCACCGACAAGACCCTGCGCCACGCCATGGGCCGGGCCGGATCGGCGCACGTGCGCGCCCGCCACGACGCGACGGCCAACTTCGACGCTGTGGAGCGCCGCCTGCGGGCTCTCGCCGGAGATCTTCGACCATGACCAGACTGGCGCTCATCCGCCACGGACAGACCGAATGGAACGTGATCCGGCGCATCCAGGGCCAGCACGATTCCCCGCTCACGGCCGAGGGCCGGGCCAAGCTGACTCGCTGGGCCAAAAATCTGTCCAGCCACGCCTTCGAGGCGGTCTATTCGAGCCCGCTGGGCCGAGCCAGGGACACGGCCGCCTCCCTGGCCATGTTGTTGGGCCTTCCGCCCGTGCGCACGGACGACCGCCTGAGCGAGCAGGCCTTCGGGACCTGGACCGGACGCCTGGTGAGCGAACTGGACGCGGAAGGCGTGATGGCCGAACAGACGGCCCTGGGCTGGGCGTTTTGTCCGCCAGAAGGCGAAAGCCGCCAGGAGGTGTTTCAACGCGCCTTTCCCGCCCTGCTCGACATCGCCGCGGCCCACAAGGGCGGCCAGGTGCTGGTGGTCACGCACCAGGTGGTGCTGCGCAGCGTGCTCTACGCCCTGCAAGGCCGCGACTTTCTGCCCCGGGAGTCCGACCAGTTGCGCCCCCGCGCCCTGCACTGGCTGGAAGCCGAGGGCGGTTGCCTGCGCGTGGCGGCCATCAACCAGACCCTATGAATTCCATCGGAACCATGCCCCGCGTTCACGGCCCGGAGCCCGGGCCGTGAACGTGGTCCTGTACTGCCAGCACGTGCTGGGCCTGGGGCACTTCATGCGCAGTCTGGCCCTGGCCGAAGCCTTGGCCCCGCATCGGGTGGCGCTCGTCTCCGGCGGGCCGCCCGCTCCGGCGCGCCTTCCCCAAAACGTCGAACTCGTCCCCCTGCCCCCCCTGGCCATGGACGAAGAGTTCAGCGTCCTCTACGCCCCGCAGGGCGACCTGGAGACCGTGAAGACCGCGCGCGCGGCTAGGCTCCTGGCCGTTCTCGAGCGCGAACGCCCGGACGTGCTGCTCGTGGAGCTGTACCCCTTCGGCCGCCGGGCTTTTGAGTTCGAACTGGTCCCGGCGCTTCAGGCCGCGCGTTCCGGGCGATTCGGACCGTGCCGCACGGTATGCAGCCTGCGCGACATCCTGGTGGAGAAAAACAATCCGCAAAAATACCAGGACCGCGTTCTCGCCCGGCTGGACGCCTTGTTCGACGGCCTGCTGGTCCATGCGGATCCCGAAATCTGCCGTCTGAAGGAAACCTTTCCCCGGGCCGACGAAATTTCCGTGCCCGTGGCCTATACCGGGTTCGTGACCCAAACACCGTCCCCGGACGCCCGGACGCGGATCCGTTCCGCCCTGGGCCTGGGCCCGGACGACCGGCTGGCGGTGGCCAGCGCCGGAGGCGGAAAAGTGGGCGGCGAACTGCTGGAAGCCTGCCTGGACGCCTTCGCCACATTGTCCGGGCAACGGTTGACATTATTGCGGATTTTTACCGGACCCTTCCTTGACGACGCACGCTTCACCCGGTTAGCTAGCAAAGCGCGCACGGTGCGTGGCGTCCATGTGGAACGCTTCGCCACGGATTTCCCCGACTGGCTGGCGGCGGCCGATCTCAGCATTTCGCTGGCCGGCTACAACACGACCATGAATGTGCTGGCCGCCGCAACCCCCGCTCTGGTGCGACCCTTCGACCAGAACCGGGAACAGGCCCTGCGCGCCAGACGACTCGAAAGTCTCGGCGCGCTGGGCGTGCTGGAAGACAAAGACCTCGGCGCGCAGGCGCTGGCCAGGCGCATGTTGGACGCGCTGGATCCGGCGAAGCCGGGACGCGCTCCCCGCCCCGTGCGCCTCGACGGGGCCGAGACGACGGCGCGGCTTCTCGGCGAAGGCTGGCCTGCGATGGGCACTCACTCAAGGACTACGTTACGCTCATGATTGTATCGGCTTCCATCTCTCCCCTGTGGCGCGGACTTCCCGACGACTTCGACCACCGCGTGGCCCTGGCCGTGGAAAGAGGCCTGGACAAGGCCCCGGGTGGCAAGGCCAAGGTGTTCTTCAGGGCCGACGACGTGGGCGTTCCCGGCAACGCCTTCACCCAGCTGGCCCAGTCCTTCGGGAATCGGCGCACCCCGCTGTGTCTGGCCGTGGTACCGGCCTGGCTGACCACCAGCCGCTTCGCCACGCTCAAAAAAACCTGTGGCGCGGGACAGTGGTGCTGGTGCCAACACGGCTGGCGCCACGTCAATTTCGAGCCCGAAGGGTCCAAGAAACGCGAATTCGGCTCCGCCCGCCCGGCCAAGGACAAAAAACAAGACATCTCACGGGGCGCGACGCGCCTGCGCGAAATCATGGGGCCCGATTTCACCCCCGTGTTTTCCCCGCCCTGGAACCGTTGCGACGGCGAATCCATGGCCCACATGGCCTCAAGCGGCATCAAGGCCCTGTCGCGCACCGTGGGGGCCGGACCGGAGCCGCCCGGCCATCTGCCCGATTTTCCCATAACCGTGGACCTGCACACCCGCAAGGAACCAGACCCCACCCACTCCTTCGACAGCCTGCTGGACGAACTGGAGGCCGGACTGGCCTCGGGACTGTGCGGGGTGATGATCCACCACCAGCGCATGAATCCCAGGGCCTTCCACTTTCTTGACGCCCTGCTCGACCACCTGCCTGTCCATCGCAACGCCGAGCTGGTCCATTTCGGCCATCTGCTCGAAAACGTGACCACGAGGATGTAACCACGCGACAGAAATCCGGGACCCGCCATCCGCTCCGAGCGCGATGGCGGATCCCGGTTCCTTTTCGTCCGCCTTTGGTCCCGGTTCGGTCCTGTCCTCCCGGGAGCGCGCCTTGACAGGCGGAGCTAGGGTTGTTAGCTGTTTGGCACTCTCCAAAGAGGAGTGCTAAAGCAGGGAAACGTCATGGCCCTCATCGCACGTGAACTCGATGTCCTCACGGCCATCGTGGAGGACTATATCTCCAAGGCCCAACCGGTGGGCTCGCGAACCGTCTCCAAGACGGGACAGGTTCCCCTTTCCCCGGCGTCCGTGCGAAACACCATGGCGGACCTCACCGAACAGGGCTACCTGGAACAGCCCCACACCTCGGCCGGACGCATCCCCACGGCCAAGGCCTTTCGTCTCTACCTCGACCACATCATGCGCCTGCGTCCTCTGCCCGAGCCCGTGAAGGAACTCATGACCATGTCCCTCGGCCAGGCGGGGCTGGAAATCGACGACATCCTGCGCCAGGCTTCGCGCATCCTTTCGAGCTTCTCCAAGCAGATGAGCATGGTCATGGCCCCCAGGCCCAGCCGCGCCCTGTGGCGACAGATCGACTTCGTTCTGCTTCGGCCCGGGCTGGTCATGGCCGTCCTGGTCCTGCAGGGCGGCATCGTGCAGAAGCGGGTGGTGGCCGTGGAAGAGACGCCGGGCGTCGATGATCTGCTGAGCTACGGCAACTACCTCAATCACCATTTTCAAAATCTCACGGTGCGCGAGGTCCGCATGCGCATTCTGGCCGAACTCGGCCAGGCCAAGCGGGAGCTTTCCGAACTGACCGGAAAGGCCCTGCGCCTGGCGCTGGACACCTTTTCGACCAGTCCCGCGCCCGAAGTGTTCGTGGAAGGCACGCTCAACATGCTTTCCCAACCGGAATTTTCCGATATTTCCGTCATGCGCGACCTGCTCAAGGCCCTGGAGGACCGCACCCGCCTGCTGGAACTGCTGGACAAGACCATGAGCGAATACCGCACCATGATCATGCTGGGCGAAGAAGTGGAGCCCAGCGAACTCGCCGGCTGCGGCATGGTCTGTTCCCCCTACGGCGGCCCAGAGGCTCCGCTGGGAGCCGTGAGCGTCATCGGACCGTTGCGCATGGACTACGCCGAAGTGGTTCCCCTGGTGAGCTACACCGCTCAACTCGTCACCCTGATGCTCGGGAAACACTTCTAGGCCATACCCGAAACACGCCGCGCCCCGAAAGGGGCGCTCAAGCGCCAAGGAGCGATCTATGACTTTGGACAAGGAATCCGATCCCCAGGCCGAACCCGAAGCTTCCCAACCGCTGACCCCCGAACAGGAGTTGGAGCGGTGCCGCAAGGAACTGGCCGGAGAGGTCGACAAGCGCCTGCGCATTCTGGCCGACGCGGAAAATCTGAAAAAACGCCTGGTCAAAGAGAAGGAAGAGTTCGTCAAGTTCGCGGCCGAGTCGGTGCTGGGCGATTTGATCCCGGTGCTGGACAACCTGGACCTGGCCCTGCTCCACGGACGGTCCGTGGCCGCCTGCAAGGACTTCGTGATGGGCGTGGACATGACGCGCAAGATCTTTCTCGACATCCTGGCCCGGCACGGACTCGAACCGTTCGGCGCGGTGGGCGAGGCGTTCAACCCCGAAATGCACGAGGCTGTGGGCTCGCAGCAGGCTCCCGGCACGCCCGAGGGCCAAGTGCTCAAGGTGGAGATGACCGGCTACCGCCTGCGCGGCCGGTTGCTGCGGCCGGCCAAGGTGATTGTCAGCCAGGCCTAGGCCTTCGGCGCGCGTTTTTTCGCCCGAACAGGGCGTTTTTCGCCGGGAACCGGAAGCCAAACCGGGTTCCCGGCATTTTTTGGCCCATGACAACGGGACAAACCGGAAAGATTCCCCCCGACAGGGAAGAAAAAACGCGAAAAATGTGCAAACACCCTTTACACGACGTAATACGGACTTATTAACCGATGGCGACACGGCGAAGGCAACCCAAACCGCGGTCGCAAGCACCACAAAGCTAATGTCCGCCAGGCGGCGGGCTGAAATTCATCTCCAAGGAGGAGAGCATTCATGGCCAAAATCATCGGGATCGACCTCGGCACGACCAACTCGTGCGTCTACATCATGGAGGGCAAAGACCCGAAATGCATAACCAACCCCGAAGGCGGCCGCACCACCCCCTCCATCGTGGCCTTCACCAAGGAGCGCCTGGTGGGCGAGATCGCCAAACGACAGGCGGTCACCAATCCCGAGCGCACCGTTTTCGCGGTCAAACGCCTCATGGGACGCAAGTTCAACACCCCCGAAGTGAGCGAATGGGTGAAGCACTGTCCCTATAAGATCGTCGAAGGCGCCAACGGCGACGCCGCCGTCGAAGTGGAAGGCAAGCGCTACTCCGCGCCGGAAATTTCGGCCATGATCCTGCAGAAGCTCAAGGCCGACGCCGAAGCCTACCTGGGCGAGACCGTGAGCGAAGCGGTCATCACCGTGCCGGCCTACTTCAACGACTCCCAGCGCCAAGCCACCAAGGACGCCGGCCGCATCGCCGGGCTCGACGTCAAGCGCATCATCAACGAGCCCACGGCCGCCTCGCTGGCTTACGGCTTCGACAAGAAGGCCCAGGAAAAGATCGCCGTGTTCGACCTTGGCGGCGGCACCTTCGATATCTCCATTCTCGAAGTGGGCGACAACGTGGTCGAGGTCCGCTCCACCAACGGCGACACGTTCCTGGGCGGCGAAGACTTCGACCAGCGGGTGGTCAACTATCTGGTGGACGAGTTCAAGCGCGAGAACGGCATCGACCTGGCCAAGGACCGCATGGCCCTGCAGCGTCTGAAAGAATCCGCCGAGAAGGCCAAGAAAGAGCTCTCCACCTCCATGGAGACCGAGATCAACCTGCCCTTCATCACGGCCGACGCCTCCGGGCCCAAGCACATGATGATCAAGCTCTCGCGCGGCAAGCTCGAAAAGCTGGTGGAAGATCTGGTCGAGCGCACGGCCGCCCCCTGCAAGAAGGCGCTGTCCGACGCCGGAATTTCCGCCGGCGAAGTGGATGAGGTCATCCTGGTCGGCGGCATGACCCGCATGCCCCTGGTGGCCCAGAAGGTGAAAGACTTCTTCGGCAAGGAGCCCAACCGCTCCATGAACCCGGACGAAGTGGTGGCCATGGGCGCCTCCATCCAGGGCGGCATCCTGGCCGGCGACGTGAAGGACGTGCTGCTGCTCGACGTGACCCCGCTGTCTCTGGGCATCGAAACCCTGGGCGGCGTGTCCACCAAGCTCATCGAGCGCAACACCACCATCCCGACCCGCAAGTCGCAGATCTTCACTACGGCGGGCGACAACCAGCCTTCGGTGTCGATCCACGTGCTGCAGGGCGAGCGCCCCATGGCCGCGGACAACATGACCCTGGGCCGTTTCGAACTGACCGGCATCCCGCCCGCCCCGCGCGGCGTGCCCCAGATCGAGGTGAGCTTCGACATCGACGCCAACGGCATCGTCAACGTTTCCGCCAAGGACATGGCCAGCGGCAAGCAGCAGTCCATCCAGATCACGGCGTCTTCGGGCCTGTCCGAGGCCGAGATCCAGCGTCTGATCAAGGACGCCGAGGCCCACGCCGACGACGACAAGAAGAAGCAGGCCACCATCGAAGCCAGAAACCACGCGGACACCCTGGTCTACACCACGGAAAAAAGCCTGCGCGAACTGGGCGACAAGGTGGAGCCCGCCACCAAGTCCGAAATCGAAGCCAAGGTGGAGCTCCTCAAGGAAGCCATGAAGGGCGAGGACGCCGAGGCCATCAAGCGCGCCACGGACGAACTTTCCCAGGTGTCGCACAAGCTGGCGGAAAAGCTGTACCAGCAGCAAGCCGGCCAGCCTGGCGCGCAGGGAGGCCCCCAGCCCGGCGAGGGTCCTGAAGCCGGCGGCGCTGGACCGGGCAAGGACGAAGACGTGGTGGACGCCGACTACACCGAAGTGAAGAAATAACCCCCTCCCGCCTTCCCTCCCGCCGAGCTCATCCCTCGGCGGGAGGAAGCCGACGATCGGAACGAAACCTCGCGGCAAGACACAAAAAAACAGGCCCTCACGCCGTTCGCAGACGTGAGGGCCTGTTTTTTTTCGAAGCGCCGCAGCCGGCGAAAATGCCCCACCGGCTGTTACAGGTCTGAAAAATGCCCCCGGCGCGAGGGGACTACTTGCATTGCGGATCGCGAATGAAGACGCTGATGTCGTCTTGCGTACCGAACCGTCCGTCCGGACCAAAGGAAACAAGCTTGTCGGCAAGACACGGTGCGTTCGTGTCGTCCTCGTCCATGCCGTAGGGAGAGCCCCAGGGATCGCGCAACAGATGTTCCGGGGGATAGCCTTCCTTCCCCAAGGCGCGCCACACGGACAGCATGACATTGTTCCAATTGTAGGCGCAAATGGAGTTCACCGGATCATCCCTGTGGGATTCTTGCGTTCGACACGGACAAAACGAACATCCGTTGTGTGTTATGTTATCCGTTGAAAGATTTGTATTCGCTCTGGCAGTCAAGACGAGGGTTGAAATTTCGGCCATCGCTTTCTGAGCCTGGACAATCCGGCCCCGCTTGATATAAGCATTTCCCCACAAACCGGCTAATACTATTGCCGTTGCGCCAAGCAGCGCGATTACTTTCTTCACGTTCCGTACTCCAAGGTTGCTCGCCGCAATGAAAAGACTGAAATCCGCCTTTCTCGTGTTGCTGGTGAACGTTGCCGTGCTTCTTGCTGGTTTAGCCTTTATTGAAATAACAGTCATCTTCTTTTTAACACATCCAAAACTTTCGGACAAGATCGGTCTTTCTCCAATATTGGGCCATGTCCATGGCAGCATAGGCAATGTCGTTCAAAACAGTGATTGCGGAAAGTTCGACGCCGGACTCTTCTATACTTTGAGACCAGGAGATTGTTCTTTTGACAGCGATGTCTTCAGCAGCACGTTCAGCACAAAACTCCATGTCAACTCCCTGGGGACAAGAGACGAAGAGAGCGCTCTGGTCGCGCCGGAAATAGTCTGCCTGGGGGACTCCGTGACCATGGGCTGGGGCGTTCAACAAGATGAAGCCTACCCGCAACTGCTTCACAAGCTGACGGGGAAAAAAGTGCTCAACGCTGCCGTCTCATCGTATGGGACGGCCAGAGAAATGAAAATGCTGGAACGCATTGACACTTCTCACATGAAGTACCTCATTATCCAGTGGGTCTCCAACGACCATGGAGAAAACCTCGAATTTCTGAAGAACAATACGCTCGTCATATCGCCAGAGGTCGAATTCTACACGGCCTATATGATCAACAAGGAAAGAAGACAGTACTATCCCGGAAGGCTCACCTGGTTGCTCTTGCAGCAGGCATGGAAAAACGTAAGAAGTTACGTGCACAAGTTCGCAACGGCCAAGACGGTCACCCCGCCGCCCGCGCAACAAAACGCTTCCCCCGCCGCGGTGAAACCCGATCCCACGCAAAAGGTCCTGGCATCCTTCGCGTCCGCCATGCTGCGGACAATCATCAACAGCAAGCCGAAAGCCAAAGACTTTCAGCTCATCATCACGTTTCCCAGTCCTGGAATGGAACAGGCGGTACGCGACGACATCGCCCAGCATCCGGAGTACCCGGACTACATTCAGAAGGCCATCCTCTATAACTACGGCGTCGGCACAAGAACCACAAAGGACGACTACATCCTCTGGGACGAGCACTTTTCCGCAAGCGGCCACGTCGTGGTGGCCCGTGACCTGGCCTCCCTGATCCTGCGCGGCAGGCTCCCGGACATCGGCCCCCTGGATGCTTCCACGGAATCCAAAACGCGCTGACCGCCGGTCAACAAAAGTGGTGCTTGCCTCCAAAAGCCGAAGCAGCCGACAAGACGCCAAGAAACGCCAAACCCTTGCGTATTTGGCATCCGTTGAGGGGTTGCGTTTTCGCAGCAACGCAGCCAGCAAGGATTTTCCAACAGGCTGCTAAGAGCCGACGGGGAGTGGTTGTCCTGTCGGCGATGCGTGTGACGTCCACGGAACACGCCGACGCGTATCCTGCGAACACCCCATTGAACTTATTGTTTGTTTTTGCAAAACATGCGCGTGTCCCGCAAGGACGAGGCGCTAGAGCGGCAAAGGATTGGGCGGCTCCAGGTCGAGCACTTCCTCGCCGCGTATGTAGGGCATGATCACGGGCTTGCGCACGGAAGCCAACAGGTTCTGAATGACGGCCTTCAGGCGCAAAATGGAATCCGCCACCCCGTGCAGGGCGACGATCTTGCGTTCGATGTCCAGATCGGTAAGCAGTTGACGCAGGCGCGTCACCTCGGAAACGAGTTCGGCCGGTGAAGTGCCGACGTTTGGCAGGGGACGGGCCAGGGCTTCCTTGATGTCCTCGATCACGTATTCGAGCTCTTCGAGCACAAGGGAGTTGTAGTTCATCATGATGCCCAGCACGTTGTTGCCCACGTGGGCCATGCCGCCCGCCGCCTTGGCCAGGGCGTCCCGCCCGAGTTCGAGTTGACGCCCCACCGTGAGCGACACGATCTTGGAGCAGTCGGCCAGGAACTGGGTTTCATAGCGGTCGAAAAAGCCTTCCTTGTGGGAATACAGCATGATGACGCCGAAGGCCTTGCATTCGAGCCCGCGCAAGAGAAACGCCAGGCGGCTGCGAAATCCCTGCTGGTAGGCCATGCAGTCCACGGACTCTCCCCCCCGCTCCATTCCGCGCAGGTTGTTGGAAAGCACGTGAAAAACTCGCGTCTCATGTACGGCCCGCATGACCGGGTGGTTGGGCAGGGAATCTTCCATGGCCCAGACAAAAATGGGGGTCTGCTTTTCGTCGGCCGAGTTGGTGGCCACGTTGATCCAGTTGCCCTCGTCGTCGCTGAGACGGCACACGAACAGATCGGCGCCCAGCTCGCGCAAGAGCACCTCGCCGCTTCGCTCCAGCACTTCCTCGGCGGTCTTGAACTCCTGTCCGGCCGCGATGAGATCGTACAAAATCTCGATCATCAAGGTGTTCTGCTCGTGGGCGCGCTTGAGCAGGTTGAAGCGGTGCTCCAGCTCGATATAGTACGGACTGTAATGGCGCAGCCGGTTGAGGCGCGAAGACTTGAGCCTGTCGAAGTCCAGGCGTATGTCGGTCAGACCCACCAGGAGCTCTTCCCAGGTGGTCATGGTCTTTTCCGGATCGGGAAACGTCGGCCGCTGCACCAGAACGTCAAAGCTGGTCTTGAGCGACACCAACAGGCTCAGAATCGCGACCTGTACCGCTGGCGGCGCCCCTTCAAGCATTTCAGCAAGTTGCACACGAGGATTGAGACGGCTTTCAAACCGGTTGGCCTGATCGGCGACGGGTGGCGAAGAGAGGCTCATACGTTGTGGGTAAGAGGGTTGCGTGCAAAACCGTGGAGCATGGCTCTTGAACACCAGACATACGCCCAGCGCCGGAAAATGCAAGGACAAAGCGAGTACGTGCCGAAAAGGACAAAGCCCCGCCGGATTCTGGTTAACCCGGCGGGGCAGACATCCAAGAGCGTTGCCTTCCTGAAAGAAACCGATCGCGCTGTATGCCCCAGCTCGGCCGGCTGTGTTTCGGCATCGCCTTGCCACACCTGCGTTTCTTGCAAGCAAGGGTTGTGCCAATTCCATTGACCCAACACTCTGGTAAATATTTCAAGCTTTTACTGGAAATCGCCAGAGGCATAATTGCAAACTCAAGTTAGCAGTCTGTTTCCCCAAGGATGCACCCCAAGGGCTACACGCAGAGGGACTTGCGGAAGCTCTTTAAGAATACTAGGGAGTTAAATGATCAAGCGAATGCTCTTCATCAAACCAGGGCACCTGCAAACCAAGTTTCTTCTCTGGCTGGCCGCGATCATGGTTCTGGTCGGCTTGATTTCGATATCTCTGCTCCGCCTGCACCTGCGCGCCATGCTCGAAGAAGACGTTCGCGGCAAGGCCAGACTCATTCTCTCCAACGTGGACGCGCTGGAGGGCTTCATGGACCAGGCCCTGCAACCCGCCATGTGCGAGGTGTTGGCCGGAGAACGCTTCATGCGCGAGTCCATGCACATGTCCCGCACGGTCATGGTGCCCGGCGAGCCCGAAAAGGAGCAATTCCACTACCGACGGGCCGGTTTCGGAGCCTTGGCCGGCGCCTCCGGCTCCAGCCCGCAGGAAAAACAGTTGGAAAACCGATTCGCGGAAAACCCCACGGCCCAACTGGAGGAATTCTTCACCCGCCAGCATGGCGAGGAGACCTACGTGGCCGCCAGACCGCTCCGGGCCAGGCCGGGGTGCCTGCGTTGCCACGGCGGACCGGACCAGGCCTCGGCCGACCTGCGCGAGCGCATGGGCGACCAGTGGGCCGGATTCGGTTGGAAGGAGGGCCAGCTCGTGGGCGCCCAGGTGGTAAGCCTGCCCCTGCGCGGCAGTCTGAGCCGCATTCACGAGGCCACATGGGGCTTCATTCTGCTTTTCGCCGTGGGCGGTCTGGGCTTGTACGCGCTCATCAGCATGCTTTTCAATCGGCTGGTGGTGCACAATCTCAAGCGGGTACTCGGGGTGATGCGCCATTATTTTCCCGAGGAAGCCAAAGAGCGCGGGCGTCCCACAGGGCGCGTGGACGAAATAGAGGAGCTGGTCCATTCGGTTGAGGATTTCGCGGGCAGCCTGCGCCAAGCCCGAAGCGAACTCAAATCCCACGCCGACACGCTGGAGCAGCGCGTGGCCGAACGCACGGCCGAACTCACCCGCGAGGCCGAAGCCCGCAACGAGGACGTGGCCCTCTTCATGGGGCTTCTGAACGGTCTGACCCGCAGCCACACCCGGCAGGAGATGCTCAACTCCAGCCTGGAGCTCATCGGGCGACGGTTCGGGGCGCATCAGGTTTCCTACTGCTGCACGCTCTCCAACGGAGCCACGCACACCTGGCCCCGCCGCGACCTCTACACCCCCCTGCCGCCGGACTGGCACACCATGGTGAGCCAGGGCCAGTCGCGCATCGTGGACCAATGCGTCATGGTGCCCGTGCAGACCGCCGAGGTGCGCCGAGGCCTTTTGGCCGTGTGCTGGGGCAAGGACAATCCCCCGGACGCCCATTCCCTGGAAATGCTCGGCGCGGTGGGCCGTCAGCTCGGCGTGGTCATGGAAAACCTGGAGGCCCTGGGCGGCCTGGTGCGCCAGAACGATCTCCTGCAGAGCGTGTTCGACGGCATAACCGACCCCCTCATGCTGCTCGACGATCTGGGCCGGGTGGTCATGGCCAACAGCTCGGCATCCGACCTGCCCTTGAGCGGGCTGCCCACCGATCCCGACCTGGCCGGCATCGACCTGGAAGACCAGCCCGCAAACGGATTTCTCAGTCTGGCCCTGGGCATCGAACCGGGCAAGCCCCTGCCGCAGCAGATGCTGCGCGCGCCCCAGATGCGCGAGGCCCGTCTGCCGGGAGACCGCTGGTTCATGGTGTCGGTGTATCCGCCCAGACACTATCTGGGTCGGGGCGGCGGACTGGTCGTGTACGTGCGCGAAGTGACCGCCGAACGGCGCATGCTGGAAAAATCCCAGCAGAACGAAAAGCTCTTGGCCGTAGGGCGTCTGGCCGCGGGCCTGGCCCACGAAATGAACAACCCCCTGGGGGTGATCCTGTGTTACGCCGAGCTGCTCAAGGGCCAGATTGGCGAAAACAGGCACCTCGAAGACCTGGACATCATCATCAAACACACCATACAGGCCCAGAAGGTGCTGGGCGATCTGCTGTGTTTCGTGCGTCCCAGCAAGGTGGAGCCGGCCCCCTGCGACCTGGCCGGGACGGCCCGGCAGACGGTGGAGATCTACCAGGCACGGGCCGCCGTGCGGGAGGCCGAGCTGGTCTTCGAGGAAACCGGCCCGGTGATGGTCATGGCCGACACCGCCGCTCTGGAACAGGTGCTGGCCAATCTGGTGATAAACGCCCTGGACGCGGCAGGCGCTCCGGGCGGACGCGTGATCGTGCGTTGCGCGCGGGAAGGGGACCGGGCGTACCTCAAGGTGCGCGACAACGGTCCCGGCGTTCCGGCGGAAAACAGACAGCGCATTTTCGAGCCTTTCTTCACCACCAAGGAGGTGGGACGAGGCACGGGGCTCGGGCTTGCGGTCGTGTACGGCCTGGTGGCCGACATGGGAGGATCGGTGGAAGTTTCGGAAGGTCCTGGAGCCCAGTTCACGGTGTGGCTCAATCTCGCGCGGGAGGTGACCCATGAGTCCCTCTGAAACCGTGCTCGTGGTGGACGACCAACCCGATTTCGCCAGGGGGCTGGCCCGCCTGATCGGTTCGCGGCGCCCCGATTGCGAGGTGTTGGTGGCCGCGGGCGGCCAGGACGCCCTGGAAACCATCTCCGCCCGGCCGGTGGACCTCCTGGTCACCGACCTGCGCATGCCCTCCATGCACGGTCAGGAGCTGCTCGAACGCGCCCTGGACATGGACCCCCTGCTCACGGTGGTCATGCTCACGGCCCACGGCGACGTGGAGTCGGCCGTGGCCGCGCTCAAGGCCGGGGCCTACGACTTTCTCACAAAGCCCGTGGACTCGTCCCATCTGATTCGGGTGGTGGGCAAGGCCCTGGAGCGCGCGGCCCTGCTGCGCGAAAACAAACGCCTGCGCGAATCCGTGGCCGCGTCCGAGGCCGCCCAGGAGCTCATCGGGGAAAGTCCCAGCATGCTCAGGCTCAAGCAGAGCATCGTGGCCGTGGCCCAGTCGGACTACACCGTGCTCATCCTGGGCGAATCCGGCACCGGCAAGGAGTTGGTGGCCCGCACCATCCACCGCCTGAGCAGACGCGCCCCCAAACCCATGCTGACCCTCAACTGCCCGGCCATCCCGGAACAGCTCCTGGAATCGGAGCTCTTCGGCCATGAAAAGGGCGCGTTCACCGGGGCGGACAAAAGCCGGCAGGGACTTTTTTTGGCGGCCAGCGGGGGCACGCTTTTGCTCGACGAGATCGGCGACATCGGGTTAAATGTGCAGACGAAACTCCTGCGCGTGTTGCAGGAGCGCGAAGTGCGCCCCCTGGGCGGCAGCAAGGCCGTGCCGGTGGATACCCGCATCCTGGCCTCCACCAACCAGAACCTCGAGGCCAAGATCAAGGACCGCACCTTTCGCGACGATCTGTTCTATCGGCTGAACGTGTTGACCATCGAGACCCCTCCCCTGCGGGAACGCCGGGAGGACATCCCCCTGCTGGTGGCCCACTTTCTTGTCCGGGCCGGCAAGGAGATGGGCACGTGCCCCAAGGAGGTCAATCCCGAGGTGCTGGCCTGCATCGCCTCGCAGCCCTGGCACGGCAACGTGCGCGAGCTTGAAAACTTCGTCCGGCGCATGGTGGTCTTTTCGCCGGGACCGGTCATTGATCCGGCCTCGGCCAGGGTGGCCCTGGGCTGCAAGCCGGTCCACCCGCACGGCCCCCGCGACTCCTGCCTGCCCGGCCGCTATCAGGATGCCAAGGCCCGCGCCCTGGACGCCTTCACCCGCTCCTACGTGGATCAATTGCTCGGGCGCACCAAGGGCAACATCTCCGAAGCGGCCAGATTGAGCGGACTCGAACGGGTGAGTTTGCAAAAGATTCTCAAGCGGCTGGGGATGGAAGCCAAGGAATTCAAAAAAGGGGATTCGAGTTGAAACGAGCGGCCGTTCTTCTCGTCGCCTGGGTCCTGGTCCTGGTCGCCGGGCTCCAGACCCTGGCCCAGCCTCCCGAGGAAAAACCCCATGAGGACCCGCCGCCCCAGGGCAGGCGTTTCGCCTTGCACATCCCCGACCAGTACGCCATCCCGGCCCCACCGGCCCTGGCGGCCGATTTCCCCAAGGGAATCCCCCTGCGCATGGGCTACGGCTTGAGCTTTTTCGTGAGCGAAGCCGACGGATCGCTCTTGCTCTACGGGCTCACCGGACGTGGGCCCACCCTGCCGGGTCCCTGGGTTGCCCGGGGCGGACGGCAGGTGCCCCTGCCTTCCCGCATATTTATCCAGCCGCAATACTCCCCGGCCTTGACCGCCCTGCGTCTGACCGACAAAAGCGCCAGCTTCGTGGGCCTTTGGCCCCTGCGCGACGAGTCGGGGAAGCCCCTGCGCGCCCTGCCGCCCGGGGTCTCCGGGCCGGGCCTCTTCCAGCCCCTGGACGTGGGGCTCAAGCGCTTGGGCTATGACCCGGGCGGCGTCTTTCCGGGCGGCGTGGCCAAGGACGCCCGGCGCAACTGCCTCTGGGTCAGCGACGACTACGCGCCCGCGCTTTTCAAGGTGTCGCCTGGCGACGGGCGCATTCTCAGACGTTACGTTCCCGGAGACGGCGTGCTGGGGGAACTGCCCGGGGACAGTCCCACCGTGCCCGTTTCGGGGCTTTGCGTCTCGGACTCCGGCAAGGTCTACGCCTGCCTGCATCGTCCCTTGCGTCTCAACGGCGTCTCGGCCCAGTTCGCCCGCCTGGTGGAGTTCAACCCCGAAAACGACTTGGTGCGCCATTTCGCCTACCCGCTCGACAAACAGGAGTACGAATCGCTGGATCTGGTGCGTGTCTCGGACCTGTGCTTCGTGGAAGAAAACCGCTTTCTGGTCCTGGAACAGGGACCGGGGAAAAACGGCTGGATAAGCCGGGTGTTCATGGCCGACATCAGCCGGGCCACCAACATCCGCCGGGCCGTGGACGATCAGGACCGCCCCGTCGAAGTGGTGGGCAGCTCCAAGGACTGGGACGCGCTGGGGCTGCGCATGGCCCGCAAGGTGCTCGTGCTGGACCTGGCGGCCGCGGGCATGACGGCCGAGCGCCCCATGTCCATGTCCCTGCTGCCTGGGCGCACAACCCTGGCCGTGCTGTCGCGAGGAGCCTGGGGCGTGCGGACCGTCCTGGAAAACCCGGCCAAGACGAGCTCGGGCCAGCCGCTGACGGACCTGGAAGACTACGTGCTCCAGCCTGACAACAGCCTGTCGGTATTCGGCCGATCCACCCAGACCAAACTCCGTGTGACGGCCGGCAAGCCCATGGAAAGCGGCTTGTGGATTTTCACCTTGCCCAAGGATCCTTCGGACTACAAAGTCACCTGGCACGGCGGCATGCCCGCTCCGCCCATGGGCGGCGTTCCCGCGAAACCCGCCGAACCGCCCAAACCGCCGCCGGCGCACCACTGACGCGCCCCCCCCGAGGATCGACAGCCGTTTTTCGGCGACGGTACGCCCACAAAAAATGTCCGCGAAACCACGACATCGTGCGTTTCGCGGACACAGATTTTTCCGCTTTTGGCAGTGCGACAAAACGCCGCGCGTTTTCGGGTCAGTCCGCTTTGAACTCGCCCTGGGCGCAAAGATCGCCGTACACGTAGTCGCGCACGGCCATGACCCAAGGTCTGGGGGCCACGCCCGTGGCGGTGGAGAATTTCGTGGTGTCGAGCACCGAATAGGCCGGACGTTTGGCCTTGGTGGGATATTCCGCCGTGGTGATGGCCCGCACCTGGCAGGAGAGTCCGGCACAGGACACCGCCTCGGCCGCCAGTTCGCACCAACTGGCCCGGCCGGAATTCACCACGTTGAAAATGCCCGTCGATCCGGTCTTGGCCAACGCCACGGAATAAGCGGCCAAATCCGGCGTGTAGGTGGGCGAGCCGATCTGGTCGTGCACCACGCGCAGTTCGTCGCGGTCCTTGGCCAGATTCAAGATGGTGGCCACGAAATTCCTCTTGCCCGGTCCGAACAGCCAGGCCGTGCGCAAGATGAGCAGCCGTTCCAACCCCAGGGCGAGCAGTCCCTTTTCGCCGTCCAGCTTGGTCTGGCCGTAGACGCCCGTGGGATTGGTCGTGTCTTCTTCGGTGTAGGGCATGCTTTTTTGCCCGTCGAACACGAAGTCGGTGGAATAATGCACCAGGGTGATCTTGCGCGGACCGCAGAGACGCCCCAGATTGACGGGCAGGGCCTTGTTGAGCTTGGCGGCCTGGACGGGTTCATCCTCGGCCAGGTCCACGGCCGTGTAGGCCACGGTGTTGTAGAGGTGCTTGGGCTTGAAGTCGTCGAGAAAGGCGGCCATGGACTCCTGGTCGCTCACGTCGAAATCGGCCCGGCCCAGGGCGGCCACCTCGAATCCTTCGGACTCCAGGGCCTTGACCAGAGGCACGCCCAACAGTCCGGTCCTGCCGCCGAGCACCGCAACCCGTTTTTTCATCGCCGTTCTCCGTACCAGGCGTTCATAAAGGCGAGATACGCGCCGCTTTGCACCTGTTCGAGCCAGTCGCCGTTGGCCTGATACCAGGCGATGGTTTCGGCTATGCCGCGCTCGAAGGTGTACTCGGGCGTAAATCCCAGTTCGGCCTCGGCCAGGGAGTAATCCATGGCGTAGCGTCTGTCGTGTCCGGGCCTGTCGCGCACGAAATTGATCAGGCTCTCGGGCTTGTCCAGGGCGGCCAGAATGGTCTTGACCACCTCGATGTTGGGCTTTTCGGCGTTGCCGCCGAAATTGTAGACCTTTCCGGGCTCGCCCTTGAGAAGGGCCAGCTCCACGCCCCGGCAGTGGTCGGTCACGTGTATCCAGTCGCGCACGTTCAAGCCGTCGCCGTACACGGGCAGGGATTCGCCCCGGCTGGCCTTGAGGAACATGAGCGGGATGAGCTTTTCGGGGAACTGGTAGGGGCCGTAGTTGTTGGAACAGCGCGTCACCACCACCGGAGAGCCGTAGGTTTCGAAAAAGGCCCGGCAGAGCATGTCCGCCGCGGCCTTGGACGCCGAATACGGACTGTTGGGGGCCAGCGGCGTGGATTCGGTGAACTTGCCCTCGGGACCAAGGGTTCCGTACACCTCGTCCGTGGAGACGTGCACGAAACGCGGCACGCCGAGTTGCCTGGCCGTGTCGAGCAGCACCTGCGTTCCCACCACGTTGGTCCGGATGAAGGGACCGGAATCGGTGATGGATCGATCCACATGGGATTCGGCCGCGAAATTCACCACGGCCTCGATCTCGTACGTATGCAGCAGGTGGGCCACCAGCTCGGCGTTGGCGATGTCGCCATGCACGAAATGGTAGCGCGAGCCGCCGTGTCGTTGTTCAAGAGGAAGCAGGTTGAAGCGGTTCCCGGCGTAGGTCAGCTTGTCGAGGTTGACCACGACCAGGTCGGGATGCTTGGTCAGCATCATGTAGAGGAAGTTTGCGCCTATGAAGCCGCACCCTCCAGTCACCAGTAAGCGCATAGCGATCCTTTGGTTGGCGAAAGCGTGGTTCGGGGCGTTGGCCCCGCGCATTGGCTTGCCTCAAACCGCCTTTAGAATCAATCGCAAAAAAAAAGCTTGCCAAGCGTCGCTATTTTCCCTATCTCCTGCGGCGGGCGGTTAACTCAGCGGTTAGAGTGCCATCTTCACACGGTGGAAGTCCGGGGTTCAAATCCCCGACCGCCCACCACCGAATACCCAAAGACCCCGCGACAGCGGGGTCTTTTCTTTCCCTCCATGATCCAGATCGTCCTCCACCACCCGGAAATTCCCCAAAACACCGGTTCCATCGCCAGACTCTGCGCGGCCACCGACACGCCGCTCAACCTCATCGAGCCCCTGGGCTTCAGTTTGGCGGACCGCTACCTCAAACGGGCCGGGCTGGACTACTGGCCCCACGTCAAACTCGCGGTCTGGTCCGACTGGCGGGCCTTTCTGGAAGGGGCCAAGCCCGGACGCCTGGTCTTCACCTCCTCGGGCAACCGGGGCGTGGTGGGCCGGTCCTACCATCAATTTCCCTTTTCGACCGACGACGCCCTGGTCTTCGGCTCCGAGAGTTCGGGCCTGCCGGACGAAATGCTTGGCGACCGCTCCCACTTGGTGCGCATTCCCATTTGGGGCTGCGTGCGCTCGCTCAACCTGGCCAACGCGGCATCCATTCTGCTCTACGAAGCCTTGCGCGCCACGGGGGGCTTGCCCGGGGAAACCGGGGCGGACGAAACGCCGGGATAACGCGCGACTTCCCGTGCCGGGGGAACGCTTGGGCCGTCTCGCCGTGCGTGTTCACGCCCCGGGAAGGGCCACGGGCCTTACGGCCGCGACGTCCCTCCCCGCCGCACGCGACAGACGTGGCTCGCCCGCCGGGCCACGGCGCGAAAAGTCCCTTCGTTTCTTTTTGAAAAACATCGCCATGTCGTTCATACTCGCGACGCATCGCGGGGCGAAAGCGCGTCCCCGCGCCGGCGAGCGCCGGTCCATCCCGTAAAACCGGCCAGCGGCCGACCAAACCACCCCACTACGCAATGGAAACCACCCTTCTCATCCCTCTGGCCGCCCTGGCTCTCGATTTGGCCGTGGGCGACCCCCACGGCTGGCCCCACCCCGTACGCCTGATCGGGGCAATCCTGAACCGCCTGGAATCCCAGGCCGCAACCCTTTCTCCGGCGGGCAAACGCCGCATGGGCCTGGCCTGCCTGCTGCTCGTGGGGCTGGGCTCCTACTTCGCCGTGGCCGGGCTGTGCGCCCTGCCGAAAGTGGGCTGGATCTTCGCCCTCTATTTCGCCTTTGCCGGCCTTTCCCTGGGCCAACTGCTGCGCGAGGGACTGCGCGCGGCGCGATTCATCGAGTGCGGCGACATGTACGAGGCCAAACGGGCCGTGTCCCAACTGGTCAGCCGCGACACCTGGTCCCTGGACCAAGCCGGCCTGCGCCGCACCCTGGCCGAAACCCTGAGCGAAAATTTCTGTGACGGGTTCGTGGCCCCGTTCTTCTTCCTCTGCCTGGGCGGACCGGCGCTCTTGTGGCTGTACAAGGCCGTGAGCACCATGGACTCCATGTGGGGCTACAAGACCCCGCGCTTTCTCGACCTGGGACGCGCCGGCGCCCTGGCCGACGACGTGCTGGCCTATGTGCCCGCCCGGCTTTCCGCCGTGTTTCTGCTGCTCGCGGGATTCTTTCTGCGCCTCGACATCGCGGGCGCGGCCCGCAACACCGCCCGCCACGCCGCCCGCATGGCCAGCCCCAACGCCGGCTGGTCCATGGCCGCCTGCGCCTGGCTTTTGGGCGCGTCCATGGGCGGACCGGCCGTCTACTTCGGCCAGAACGTGGAAAAGCCCCTGTTGGGGCCCGCCGGCGGAGTCTGGACCGCCCGCACCCTTGGCGACCTGACGCTGCTCTTGACCGTCGCCGGGCTGCTGTTCGGCTTTGTCTGCCTCACCGTCGTCTTCGCGCTGTGATCTTTTCGTGAAACCCTACCTCATGTTCGGTTGACCAAAACTCTCCTGGGAAAGTATCAGGGGCCGGGATGTCTTTTTCAAGGAGGAACACTACCATGTCGATGGAAGGCACCGTTAAGTGGTTCAGCGACAAGAAAGGCTATGGTTTCATCACTCGTGACGGCGAGGATGACGTGTTTGTGCATTACTCCTCCATCTCTGGAGAGGGCTTTCGCACGTTGCGCGAAGGCGAAAAAGTGGCCTTTGAAATCTCTCACGGCGAGCGCGGCCCCAAGGCGACCAACGTCATCAGAAGTTGCTAGCGCATGCAACGCTTTCAGGCCCCGCCGGACTGATCCGACGGGGCCTTTTCTTTTTGTTTGCGCACAAACTGCGCCCGCAAGGCAAGCGGCAAGGTCGCATGACCTCCCGCGTTGAAGCCTTGTTACGCTTTCGTTACAACGACGTTACTTTCCCAATTCCTTGCTGCGCTTGGCGGAAAGTCCCACGGCGTCCACAATGGCGCCGCGCACGGCCTGACGATCCATATGCATGAGGGCGGCGATGGTGGTGCCGGCGGGCGAGGTGACCATCTCGCGCAGTTGACTCAGATGCAGCGGGCTTTGTTCGGCCAACTTCACCGATCCCGCAAACAGGGCCGTGACCATCTGCGTGGCCTGGGCCCGTTGCAGCCCCTGGGCCACGGCGGCTTCCACCACGGCTTCCATGAAGTAAAACACATAGGCCGGACCACTGCCCACCACGGCGGTAAAGGCGTCGAAGTCCTTTTCCGGCAGTTCCTGCACCTGGCCCGCGCGGCTGAGCATGGCCTCCACGAACCGTTTTTGTTCGTCGGTCAGGTCGGGGTCCTCCAGGCACAGGGCCATGACCCCCGCGCTCACCAGGGCCGGCGTATTGGGCATGACCCGCACCACCGGACAAACGCCTCCGGCCAGATCGCGCAGGGCCTGGGCGGTCACTCCGGCCACGATGGAGACCAGGCACTTGGCCGGCGTGAGCGCCGCGCCCAGCTCGCGACGCACGGCCCCCAACTGTTGCGGTTTGACGCACAAGACCACGTAGTCCCCGGTCTTGACCGCTTCCGAGAGGCTGGCCGCGGCCTTGACCCCGGTCGCGGCGCAGAAGTCGTTGAGTTTGGCCTGATCCACGTCGTAGGCCGCAAGCGTCACGCCCGGCACCGGCATGTCCACCAGGGACCGCATCAGGGCTTGGCCCATATTGCCCGTGCCGATAAAGGAAATTGTCGCGTTCATAAATCACCCTTCCAATTCAAGGCGGTTGAAGAAATACCCGATCTCGAAGGCCGCGGTCTCGGGCGCGTCGGACCCGTGCGCCGCGTTTTGTTCTTTGTTCAGGGCGAAGCGCTTGCGGATGGTGCCTTCGGCGGCCTCGGCCGGGTCGGTGGCGCCCATGAGGGCGCGGTAGTCGGCTATGGCGTTCTCGCCCTCCAGCACGGCGGCCACCAGAGGACCGGAGCACATGTACCGGGTGAGTTCGTCGAAAAAGGGACGCTCGGCGTGCACCTGATAGAACCCCCGGGCCTGGGCCAGGGTCAGGCGAACGCGTTTGAGGGCGATGATGCGCAGGCCGCCGGCCTCGATCATGGACAGAATCCGTCCCACCAGATTGCGGTTCACGGCGTCGGGTTTGACGAGGCAGAGGGTGCGTTGCATGGCGGGTCCTCCCGTGGTGAATGTGCGCCCGGCCGGGGAGCGGATCGTCTCGCCCGCGGCTCCCGCGACACTTCCGGGCGCTTGAAAACGCGCGGCCGCTCGCCCGATTGCGGGCCGCGTCGGACGCTCAGTTGGCCTTGAGCAGGCGCGAGAGCGGGACCAGGCGCACGCGTTGGTCGCGTCGAATGTTCCAAGCGGCCAGGGCGGCCAGGGTCTCGGGATGGGGATGGCCGATGGCCACGGCGCGTCCCTTCATCAGGGCCAGGCGCTCGGCCTCCTTGAGCATGAGAATGGCCGACTGCTGTCCCCGCTCGTTGTCGAGAAAAATGGCCCGCGCCAAAACGGGCACGCCGGCCTTGGCGGCCCGCTTCTCGGCCACGGACCCCTCCGAGGTCTTGGAGTCGAGGAAAAAAAGCCCCCTGGCCTTGAGCACGGCCATTACCGCGTCCATGAGGGCCGCGTCTTCGCTGGCCCGCGATCCCATGTGGTTGTTCATGCCCACGGCGTGCGGCGTCTGGGCGAGGTTGCCGTCCACGACGCGCTTCACGTCCTTGGCCGACATACCCACGCGCAGGCCTCCGGGCCCCATGGCCCGGGGCGGGGCGTTCCAGGCCTCCATGGGCTGGTGCAGCAGCACCTCCAGGCCGGACTTGGCCAGTTGGGCGTCCGTCTCGCGCGTATGGGTCAGGCCCGGCAGCACCGAGCCGGTGAGCGGCATGCGCAGATCCGCCACGGCCTCGACCTGGGAGAGGTTCGCCCCCAGGTCGTCGATGACGATGGCCAGCAGGACCTTGCCCTTGCCCGCATGGTCCTGGGAAGGCGGCTCGGGTTGGGGCTTGCCCGCGTCCTGGCCGGCAGGATCGGCCGGCGACGGGGGCGTTTCCTGGGACGCCCGCGCGGGCTGCGGCTGGGCGGCGGGCTGCGGGGGGGCAGGCGAAACAGCGGGCCGCTGCTTGGTCGAAGCGACCGTGGACGTCTGGTCTCCCAACAGCGCGGTGAGGGATTTGTACGAGGGCAAGTACTTCTGGGCCACGAAAAGCAGGACCAAGGCGGCCGCAACGCCCAGCAGAAACGCCAACGCCACGTTGCCGTTGGAGTTTTTCGCCGGACGTTTGGACTTGCTCTTGGCGCTCTTGGTGCTCTTGCGGGGTTTCCTGGCTGCCATGGCCGGGCTCTACGCCATTACGCAAGCAAAATCCACAGTCCCTCCAAGCCCCTCCCGCCAAAGGCGAAACGCCGGACGGCCCGCCTCAAGGGCGCACCGTCCGGCGTGAAAGCGTTGTGGTTGGCTCGGTCCGTTTTTCCGGGCTTCGGGCAGCTAGTCCCCCCAGTGCTCGTAGACCTTGTTCACCCGGTCAATGATCTGGACGTACCGGTAGGGCGATCCCTTGCGCGCGGCCACCTCGTAGAGCCTGCGGCCTTCTTCCTGGCAGCGCGGACAGGCCCCGAACGGCACCCGCACCCCCAGGCTCAGGGGATTGAGGCTGGAGCGGCACTCCACGACCAGCACTCCTGCGCAGTCCGGGCAGAGGCGCACCTTGTCCTTGCGCCGTTCGGAGATACCGTCCGTGTCGTAGTACACGCGGTGTTCGCGCACGAACCACTCGCCGTCCACCTCGCCGTCGTCGGGCATGCTGGGGATGTTGTCCAGAAAGGCCATGAGTTGTTCGGCCAGGGAGTGCGTATATTCGGTGATGCGCGGCTTCTGGACGAAGCGTTCCGGCCTGTAGTCCGGTTCGCGCACCTGGCTGGTGTCCACGCCGGCCATGGCCAGGCACAACCCCAGGTTCACGTAGGGCAGCGCCCCCTGGATGGAGTAGCCGCCCTCCAGCACCGCGATGTCGGCCTTGAGGCGGCGGGTGAGTTCCGCGTAGCCCTGGGCCGAAAAGTTCATGGTGGTGATGGGATCGGAGTAGTGGTTGTCCTGACCGGCGGAGTTGATGATGAGTTCGGGCTTGAACCGGTCCAAGAGCGGCAGGACGATGTTGTCCAGAGCGTAGAGAAAGCCCTCGTCGCAGGTGCCGGGCGGCAGGGGGATGTTCACCGTGGCCCCGCGCGCGCCCGGTCCGCCCAGTTCGTCGGGAAAGCCGGTGCCGGGATACAGGGTGCGCCCGTCCTGGTGCATGGAGATGTAGAGCACGTCCGGGTCGTGCCAGTAGATGTCCTGCGAGCCGTCGCCGTGGTGACAGTCGGTGTCCACGATGGCCACCCGGCGGATGCCGTAATGTTCACGCAGGTATTCCACCATCACGGACTCGATGTTGATGGTGCAGAACCCGCGCGAGCCGTGCACCGTAAGCATGGCGTGGTGTCCCGGCGGACGCACCAGGGCGAAGGCCCGGTCGACCCGCTTTTCCATGAGCAGCCTGGCCGACTTGATGGCCCCGCCGGCGCTGATGAAGTGGGAGTCCGTGACCACCTGTTCGACGCTTGGAAACACGAAATGCGACCGGTACACATCGAGCGGCGTGGCCACGTCGGGCTTGAATTCGGTAATGCCCTCGATGTCGAAGATCCCTTCCTCGCGCAGTTGGTCCTGCGTGTAGAGCAGGCGCTCCTGACGTTCGGGATGGGTGGGGCTGATGGCCCAGTCGAAGGCCGGAAAAAACACCACGCCCAACCTGTTTGCGGCTTTCAGGGCCTTCATGAGGCCACCCTCCCGTAGCCCGGCAGCACTCCGGGCCTGATCTGGCATTTCACCCGGATGTTGCGTCCGGTCATGCGACTTCCCTCGATCATGTTGAACGACTGGGCCTGGACCGTGTCGATGGGGGCCTGGTCCGCGTCAAGCCCCAGGCGGTCGCGGTACTCGGCCAGAATGCGCCGGGCGTCTTCCTTGGCCTGGTCGAGCGAGTACTTGTTGTCCACGGTCTCCTCCACGCCGAAGGCCGGCACGAGCATGCGCCCCTGGGCCGTGTCCGCGAAGAGCTCGGCGGCCAGGGTCGGACGCGACAGGGCCGCGCCCAGAGCGTTGGCCACCGTGAAGTTGGGCGGCACCACCACCTTGCCCTGGCCGAAGGCCTCGGCCAACAGCCCGGCCATGGCCTCGGCCGGGCCGCCCATGACGTAGAACCGGGCCGGGACCACCCGCTTGCCTTCCAGAAGCTCGTGAATGGTATACACCGGACGCCGATTGATGGCCGCGACCAGATCGTCCACCGCCTGGCGTATGGACCCCACCGCCGCTTTGGCCGCACGGGCGGCGAGATCGGCCGGGGCGAACCCGGTCCGCGAGGCAAGCTCGACCAGCCCGCGCTCCGAGGCTTGCGTGTCGCCCCTGGCGCAGACTCCGGCCACGTTCAGGGCGTCCACCAGCGTGGGCCGGTCGCCGCCCTCGGCCATGGCCGGACCGTAGCGTCTGGGACCGACCAGCACCTCGCCGCCTTCCACCGCGATGGCCGAGTCGCCGCCCACGCCGATGCTGGTGGATGTGAGCGCCCGCACCAGAGTGGGACGGTCCGCGATGACCGCGCCGTCCGGCTCGATGAGCGGAGCGCCTTCCGCAAACACCGCGATGTCCGTGGTGGTGCCGCCGATGTCCAAAATCACGCAGTCTTCCGTGATGTCGCACAGGGCGATGATCCCCATGACCGAAGCCGCCGGCCCGGAGAGAATGGATTCCACGGGAAATCCCCGGGCCGCGTCCAGGGGCATGGTGCCGCCGTCGGCCTTGAGGATGTTCACCTGGGCGCGAAGGCCCAATTCCTGGGCGCATTCTTCCACGGCGGCCAGGAATCTGTTGAACACCCGCCACACCGAGGCGTTCAAGCTCGCGGTGTGGATGCGCCGCGGAAAGCCCAACTGGCCGGAAAATTCGTGTCCCAGGCTCACGAAGTCGGCCTGGGTGGAAACGGCGTCGCGTATCACGCCTTCGATCTCGGGATTGCGGGTGGAAAATTTCCCCACCGCGGCATACACCCGCACACCGTCCGCCGTGCAGATGGCCAGGGGGTCGGTCAGGGCGCCCACCGGCAGTTGGGCCACCACGCGTCCCCTGTGATCCACGCTGCCGGGCAGCACAAAGCCGTATGGTCCGTCCAGGTGGGCGCGGGGGTCCACGCCCGGTCCGCCCGAAACGAACACGCCCACCGTCTCGGTGAGTCCCTGCACGATGGCGTTTGTGGAAAGGGTCGTGCTCAAATTAAGTCGGATCACCTGGTCCGGGGACGCGCCTTCCAGCACCCGCCCGAGCACCTCGCGTATGGAGACGAGCAGGTCGTCGTGCCGGGTCCTGGCTTTGGCCCAGGCCCTGAGCCCCGTCTCGTCCACCAACACGGCGTCGGTATGCGTGCCTCCCACATCGATGCCAAGCAACATATGCACCGTCCTTGCGCCCGCCAGGGGCTTGCGGCTGTCCGCCACCAGGCGGCGATGCCCGCCCCGGCGGAGGTTGCTTCCTTCCCCCGGCCCGGACACCGCGCCCGGCCGAAGGAATATATTTCCGAAAGACTAGCAGGAACCCAGCCCCCCGTCGAGTCGACAGGCCGGGCGACGGGAAGAGGAAAGGAAAGAGCGGCTGACCTGCCCGCCCCAAAAGTCGATTCGTACAGCCTGTTCAAAAACCTTGCTGGCAAGGCGCGAGAAATAATCAAGCTCAAAGCGGGGTTGGCATCCGTTTCGGGTTTGAAATTTTCGCAGCGACGCAGCCAGCAAGAATTTTTCAACACGCTGTGACGCCAAGACGATTCCGGAAGGGAGCCGAGGAAGGCGATTATGTTTCAAAACCGGGTCTTGCTCGTACCCCGTCCCAAAAGGGCTTGTCCGGAAAGGGGAAGTTCCACCAGCGGCATGGTCAAGAGCACACGGAAAAAGCGGAAACCGACTGGAATGGTTTCGCGTTGTCGCCAAGCGCCACACAAAATCCCCGGTCCGGGGCGCGGTCCTGGCGACGCACGGCCCGCGCACGGGGGAATCGCCCGTCTTGGCGGGCGCCTTCCTTCCGCGCCAGCTTTTAATCAAACGATTGACATTTTTTCAAGGCGGACGCATGTCTCTCCCAACGGGAAACACGGTGGAAAAATCCATGCCTCAAGCCGCCACGCCAAAGGACAAACGCCTGACCAAGGGCCAACACACGCGCCAGCGTCTGCTGGAAGAAGCCCTGCGCCTGTTCGCCGAAAAGGGCTACGCCGCCGTGGGCATTCGGGAGGTGGCCGGAGCGGCCGAAACCAACGTGGCTTCCATCGCTTTTCATTTTTCGGGGAAGGAAGGCCTCTACGGCGCGGTGATCGAACACGTGGCCGACGAATTGGCCGGACTCCACCGCACGGTCATGGACGAGGCGGACAGGCAGGGCCGGGAGCGGGGGGAAGACTCCGACCAACGCATCGTGCGCATCGTGGGCATGCTCGCCTCCAAGCTGCTGCTTTCCAATCGTTCGCAATGGATGAGCCTGCTCTTGCAGCGCGAGTTCATCACCCCCACGGCGTTTTTCCCGAAACTCTATGAAAGGGCCATCCGTCCCACCCTGGAGGCGCTCCAGGCCCTGATCGACACGCGAACCGGCGCCGTCGCTTCCCCGGAGGACAGCAAGATTCTGGCTTTTTCCCTGTTCATCCTGGCCAGCTCGTTTCAGCGCAACCGCAACACCTTTTTGCACTTCGCCAACAAGAACGAATACTCCAAGGACGACGTGGAGCGCATCAGCCGCGTGATCGCCGCCTTCGTCCAGGGTGGTTTGCCCGGCGCATTCAATCCCCGGGAAAGGCGCACGCCATGAAACAACACGATCGGCTCTTCACGGTGGACTTCGTTTTCATTTGCCTTTTGATCTTGTTGACCTACTGCAACATCACCGTCTTCTACAACCTGTACCAGTTCCTGGAGCAGATCGGCATCGCCAAGGCGTGGCGCGGTTTTCTCATCGGCAGTTCCTCGCTGGCCACCATCGCGTTTTTCCTGTTCGCCAGTCCCTACCTGACCGTGAAGAACTCCATCGCCGCGGCGACCCTGGGCGCGCTCATCCTGCTCGCCTGCGGCGTAAGCTACCTCTACGCCCGCGACGTGCCCACCCTGCTCCTCGTGCGCTTGGCCAACGGCGCGGCCGTGTATCTGCTTTCCGCCGCCTGCATGACCCTCATGGTCTCGCGCATCCCCACCCAGCGGAGCGGACAGGCCTTCAGCCTCTATTCTGTGGCCCTGCTGCTGCCCTACTCCCTGGTGCCGGCCGTGTGCGACGCGGTGGTCCCCCATCTCGAATCGCTCGCGGTCGGCTACTGGGGCATGTCCCTGCTGCTGCTCCCCGGACTGGTCATGATTTTCGTCCTGAGCCGCAGACAACGCGCCCATACGGACGAAGCGCCCGCTCCCGCCGCCATCTCCCTGAGCGACATGTACCGCAACGCCCTGTCTCCGCCCATCGCCCTGGTGCTTCTGCTGAACGCCTTCTACATCGTGTGCTTTTCCTCGTTCTTCTTCATGGCCAAGGGATTGTTCCAGTCGCGGGGCTTTCCCAACGTGGGCTCGTACTTCACCATCCAAATGTTCTGCATGATCGCGGTGCGCCTGTTCGGCAACCGGCTTTTCGACCAGGTGCGCAAGGTGCGCCTTATCGCCCTGAGCTTTCTGATGGCCTCGGCCAGTTTCCTTCTGGCGGCCCATTCCTACACCCTTCCGGGAATGTATCTTTCCTCCCTGATCATGGGAATCGGAACCGGCGTCAGCTCCCCGGCGCTCTACGGCCTGATGTTCACCATCTCGCCGCCCCGCTTCAAGACCATAAACTCCAACCTCATGATGCTGTCGCTTCAGGTCGGCAACTTCGTCGGCCCGATCTACGGCGCACAGATCATGCACGACATCGGCTATACCGGCCTTCTGTTGTCCAACGCCGCCTGTTGCCTGATGGGAATCGGATTGTGCGTCCTGCTGACCAGCCGCTGGGTGGATGTGAAGGGACATATCGCGCGGGTGTGACACGCCGACCCGTCGCGCGATTCGGCCACGGCGCGAGGCGGCTCGCATTCCCGGAAACAACAAAAGACCCGGCCCCCCGACAACACGTCGCAAGGCCGGGTCCGTCGTTTGACGATCAATAGAGCGTCGCCACCACCGAGCCGGTCATAAGCGAGGCCAGCACGCCGGCCAGGAGCGAACGCATGCCCAGGTCCGCTATTTCGGTGCGCCGTTCGGGACACAACGCGCCCAGCCCCCCCAAAAGGATGCCCAGGCTTCCGAAGTTGGCGAAGCTGCACATGGCGTAGGTCAGGATGAGCCGGGTGCGGTCGCACAGCGTCCCGGCCGGAAGCTTGGACAGGTCGATGAAGGCGATGAACTCGTTGAGCACGACCTTGGTGCCCAGAAGCGTTCCGGCGGTCTGTGCCTCGTTCCAGGGAATACCGATGAGCCAGGCGGCCGGGGCCATGATCCAGCCCAGGGCGCGTTCCAGCGTGAGCGGCGCGCCGCCCACGGCCGGGGCCAGTCCCAGGCAGAGGTTCACGAGCTTCACCAGGGCGATGAACACGATGAGCATGGCCACGATGTTGAGCCACAGGGACAGGCCGTCCCACGTGCCTCGGGCCACGGCGTCCATGGACCCGCTGGCGGGCGATTTGGGGATCTCCCGGCCCAGGGTGGGTTTTTCGGTTTCCGGCAGCATGAGGGCGGCCACGGCCAGGGCGGCCGGGGCGTGAATGACCGAGGCGGTGAGAATGTGGCCCACCGAGTCGGGAATGACGGGCTTGAGGACCATGGCGTAGAGCATGAGCATGGTGCCGGCGATGCACGACATGCCCGTGGCCATCATGGCGAAGAGTTCGCTGGCCGTGAGGCGGACGATGTAGGGTCGGATGAGCAGCGGGGCCTCCACCATGCCGAAGAACACGGTTCCGGCCGACACCACGCCGAGCGCGCCGCCGATGCCCATGGTTTTGGAGAGCACCCAGGAGAATCCTTTCACCACGTAGGGCAGAATGCGCCAGTAGTAGAGCACGGCCGCGAGCGCGCCGATGACGATGACCAGGGGCAGGGCCTGGAAGGCCAGGCTGAACGAGAGCCCGGATTTGGTCTCGACAAAGGGCAACTCGGCGCCCCCCACGTAACCGAAGACAAAGGCGGTTCCGGCGTGAGTGGCCTTTTCCATGGCCGAGACGATGCGGTTGAGCGCCATGAACAGTCCCGAAAAGACGGGAATCTTGAACATGAGCCCGGCGATGGCGAACTGGAGCCCCACCCCGCCCAGAATCATGCGCCAGGCGATAACCCGGCGGTTTCGGCTGAAAACCCAGGCCACGGCCAACAAAACGAGGATGCCGAGCCCGCCGGGCATGGTCTAGAGTCCCTTGGGCGCGGGCAAGGGGCCGAGCGTTCCCGAAAGGGCGTGCGCCGCGCCCAGGAGGGTGGATTCGTCAAAGGCGCGGCCGAACATCTGCAACCCCACGGGCATGCCCGAGTCCGCCCCCAGGCCCACGGGAAGGGAAAGTCCCGGCAGGCCCGAAAGGTTGAGCGAGATGGTAAAGATGTCGGAGAGATACATCTGCAGGGGATCGCCCGCCTTCTCTCCCAGGCCGAAGGCCACGAAGGGCGAAGCCGGTCCCACGATCACGTCGCAGGCCGCGAAGGCGTCGAGAAAGTCCTGCCGGATGAGTCGGCGCACCTGGGCGGCCTTGCGGTAGTAGGCGTCGTAGTAGCCGGCCGAGAGCACGTAGGTGCCCAGCACGATGCGGCGCTGCACCTCTTCGCCGAAGCCTTCGCTGCGCGAGAGCTCGTAGAGGTCCGTCAGGTCCTGCGCGCCGGCGTGACGGTAGCCGTAGCGCACGCCGTCGAACCGGGCCAGGTTGGAGCTCGCCTCGGCCATGGCCACAATGTAGTAGGTGGCGATGGCGTAGCGGGTATGGGGCAGGCGCACGGGCACGATCTCGGCCCCGAGCGACTTGGCGGCTTCCAGGGCCTTTTCGCAGCAGGCGCGCACCTCGTCGGTGAGTCCCTCGCCAAAGTACTCCTCGGGCATGCCCAGGCGCAGCCCGGAGAGGTCCTTGCGGGCCGCGGTTTCGGCCTCGAAGGCCGGGACCGGACGCGGGGCGCTGGTGGAGTCCTTGGGGTCGTGCCCGCTGATGACTTCCAGCACGGCGGCCAGGTCTTTGGCGCTGCGGCACAGGGGGCCTATCTGGTCCAGGCTGGAGCCGTAGGCCACCAGGCCGTAGCGCGACACCCGGCCGTAGGTGGGTTTGATGCCATGCACCCCGCAAAACGAAGCCGGCAGTCGGATGGAACCGCCCGTGTCGGTGCCGAGCGACCCGAAGGCCTGGCCGGCGGCCACCGCGGCGGCGGACCCGCCGCTCGAGCCGCCCGGCACGCGCCCCAGATCCCAGGGGTTGGCCGTGCGGCCAAAGGCGGAGTTCTCGGTGGAGGACCCCATGGCGAACTCGTCCATATTGGCTTTGCCCAACAGCACGGCCCCGGCCGCCTTGAGCTTGGCCACGGCCGTGGCGTCGTAGAAGGGCGTGAAGTTTTCCAAAATCTTCGAGGCGCAGGTGGTGGGCACGCCGGCCGTGCACAGGGCGTCCTTGATGACCAGGGGCACGCCCCACAGGGGTTTGGTCGAATCGGGACCGGCCTGGTCCAGGGCCTGAGCGGTCTCCAGGGCGGCGTCGGCCTGCACGTTCAGAAGCGCGTGCACGGCGGGTTCGGTCTTTTCGATGCGCTCCAGGCAGGCCGAGACGGCCTCCCGGGCGCTGACCTGTTTGCCGGCCAGTCGGTCGCGCAGGTCGGTCAAGTCGAGGGAGCACAGATCGGACATGCGAAATACCTCGGGGATGTGGCCCGCGCCGGTGGGGCGGGCCTTGGCTCTTGAAAAAACGCGTCGCTTCGAGAGGTCGGCGGCCTAGCCGTTGACGATGCGGGGCACCACGAAGAAGCGTCCGTCCGTTTCCGGCGCGTTGCGCAAAATGTCTTCCCGGGTGCAGGTTTTGACCGCCACGTCCGCCCGGTAGGGCGTGTCGTGCTCCACCGGGCTGTAAAGCGGCTCCACGCCGTCGGTGGAACAGGCGTTCAGGGTGTCCATGTAGTCGAGAATGTCGCCCATCTGGGCGGCGAAGCGTTCGAGCGTGTCGCCGGAAAGGCGCAGCCGGGCCAGGGCGGCGACCTTGGCCGCCTCTTCTGGGCTCAGTTTCATAAGCGGGCTCCTTGCGTTTGCAACCCGTCGTCCTTAGCCGCTGGCGGCGCTTTTCGCAACAATGCCGGACGTTCGAAAAGCCGCCAGAAAAAGGCCCCGGCGGCGGTGGCCAACACCAGGCTCAGGACGAAATGCAACCCGATCATGGCGACCCCCTGCATGGTCGACTGGAGAAGCGACCGGGAAAGCCGCATGCCCCACGTGGTGTGGACAAGAAAGAAGCTGTAGGCCGTCACGCCGAAAAAACGCGGCACCCCCCCGGCCAAGACTCGCGCGGCCTTGTCCCGGGCATGGTCGGCCAGTCGGATCACGGCCAAGGCCAAGACCGCCTGGCGCGCGGGCATGAGCGCCCCGGCGGGAGCGAACGCGTCCAGCCAGGCCAACACCGTGAATGCCCCCAACCACATCCAGGCTCCCGGCCGGGCCGTGGCGTCGGGAAGGCCCCGGCCCCACCGTCCGGCCGCCAGGCCCACGGCCAGACCCAGCATCAAAAGGCCGGGACAGGCTCCGGCCGGACCGGAGTCGGCCAGGCTGGGCACGCTCACCCCGGCCCAGGCCATCGCGCGTCCGAAATCCGCCCCCGGGGAAAATAGCGCCAACAATCCGACGCAATACAGCGCGAGCCGGACGCCGAAGCCCAGACGCCTCAGGAGCGCGCCGAGCACAACCCATCCCGCGCAGCCCCAGATCACCAGAAACAGAAGGCCGGCAAAGCGCGGTCCGCCTTCGGGGGAATCGTAAAACGCCAGGCAGCCCAGGGCGCGCCCCAGATCGGCCCCGGTATAGGCCAGCATGGGGACCATGGTCGCAAGGGCCGCCGGGGCGAGACGCAAAAAACGGCCGCGCGCGTAGGCCCCCAGCGCTGGCGGCTCCGAGCGGCCCAGAAAGTAGCCGGCCAGCACGAAGGGGAGCTCCCGCGCGGCCAGGCACGGGGCCATGAGAACGTCCAGGGCGGCAAGAACGGTCTGGGCGTGGCTTCCGGCGATGCGTCCGATCTTGGCCGGGTCGAACTGGGCGAAAAAGGAAAACAAAAAAAACAGCAGGACAAAAATGCCGCGCAATCCATCCAGGGCCGCGAGGCGTTCTTCGGGAAGATCGGCGAAAAGCCCTTTCCACGCCTGAAAACTCATCGCCCCCCCGTGAAATAGAATCGTTCGAGGTGAGCGTAGAGGAAAACCGCCAGACCAAACGACACGGCAAAGGTCCAGCCCCAGAAGAGCCCGAGCCCGGCGACGGTCTGGGGCTTCGCTCCCAGGAGGCTGGCGGCCAGGGGAAGTCCCCATTGGGTGTGCAGCATGAAAAACGAATAACTGACCGCCCCTACGGCCCGCAGACCGAACCAGGTGAAGGGAGAGCGCATGTTCGGTCCGCCGTTGGCCAGGGCGGCGATCAGGCCCGCCACGGCCAGGTCGTGGAAGACGAAATACCCCAGGGCCAGTGCGCGCGAGCGGGCCGAGAGCCAGCCCACGGCGTCCACGGCCCACAGCCAGGAACACAACAGCAAAAGGCCGAGAAACAGTGGCCACGCCTGGCGAGGCACGCGGGCCAACGCCGCCCGTCCGCGCGGTCCCTCCTGGAGCATGGCCAGCCCCAGGCCCACGAAAAAGCCCACGAAACGCCAGTCGGAGAGCACCTGACCCTGCCGGAAAAACAGGCAGTTGGCCAAATACAGCACCAACAGCCCGCCAAACGACACCCACGGCGCGCCGGCGCGCCCCCGCCGGACCACGAGCAGCCACACCCCGCACAGGATGTAGAAATACATCTCGTAGACCAAAGCCCAGGCGACAAAAGTCACCATGCGCGTGCCGGGAAAAAGCGAAAGGAAAAAAAGGTTGTCGATGGCGTCGCGCCAGCCGGCGTTGATCCAGAACAGCGCGGGCACGTTGACGGCCAGGGCCACGGGCAGCAACCGTTTGTAGCGCCCCGTCAAGAAGGACACGAGACCGCGCCCCTTGCGAGCCAGCGAGCCGTAAATGAGATAGCCTGAAATCACGAAAAAGATATCCACCCCGTGCGACCCGGAATGGAGCGTGCGAAGCGCCTGGTAGGCCAGGCCTCGGGAGTCGAGGAAGTAGGCGTCCTGGGAAAATTGGGCGAAAAAATGGACGTTGAAGATCATGACGCAGGCCAGGCCGCGCAAGCCGTCCAGGGCGGGGAATCCGCGTCCGGCCAGGGCGAGGAAATCCCCGGCCGGACGAAAGGGAGCGCCGGCCCGGCTCACTGGGCCTTGGGAGCCAGCGAAGCGTTCACCCGTTCGGCGAAGCCCTCCTTGTCCACGGGTGAAAGCCCGTCAACCGAGGGCCGGAAGAAAAACAGCGACATCTTGGCCTGTCCGGCCTCGTTCCAGCTCACCGGAGCCATGCTCCATTCCATCTGGGAGGCGGCCTTGTTCAAGAGCTTCGTCACGTCGGCCGGAGAGGGCGCGGGTTCGGCCGGCACCGGCCCCACCTGGGCCGCCAGGCGAACGAAATCGTAACCCAGGGCGCTCCAGAAGTCGGGTTCGCCCTGCTTTTCCTTGGCCAGGGCGGCGCGCAACGTCGCCACGGACTTGGCGGGATTCTCCGGCCACCACGCCCCGGAGCAGAAGGCGAAGCGGTAATGGATCGGATTGAACGCGGTGCGCCTGCCGGACCGGCTCAGGCTCTCGGACCAGGCCTGGGGCCCCAGGACCAGCATGGTGTTGGCCTGGTACATGTGCAGATAGCTGATCATCTGATCGGCGCTGGGCAGGCTGTCCGGGATGAACAGGGCCTGGAAATCGGGCTGGATGGTGAACGTCTTGCCGTCGGGGCCCGAGGGCTGGGCCTTGAGAAGTCCCCGCATCAAATCGTTCCACTTGCCCGGTTCGCGGGGCGGATAGGGCTGAAGAATGGACACCTGGCCGCCCCGGGCCGTGACCGCCGACGAAAAGAAGTCGGCCAAACGCTTGCCCATGCGATCTTCGGGATAGAGCACGCCGAAACGCTTCACGCCGGCGTCCATGGCCGGGTTGATCACCGCGTGCACTTCGTCCTGAAAGCTCCAGAAGAAGCGCCACACCTGCTTGCCCTCCTCGGCCTCGGGCGTTTCGGGCAAAAAGGTGAGAAACACCCGGCGCGACAACTCGCCGCTGGCCGGAAGACTCTTGAAATAGCTGGCGTGCATGGGACCGCCCACCAGCATCACCTCGCGCGGCAGGGCGGCGATCTGATCCACATAGGCGGGATCGTCGGTGTTGATGACGCGCAGGTCCACCGGGGTTCCGGCGGCGGAAGCCTGCTCCTGGGCGGCCTTGGCGCCGGCCAGCACCTTGGCGGCCAGGGCGCGCAGTTGTCCGGTCTGGGGCAGCAACAAGGCCACGCCGATCTGACCGGGCTTGAGACCTTCCACCGCGAGATCCGTCGACAGTCCGACCTGAGCCGAGGCGCTGGTGGCCGCGTCCAGGCCCTGGGCCAGGATGCGGCCGGGCAATTGCCGGTCCGTCAGGTTCGAGGAGCGTTCCAGCTCCTGGGCCAGGTCGGCGAGTTGCCCGCCGGCGTGGGAATCCGAAGCCGCGGCCCGGCGCAGATTCTCGAAGGCCACGAGGCATTGGGGAAACACCATGCGCGAGGCCGGAGTGACGGTCTTCGCCAGGGCGCTCAAACCCTGGTCGTCCAGGGCGGCCAGCATGCGGGCGGTGTCCGATTCGTAGCCGATGCGGGCCTGACGGTTGGGCGCCTTGGCGTGCTGTTGGCGCATGATCTGGACCGCCTGGCTGGAAAGCCCCCGCGAGGCGTAGTGTCCGGCAAGTTCAAGGCTGGCCGGTCCGGTCAGTTCAAAGGGGGCTCTTCGGCTGTTGACCAGCTTGGCCAGATGGTCCTCGGCCTGGCGCTGCCGGCCCACGCCGATCAGCGAGCGGACGTAGAGCCGGTTCCACTCCCAGGTTCCTTTCAGCTTGGGGTCCAGGGTGGCCCAGTTGTTCAGGGCGTCCAGGGCTTCCGCGTAGCGTCCGAGTCGGTAAAAGGACCGGGTCAGCCGCTCGGTGGCCTGGAGCTTGGCTTCGCGCCCCACCCCTTGGCCCGCGAGAATCAATCCGTACAGTTCGGCCGAGCGTTCGTAACGGCCCGAGTTCCAGGCGTCCTGGGCCTTGGCTTGCAGGGCGGAGAGTTCGGCCGGGGTGGTGGGCGGATTCTCCTTGCCGAACAGGCCCAAAGTTCCCGCGCAACCGGCAACGGCCAGAGTCAGCGCGAGCAAAGCGACGGCCAGACGGCGCGCCGAAGGCGAAACGGGACTTTTCATAGAGGACAAAACCTTTGTGGGAATGTGTATTCGGATTCTTGACTGAGCATAACGTCCTGTTTCCGTCAAATCAAGGCGACTCCGCCGCTTTTCGACTTCGGAAAACGTCGCGGGACAAAAGCCGGGGCGCATCGGGCGGGCCGCGCCGGCGGGAAATCGACGCGGAACACCTGGATGCGACGGCCCATCTTCCGGTTGCGACGCGCCTGAAAACTGGCCCAGGCCTCGCATCCGCCCTGCGGGCGCAGCCTGCGCCGTCCGGTTTGCCCGCCCGAGCCGAGCGACACCACCTGGCCATACCGGGCCGGGCCCTGGCACAGGCTTGCCCGCGCCCGAGCCGAGCGACAGGGCCTGGACCGAAGCGCCAATTTTTTGCCACTCCTTCCTTCTTTCCCCCGTCGCCCGCGCCGGGTCTTGCCAGACCCGACCGGTCGCGCTAGAAACGAGCCCTCCTCAGGGCGGGGTGAAAGTCCCCACCGGCGGTGTTCCGGCTTCGGCCGGAGAGCCCGCGAGCGCCCCCGGCCGTGCCGGGGGGTCAGCAGACCTGGTGAAAAGCCAGGGCCGACGGTAACAGTCCGGATGGAAGAGGAAACAGACGGGATTGTCATTTCCCCGCCGCCGGCCCCCCGCGCCGGCGCGCGGTCGCGCGTTTCTTCCGGACGCGGCGACCGGCGTTTCTTTCGCCCTGATTCTGGTACTTCAACGACGCAAGGAGCGTTGCCATGAATCAGCAGCCTGTATCGAACACGAATTCCCCCTTCACCTCCACCACGACGCCCCACGCGGACGCCTTCCCCAACGCCTGGCTCGACCAGGTTGAACGCGCCCTGGACGCCCTGCGCATTGGAAACGGCGTTCTGGTGGTGGACGACGAAGACCGCGAAAACGAGGCCGACCTCATCTTCGCGGCCCAGAGCCTGACCGAGCCCCAGATGGCCATGCTCATCCGCGAGTGCAGCGGCATCGTCTGCCTGTGCCTGCCAGGCGAAAAAGTGGACACCCTGGGCCTGCCCATGATGGTCGACAACAACACCAGTCCCTACCAGACCGCCTTCACCGTGAGCATAGAAGCGGCCGAGGGCGTCACCACCGGCGTGAGCGCCGCGGACCGGGTGGCCACGGTGCGGGCCGCCACGGCCGAGAACGCCCGGCCCGAACACCTGCGCCATCCCGGACACGTGTTTCCCCTGCGGGCCAAACCCGGCGGCGTGCTCGAACGTCCCGGCCACACCGAGGCCGTGGTGGACCTGACCCGCCTGGCCGGCCTGCCCCCCTGCGGCGTGCTCTGCGAACTGACCAACCCCGACGGAACCATGGCGCGCTTGCCCGAAGCCAGGGCGTTCGGCGCGAAACACGGCTTCCCGGTGGTGAGCATCGAAGCCCTGGCCCGGTACAGGACCCGGGCCGAAAACGTCCTTCTCTAAAGAAGAGCGCGGTCCGGGCGGGGGGCGGACCGCGCGTTGCGCGGCAACTTTGACCTTCACGACCGACGGGGGCGGGCATTTTTGCCCGCCCCCATTTTCATGTCCTCACAATATAAACTTTTTTTAATTTTGGCACGGATAACGCATTGCGTTGGGCACAACAAGGAAAGTTGCCCCAACAAGGAGGTTATCCATGTCCCTGGTCATTAACCATAACATGATGGCGATGAACGCCACCAGAAACTTGAACAACGCATACGGACAACTCGCCGTTTCCACCCGTCGTCTTTCTTCGGGACTTCGCGTCGGAACGGCGGCGGACGATGCCGCGGGCTTGGCCATTCGCGAAATCATGCGCGCGGACATTTCGTCCCTCAACCAAGGCGTGCGCAACGCCAACGACGCCATTTCCATGATTCAGACCGCTGACGGCGCTCTGCAGGTGGTGGACGAAAAGCTCATCCGCATGAAGGAACTGGCCACCCAGGCGGCCACGGGCACCTACACCTCCGACCAGCGTCTGATCATCGACTCCGAATATCAGGCCATGGCCTCGGAAATCACCCGTATCGCCAACGCCACGGACTTCAATGGCATTCACCTGCTCAACGGCAACCTGTCGAGCAGCGTGCACGACGGCAAGGGCCTCAACTCCGTCGGCAAGATCAAGATCCACTTCGGCACCGGCAACTCCAGTTCGGAAGACTACTATTTCATCAGCATCGGCAATTCCACGGCTTCGGCCTTCGGCCTGGGCCTGGGAGCCTCCGTCTCCAGCACCAACGCCGGCCGCTCCATCTCCACCCAGGAGCTGGCCCAGTTGGCCCTGGAGCAGATTAGCAATGCCATCATTTCCAAGGACAAGATCCGCGCCAACCTGGGCGCCATGCAGAACCGCCTGAGCAACACCGTGCAGAACCTGCAGATCCAGGCGGAAAACCTGCAGGCGGCCGAGTCGCAGATTTCCGACACCGACGTGGCCACGGAAATGACCCAGTTCGTGCGGGAGCAAATCCTGACCCAGTCGGCGGTGGCCATGCTGTCTCAGGCCAACAGCCTGCCCAAGATGGCCTTGTCCCTCATCCAGGGTTAGGCATGATCGTTTCGCGGCTGTGACCAGGGAGGGGGGGGTCGAAACGGCCCTCCCCCTGGACTCCTAGGCAGGATTTTCCGCTCCGGGCAGTCGCCCGCCCGGACCGCGAATTTCGCCTCAGCCCGGTTGATCGGATTCTGGATCGGCAAGAAGTTCCAGGGCCATTTGCGCTGCCGCCTGTTCGGCCTTTTTCACGCTGGCGCCCTGGGCGCTCACGCTCATGCCGCTCGGCAGGTCCACGCTCACTTCGAAGCGTTTGTCGTGTTCGGGGCCGAAGCTGCCCGCAAGCCGGTAGACCGGACGGGCCTTGTAGTGACGCTGGGTAAGCTCCTGCAACTGGCTTTTGAAATCCTTGGCCCTGGGCGGTTCGTCCTCGCTGGGCCAGCGATCCTTGAAAAGATCCAACACCACCGTTTTTACCGCCTCGAATCCCCCATCTTCGAACATCGCGCCCAGCAGGGCCTCGAAAGCGTCGGAAAGCAACGAATCCCGCAGCCTTCCGCCCTGGCTTTCCTCGCCTTTTCCCAGAAACAGACAGCGTTCGAGCCCGAGTTCCCGGGCCATGGCGGCAAGACTGGGCAGGCTGACCAGCCGGGCCCGCATCTTGGTGAGCACGCCTTCGGGCGCTTCCGGGTAGCGGGCGTAGAGTTCCGCGGAAACCACGAGTTCGAGTACCGCGTCTCCCAAAAATTCCAGCCGTTCGTTGTGCGAGCAGGACTTTTCGTTGGCGTAGGAGCTATGCGTAAGCGCCGTGAGCAGGAGATCGCTTTGCCGGAAGGCATATCCCACATGGCGTTGCAGATCATCGAGAACGGCTTCGTTCATGACGTATCCTTGTTTTGGTCTTCCGGTGCGTCCGATGGACCGCCCCACCGGCCGCCTTCGGCTGGAGCCGACACCGTGGCGTCAGTGTAGCCCAACCGGGGCCGAACGACAAACACCCCGGGCGGGCCCGGGCCCACGCGCAATCCCGCGCGAGAATCGCGAGGGAAAGACGTTCCCCGGACGCAACCAGCGGAATAAAAACGATATTATTATACGACCTTGCGGGAATGATTCAAACGGAGAGGACCAGCGGAAAACCGGCGGCGAAAAAGGTCGTCCCCCGGGAAGGAAGATGTCCCTTGCGCCCCCCGGACCGAAAAACCGCATCCGGGAAGCGCGAGGGACGTTCTTGCGTCAACGGTTACGCCAGGGCGGCCTGGCCGGTTTCTTCTTCCTGCATGTCCGATATGAGGCCCCTGAGGTCCTGGGACTGGGTCGCCATGGCCTGCACGGCCTGCGAAGCCAAGTCCATGGCCTGGAAGGTTTCCGAGGCGATGACGTTGATCTCGCCTATGGACCGGTTGATCTCCTCGATGGACGCCGACTGCTCTTCCGAAGCCGTGGCGATGGAGCGCACCTGATCGGACGTCTGGTCGGCCAGGGCCACGATTTCCCCCAGGGCGTCGCCGGACTGCCCGGCCAGGGTCGAGGACTCCTCGATGATGAGCACGACCTGATCCACGTTGTCCACGTTGCGCCGGGTCGTCTCCTGGATGCCGGAAATGGCCTTGCTCACCTCGTGGGTGGCGCCCATGGTCTTTTCGGCCAGCTTGCGCACCTCGTCGGCCACCACGGCGAAACCGCGTCCGGCCTCGCCCGCGCGGGCCGCCTCGATGGCGGCGTTCAAGGCCAACAGATTGGTCTGGTCGGCGATATCCAGGATGACCTTCATCACCTTGCCGATTTCCACGGCCTGGCCGCCCAGTTCGCCCATGTCAACCTTCAGGGCGTGGGCCTGGTTGCGGGCGTTGGTGATGCCCTCTATGGCCTGGCTGACGATACTGGCCCCCTGCTCGGCCTTCTGCTTGGTGACCACGGACGTTTCGGCGGCATGGGCCGCGTTCTGGGCCACCTCGACCACGGTGGCGCCCATCTGCTCCATGGCGGTGGCGGTTTCGGAAATGCGCGTCGCCTGCTGCTTCGCCCCGCTTGTGGACTGCTCGATCTGGGCCGAGAGTTGTTCCGCGGCCTCTGAAACCTGGCTGGACACCGAATCGGCCACCGTGGCCGCCTTGACGATCTTGACGCTTTGCAGTTCGCAGCTGTGCTCCCGCTCCTTGGCTTCGGTCAGATCGATGATGGTCGCGATGGCTCCAATGAGGTTGGAGTCGAGATCGTAGATCGGCGAAGTGAAGATCTTCAGATACTTATTGACGCCGCTATGTATTTCCAGCACGGAGTCCACCCCGTCGTAGGGCTTTTTCTCGCGCATGGTCTTGTCGCAGATGGTTTCCTTGCCGGCCTGCCCGTAAAAGAACGCGGACAGGCTTTGCCCCAGGTGGGCGTCGGGCGATCCCGGCTTGTCCACGAGGCGCAACATGGCCGGATTCACGAAGGTCATGCGCCCCTGAGGATCGACGATGACCGTGGGCGGCGCTATGCCGCGCACCACGCCGTCCGAAAAGCCGAGCTTGATCTTGAGCGTCGCGACCATGGAGCCGACGGCTTCCGTGAGCAGGCCCACTTCGTCCTTGGAAGTCCTGGCGATGCTCTGGGAATAATCCCCTCCGGCCACGTTTTTCGCATAGCCCAGCAACCGAGCGATGGGACTGGTGATACGCCGCGAGACGTAGTAGCCGATGATGCACAGCACGACCATGGCCGCCACGCAAACCACGGCAATGCGCATGAACATGTCCCATTGCACCTGGTCGAGCACGCGCAGGTCCTTGCCGATGAACAACATGCCGATGGGCTTTCCGAGTCTGTCCTTGATGGGCCAGTACAGCGACAGGTACGGCCTGCCGAACAGCGACAGTTCAACGGCCTGCTCATGGCCTTGGCCCAGCACGGTGTCCAGCACCTGCTGGTTGTCCAGGGCCGTGCCCACCACGCGTTCCCCGTTGCGGGTTATGGTCGTGGACTCGCGCACCTTGTCGTAAAAGATCGTGGCCTCGACATCGAAGGTCTTTTTGATGTCGTCGACAAAGGTGTTGCTCCCCGTGATATTTTGGCCCGTGATGATGGCCCCCACGATCTTGCCCTCGGAGCGGACGGGAGCGGCGGCCCGCAGGGAAATCTTGACGATTTTTCCGGGTTCTATGAGCGAAGATTCGGAGCCGGCCAACGCCTGGCGAACGCATTCCTGGGTCGCGATGCTGTCGCCGTACTTGGGAGAGTGTCCCCGGGCAAGCACCTTCCCCTGGGCGTCTACGAAGACGATGAACTCGGCCTGGCCTGTTTGTATCAGTTCTTCTCCAAAGTGTTTGAGCAAATCATGATTGCCCTCGATAACACCCTTTATGACATTGAGCCGCAAGGCCTGCGCGGAGGCCAAGCCCATATACTGTATTTTCTTCTTTGCGATGGAGTCATCTATTGATTTTCTATACGTCGAAAGAACAGACCGGAACTCCCCGTCAAGTCCGACCTTCAAGGAAAAATAACATGCAAACATCACCGCTAATCCAACAACAAGAACGCTTGACAACACCAGAGAAAGAATCTTGAATGTTATCGATTCCCAAAACTTCACGATAGACCTCCCCTGCTTGTGCACCCCATAAACACCGCATCCCTGCGAACCAAGGAGAGCGAAAACTTGTACGGCTGTGATTTTCGCTGCATTGTCCTTGGCGCGAAAAGCAAAAAGCCGCCTAGGGAATGTCACATTCCACTTGGCGGCCAGGCTGTCTCAATCCATGAGACCCTTAGCTTTCCGTCACACCATCTCGCGATGGGGTTGGCTTTATCAAGAGCTGTTCACCTATCAGCTTGTGAAATTCTTGTCAATGACTACAAAAAACACATATTGACACAAATAATACATATATTTCGACAAGTTATTTCATATTCATCATCAAATTCCATTACAAAACAGAAAGAAACGCCTCCCCCCTGCCTCCACGCGGGCACAGCACACAAAGCACAGTGTACGAAATGCGAAGCGTTTTCAACAGAGGTTTCCCTGTGCTCGTGTCCTGAATTGTACAATACTGCAAGAAAATGCACGTGCCACGGCAACGAAGATACGCCGGGGCCGTCCCCTCCCGCGGCATCATGCCCTGCCGACATCCCGCCGCTGGCAGCGCCCGTTTCGGAAACGTCAAGTCCTCCCACAGAGGAACCGCTCTTCGGGCTTGCCTTTCTTGCGCGCCTTGACCGCGCGTTGTGTTGAACAGGCCGCACGAACGGACGCGTTCAGCGGTCAACGGCGGCAACCGCCCGGCCTTGGCGCGAATGACCCTGGTCAGAAGGGGGAAAAAACGCCCCGGAAAGGAAAGATCGCCGTGGCGCGAGGTCGCGTCGCCCACGACGCAAGGGGGCGGCGAAGGAAAAGCGAGGCGGGAAAAACGTCCGACCCGGTCCAAGGCCGGACGCCCGGAACTTCGGGGCGTCCGGCCTCGACATCAACCGGCCGGGTAGCCGGTGTCGGGCTCCAGTCCGGGGCCTTGGGCCGCGCTCCGGGCCAGTCGGTCGCAGCGTTCGTTCATGGGATGGCCGTTGTGCCCGCGCACCCAAGTGAGCTTCACCTTATGGCGCGAGAGCAGGCCGTCCAGGCGAGTCCAGAGGTCCTTGTTCTTCACGTCTTTTCGGTCGGCGGTTTTCCAGCCGTTCTTTTTCCACTTGGCCAGCCAGCGTTTTTCGATGGCGTCGCGCACGTACATGGAGTCGGTCACCACTTCCACCTGGCGCGTCCCTTTCAGGCTTTCCAGTCCGGCGATGACCGCCAGAATTTCCATGCGGTTGTTGGTGGTGAGCTTGTAGCCGTGCGAAAGTTCCTTTTCGTGATCCTGCCAGGACAAAATCGCCCCGTACCCCCCGGGACCGGGGTTGCCCAGGCAGGCCCCGTCCGTGTGAATGACGACCGGATCGGACCGGTCGGAGGATTCCAGTTCGCTTGTAGTCATGCGTCTCCTTGGCCGACGCGTCCGAAAGGGACGTTGGGCCGGTTTGGCGTATCGTTGGCGGAAAGGCGCGGGGTCCGCGCCTTCGGGCGCGCTGCGCGCGTTGACCGGCCCGGCCGGACTTTGTACGATGTATGAGCGACGCGGGTTCGCCCGCGTCGTCCGTCACCGGTCGATCCGGGCGGCGCGTAGCGTGACGCCCCGGCGGCCGCGCCCGAATTCCCGGGGGCTTACTTGCATGAGTTCATCATGGATGGCAACGTGCGCTTGCGTCTGACGGTGGTTCTGGCCGCCGTATTTCTTTTTCTTTTACCGGGAGGAACCGGCATGAACGAACAGGCCCAAGCCAAGCCCGTGCGCTTGGCCGCTTTGGGCGACAGCCTGACGGCCGGCTGGATGCTCAGGGAACAGGACGCCTTTCCCGTGGTGCTCCAGCGAGAGCTGAAAGCCCTGGGGCACGAGGTGGAAATCATCAATTTCGGCGTTTCCGGCGACACCACCGGCGGGGGGCTGGCCCGCCTGTCTCCGGTCATCGGCTGCCAGCCCGACGGCGTGATCCTGGAACTCGGGACAAACGACAGCCTCATGGGACTGGACCCGGCCGAAATCGAGGCCAACCTGGAAGCCATCATTTCGGCCTGCGAGCGCAAGGGCATTCCCGTGGTCCTCACCGGGGTCAGGACCGTGCCGGGCATGGACCCGGTCTACGGAACCGAATGCGCCGCGGCCTTCGAGCGCCTGGCGGTCAGGCACAAGCTGCTCTTCTACCCCTTCTTCCTGGAAGGCGTGGTCGGACAGCGCAGTCTCTGTCTTCCCGACGGACTGCATCCCAACGCCGAAGGCGCGCGCCAGATCACCATGCGTTTTCTTCCCACGGCCGTGGCCTTTTTGAATGAGATCGCGACCAGGAAAGGCGCCGGAACCTCGCGCGACGCCCACGCGGCGCGCCCGAACGCTTCGCGGACAACGCCCTGAAGGGATTGCGCGTATCCCTTGAAGACACCACGTTTTCAAGAACGCGGCGCAAGAGTCGCCCACAAAAGAAACAAGGCGGCGCTCTCCAGGGGGAGCGCCGCCTTTCGTTTGTCGGAAACTCCGGGGAGAACCGCGACCAGTCGCCAGGGGACGACACGCTGGCCGAAAAACTTTTCCCCCGACCGCCCTACTTTCCCTGTTTGCCGGACAACTGCTCCACCAGGTCGGAGACCTTCTTGCCGTCCGGGGTCTTGGCCGCCGGGTTCACGGCCAACAGAGCCGTAAACGCCTGACGCGCCGCGTCCTTGTCGCCCAGGTCGAAGAGCAGCACCACGCCCTTGTTGAGCAGGGCCACCTGATGGCGGGGATTGAGGCCCAGGGCCTTGTCGAAGCTCTGAACGGCCCGGTCGTGTTCGTGCTCGGCCCGGTACATGACGCCGAGGTCCGTCCAGACGTCGGCAAGGTCGGGGCGAATGGCCAGGGCTTTTTCATAGGCTTCAATGGACTTCCGATGCATGTCGGTGTCGAAATACAGATTGCCCAAGGCAACCCACGTCGTATAGTCGCCGGGATTTTTGGCGGCCTTTTCCTCAAGTTGCTTGGCCTGTCCCATCATGCGCCCCATGGGGTCGGCGTCGGAGGGCGTTTGCGGCAGCGCCGCGCTCTGCCCGCCCCGTCCCGAGTGAAGCGCGTCCTGATTGACGGCCAGAATGGCTCCCTGCCAGCCCAGGAACAGGCCCAGCAGCAGAAGAACCCCGCCCAGAGCCAGCGCGTCGCGCCGGCGCACCATGGCGACCCGCGTGTCATTTCTGCGCGTCATGCCCGCACCCCGCATCAGTTGGACGCCTCCTTGCCGTACTTGGGATTTTGTGCCGCCTTGTTGAGAAAATAATCAATCTTGATCTTCCGATTGGCCGCGATGCGATCCCAATAGTAGTTGGGCGGATCCTTCCAGATGAGCTTGTCCTTGGCGCCGTCCAGATAGACGGCCTCCACGTAGGGGTCGGAACTCGTGGCCTGGCCGTTGCCGGTCAGGTTCAGGTTGGCCACGAAGGTAAGCGAGCGGAAAATGTCGCGCATGTCCTTGGACTTCAGCCGCGAAAAATATTTGCTGTCGCGGGAGGAATAGTCGTCGATGTTGATCTCGCCCCGGAATTCGGCCGTCTTGCCCGGTTCGGTCACCTTCCAGGTCTTGGAAATGAAATAGGCGTAGCCTTCCAACGCCAGGCCCAGGTTGATGCGTTTGCTTCCCTTGAGGAAGGCTTCCTTGAAGGGGCCGGGATCGCCCTTCTCCGCCGGGGCGGCGGCCTGCTCCTTCTGCGCGGGCGAGGCCTGATCCTGGGGCTTGAAGCCTTTCACGTCGATCTTCTTGAGCGGCAGGGCGAACACCGGGGACTGGTCGTTGAAGATGAGCAAATGGCCGGTGATCTCGACGGAAAGCTTCTGGGCCGCCGCCTGGTCGAGCACCTGGCGCGTGGCCGGGCCAAAGCTTTCCTTGTCGCCCAGGGCGATGGTCTTGTTGTTATCGAGCACCAGCGTGTATCCGCCGCCGGACTGTTCACCGGAGCTCGTCAGCTTGCCGGTGCGGGTGACTTCCATTTCCTTGATGAGCCTGGCTTGCGCCGAAACGGCGAAAAGCGCCACGGTCAGCGCCGCCACGAGGATGCTACGCCACATGCTTTACCCCTTCGCCCAAACGGGCGGTTGTTCACGATGCGTCGGCCAATCCGAAGCCGAATACGGCGCGCCGACCCTGAAGCGTGGTCCAGCGCACCCGGCTTTCCATGGCCCAGCGACAAAATTCGGCCAGGGCCTGGGCTCCCGCCTGGGTCAGGTGCACCCCGTCGCGGGCGCGCAGGGTCGATCCGTCGGCCAGGTCGGGTTTGGCCGAGACGTATCGCCGGTCGGGGCCGGAAAACAGCTCCCAGGTGTCCAGAAAGTAGCAGTCGCCATGGGCGGCCACAACCCTGGAAATGACCGCGTTGACATGCTTGAGTTCGCGGCTGAGTCCCGGATCGGCCATCACCGGAGATCCCACCCAGAAAATGATCACGCCGGGGTTGGCCGCGCGGCAGATGGCAAGGATGCGCTCCACCCAGGCCGCGTAGGCCCGGTCCCACTCCGGCGAGCCGAACGCGGCCGACAGTTGCGAGCCGTCTTCCGTGCGCAGGAGCTTGCTGTCGTTGGTTCCCAGCATGATGAGCGCCACGTCGGGATGCATGCGCTCGACCAGGGCGGTCATGGTGGCCTCCCAGTCGAAAAAGTCCGGCCGGGCCAACCCCGAAGAAACCCGCCCCAGACGTCTGAAGCGCAGGCCCGGTTCCTGCCCCAGCGTGCGTTCGAGCTGCTCGCCCAGGCCGATGGAAAGCGAGTCCCCGGCCACAAGCAGCGACGAGGCCCGTTGTTTCGCCCCTCGGGAAACGAACAAGCCCTTGGGAGCGAGCCCGGCCGCGTCGCTCACGGTCGGACGGGCGGACCGATCCGCCCCGGCCGTGACGGTGCCGTTCGGCGCCGAGGGACGCCTTGGGCCGCAACCGCAGAGCAGGCCGAAGCCGACCAGGGCGACCATCAGAAACAGGGAGGAGTGAACGCGCGTCATGGCGCTTTCGGTTTCGCCTCAAACGCCCTTGCCGTCAAGGCCGGGCCGCGCCTCACAGGGCGGGCGACCGGGGTTGGCGCGATCCCTCTTCGGCCACGTTTCTGTCGTCCTTGTGCTTGAGCCCCCGGATCAGGCCCGAATCCGTAAAAAGGCGACGGACGATGACTTCGCCACCCGCCGCGGAAAAATGAATCTTGTCGCCCTCGCGCACGCGCACCCGTTGTCCTTTCGGGTTGACCAGATAGTGGACGTAGCGCCCCTCGGAGTCGGCCAGCAGGGGCCAAGTGTCCAGGTAACGCACGTTGGGCCGCTCCAGGCAGGCCTGGCGGGCCAGGGCGTTCAGGGCACGGCTCTTGTCCGAAAGTTCGGGGTCCCCCATGACCGGAAGCCCAACCCAACAGGCGGGAACGGCCTTTGCCGACAACAGGCGCAAAAACGTGTCCAACCGTCGCTTGTAGATTCCGGCCCGTCGGTCGTCCAGGGCCGTCGGCTCCGGCGCTTCGGGATCAAGCGTCAGGTACTTGGCGTCGTTGGCCCCCATCATCACCACCACAAGCACCGGGGAAGAGTCGGCCAGGAGCTGGCGCAGGGACGCTTCCCAATCGTAGTATCGAGGATTTTGCAGCCCGCTGGCCACCTTGCCCTGGGCCACCACGGTCAATCCCTCGTAGCCCTTGCAGGCCCGCTCCAAGGGCCCGGCCAGGGCGATGGCCAAAGAGTCGCCCACCACCAGCACGTTTCCGGGCCCGCGCACGACCAGCGCGGCGGGTTCCGGGCTTTCGGACGCCCGAGCGTCGGGAGAGGCCGCCGGCTCGTCCGGGACGGCCTCGGCCTCCTCCGGCGGAGGCGAGACCTCCTCCCGCGACGCCACGACATCCTCCGAGACCGGCTCCGGGGCCGCGCCCAGGGCCTCGGCCAGCATGGCTTCGGAACAGCGGTAGGTGTTTTTATAGGCGGGATCAAAAATACCGGACAGGGAGCAATCGAAATCGCGCAAGACGCGCCCGAGCCCCACGGCGTCGTGAAGCCGCTCGCCCGAGGCCACCCATCGGGACACGCGGGGCCAGTCCTCCTCGATCCCGGACGCGAGCCACGGTCCGACCTTGTCGAACATGACGATCAACCCGAACAACAGCCCCACGGCGTAGGCCAGCACAACCCGTCCGCCCTGTCGATCCATCGGCTCCGCCTTGTCGAAAGCACGTTCTCGTATTCGTCTTTCCGGTACTTACGACCGGTCCGCCTTCTTCCTCGGCCACAAAAACGTATGCGCTCTTCAGGAGAAAAAGCAAATACTCTTCGCGGCGCATGGCTCGCGGCAAACCCGCAACAAGTACGCGATCTCAAAACGAAAAATAAATAAACGGCAAGACCCCGTCCGGTCCCAGCCGCACGGCCAGGGCCGCCAGGGCCCCCACGGCCAGGCCCAGGGCCGGGTCCGGCAGCCTGGCGAACCAGTTCGGGCGCAGGCGCAACAGGCCGGGCTTCAGGACCTGGGCCGCCAGGACCGCGACGCACAACAAGACCGCCAAAACGCCGGGAGAGCGGCCCTGGGAATCGCATTCCGCCATGCGCAGGAAGACGTCGAGGGCCCGGGCGGTGTCCGGGGCGGCGAAAAACACCCAGGCCAGGGTGACGAAAGCGAACGTGGCCGCCCAGCACACCGCTCCCCGAACGCCGGCGCGCGCCGCGCTGGACACGGGCGAACGTTTCGGTCCCAGCCAATGGGTGGCGCACAGCCCGACCCCGTGCAAAAGCCCCCACGCGAGATAGTTGAACCCGGCCCCGTGCCACAGCCCGCCCAGGCCCATGGTGACCATGAGGTTGGCCATCCGCCGACGCGGCCCGACCCGGCTCCCGCCCAAGGGGACATAGAGGTAATCGCGCAGCCAGGTGGAGAGGCTGATGTGCCAGCCCCGCCAGAACTGGCGCAGGTTGCGGGCTGCGTAGGGGCTGCGGAAGTTGTCCGGGACCCGAAATCCCAAGAGTCCCGCCATGCCCTGGGCCAGGTCCGAGTACCCCGAAAAGTCCAAAAAAATCTGGACGCTGTAGGCCACGGCCGCCAAAACGGCCCCGGCGCTCGAATACGCCTCCGGCCCGGCCCAAAAGGGACGGGTGACGTGTTCCGTGAGATAGCTCGACAAGGTGATCTTCTTGAAAAGTCCCAGGGCCACCAGCCAGAAAGCCTGGGCCTCGTCCGTCCAGGCCGGACGCGGGGCGCGCAACTGGGGGATGAAAGCCCCGGCGCGCAGGATGGGCCCGGAAAGCAGGGTGGGGAAAAAGGCCATGAAGGCCAGGGTGTCGGACAGGCTCCAGCGGTTGGCGTCCGGGTCGCGGTAGGCGTCCGTCACCATGCCGATGGCCTGAAAAGTGAAAAACGAGATGCCCACGGGCAGGGCCAAGCCGAGATCGGCCAGGCCCGCGTACGATCCGGCCAGGTCGTAAAGCATTGCGTAGTATTTGAAGAAGCACAGATCGCCCAGGACCAGGGCCGCAAACCCCGCCAGCACGGCCCGCCGAGCCGGGGCGGCGCGAAGCCGGACCAGGAGGCGCGCCGAGGCAAAGGCCGCCAGGCTCACGGCCAGGAGCAGCAGGGCGAAGCCCACATGCATGCTGGCGTAGAACACGTACGAGGCCGCGACCAGGCAGGCCACGCGCAGGCCCGGACGACTCCACGCCGCGCGACAGGCGGCCAGCGCCGCCAGAAAGAACACCGCAAACTCAACGCTGACGAGCTGCATACGGGCCAAAGGCGAAAAGCATGATTTCCCCCGAAAGACAGGCTTGACGGCGCTTGTTCCCTGTTACACTCTGCCGGGCGGATAAAGTCTCAAACGCGGCAGGGTCCCCCGGACGCTTTTCCGGAACGTCCAAGAAACCTGCGCTCTTGCCTTGGCACTCTATTCGAACGCCTTGAAAAGGCAATACCCGCCCCGGACGCGGGGACGCCACACGGAGCCCCTATGGAAGCCCTGTTCAGGGAACTTGTCGAGACGAACAAAGAGATTTTGCAAGAAATCAGACAGTTGCGCGAAGAGCTCGCGACTTGGCGCGCCTCTGGAGCGGCCCCGATCCAACCCCTGCCCCCCATCCAGCCGGACTCCCCGGTCCAGGAGGAACGGCCCCGGGTCCAGTCTCCCTGGCTGGAAGACCATGTCCGGCCGGAAGCTCCCAAGGCGGTCGCCTCGCCTCCGTCGGCCTCCCTGCCCAACCCCGCCGACTTCGGACTGGCGGAAACGGCCAAATCCGCTCCGCCGCGCTATTCGGCCCAAGACCTTGAAGATCTGCGCGGAGCCCTTCTCGAAGGCGTCAAAGCGCGCAACAAGCAAAAACGCGACGCCTTCGCCGAGTTCGAAAAGCTGCACAATCGCTGACCCTCCAGGACTTCTTTGCCCGCCGGCCAGGCGCGGCGGTCGCCCGGGGCGACGGATACACGGGGACGAACGGTTGCTCGCCTTCGTAGCGCGCGTTGTCCGCGCCGTCGCGGTTCGGCTAGCGGAAGAACCGGTCTCCCCCGCCCCTGGCCACGGCCACCATGTCCGCATGGGGTTGAAAGGGATTGTCCGCAGGCCGGGGCGTGCGCAGGGTGAGTTCGGCGGCGAAGGGGGTTTCGGCCAGAAGGGCGTTGACGGCGTGGACCAGCAAGACTTCCAACCCGATCACGTCGGCCACGTTGTAGGCGAGCAGGGTTTCCAGGGCGCGCGGGTCCCCGGTGTTTTCATAGTGCTTCCAGAGCAGCACGGCCCCGTAGCCGTCCACCCCGTTCAGGTCCCCCCGATCCAGGCCGAAGCGCTTTTCGCACGCCTTCAGGCCGCCGCGCACCCCCATGGCTCCCAGCACGAAACGCAGGTCCACGTGGGCCCTGGGCAGGGACAGGCCCAGCACGTTTTCCAGCACCGGCACGTCGAAGCAGCGGCCATTGTAGGTCACCAGAACCTTCACCGCGTCCAGGTCGGCCTGCAACTGGTCCAGACTTTGTCCCCACACGTAGGTGCGTACGGTCCCCCGGTGGTACAAGGCCACCGTGGTGACCTGCGGGTCGCGCAGGCCGTCGGTTTCGATATCGAGGTACCCGGCGTCGGGCAGAAAATGGGGAAAAAGCCGCCACGTCTGGGCGCTTCCCAGGCGTGCGGCGAACCAGTCCGCGTCTTCGGCGCGCAGCGCCCTGTCCGATTCGGCCAACCCCTGACGGGCCAGGGCCGTGCGCGACGGCCCCAAGCGGGAAGGCCCCTGTGGGGGGAAGTCGTCCCAGTGGCGCACGCCCGCCTGCCACAGGGCGGCCTCCAGTTTGGGGCCGACCCCAGGCAGATGCTGAAAGGTGTGTCCGAGCACGACGCGGCCGGCTAGGCCTTGTCCTTGTGCGTCTCGCTGGCCTGGGCCGTGGAGCTGTTCGGCTTGTCTTCGATCCTGTCGGGCGTGATGTTTTTTTCGTTCATGGATTCGCGGAATTCCTTGATGCTCTTGCCCAGGTCCTTGCCCAGGTTGCCCAGGCGTCCGGGACCGAAGACCAGCAAAACGATAGCCAGAACCACCAGCCAGTGCCAGATGGAAAAAGCGCCCATGCGGCGTCTCCTTGGGAGGGTTTGTTTAAAGAAGAGTTTCTCTGCCCTACGATTAAGCCCGGTGTGGGCGTTTGGCAAACAAAATGTTGCGGTGTAGGGTGACGCCATGTGCGGACGTTTCGCCCTGGCCATTCCCCGAAGCGCCATCCGGCATCGCTTCGACCTGGAAACCGCGCCCGACGCGCCGGAGCGCTACAACATAGCCCCGGGCCAGCCTGTGGAAGCCGTGCTCCAGGACCACCTGGGCCGGCGCATGGCCCTTTTCGTCTGGGGGCTTGTTCCGCGCTTTCGCCGGGCCGGCTCCAAACCCGCGCCGCTCATCAACGCCCGGGCCGAAACCGCCGCGGAAAAGCCGACCTTTCGCAACGCCCTGCGCTTCAGCCGCTGCCTGGTTCCCCTGCAAGGCTTCTACGAGTGGTCCGGCCCGCCCGGTGCGCGTCGGCCCTGGTTCGTCACGTCGAAAAACGGCGAACTTCTGGCCATGGCCGCCCTCCACGAGTCGTTCGGAGCGGCCGACGGAGAGGCCGAAGCCCGTCTGGCCGTGCTCACCTGCCCGGCCAACGACCTGGTCGCGCCCATTCACAACCGCATGCCCGTGCTCGTCCGCCCGCAAGACGACGCCCGCTGGCTGGACCCCGACCTGACCGACCCCTCCGCACTGGCCGACATCCTGGCCTCGCGCCCCTGGCCGGACATGACCGCCTGGCCCGTCAGCGCGGCGGTCAACGCCGTGGCCAACCAGGGCCCGCACCTCATGGCCCCGGTCCGCGCGGACAACCTCCCGCTGCCGGGACTGGCCCCTCGCCGCTGAGCCTGGTCTTCGCTCGCCTTGCACGCCGCCTCTGGACATCCCTGCCGGGCGGGCGTAAAAAAAGAATACGCTCCGGGCGTTCGCCGTCTTTCGCGGATGGCACCTGCGCCGCACCTCCAACCGGAGAGCGAAAGCGAACGGCAGGGTGCACACACAGCCAGGAACGTTCAGCGATGCGGCCATGCAGGTCGCGTGCAAACGAAGAAGTTCGGTTCCGACAGATCGTTTTTTCGGCCAAAACGTCAACCTATTGCGGGAGACAACCATTATGATCTCCAGACAAGCCGTTGAACGCCGTCGTCGTCTAGGCCTTCGCCAACTCAAGCGGTGGGAGTACTCCCCCGAGGAGTGCACGCCGCGAGCCGTCGGGAAGTCCGGGGGAACGCGCAAGCCCTGCTCGTGCTGCATGTGCGGCAACCCGCGCAGACGCCTCGGCAATTCCAGAAAGGCCAAGACCTTGCAAGAGGCCAAGCTGCTCTCCCTGGACGAGGAGCGCGACGTCTCCTGACCCGACTGTCTGGCCGCCTTGCGGCTGAACCGGTGCATACAAAAAAAGCGCCGGACGCTTGTGCGTCCGGCGCTTGCTTTTTTCTGTCGCCTTTGGCGTCTACCGCTTGAGCTGGATGATTTCCGACAACATGGTGTCCGTGGTGGTGATGACCTTGGAGTTGGCCTGGAAGCCGCGCTGGGTCTGGATCATCTCGACCATTTCGTTGGCCATGTCCACGTTGGACGATTCCAGCGAATTGCCGCTGACCGAGCCCAGGCGTCCGGTCTTGGCGCGTCCGATCAGGGCTTCTCCCGAATCGCGGGTTTCGCTGAACAGGTTGCCGCCGTTGCGCTTGAGTCCCCAGGGGCTGGCGAAGTCCGCCAGGGCGATGACGTAGAGCTCCTGCACCTGGCCGTTGGAGAATCGCCCGGTGAGCACGCCGTCCTCATCCACCGAGACGCTTTGCAGGGTTCCCGGAGGGTAGCCGTCCTGCGACTGGTAGAGCAGCGACGAAGAGGTCTCGTAGTTCGTGGTGGAAAGCGACGCCACGTTGAGCGTCGAGGGATTGAAGCCCTGCAGCGCGGCGGGATCGGTCAGGTGGGACAATCCGAGCATGTCCGCCGTGGTGGCGGAGGTGTTCCAGGTGGTGTTGCCGCTGCGAATGCCAAGGTTCAGGGCGATGCTCGTGGAATTGGAGGCCGTGGTGATGCTGGCCCCGGAAACGCTGCGGAAGTTGGCGGTGAACACCGGGTATCCCGAGCTCGATATCTTGGCCAGGCTCCAGTTGTTGAGCCCGCTCACTTCGGAGGAGTAGCTCAGGTCGTTCAGGGTGTAGGAGGTGATGTTCTCCATGCCGCCCGCGTCGTTGAAGGACAGGGAGCCGATCATGAGCACGCCGGCCTTGGCGTTGGAGCTCATGGACTTGCTCGCGCCGCCGATGTTGAAGACGCGACCGTCTTCCTCGGGGGTGCAGCAGACCATGTATTCCCAGTACTCCTTGCCGCTCACGTCCGAGACCTTGTCGTAGTAGACCGTCAGATCGTGGGAGCCGCCGCGCTGGTCGTACACCGTGATCGTGTTCTGGAACGAGAACGACGTCTCCGCCAGGGCCGGATTATCCGGGTGGTTCGGGTCGTAGCGATAGTTCTTGAACATGGAGAAGAACGGGTCCGTGGTGTCGGAAGACCGCGAGTCCTCCCGGGGATCGAGGTTGGTGACCATGGTCAAGTTGTTGGTGGCCTGCGCTCCCAGAGCCAGGGAGTCGAGCTGCACGCTGGTCACGCTGCCCTTGGTGGGAACCTGGTTGATGATGCGGCCTTGGGCCTTGGCGTAGCGCAGGGTCGCCTGATCCACCTGCCAACCTTGCAGGGCCATTCCGTGGGGATCGACCAGATAGCCGTTCTTGTCGAAGCGGAAATTGCCCGCCCGGGTGTAGAAATTTTCCTGGGTGCTCAAGTTCTTCACGGTGAAGAAACCGTCACCGGAAATGGCCAGGTCGGTGTTCTCGTTGGAGGTCTGGAAACCGCCCTGGGTAAAGTCGCCAAGCAGGGCTCCGACCCGAACGCCCATGCCCAGCTGCCCCATACCCTGGGCCGTGCCGATGCTCGAGTACATCAGGTCCTCAAAGTCCATGCGTTGGCTCTTGAAGCCCACGGTGTTGACGTTGGCCAGGTTGTTGCCAATGACGCCCATCTTTTCGCCGTGCGCCAGAAGGCCCGTAACCCCAGCCCACATGGAAGTCGCCAAACCCATAAACCACCTCCAAAAAGAGTGCCGACCGACTACGACGTCGTGGCGGATGTCACCACTTCCTGCACGTCCGTGAGCTTTACGCTGCGTCCGTCGGAGAGCTTGAGCACGAAATTTCCGTCCTGATTGCCGGCCCCGGTCACGGTGCCGGTCACGCTGCTCGACACGAGCATGGAACTGCCGTCCGACTTCTGGGCCGAGATGCCGACCTTGTAGATGCCGTCCGGCATGACCGTCCCGTTGGAGCTCTTGCCGTTCCACTGAAAGGTCTGGTCGCCGGCGGCCTTGGCCCCCAGGTCCAGGGTGCTCACGATGTTGCCGTTGGCGTCCATGATGTTCACGCTCACCTTGCTCGCGGCGTCGCTCAGCGTGTAGGTCATGGCCCCGACCTTGCCGCCCGACTTGGTCAGGCTGTCGCCGGCGGCCTTGACGTCCTTGCCGATGAATCCCACCGCGCCCAGGGCCAGTTGCTGCGACCCCAGAGTGGTCAGGCTGCTTATTCCCGTGGAAATGTTGGTGAGCTGTTCAAGACTCGAAAACTGGGAGAGCTCGGCCACGAATTCCTTGTCGTCCATGGGGCTCAGAGGATCCTGCGCCTGGAGCTGGGTGACGAGAAGCTTCAGAAAGTCGTCCTTGCCCAGGCTGGAGTCGCCCGAGGTGGTGGTCGTCTGAAACTCCGTCTCGGCTCTGCCGATGATTCCGGCGCTCACTCCGGCGTAATCCGTGTACGTGGTGCTCATGGTCGCTCTCCTGGACGGCTTAGGCGATGAGATCGAGCCCGCTCTGGGAAGAACTTGCCGTCCTCACCTGACTCTGCACGTCCTGGGCCAAAATCTCGCCCACGCCGCCCAAAGCCGAGCCCACCCGCATGCGTCCCAGGGCGTCCCGCCGTTCCTGCGCCTGGTTGTGCTGTTCGGCGCCGCTCCATTGCTGGCCCAGGTTCTGCTCCTGGGAAAGCCCGGTGCGCACCTCCAGCTTGGAAACGGTGAGCCCCTGGCGCTCCAGGCTTTCCTTCACCTGGGCCAAATTTTCCGCCAGAAGCTTGCTGGCCTCCGGGCTTTCGGCCTTGATGACGGCCTGCACTTCCTTGCCCTTGACCGTGAGCACCACATTGAGCTTGCCCAGGTTGTCGGGACTGAGTTCAAGGGAGAGTTGCTTGGTTCCCTGGCCCAGGTTCCGCAAGACGCCGTTTTCCACCTGGTCGAGAAGGCTCTGGGCCTGGGCCCGATCCGTGGCGGCCTGGCCGGCCCGGGTCTGGGAGCCGGCGGCGACGCCGGACTGGCTCTGGCCGAAAAGTCCGCCCAGGGCCGATCCCTTGTCCAGGCTGGACTGGGTTCCCACGGAACCGCCCTCCTCCGTGCGCATCTTGCCCCAGAAATCGGACCAGGCCTTGTCCTGGGCGGACTTCTGCTGCTCCGAACCGTTCCCGGTCTGGCCGCGCTGTCCGCTCCAACCCGCGAGATCGTTGCGGGCGTTCTGCGGATTCTGGGAGTTGCCATGTCCCTGTTGCCCGGGATCGCCGGCCTTGTCCGCTTCCTTGTTGGCGGACTGGGCGGCGTTGATCTTTTCGGCGTTTCCGCCCGTGGCGAGGTTCTTGGCGTCGAGCTGATTCTCCACGGTCTTTCGGGACAGGCCGTAGCGGTCGGCCGAGTCGGCGAGCACATCGCCCACCGCCTGGCGCACGCCGCCCATGACCTGGTCCACCTTGTCGAGTTGCTTGCTCTGCTCGCCGTGCATCAGGCGCAGCGCCTCAGCCACGTCCTTGGCCGTGAGGCTTTGCGACTCCATGGCCTGAAACAGCGGGGAAAGCTTGGCCTGGGACTCGGGCGTGAGGCGCATGGCCTTGCTCAGGGCCTGCAACTCGTCCGGCGAAAAGCTCAACGTATCGTCCGGGGAAAGCGAAGCCAGCTTGGCGTTCACCTGCTTCCACACGTCAGAGCCCTTGCCGGAGGCCACGCTCTCCATCATGCTCTTGGCCTGCCCGGAATCAAAGCCCAGGCGGGTGAAGAAGTCGGTCAGGCCCTGCTTGTCCTGGTCGGTGAGCTGCACCTTGCCCATGACCTGATCGGTAACGCCCTCGCGCAGGGTGTAGACGAACTGTCCCCAGGTCATGCCTTCCGGGCTGGAAACCTTGGTCTGCACGTCGTCCAAGGTTTCCTTGTCGATCCCGGCCTGCTCCAGCTTGGGACGCAATTGGGCAAAATCTTCCTGGGTCATCTTCACGTTCTGCATGGCGTCGAGCTGAACGGAGTCCGAAAGGACCTTGGAGGCCTGGCTGGACTGGGTCCCGGACGACGAAGCGGACGAGGCGCTAAGACTTTGCAGCGCGGTCAAATCCTGGGACAGGTCGGAGGCCGTGGTATCCGTCACGCCAAGCGTGGCCAGGGTCTGGCGCATGGACTGATAGCGCTTGGCGAACAATTCGGCGAACTGGGTTCCGGCGCTTTGCGAACTTTGCAAGCCGGAAAAATAATCCGGCAGAGGGGTCTTGGATGTCGCGGTCAAACCGGGAAGTATCTGCATGGTCTTCCTCCTGCGCCGCGACTGGTACAAAAGCCGTACCAGCCTGAACAAACGGCCTTTCTTGCCGTATTTGAGGAAGGATTTGCCGCCTTGGCGGGCGAAAGGCTCAGGAACAGGCGGCCAGAACGGTTTCCAGCAGTCCCAGGGCCTCGGTCCAGGCCTTCGGGGTCAGGTCCGCGTTCTGGGCCCGCATGTGCATGAACCCGGCGAGCGGGCGCACCAGGGGGGCCGCGCCGAGCCAGAAGTCTTGCCCGGGATCGACGGGACTTGCCGCCCGGGCCAGGCTGACGCGTCTGGCCAAATCGGCCAAATGCCTGGCCAGGGCCAAGGCCAGACGAGGATGGGTCCGAACCAGCCCGGCCCAGGCCAGAGACGGCCTGTCCCCGGGCACGAGCCGGAAATGCGCGGCGAACACCGACCGCCAGAACTCGCCCAGGACATCGCCAGCCGAACCGGGCCACAACGGCGCCGTCGCGCCGGATGTCGGGGCCAACGCCGCGTCAGGCCCCGGACGGGGAGTCCGCTCGATTCGCGAACCGGAGGGCGAGCCGGATTTCGGGGCGCCCCCCCGATCCCAAAGGATCTCGTCGACCCGGGGCGAACCGATCCGCTCCAGGTCGTACAGGCCGTCCGGGGTGCGGGCGGTGCGGAAGAGCCGGGTCCCCTTGGGCGCGGTCAGCCGCGCGGCGTCGCCGCCCGTGGCCAGCAGACGCCAGACCAGATAGGCCACGTCGCGGGGGCGAAAGCGCTCCCGACAGCGCGGCGCGTCGAAGCGGCAGCGCCAGCAGCCCAGGCAGGACATGGCGGCGCGCAGCACGAAATGTCCCGCAGGAAACGGTCCGGTCTCCCAGGGACTCACCGGCCCCATGGAAAGATTGAGCGTGGCCAGGCCGGACCAGGCAGCCACGTGCATGGGGCCGGTGTCCGGGGTGACGAGCAGATCCAGGGTCTGGCCGGCAGCCATGAACTGACGCAAGGAGAGCCGGCCGCACAGGTTCACGGGCCGGCCACGGGTCGCCTGCTCCACCGCGCGGCCCAGTTCCACGTCGGCGGGGCCGCCAAAGAGCGCGACCTTGAGGCCCCGGCGCTCCAGTTCGAAGACCAGATCCGCGGAAAACGAAACGTCCGGGCGTTTGCTCTCCTGACTGGCGCCCAGGAACAGGCCCACGGACTTCTCCCGTCTGTCCGGCCAACGGGGCGAGTCGAAGCGCGTGGCCGCGTACACCCCGGGGTCGGTGCAGTCCAGGGCGTTGAGTTCGGCCCAGTGGAAGCGGTTGTACCGGTTGTTGTGGCTGAGCGAGGTCCGGTAGAGCTGGCCCGTGCCGCGCACCCGAAGCGTGCCATCCGGCTCGATCACGGGTCCGATTTTTCTCGGCGCATCCAACCTTCCGGCGAGCTGCGCCGCCTCGCGGCGATGACTCAGATTGACGATCAGGGCGTAAGGACGACTCTCCAAATGTTCCGTAGCCGTCCAGGGGATGTAGACCACGGACGGGGAAAGCCCCTTGAGCTCCTCATAAAAAACCGGTTCGGCCACCACCCAAACGGGCCGGGCGGGCGAGTGGCGGGCCAGCCACAAAAACAGCGGAAACGACAACACGATGTCGCCCATGCGCTGCATTTGCAACACCAGCGCCGGAGCCGCTTCACCGCTCACCGCGTCCCTCGGCGTCTTCCCCCGCGACCACCCGCCATTTCCACGCTCCGTCCTTCAGCGCGGCCATGTCGGCGACGCGGGCGGCCCGGGCGAACTGGTCCGGCGTATAGCTGTGGTGAAGCTTGTACTGATTGGCCGCGCCCAGGTCGAAAAGGGCCTGTCCGGGTTGTCCCTGCGCGCCGGTGCTCTTGAAGTGGCCGATGGCCAGGTGCCCCTGGAATACGGGGGGCTTGTCGGCGAGCAACAGCCGGATGTCGTGGTCCAGATCGTCGTACTGGGAGGGGGAGTAACGCAGATCGAAGCCCTTGCCGGCAATCAGCTCGGCGGTGCGAAAGAGGTGACAGCAGCCGGTGACCGTGGCGCAGGGACGCACGCGGGCGAACTGGCCCTGGTCCAGGGTCTGGTGGTGACCCGAAGAAAGAGAAAAACGCGCCTGGTCTTCCGGATCCCGCCGGGGATCAAGAAACACGTCGGCGGACTGTATCCGACTGGGCCGGGCGTGATCCTTGACCAGGCAGCCCCACACCCCGGCCCGGGGATAGGCGGCCACGGCCGCGCCCAGCCGCGAAAGCCAGTCCCGGGGCAATTCCACGTCGTCGTCGAGGTACAGGGCGAAGTCGCTGGCCCGCACATGCGGCAAGGAGGCCAGCCAGTTGCGCGCGGCCGGAGCGCCCACGTTGACCGGAAGACGTTCGGCGTGAAACCGCTCGGTCCCCAGCCGCTCGGCGAAGTCGGAAAGAACGCGCCCGGTCTCGTCGCCCGAGCCGTTGTCGAGCACGGTGACGCGCCAAGTCGCCGCGGCCCGGTCCAGGTCGCTGACCGCCAGGCTTTCCAGGGTGCGGCGCAGGTCGCGGGGCTTGCGAAAACTGTAGAGCAGGATGGAGACGCTCCCCGGCAGGCACGCCCGCGCCCGGTCGCGACCAAGCACCAGATCGGCCAGCACGAGCAGGGCCGAAACGTTCCAGGGATTGGCCGTCAACTCGCGGCGCAAGCTTCGGACCGCGCCCCGCGCATCGCCCAGCGCGGCCAGGGCCAGTCCGGCGCGCCAGTCCAGCCCAGGGGCCTCCCAGAGCCCGGCCAGACGGCGATACCCGTCCAGGGCGCTTTCGGGCCGGCCGCGCAGCATGTCGTGTCCCGCTCCCACCAGAAGGGCCAGGGGCTCGGGAAGGTCGCCGGCCAGGGAGAGGGCCAAGTCCCAGTCCTCCTCGGCCGCGGCGTGAAAAAGCGAAAGGCCGATCCAATGCGGATTGCCCGGCTCTTTTTCCCGCTGTTTGGCCAGGTACGCGAAAATCTTGTCCGGCTCCCGGCGCAGAGCCAAGCGCCGATAATAGGCCTGATCGGCCGGCGGCCGAAAATGTTTGAGCACATGCCGGGCCAGGGCGTGACCCACGGGGTCGGCCCCGGTCACATCGGACGCCAACGCCGGACGCAGGGGGTCGAAGGACCAGGCGAACCCGGCCAATCGCCAGGCCAAGGACGAAAGCCCCTCGCGACCGGCCAAGCGAGCGCATTCGGCCATGTGCGCGGCCCCCTCGCAGCCGTGCAGGAGCCCCGAGCGCAGCGGTTCGGGCAGGACGGCCACGGGCCAGACGCCAGACGGAATTTCCTGGCCCCCGGTCGAACCGCGACGCGAAAAGGCGGAACCTTCCCCGGCCGGCGCCCCGGTCGCATCCGCCGCGCCCCCCGGGGCCGGGGTGTCCGACACGGAGCGCGGCCGGGCGTGACACCCATGCCCGGAACCGTCCGGCCCGGCCATGTCAGGAAAAATCCCGACGCATGACATCCAGCAGTTGGCTCATGCGCGTGGTGTAGGTGTGTTCGGCCAGCACCCGACGTCTGGCGGCCTTGGCCATGCGGGTCCGCTCTTCGGGGTGGGCCAGGTAGTGGCGGGTCAGATCGACGATTTCACCGGGATGGTCGTACACCGCCATTTCCTTTCCGGGCTCGAACAAGGCCTCCATCTGGGCGCGCCGATCCGTCAGCAGAAAGGCCCCGCAGGCCGGCACGTCGAACACCCGCTGGTTGACCGCACCCTTCATCTGGAGACTGGTGCAGTTGAAGTTCACGTCGCTCAGGGGGTAAAAATCCGGCAACTGTTCGTAGTAGGACAGTTCGGGCAGGCGGGTGAACTCGTCTTCGTGTCCCTGGAAGGTGGCCAGCCACCCCTCGTCGCCCACGATGAGCGGGGAAAAGGGCATAAGCTCCCGAAGGCAGCGCCGGCGGTAGCGCCGGGTGGATTCCCAGATGACCGCCGTCTCGAAAGCCAGTTGCCGGGACGCATTCCCCAGGGCCGCGAACTCTTCCGTCAGGTCCGGGCGGTATTCGGCCAGATAGGCGCGTACGCTCCAGGCCGGGTGGTCGCCGAAGCCCTCGGCCAGTTCGGCGAAGGCCCCGAGCAGCCCCGGAGTGGGTCTGGAGTATTCCAGCCGCAACGCGGTCTTGATCACCATGGAGTTGCCCACGAAGCTCACTCTGGCCCGCCAGGGCCTGTCGCGCCCTTCGTGGCGGCCCGGGGCGAAGCGCTGCTCGTCCGTGGCCAGGGGCAGGTAATAGACGTTGGTGAAGCCGCTGCGGCGCAGGGGTTCCAGATTGTCGGCGTCCCAGGTGAACATGGCCGTGCGCTTGGCCGCCGGACGCCGGTAGATGGCCAAGGCCAGGTAGGGGTTGTCCACGAACCAGGAGGCCAGGGGGATGTCCATGCGCGACAAGAGGCCGGTGAGCAGGCCTTCGTGGTCAACGCCCAGGTGGTTGACGGTCAGCGCGAAATGCGGACGCAGGGTCTTGAGCGAGCGCACCAGCCGGGGCAGGTGGTCGTCAAGGGCCACCTCGTCGCCTCCGGTGTCCAGATAGTCGTATTCCACGCCCAAACGGTCGAAGGCGCGCATCACCTCGCCGCAGAGAAAGTAGCGGCTGGTGATCAAAAGCACCCTGGGACCGGCCATCGCTCTATTGTCCCGTCAGGGAGGCGGCTTCTTCCGGGGTCTTGGCCACGGTAAAATAGCTCATGAGTTGCACGAGATTCAGGGTTTTTTCCACCTGGGGGCTGGGGCGTAGCAGCACCAGGGTCTTGCCCATGCTCTGCATGCGGGTGTTGCAGGCCACAAGAAAGCCGATGCCCGAGGAGTCCATGAAGTTGACTTCCGAAAGGTCGAGCACCAGGGCGCGGTGGCCGCTCTTTTCCAGGGCGGACTCCACTTCGCGTTTGAGTCCCTGGGTCATCTCCACGGTTATTTCGCCCTTGCAGCGGCACAGCAGCGCGCCGTCGAAAGGCTGCCAGATCAGGTTCTCCACGATTCCTTCCTTATGATCTTGACGATGTGCAGCACGTTTTCCCGACCCGCCCGATAGATCCGGCAGATGTCGGAAAGCTTGCGAATGAGAAACATGCCACGTCCGCATTCGGAGTCGGGTCCCGGATTGTCGAAATTGACCTTGCCCTCGAACCCCTTGCCCCAATCCACGATGGTCAACTCCACACTCTGGCCGGGCCGGACGGTCAAGCGCACCTCCATGTCGCCCTCCCCGCCCTGGTAGGCGTGGCGGGTGATGTTGGCGCAGGCCTCGGTGAGCATGATGTCCAGATCGTGCAGCACGTCCTCGTCGGACACCCATTCGCCGATGGCGGCGACCACTTCGCGGGCCAACTGGCGGCTGCGTCCGGGCGAGGACACGGCCCTGAACACCCTGGTCTGCGGCTTGCCGATGGTCACCCGCAGGGCGGTGACGTCGTCGAGAAACACCGGGCCGGCCTGGGCTTCGCCGGAAAGCTCGCCGAGCAGGTTGGCCAGGGAGAAACGCCCGGAGAGCATCATTTCCCGGGCCAGTTCCTGGAAGCGCTCCAACCCGTAGATGCCGCCCGACGGGGTGCGCCACTCGTACCAGCCGTCCGTATAGAGAAACAGCTCGGAGGGTTTTTCCACGCCGATGGTCACCGGTTTGAGCTTCTGGTTGAAAAACCCGAGCACCGAGGCCGTCGGCTCCAGGACTTCCACCTTGCCGCCCTGCCAGAGGAGCGCCGGACAATGCCCGGCGTTAATGTAGGTGATCTCGGAGAGGTCGGGAGCGATATCGGCCCCGAACATGCTCACGAAATCCGGCTCCTCGCCGATGGAGGACAACAGATGATGGCTGGCCAGGCCGAAGGTTTCGGCCAGGCTCAGGTAGTGGATCTCGGAGACGCGCACCAGGGTGCGCACCACGGCCATGAGGAAGGCGGCCCTGGCCCCGTGGCCGGACACGTCGGCCATCACCACCCGCACGCCGCCGCCCGGAAGGTTGAAGAAATCGTAGTAGTCGCCGCTGGCCCGGCCCGACGGATGATAGAAGCAGTCCACGGCGGTGTCCCCGGCCGGGGCCTGGCAGTCGGGCAACAGCCGGCGTTGCAGGCCGGCCACCAGGTCGATCTCGCGGCTTATGCGCTCGTAGGCCATGCGCAGGCGGCGGGTGAGCGTCACCTGGCGGGCGGCGGCGCCCACCCGGGCCAAAAGCTCCTCCCGGTCGAACGGCTTGGCCAGGAAGTCGTTGGCGCCGGCGGCGAAGGCCTTGGCCTTGAGGGGCATGCTGTCCTGCGCCGTGAGCACGATGATTTGCACCTCGTGGTCCTGGGCGGTCTGGCGCACGTGCTCCATGACCTCGATGCCCGACTTCACGGGCATGTTCATGTCCAAGATGATGATGTCGGGCTTGAACTGGGCGTGGGCCTTGATGGCCTGAAGGCCGTCCGTGGCGCTTTGCAGGGTGTAGCATTGGCCCAGAATGTAGACGAGCAGGCGCAGGACCGTGCTCGAATCGTCCACAACCAGAATGCGTACGTCGTTTTTTGCGCCGCTCATCGTGAAAAGTCCGCGCTGTCGAGAAGGACCGTGACCGGCCCCTGGTTGGTGAGGGTGACGTCCATATCGGCTCCGAACACGCCGCACTCCACTCGTCCGGGCAGGCGGGCGCGCATGTCGGCCGCGAAGCGGTCGAACAAGATCCTGGCCACGGGACCGGGCGCGGCCCCGTCAAAACTCGGCCTCCTGCCACGGCGGCAGTCGGCGTACAGGGTGAACTGCGGCACCAGGAGCAATCCGCCTCCCCGGTCGGCCACGCTCAGGTTCATGCGGCCCTGGTCGTCGGAAAACAGACGCAGGACCGCCAGCTTGTCGGCCATGGCCTTCCACCAGGGACGTTGGGGCGCGTCCGCGTCGTCGTGCGCGCCAAAGCCCACCAGAACGACCAGCCCCTGATCGATGGCCCCGACGCGCTCCCCGGCCACATCCACCCGGCCCTGGCGCACACGCTGCACCAGAAGCCTCACGAGACCTCGAAGTAGGTGGCCTTGCTGGTGCGCTTTTCGTACACGCTGACCTCGGCCACCTGGGCGGGAGCGCCGGCCAACAGCCGCCCCAACTCCCAGTAGATGAACCGGGCCAGGTTCTCGGCCGTGGGATTGCGGCGCGTGAAATAGGGCACGTCGTTGAGGTGCTTGTGGTCGAGCTTGTCCAACACCTGGCCCAGCTTGGCCTTGAGCTCCTTGAAATCCATGAGCATCTCGGTGTCTTCGGTCAGGCGGTCGCCCTCGAACACGGCCTCCACGAGAAAATTGTGTCCGTGCAGGGACTCGCACGGTCCCTGGTAGTTTCGCAGGCAGTGCGACGAGGAAAACTCGCCGCAAATGGTCAACCGGAAGACGCCCCGGCGTCCCCCCTGGCGGGCGGAAACGGTTTTGGCTTCTGGAGTGGCGTTCATGGCGCTCCTTCAAGGGGTTGTTGCATGCGGTTCCCGGCCGTCGGCTCCGGCGGCGGGGGCTCTCGCGGCCCGGCCGCTTCGCCCGGGCCGCGTGCTCCGACGCCGGGCGGCGCTTTCGGGCCAACGGCTCCCGGAGCCGTCTCCCGTCTGCGGCGCAGGCCTTGCCTCCGGCTTCCCGGCGCGGACGAACCGAACTTAAGCCGGCTGGGCTTCCGGCACGCCGGCCAGATAGTCGTCCACGTCGCGCCAGAAGTCCGGGCAGGGAGCGACCCGCAGTTCTTCGGGCAGTCCCACCAGGCACTCCACCCGGGCGAAACACAGGCGCAGGTGCACGTCCGCCTGGCCGGGATACCTATGAAATATTTCCGCAAGGGCCGCAAGGGAGGGTTTGGCCGAGGCCTCCACCCGCACCTCCACGGGCTCCTCGCCCGCCTGCACGGCCTCCACCAGGGGTTTGGCGTCCTGCACGTCGAGCTTGACCTTGGCCGGGGGTTCGCCCTCGGCCTGGTCCTGCTGCGACCCGTTGATCTTGGCCGTAATAAGCAGGGGCTGGTCGCCCGCGATCACCTCGCGCAGTTTGAGAAACGACTCGGGGAAAAAGATGCCCTCGGCCTCGCCGCCCATATCCTCCAGGCCCATGAAGGCCATGCGGTCGCCCTTCTTGGTGATGATCTCCTTGCGGGTGGTGATGACGGCGGCCACCTTGACCTCGGTTCCGGCGGGAAACCCCCGGCAGTCCTGCAGGGCGCGCACGCCCATGCGGCGCAGGTCGCGCACGTAGGCCTTGAGGGGGTGGCTGGTCAGGTAAAAGCCCAGGGCCTCCTTTTCGTAGGCCATGAGCTGCTCGTGGCTCCACTCCGGCACCTGGGCCTCCTCGCAGGAGAGCCCCACGCCGCTGGTCTTGGTCTTGGGGACCGGCGCCAGGGCCATGAGCGACAACTGGCCGCGGGCCTTGTCTTCGGCGCGCTTCTGGGCCTGGCCCACCACCTTGTCGATGCTGGCCACGAGCGCGGCGCGGGGCACGTCGAAGCTGTCCATGGCCCCGGCCTTGATCAGGTACTCGAACACCCGTTTGGTCACCTTGCGCAGGTTCACCCGGCAGGCCACGTTGAAAAAGCTCTCGAAGGGGCCGTTTTTTTCCCGCTCGGCCACGATTTCGTTGATGGCTTCCGCGCCCACGTTCTTGATGCCGGCCAGGCCGTAGACAATTCTGTCGTCCACGACGCTGAAGTGGCGCATGGACAAGTTGACTGTCGGCGGCAGCACCTCGATGTCGCGGTCCTGGCAGTCGGCGATGTACTTGAGGACCTTGTCCTGGTTTTCAATGTCCGACGTGATGAGCGCGGCCATGAAGGCCACGGGAAAGTGGGCCTTCAGATAGGCCGTGTGGTAGCTGATCAGGGCGTAGGCCGCCGAGTGCGACTTGTTGAAGCCGTACTCGGCGAACTTCTCCATGAGGTCGAAGATTTCGTTGGCCTGGGTCTCGGGGATCTTCTTCTCTTTGGCCCCGGAGAGGAACCTGGCCCGCTGCTGGGCCATTTCCTCGGCGTTTTTCTTGCCCATGGCCCGGCGCAGGAGGTCGCCCTCGCCCAGGGAGTACCCCGAGAGCACCTGGGCGATCTGCATGACCTGCTCCTGATAAACGATAACCCCGTAGGTGGGCTTGAGGGCGCCCTCCAGGTCCGGGTGGGGATAGGACACCTCCACCTGGCCGTGCTTGCGCTTGATGAACTCCTCCACCATGCCCGAACCCAGCGGTCCCGGACGGTACAGGGCCAGCATGGCGATGATGTCCTCGAAGCAGTTGGGCTTGAGCTGGCGCAGGTACTTGCGCATGCCGTCGGACTCCACCTGGAAGATGCCGTCGGTGTCGCCCTTGCAAAAGAGGTCGTAGGTGGCCGGGTCGTCCAGGCCCAGGGTGTCCAGGTCGGGCGGGGTCTTGCCCATCTCGCGGATGATGTCCAGGGCGTCCTGGATCACGGTCATGGTCTTGAGGCCCAGAAAGTCAAACTTGACCAGGCCGACCTTCTCCACCCGTTTCATGTCCCACTGGGTGACGATTTCCTGGTTCTTGCCCTGGTAGAGCGGCACATACTCGGTCATGGGCTTGTCGGAGATGACCACCCCGGCCGCGTGGGTGGAGGCGTGGCGCGACAACCCCTCCAGGCGGCGCGACACGTCGATGAGCCGGGAGATCTTGGGGTCCTGCTCCATGAGGGCGGAAAGTTCCGGCGTCATGGCCAGGGCCTTGTCGATGGTCATCTTCAGGTCTTCGGGGATGAGCTTGGCGATGCGGTCGGTCTCGGCGAAGCTCATGCCCAGCGCCCGGCCCACGTCGCGCACCACGGCCTTGGCCTTCATGGTGCCGAAGGTGGTGATCTGGGCCACGGAGTCGCGACCGTACTTTTCCGACACGTAGCGGATCACTTCCGTTCGCCGGCGTTCGCAGAAGTCCACGTCGATATCGGGCATGGACACGCGTTCGATGTTGAGAAACCGTTCGAACAGCAGATCGTAGGGCAAGGGGTCGAGGTTGGTGATGCGCAGGCTGTAGGCCACCAGGGACCCGGCCGCCGAGCCGCGTCCCGGTCCCACGGGGATGCCGTGCCCCTTGGCCCAGTTGATGAAGTCCTGCACGATGAGAAAGTATCCGGGGAACCCCATCTTGGTGATGACGTCCAGTTCGTAGTCCAGGCGGTCCCAGTACCGCTTGGCCTCGGCCTCGGAGAGGTCGCGCTTGGCCAGGCGGTCCTTGAGGCCCTGGCGGGCCATCTCGGCCATCTCGTCGTCCAGGGACTTGCCCGGGTCCACTTCGTAGACCGGAAAATGGTAGGTCTTGAGATCGAGCTTGAGGTCCACCCGGTCGGCTATGGCGCAGGTGTTGGCCAGGGCCTGGGGCTGTTCGGGAAAATCCCGGGCCATCTCGTCCGGGCTCTTGTAGTAGAGCTGCTGGGTGGTGAACCGCATGCGCTTGACATCGTCCACCTGGGCCTGGGTCTGTATGCACAGGAGCACGTCGTGGGCCGAGGCGTCGTCGGCGTTCAAATAGTGGCAGTCGTTGGTGGCCACCAGGGGCAGGCCGGTCTTGTCGGCCAGTTCGACCACCATCGCGTTGAGCACGGCCTGTTCGGGCAGGTCGTTGGCCTGAAGCTCCAGATAGAGCCTGTCGGGAAAGAGTTCCATGTACCGGCGGGCCATGGCCAGTCCGGCTTCCGGGCCTTCCTTGAGCAGGGCCTGGTGGATTTCCCCCTTGAGGCAGGCGGAAAGGGCGATGACGCCCTCGTTGTGTTCGGCCAGAAGCTCCTTGTCCACGCGGGGCTTGTAGTGAAACCCCGTCAAATAGCCCTCGCTGGTCAACTTGAGCAGGTTGCGAAACCCGACCTCGTTCTGGGCCAGAAGCACCAGATGGTATCCGGCGTCGCGCGGGGAGCGGGCGTTTTTTTCGCGCCGGCTTCCCTTGGCCACATACACCTCGCAGCCGAGAATGGGTTTGATGCCCGCATCCTTGCAGGCCTGATAGAAGACCAGGGCCCCGTGCATGTTGCCGTGGTCGGTGATGGCGGCGGCCGGGCAGCCGAACTCCACGGCGCGCTTGACCAGGTCCTTGATGCGGATGGCCCCGTCGAGCAGGGAATATTCGGTGTGGCAGTGCAAGTGAACAAAGTTGGCCATGGGGGGAACCCTAAGAGGGAGAGAGCGCGCGACCAAGCGGCGCGAAACCGGATGGCGGCTTCGGTCGCCGGAGCGCGAAACGCCGGACGCTTCGCCGCTGGAGGCTCGGCGCAGGACCAGCGCGCTGCTTCCTACAAGTTGTGAACGTATCGGGCAAGCCATGGCGCAAGGGGGCGCATGGCTTCGGAACCTCTATCCGCGTCGTCGCGGTTTTATTCTAATACTTGGGCCGTTCGCGCACAACCCGAATCGCGCGGCGTATGGCGGTTTCGATATGGCACTCCTTGACGGGCTCCTTGAGGATGATGGTGGCCCTCTGCGCGTAGCGCGAGGGCAGGAGGTTGAGCGTAAGGGCGTAAATATCCTGCACGTCCAGGGGGTCCGGAGTGAAATCTTCGGCCATTTCGTCGAGCACGCGCTCGAGGACTTTGGCCACGCGGCATTCGTTCCTGTTCCTGATTCCTTCCAGGGGAACGCCTCGTATTTCCAGCGGCGGTTTTTTCGGCATGATCGATCCTCCGGATACAACCTCCCTTGCGGGTTGTTTTCTTATAATACCCATATTTGGCCTCGGTGAAAAGGGCCAACCGAAACAAGAAGCGCTCCTCGGACGTTCTAAGCCTTCAGCCCCACTCCGGGATGTTCATTCTGTCCCGGATTCCAATCGGATGAACGCTTTTCGGCTGGAAATTCCCCGCGCGCCGACCGGACACCCCCCCTCGGAAAACGCGAAACCGGCCTCGGACGCGTGCATGCCGCGTCCGAGGCCGGTTCGATTGGTCGAAAAGGCGCTCAGCGATGCTTCTCGTGCCAGGCCCAGGCCGTGGACACGATGGTTTCGATATCGCCCAGGGCCGGTTTCCATCCCAGAAGCTCCATGGCCCGGTCGGCGCGGGCGTAGAGGCCCGGCGGGTCCCCGGGACGGCGCGGTCCTTCCTTGACCGGGGTGGTCTTGCCCGAAACCTTTTCCACGGCGCGTATCACCTCGCGCACGGTCTGGCCGTTGCCCGTCCCCAGGTTCACGGTCAGGCTCTCGCGTTTGCGGCGCAGGAAGTCCAGGGCCAGGATGTGGGCCTGGGCCAGGTCGCTGACATGAATGTAGTCGCGCACGCAGGTGCCGTCGCGGGTATCGTAGTCCGTGCCGAAGATCTCCACCTGGCCGCGCCGGCCCTGGGTGGCGTAGATCACCAGGGGAATAAGGTGGGTCTCGGGGTCGTGGTCCTCGCCGATTTCCCCGTCGGGATCGGCCCCGGCGGCGTTGAAATAGCGCAGGCTGGCGTGCTTGATGGCATAGGCCTGATCGAAGTCGCGCAGGGTCTGCTCCATCATGAGCTTGGTCCAGCCGTAGGGATTGATGGGCTTTTGCGGATGATCCTCGCGCAGCGGCAGCTCTTGCGGCACGCCGTAGGTAGCGCAAGTACTGGAGAACACGATGTTTTCGCACCCGGCCCGGCGCATGGCCGAAAGCAGCGACAGGGTCCCGGCCACGTTGTTGCGGTAGTACTTTTCCGGGTCAGACACGGACTCGCCCACGTAGGCGAAGGCCGCGAAGTGCATGACCGCGACCGGCCGATACTCGGCGAAAACCGCGTCCAGGGCCTGGCCGTCCAGAATGTCGCCCTTGACCAGCGGCCCCCACTTCACCGCCCACTCGTGACCGTAGACCAGGCTGTCGAAGGCGACGGGCTCGAAACCGGCCCGGCTCAGGGCCTTGCAGGTGTGCGAGCCGATGTAGCCCGCCCCGCCCGTGACGAGAATGCGTTCTTTGCTCATGGATTGGCTCCGTCGGTATCCACGGCCCGGCCCAGGACGACCTCGCGCGGTTGTCCCCTGCGATCCCAGGTCATGGTGAGTTCGTTGTAGAAGTTGGTCACCCGAACGCGCACCGTGAGGACCTGCCCGGGCTCGAGCTTGTCCACGCCCAGAAGCCCGGAGGACAGCAGGCCTTCCACCTGAATGTGGGGCAGGGGCTTGTCCAGGGCCTGCAGACGTCCGGCCGTGTCCAGGCGTTCCACGGGTTTGTCGTTCTCATAGCGCCAGAGCTGGGGAACCAACTCGAAGCGGCCCGGCCACACCGAATGGGGCCGGGGCGAAAGGTGCGCGGCGAAGTGACGTTCCCCCGCGCCCGCGTCCACGTAAAAGTGGATCTGGTACGTCTCGGACAGCGGATACTCCCCCTGATAGTCCAGCAGACTCAAGTCCACGTAGTTGCCGGCGATGTTGAAAAAGTACAGCCCTTCCGGCCCCCAGGCCAGGTGGACGTCGCCGAAGGGCACATAGGGGGACGGCGTGTGAAAGCCCAGGAGGCGGGTGTCGGCCTTGCGCGGCCAGTCCAGGAGCGAACCGTCGCCGAGGCTCTTGTCCTTGGCGCGCAGGAGTACGATTTGCGCGCTCTCCGGGGGAACGGACTCCCACCGGCTGGAGGCGTGCCGGCCGGCCAGGGTGGGGTTTTGCCTGGCCAGGGTCTCGGTCAAGAGTTCGTAGGGCCGGTTGTCGTTGTCCACCAGGCCCATGTTGAAGTCCTCGCCGTCGTTTCGGCCCCCCGAGGGCTCGTCGGTATACTGGAACCAGTGCGTTCCGGCCACGTTGGGAAAGCCCGCGAAGTTGGCCATGGCGGCCGCGGCTCCCCTGGCCCGCTGCTCCTGGGTGTCGACATGCATGAGGTGGCCGTTGTTGGCGTTGCCGCTGCGATTTTCCCTGGCGGCGAAAAAGAATTCCGAAATGAGCACCGGCGCGGGAGAAAGCTTGGCCAGCCCCTCGAAATAATACGGGGCCACCCAGCCGTCGGGACAATCCACGTTGTAGTTGGTGGAAAGCACGTCCACCAGGCCCTTTTGGGCCAGCACGGCGTCCTGGCAGTAGTAGAGCGGCAACCGGTCTCCCACCACCAGCACGCCGGGAGCGGCCTTGCGCACGGCCCGAAAGGCCACGTCGTAGTAGCGCCTGGCCACCAGGTAGGTGAAACGGCCGATGACCTTGATGCCGTGGCCGCCCGGGCGCAGTTTGAGCGAAGCCCCGGACGCCTTGAGCGACTCGAAGCCGTCCACGTCCTTGCCGGGAACGAAGTCCCGTGTGAGTTCTTCCCAACGGCCCTGATAGGTGTCGTAGAGCAGTCGCCAGAGCACCCGCTTGGAATAGATCCCCCAGTTCTGGGCCAGGTGCCAGGAAAACAGAGGCGCGTTCCACCAGCCCACCTCGTTGTCCGTGAACACGCCGATGAGCCGGGGGCCGTGCGGCAGGTCCTTGAGTATCCGGCGGGCCGTGTCCACGGCGACCTGATCCATCTCCGGCGCGAAGGCGTCGAACCAATGCAGGCGGGAGTTGCGGCCCAGATCGGTCTCGGGAATGATGGGCAGGCTCATGACCTTCGACTCTTCGGACCAGCCGCCCAGAGTGTTGAAGCCCCAGGATTCGAGCCGCTTCTGCGTGTCGGCACCCCAGTCTTCCAGGGAAGGATAATACCGGCCCCAATAGTAGGCCTTGCCGGCCTTGGCCTTGGCGTCGTTCTTGAAACCGTTCACCGTGTCGGCGCCGATGGAATAGAATGGCCGACCGGACGGATCGGACAGCCAGCGCACCCCGCCCCGTTCGAACGTGGACCAGCCTTCGGCCCGGGCCGGAGCGGTCGAAAAGACCAAAAGCAGGAAGCAACAAACCCAAAAAAGAGCAGGGGCTCCGCGCCGTAGCGAAAGGGCAAACCCCAAAGATGGGGTTTGCAAAAGCCGCGACGGGCGGCAAGGCCGCCCTGCTCCCTGCTGCGCTTCGCGCAGTGCTGCCGGCAAGCCGGCACCGCATCCCGTGGGAGAGGAAGCTCCCCCCCGGTCCCCCGTATTTTGGGCTCGCCCAAAAATAGCTTTCAAACCGACCTCACCCAACTTGAAGTTTTTGGGAGGGGGGGCCGGGGGGAACCTTTTGTTCACAAAAGGTTCCCCCCGTCTTCCCTCTTCCTTCCCCTTTCCTCATTCTTCTTCCGCCCTACAAGACTGCGCAAAAAATCGATTCTTGCAGCCGGTTCAAAGACCTTGTTGGCAAGGCGCGAAAAAAAGCCAAGCCCGAAGGGTAGTTCCCCTCCGTGAGGGTTTGACTTTTTTGGAGCACCGCAGCCAGCGAGGAGTTTTCGACCGGCTGCTACTCCAACGCGTCGGCCAGCAGCTTGGCCAACACCTTGTCCGAATCGAACCAGTCCTCGGCGAAACGACGCGCGGCCCGGGCGTGCTTGTCCCAATCGGCGCGCACGGCTTCGATGCCGGCCAGGGCTTGGTCTTCGTTCGTAAACGCGAGCACCCCTTCGCCCGTGGGCATGAACTCCGAAAACCCGGTGTCCTGCACCACGCAGGGGCGGCCGGCGGCCAGGTAGCAGGCGCTACGGCAGGAAAACCATCCGGATTTCGACGCCGCGTAGGCGTTCTTGGCCATGCTGAACTCGGCGAAGCTGTCCCAGATGTAGTCGCGGTAGAGCCAGGGCGTGGACGACTTGGCGAAACCGTCCTCCAGCTTCCAGCCCTTTTCGGCCAGCATCTCGCGCGGCGGCCGGCCCTGTCCCAGGGCCAACTCCAGCGTGGCGGAGGTCTTTTGCGGCAGATCGATGAAGCGCAAGAATTCCATGTTCTTGCCGCCGTACTGCACGCCGTCGATCTTGGGGCCGGACTCCTTGGGCTGCCAGGAGAGCACGGTGGTGAACGCCTGGGAAGCCGGCGGCCGGGGCGGGGTCCAGCAGTCCAGCACGATGGGTTGGCGGGTGGGACGCCAATCGAACACGCCCTTGGGAATCAGGCAGTCGTCCCGGCCGAAGTTCTCCGCGAAGCTGAAGAACCGGTCGTGCGACTTCATGTGCTCGACGTTCTTGATGTCCTTTTCCGTGGCCGTGCCGGCCAGATAATCGGGAATGCCGGCCTGCGTGTACATGGGGTCCGAGTCGATGAGCACCTTGACCGGTATGGACTGGTACTCCTCGCGCATCCAGAGCGTGGTGGAGATGTTGAACACCACGTCGGCCCGCTTGACCACGTCGGCCAGAGCCTCGCGGGAAAGCCCGTGGAAGTTGTCGCCCGGATCGCGCACGCAAAAGCGCTTGGCCAGGGCGGGGTCCAGGGCGGCCAGGTAATCCGTGATATACTGGACGTGATAACTGTAGTCCTCGGTGAAGGTGACGTTCACCGGATCGTAGGCCCAGCCGCCCGTGTCTTCGAGATAGTAGACGTCGTGGCCGAGCTTGTGAAACCCGTGCAGGTACTGGATGTAGTCCCAGGCGACGCCGCCCAGGGGATAGGTGCAGGCAAGGCCCGAGACGATGACGGTGCGTTTTTTCATGGCGTTGGCATTACGGTTTGGGATGGGGTTTTCTCTGGACGGTGACGTTCATCTTCTCGTCCACCTCCAGGGTCAGGAAGGCGCTCTTGCCGATGTAGTCGGAAATGGCGGCCAACACGTAGGGCATGGCGCGCGGAATGTCCTCCGGCAAGCCGGAGGTGGCCACGCGCACCTGCCAGAGGATGAAGTCGGGATCGTTCTTTTTGTATTTGGCCAAGTTCATGGCCTCGATGAGAAACGACAGGTCGTAGCGCACTTCCGGGCCCATGCCCCCGCGGCCCATGCCGAACATCCCCCCGCCCATGAATCCCGCCGTGGGCGAGGACCCAAGCGGGCTCGCGGTCAGCATTTCGTGCTCGGCGCTCAGATGCAGGCCCGTGGCCGTCTGCGCTTCCAGGTTCGACGGAGCGGCCATCGGAGCGAAAAATCCTCCGCCCGGGGCGTGGCCTGGCCGGACCGACCCCTTCACCGCGTAGGCCAAGTACACCACGAGTTCGGCCTGGTCGTAGCTCGTCACCTGCACGTAGCCCTTTTTCACCAGAAACTCGGCCAACTGCCGGGCCACGGCCTGGAACTTGGGATCGTCGATCTTGGCGTCCATGACCCCGGGAGCGACCAGGAACTTCGCTCCGACCTTGGCCGGATGGCCCGAGGACTCCACCCGCACCACATGTTTGGGCGCGGCGCAACCCGCCGCCGCAAGACATAGAAGCGCCAGCCCGACCAGGACCAAGCGAGCCAAGAGTACGGAAAATCGTTTCGCGCGCATGCTCTCACCGCCTGTTTCGTTGTCGAAACCACAGTGGGGACATCGCCCCGTTCGCCCCAAAAACTCCCCGACGCCGCAGGCGCGGACCCGCGCCCGCCGACGTGTTCCTCCCGCTTCCCCTAAGCCGCGCCTTCGACTTCCGGCGTTTTGGGCCGGCGTTCCTTGAGGGGAGCGAATTGCAGACTGTGCAGCCGGGCGAATTCCCCGCCCAGGTCGAGAAGTTCCTGGAAGGTGCCCATTTCCGAGATGGTCTTGTCCTTGACCACGAGAATGAGATCGGCCCGGCGCATCATGGACATGCGGTGGGCGATGACGAACGTGGTGCGATTTTGCATGAGCCGGTCCAGACTTTCCATGATGAGGGCCTCGGTGCCGGCGTCCAGGGCCGAGGTGGGCTCGTCGAGAATGAGCAGGGGCGCGTTCTTGAGGAGCGCCCTGGCAATGGCCAGGCGCTGGCGCTGCCCGCCCGAGAGGTTGGAGCCGCGTTCGTCGAGAACGGTGTCGTAGCCCTGGGGCATGGTCTCGACGAACTCGTGGGCGTTGGCCTGCCTGGCGGCTTCGATCACCTCTTCGCGGGTGGCGTTTTTCCTTCCATAGGCGATGTTGTCATGCACGCTCATGGGAAAGAGGTGGGTGTCCTGGAGCACGATGGCGATCTGCTGGCGCAGGCTCTTGAGAGTCACGCTCTTGAGATCCTGCCCGTCGATGACGATGCGGCCCTTCTGGGGGTCGTAGAAGCGAAGCAACAGGCTGATGAGCGAGGTTTTGCCCGCGCCGGTCTGCCCCACCACGGCGACGGTGGAGCCGCCGGGGCACACCACGTCGACGTTGGTGAGCACCGGGCGCGCGGGATCGTAGCCGAAGGTCACGCCCTCGAAGCGCACCTCGCCGTTCTTGATCTCCAGGGGTTTGGCGTCCGGGGCTTCGGGCATGGACTGGTCCTGGTCCATGATGTCCATGACCTGCTTGGCCTGGGCCAGCGATCCCCGGATGGCGGCCATGGTGGTGGAGAGATTGTTGAGCGGCGTATACAGGGTGGCCAGGTAGCCCAGGAACACGAGCAGCTCGCCGGTGGAGAGCTTGCCTTCCAGCACGTGGGTGGCCCCCACGTAAAGCACGAAGGCCGTTCCCGCGGCGGTGATGCCGCCGATGATCCAACCGTAGGCGGTCTGGAGCGAATAGAGGCTCAGCTTGCGGTCGAAGCTGTGCTTGGACTCGTCAACAAAGCGTTTGCGCTCTTCGTCCTCGCGGGCGAAGGCCTGCACCAGGGAGATGGACGAAAAGATGTTCTCCACCGTGGCGTAGACCTGCGACTCTTTCATGGTGCTTTCGTAGGTCAGCATGCCGATCTTCTTGCTCACGGCCGAAATGGCCAGGATAAGCAAGGGCACCACGCCCATGGCGTAGAGCGTAAGCACCGGGTCCACGCCCAGAAGCACCACGAGCATGCCGAACAGCAGCACCAGGCTGGTCAACGTGGAGAACACCCCGTTCATGAGCAGGGTTTGCACCGAATAGGTGTTGCTCATGAGTCCGAAGATGAGGTCCCCCGTGGGCCTGGTCTGGTGGAACAACAGGGACTGGCGCTGCAAGTGGTCGAAGAGGTCGCAGCGAAAATCCTGCACCATGTCCTGTCCCATGCGGATGGTGAGGTAGTTGTTGGCCAGTTGCACAAAGCCCACCAGAAAGTGGATGGCCACCAGGGACACGGCCACGATGAGCAGCTCGGTGGAGGTGGAGACCACTTCGGGCGGCAAGGTGAAGCCCAAAAATTCCAGGGGCTTCTTGGCTATCACCTGGTCCACGGCGATCTTGAGGGGCCAGGGCTTGAGCAGTTCGAGGGCGCTTTGCACCCCGACCATTGCCAGACAGAGCAGGAACAGCGGGGTGTAGGGCCGCAAGTATCCGAGGAGTTTCAGAAAAACGGCCATGATGGTGTGGGGGGGTTCGGGTTGACCGCAATCCGGGCCGGGGAGAAAATCTCCCCGGCCCGGGGTCTTACGCTAGAGCGTGGGCGATGTCACTTACTACTGAAGAGGGGCTTCCACGGCGGCGCGCACCGGCTCGGCCTGGGCGGACTGGTCGGGGGCCTGAACCAGGGCGGCTTCGGCCGTTTCCTCGTCGCGGGCGGCGGGGGCGGTCTTTACGGCCACGGCTTCGGACGTTTCCTCGGCGGGTTCGGCCGTTTCAGCTTCGACCGGGGCTTGGAGCGAGCAGCCGGGCTTGCAGGCCACGATGTGGTGGGACAGCCTGGTGGCCAGCGACGCGGCCTGGGCCATTTCACGGGCGACCCACAGGGCGGTGAAGGCGGCGGCTCCGCCCAGGCACGCGGCCGGAATCAGGGCCTTGAAGGCCAGGCAGCCCAGACCCGCGACAGTGAGCGCTCCCACCAGGCCCATGGCCACGCGGGTGGGCAGAATGGAGCCGGCCAGGCGCACGAACCGCTTTTCCCCGCCGTGGTGTTCGACCGTGACGCGCAGGCGCATGGCGGTGAGCAGGCCGGGCTGCACGCGCAGGTCCCACGGGGCGTTGCCGGAAGAGGCGAACCCGTTGTCCGTGGAGTGGGTCACGTTCAAGGTGCGCAGCACGCGCAGGATGTGGTCGAGCACCTCTTCGCGCTCCAGCGAGCGGGAGTTCCAAAAGTAGCGATGGAAGGTCGCGCCGTGGCGGGCCAGCGAGAAGGCGTCCTTGATCTTGGACCACAGGCCGTAGCGAGGCAGGTTGGCCTCTTCGGGCAGGCCCAACACCGCCATGTTGGAGCGCTTGATGCCCTTGCGTCCGGCCCGGCGCAGCGCGATGAGCGTCTGGTAACGGGCCTTGCCGCGCAACCAGGGCTGCAACAGGGTCAGGATGGCGATGGTCGTGCGGGCGAGCACGGTGTCGTGGCGCGCGGGCAGCTTGGCCTGGGCCGCGCGGTGAATCACGAAGCACAGGGTGGTGATGGCCATGAGCGCGGCCGGAATGGCGGCCCAGGGCGTGAGCGCGGTGAACGCGGCCATGGCCACGGAGCACACCATCCATTCGAAGGAAAGCGGCAGGTAGGCCAGCAGGCTTCCCTTGGGCTCGTACAGGGTCTGGAACAGCCCCGACCCGAACACGCCGTGGTAGATCACCGGCCTGGCGCCGAGCAGCACGCCCGATATGTCGCCGTAGATGCGCCCGGCCCAGCGGGAGTTGCCCAGCATGTTGAAGCGGTGCTGGTGCTTGGGCATGAGCAGGGCTTCGGCGCAGCCGTAGCCCTTCTGCTGCTTGAAGTAGGCGCGGATGGTGTTGCGGCGGTGGTGCCAGACCATCATGCCGGCGTGAAAGCCGATGATGTTGCCCTGGTCCATGAGCCGCCAGCACACGTCCACGTCGTCGCCGGCCGCGCGATAGGTGGCGTCGAAGCCGCCGATCTCCATGAGGCGTTCCTTGCGGTAGGCCATGTTGCAACCCGGGATGTGCTCGGCGATCTCGTCGGTGAGCAGCACGTGGGTGGGCGCGCCGGGGGACACGGCCACGCAGGCGGCGGTGCGGTTGTCTTCGGGCGGGGGCAGGTTGGGCCCGCCCACGGCGGCGAAGGTCTCGTTCTGGAAGGCCTGGGCCATGTAGGTCAGCCAATGGGGATCCACGTAGCAGTCCGAGTCGGTGTAGGCCACGATCTCGCCCTGGGAGGCGTACATGCCCACGTTGCGCGCGGCGCTCAGTCCCAGGTTGGGCTGATGAATCACGTGGATGAAGGGGAACTTGGCCGCGTACTTGTCCGAGATTTCTCCGGTCTTGTCCGTGGAGCCGTCGTCAACAACGATCACTTCGAAGTTGGGGTACTCCACATGCTGGAAGCTGGCCAGGCAGCCTTCCATGGTGGACTGGGCGTTGTAGGCGCACACCACCACGGAAATCATGGGCAACCGGGCCGGCAGGGGCGGCAGGGTTCCTCCGTAGGCCTTGGCCACGGCATGGTAGGCCGCCTTGGGCTTGCGGTCGGCGTCCACCATGCCGAAAGCCCAATCCTCGATAAGGTGTCCGCCGGTGTACCATTCGTCGGTCCAGGCGAAGACCATGGTGCCGGAGACACCCTCTTCGAAGGCGGCCTTCACCTGCCAGTCCAGAAAATCGGCCTGGGCCTGTTCGCCGTGGCGCATGGAGTCCATGCCGAACTCGGACAACACCAGGGGCATGTCGCAGGCGATGTTCTGCAACCGCTTGACGTAGGGGCGAAACGCCTTCTCGTCGTGCAGGTAGACGTTGACCGAGAGGAAGTCCAAAAAGGGCAGCTTCAGGTACTCGGTCGAGGGGTAGTTGGCGTAGGTGACCAGGGCGCCGGGATCGTTCTCGCGCACGATCTTGGCCAGCTTGGCCAAGAACTTCTCCACCTTGTGGGCCCCGTGCCAGCGCACGATGTGGCTGGGGATCTCGTTGCCGATCAGGTAGGCCAGCACGGCCGGATGCCCGGAGCAGGCCCTGGCCGCGTCGCGCATGGCGTCCTTGATCTGTTCCTTGACTTCCCACTGGTCGAGAAAACACAGGTGCTGCGGCCAGGGCACCCCCACCATCACGTGAATACCGTGCCGGGCGGCGGTGTCGAGAAACCACTTGGGCGGCACGTAGTACACGCGAATGGAGTTCACGCCGATGGCGCGCATGAGGCGGAAGTCCTCGGCCACACGTTCGGCTTCGGGCAGAGGCTCGCCGTTTTCGTTTTCCGGGAACGGACCGTAGGTCACGCCCTTGATGAAAAACTTGGCGTCGCCGTGGAACAGAAAACGTCCGTGTACCCGGGGGCGTTCGAAAATGCCGTGGGTCGCGTTTCCGCCTTCGATCTGGAACATGGAAGCCTTGTCCTTTCGGCCTGTTGGCCGCATATTCGTTTGGTTTACGCCGGCGGCGGCGTCTTGTCCGCCGCCTGAATCCGCCTGGGCGGCTTGGCCGCGCGTGGCGTGTTCGGCGTCATTAGCAAACGGTATGCCAGATCGAAAAAGCGTGGAGTTGTGAGGGGCTGGAAGCGACGGTCTCGCGAAAAGGGCTTCCGGTTACAAAAATTACCCTTTTCTCGGTTACGATATTTTCACTTGACAGAAATCCGACAGACCAACGCCCAAAAAACCAAAAGTTACAGACTGTTGATATCCACTGTCCGCATGGCCTCGGAGGTACGCACCAGGCAGTCGGCCACCCGGACCACCAATTCCTCCAAACCGTCCTGTTCGCCGGAGCGCGCGGCGGTTTCCAGAAGGTAGCTGGCTTGGCGCAACGGTTCGGCCTGCAAGGTGGCGCTGGCGCCTTTCAGCGAATGGGCCAAGCGCACGAGCTGGGAAAGGTCGCGCTCGGACATGGCGGCACGGAACTTCTCCAATCGCTCGGGGGTCTCGGCGGTAAAAACCTCGACCACCTCGGCGAAAAGGTCTTTGTCGCCTTCAAAATGAGCAAGGAGCTTTCGGGGGTCGATCAGGGAGGAGCCATCGGCATTCATAGGCGAGTATATCCTCGGCTGGTTTGATTGATCGATAGGGTAGCATAATGCCGGCCCGCGTCAATGGCACGGAGATACGCTTTTCCGTATTGACTTTATTCAATTATTTTGAGCTGATGCTTCATCAACTGCCAGAACGGGGGCCAATTTCAGGCACACGGTGGTGCCCTGGCCTTCCAGACTGGTCACCTCCACCGTGCCGCCCCAGTCTTCCAGGGACTTGCGGATCATGGCCAGCCCCAATCCCCCTCCCCGGCCTTTGGTGGAAAAAAACGGACTGAAGATTTTTTCGAGCACCTGCGAATTCATGCCGCGTCCGGTATCGCGCACGCAGAGAATGGGCCAGCCGTCCCGCATAAAGGCGCTCACTTCCACCTCGCCGGGCCCGTCGATGGCCTCCAGGGCGTTGTGCACCAGGTGGATGAGGCAGCGTTTCAGGGTGTCGGCATCGGCCTGGCACAAGGGCAAGTCCTTTCCGGGAATGAACACCAGGCTCACGTCCGTTCCCGTGAAGCTCGAACGCACGGCCTCCACGGCCTCCGCGGCCAGGGCCGCCGGGTTCACCCGGTCGGGAGCGATATCGGACGGTTTGGTGAATCCGAGAATTTCCTTGAGGATTCTGTCCAGCCTGGCCGTCTCTTCCAGGATGATGTGCACCTTTTCCCGCTCACGCTCGTCGAGATGCGAGGACTTGAGCAGCGAATTGGCGAATCCGCCGATGGCGAACAGGGGATTTCGGATCTCATGGGCCAGATATTGGCCCATTTTGCCCACGACGCCCATTTTTTCGTCCTGCTGGGCCCGTTTTTCCTCTTCGGTACGGCTGGTGATGTCGCGACGCATGACCAGAACATGCCCCACCGATCCGCTGGCCTCGTAAATGGGGTAGGCGTAGACCCGAAAGTAGCGCAGCCGGCCGTCCTTGCCGACCCGCGTTTCCAGGGCCTCGGCCTTTTTGCCCGTTTTCAAGGCCGTGTGAAACGGACAACTCATGGAATCGGGACGGCAAAACGGCATGTTTTCGTCCAGGGCCATGACCTCCCAACAGGGCTTGCGCAGCAGGGTCTGTTTGGACTCGCCGCTTCGCTGCATCACGCTCCGGTTGCAGTCCACCACCAGTCCCATGTGGTCGAGCAAAATAATGTCTTCGGGCACCTCGTCCACGATAGCCTGTATGAGGGCCTGCTGGCTGTCGAGACGGGTACGGCAGCGGGCGCTCATGGTGCCGAATTTGCTCAGCGCGCAAAGAAAAAACGAAGACGTGTGATCGATGAACACCACCGACTCGGGCAGGGAGGACGCGATCTGGCGCGCCTTGTAGCGCTGACCGGCCAGCTCGATGAGCAGGTTGATTTCGGGGTGGGCGGCCAGCATTTCCTTGTAGGTGTTGAAAATCGGCACGGAGACGATACGCGGATCGTTGAGCTTTTCCTTTTCCACGCCGGGCTCGGACAGGGCGCACAGATGCAAGGGGGGCAAAAACTCGCCGATGGCGGGGTCGAAGAGAATGTCGAGCATGGCCCGAAACCCCGGCCCCGTGCCGAGAATGCCCACTTCGAAGGAGTTGTCGTCCAAATCCCAAAGACAGTAGTCCGAAGGCAGGCGTTCGCCGTTCATCATCGCCCTCCCGGTAAGTCTTGATCCTGGCGCAGGGCCATCAAGCGTTCGTAGGCCTCCTTGACGCCGAGTCCGGCCAAACGAGCGGCCGCGCGCCTGGCCATTTCGCGCGGTTTTCCTCCGGCGGCCAGTTCCGCGGCCAGCACCCGATCCACATCCTCGTCGCGGGCCCTGGCCTCTTCCAGGGGCGGCCCCAACACCACGGTGATCTCGCCCAGAAGGTCGAGCTCCTTGCCGGCGAAATCCTCCAGACGGCCCACGCGAAACTCCTCGTGGATCTTGGTGATCTCGCGGGCGATGGCGCATTCGCGCGGTCCCAGGGTTTCGAGCGCCACGGCCAGGCTTTGGCCCAGACGGTCCTTGCGTTCAAAAAACACCAGCGTGCACGCGCATCCGGCGAACCGCTCGAACGCCTTGCGGATGTCGCCGGATTTGCGGGGCAAAAACCCCAAAAACGCGAACGGTTGGGCCGCCAGCCCGCTGGCCATGAGCGCGGCCGCCGCCGCGCACGGCCCCGGAACCGGGCGCACCCGGAACCCCGCCTCGCGGCAGGCCCGCACCAGCAGATATCCCGGATCGGAGAGCACCGGCGTGCCCGCGTCGGAAATGAGCGCGGCTTCGCTCCCTGCGGAAAGCAGGTCGAGCGCCTGGGGAATGCGTCCGGCCTCGTTGTGGTCGTAGAGCGACAGGAACCGTCCGGGGGGCAACCCCTGGGACGCAAAAAGCCGAGCCGCGCGCCGGGTGTCCTCGCAGAACACCACGGCGACCCGTCCCAGAATACGCCGGGCCCGCTCGGACATGTCCGCCGCATTGCCCAAAGGCGTGGCCACCACCCAGAGCGTGGCCGGGGTCGTGGTCTCGTCAACCATGTCTGTCGCGTCCTCTTGGGAACTATTTCACGCAAAGGCCGGGATTTCAAGCCGCGCGCTTGACCCGGACGAATCTCGCGCCTATTCATGACCTATGGTCGACGCAACCCACTCCATGGGGCCCATCTCCGTGACCCCCTCCGCCAAGAGCCTGATGACCGAAAACGTGGTCCAGGCCGCCCAGGTTGCGTTCGAACAAAATCCCGCGCCGTCCGCCCCGGTGTCGGTCAATGGCTGGACCGGGGTGTTCGAAAACGACGGCAAGGGGCGCATCCTGGGGCCCCTGACGGCCTGAGCCGCGCCGTCACCAGGGTTGCCAAGCCCGGGTGATCTCTTCCGCCTCGAACGCGTTTTCCAGCACTTGCGCCGAAAGCTCCCGGCCCCGTCGCACCACGCTCACCACGTCGAACCGGCAGGGCCGGCTCCACTGATCGGTTTCGCTCAGGTAGTGCGCCGCCGCCCGCACCAGGCGCGCCCGCTTGGTCCGGCCCACGGCTTCGGCCCCGGTTCCCAGGCTTCGGCCGTCGCGGCTTTTCACTTCCACAAAGACCAAGGTCGCGCCGTGGGCGGCGATGATGTCCACCTCGCCCCTGGGACACCGCCAGTTCCGGGCCACGACCCGATACCCCGAACGCTCCAGCAGGGCCACGGCCAGGTCTTCCCCCTGGCGGCCGAAGGTCAGATGCCCGGCAGACACGCCCGTTCCTGACGAATGGCCTCGGCCCGGGGCGTCACGCCCCGAAAGGTCAGGCGGTGCTGCCGGCACGGTCCCTTGGCCGCCAAGGCGGCCAGATGGGCCTTGGCCCCGTAGCCCTTGTGACCGGCCAGGCCGTAGCCTGGATAGCGGCGATCCAGAGAGCGCATGAGTCGGTCGCGAAAGACCTTGGCCAGCACCGAAGCGGCGGACACGGCGGGCACCAGTCCGTCCCCCCCCACCACGGCGCGTTGCGCCACGCCCTCCAGGGACAGCACGTGGGAAGGGATGATCTTGTTCCCGTCGATCACCAGCTTGGCCGGGACCGCGCCCAGGGCCCGCACCGCCCGGGCCATGGCGAGAAACGTGGCCTGAAGGATGTTGATGCGGTCGATGTCCCACGGCCAAACCACACCCAGGCCCCAGGCCAGGGCCTGGACCTTGATGGCCGGCTCCAAAACTTCCCGTTTGGTCTGGCTGAGCTTTTTCGAGTCGTCCAGGCCGGGCAGGTCGAAACGCGCGGGCAGGACCACCGCCCCGGCCACCACCGGCCCGGCCAGGCATCCCCGACCGGCCTCGTCCACTCCGGCGGTGAACCTCCGGTCCGCGAGCGAAGCGGTTCCCGGATCGAGCGCCCGGCAGGGGCTCACGAGCCCTCCCGCAAGCACGGCACGCCCCGGCTCCGGGGCGCACGCGAAAACAGTCGGGAAACGCCCCGCAAGGCCAAGGGGCCAGCGTCCGTCGCAGCCCCCAACGGGGCGCGTCCGAACGTCGGACCGCCCCTGACGGCGATCGACAACGCCGCGGGGAAACCGTGAAAAAGATACGTGCTCACGTTCCTCTGCCCAATTTGATTCCACCTGAGGGAAAAGAGGACCCGCTTCGGCCCTCTTCCAGGTCCGAGCGTGGCTGTTCGCCGTGTCCGCGCCGAAGATCGGCCGGCGCAAACGAAAAAAGGGGAGAGACCTCTGTCGCCAAAGGCCTTCCCCCACGAATTCCCCGCCGCCGAAGCGGCTTGCGCGCCGGGGACACGGCGCGAAATACGTTGCGGGACTAGTTGCCCCAGGCGTTCTTGGTCTTGATGCGCGAAGCCTTGCCCTTGAGTTTGCGCAGGTAGTACAGGCGCGAACGACGCACCTTGCCTTCGCTCATGACCTCCACGCGCTCGATAAACGGCGAGTGCATGGGGAAAATGCGCTCCACGCCCACGCCGTCGGACACCTTGCGCACCGTGAAGGTGCAGCCGGTGGTGCCCCGACGAAAACGCAGCACCGCGCCCTGAAAAACCTGGATGCGTTCTTTCTCGCCCTCCAGAATGCGGAAGTGCACCTTCACCGTGTCGCCGGCCTTGAACTTGGGCATATCCAAGCGAAGATGTTCGGTTTCGAGCTGACGAATGATGTCCATGGCCGTATCTCCTTGTCTCAAGCCGCCTTGGAGGGGCTAAAAAATATCCGACAACACGCGGTCGACCAGTATGGCCGCCGCCGAACGCACCGACAGGTGGTTGTAGGCCCCGTAGGGCCTGACCGGAGCGACCAGCCCGTCGGTCAAGGCCAGGGCTTCGGGGGCCAACCCCGATCCCGTGCCGAAAACCAGCAGTACCGGCTTTTCCTCAAGCGTCCGGCGTACCTCGGCGGGGGTCACTCCCCCGTCCGGCCTGGCGCTGGTGGCCAGCACCAGCGGGGCTTGTCCAGCGCTTTCGGCCACCGTCGTGATGGCCTCTTGCAGGCTGGCGCACACCCGCACAACACCCAGGGCCTCGGCCCGATCGGGGTTGGCCTGTCCGCCGGGTCCTTGCGTCCAGTGGGACACCAGGGTGGCGGCCAGGTCACGCTGGTCCGCGAGCGGCGTCACCACATGATACCCGCTCAGGCCATACGTCCGGGAAATGCGGGCTATATCGTGCAGGTCCAAATTGGTCAAGGACACAGTGACCCTGTGACCGAATTTATTGAGCACAGGCCCATGAACCAAGGCCAGATGCAGGTTTCGCCCCAGGCTGGTGCGACGCAGCCCGGCCAGAAAACGCCGATCCGCGCCGGTGAGAAACGCGTCGGCCAGGATGTCCGGGCGACGGTTCATGGTTTGGGTCAGGGCCATTTCACGTCGCCAACAGGCCACCTTGGCGTGATCCCCGCCCAGCAGCACCGGCGGGACGGCAAGCCCCTCGAACACTTCGGGCCGGGTGAAGTGCGGGTATTCGAGCAGGCCCTGACTGAAGCTCTCCTCCTCACCGGACTCCTCCTTGCCCATGAACCCGGGGGCCAACCGGGCCACGGATTCCATGAGGCACAGGCAGGCCGCCTCCCCGCCCGAGAGCACGAAGTCGCCCACGCTCACCAGCTCGATGGGGAAGAGTTCGAGCAGCCGTTCGTCGACGCCCTCGTAGCGGCCGCAGATCACGGTCAGCTCGCGCGCGGAGCACAGTTCGCGGGCCAGACGCTGGTCCAGGGGACGCCCGCGCGGCGACAAAAGCATCATGCGTCCGGGCCGTTCTATGGAGCGCAGGGCCGCCGCCAGCGGGACCGGGCTCATGACCATGCCGGGACCGCCTCCATAGGGTCTGTCGTCCACGGAACGGTGCTTGTCCAGGGAAAAGTCGCGCGGATTGACCAGCCCGACCTCCACCAGACCCTGTTGACGGGCCTTGCCCATGAGACCACAGGACAGGGGCGAGTCGAAAAATTCGGGAAAAAGCGTGACGATGGAAAAACGCACGATGGTTCAGCGGTACAGGTCGAGAAGACCCGGCGGGGGAGTCACGGTCACGGTGCGGGCTTCGACGTCGATGCCGGCCACGGTCTCGTCGTTGGCCGGAAGCAGGACCTCCTTGCCCTGAGGGGAGCGGATGCTCCACACGTCCTGGCCGGGCAGATCCAGAAAGCCCTCCAGCACGCCCACGGGGTCACCGTTTTCCAGCACCACGGCGAACCCTTCGATCTCGTGCAGATAGATTTCGTCCTCACCCGGGGGGGGCAGATCGCCCGCCTCCGCCAGCACTTCGGCGCCGCGCAGGGACTCGGCCCGGTCGCGATCGGCCACGCCCTCCAAGGTCACCAGCAGCCTGCCCTGATGGGGGCGCACACCGACCACGGTCAGGCCCTGGCCCGACTTTTGGGGCAAGCGCAGCCACAGGACCCGGCCCACGGCGTACAGATCCGCGGAGCTGGCGTGGTTTTCCACGCAGAGCTCCCCCCTGACGCCGTGCGGCTTGACCACCCGTCCGATGGCCACGAACTTGTCATGAGGCGACACCTCGGCGCCCTCCTTCCCTGCCGTGGCGAAACGGATCGTCCGACGACGGCGAGCCCGCCGACCGATGACGCGGGCCCCGGCCGGACTATTCGAGGATTTCCAGAACCGAGCGCTTGCCCGACTTGGTCGAAGCCGCGCCGAGCAACGTGCGCATGGCCCGAGCCGTGCGGCCCTGCTTGCCGATGACCTTGCCCAGGTCCTCCTTGGCCACGCGCAATTCGATGACCGAGGTCTGCTCGCCTTCGACTTCCTTGACTTCCACGGCGTCCGGGCTGTCCACCAACGCCTTGACCACGTATTCTATGAGTTCCTTCTGCACCGCTTCTCCTTGGCGCGAGCGAACGTCCGCCAGGGGTTGGGCTTCGAACGCGCTCCCGCGGCCTTGCCCGGCGAGTCACGCCCGGCCGAAACGCCGCGCCCGGCCGATCCGACACCCGTCCCGGCCTGGCCGCATGCGGCGGACCTTTCGGGACGGACTTTTCGGGACGGACCGCCCGAGGCTAACCGTCCTGGGCCGAGCTTGCGGGGCCGAGCTTGCGAGACGCCGTCCGCCGCACGTTCGGTTCGGCCCTCCCGGCGGAGCGCCCTCGGGGTTGAACCGGACGCACGTCGCCCGCCAGGTCTGACGGCCTTTCCCGCGCGCCCATCGGTATCGTTCACCGAGCTATCGTTCACCGACTCCGCACGTTTTCCGCGCCAGGGCCGCGTGCGGCAAGGCGGCGACACTTTTCGCCGAACGCGCAAGACGTGAAAGCCAACTCCCCGCCGCGCGGTTCGCGCACGCGGGGTTCGACTCTCACGAAACAACGCGGCCGGCGCAGTGTTCCAACCGGCCGACGGGGACCGCCCGTCCCTACTCCTGCGTGCCGATCTTGCTCAGCAGGGCCCGAACCGTGTCGGAGGGTTTGGCGCCACGCTCCATCCAGAGCTTGATCTTTTCGGCGTCCACTTTCACCTCGGCGGGCTGAACCATGGGGTTGTAGTAGCCCACGTAGTCGAGCGCGCGGCCGTCGCGACGGGTGGCGCTGTCCACGGCGACGATGCGATAGAAAGGACGCTTCTTGGAACCCATGCGGGTCAAACGGATCTTCATGGCCATGTTGTGTTCTCCCTTGGGGAAGGTGATGACGTTTGGTTGTGGCGAACAGGGTTCGCCTGGGCTGCGGCAGGAAAGTCGCTTCCTGTCCCGACGCCCGGGTGTTCCTGACGTGGCGGTCGCTAGCGCCGCTTCTTCTTGCGCTTTTCGCGCTTGTCTTTTTTCTTTTTGGTGGGGCTTGGCCTGCCGGCTCCGGCCAGGGCGCCGGCCATACCGGCCATGTTCGGTCCGCCCAGGCCCATGGGCATGCGCCCACCCGGCATGGCGGGCATCTTGCCGCCTCCCATCATGCGCTGCATCATGAGACGCATCTGCTCGAAATTCTTCAAAAGCGAAGTGACGTCCCCGACCGAGGTCCCCGAGCCCTTGGCGATGCGCTCCTTGCGGCTGGGGTTTATGATCTTGGGGTCCTTGCGCTCCTTGACGGTCATGGAGCCGATGATGGCTTCAAGCCGCGCCATCTCCTTGTCGGGCATCTGGATTTCGCCCAGTTGCTTGGTGAGCTTGCCCATACCCGGAATGAGCTTGAGAATGGACTCCAACGAGCCGAGTTTCTTCACCCGTTTCATCTGGGTGCGAAAATCGTCCAGGGTGAACTGGGCCTGGCGCAGCTTGCGCTGCATTTCCTCGGCTTCGCTCGCGTCGAATTCGGTCTGGGCCTTTTCGATGAGCGAGAGGATGTCGCCCATGCCCAGGATGCGGGAAGCCGCCCGGTCGGGGTGGAAAATCTCGAATTCCGAGGCCTTTTCGCCCACGCCCACAAATTTCACGGGCTTGCCCGTGACTTCCTTGATGGAAAGGGCCGCGCCGCCCCTGGCGTCGCCGTCCATCTTGGTGAGCACCACGCCCGAGATGTCCAGGCGCTGGTTGAAGCTGTCGGCCACGTTCACGGCGTCCTGACCGGTCATGGCATCGGCCACGAAGAGAATCTCTTGCGGATGCACGCCGGCCTTGATGGCGGCCAGTTCATCCATGAGGGGCTCGTCGATGTGCAGACGGCCGGCGGTGTCCAAGATCACCACGTCGCAGCCGGCTTCGGCGGCCTTGTTCAGGGCGTCCTTGCAGATGTCTTCCGGCTTCATATCCGTGGTGGAGGGATAGGCCGGAAAATCCAGCTGGGAGGCCAGCTTGTGCAACTGCTCGATGGCCGCCGGGCGGTAGACGTCGGCGGGCACCAGATAGGGTTTGCGCTTGTGTTCGCGCCGCAGCCACAGGGCCAGCTTGGCGGTGCTGGTGGTCTTGCCCGAACCTTGCAGGCCCACCATCATGACCACCAGGGGCCTGGAAGTCAGGTCCAGCGGCTTGGCCTCGCCGCCCAGCAGATTGATGATCTCCTCGTGGACGATCTTGACCACCATCTGACCGGGCGTGAGGGACTTCATCACGTCCTGGCCCAGGGCGCGCTCGCGTACCCGCTCGGTGAAGCCCTTGACCACCTTGAAGTTGACATCGGCCTCCAAAAGCGCCAACCGCACCTCGCGCAGGGCTTCCTGCACGTTGGTTTCGTCGAGGCGCGCGTGGCCGCGTATTTTCTTAAATACCGAGTCGAGGCGGTCTGTCAGGCTTTCGAACATGGGCACCCTTCCCTGAAAATAAAGCCCTCCTCCTTATCGACAGGAGGAGGGCAAGTCAAGTCCCGACTGGACGAGGCGGGGCGGGGCCGGGCCAATGCCAAGGCCGCGCACTGATTGTTTCGCGTGCTCTCTAGCAGCCCTCTTTGGCCTTCTTGAAGCCTTCGGCCGAATTTTCGATGACCTTGCGGTCCACGCAGAAGGCCAGGCGGAAGTAGCCCGGCAGGCCGAAGCCCGCGCCGGGAGCGGCCAGCACGCGCTGGGCCGTGAGCTTGTCCACGAAGGCCGCGTCGTTTCCGCCCGGAGCCTTGGGAAAAAAGTAGAACGCGCCCTGGGGCATGGTGAACTCGTACCCCGCGTCGGTGAGCACCTTGGCCATGGCCGCGCGGCGCTCGGCGTAGACCGCGGCGTCCACCTGGCTGCCCAGCACGCGCTGGATCAGACGCTGGCCGATGCACGGGGCGTTGACGAAGCCCAGGGTGCGGTTGGCGAACACCAGTCCGTCCACCAGTTCGCCCTTGTCCGGCATGTTCGGAGCCACGGCCAGGTAGCCCACCCGCTCGCCGGGCAGGGACAGATTCTTGGAAAACGACGTGCCCACAACCGTGAAGGGATAGAGCTTGGGCAGCGAGGGAACCACCGCGCCGTCGTAAGCCAGAAAGCGGTACGGCTCGTCGGAGAGCAGATAGATGGGACGTTTGCGCTTGGCGTTTTCGGCCATCAGGCCGTCGGCCAGGGCTTTCAGGGTCGCTTCGGGATAGATCACACCCGTGGGGTTGTTGGGCGAGTTGATCATCACCACCCGGGTCTTTTCGTTGATCGCTCCCAGGAGGGCGTCGACATCCAGGTCGAAGCTGGGCAGCTTGGAAGGCACGGTGACCAGCTTGCCGCCATGGTTGCCCACGTAGAACCCGTATTCGACGAAATAGGGGCTGGGACAGATGACCTCTTCGCCCGGATCGAGCACGGCGCGAAAGAAGCAGTTGAGCCCGCCGGCCGCGCCGCAGGTCATCACGATGTCTTGTCCGGAGTAGGGAACGCTCTGTTCCTTGCCGGCGTGGACGGCGAGGGCTTCGCGCACGTCGGGGTAGCCGGCGTTGGGCATGTAGCCTACGCTGAAGGGCTTGTCGGCTTCCTTGGCGATTTCGGCCAGGGCCTGTCCTACCGCGGGGGGCGGGGGCAGGTCGGGATTGCCCAGGCTGAAGTCATACACCTTGTCCGCACCGTGAATTTTCTTGAGTTCGGCTCCAAGCTCGAACATCTTACGGATCGCGGAACCTCTGGCCAGGGAATCGGCAATCTTCTCACTGAGCATGCTCATCGGCCACCTCCAAAATGTTGAAGGAAACCCCTATCCTGCAAACCGTCCCAGCGCAAGCCGCCGGGGCTTGCCAGACAGGGCGTTTGCGCGTACATCCCCCCGCTGCTCGCGGCCGGCCGTTCGAAGTTCCGGACACGGACGCCCAACCGGCAAGCCCGAGCGCGACGGCCTCACTTGAAAACAGCCCCCGCGCCGCCCCATGTCGGGCGTCCGGGCTTTCATGACGCGCTCCGGCCGCCGCCCCTTGCGGGCGGCTCTTTTCAAACCCCGTTCGAGAGATTACCAATTCTTCCATGACCCACACCCCCGAAATCCTCGCGCCGGCCGGAGGCCAAGCCGCCTTTCTGGCCGCGCTTTCCGCCGGAGCCGACGCCATATACTGCGGCCTCAAGCACTTCTCTGCCCGCATGCAGGCCGACAACTTCTCCATCCAGGAGCTTTCCCGCCTGACCGCCCTGGGCCACGCCAAGGACCGGCGCGTCTACGTGGCCCTGAACACCCTGGTCAAACCCGGGGAGGAACCCAAGGCCGGACGCCTCATCGACCGCCTGGCCCGCCACGTGCGCCCCGACGGCCTCATCCTGCAGGACATGGCCGTGGCTTCCCTGGCCCGGCAGGCCGGGTTCGCGGGCGAATTGCATCTTTCCACCCTGGCCAACGTCTCCAGTCCCTCGGCCCTGGCCCTCATGCCCGGGCTGGGCATAAGCCGCGTGGTGCTGCCGCGCGAGCTCAACCTGGACGAAATCCGCCAGATGGCCGCCGCCTGCCCCGAGGGGGTGACCCTGGAAGTGTTCGTGCATGGCGCGCTGTGCCACAACGTGTCGGGACGCTGCTACTGGTCGAGCTTTCTGGGCGGCAAAAGCGGGCTGCGCGGACGCTGCGTGCAGCCGTGTCGCCGGGTTTTCACCCGCAAGGGGCAGTCCAGCCGGTACTTTTCCTGCCAGGACCTCTCCCTGGACATTCTGGCCAAGACGCTTCTCACCATCCCTCAGATCGCCGCCTGGAAAATCGAAGGCCGCAAGAAAGGCCCCCACTACGTCTTTTACACCACCAGCGCCTACCGCGTGCTGCGCGACGCCCCGGACGATCCCCACGCCAAGAAGGCCGCGCTGGATTTTCTGGACCAGTCCCTGGGCCGGCCGGCCACGCACTACGGGTTTCTGCCCCAGAAACCCAAGGCCCCGGTGGATTCCTCGGCCCAGACCGGATCGGGACGCCTGGTGGGACGCCTGAGCCTGCGCGAAGGACGCAAATACTTCATCAATCCCCGGGAGATCCTCATCCCCGGGGACCTGATACGGGTGGGGTACGAGGACGAACCCGGACACCAGGTGGTGCGGGTGACCAAGAGCATCCCCAAGGGCGGACGCTTCGACCTGCCACCCAACCCGGCGGCCAAGACCCGACCCAAGGCCGGCATGCTGGCCTTTTTGATCGACCGGCGCGAGCCCGAGCTGGTGACCCGCGTTCGCGCGCTCGAACAGGAGTTGGACAAGCTGCCCGATCCCGGCTCCATTGAGTCGTCCTTCGAGCCCAAGGCGCCCGCCCCGGCCAAGCTGCCCCGGGGAGCCAGGACCGAGAGCATTCACGTCTGGCGGCAGTTGCCCTCGGGCCCCAGCCGGGGAGCGGCCGGGGTGTGGGTTTCGGCCACCAAGACCCAGCACCTGCCCCTGGGCAAGGCCGGCATGGTCTGGTGGTGGATGCCCCCGGTGGTCTGGCCCAACGAGGAAAAGGACTTCCAGGACATCCTGGAAATCATCCTCAAGCGCGGGGGCAAAAAATTCGTGCTCAACGCTCCGTGGCAGACCGCCTTGCTCGGCCGCAAGCGCCGCGAAATGGAATTGTGGGCCGGACCGTTCTGCAACACCGCCAACATCCTGGCCCTGGACGCCCTCAAGAGCCTGGGCTTCGACGGCGCGGTGGTGAGCCCCGAGCTTTCAGGCGAGGAGATTCTCGGCCTGCCCAAGAAGAGCCCCCTGCCCCTGGGCGTGGTCACCCACGGCTACTGGCCCCTGGGCGTGAGCCGCACCATGACCCAGGAGGTCAAGAGTTGCGAGCCCATCGCCAGCCCCAAAGGCGAAATCTGCTGGGTCACCCGCTACGGACAGAACTTCTGGATCTACCCGAACTGGGAAATCGACCTGCACGACAAAGAGGCCGAGCTGACCAAGGCCGGCTACCTGCACCTCATCCACATGCGCGAACCCCTGCCCAAGAGCATCCTGCAAAAGGATCGCGGCGGCCTGTTCAACTGGGAAGTGGGGTTGTTGTAGGGAAGAAGAAGACGGGGGGAGGAAACCCCTTGTGTGAACACAAGGGGTTTCCTCCCCCCGAGCCCCCCTCCTTCCCCAAAAAAACTTTATCCGGCTCTGTTGTTGGACGAAGACGACGGAAACGAGCCGCACAGGAAGGAGGGGGCGATCATGAACAGCGCGATGCGTCACGCCGGCCCGCTTGTCCTGGCGATAGGGATGGCTATGGCCTTCGTCCCTTGCGCCATGGCGGGGGAAAAGCTCACGCTCGAAGACGCCTGGAACGTCCTGAAAGAAAAGCGTTTCGTCGACCTGACCCACGCCTTTTCACCGGGAATTCCGCACTGGAAGGGCTTCCCCGACGAAAAACGGGAGACGCTCTACTGGTACGATCCCGGAAAGGGCAAGCTGGGAGCCGGCTTCTACGCCCAGTCCTACACCCATGTCGGCCAGTGGGGCACCCATGTCGACCCGCCGGCCCACTTCGCCCAGGGATTGCGCACCGTGGACCGGATCGACCTGAAGGAAATGATCCTGCCCCTTGTGGTGATCGACGCGCACGAAGCCGCGGCCAAGAACCCGGACTACGTCGTCACCATGGCCGACGTCAGGGACTGGGAGAAGCGTCACGGCCCGATTCCCGAAGGCGCGTTCGTGGCCATGCGAACCGATTGGTCCAAGCGCTGGCCGGACGGGGACGCCATGCAGAACCGGGACGCCCGGGGCGTGGCCCACTATCCGGGCTGGAGCATGGAGGTGCTGCGCTACCTCTACGAGGAGCGCAAGATCACGGCTTCGGGCCACGAGACGACCGACACCGACCCCGGACTGGCCACTTCCAAAGACGATTACGCGCTGGAAACCTACATTCTGAAGAACAACCACTACCAGATCGAACTTCTGGCCAACCTCGACCAGACGCCGGAGGCCGGCGCCCTGATCGTGGTCACCTTCCCCAAGCCCAAGGACGGCTCAGGATTTCCCGCCCGGGTATTCGCGATCCTGCCCTAGATTGCTTTTCCCTTTGAAAAACAAAGCGATTCGAGGGTGCCGCAAAAAAGAAAAAACAGCCGCTCACGTCGCGAAGGTGAAAGGGATCCCAAAGGGGGCGCGCCCCGTTGGCCGCCGAAGGCGTCTTACACAGCCCATTGAAAAATTCTTGCCAGCACGTTTTTTGAACAGGCTGCAAGAATAGACTTTTTGGGCGGGCTGCTAACGACTCCGCATGCGAAAGCCCCCTGGCCGACGATCCGTCAGTCAGGCCCCGTCGTCCTTGCTTATCGTTCGGGAGCCCTGCGGCCGTCAGGGGATGTTCAATCCCAACTGGCGGTATTCGTTGAGCTTGTTGCGAAGGGTGCGCACGGAGATGCCCAGCAGTTGGGCGGCCTGCGTGCGGTTGCCGGACGTTTGGTCCAGGCTTTTGAGGATCATCTGGCGTTCCAGCACGTCGAGCGGCACCACGCCTTCGAGAAAGGCGGCTTGGCCCTGTCCGGCCTGACCGGCGTCGCCCGGCTGTTCTTCCTGGCCTTCCGCGTTGACCGAACTGACGCGCTCCATAAGGACGGCCGGCTCTTCGGGAATGTCCTCGTAGAGCGGGGCCTCCTCGCCTTCGAGAAGAAAGTGCGCCTTGGTGATGGGTCCGGCTCCGGCCAGAAGCACGGCGCGTTCCATGAGGTTCTGCAGCTCGCGCACATTGCCCGGCCAGTCGTAGGAGGTGAGCCACGCGATGGCCTCGTCGGAAAAGGCCAGCTTGGGCAGGCCGTAGGCCTTGCGGTATTTGTCCACAAAGTAGCCGGCCAGACGCAGGACGTCCTGTCCGCGTTCGCTCAGCGCCGGCAGTTTGAGCGGAATGACGTTCAGACGGTAGTACAGGTCCTGGCGGAACTTGCCCTCTTCGACGTACTGTTCGAGGCGACGGTTGGTGGTGGCCAGAACGCGCACGTCCACCTTCACGGTCTCGACCCCGCCCACCCGGTCGAACTCGCCCTCTTGCAGCACGCGCAAAAGCTTGGCCTGGAGCCCCAGGTCCATCTCGGAAATTTCGTCGAGCAGAATGGTGCCCCCGGCGGCCAGCTCGAACTTGCCCAGCTTGCGGGCAATGGCTCCGGTGAAGGCGCCTTTTTCGTGCCCGAACAACTCGCTTTCGAGCAGGTGTTCGGGCAGGGCCGCGCAGTTGAGCGCCACGAACGGCTTGCCCGCCCGGTCGGAATGGGCGTGCAGGTAGCGGGCGAACATTTCCTTTCCGGTGCCGGACTCGCCGGAAATGAGCACCGTGGCCCGGCTTCTGGCCACTTGCTTGGCCAGGGCCAACACCCGCAAAATGGCCGGATGCGCGCCGATGATGGCGAAGCGCTCGCCGGTCTGTCCCTGGACGGGCGCGGCCGGCGTCGGTCGTCCGTTCGTGGCGGGAGCGGGGGGCGACACGCCCTTGGGGGGAGGCGAAACGGCGGGAGTCGGCGGGGTTTCTTCGGGCTCGTCGTCGGGCAGCACGGCCAGAATCTTTTCCCAGTCCAGCGGTTCGAGCCAGTAGTCCTTGGCCCCCTGTTCGAGCAGTTGGCGGGCTTCCTCGGCGTTGCCCCTGGCGGTGAAAACGACCACCGGGGGGAAATCGGTCTCTTCGCGGCCGGCGGCCAACAGGGACGAGGCTTGGTAGACTCCGCCGATCTTGGCCTGGGAAAAAATCAGACTCGGCCGGGTTTTTTTGACAAAAGCCAAGGCTCCAGCCAGGGACTCGGCGATGCCCGCCTCGATTCCGGCTTCCTTGAAGTGGCCCGACAAGGCGGTGACTGCGTGGGCCTGGGCCACGAAGAGAATCGTCTTTCCCGGCATGAAAGCCTTCTTATCCGCAAGTCAAACGCATAGCAATCGTCGGCGCCGTGTTTCCCGGTTCTTTTCACAAGCGCCCTCCCTTGCCCTTATGGTCGCAAGACCGTATCGTGCGCCCCGATAACGGTTTCCGGTTCAGGACGTACGCATGGCCGACAAGGGACAACTCGAAATACTCGCCCGCGGGGTGAAAGCCTGGAACGCCTGGCGCAGGGAAAATCCCCGCGTCCCGGTGGACCTTTCCCGCGCCGACCTCTCCGGGGCCGACCTGCGCGGGGCCAACCTGTCACGGGCCAACCTGAACCGGGCCTCCCTCAACCTGACCAAGCTCGACCGGGCCAACTTGGCCTTCGCCGAACTCAAACGGGCCAAGCTTTCCTTCGCCCGGCTCCACCACGCGGACCTGCGCGCCGCGTCCCTGACCCGCGCCCTGGCCGACGACGCCGTGTTTTCCCGGGCCAACCTGACCTGCGCCAACCTGATCCGGGCGGAACTCACCAACACCACCTTCGCCTACGCCAACCTGGCCGACGCCAACCTCAGCGGGGCCAACCTCTCCGGCGCCGACCTCACGGGCGCCCAGGTCATGAACGTGCGCTACGACACGGGCATCTTTTTCCCCCTGGTGCGGCGCATCGGCTTCCGGGTCGGCCGGCTGCGACGGTATTTCAAGGACTTGATGCTCGACACCACCATGCGGGTCAAGGGCGTCAACGCCTCGTCGTGTTACGGAAGCCAGCGCTTCAAGGTTTTTCTGCAAGACCAGGACTTTCTCGAAGAGTATTTCGATTCGCCCCGCCACCGCCTGCTCATGGTGGTTTGGTGGGCGCTTTCCGACTGCGGGAGATCCACCAGGCGATGGGCCCTGTGGTCGCTGTTTTTCGCCCTGTTTTTCGCCTTTGTTTATTATTGTCTGGGGCCGAAGCATTTCCTGTTTCAAAGCCTGCCTTTCTCCTTCGTCACCCTGGTCTATTTCAGCGGGGTCACCTTCACGACCCTGGGGTTCGGCGACATCGCCCCGGTCACCCACACGGCCTCGCTGGTGGTGCTGGCGGAGGTGATTCTGGGATATGTGATGCTCGGCGGCCTGGTTTCCATCTTTTCGGGCAAACTCGCCCGCAGGGGAGGTTGAACGTGGACTTCTTGGATACACCCTACGGACGGCTGGGGCCGCTCGCCTTTGTGGAGCGCGACGCGTCGGACGGGGTCACCAGCGTGACCGCCTCCGGTCCCTTCACCGTGCACACCCCCCTGGGGCCGCTTACGCCCCAGCACACCACCGACGACATGCGCCGCCCCAAAGTGGAGCCCCTGACCTTCCATCGCGGCGGCGCGATCCGCACCATCGCCCTGGAAAACCGGACCAAGGTTTCCACCCCCCTCGGCCCCATGGAAGCCGAGCTGCTCACGTTTCATCCCGACGGCAGCCTGCACAGGCTGTTTCCCTTGAACGGCAAGCTTTCAGGCTACTGGACGGTTGAAGAGGAAACCAGCCTGGCCGGGCCGGTGAGCCTCATCACCCCGGCCGGACCGGTCACGGCAAAGCTGGTCGGCATACGCTTCTCGCCGGCCGGACGCCTCATCGGCCTGACCCTGTGGCCGGGCGAAATCGTGGAGATCAACACGCCCGTGGGCCGGCGCAAGGCCCGCATGGGCATGACGTTCCACGAAGACGGCGCACTGGCTTCCTACGAACCGGCCGAGCCCTCGGAGACGCCGACCCCCATCGGCGCCATGATGGCCTTCGACCCCGAAGCCAGCGGCGTACACGGCGACACCAATTCCCTGACCTTCGCCCCGAACGGAAGCCTCCTGGCCCTCACAACCACCATGCACACGGTGGCCGTGATCCTTGCCGACGGGTCCAAACAACTTTTCGCCCCGGCCATGATTCCCAACCTGTGCGACGAAACGGTGCTCGAACCCAAGGGCATTCGTCTGCGGTTCCCCCCCGGGGCCGTGCTGGTGGACGAGGCCGGCCCCTTCGACCTGGCGGACCACACGTTCGAACTGGGACGGCCCCAGGCGGGCGGTTTCGAACTGGGAGCCCTGCCGCTCATGCATTGCGGCTGATCCGCGTCCCCATCCAACCTTCATAACCCCGGAGAAGACCCCATGACCCCAGCGGAACGCTTCGACAACGTGACCGTACAGACTTTGGCCAACATCTTTTTCGAGGGCAAAGTGGTGAGCCACACCTTCTGGGACGCCACGGGAAAACGCCGCTCGCTCGGCGTGATGCTGCCCGGCACCTACGCCTTCAACACCGGCGACCCGGAAGTCATGGCCATCACGGCCGGCACGGTGCGCGCCCGCATCGCCGGAGAGGACGAATGGGGCGTGTACAAGGCGGGACAGAGCTTTCGCATCCCGGGCAATTCGTCCTTCGACGCCGAAGTGGTCGGCGAGCCGGCTCAGTATCTGTGCATTTTCGGATAGGTTCGCCCGCTGATGAAGCGCCGTCGCCCTTTCGGAGCTGTCCCGGGGCGCGCGGTGCCAAGCTGTGGGGAAGAAAAAGAGAAAGAAGCGCGTGAAGACCTGGGGGAAAGGGATCGCCTGTACCCGAGGAGTCCCTCCCCCAAGCCTCTGAAAACGTTCAGGGACCGGCAACGGGCCCCCCGCTGATGCGTCAAGACCGAAGCGCAAGGACGCGGGAAAACAGCCGCCGGCGAAGGCGTTACGGCAAAGCGATGACGCTCCCGGCGCGGGCCGCCCAAACGCCAAGGCGTCCGGTCCGGCCGCCGGACTTCAGCGCCGCTCCTGCGCGCCGGGAAAGCCCAGTGCGGCCAGCCGGCGCTTGAATTCCTGGGGAGGGTCCGAACTTTTGGCCAACACCCAGTAGAATTCCCGGCCGTTGGCCTGGGCCAGCTCGAAAAAGGCCTCCACGCCCTGGGCGCGAAGCCGATCCGCCAAGGTCTCGGCCTGCACCACGTTGGGCAGCGCGGCCACCCGCATCACCACCATCCGCCCGGCCGGAGGCGTCGAGCCGGAAACGCCCGGTTTCGCATCCGAGCCTTCCAGGTCCCGCTGGGAGCGAGGCCGTTCGCCCGTCCGGGCCAGGGCGGGCGCTCCCGGAGACACGGCGTACAACTCGGACGCCGCCTCGCTCGCCGCTTTCAGCGGATCGTCGCCCGCCACGGGAACCCCGGCGGGTTGGTCCACAAACGCATAGGTGAGTTCGATGCTCTGGGAAAGACCCGCGCCGCTTTGGTCCTCGTCCTGTCCGGTGCAGTCCAGCACGGCGAGCATGGCGCCTTCCTTCCGGGCGCGTTCGGTCAATTCCTGCAGGGTGGTGAGCAGGGTCTTGCGGCAGACGCATGCCGGCACGGGCGCTCCCTGGCCGTTGTCGCGGCATACGGAAACCGAAAAGGTGCGGTGGCGCGACACCACGGCCTCGGTTTTGGGAACAAAAGCGTAGCGAATGGTGTAGGCCGAATCCGGGCAACGCCGCGCATCCGGGCAGGGCGATTCCCAGTTCACGCCGCTTTTTTGCAGGTTGTCCACAAAATCGGCCACCAGGGCCACATTTTCCGGGCCGGCCTTGTCGGCCAAAAGCATCACCACCTCGGACGCCACGGAAATGCAGCGGCAGGCCCTGTCCAGGCCCACCCGGCTCATGTCGCAAATGGAGCGGACCTGCCAGTCCCGCTGCCCCCAGGCCGCATTGGCGCAGGCCAGAAGCAAGATGACAAACAAGAAAGGCGCACGGGCCATCTTCACCCCCACGGCGCTCCCGTATACCACGCGGGACAATCCCTCAACCCTTGCCAGACCGGGGCCGCCGGGGCACACTGGAGCCATGAGCCTGTCCAACGACCAGAGAGTCGAACTCGAAATCGAAAAAACGGTAGCCGGCGGGGCCGGACTGGCCCGAAAGCAGGGCCAAGTCTTTCTCGTGGAGGGCGCTTTGCCCGGATCGACCATTCTGGCCCGCAAGACGAAATTTCTTCGCCCCGGCCCCTGGGCCGAATTGGCGGAAGTGCTCGTCCCCTCCCCCCACGCGTGCGACCCTCCCTGCCCGCATTTTGGCCTCTGCGGCGGCTGCGCCTGGCAACACGCCCTCTACGCCTCGCAACTGGCCTTCAAGCGCGAGATCGTGGCCGAGCAGTTGAGCCGCCTGGGCGGACTTTCCGTCGAACCCGGCCCGACCGTGCCCTCGCCATCCCCTCTGGGCTACCGCAACAAGATGGAGTTCGCCTTCGGTCCGGGTCCCACGCTGGGACTCAAGGCCAGACGCGGCCCCGACCGGGTGGTGGAGGTGGACAGCTGCCCGCTCCTGCCCTCCCCGGCCATGGACATTCTGGAAGCCGTGCGCGACGTGGCCCAACAAAGCGGCCTGGGAGCCTACGACCATCGCACGGGACGCGGCGTGTGGCGGCATGCCGTGTTGCGTCACAGCGTGGCCGAAAACCGGTGGCTCGTGCAGCTCATCGTGTCGGGAAACGTCAGGCCGGACAGCCTGCTCCCCCTCGGACGCGAGGTGCTCCAACGCTTCAAGGGCGTGGTGTCCGGCGTGATCCTGGGCCTGCGCAAGGCCCGCTCGGACTACGCCCTGGCCGAACGCCGCGCCTGGGCCCTGGGCCGGGACCATCTGGTCGAAACGCTCGGGGGGCTGGCCTTCCAGGTCTCGGCCGAATCGTTCTTTCAGACCAACACCGGCGGGGCCGAACGCCTGATCGAAACCCTGTTGCACGCCGCCCAACCGGCCCCGAACATGACCGCCTGGGACCTCTACTGCGGCGTGGGCAGCCTGAGCCTGCCCCTGGCCAGGGCCGGCGTCTCGGTGGACGGTTTCGAACAAAATCTCCGGGCCGTAAAGGACGCCACGGCCAACGCGACCCGCAACGGCCTGGAACTGGCGCGCTTTCACGCGCGCGACATCCTGGACGTCCTGAAGGCGCCGCCCGATAGGCCGGACCTCATCGTGCTCGATCCGCCGCGCGCCGGGCTCCACCCCGAAGCGCCGCCGCTTTTGGCGGCCGCGGGCGCCCGAAAAGTCGTCTACGTTTCCTGCGATCCGGCCACGCTGGCCCGGGACCTGGACCGGCTCTCCCCGGCCTACGCCGTGGAAAGCGTCACGCCGGTGGACATGTTCCCCCAGACCCCCCACGTGGAATGCGTGGCCGCGCTGGTTCGGCGCTGACGCCGGCAACGGACGCCTCGCGGGCACGGCCCTGGCCCTACTCCGGGGCCGGATTGGACTTGCCGGTCATCTCCCGCACGTCAATGCGCACCACGGCCGTGCGTTCGAGAACCTCCGGCGGGTACTCGCCGGTGGGACCTTCGTGCTGGGCCATGATCACGTTCAGGGCGGCGGTCTTCTCGGCCGGATCGGCCAGCTCGCAGGCCGTGCCGAACCCGCTGATCGACTTGTAGTGCGTGGTGTACCCGCACCCCTTCACCTGTCGCACCAGCTCGTATTCGGCCACGGCCTGGAAACTCACCAAGCCGTTTTTGCGCAGGCACTCGATCTTGCGCCCCTCCGGGGCGCAGTGAAAAAACACCGCGCCCTCGGCATAGCCGAAGTTCACCGTCACCGCGTAGGGACGTTCGCCGTCCCACAGGGCCAGATGAAGAATGCGGCAGCGGCGCAACAGCGCCTCCACCAGGGACTTGTCCTTGATTTCCCGCTTGGCCTTGCGCATGTCAGATCTCCCGGGCCATGTTGACCAGCAACCGGTCCATCAGGGCGTTCAGGGCCGGCAGGGCTTCGGTCTTGGCGCGCATGGCCTCGGCGGTCTGCACATACGCTCCTCCCGGGGCCAGCTCGTCCGCGCAGTTGGCGATGAGCGATTCCATGCTTTCGGTGGTGGTCTCCAAATGGAACTGCAATCCCACCAGCTTGGCCCCCACGGCAAAGGCCTGGTTCGCGCAGGCCTCGCTCGAAGCCAGGCACGAGGCCCCGCGAGCGATGGCGAACGTGTCGCCGTGCCAATGAAAGGGTGAAAACGCTTCGGGAAATCCCGCGAACGCCGGCGAGCTCTTGCCCCAGGGCGTCAAGCGCACGGGCAACCAGCCGATCTCGCGCTCGGGGTTTTTGTCCACGGCCGCGCCCAGGGCTTCGGCCAGGAGTTGGGCCCCCAGACACACGCCCAGCACGCTGCGCCCAGCGGCCATGGCCTGGCGCAGGAACTGCTTTTCCGCCGCCAGCCAATCGTATTGGCGTTCGTCATGGACGCCCATGGGACCGCCCATGACCACCAGGAGGTCGAAATCCTTGACCGAGGGGAGAGGATCACCAGCGAAAAGCCGAGTGCGGACCAAAGGATGCCCATGTTTCGCCGCGGACTCCGCGATGGCGGCAGGGCCTTCGAACGGCACGTGTTCAAACGTGTGAATACGCATACGGACCTCCTGGGGCAGGTGTACCCGATGCCCCCGCGAGGTCAAGAGAAACCGAAACGGTCGGATTTTGGCCACGGCCCGGCCCGGACCCGCGCAACGCCCGGCCTTTTGCCCGGGCCGTTCGCGCGCCCGCTCGCCGGCGCGACTTTCGCGGCGCGGCCTGGAGTCTCGCGCCCGCCGTCCCGCACAGCGCCGGCTCACGGAGATCGGGAGGGACCATCATGGCGGACGGCCCTCCCGCTTTTTACTCTTTTGTCTTTCCGCTTCCGTTCTTTTCGGACTTTTGCCGCTCCTTGAGCTCCCGGGTCTGGGCCTTGCGTTCGGCCCTGCGTCCGGCTTCCTCGATCCGATCGGCCTTCATGTTGGCCTTGAGCTCCTTGCGGGCGATCCGCATGGCGGCAAACCACTGGGAGGATTGACGCGTGAAGAGCAACACCGCCCCCACGACCTGCATGGCGTTGGTCGCCAGGAGAAACAGATCCGCCGGGATCAAGCCCTTGGCGACTCCGTAAACGGCTCCGAAGGCGTTGAGCCCGACGACCAGCACAATGACGTAGCAGGACCACCGGAAGCCGATGCCGGCAAAAAACGTGAACAGCAGCCAGACCGCGAGCTCCAACGCCAGACGAAACGTCTGCGCAATGGGAACCGACGCGTCGTCTGGAGTCGCTCCCATCAAGAGAACGTATTTGACAATACCGAGACAGGCGGCAAGGTACAGCAGCCAGACCGCCCAGTTCGCGACCCTGGGTCGCTTCGGAAAGCTGACAATCCGGACCATGGCAAGCTCCTTACGAGACCGCGCTGCCCGGAACCACCTGGGCCGACGGGGCCAACAGTTCGAGTCCGCCCTCGCGGCGCACGGCCAGAATCATCCCCCGCGAGACCACGCCGCGCAGCTTGCGCGGCTTCAGATTCGCCACCACCACCACTTGGCGCCCCACCAGATCGGCGGGTTTCCAGAATTCGGCGATTCCGGCCACCACCTGGCGAGGCGCGCCCTCGCCCAGGTCCACGCTCACCAGCAGGAGCTTGTCGGCCTTGGGCACGGGAGCCACTTCCACCACCGTGCCCACCTTGAGGTCGAGCTTTTGAAAATCCTCGAAATCCACCTCGGGTTTGCCCGGGGAGGCCGCTTCCCGCTCCGTGTCGGCCTTGGCCTTGGCGGCCTTGTCCGGCTGGGCTGCGGGCTTGGGCTCCTGCGGGGCCAGCTCCACCCGGGGGAACAGGGTCGAGGCGGCGCTCACCTCCCCGCCGGCCACCAGGGTGCCCCAGATGTCGACCTCGGTGTCCAGGCGCACGTCTCCGGGCTTGGACGACACGCCCAATTGTTCGAGCATGGTCGCCGCGGCCGAAGGCATGACCGGCAGCAGATGCGCGGCCACTTTGCGCATGCATTCGAGCAGGGTGTACATGACCGTGGCCAGGCGCGAGGAGTTCTTTTCCTTGTACAGCGCCCAGGGGGCCTGGGTGTCGATGTACTTGTTGAGTCCGCGCACCAGCTCCCACAGGGCGTCCAGGGCCCGGGCGGTCTGGAAGCGGCCGAAGAGGCGCTGGAAGTTCTCGCAGGCCTGCCGGGCCAGCCCGATGAGTTCCTCCTCGTCGGGTCCGCCCTGTCCGGCCTGCGGGACGCGGCCGCCGAAATAGCGGTGGGTCATGGAAAGCGCGCGGTTGAAGAGGTTGCCCAGATCGTTGGCCAGGTCCGCGTTGAAGCGCCCGGCCACGGCTTCTTCGGAAAACGAGGAATCGTGTCCCAGGCTCATCTCGCGCAGCAGGAAATACCGGAACCCGGCCACACCGTACTTTTCGGCCATGGCCAGCGGGTCCACCACGTTGCCCAGGGACTTGGACATCTTGGTTTCCTTGATCAGCCAATAGCCGTGCACGGTGAGGTCCTGGTAGGGCTCCATGCCCATGGCCTTGAGCATGGTGGGCCAGAACACGGCGTGGGGCTTGAGGATGTCCTTGGCCACCAGATGGTGGGCGGCGGGCCAGTAGCGGGCCGTGTCCTCGCCGTCGGGCCAGTCCAGCGCGGAAAGGTAGCTCAACAGCGCGTCGAACCAGACGTAGGTGACGTAATTCGTGTCAAAGGGCAGTTCCACGCCCCAGTCCAGGCGGGACTTGGGTCGGGAGATGCACAGGTCTTCCAGGGCCCCGCTTTCCAGGAGGGCCAGCACCTCGGAGCGGTACTGTTCCGGGCGCACGAAGTCGGGGTTGGCCTTGATGTGGTCGAGAAGCCATCCCTGGTATTTGGACATGCGGAAAAAGTAGTTCTTTTCCGCGATGTATTCCGGCTTGGTCAGGTGGTCGGGGCACAGGCCGTTGACCAGCTCCTTTTCCGTATAGAAGCGCTCGCAGCCGAAACAGTAGTGGCCGCCGTACTCGCCGAAATAGATATCGCCCGCGTCGTACACCCGTTGCAGCGCCGTTTGCACCTTGCGTTTGTGGGCTTCGTCCGTGGTGCGCACGAAACGGTCGGGTTCGATTTCGAGCTTGGGCCACAAGGCGCGAAAAGCGGCGCTGATGGTGTCGCAATAGGCCTTGGGTTCGCTGCCCGCGGCCTGGGCGGCCTTGACGATCTTGTCGCCGTGCTCGTCCGTGCCGGTTATCAGACAGGCATCGCGGCCCATCAGCCGGTTGAAACGCACCATGGCGTCGGCCAGGATGGTGGTATGGGCATGCCCCAGATGGGGCCGGGCGTTGACGTAATAGATGGGCGTGGTCAGGTAGAAGCGCTCCACGTTCACTCTCCGGGTTGTTCTTTGGCCTCGCCCCCGCCCTCTTCGGGACGCCGGGTCTTGGGCTTGCGTTTGCGTTTGCGTTTGGCGCGGGTGCGCGACGGATCGCCGTCCGGGCCTTCGGCCGGCTCGGATTCGCCGTTGCGGCCGGCCTGGTCGCCCCCGGAGACAGGCCTGGGGGCGCGTTCCTGCCGGTCGTGGCGCTGCGCGGGGGCCTGCTGCGGGGTTATGTAGGGAGTCCAGACCTCGCCGGCCAGGGCGCGCCATTCGTCCAGGGTGAGCTCACGCTCGTCGCCGTCTTCGGTGAGCACCGAAAGCGTTTCGCGAAAAATGTTGGAGCGCAACACCTTCACGGGGCCCTGGGTGGTCTGGTACTTCTTGCCGAACTTGGGGCAGCGGCGCTGGAACTCCTCGTAGGAGTTCTGCTCATAGGCCAGGCAGCACAAAAGCCGGCCGCACATGCCCGAGATCTTGGCCGGATTGAGAAAAAGATTTTGCTCCTTGGCCATTTTGATGGTCACGGGCTGAAACTTGCGAATAAACCGGGCGCAGCAGCACATCTGTCCGCAGTTGCCTATGGCTCCCACCATCTGGGTCTCGTGGCGCACCCCGATCTGACGCAGCTCGATGCGGGTGCGGTAGGCCTTGACCAGGTCCTTGACCAGCTCCCGAAAGTCGATACGACCCGGAGCGGTGAAATAAAAGACCATCTTGGACCGGTCGTGGAGGATCTCCACGTCCACGAGCTTCATGTCCAGGGCCCGATCGGCAATGCACTGACGGCAATAGCGCAGGCCTTCCTGGGCGAGTTCGAGATTTTCCCGGTGCTGAACAAGGTCTTCCTCGTCGGCCGGACGCAGGATGGGCTTGATCTCTTCCATCTCGAGGCCTGCGGGCGGGGATTCGAGCACGGCCGCCACCTGGGCCATGGCGACGCCCTGCTCGGTCTTGACCAAAACCTTGGCCCTGCATTTGAGCTCGAACGGGCCGGCTTCAAAATAGTAGAGCTGCCCATTGTCGCGAAATCTCAAGCCCAGAAAATAACTCATGATTTATCCGAGAGGCCCGCAGGCTGTTTGGTGTTGGTTGACGAAACATGTCATGATAGCGTCAATCGCCGTGAACTTCAAACACAACCCTCGGGGCCGCTTCGAGAAGTTTTTTTAAAAAAAGTGAATTCGTCTGTTGACAACCAAAGCGGCCACGCGTAAACGCTTTCTTCCCGTCGGACGAAACGTCCACGCGGCACGGGTCATTAGCTCAATTGGTAGAGCAGTGGACTCTTAATCCATTGGTTGTAGGTTCGAGTCCTACATGGCCCACCAAATATATGAAGGGGTTAGCCCAAAAGGCTAACCCCTTCTTCGTTTGCATGTTCTCCACCGGGAACACCGCGTCCAGCGCCAGGCCCTCCCCTACTGCCGACGCCGCCCTTCCGACTGGCTGATCCCCGTCGCGCCGCTGTGATCGAAGAACCCGAGGTTTTGCAGCCCGAGGTCGCTGCACAGGCCTTCATACGCCCGCCGCGTCTCCATCCAGTACTCCGTATCCCGGGCCAGGGCGAAAAAGCGTCGGGCCTTCTCAGGATTCTCCCTCGCCAGGGCGTCTTCCAGATCGCTCCGGTTGCCGCAGCGCAGGTTGAGGACTTCGGCCATGACCCCGGAGCAGGACCCCGCCAGTTCGGTCATGAGGGGCTTCAGGTCGGTGTACAGCGGCAGGATGGGACCGATGAACGCATAGACGTCGATCCCCTCTTCGTGCATTCGACGCATGGCCTCCATCCGCTTGCGCACCCTGGAGGTCCGCCGTTCGAAGAGCCTGGCCGAGGCGTCGTCGAGCATGCTGAAGCTGAACCCCACCGAGGCCCCCTTGAGACGACGCCACAGATCCAGGTCCCGAAGGACAAGGTCCGACTTGGTCAGGGTGGAGAGCTGAACGGATTGAAGGGCGGCCAGTTCCAGGACGGCCCTGGTCTTCTTCTCGCGCCGTTCGATCTGCTGGTAGGCATCGGTGACGCTGCCCAGAAAAACCGTGACACCCTTTGGCAGCCGGGCGAAGTCCTTCAGCAACTGCCCGGAGTCAAAGGACTTGATGTCGAGATAGCTCCCCCACGGCTCACCGGCGTGGCCAGTGAACCTTCCCATGAAGCGGGCATAGCAGTACGCGCAGCCATGCGTGCAGCCGATGTACGGATTGACGACGTATTCCGCCCCGGGGAGCTTGCTTTTCGTGATCATCTTCCGGGCCGAAACGATGCCGAGATTGAACTTCATGATTGTGTCTCCTGTCCTTACAGCGCCTTGAGTTGAGCCAAGCCTTCCGCCACGCGTTGCGGCACCGGCCGAGGATCGTCGGCCAATGCGTTTCTCCACTCCTCCCGACAGGGACAGCACGTCAGGACCTGCTCGATGATCCGGTAGTCCATGGTCCAGTTGTAGCCGACCAAGGCGTTGCGCACGATCGGGGTGCAGACGTCGCAACTTTTCTGAAAGACCATCGGCTGCGGCACGGCCTTGTCGATCCCCTTGACGGAAACCCAGCTCCGCTGCTGCGGATCGAGGCGTTCGAGAACCTCTATCGGAGCCCAGAGGCTGGGCAGCGCGTAGCGTCCCGCCCGCCACATCGCGTGGGTGAGGGTGTTGGGCTGGAGATTGGCGAGCATGAGCAGGGCGCTGCCCCCCCTCTCCAGGGTGAACCGGACCGTTTCCAGGGCGTCCCGCACATTTTCGCCCTCGGTGAGAAACGGCTTGCCGAGCAGGATATAGGCGTGAAAATCCATGTCCCGCTCCTTGAGATTCCGAAAGGCCGTCTCGACCTGGGCGTTCGTCACCCCCTTGAACATGCACAGGTTGCGGACCACTTCGTTTTGCGACTCCACGCCGATGCCGACCGAGATCCGGCCGGGAAAGGCGCGCCTAAACAGGTCCAGCCGGCGGCTGTCGTCGAGCAGGTCGGCCCGACACTCGGTGCTCAGCAATTCGACGCCGTAGCGGTGCAGCCGGTCGCAAAGGCGCACCAGCAGATCGTCGCCGATCTCGCGGGGGTCCAGAAAAGACCCCGAGGACGTCAGGTGCAGATACGGATACCGGCCCGGCCCTCCCAGACGGTGCAGGGCGTCGTCCAGTTGCTCCAGGACCCGGTCCGGGTCCACCGGCTTGAAGCTGGCCACCTGCTGGTAGTTGCAGGTGGTGCAGCCGCCATGGCTCAGGAGCCAGCGGCAAGGCGCCGTCTTCAGGATGATCAGGGGCAGGTTGTAGGGACGGCCCTCGTAGGTGGCCTCCTCGTAGTAGATGGCGGCTCCGCCATGGTCCATGCCCCCGGAAACGACCGCCTGGCCGGACCGCCGGTTGTCACGATGGATATGTCGCATGACGTTGGACAGATCGTTCCGGATCGAGGTCATATCGGTCATGATGTTCTCCTTTCCTCCCGCCGGTTGACGGGGAAAACTTCGATCGCCCCCACCGGGCAGAGGTCCCGGCAGAATCCGCAGCCCTCGCAGGAGGACGGGATGATGCGCGGGAGCCCGGCGGGGTCCACTTCGACAGCCTGGCACATGGTTTGGAGGAGGCACCGCCCACATCGTGTGCAACGGAGTGGATCGACGACGGCGACAGCCCTGACGGTATCCGTGCCGAGCCCCTTTTCCCCGCGGACAAGCCCTCCCCGATGCCTTGCCAAAAAGGACGACAGCTCCCGCCCCCCGAGACGGGCTTCGATCGCCCCGCCGCAACGCCGGATCCAGTCCATTCCGTGAACCAGGACGGCTGTCGCCACCTGAACGGCGTCCGCGCCGCGGACCAGGAAATCCATGGCGTCCCCGCCGTTCACGACCCCGCCCCCGCCCAGGACGGCCTTGCCCCGGCCGGCCAGGACCCGCGTGTATTCCAGGGCCAGGGGCGCAAGCCATCGTCCGGCCAGGGAACACATGCCCACCCGCCGAACTCCGTCGAAGTCCGGCGACAGGTCCGGTTCAGCCAGGGGCGGGGCGACCCGGACGGAATCGAGCAGCGACCACCCCTGCACGGGCAACGTGTCCCTGACTTCCTCCACCCAGATCAGGGGCAGGGAGGCGTTCAGCTTCATGAACACGGGCGCGCCCGCCGCCTTTCCCAAGCCCTCCAGGAACCGATGCAGGTCGGCGGTCCCTTGGTGGCTCCACAGGCGAGGCAGGTAGTAGCCGTCGACCTGGATCGCGGCGGCTCCGGCCTCGACCATGCCGGCGGCGTATTTCTCCCAAGGGTCGGCACGCAGGTTCACGGGGGCGATGCTCGCGATCAGGGGAATGGACACCCTGGCCGCCGCTTCGCGGCACAGGGTCCTGGCGCCCTCGAACCCGTGCAATTCCCTGCCCTTCGAGGACAGCATGAACATCCCGAGTTCCGGCTTGTAGCGTATCCTGCGGGCCCCTCCCGACGTCGCCGGCTCCGGGCCGTCGGAAAGCGACTTCAACACCACGGCTCCGGCGCCGCGATCCTCGGCGGACTCGATCAAGTCGACGCTTTCGGCGGCCGGGCAGGACGCGACCACGATCGGGCTGGGCAGGCTCAAGCCGGCCAGGGTGCAGCGCAAGTGTCCGTTCATGTTTGCAGACTCCTTGGGAGGCCGTTGAAAAATTCGTTTTTTGCGGACGGTTCAAAAAACCCGCCGACGGGCGCGAGAACAATGCAAACCCGAAGCGTCGTCGGCATCCGTTGCGGGTTGCGTTTGCCCCGGCGACGCCGTCAGCGAGGATTTTTCGACAGGCCGCTAGGGGATCAGCACCACACAGGCGAAGGCGCAGCCGACCCGCTCCACGTGGTGCTGGATCGACAGACTGAGGACGCTTTCCACGCGCAGCCCCCGGTGTTCGATGTTCTCAGCGGCCATGCGCCGCACGCGTCCTTCGATTTCCTCGGCGGTTCCCGCCCCGGAGTGCTCCATGATCAGCGCGGCATGGTCCTTGTCCGTCGGAAAGGCGATGGCCACGGCCGCCGCGACGATCTCGCCCGGGGTTTCCGAAATCCTGAACCCGTAGGCCACCGGGACGAGAGCCCCCTGGGGGAGAGGAAACGGGTCGACCCTCCGACAGCGCGGCGGCAGGATGCTGGAAAGCCGAACGAGATTGACATTGCCGACGCCGCCGGAAAGCAGCGCCCGGTCGAAGGCGCACAGGGCCAGCGGGGCGTCCCCGGTCCCGGCGCCGAGAAAGTAGCGCCCGGGCACGACCAGATTGCCGGATTCGGCCGTTGCGAGCATCGAGGCGTTCGTGCCGTTCATCGCGCTCCTCCTTGTGTTTGCCTGCTCCGCAGGTCCGTGATCATGCCCAGGATTTGTTCACGCCACCGCTCGTAGTTGTCGGAAACCCCCGACCCGCTCCACAGCCGGTTGGAGTCGAGAGCGAGATCGAAATACCGCAAGGAGTCCTGGAGCACCTGTTCGGCCAGGGCGGGCATGCCCGGCCCCAGGGCCTTGCCGAGGGTCTTGAGGATCTCGCCGACCAGGCCCTGGGCGCTGTGCCGATCGTAGACCGTGTCTTGCGCGGCATAGAGGAGCAGCGCCCGGCAATAGCGCCGAAGGGCGTCGGCCGGCCTGTCCCCGTCGGCGTCCGTGAGCCCGATGGACTCCTCGGCCATGGCCGTGGCGAAGCGCTCCCGGTCCGACCAGGGCCCCGCGTGTCCGGCCCGGATCATCCCGGCCGCGAGCGACGCCGCCGCGCGGTAGTGGGCCGCGGCCTGGGCGTAGTTTTCTTCCAGGTAGTAGGCGTGATCGCCCATGGCGTCTTCCAGGCGGTATCGGATCTCCGCGCCCAGGCCGGGATCTTCGGCCTCGTCAAGCGCGGCCAGTGCGCCGGCCAGGCAGCGGACGCTCTCGCCATAGAGCCTATCGTGTCCGAAGGGGTAGCTCCGGTCGTGGAGCCGGCTCCCCTCCGCCAGGAGCCTTTCCATGCGTCGTTCACGGGTTTCAGTCATGGCCGCCTCCGTTCAGCAGGGAGGAAAGCGTTTCCACGGCCTGCGCGGGATCGTCCAGGAAGACCATCGCCCTGATCCGACGTTCATCCAGGAAGGTCTTTCCGGAGAGGTGGAGAAAATCCACCCACCCGCCGTGCCCGGTCAGGGCCACCATCGGCCGTTCGTGCAGGTAGGCCAGGCAGAGTTCCTGCATGGTTCCGACGCCGCCGGCCACGGCCAGGACCCCGTCGCAGGCCCGGATCATCTCCAGGGAATGCCCGCCCCAGCCGAGCCCCGTGTCGATGACCAGGTCCGCGCCGGAGCGGTCGCCCCCGACCGCCGTGAAAGCCATGGTCGTTCCTCCGGCTTGCCGGGCGCCTTCCACCGTGGCCGCCATGAAGCCCCCTCCGCCTCCGACGAGTACGACCAGTCCCCGCTCGGCAAGCATTCTTCCGGCGCTCCGGGCGGCTTCCATGAGCGCGGCTTGATTGGCGAGATCCGCGTCCGGCCCGATGACGGCGACCTTTTTTTTACGCTTCGCATTCATGTGGCACGATCCTCCGTTCACGGTTTTCTTGTGGAACTGTCTCTGCCGAAATACCGGCCCTCCTCCGGGGAAGGCGATCACGGGCGCGGGCAAGGCCCGGCTTCTTCATCCAGGGTGATGCGCGCGGCGGCCACGGCGGAAAGCAGCGACAGCACGGCTCCCACCCAGAACGGCGTCAGGGAGTCGCCGCCCAGGCCGGACAGGATGGCGCACAGGCAAGGCCCCAGGATATGCCCGGCATGTTCCGCCATGTTCCGGGTTCCGGTCGTGTCGGCCACGGCGCGGGTGCGCAGTTGGGTGTGCAGATAGGCCGTGCCGCCAAACACTCCGGTCAGGACCCACATGGCCACGCTGGCGGACAGGTCTTCCCGCAGCAGGTACCTCGCCATGCCCGCCAGGGCGACGCCGTTCAGGACGTGTCCGATCAGGATGGTCGAACGCCCGGGCAGACGAAGGTTCAGGGCGGCCAACTCCACAAGCGTATATCCCGCCCATCCCATCAGGATCAGGCCGCCTACGAGTACGGGGGGCACGCCCAGCCCCAGGCAGGCCGCATGCAGGAAGGCGTAGACGAAGACGAAGTACTGGGCGTGATGCAGGAAGACGAACCAGAGCAGGCTCCGCGCTCCCCTGACCCGGTAGGCGTAGACGGCGCGCGCGGGTTTCTCCCGGGACGCCCCCGCATAGACCAGGGCCGCGGGCGCGGCGAGCAGGGCCAGGGGGATTCCCCCCGACAGGGCGGCCAGGCCGCCCAGGAGGTAACCCACGTAGCGAAAGAGAGCCTTGTCCTGGAGCGCCAGGGGGGCGCTCACCGCCCTGGCCCGTCTGAGGGTCTGCGTCGCCATCGAGTAGGCCAGGGCCGCGGGCATGGCGAGGGGCCACGCCGCGGGGCTTCCGGCGAAGACCAGCGCGAAGGCGGAGACGAACGCCAAGGCGGCCCAACGCCGTTCGGACCACCCCTCGCCCACCCGGAGGTCCACGAGGATGTATCCCCCCTGCGCCGCCGCCATGAGCAGGGCCAGGCTGTGGAGGGGAAGCCCGGCGACCAGGCCGGCGGCCAGCACCCCGGATTCCAGGGCGCAAGAAGCCATCACGAACGCTTGTCCCATGGTTCTATCGGACATACGAGACCTCCCGGGTGTTTCAGGTCAGCGAGAGAGGGGCGAAAGCGAAGGACCGCCCCGGAAAATCGTACTCGGCCGGACAGGTCCCCTTGGGCAGCTCCCTTTTCAGCAGGCTCGCGATGGGGGAACGGGTCAGGTCGCCCAGGAGAAAATCCTTGCGCGGAGCGCCTTGCGCGTCCAGGGCCCAAGGGCACGTGGCCAGCAGGCCATCGGGGCTCACGTACAGGACCTCCTTGCCGGCGTGACAGTGGCCCTCACCGCTCAGGGTGTGCTGCAGCTTGGGCTGAACTTTCCCGGGGTGCAGACTGTCCCGAAGCTCCTCGGGCGCGGGGTATTCCCACAGGCGCCGATGTTTCAGGGCGGCCCGGCCGACCCGGAACAGGGGAAGCCAGACCCAGTGGTTGACCCCGTTGTTCTCCAGAAACGTCTGAATGTTGCGCAGGTTGTCGGCCGTGGCCGTGTCGTGCGTGAGGACCGTGAAGGCGGAGACGCGAAACCCCTGCTTGGCGCAGAGTTCGAGCCCGCGCCTGGTGGAGCGGTGGTACCCCGTGGGACGGCGATCCCTGGGGGCGAAATCCGGGCCGATTTCCACCGTGAAGTCGAAGCCCTGCACGCGGGGGAAGTCCTGGAGCATGGCGGAAGTGAGGGTGAAGCCCGTGGTGGACACGCTGCACCGTTGCGGCCCCAGGATATCGAGGGCGTCCAGGGTGAGGGGGAGCACCTCCGGAGCCAGCGGATCGCCGCCGGACAGGTCGAACTCGACATCCGGGTAGAGGTGCGTGAGATCCGCCACATTCCGACAGATTTCACGAGCCTGAGGGTGGAAGGGTTCCCGGGAGGGGCCCGCGTTCATCGAACAGATTCCGCATTTGAAGGGACAGTGATTGGTAAGGCTGTAGATAATCTGCATACATGCCTCCATATGTCTTGCGGTTGTTTTTTCGTTTCCCATGTTGAAACGCTCATCCCGAGACGGTGTGCGGATCTTCATCAACGGAAGAAAAATTTTTTCGTGGGGGCGTCCCGCAGGCGCGTCGGCCTCAGGCTCGCGAGACGGGAAGGGCCTTGCCAAACGGCCAGTCAATCAGGGGAGGGAGCGGATCACGGGCAAGGCGCGAGAAAAAGTCAATTCCTAAGCGGAGTTGGCAGAGACGAGGGGGGGCGTTTTTTCCGGCCGGGCGGCCAGCGGGGACTTTCAACAGAAAGTAAAATAATATGTCATACAATACGAACAGTTAGAAGATCTTGTCCCGTGTTTGCCGTGCAGCCATACAACGTGGCGAACGGAAAACCTTTTCTCGTCCAAGCGCAATCCATTGACCTTTCAAACAGCATTACGTATTCTAACACCATATAAGGTATACTGAATTTCTTGAACAATGAGGTGTATCGGCGCGAGGTCATCTCCTGCCCCGTGTGTTTTCAGCCGGAGGTCCGTGTGGAGAAGAATAACTGGCTGGCTCCTGTTCGCCGTCTCTTTCCCAAACTCGAAAGCGATGCGATAAAACAGGGCTCCCCCAACATCTTGATCCTCAAAGGCGCGTTCGAGGCATGGCAATGCCTCTCCTGGGTGACCGACCAGTGCCACTCGCAAGGGAAAACGGCTCGCTGCATCAATCTTTTTGACGAGGGCGACAGGCAATGGCAGATCGACCTGAAAGACTTCACTAACGATCTGAGTTATACGGCCATAGCGCGCGAGATCCAAAAGGAATCCCACATAGACGTCCTGGCCGTTCCGCTTTCCGACATTCTGCAACGCTGCGCCTCCCCCCTCTCCCCGGCCCACTTTCTGCGCCTGCTGAAGTCCGTAAAACCCATCGGCCTCATCCTTGTGCATATCGATCCCGACAGGCACAGCGAGCACGACATCGGGGCGGTCTGCTCCCTTGCGGACCATGTGAGCGAACTGCGGCTGGCCAAGGAGGAATGGGCGGGCGAGCGCGAGGCGTTCCTCAAGGTCGTCAAGGGCGGGGCCGCCTCCCAGTTCCGCTCCTGGGAGGAAATGCTGCTCCTCGAAGAGGGCGAGCCGTTAAGCATACGGGACCTCGAGGGGTATTTCATGGAGATCGGCAAGGACCACGTCGAGGAAAGCGCCCCCCTGCTCGACCACATCTGCGGCCGCTGCAAAGCCCTCCCCATCGAGGAACGGCTGTCCCTGAAGCTCGCCCCCGAGATCGACGAGGAGACCGAAAATATCGACTGCCGGTCCATCACGAATTTCCGTTTCGGATTTGCCGGTCTCGACGGTCCCCTGACGCGTCCGGAAGGCGAAGACAAGAAGGTGGTGAGCGGATTCTACCAAGCCTACGCCATCGGCATCGAATGCGAAGCGCAGACCCTGTCCATCTATCCCTGGCTGCTTCAGGTCATCCTGCGCGGTCTCGCGGACGGGAGACAGTTTGTCGTCATCTCCCTGGACGACACCTACGACAGCTTCGAGGCCGCCATTGAAAACATCAACGAAGACGCCCCCGACCTCATCCGGCGTTCGATGAAAGAGGGAAAATTCTACTACATCTACGGGAAGACAAGCCAGGTCGCCACCGAAGCGCTCCGAAGAAACGCGGCCCAGCAAGATGACGGGCTGGAAGGCGGCGTGCACCAGGAATCGCCCAAAAACCCGACCCTTTTCGCGGGGAAAATCCGTCAGGTCATCGCATGCGCCCGCAACCGCTACAAGGCCCCCATCCCCCCGGAGGAACGCGACCCGGACGAGAGCGCTCCCGAGCACGTGGGGCCGGTCATCATCATCAACTCCTATTCGACCCTCAGCAGTATCCTCGGAGAGGCCGTGGCGTTCGACCTCCTCCAGGACCTGCTTCGCCGCGAACTCTGGGAACTCAAGGACGAAGGGACGGAAGGAAAGAGCAGCAAGGGCATCACCGCCATGCTGGCCCTGTTTCAGAAAAACGTCCTCGAACCCCGCTACGAGAACAGGCTTCGCCAGACCATGGACGGCATCGTCAAGTTGGCCGAGCATGACGTGTTCGGCGTTCGCCGGTTGTACCACCGCATCGAACGGATTCCGAACATGCCCAAGTCCGGGGCCTGGTACTCCATCCATACGGTCCCCCATTTGGGCAGTATCTCCCTGTTGCCGGAAGCGGTGCGGGAAGTCCTGGACGGGAAAATTCTCTCGCCTGGCGAAAGATAGAACGAAAGGTGCGCCATGGAGCATACGATTAAAGAAGGCGAGGATTCGGTTCGGATGGGGGTGGAGCAGTTCGACACCCTGCTGAACCCCAAGGGCTTTCCCTGCGGTTCGACCATTGTCTTCGCGGGCTACGCCGGATGCGGCAAGACGACCTTCCTCATGCAGTTCTTGCGGCAGGGAGTGAAGGAATCCCTGGAAGACCCCGACCACCGCGACGGCGAACCGATCTCGCTGTTCATAAGCCTGGAAGAGTCGGCGCTCAACATCTTGAGCGACTACCGGAACTGGGACTTCGGAAACGGGCAAGGGTTCGACCTGTACGACGCCGTGGTCAGCGGCCGTTTGGTCATTTACGACGGAGTGCACCACCTGGCCGGCCGGCCGCCGGATAGCCTGAACCTGTCGCCGGACCTTTCGGCGTGGTTTCGGCGCCGCGAGAGGGACCCCCTCGAATTCATGCGGCATATCCAGCCCTACGGCCAAAAGCTGTACGACAAGGAAAAAGCGCGGGGAGAGGAAAGCGAGGAAGAGGAAGACGACACCGCGGAGTGCTCCCTGGCCGTCTCCGACATCATTCGCCAAGTCAAAACGTTCGTGCAGGAGTCCGGCCGGGGCGGAGGGGCTCCGCGCCCCCGGCTGCGGGTGGGCATTGACTCCATCATGCCGCTCCTCGCCCAGTTCGGCGCTTCCGGAACCGACGAAAGCCTCAAGGCGAGAAAGGAACTGCTCTCCCTGAAGCAGGAACTCGAATCCCAGGGCGTCACCTCCATTTTCACGGCAGAGGCCTCGCCCGACGGCGGCATCGCCACGGGCCGGGGGTCCAGGCTGGGAGACCTTGAACGGTTCATCGCCAGAGGCGTGCTCCTGCTGGGCTACCGCGACTACGGCACCGGGGAACTCGTCCGGACGATTCGCATCCTGAAGATGCGGGGCCGAAAACACTTCACGGCCCCCAAGGCGTACTCCATCGACCGGGACGGCATCCAATGGATCGGCGAGGTGTTCAGTGACCAATGACGCCCATCACGCCCTGCACAGCCGCCTTGTCGGCTTTGTCTATGCCTTTGAGGGAACGACGGCGACGATACTGCTCGTGGACAGCATCCGGTTCAACGACACGAAAGGAAAATCCTTGTCGCCGCCTCAAGTGGGCATAGGCACCTACCTCTACGCCTACAAAGAGCCGCGAATTGAAAACGCTTCTCCAGCCGGGGAGGATCTGTACCTCTTTCGCGTCACCTCCTACCGGTCCGCGGGGGGGGACATCGCCGCCCTGAAGCAGGTCGTGTGCAACGAGGAAAAGGCGCATCTGCTCTACGAAACCTCGTACGCGGAAAAAGATGTCAAAAAGAACCAGCACCTGACGGTTCGCCTCGGCGACATGCCCGTCGCCGCCGTCGCGGAACTGGTCCGCGGCTCTTCCACGTTCCACCCGCGCGGATTCCTCAAGGTTTTTCTGGCAGACGAGGACATTCTGCGCAAATCCCTGCTCATGCGGGAGCCGTCGGACGGCGGCGAGGCGGTGATCGGCAGCACGGTCACGGGGCATGCGGGCACGAAGGGATTTCCCGTCGCCTTGAACGACGCCGACCTGTGCGGCCATGCCATCCTCTTCAGCTCCAAGCCCGGGCTGGCCGTGGACCTCGCCGAGCGCGCCGCAAGAACGGCGGTGCCGGAAAAAGCGTTCAAGATTCTCTTCACCGAAAACCCCGAAGCCTGGGAACGGCATCTGCCCTGCCCCGAGCGGCGATGGCTCGACCCCGGGCATCTGGCGGCCATGATCCCCCGGGGGTTCGGGGTCAGCACCTACCGAAGCAACGACCTCATCGCCGCCCTGGGCGACCAGCCGCCAAACGTGCTGAAGTGCGTGAACTTCTTTTTACATGAAAAAGGAGCCCGCGACCAAACCCTCGCGCAGATGCTCGCCGGTCAGAAGGATGCGAATCCAAACGCCGGGGAAGACTCCCCGCCCGGATTGTCCAGTCTTTTCGAACAGTGGAGCCAAGAGGAAAAGGGAAGCCGGATCTCGCTGCGGGAATCGGACTACATTTGCGGCCTGCTGCGATCCATCGAGGAAAACAACCTGGGGGCGGAAGCCGAACGACGCGGGAACTGGCTGGCCCTGGACATGACCAAGATCGGCCGCGACACGGCGTTGTCACTGTGCCTGGACATGACCCGGGCGATCCTGAACGTGGCCCGCGCCGACCCTCCCCCCATCCAGGAGGGCATCCTCTGGATACTGGACCGCGCCGAGGAGTGCCTGCCCAGGCAGTCCGACGACACGTCGGGTCCCCTGGCCATGCCGGTCAGGAAGCTGCTGTTGGACCTGCTCTCCACGGTTTCCGGGACGCCGGTTCGCATCCTGACCACAAGCCGTCATCCGTCTCAGGTTGACGCTTTGGCCATGAAATTCTTCAAGCACAGGATCGTCGGCTCCATATCCTCGGAGCACGACAAGAAATGGCTGGAGGACACCCTGTCGGTCAGCCGCATGGAACTCCTGCATCTCACGGATGAGGAGAAAGGCAACTGCATGATTCTTGACAGCCCAGTGCTGCGCTCACGCTGCATCCTGCGGGGAGAATGACCATGAGCATCTACGGCGATTCATACGAACACCCTGAAGGAATTCTGATATATATCGACAAGCAACTGATCGTCGGAGCGGCGCTTGAGGTTGTTCTCTCGTGCGACAACAGCAGCATGTACGAAATGCGGATAGGCTACGGTCTCTGCTGGCCGTCCGAGAGCCAGAAGGTATTCGGCAGCTACTCCCTGCGAAACGAAACGCGGGTTCATTTCCTCCAAAGCATCAAGGAACTCCCACCTTCGGAGCTGGCCTTCAACATTGCCAGCATTCTCAACAAACGGGCACGAAGAGAGTTGTGCGGGGCGCTGAGCGGTATTCCCAACTATGACGACGAGCTTGAAAAGGACAAGAAGGTCAACGACCAGTGGGTCGCCAGATTTTTCAGCCTGGCCAATCAAGTCAAGACGTTGACCGATCCCCGGACAAGCAAATCCGATGGAGACATCATCTACATTCGTGACGCGTTGGTGCCCATCGATGACGTCCTGGCCACCGGCGGGTTGGTCGAGCAGGATGAAAAACGCCTTGGTTCTCCGCACTACATAAAGAACTGGCTTCTGGACAGCAATCCCATTGAACTGCCCTACCCCGACGATACGGGATTCTCCGGCTCCGATTGCTACAGGGACACTCCCATCTACGCGGCCATTCAGTGTTTGTATTCCTCAGGACTGTGGAACAACCTTTCCAAACTCCCGAAAGAAACGCTGAAGATCAAGGAGCCACGCTCAGAAGAGCAATTCGTCCGGGTCGACCTTCTCGGCGTCCTGCGCACAACGGCTCCATACGCCACCTATCAAATGGTTGCCCCCTCAGGAACCAGAGACGGCGTGAAGTTCAAGGACACCGACGACCTTGGCGCCAAGATCGGCGTCTGCTCCGACAAATACAAACGCTTTTCGGAATACAGCCGGGACTACACGAAACACACCGAAGACACGTCGCGTCGCTTCTACTGCCTGGAGAACGGCTGTCGCTATCTGCCGGACGAGTTTGACGATTGCTTCGACGGATTGCGGGAAGACGCCTCGCTTTCCAGAAAGTTCCCGTGCCAAGTCGTGCCGATTGTCGTTTGGAAAAAATGACATGCTCGGCAAGGACGTCGACTCGTCGGGGATCGAGGCCATCCGCAGGTTCTGTTCAAGCGACAAGACTCCCGCGATCGCCCTGGCGAAATTCCGTTTTTCCGAAGGGCTCCCCTGCACGGGGTACGAACTGCGGCGGCGTTGTCGCGCGACCTGCCCGGCAGCGTTCATAGCCCTCGGCCTCCCCAAGGAAAAACGCCAGCGCAGGGAGTATATTCTCACCTGGCTGATGCAGCGTCTGTCTCCCGCCAACGACCTCGCGGAACTTCTGGACCGCAACCCGGATCTTTTCGACGAATCGCTTCGCAGCGTCATGTCCGACGCCATGCCCGCCCTGGGCGGGGTGGCCTTCCACCGGGCGACGAACCTCCACACGGAACAGGCCGCCCGTTACCATGCGCGGCTCCTGGCGCTGACAGGACCGTATACGCAACAGCTTGCGGACAATCCCGTATCCGACTGGAAGCCGTTGCACATCGAACACCTAGCGGGACTCATCTTCCTGCTCGGCGCGGATATCGGCCCACTGGCGTACCCGCTGCGGAGCGTGGTCATCAAAGCCTGCAACGCCCTGGCCCAAGAGCAAACCCACCATGTTGCGCCCAGCGTCGCTTTGACCCTGCTGCGCGCTTTGGACAAGAACCCCGTGCTGCATCCGGCGGGTCCACGCGCCCTCCCGCCCGAGTTGGACGGCGTGCTCCTGGAAGTGCAGTTTGCCCTTGTTCAGCATGCGTTGACGGTCATTCGCAAGCTCATCCGGGAACTGCCCCGCGCGGGCCGCTACACTCCCCCGCCCCCGCCCGCCAGAAGCAGGGATTTGGAGCCATGGGATTGCTTGCGATTGTGCAAATCGCTTATGTATCCCTACGAAATCGCCACATTGGGCAGCGCGGAACTCGCCCCGCTTGATCCAGCGTTTCCGTACAGGCGGGAAACGATCCTTGCGGCATCCCTTTTCCCCAAAGATGTTCGCGAAGCGCAAAAGTGGTTCGAGAAGAACAAGTCCGCCTCCGGCGCCCGGCCCTATCTCTGGCGGCTCAAGCACCATGGGACGGTCTTGGGGCGGCTGTGCCAAATGCGCGCGCACGCGGCTCATCCGGAGAAAAAGGACATCAACGCCACCCGTTGCATCGAGACGGCGTCCGGCATCCCCGGACACTTGCCGGAAGGCGAGGATCTGGCCTATTTCGCCCGTTGTCAGCGAAGGACGCTCATCGACTTGATCGTGTTTCTCGGCGATGAACTTGCGCACGTTTCGGCCCTGCCGCCCGCGAAGCCCCTGAGCAGTTTGTATCTTCGGGTCATGGCCGCCCTGCTCACGGTACGCCGAGAGGGGGAAGAGATGCCCGAAGACGATAGCGAGACCCTCTTTACCGGAAGGCATTCAACGAGCATGAAATTCTACAGACATGTGAATGAGGCGGTTCAGAAAATTCGAAAGCAGGGCCGACAGCCGCTTCCGAACATTTACAGCGAGGAAAACGTCTGGCGCGGGCAGCCCTACGACATGCCCCTGGTCACCCTGAACAGCCGCAACTGCCGCTGGCTGCTTCAGGGCGGAGGATGCACGACCTGCAACTACAACGAGGTCGCCACCGCCAGGGACAACGCCGTTCCCCCCGAAGAGCTGGTGAAGCAGACAGAGTGCGCCATGCATGTGCTTCCCGCGTCGGACTATCCGTTCTGGACGTTCTCCACGGCCGGTTCGTTCTTTGACGACAACGAGATTCCCGCCCCGACCCGCCTGGAAATCCTGCGCAAGCTCCGGGATGCCGGCTATCAGGCCATGAATTTCGAATCGCGGCCTGAATTCTGCCGCGACAGCGACACGCTTCGGGAAGTGCGCGAGGCGTTCGGCGGCGAGGTGTCCGTCGGCTTGGGACTGGAGAGCTACTCCGACACCGTCCGCTATACCTGCCTCAACAAAGGCTACCCGACGCGGGTGTTCGAAGAAGCGGCGCAAGCTCTGCATCGGGCCGCGTTCCCCTTCGACTGCTACGTGTTGCTGGGCAAGCCGTTCCTGGGAGTGGACGCGCTCACCGCGGAAATCGATTGGGGCCTGCACGTGGCCGAAGCGGTGGAAACCATCAACTACGCGTTCTCCCAAGGCGCGGAGTTCGCCATCCTCATGGTCGCGAACATGCAGCCCAACACCCTGTCCTACGCCCTGCACCGTCGGACGGGACTCTATCAACTCCCCAGCCTCTGGCTGGCGGTGGAGGTGATAGCGGCCCTCAAAAAACAGGACCGCCAGCGGGTCCTGCTCAAGGGGCTGATGCGCGCCATGCCTCACCCGCTGGTGCATGCCACCACCTGCCCCCGCTGTGTGGGCGAGTACAGGCGGGCCCATATCGCCTTCAACCAGGGGCAGCCCTTCCAGGACACCCTCTTGGCCCTCCGGCGAAACAGCGCCTGCGCCTGCCGCGCCCGCTTCGACGAGCAGATGGCCCGGTCCTCGATCGCCAACGGCTTGCCGACCAGGGCCGAACTGGACGCCCTTCTCGAAACCAGCCTGTCGAACAACGTTCCCGGCATCCTGGACCGGTTCGAACAAGCCCCGGCTCAACCGTCGACCCAGGCCTGACGCGCATGGAAAACCCGTGGCTCCAGCTCGGATGGTTCAAGCGGACCAGGAGCGAAATCGAAGCGTCTCGCCATGCCGCCATACAGCGGCTGCTGAGCGCGCAGGGCGCTCCCCGGACACGCATGGTCACGTTCGAGCAGCCTCCCCTGCCCAGCATCGGCCTGGACCGGTTCGCCATCAGGAAATTCCGCCACAGCGGCTCGACGTTCTCGGGCGGGGGGCGGACCTACATGAGCGGCGGAACGGGCGGAAGGCCGAAGATGGTCACCTATTCCACCCAGGACTGGCTGGTCAATATAGGATACCGCGCCAGGTGTCTGCAGATCGCCGGCATCGGCCCGTCGTCCATCATTGCGACGGTCCTGCCCTTCGGCCCCTGGTCCACCGGCGACTCCGTCCAGGAAGCCGGGGAGCTGCTCGGCGCCATGTCCGTAAGCCTTGGACTCAGACCGCAGTCCCTCCAGGAAACCATTTCCATCGTCGACCAACTCGGGGTGACCGACGTCGTCACCACGCCGTCCATGGCCCGGCTGCTGCTGCGCCATGGCGGCGTCTCACAGCCGCTGAACCTCCTTCTGACCGGCGAGCGCCTTTCCGGGAGCCTGCGCGGCAAGCTTCTGGCCGCTTTCGGCGGGCAAGTCACCTCCCTGTATGCGGCCACCGAGGCCATCATCGGCGTGGAATGCGGCGAGTGCGACGGCTACCACTTCTGGGACGACATGCTTGTCGTGGAGGTGGTCGACGATGCGGACCGCCCCCTGCCCGCCGGCGCCACGGGCCATGTCTGCATCACCCGCATCGCCGGATACGAGGCGACCAGCATGATTCGATGCAAGCTGGGCGACCTGGGGACCCTCGTGGACACACCGTGTCCCTGCGGCCTGCCGTTCCCGAAAATACGCTTTGCCGGCAGGGAGGCCCACCGATTCACCCTGTTCGGGGGCGTCACCTGCTCGCTGCACCAGTTTCACGCGGGGCTGGCGTCCATGCCCTTTGAAATCTGCGGCATGGCGGCCACGATCCAGGACGGACAGGACGGCCGCGAGGAGCTGCTGGTCCGGGTGGAGACGGACAGGATTGACGCCGAAACCCGGGAAATGGTGCGCTCGGCGATCATGCAATCCTCCATCGACCTGCTTGACGTGGTGGCGAGCGGCTCGGTCGAGCTTGCAGCGGAACTGGTGCCGCCCGGGACGCTCGGCGTTTCCGGGCAGGCGCGCAAGACCAAGGAATCGGTCACGGACCTGAGGAGGGAACCCCTCTGAGATACCTGGAGTTCCATCGCGTTCTGGAGGCGGCCTGCCGAATCCCCCTGTACCAGAAAAAGTACAAGGGCCTCTCCATCAACAGGCTGTTTTCGGACCCCGATTTGATCCCCTTCCTGGAAACCAGGGATTTGATCAGCGAGCGCCCCGTGGAGTTGATGGGAGCGGCCATCGTTTCGGCCCGCACCGCTTTCTTCAGCAGCGGAACCCACGGGAAGCCCAAGGTCATCTTCATGGGCGACCACGACCTTGAGCGGATCATCGGCACCTGCCGCGATTTCTGCCAGATAGAGGGACTGGAGCCCGGAGAACGGGCCATGCTCATCCTGCCGATGAACCTCTGGTCGGTGGGGCGCATCACCATGCTCGGCATGGAGCGGGCCGGATTGCAGGTCTTGCCGGTGAACACCCAGACGCCAAAGGACCTCTGGTCCATCGCGGCCACGTCCTTCAACCCCCGAGTCATGTCCTCCACGCCGAGCGTCTTCGAGGAGTTGGGCAAGCTGGACATGGACTTGCCCCCGCAACGCATTCTGGAAACCACGGGCGAACCGCTCTCCCCCTACACCAGAAGCCGGATCGAAAACCGGTTCGGCGGCAAGACCCGGGACGCCTACGGCCTGACCGAGTGCATCGTCGGCACCGAGTGTTGCGCCCAGGACGGCTACCACTTCGTGCAGGGCAGCGTCAGGCTGGAGATCGTCAACCTGGTGAACGGCAGGCCGGTCGGTCCCGGCGCCATGGGCGAAATCGTCGTCACGAGCCTGATGCAGGAAATCATGCCCATGATCCGCTTTCGAACCGGGGACCTGGGGCTTATCGACGAAAGGCCCTGCCGGTGCGGGTATCCATCGCCCCGGCTCAAGGTGCTGGGCAGGATACGGGAGACGCTGTTCCTACCCGCCGGAGTGCAGATCACCAATACCGAGATCCATGAAGTCATGGCCCCCTACCTGGACCGCTTGATCCCGCGTCCGTGTCTGCGGGCGCACTTTCCGCGCGGCGGTCCGATCAGGCTCGACCTGCTGGTGCCGACCCAGGATTCTTCATTGCTCGGCTCGGCGGAGGCGGACACGATCGAAGACTCCCTGCGCGACCGTTTGCGCCGGGCGTCCCTGGACATCAAGGACCTTGTGGACCTTGGCGATATCGTCGTGGGAGAGGTCAGAATCATTGAACCCTCGTGCGACGACTTGGCGTATCATCGCAAGCCGTTCTTGAGGATCGAGGAAATTCGCTGATACGGAGTTTGAACCATGAGCAACGCGGGGTATGACAGTTTCCGAGAGGCGCTTTTCTCCGGGGGGGATCAGGTCCCGGAAGAAAAGGACGCGCTTTCCCTTGCGCCTGGCGATTTCGTCAGGGCGATGAAGACAAATCCGTCCCTGTGGCGCAAGAACGGCTTGTTCCCCGGCGCCACCAACACCACCCTGCACCAGATCACCGGGCGCAAATTCCCTTATTCCACCACGGCGCGCAACGACCCGCAAGGCACCCATTTTCTCTTCCTCACGGAAAAAATTGGTGACGGCGCAAACCGCTTTTCCCCGTGCACGTCCCGGGAACACAGCCAATTTCCCTATGTTCTCGGGGGAACCGCGCTCTTCCCCACGGGAAGAACACTGCACAAGACAACATATATTCTGATGGAGCTTGGCTTTCCGCTCTCCAATCGCCTGGACCACATTCAGGACCTGCTCCCCGATTTGTGGTGCATGGGAATCGTGCGCCAGACCGATATCCACAGCCCCCGCGAGGCCTGCGATGACCCGGCCTGACGGCAGCGCGCCCCCGAAAAGCGAAGGGAGGGCGTCGATGCCCCCCGGTACGGCAGGCGATACCCGCCTTTCCTCTGCCGCGCGCCGAGCGCAGGAGGGTTTCTGGCAGGATCTCCTGGCTTGCGCGAAAATATTTCTGAAAGAGCTTGAATCGGGTCGATACGACCTGCCCGATCGCGCCGTCCGGAATGTGTTCGGCTTTTCCGGGTACGACACGCGCGAGGACAAGGTTGAGCGCCTGGCGATGCTCATGGCCGAGCTCATCTGGGGGGTGGAAGAAGTAAACGCCGAGAAAGCGGAAAAACCGAATCAAAAGGGCAAAAGCCTTCTCAACGACATCTCCTTCGAGGAGTCCCTCAGAAAAGGCGACATGCGGATGTTCTTCTTCCGTCTCCGCGGAGAACTCCTGGACCACGCCTTGAACAAGAGAGACACGTGGTCAAACAGTCCGTTCCACGCCTACCATCGTCATATGTGCAAGGTCCTGCGTAAGGCCCCGCCCGAAACCGGCGCACGCTACGAAACCCTGGCGGACAACCTGTTCTTCTCCTTTGGAAACGGCGGGGACATGGTTACGCCGACGTCGGCTTGGCAGGACCGGGACTTTCGAACATGGCCCCCGCCCCCCGGAGGCACCCGGCCCGGCAGCAGCCCGCTTCCCGCCGCCCGCGAAGCCCTGCTGGAGGTGGCCAGACACTTCTGGCGACAGACCTGCCGCGACATGGGGGGGGAATACCTCGTGCCTGTCCGGGAGTGCGTGCGTTTTGCCACGCACTGGTTCCGCCTCCCCGCGGAAATGGAAACGCAAGCGAAATCCGACGGAAAAAACCGCCCGTCCGAGCCCGCGCCGGCCCGAGCCGCGGACCGGGCAAATTTCCGGGACCCTGAGGCCGAACCCCGCGAGACCGATCTGTTCGACGCGGATATCGGAGCGGACACCCCGGAACCCGCCTCCGGCTTCCTGTCCACCCAGAGCACCGGCAACCTGCGACAACGCATGGTCGACGCCTTGCGCAAAGCCGGCACTCCCCCCGCGCGCCTGGTTTATCGCAAATACGGGGCGTACTACTCCTTTGCCGACGGTCCCTTTCGCCCCCTCCCCAACGTCGGCCAGGAGGAAATAGAGCCACGGGACTTCCCCCCCTCCCCGGCTATCCATGCCCGCATTGCGGAAACCGAATCCAGGCGGGGACGGAACCCGGACGGAAGTCTCCAGGGCGCGGCGGCCATCAGTCGACGCGAAATCATGCTTCTGCTGGCGGAGTTTTTCTGGAAGGGCGTGGGCAAAGAGGGATTCTTCCTCTACGTCCGGCAACTTGTCCGCTACATCGACTCCTGGTTTCAACTGCGCTCCCTCAGCATGGAAGAAACGCCCCTGGATATGGCGGACGTCCCTCCCGACCCCCTCGACGAGGACGTTCCGCGTCCGATATCGGCAAGGACCAAAAGACTCCTCGCCGAGTTGGCGAAAGACGTGGCGAACGCCTGTACTCCCGTACAACTTCGCATCTTCCACAAGAAATTCGGTCTCGACCTGAAGGACGTGGACATCGCCGCGCAAGAAGGGTTCAAATCGAGCGCTTCCATCAAACAGCATCTGAATCGGATCGTCTCCATTATCAAGGAGCAAATGGTCTGGAAGGGCCTGACACCTGACGACCTTGAGGAGGAAGAACGACGCCAATTTTATGAAAATCTTCTGGAGCACTGCAAAAACACGTTACGGGACGGGATGAGCGGGCATGACTCGAACACTCCCAGCGGGGGAACGCCCACATGAAGATTGACATCGAAAAGTCACGCCGGATCCTGGCGTTGCAGACCGCGTTGTGCCTGCGTACCTGCCCCCCCGATCAGGTCCTATTTTCCACGGCGAACGATCCGGACCGGGACCGCCACGTCCGGGCCTGCCCGGCCTGCCGCGAACGGCTGGACATGGCGCGCGAAATCGGACCATGGAAACGGTTGCACTCCGAACTCCGCAAGCAGATTCCGGACAGGCCGACGGCGCCTCCCCGGCCGGGACAGGTATGGTTCCTGTCCCGCGACCATGGCGGTTGGAGTCGGTCCGGGCGGTACTTCAATCCGCCGGCGGTCCTCCTTCTAAAGCGCCTGGGAGAGGGCCATGCCTTCCTGGCGGCGCAACTCTACCACGACAGGCTTCTGGCCGGCGAAGGCGACGTCTGGTTGTCCGACCGCTATGGCTTCGCCGAAGCCTGGAACCACTATTCCCTCCACGCCGACGACATGGAGACCCTTGCGGGCGAGGTGGAGCCCGCCCAGCTCGACCTGGTGCTGTCGACTTCAGGCAGGCCTCTCGCGGGCGCGAAGGGGGACGCCATCCTCGACCACTTCCGCGAGCTGGAAATCGACGTGGCCTCGCGTTTCGCAATCCCGTCCACCTTCCGCGTCGTCGAGGAACTGGAAGCCGCCGTCGCCCTGTCGGCCGACACTCCCGCGGCCCGGCTCTCCCGTCTCCTGACGAAGCTGGGCCAGGGTCTCGTCGCCCTACTGCCGGACTGGACGTTTCCGACGAATGTGTCGGACCCGCTGACCCTCCTGCTTGGCGCTTCCCCCCCGCCGTCTCTTGCGGCCGGATGGGGAGACGAGGAAGGCGGAGAGAAGATCCAGGCGATTTACGTCGTTCCCAAGGGGACGGGCCTGGCGGCCAGGCCGGTGGCGACGACAGTGGCGAGAAGGGATATCGTGGAGGGACAGCTCTTCATCGAGGGCGCTTTCGCGCAGCGGCTGCCGGAAGACTGCGCGCTTGTCGTGGACCTTGTCCGCCGGGAAGACCGGCCCGATCCGCAACGGCTTGCCCGGGCGAGAGAGACCCATCTCCTGCCCGGAGGCGCTCGATTCCTGGCCCGATTCGAAAACGCGAAGGAACTGCCGGAGGACAGCCGAATCCAGGTGCTGGTGATCGGCAATGCCTAAGAGTTCCCCCCTGGAGGACCTGGCCTGTCGGTTGGAGGCTTCGTACTTGCCTTGGGCGCTCCATTTGATGCGGATCCCCCAGCCGGAACTCTGCGGCATGGAGGACGGCCTGTTCCGGGAGCAGGCAAGCGGCATCCTGGAAAAGCTCGCGGACGACGCGGCGCCCCTTTTTCTGCAATACATCGGAGCCAGTCTGTTGCTGGGGCCCTCGGACGCCGCCGCATGGAACTGGCTGGCCGCCCGGGAAGACCTCGTCGGGGAGGCCCTGGGCCTTAATCAGCCGCTGGAGACCCTGCGTCCCTGGCAATGGAACATGATCGCGCTTCCACTGGCCCATCCCGGGGAAAATCGGGGGAGCCTGGTCTTTACCATGCTCGGGTACGCACGGGATTTTGACAACGCGACCCTGTTTCTGGGACGAACCCGACGGCGGTTGGACGAGGCCGCCGTTTCAGCCGTCGAGACCGCCGCCGAATTGGCCCGAACGGATACCGCAAGCCCTGGCCGCTACATTTTCTGGCCTATCCTTGATCCCTGTTCCCAAGGCATGGCCATCGCCGGCGCATCCATCGGCTTGCCAACCTTCCTGGGTTTTTGCGACTGCGCCAGGGGAAGCCGGTCGCCCCGGATGGTGGCCACAGGGGTGGTCGCCCCGGATAGAACCCTGCACGCGGTCCAGCGCGAAACCATTGCGCTGAAACGCCAGGCCTGCCAGGGTCACTTCAGGTCCTTTCTCTTTCCGCGTCCAGCCGGCGGCGCCCCCCTCCCGGAAGAAGAGGGTCCGGTCGAAGCCCTCCCGGTCGATTCCCTGGACAAGGCCATCCTCTGTTGGAACGCGCACGCCCCGGGCCAGGGGAGAAATCTCACCGAATTTCTTGGCCAGGGAACAGGCTGGCTGAAAAATCTCGCCGATACCCCCGAGGCCGTCTGTCCCATACTGGAACACAACCGCGACTTTATCGCGCAACGATTGCTGGACCTGGACGCCAAAGAGGAAGGAACCCTCGAATTCGTCATCATGAAGACAAAGGCCCTGCTCGAACGGGCCGAAAAACCCATTGGCCGGATTGAATCCATCCTGTCGGTTCTCGGGCCGGAGCTGGTGGACGACCTCATCGAAAAAGAGCGCACGAATCTGGCCCTGGACATCGCCCTTTTGCATCAAAACGCGGCAAACCATTGCGGCGACATAGAAAATGCTGCATTCTGGCATGACAAAATATGCCGCATAGCCAAGTCGGCCAAGCCTCAAAACGAACGGCAGCACAAACAGTTCTTTAGCGTCATTTGCAATCTGGTGGGCTGGCGTCACAACGGGTTCCATTTCTTGTGCGAGCATTACACAGGGTGGAAAGACTTGGACGCCCTCAGAAACACCATTGAAACAATCCATACGCAATTGTTTCCGGGACAGGACGTCGAGGATTCGCAACTGGGCAGTCTGTTTGGAGCGCTCGCCCAGGATTACGGATTCCGCGGCGGCCCGCCCGAGCGGGTAGGCGCGTACGCCCGAATGGCCCGAAAGGCTTTCGGGGAGCCGGCAAAAGAGCACAAGGCGGATTGGCTGCGCCAGTACCTGCACGAGATGTATGCCTATCTGGACGCCGAACGTTTCCCGGAGGCCCAAAAGGCGCTCCTGGCGTACCTGGATGTCCCGAGCCCGGACGCCGTGGACCCGGAAGGGCTGAATCCCTACCAGCACCTGGCGCTTGCCAGATTCCTGGCCGACACCGGAACCCCCTTGCCCGGGTACCTGAAATGGGTTGAGACCGAGAGCGCCGCGTATGTCGCCAGGCAGGGCTGGCAGCACCCCGTGCAATTGCTGACCTATAATCTTGGCAGAATCAGCCCGGCCCCTTCCAGACGCGAAGAGTTCTGGAGGACCTCCATTGCATGCTGCCTTCACCCCGCAAGCAAAACCACCATTCGCATCATGGCGCTTTTGCCCCTCTGCGCGCTGGTCGACGAAGAGCCGGAATGTCTGGCTTCCCTGGCCGAGCAGACAAAAGAGGCCCTGAGCGCCACCCAGGCCTATGGAGTCTGCCCATCCCATTTCGCGGGGCTGCGCGCATGCCGGTCCCCGGCCGATTCTCTCGCCTACGTCGCGCACCACGTCAAAGCGCTGTTCCCGTACTCCTACAGATAAAGAGGGCACCCCTGCGGGACCGCGCTGCGCACGGCGTCCACGGCCGGACTCGAACCGGCGCGTCCCACACGGATCAAGGGCTTTTGCGTCGCGTACGCGCCAAGGGCGCAGCGTCGCCCGGTTGCCCTTTTCCCGCGTGTCCAGTACCACCCTCTTCGCTTCCATCCTCTCCGCATCGCACGGGAAAGGAGATTCAACGTGCCGTTTTCCAGCCTTGTCGTCATCGCCACCGTCCTTGTGGTGGGCGGCTTTCTGCTTTTCTACCGTCCCCTGGTGGAGTCCTCGGCCTGGCGGGCCACAATTACGCCGCTGGCCTCGATCATGGGTTCCGGATTCCTGATCTGTGCGCCCCTGTTGTACGCCAATGTGGGCAACTACGCGGTCTGGGCCATGAGCGGACTGCTCGTCCTGGCCTACGGGGTGGGATCGGTCGTGCGCTTCAACATCCGCTACGGCGAACCGCTCTTTGCCCAGCACAGCGTCGCTGCGCCGGTCGACCTGGCCCAGCATCCCCGGCACGTGGGCCACTGCCGTGCCGCGCAGCAGGTCGGCCCCGCCGGGAGCGCCGGCGTGCTGGAAAAGGCGTCCCACATTGTGCTGGCGGGGGCCTACTGCATCTCCGTTTCCTATTATCTGCAACTCCTGGCCGGGTTTGGCCTGAAATATTTTTCCGTGGATTCGGCGTTGTACGGCAAGATTCTGGTGACCCTGATCCTGACGGCCATCGGCACCGTGGGAACGATCCGCGGACTCCGAGGCATTGAACGCGTGGAGCGCGTGGTGGTGGGGATGAATCTGGCCATGATCGCGGCCTTGATAGCCGGGTTGATCCATTACAACGCGAGCGCGGCCATGGACGGCGACTGGCATCTGACGCCGATTGCTTTGCCCGGGGATTACGGACAGATGATCCGTCTGATCATGGGGCTGCTCATTGTGGTCCAGGGATTCGAGACGTCCCGCTTTCTGGGCTCCGAGCATTCGGCCGAGGAGCGTATCCGGACAATGCGCGCGGCGCAGTTGATATCCGCCGCCATCTACGTGGTGTTCGTGGGGCTGATGGCGCTTGTCATCGACCGGACCGGGCTGGACAATAGTGCGGGAATCACCGCTATTGTCAACTATTCCGGCGTGGTGGCCCCTATCCTGCCCCTGCTTCTCACGCTTACGGCCGTAGGCAGCCAGTTTTCCGCGGCCACGGCAGACGACGCCGGCTGTTCCGGCCTGCTCGAAACCATCCTCAAGGGCCTGGTCCCCGTACAATGCAACTATCTGGTGGTCTCCGTGGCCGCCATCATCATAACCTGGCTGACCGATGTATACCAGATCATCAGCTATGCTTCGCGCGCCTTCGCGCTTTTTTACGTGCTGCAATGCGTGGTGGCGATCCTGGTGTTGCGCAAGGTCGCTCCCTGTCCCGCATCCTGGCCCAGGGGCGTGCTCTACGGCCTCCTCGGCCTGATCTGCCTGGGCGTGACCATCTTCGGCATCCCCGCCGGGTAGCAGAGACGCGCGGGCCCTCAAACCTTTCTCTTCCAACCGAATTGCCGCCCGGCCTGTTATCACTGCCGGGCGGCCTTCTTTTCTTCGCCGCTTTCGCCCTGCGAATTTCGCCTGGCGAAAGAACGTTGACTTATCCCTGATTCTTTGTACCACATTCGCCTGTGGCAATACATCGTATCGTTCTACTATTCAGGAGACCCTATGGCCTACAACCTTCTTGAGGAGCCCTGGCTGTTTGTCCGGCGACGAGAGTCCGGCCCGGCGCGTATCGCGCCCTGGGGCATCGTCGCGAATATCCTCGACGACACGGTGGTGAACCTGGACTTTCCCCGGGCGGACTTAAACGGCGGGGTCGTCCAGTTCCTCATCGGGCTCATGCAGACCGCCTTCGCCCCGGCCGACGAAAAGGCCTGGCGCAGACTCTGGAACGCTCCGCCCGCGCCGGACGAGCTGCGGACCAGGCTGGCCGCCCAAGCCGACGCCTTCTTTCTGGACGGCGACGGTCCCCGCTTCATGCAGGACCTGACCCTCACCCCGGCCGAGGCGGGCGCGTCCTCGCGCGTGGCCGCGCTCTTCGTGGAGACGCCAGGCGACAAGGCCCTGCGCGACAACACGGACTTCTTTATCAAGCGCGGCCGGGTGGAGCGCCTGTGCCCGGCCTGCGCGGCCGCCGCCCTCTTTACCTTGCAGACCAACGCGCCCTCGGGCGGGGTGGGACACCGCACGGGGCTGCGCGGCGGCGGCCCCCTGACCACGCTGGCGCTGCCGGCGGGCGTGGCTGACGACACCCCGCAGGAGTCGCCGCGCCGCGCGGTGCAGACGCTCTGGCACACGGTGTGGGCCAACGTGTTTCCCGAAACCGTGGTGGGAACCTGGCGCGACGGCGGTCCCTTCCCGCGCGAGTTCGGCGTCTTTCCCTGGTTGGCCCCCACCCGCACCAGCGAAAAGGGGCAGGCCATCCACCCCGGACAGGTCGACCCCCTGCACGCCTACTGGGGCATGCCCCGGCGCATCCGCCTGGAGTTCGAGCCGGACCACGATCCCGCCCCCTGCGACCTGTGCGGCCAGGCGGGCGCGCCTGCGGTCACGGGGTTTCGGGCCAAGAACTACGGAACCAACTACGGCCCCTCCTGGCGGCATCCCCTCACCCCCTACTCGCAGACCAAGGGAGGGCTGCTCTCCCTGAAGGGCACGCCCGAGGGCGTGGGCTACCGCCTGTGGCGCGGAGCCGTTGTCGCGGAGGGCGACGGCGGGCGCGAACCGGCCCGCATCGTGGCCTACGCCATGAACAAACGCATGGAGCAGTTGGACCCGGACAACGGCGTGGAGTTCCGGCTGTGGGCCTTCGGACCGGACATGGACAACATGAAGGCCAGGTCCTGGGACGAAGGGACCATGCCGGTGCTGGCCGCGCCAGCAAACGTGGATGCGGACCGGTATTTTCAGGAAGTGTTGCGTCTGGTCCAAGCGGCCGAGGCGGCGGCGCGCGCCTTGCGCCAGGCCGTGCGCTACGGCCTGTACGAAAAGGCGGACCCCAAGGTGGACGCCAATGCGCTTCAGACCGTGGGCCAACAATTCTGGGCGCTTTCCGGGGCGGCCTTTCACGCGGGCGTTGTGGCCGTGGGGCAGGCCCTGGCCGAGGTCGGACAGACCGAGGACGCCAGGCGGGCCTGGCTTTGCGAGCTGCGGCGCACGGCGCTTACCATCTACCGCCGCACCCGCGATGCCGTGGCCGACTGGAAGAAGGCCCCCCAAGAAATCGTGAACAAGGAAAAGTGGCTCTCCATCAAGCTCACCGCCGCGGACAAGGAGATGGCCCAAGCCCTTGGCCTGCCCATGCCCGAAAAGAAACCCGCCAGGCGCGGCCGGGGCAAGGCCGCCTAGGAGGCTCCATGGCAGACACGAACATCTTCCCCCGATATGGCGACTCCTTCGCCTGGGACGCCGTCGACACATGGCACGCGGAGTTGACCGATCCCCGTGGCGACCGGGGCCTGGCGGCGGAGCTGCGTCGCTGTCGCACTCCTGACCAGGCCCTCGTCACGCGCGCCTTTCAGCGGCTGTGGCGCGTTCTCGGCGCGCCCAAAAAAGACGGCCGACCGGATACGGACCTGGCCCTGCGTCTGGGCCTGGCCTGCGCGGCCCTGGCCCACGTGCGCGACCACGACCCCAAGGCGGCGGACATGCCCGCCCTGCTCGGCAGGCCAAGGCCCGGCCAGAGCGAGGCGCGCATGGTCCTGGCCCGGTTTCGCAGGCTGCTCGGCCTCGAAGCCTGGGAGCCGGACAAGCTTTTGGCCGGCTTCGTGCGGGCCGTGCGCCTGGCCGGCGAGCCGGTGGGCGTGAAAAGCCTGACCCGGGCCGCCCTCTACTGGGACGACAATACCCGCCGCGACTGGACTTTCCAGTATTACGGCCAGTCCTCCCCCGCCACCACCTCCGACAAACAATAAGGAACGCTCCATGACCACGTTCATCCAGATGCACCTCTTGACGGCCTACCCCCCCGCCAACCTCAACCGCGACGACATGGGCCGGCCCAAAACCTGCGCCGTGGGCGGCGTGGAGCGGCTGCGCGTGTCGTCCCAGAGCCTCAAGCGGGCCTGGCGCACCTCCGAACTCTGGGAACGGGCCCTGGCCGGCAACCTGGGCGTGCGCACCAAGGAGATGGGAATTTTCGTCTACAAGGCCCTGACCGAAGGGATCGCCCTCGAAGACCTGGTGTATGCGCGCGCGGGCGGCAAGGCCCTGCCTCCGCTCAAGGACAAGCCCGCCCGCGAGGCGGCCAAGGCCATCGCCGAGGTGTTCGGCAAGCTCGACGCCGCCAAACCCGACAAGGACGCGGACAAGGAGGCGGCCCCGGACCCCTCCGCCGGGGCGCAGGCCGAAGCCCAACCCCTGCGCGAGCTCAAGCTGAAACAGTTGGCCCATTTCGCCCCCGAGGAGGTGGCGGCCATAGCCGCCCTGGCGGAAGCGGTGCGCGCCGACGGCAAGGCCCCGGGGAAGGACGCCTTGCAGCTCTTGCGCAAGAACCTGCACGCGGCCGACATCGCCCTGTTCGGCCGCATGCTGGCCGACGAACCCGCCTTCAACGTGGAGGCCGCCTGCCAGGTGGGCCACGCCTTCTCGGTGGAGCGCGTGGCCGTGGAGGACGACTTCTTCACCGCCGTGGACGACCTCAACCGCGAGGACATGGGCGCGGGGCACATGGGCGTGACCGAGTTCGGCTCGGGCGTGTTCTACCTCTACGCCTGCATCGACAAGGACCTGCTGGCCGCGAACCTGGGCGGCGACGCCGACCTCGCCGCCAGGGCCCTGCGCGCCCTGGTGCAGGCCATGGCCACCGTGGCCCCCACCGGCAAACAGAACAGCTTCGCCTCGCGGGCCTATGCGAGCTTCATCCTGGCCGAAAAGGGCCCGGACCAGCCCCGCAGCCTGACCGCCGCCTTCGTCAAGCCCGTGGAGGGCCGAAACGTGCTGGAGGATGCGGTCCAGACGCTGCTCGCCACCCGCGACAGAATGAACACGGTCTACGGACTCGACGCCCTGGACAGCCGGACCTTGAACGCCCTCACCGGCGAGGGGTCGCTTCAGGACATTCTCGACTTCGCGGCCGGAGACTGAGCATGGCCGCCTACCTGCTGTTCCAATTGTACGGGCCGCTGCAATCCTACGGCGGCGTCTGCCCGGGAGAGATACGCGACAGTTGGCCCCATCCCAGCAAATCCGCAGTGCTGGGACTCGTGGCCGGGGCGCTGGGCATCACCCGCGACGACGGCGAGGCCCTGGCCGCACTGGACCGGGGCTACTGGTTCGCCGTGCGCCAGGACGCGCCCGGCGCGCCGCTGTTCGACTTCCACACCGCCCAGACCCGGCCCGGCAAACGAGGGCGCTTCGCCTCGCGCCGCCAGGAGCTGACAAAGGGCCTCAAGCCCGGCGAGTCGCCCCTGACCATCCTTTCCACGCGCCACTACCTGCAGGACGCCCTGTTCACGGCCTGCCTGCGGCCCGCGGGCGAGCGCGCGCCGCACTCCCTGGAGGCCCTGGCCCAGGCCCTGCGGCGTCCCGTGTTTGCGCCCTACCTGGGGCGCAAGTCGTGTCCGCCGGGGCTGCCCTGCGCCCCCCGGGTGGTGGAGGCCGAGGGTCTGGCCCAGGCCTTTGCGCGCTACGCGCCGGGCCGACTCGTGCGGGGGCGTCTGCCCGGCGGGCGCCAAACCAAAGTCCGGCTCTTCTGGGAAGGCCCGGACGGCCCGGTCGCCGACCATGTGGCCAGCCGCCGCGACGCCCTGATCCACCGGGGCCGCTGGCTCTACCGGGACCGGGACGAGCGCGCAAGCGCCGTGGACCCGGCCCCCTGGGAGGATTCGTGATGTACTTTTCGCGCATACGCATGACCCAAGTCGCCTTGCCCGAGATGCTGGCCGGCTCGGAATACGCCCTGCACCGGGCCGTGTGGTCGCTCTTTGCCGATCGGCCCGACCGCGAGCGGGACTTTCTCTATCGCCTGACCGAAACCGCCGGCCTGCCGGAGTTTCTCTGCCTGTCGGCCCGACCGCCCCAGGTTCGCGACGGGTTCGCCACCCAGACCAAGCCCTTTGCGCCCAAACTGCGCCGGGGACTGGCGCTCGACTTCGCCGTGCGGGTGAACCCCGTGCGCACCGAGTGGGTGAACGGCCGCCAGAAACGCCACGACGTGGTGATGGACCACAAGAAGAAGCTTGAAGCCCAGGGCGTAGAGAAAAAGGACCGGCCGCGCGAGTCCGTGCTGGCGCAACAGGCCGGTTCGGCCTGGTTTCTGGCCCGGGCCGAACGGCTCGGAGTGGAGGTTGCGGCGGACACCCTGCGAGCCGAAGGCTACAGCCTGCTCGACTTCACCAAGACCGGCCGGGGCGAGCGCAGGCGGGTGCATCTGGCCACGCTGGATATCTCCGGCGTGCTGGTGGTGCGCGATCCGGCGCTTCTGGAACAGGCTCTGCGCCAGGGGGTGGGCCCGGCCAAGGGGTTCGGCTGCGGGCTCTTGCTGCTCAGGCCCCACCGGACATGATGCCCCGATTGTCGCCGCTGGCCCTCAAGGAGCGGCTGTCGGTGCTGTTTCTGGAAAAGGGCCGGATCGACGTGCTGGACGGCGCGTTCGTGGTGGTGGATGCGCGCGGCGCGCGCCAGCACATCCCCGTGGGGGGCGTGGCCTGCCTGATGCTTGAACCGGGCACGCGCCTTTCCCACGCGGCTGCGGTGCTGGCGGCCCAGGCCGGCACGCTTCTGGTGTGGGTGGGCGAGGCCGGAGTGCGGCTGTACTCTTCCGGCCAGCCCGGTGGGGCGCGTTCCGACCGGCTCTTGCATCAGGCCGCGCTGGCCCTCGATCCCGAAGCCAGGCTCAAGGTTGTGCGCAAGATGTTCGAGATGCGCTTCGGCGAGCCGCCGCCCGAAAAGCGCGGCGTGGACCAGTTGCGCGGCATGGAGGGGGCGCGCGTCAAGCGCACGTATGAACTTCTGGCGGCGCGTCACGGCGTGGCGTGGCGGGGCCGCCGCTACGATCCCAAGGACTGGACCAAGGGCGACCTGGCCAACCGTGCGCTCAGCTCGGCCACGTCGTGCCTGTACGGCCTGTGTGAAGCGGCCGTGCTTGCCGCCGGGTATGCGCCGGCCATCGGATTTCTGCACACGGGCAAGCCGCTCTCGTTTGTCTACGACGTGGCGGACCTCTTCAAGTTCGACACGGTGGTTCCGGTGGCCTTCAAGGTCGCGGCCGATCCTCCCGAGGACATCGAAGGGGCCGTGCGGCGCGGCTGCCGGGATGCGTTCCGCAAGACGCGGCTGCTCGACCTGCTGATTCCGGCCATTCACGAGGTGCTGGCCGCAGGGGGCAAGCCCCCGCCCGAGCCGCCAGGCGACGCGGTGGGACCGGCCTTCAAGGACGAGGAGGGCTTGGGCGATGGTGGTCATCGTGGTTGAAAACGCGCCGCCGCGCCTGCGCGGTCGGCTGGCGGTGTGGCTTTTGGAAGTGCGGGCCGGGGTGTACGTGGGCGACTATTCGTCCAAGGTGCGGGCCATGCTCTGGGAGCAGGTGGAAGCCGGCCTTGAGGACGGCAACGCGGTGATGGCCTGGTCCGCGCCAACGGAATCGGGCTTCGACTTCAAAACACTGGGCCCCAACCGCCGCGTGCCGTCGGAACTCGACGGCGTGAGACTGGTGTGGTTCATGCCCAAGGCGTCGGAGCCGGAAGCGTGAAAGACAAATGTTGAATTTGTATTCATGGCTTAAAACCGGTAGATTCGCAACGTCACTTTTTGTTGTGGAAAATTGCGCCACTACCACAAGAGCGTTCCCCACGCACGTGGGGATGAACCGGTGCCATGACGCCAAGGGAATCCACGCCTCCTGCGTTCCCCACGCACGTGGGGATGAACCGGCTACGTCTCGACCTTGTGCCCGCGCCGACATGCGTTCCCCACGCACGTGGGGATGAACCGGAAAATGTTCAATATTTAGGTTCGCCATTTCAGCGTTCCCCACGCACGTGGGGATGAACCGATTTATTTAATTGTTTTTTTCAAATTTCTTCAGCGTTCCCCACGCACGTGGGGATGAACCGATTGGAATATAGATATTCCAGGAATCACTTTAGCGTTCCCCACGCACGTGGGGATGAACCGGCCCCGCCCGGCCGGTTGCCGGTCAGCAGGTGGCGTTCCCCACGCACGTGGGGATGAACCGGTAAAGGGGCCGTTTCACCGAAGAGCAGAGCATTGGCATTTTCAAGCAGACCGACGCTGCTGTGGCCGTGGCAAGGCTGAGCCGTCAGAACAGGATATCCGACGTGACGTTTTCCAAATGCCGCAGCACGTTCGGCGGGTTGAACAAGGCGAAAGCGCGCCGCCTGCAAAGCCTGGAGAAAGAAAACCAGCGCCCGCGCGCTGAACGAGCTACCGCCACAAGAAGCTGGCGTCGCTACGCCAAAAACGGCAACCGAAACAACCAAACCCTCTGCATGTTGCCCGATCAGCTCCCACAGGAACAAACCTGCTTAGCCCCGCGTGCGTGGGGAACGTTGCGACATCGCAGGCAAGGAGGGCAAAGGAACCGGTTCATCCCCACGTGCGTGGGGAACACCTTGAAAGGGCGCTTTTGACGATTAACGAGCGCGGTTCATCCCCACGTGCGTGGGGAACACGCGCTTTCCGTGTAGCACGTCCGTGCGCGCTTGGGTTCATCCCCACGTGCGTGGGGAACACAGCCCGCTCGACGAACATTTTTCCGTGTCTGACGGTTCATCCCCACGTGCGTGGGGAACACCGGCGCTCTTGCCGCGGAAAGGGGCTAGGCGGCGGTTCATCCCCACGTGCGTGGGGAACACAGGAGTGCCTCGAACGCTTCGACGGGACCGGACGGTTCATCCCCACGTGCGTGGGGAACACCGCGACCAGGCGGACCGCATGATTTGCCTTCTACGGTTCATCCCCACGTGCGTGGGGAACACATGCCGCGCCGGCCACGTCCAGCGCGCACCAGCGGTTCATCCCCACGTGCGTGGGGAACACGAGCTGAGCCACCACGGCCGGCACCAGCTGGGCGGTTCATCCCCACGTGCGTGGGGAACACACAAAAATCAGGGGGGAGGAGGCGTGGATTCCCGGTTCATCCCCACGTGCGTGGGGAACACTCACCGCCGCAGGAGCGCAGGATGGTGACCGTCGGTTCATCCCCACGTGCGTGGGGAACACTCCGACCACTCGTCAAACTGAATTTGCGCCAGCGGTTCATCCCCACGTGCGTGGGGAACACTGGAAAATACTGCCCCGCCTACTGTGCGTGCCGGGTTCATCCCCACGTGCGTGGGGAACACTCTTCTTGTAACTATATGGCTTTCCACACAAAGTCCACCTCTTGTCATTCTACCGGAACTCTGTATTCTGATAAATTTTACGAGCCGTTACCCAAGCGCCATTCCAGGCCGCGCAGTGTGGAATACCATGCCCGCACCGGTCGGTCTTCCCTGTCTTTGCCTGAAAAGCTCCAGACGTCTTCCTCCCCGGCTTCGGGGTCCGGCTCCAGCAGCGCGGCCAGCACGTAACCGCCGCCAGGCAGGCTCCGCTCGGCATCAGCCAGGGCGCAGGCCACGCCCGCGTCGGCCGGGACAGCCGTCTCGGCCAGACGAACACGACGCACCGACACATCCGACAAGCGGGCGGCCGTCTCCGGGCTTTCATCCTGCCGCCAAAGCCTCACCGTGCCCCCCTCCAGCCGGAAAAGGCGCACCGTCACCCGCTCGTCACCCAGGCGGGTGACCGCGGCCTCGTCGTCCTGCCAGGCCGCCTGGTCCGGCCCGTAGCCCGCGTCCACACACAGGGCCTTGTCCCAGGCCAGGGCTTTTTCCGCATACTGCGCGCCCTCCACCGCCAGAAGCGTGGGCTCCAGGGCCTCGGGCACGGGCTCGGCCGCGTCGCCGTAGACGGTTTCCATGAGGTCGCGGCCTTCGCGGGACAGATCGAACCCTCCGGCCCGGAACAACCGGCACGCCGTGAGCCAGAGACGGGCATGATCAGGATAGACGAAGGCTCCGACGGGAAACAAGGCCGCGTACCAGTCCCGGCGTATATCGCCGTTCGGGTCAGGCGAAACCACCAGAAGCCGGGACTCGCCGTAGCCCTCGGGCCGGGTGCGCCCCGCATGGCGCATGCCGCGTCCGGCCCGCTGCACCAGACACTCCATGGGGGCCAGGTCGCTCACCACCAGATCGAAATCCACGTCCAGGGACTGCTCGGCCACCTGGGTGGCCACGACCACCCGCCCCTGACGTTGCTCGGGCGTGCTGTCGCGGCCGAAGGACTTCAGGATGCGCGCCTCCACATCCTGGCGATCGCCCAAAGCGAAACGGGCGTGAAAAAGCTCCACCCTATCGGGCAGCATGCCGCTGAGCGCCCGATGAGCGGCCACCGCGTCGTCCACGGTGTTGCGCACGTACAGGGCGCAGGCCCCGGCCCGAGCGGCGGCCGCGAGCGTTTGCAAAGCGTCTTCCGGCGTGGCCAGACGTTCGACGCGCGTAAATCGCGAGACATCCGCCCGGGAGTCCACGCGCGCCTCCCGCACGCCGCCCGCGCCGTCCAGGCTCGTGACCAACGGATAGTCCGGACTGCCCAGACTGGGGATGGGCGCGCCCAGTCCTTGGGCAAAAGCCCGGGCCAGGGACCGCTTGACCCCGGTCGGCAGCGTGGCCGAAAGCAGCACCGCACTGCCGCCCAAGGCCGCTTGAAAGCTCAGGAGCGCCTCGACAAGCTTGGTGGTGTAGGGATCGTAGGCGTGCACCTCGTCGGCCACCAGCACGCCGCGCCCAAGGCCCAGGAGCCTCAGGCATTGGTGGCGCGCAGGCAGCGCTCCAAGGAGGGCCTGATCCAGCGTGCCCACCCCCACGGCCGCAAGCAGGGCCTTCTTGCGGTTGTCGGCCAACCACGCGGCGCAGGCGGCCTGCCCCTCAAAGGGCTCCACGCCCCCACGGACCGGAATGTCCTCGAAACCGATCGACCGGCGAAAGGCGGGGTCCATGTCGCGCGAGGCATGGGCCAGCACCAGGCTGGGGGTCGAACCCGGGACAAAGAGCCGACGGGAGCCCTGACGCATGCGGCCGTACATGGCGCTGGCCGTGGCCTGGGTGGGCAGGCCCACATAGACGCTCGCGGCGCGGTCCGCGTCCAGCAGGCGATGGACCAGGGCCAGGGCGGCCTCGGTCTTGCCCGAGCCGGTCACGTCTTCCAGAATGTGCAGGCTGGGCCCGTGCCCCAGATCCATAGCGCTGACGAAATCCTGAAGGGGACTCGGCCGGACGATTTCCGGATAAAGCCCGGAAAAGCCCCGCCAGGGCGCGGCTCCTGGCGCGGGCACGCCGCTTGCGCGCAGGGCCGCCTCGGCCTGGGGCCTGGCGTGATTCTCAAAATAGCGGTCCAGGGCCATGGGCTCGTCGCGCAGGGGAAAGGCGCGCGCGTCCGAGCCGATCCAGTCGGCCAGCACGGCCAGTCCCGCCAGCCCCCAGGAGAGACGCTTGGCCGCCACCTCGCCCAGGGAGGGCCAGGGGTGCGCTTCCAGGCCGAAAAGGCGGAAGGCCGCCCGCACGAAGGCCAAGGCCGCAGCCTCGTCGCCGGGCGTGAAGTGCTCCGTCAGGATGAGTTTCGGATAAGCGCCGACCGGCGCGCCGTGATGGCCGAACACAGCCGGGGTCAGGGCGTCGAGCACGTCCCAGTCCAACTCGGCAGCCGCCGCCGCGCACGCGCCGCCTTTCCCGGCAAAGGCCTTGCGCCGTCGCGCGCTCCAGAAGGCACCGCCCAGCGCGTCGTGGCGAAACCCGCCCGCGCCGCCCGTGGCCTCGCGGCCGAGGGCGGCCAAAATATCGGGGCGCTTCTCCTGAAAGCTGCGGGCGAACTTGCCCAGGTCGTGCAGGGCGAGCAGAAAGCCGATCCAGGGTCCAAGGCCGCTGTGGTCGAATTCCGGGTCGCCCGTGGAAACCAGGCGCGCGAACCCGCCCCGTTCCAGACAGGCCTGCCCCACGGCGGCCACATCGAGACAATGGTAGGCAAGACGATGCCAGCCGGCCTCGCCCGGCCCGGCGGTCTTGCCCCAGTACGGCGCAAAGACGGCGTCGGTCATGGAGTCCCTCCCTGTATGAGACTGACTCCAGGTAAGGCCAAAAGTCAAACAGGCCGATTTTCCGCTTTGGAAAATCGGCCTGTCGCACACGCTCCCTTGAAACCCTGGTGCCCGAGGCCGGACTCGAACCGGCACGCCCCTCACGGAGCAAGGGATTTTAAGTCCCTGGTGTCTACCAATTCCACCACTCGGGCTAAAGGGACATTTCTCCTAGCCTTGGGGGGCGGCCCGCGTCAACGGCTTGAAAGAGCTCGGCGGGAGCCAACCGGATCCAGGCCTGCCCCCTCGGCCCGTCCGGAACTCGGAACAACTAGGCCACGGGCCGAACCGCACGCGTAATTTCCATTGACTTTTCGCGAAAACGATGCCTTATCCTTCGCCTGAAGGATATTTTTCGCGCAGCAAAAGCATGTCGACTATACAGACGAACGAAAAACCCTGTTCACCGTAAACCAGCCGCCGGCCGGAAGCCGGCGCCAGGAGGCAGCCATGCGTTTCAACTGCCATTGCCACGTGTTCAATCTGCAGTCGATATTCAACCCCTCCACGGCCTACATCCTGGCCAAACGTCTGGAAGACGCCGGTTTGACATCGGATTTCGCCGCCCAGATCGTGCATAGGCTCGAACGGTTCATGAAAACCCAGGGCGGATTCGACTCCGTGGGCAGCGATCCCGGCGACTTTTCTTCGGCCTGGACCAACACCCTCCTGGGAAAAGCCAAAGTTTTCTGGGAAGCCCTGCACGTGGCCATGCTCAAGGACATGGACAAGGTGACTGACGACATGATGAACCAGCTCCATAAGGATGTCGCCTTCGTCCCCCTCATGATGGACATTCTCGTCGCGCACCAGACCGGTCGCGATCCGCTTTTCGAAAGCCAGCTGGAAGGCACGAAACGTCAGATAATCCGCCATCCGGGGAGAATACTGCCCTTCTACGCGGTCAATCCCTTCCGGGAGGGGTTTGTGGAGAAGGCCAAGGACAACCTGCTCCGAGGCGGATTCGTGGGCGTGAAGCTCTATCCCAGCCTGGGGTACGATTTAAGCGCGCCAGGCATGACGGAAATCCTGTCCTTTTGCGCCGAGCACGGCTATCCGCTGCTCATGCACTGCAACAGGGGAGGCTTCAAGCAGGACGACTCGGCCACCCGGAACTGCGACCCCGCGCTGTGGGGCCTGGTCGATGTGGGCGACGGCTTTCTGGACACCCATCCCGACCTGAAAATCTGTTTCGGCCACTTCGGCGGGGCGGAGAACTTCCTCACCCCCGATGTTTTTGATCCGAATCACTGGACGGGACTCATCCTCCAACTCATGAAGGCCTATCCCGACCGGGTGTTCGCCGACGTGTCCTATCACGACACGGCCCTTTCCCCGTCCACCGGCACGGCCTATTTCGCCAGCCTGGCGGCCATCCTGGCTGATCCCGATTGCCGGTCCCAGGTGCTGTGGGGCACGGATACCTGGCTCTTGCGCATGAACTGCCAGGAGGTGGATTACTGGAGCGGTTTCATGTTCTCCGCCGCGATCCAGGACAACTTTTCCCTGATGTGCTCCCACAATCCGCGCGTTTTTTTGGGCATCGACCCGAACGAACCCGGCGAAAACATCGTCAACCACCTGGCTTTTCTCCAGGCCCATGCCCACTGGTCGCAGGAAGACGCCGCGTCCTGGCTGAACCAGGCCTGAACCTGAAGACGCGACGGACGGCTACGTTGCAATCGCCTGGGGAAAACAGCGGAGGAAGTGCACACAACCGAACGCCCGCCACAAAAACGAGCGCCCCGCCTCTTTCGAGGCGGGGCGCGTTTTTTGCGATATTACCCGTATACGGGGGCCGGGACGTCTATTCCCTAGGAATGTCTTTCATGTTTCGTTACCGCCTTACGGCGTTTCCTCTCATCATGGCCTGAGCACTTTTCGAAGCGTTTTGATTTCGGGTTACCCCCTGTGAGGTTTGCCGCGGTCGGAAGAGCCACTCTTCCGTTCGCAACGGCCCGCGCATTCTCGCTTCTAACGTCCCGGCCTCGCTGACGCGAAATGGCCCAATGGACTTCCCTCCGTTGAGGTTGCTCTTCTTGCCTTGACCAGTACTCACAAGATAACCACCGTTCCCCCCCTGTCCAGGGCGACAAGAGCAAATAAATAACCTTGAGCAAAAAAACAGACCCAGCCCGCGCGACCTCCGCGCCATTGTCTCCCAAACCGCTCCGGTCGCCAGGCGGCGGGACTTGGCCCCGGAGCATCGGACTGCTATGGGGGGCCATGCACACTCGCCGAAATCGCCTGGTGGTCCTGGGGCTCGACGGCCTGCCCCTGGGCCTGGCTCGAAAACTCTCCGCCTCCGGCCGCTATCCCAATCTCGCCCGGCTGGCCCTCTCGCCCGGGGCGAAGGCCATCCGGGCCGAACTGCCCGACCTCTCTCCGGTCAACTGGGGCTCCTTTTCCACCGGGGTCGGCCCGGGCGGGCACGGCGTATTCGGGTTTTCCAAGCTCGACCACGCCACCTACGCCCAGTCGCTGATCGACTCCTCGGACCTGACCGCCCCCACCCTCTTCGAACGCCTGGCCGAAGCGGGGCTCTCGGCCCGCGTGGTCAACCTCCCCGGCGCCTACCCGGCCAAGCCCATGTCCGGCATGCTGGTGGCGGGATTCGTGGCCCCGGAACTCACCCGCGCGGTGCATCCGGGCTTTCTGTCCTCCATCCTGGCCGGGGAAGGCTACCTGTTGGAGGCCGACACCGCACGCGGCGCGTCCGACGCCTATTACCTCATCGACCAATGCCGCACCACGCTGGCCAGCCGGTCCAAGGCCCTGGACCTCTTCTGGCCGGATCTGGACTGGGATCTTTTCGTCTTCGTGCTCACCGAGACGGACAGGATCTTTCACTTTTTCTATCCGGAAGTGGAAAACGCCAACCACCCCCTGCACGAGGCTTTCGCCGAACTGTTGGAAGCCTGGGATCGCGTCATCGGCCGCCTGCTGGATCGTTTCGACTCCCTGCCCGGCCCCAAGCGGCTCATGGCCCTGGCCGATCACGGCTTCACAACCTGCCTGGCCGAGGTGGACTTGAACGTTTGGCTGCGTGAGCGCGGCCTGCTCGCGCTCGCACGGGAAGCCTGCGACGAAAACGACAGCCGGGCCATCCGGCCGGACAAAACCGCCGCCTTCGCCCTGGACGCCGGGCGCATCTACCTGAACGCCAAGGATCGCTTTCCCGACGGCATACTGGACCGCGCGGACGCCGACCGGCTGGCCGAAGACCTTTGCCGGGAACTCCCGGCCATGCAGGTGGAGGGACGCCGCCCGCTGACCCGCGCGCACCGCTCTCGCGACATTTACCAGGGCCCCCGCCTGGCAGACGCTCCGGACATCGTGTGCGAACCCAGTCCGGGTTTCAGCCTCACGGGCAAATTCGACCGCCAGGAATTGGCCGGGCTCCACGGCCGCTACGGCTGCCACACGCCGGGCGACGCCTTTTTCCACGACAGCCTTCGGGGCGACCTGGCGAGCGGTTGCGAAACGGGCAGGATGGCTTGGCCGAAAACCGTGGCCGACGTGGGTCGGGAGATGATCGCCCACCTGGGCCTGGACCGCGGGGAGGACGCCCATGCCGCTTGACTCCTTGCCCTTCGAGTCCGCGACCGGAGACGAAGACGCCCTGCTCAATCCGGCCCAGCGCCAGGCCGTCGAGACCTTGGAAGGCCCGGTTCTGGTCATCGCCGGGGCCGGATCGGGCAAGACCCGCACCATTGTGCACCGCCTGGCCCGGTTGGTGCGCACCGGCGTGCATCCCAGCTCCATTTTGCTCCTGACCTTCACCCGCAAGGCCGCGGCCGAAATGCTCGGCCGGGCCGAAAGGCTGCTGGGCATGGGGCTGGGCGGCGTGCGCGGGGGCACATTCCACGCCTTTTCCTTCGCCACCCTGCGCCGGTATCCCCAGGCCGCCGGGTTGCCCGGCGCGCTCACCATCATGGACCGGGGCGACGCCGAGGACGTCATGGGGCAGGTCATGGCCGAGTTGGCCCTGGGCAAGGGCGACAAGAGCTTTCCCAAGAAGGGCCACGTGCTCGAACTCTCCAGCAAGGCCCGCAACAAGGAACAAACCCTGCACGAAGTGCTGGGACGCGAGGCCTTTCACCTGCTGCCCTACGCCGACGCCCTGGAAGAGTTGGCCAGCGCCTACCAGGCCTACAAGGAAAACCACGGCCTGCTCGACTACGACGACATGCTCTTCACCCTGGAGCGCGTGCTCCTGGAGGAGCCCCAACTGCTCGAATCCCTGCGCGCCCACCATCGCTACATCATGGTGGACGAATACCAGGACACCAACCGCGTGCAGGCCAGGCTCGTGCGGCTTCTGGCCGGCGAAGCGGGCAACGTGATGGCCGTGGGCGACGACGCCCAGTCCATCTACGCCTTCCGGGGGGCCAACGTGGAGAACATCCTGAGCTTTCCCACGGTGTTTCCCGGCACGCGCCTCATCCGTCTGGAACAGAACTACCGCTCCACCCAGCCCATCCTCAACCTGACCAACGCGGTGTTGGCCCAGGCCAAGGAGAAGTTCGACAAGACGCTCTTCACCGAACGCCTCGACGGCCCCCTGCCCGAAATGATCAAGGCCTATTCCGACCAGACCCAGGCCCGGCTGGTGGTGGACAAGATTCGCGAGCTCAAGCGCACGTACATGCCGTGTGAAATCGCGGTGCTCTTTCGGGCCGGATACATGTCCTATCCGCTGGAACTGGCGCTCAGCAAGGAGGGCGTCGCCTTTCAGAAGTACGGCGGCCTGCGTTTTTCCGAGGCGGCCCACATCAAGGACGCCGTGGCCCATCTGCGGGTGGTGCACAATCCGTCGGACGCCGTGGCCTGGCGTCGCTGCCTGACCCTTTTGGAAAAGGTGGGGGAAAAGACCGCCAACAAGATCATCGCCCTGGTGCGCCAGCGCGACCAGCAAGGCCTGGCGGCCATGCGAAAAAAACACAAGGGCCTGGACGCCCTCATGGCCTTTCTCGAAGACTTGCGCGGCGAGCCCGGCGGTCCGGCGTCCATGCTGGAGCGGGTCACGGTGTTCTACACCCCCACCCTGACCCGCGTGCACCCCGAGGACTATCCCCGCCGTCTGGCCGGGCTGGAGCAGCTTTGCCAGATCGCGGCCACCTACGCCCACCTGGAGACCTTCCTGGCCGACCTGGCCCTGGAAAATCCCGAGGAAGAACGCAAGGGAACGCGCGACGACGCGGTGGTGCTTTCCACGGTGCATTCGGCCAAGGGGCTCGAATGGCCGGCGGTTTTGGTTATCGACCTGGTGGACGAACGCTTTCCCTCGCGCCACGCCCTGGCCCGGGCCGAAGACCTGGAGGAGGAACGCCGCCTGCTCTACGTGGCGCTCACCCGCGCCAAGGACGTGCTCTGTCTGTTCACGCCCGGCAGCGTCTACAACCGGGGCAGCGGGACCAGCCAGCCGGCCATGCCCAGCCTGCTGGTGCGCGACCTGCCCAAAGACCTCTACACCGAACGGCGCGAGACCCTAAGCGGCGCGCTCACCAGCCCGGGGGCGTCCCCGGCCTTTGGACGAGACGGCGCCCGGACCGCCTCCGGCCCCACCGGTCAGGGTGACGGACCCGATTTCGCGGCCTTCGGCTCCCAGAACGGGACCCGGGCCTGCCCGGCCAGACCCGAAAGTCTGGGACACTGCCGGCATCGCATCTTCGGCCGGGGGAAGATGGTGGCCGACCTGGGCGAAGGCAAATTCCGGGTGAACTTTCCCGGTTTCGGACTCAAAGTCATTCTGGGCGAATACCTGGAACGCGAGGACCCGTGAGCCTGCGCATCAAGTTTCTCTGCCTGCTGCTGGCGCTTTCCGTGCTGCCTCTGGTCGGGCTTCGACTGCGCGGCCAGCAGGTGCTCGAAGACGTGGCCCGCACCCTGGCCGACAACTCGGCCCAGACGCTTCTGGAAAAAGCCATGGCCCTCACCCTGGTGCAGGTCCAGGGACAGGCCGCGCTGTTGCGCCGCGAGGGGGAGCTGCTCGAACAGACCGTACGCCTCCAGGCCCTGGAAGTGGAAAAAGCCCTGCCCCAGCCCGGCGTCGAAGGCATCGAGCGAGCCCATCAGGCCGCGTCCCGGGGCCTGGGCGATATCGTGGCCAAACAGGCCACCGCGCTTCTCGACGGTCGGGTTTTCCCCCTGACGAGCGCCGACCCCCGTCTGCCCTCCTGGCTCAATCTCCTCAAGGACGCCACCGGCCCGGTCTGGTCCCTTCCCCGGCCCGAACCGGACGCGGAGCGCGTCCCGCTCACGGTGTCCTGTCCCGTGCGCGACCGCGAGGGACGCTTCGCCGGCGCGACGGCCCTCATGGCCGCCCTGGACCTCAAAAACCGCCGCAACGGCTTGTCCGTGCTCTCGCCGGTGGTTTCGGTCTACCTGGTCTACCCCGAAAAACTGGGAAGCCGGGGCGACGGCCTGTTGGTGCTCGGCCGCAACGAGGCCCGCCCCCCGAACGCGAACCGCGCCCCCAAGACGAACGCCCCTGCGCCGCGACCGGCCCCCGCCCCCCGGGACGAACAGGTGGGAGCCCAGTCCACGGCGATGGAAGGCAAACGGCTCCCCGCCGGCGCGGAGGACTCTCCCCGGCGCGACGCCCCGTCCGGGGTGAGCGCCCCAAGCGGTGGCGGCGCGGACGCCGCGTCCCCTGCGCCAGCTCCCCCGGCGCCGGACAGCGCGTCCGCCGCGCAAGGCCAAACCGGGCCCCCCGTTGGCGCGACGCCCACGGATCAGACCGTGAAGCCGACCGTTCCGGCCGCGAACTCGGCCGCACCCGCCGCAACCTCGGCCGGTCCCGCCGCAACCTCGGCCGCTCCCGCTGCAACCTCGACCGATCCCGCAGCGATCTCGACTGTTCCCGCCGCGACTTCGGCCGGTCCCGCCGCAACCTCGGCCGATCATGGGACCGCCCCCCCGCCCGGGGGCGCCACGACAAGCCAGGGCCCGGGAAACGCCGAGCCCGCCCGGGCGCTTCCCGTCGAGGCCTCCCCCTCCGGTCGGAAGGCCTCAGCCGGCGCGCAAGGCCCAAGCGGGTCCGTGAGCGCCAAGACGCCAGCCGCCGACTCGGCTTCGGACTGGTTCACCCTGGATTCCCCCGAAGCCCAGGCCCGTCTGCTGGCCGCCGTGAAATCCCACGAACCGGGACGATTCGAAGCCCTGTTCCGCAAGAGGCAACAACTGGTGGCCTTCGCCCCCCTGGGCGTCCACGAGGTGGCCCTGGTCTACGTTTTGCCCATGGAGGAAATCACCGCCGAGGCTCAGGCTTCGCGGGCGTTCATCGACCGCACCGTGGCCGACCAGCTCCAGGCCACGGGCTACATGGCCGGGCTGGCCCTGGCCGCCGTCATCCTGGCGGCCTGGCTGGTGGCGCGCGGCCTGAGCGGCCCCATTCTCCAACTGGACCGGGCCGCGCGGCGCGTGGCTGCCGGAGACCTGGACGTGAAGGTGCACCCGGCCGGCGGAGGCGAAATGGAATCCCTGGGACGGGCCTTCAACCTCATGGTGCCGGAGCTGCGCGAAAAGGTGCGCCTGAGCCAGGCCATGGTGTTGGCCCAACAGGTGCAACACGGGTTGTTGCCCATGCATCTGCCCCAGCCTCCGGGACTGGACGTGGCCGCCGTGAGCCAACCCTGCGAGGAAACCGGAGGCGACTACTTCGACGCCGTGGAAAACGCCCGCGCGACGCCGGGCGTCACCGCCCTGGTGCTTGGCGACGTGTCCGGCCACGGGGTGGACGCGGCCCTGTACATGACCACGGCCCGGGCCTACCTGCGCCTGCGCGCCCAGCAGCCCGGAGACCCGGCCCAGGTGGTGGGCGATGTCAACCGGTTTCTCACCCGCGACACCCACGGTTCGGGTCGATTCATGACCCTCTTCTACCTGGAGGTGGACGACTCGGGCCTGCGCTACGTGCGCGCCGGGCACGACCCCGCCCTGGTCTACGACCCCGCGACCAACGACTTCGAGGAGCTCACCGGCCAGGGGCCTCCCCTGGGCATCGGCTCGGACTTCACCTACGAATGCGTGTCCCGTCCGCCCCTGTCGCCGGGGCAGGTGTTGCTGGTGGTTTCCGACGGGCTGTGGGAGGCGCGCAATCCCGCCGGGGAGATGTTCGGCAAGGAACGGGTGCGCCAAGCCCTGCGCCAACACGCCCACCTGGGCGCGCACGCCTTGCTGGACGCCCTGCTCGGCGTGCAGGACGTATTTCGCGAAGGCCGCCCGGTCCGCGACGACGTGACCTTGTTGGCGGTGAAGGCGGTGGATGGGGAAGAGAAAGAGTGAAGGAATGAAGAGCCGCCGGCGGCCAAAAGGGATGATTCCCTTTGGCATCCCCAGGTGTCGCTTCGCGCCGGACGTTTGCGAAGTCCGCTGCGGAGGCGTCAAGCCGAGGGCGCTTCGCGCCGGGAGTTGCCGGAGCGGAGACGAAAGAACAGGGGAGGAGAAAGCATGTACATAGCGCAAAAAGACGCCCGGTTTCGCATCTGTCCGCTCCTGGCCACACCCGACGGCAAGATGCGCTTCTGCCAGGGCTCCCAGTGCATGATGTGGCGCTGGCAGGGCGAGCAGTCCGAGGAGGATTCTCCCGGCTTCTGCGGTTTGGCCCAGGTTCCCGTGGGCCAGGCCCGCGCGGGATTCTTGAGCGTCGAGCCCAAAGCCGAACCAAAGTCGCCCTTCGATTGATGGCGCGGCGTAGCAGCCTGTTAAAAAATTCTTGCTGGCTGCGTTGCTGCAAAAAGTTCAAACCCTCAACGGATGCCAACTCCGCTTCGGGCTTGACTTTTTCTCGCGCCTTGCCAGCGCGTTTTTTGAACAGGCTGCACGAATCGACTGTTTCAACAGGCTGGTAGCGAACCGGAAAAAACGCGGCTCCGGGCGGTTGCGCATTTGCGGGGCGATCCGCGCTTTCCGCTGGACCGCACGGTCCGGGGTGGCTAGAAAAGGCAAAAAAACAAGGAGCCTTCATGCCGCGCCGTTCCCTCATCCTCGCCGCCCTCGCGGCGATCCTGGTCCTGGCCCAATCCGCCCTGGCCGATCCCCTGCCCAAGGGATTCGTCTACCTGCGCGATGTCGACCCCACCATTGCGCAGGACATGCGCTACGCGGGTTCGCACAACTTTCTCGGACGCCCGGTGTCCGGCTACGAAGCCCCGGAATGCATTCTCTGCTCCGAAGCCGCCAAGGCTCTCAAGGACATTCAGGCCGAACTCGCGCCCATGGGCCTGGGACTCATGGTGTACGACTGCTACCGCCCGCAACGCGCCGTGGATGATTTCGTGTCCTGGAGCGCGGTCATGAACGACCAGGCCACCAAGGACGAATTCTATCCCCGCGTGAACAAGAAGGACTTCTTCGAACTGGGCTACGTGGCCAAGAAGTCCAGCCACACCCGCGGCTCCACCGTGGACCTGACCGTCATCCCCCTGAACGCTCCGGCCCCGCAAGCCTACACGCCCGGCCAGAAGCTCGTGCCCTGCTTCGCCGATTACGACGCCCGGTTCAAGGACCGCTCCATCGACATGGGCACCGGCTTCGACTGCATGGACGAGCTCTCCCACAGCCAAAGCCCGCTCGTGAGCGCGCAAGTCAAGGCCAACCGGGCGCTTTTGCGCGGACTCATGCTGAAGAACGGCTTCAGCCCCTACGAGTACGAGTGGTGGCACTTCACCCTGAAGAAGGAACGCTACCCCAAGACCAGCTTCGACTTTCCGGTGACGGCCAGGCAGTAGTTGCCGGCCTCCCTATCGCCCTACGGCCGGGGCTTTTTGAAAGAACGCCCCGGCCCCCCCGACATTTTCGCCCGATATTTTCATTTTTGTCCTTGACAAGCCCCCCGCCCCCCACGTAGCAACCTGCCCATGCAACCCTTCACCGCTGGTTTTTCCTTTTGGTTTTATTTTTGGTTTAGCCGCGCCAGCGGTTCGGGAAGGGGTGCAGCTTAACCACTGTTGTTAAACGCGCCACACCGAGGGCCGCTGGCATAAGCCGGCGGCCCTTTTTTGTTTTCTTTCGCGCGGCCGCCGTCAGCCAAGAATCCCGGCAAAAGCGCAAACCAGGAGGGAACTCCCATGCTTATCGGCAAAGCCGTACGTCTCGAACGCATTTTCAATCGCAACAACAACCGCACCATCATCGTTCCCATGGACCACGGCGTCACCGTGGGCCCCATCGACGGGCTGCTCGACATGCGCGAGACCGTCAACCAGGTGGCCGAAGGCGGCGCCAACGCGGTGCTCATGCACAAAGGCCTGGTCCGCTGCTCCCACCGCAAACGCGGTCGCGACGTCGGTCTCATCATCCACCTCTCCGCCTCCACCACCCTCTCCCCCATGCCCAACGCCAAAACCCTTGTCGGAACCGTCGAAGACGCGCTCAAGCTCGGTGCGGACGGCGTGAGCCTGCACATCAACCTGGGCGACGACACTGAACGCCACATGCTGGAAGACTTCGGCCACGTGACGTCCACGGCCAACGAATGGGGCATGCCGGTGCTGGCCATGGTCTACGCGCGCGGCCCCAAGATCAGCGACGAATACGATCCCCAGGTGGTCGGCCACTGCGCCCGCGTGGGCATGGAGCTGGGCGCCGACGTGGTCAAGGTGCCCTACACCGGCGACATGGAAACTTTCGCCCGGGTGGTCGAGGCCTGTTGCATCCCGGTGGTCATCGCCGGCGGGCCCAAGCTTTCCGACGTGCGCGACCTTCTGGTCATGGCCCACGACTCGGTGCAGGCCGGCGGGGCCGGACTTTCCATAGGCCGCAACATCTTCCAGTACGCCCAGCCCTCGCGTCTGGTGCAGGCCCTGCACGGGGTGGTGCACCTGAACTGGGACGTGGACCAGGCCATGGAACTGCTGAAAGCCTAAGGGTAAAGGAAAGGAAAAACATCATGAAATCCATATGGTTCAAGGCCGTCCCCTTCGACAAGGCCCAGGTCACCCTTGCCCTGGAGTCCGGCGTGGACGGCCTGATCGTGGAAGCCGGGCATGTCGATTCGGTCAAGCAGCTCGGGCGGGTGGACGTGCTCGCCCTGGAAGACGTGGAGCGCGTGACCCTGGCGGACAAGGGCGACGAGGAGACGGCCACCGCCTCCCTCAAGGCCGGCCGGCGCGTGGTGCTGGCCGAAGGGTGGGAAATCATCCCCGTGGAGAACATCCTGGCCCAGGCCGAGGGCCTGGGTCTGGAAGCGGCCAGCCTCGACCGGGCCAGGCTGGCCGCCGGAATCCTGGAGCGCGGGGTGGACTGGATCGTGGTCACCCCGGAAGGGACCGGCGACCTCAAGGCCATCGTGGCCCAGGTCAAGCTGGCCCAGCACCCCGTGGACCTGGCGACCGCAAAGGTCACGGCCATCGCCGCGGCCGGACTGGGGCACCGGGTCTGCGTGGACACCATGAGCGTCCTCAAGAAGGGCCAGGGCATGCTGGTGGGCAATTCGAGCGCTTTCACCTTTCTCGTGCACGCCGAGACCGAATCCAACCCGTACGTGGCCGCCAGGCCCTTTCGGGTGAACGCCGGGGCCGTGCACGCCTACGCCCAGATGCCCGGCGACCGCACCGCCTATCTCGAAGAGCTCGGCAGCGGTCGCGAGGTGCTCATCGTCTCGGCCGACGGCGCGGCCACCCTGGCCACGGTGGGACGCATCAAGACCGAAGTCAGGCCGATGCTGTCCATCACGGCCAAGGTCGGCGACGCCGAGGGCACCATATTTTTGCAAAACGCCGAGACCATCCGGCTCACGCGCCCGGGCGGGGAGCCCGTGTCCGTGGTGAGCCTCAAGGTGGGCGACGAAATTTTGTGCAAGGTGGATCAGGCCGGACGCCATTTCGGCATGCGCATCTGCGAGGACATCAAGGAGTGCTGACATGACGACCGACCCAACCGCCAACAGACTCCCTGAAGCCGAAGCCGACGACCCGGCCCGCGACAACGTGCTCACGGAAACCCGCGAAGCCATCGACACCGTGGACCGGGAAATCCTGGACCTGCTCAACCGCCGGGCGGCCCTTTCCATCCGGGTGGGCCAGGTGAAGGCCGGCAGCGACGAACCCGTGTTCAAACCCTTCCGCGAAAAGGAAGTGCTCGACTCGCTGTCGCGCCTGAACCCGGGCCCCATCCCTGCCGAACACCTGCGGGCCATCTACCGCGAGATCCTGTCCAGCTCGCGCCGGCTCCAGCGCACCCAGAAGGTGGCCTACCTGGGTCCCGAAGGCACGTTTTCCTACTTCGCGGCCGTGAGCTACCTGGGCCGCAGTTCCGATTTCGACCCCAAGAAGACCATCGACGACGTGTTCGAAGCCGTGGCCCTGCGCGACGCCGAACTCGGGGTCATTCCGCTGGAAAACTCCCTGCAGGGCACCGTGGGCCAAAGCCTGGACCTGTTCTTGCGCCACGAGGTCTACATTCAGGCCGAACTCTACTCGAAGATCAGCCACGCCCTGCTCTCCAAGGGCACGGACATGTCGCGCATCGAGGAAGTCTATTCCCATCCCCAGCCCCTGGCCCAGTGCGGCGGATGGCTGCGCGCCCACCTGCCCCAGGCTCGCGTCATCCCCACGGACTCCACGGCGGCCGCCGCCAGGCGCGTGGCCTACAACGCCAAGGCCGCGGCCATCGGCCACGTGAAGCTGGCCGAAATGCTGGGACTCAATGTGCTGGCCAGCCGCATCGAGGACCTGCCCGACAACTGGACCCGCTTCCTGGTCATCGGACCGGCGGAGACCCGGCAGGGCAACCGGGACAAGACCTCCATCCTGTTCAGCCTGCCGGACAAACCCGGCGCGCTCTCGGCCGTGCTCAACCGTCTGGCCGACGAGGGCATCAACCTGACCAAGCTCGAATCGCGCCCCCTGCGAGGCGAAAAGTGGAAATACGTCTTCTTCGCCGACCTGGAGTGCGACATTTCCGAGGACAAGTACAAGGCCATGCTGTCCGACCTTCGGGCCGAACTCTTCAGCCTGCGCATTCTGGGCAGCTACCCCGTGGGGCCGCATTTGGACGTCTCCAGCTCGGCCGTGGTGGAAAAAGGATGAGCGCCATGACAACGCCAGCCACCGTCGCCGCCCCGGCCTCCAAGTCCGTGTCGCACCGGGCCTTCATCGCCGCCGCCCTGGCCGAGGGGACATCCGTCGTCACCCACGCCCTGGAGTCCGTGGACCTGGCCCGCACCCGGCACTGCCTGACCCAGATGGGCGCGAACTTCACCAAAACCGAAGCGGGCTGGTCCGTCTCCGGGGTGGCCGGCACGGTGCGTCCCGTCGCCGACCCGGCGGACCTGGACGTGCACGAGTCCGGCACCACCTGCCGCCTGCTCACAGGGGTGGCCGCCGCCGGAGAAGGCCGCTTTCGCGTGCATGGCGCGCCGCGCATGCACCTTCGGCCCATCGGCCAGTTGACCGGCGTGCTCGAAACCCTGGGCGCGAGCTTCGAATGGGAGGGCGAGCCCGGCTTTCCCCCCTTCGTCATGACCGCGCGGGGGTTGCCCGGCGGACAGTCCGTGGTGCCCATGGAAGAGTCGAGCCAGTACCTTTCGGGCCTGCTTCTGGCCTCGCCCCTGGCCCGGGCGGAGAGCCTGGTGGCCGTGGGCGGCAAAAAGGTGGTCTCCTGGCCGTACGTGGCCCTCACCCTCATGGTCATGGCCGATTTCGGCGCGCCCGTGGTGGTGGAGACGCTGGGATCTGACGGCTGGGTCGTGGCCGACTACGCCACGGCCAGCGCCGCCCCGGGCGGCCTGCGCTTTCGCGTGAAGCCCGCACGCTACAAGGCCCGGACCTACCGGGTGGAGGGCGACTGGTCCAACGCCTCGTACTTTCTGGCCGCCGGGGCTCTGGGACCGCGCCCGGTGCGGGTGGAAGGCCTGCGCCGCGACTCCCTGCAGGGCGACAAGGCCATTCTGGACATTCTGGCCAGCATGGGCGCCGCGATCGACTGGGAGGACGGCGCGGTCACCGTGTCCGGCCACGGCCTGCGCGGGGTGGAGCTCGACATGGGCTCGTGCCCCGACCTGGTGCCCACCGTGGCGATGACCGCCGCCCTTTCGGGCGGGACCACGGTGATCCGCAATGTGGCCCACCTGCGCATCAAGGAGTCCGACCGGCTGGAAGCCTGCGCCGCCGAGGCCCGCAGACTCGGGGCCAAGGCCGAAACCTTCGCCGACGGCATTTGCGTGACCGGGGCGTCCGCGCCGCCGCCTAGGCGCGTGGAGTTTCTCACCTACGGCGATCACCGTTTGGCCATGAGCACCCAGTTGGCCACGCTCAAGGGCGTGGAAGCGGTTCACGACGACCCGGGCTGCGTCTCCAAGAGCTTCCCGGACTTCTTCGACGTATGGAGGACCATCCGGTGAGCGCGGACAGCATAGACACCGTGGCTTTTATCGGGTCCACGGGCAAGATGGGGGCCATGCTCACGGAGCGTTGCCGCCGGGTCCACGTGACCTGCCTGCCCGTGGACGCGCCCTTCGACCTGGAAACCGCCGCCAGGGACCTGGCGGCCTGCGACATGGCCCTTTTATGCGTCCCCGCGCAGGCCGTGACCGAGGTGCTCGCCGCCTTGGCCCGGCTGCTGCCGGCGCGAACCATCCTGGCCGACGTGTGTTCGGTCAAGGTGCGGCCTCTCGAAGAAATGCTGGCCGCGCACCCCGGCCCGGTGGTGGCCACGCATCCCCTGTTCGGCCCGGCCCCGTCCGAGGACGATCCGCTCAAGGTGACGGTGTGTCCGGGTCGGGGGGGCGAGGCGTTCAAGCGGATCACGGCCTTTCTGACCCGGCTGGGCTTCGCCCCCTTCACGGCCGACGCCCACGAACACGACCGGGCCATGGCCTACGTGCAGGGACTCAATTTCGTCACAACCGTGGCCTATCTCTCGACCCAACAGGCCCACCCGGATTTCGCGCGCTACCTCACGCCGTCGTTTCACCGGCGTCTGGCGGCGTCGAAAAAACTCATACTGGAAGACGCGGGCCTGTTTCGGGCCCTTTTCGAAGCCAACCCCTACAGCCTTGAGGCGGTGCGCTCGTACCGCAACTACTTGAACGTGGCCGCCGGCGGCGACTTCGAGCTGCTGGTCGAGCGGGCCAGCCGCTGGTGGAGCACAAGCGAATGCGAAAGGAAAAACCCATGATCACACTGCGCCAGGAAGGCAAATGGCTGCCCGCCGACGTGCAGACACCCATCAGCCTCTACCTGAGTCTGGTGGGCGACCGGCCGGGAATCCTCCTCGAAAGCGCCGAAGTGGACGGACGCCTGGGCCGCTATTCCATCCTGGCCTGGGATTTCAGGCTCACGGCCTGTTGCAAGAACGGTCTGCTCGAACTCACCGTGCGCGACGACCGCCTGAAGGACCTGACCGCCCACGACGGAAAGCCCTTTCTCGAAGGTCTGCGCGCCCTCATGGCCGACCTCGAGGTCGTCTCGCCCGAAGGGTTCACCGATCTGCCGCCCATCACGCGCGGGCTCTACGGCTATTTCGGCTACGCCCTGGCCGCCCTGTTCGAGCCCAAGCTGGCCAAGGTGATTCCGCCCGAAGAGGCCGAATGCACCCTGGTGCTGCCCGGCCACACGGTGCTCTTCGACCACCTGCGCCACCGCTGCTGCCTGCTGTCGCTGGGCGGCGGCATGCGCGTGCGTCTGGACCCCTCGGTGGTGCTGCGCCCGCAGGAGCGTCCCGAGATCGGCGGCATCATGCACCTGCCCGGCGAGGAGCGCTACAAGGCCATGGTGCGCGAGGCCAAGGAGCTCATAAGCGTGGGCGAGGGCATCCAGATGGTGCCCTCCAACCGGTTCACCGCGCCCTTCCACGGCGATCCCTTCGGGCTCTACCGCAGGCTGCGCCAGGTGAATCCCTCCCCCTACATGTTTTTCGTGCGCCTGCCCCGCATCACGCTGGTGGGCAGCTCGCCGGAATTTCTCGTGCGCTGCCAGGGCGGCGTGCTCACCACAGCCCCCATCGCCGGCACACGGCCCAGGGGCCGCGACGAGGCCGAGGACGAACGCCTGGCCCAGGACATGCTGGCCGACCCCAAGGAACGGGCCGAACACGTGATGCTCGTGGACCTGGGCCGAAACGACCTGGGCCGCATCGCCAAGCCCGGCAGCGTGAAGGTCGAAAAATTCATGCAGGTGGAGAAGTTCTCCCACGTCCTGCACATGACCTCCTACGTCACGGCCAAGCTCAAGGACGGCCTGGACGCCATCGACGTGCTGGGCTCGGTGTTTCCGGCCGGCACGGTGTCGGGCGCGCCCAAGGTCTGGGCCATGGAGCTCATCGCCCGGCTCGAAGGTCTGCCGCGCGGCCCCTACGCCGGGGCCATCGGCTGGCTGGGCCTGGACAAGGGCCAAGTCGACCTGGACACCGGCATTCTCATTCGCACCATGTGGATTCGCGACGGCATGCTCTCCTGGCAGACCGGAGCCGGCATCGTCTACGATTCGGACCCGGAAATGGAATGGAAGGAAGTCAACAACAAGGCCCGCGTGCTCGCCGAAGTGGTGGCCGGCCAGGAGGAAGGCGATGTTTTTACTCATCGATAATTACGACTCCTTCACCTTCAACCTGGTGCAGTACTTCCAGGAGCTGGGCCGCGACCCGCTGGTGCTCAAAAACGACGACCCCCGAGTGCTGGACCTGGCCGCGGACCCGGCGCTCGAAATGGTGTGCATATCCCCGGGCCCCAGCCGGCCGGAGAACGCCGGGCTCTGCCTGGAGTTCGTGGCGAAACTGCCCAAGACCGTTCCGGTTCTGGGCGTGTGCCTGGGCCACCAGATTCTGGGGCACTACGCCGGCGCGCCGGTGGAGGTGGCCGAGCGCATCATGCACGGCAAGACCAGCCTGGTGACCCACCGCGAGACCGGGCTCTTCGAGGGGCTGCCCAATCCCATGGAGGTCTGCCGCTACCATTCGCTTCTGGTGCGCGCCCACAAGGCCCCCCAGCGTCTGGAGATAACGGCCTGGACCGACCAGAACGAAGTCATGGGCCTGCGCTACCGCGACCGCCCCTGGGTGGGCGTGCAGTTTCACCCCGAAAGCGTGCTCACGCCCGACGGCAAAAAACTGCTGGCGAACTTTCCGGACAAGGTTCTCTAGCGAAGGATCACGGTCATGCCCCTGGAGCTTCGCAACCTCGCGCCCTCCGACGTCACCGGCGCGGCCACCCTGTGGAAATACGTGCGCTTCGAGAAGTTTCTCGACTTTTTGCTCATGCGTCGCCTCTACTTCCGCCGGGTGGACAAGCTGGACGACCCCTACGAGTGCCTGCTGCCCCCCGACGCCACGGCCCGCGCCCTGGCCGGGGCCGGCCCCGAGGTGGCCGCCCTGGTGGCCGAACACCAGCGCTACCTGAAATCGGAGCGCATCAAGGTCTTCGTGTGCTGCTGGCATCTGAGCGACCACGAGTCCGAGGCCATGTGGAAGCTCTTTGGCGGGGCGGGACACTCCATCGCCATCACCTTTCGGCTCTCCACCTTCCTGGCCGCCATCGCCGGGGAGGAACTGACCGCCGGCAAGGTGATCTACAAGGACCTGGGACGCGAAAGCCTGAACATGAAGGACATTTTCGACTTCGCCATGATCAAGCGCAAACCCTTCGAACACGAGAAGGAATTCCGAGCGCTCTACATCAACCGCGACGGCCCGGACAGCGCAAAACTCCTGGATGCCTACGGCTACTACCTCCCCGTGGAGCCCACGCGCCTGGTGGACCGCATCTACGTGTCGCCGCTTTCGGAAAAGTGGCAGTTGGAGCTCACCGAAACCATCGCGGCCCAGCACGGTCTCAAGGGCAAGGTGGTGCAGTCCACGCTTCTGTAGAAACCGCCCGTCGGGCGCGCAACCGACTACTTTCGCGCGGGATTCGCGCGTCGACAAAGGAGTCTTCCATGGACGTTCTGGAATATCTGGCCATCGGCAAAGACCTGACCGAGGAACAGGCCTTGGAGTCGTTTCGGGCCATGTATACCGGCGAAATGCCGGCCTCCTGCGTGGGGGCCTTCCTCATGGGTCTCAAGACCAAACGCGAGACCGGCCTGGAAATCGCCTGCGGCGTGCGCGCCGCCCTGGAACAGGCCCGGCTCTGTCCCGGCCTGACCGGCGACCGCATCGACACCTGCGGCACCGGTGGGGACAACACCTGCTCGTTCAACTGCTCCACGGCCGTGGCCCTGTACCTGGCCGCGCTCGGGCACAAGGTGGTCAAGCACGGCAACCGTTCGGTGTCTTCCACCTGCGGCTCGGCCGACGTGGTGGAGGCCCTGGGTTTGTCCCTCACCGTGGAGCCGACCGACGTGGCCACGGCGCTCGACAAGCGAAACTTCGTGTTTCTTTTCGCCCCCACGTTCCACCCGGCCTTCAAGCGCATCATGCCCATCCGCAAGGAACTCGGCGCGCGCACGCTGTTTAACCTCATGGGACCGCTTTTGAACCCCGCCCGTCCCACCCACCAACTGCTCGGCGTGCCCACGGCCGGCTTCGTGCCGCTCATCGCCGAAGCCCTGGCGCTGACCGGCGTGCGCCACGCCGCCGTGGTGCACGGCGCGGGCGGGTTCGACGAACTCTCCCCCTTCGGACCGGCCGAGGTGGTCTGGGTGCGCGAGGGCTGGATGCGCCGCCAGCGCGTCGACCCGGCCGACCTGGGCATCGCCCGGCACAAGATTTCCGACGTGGCCGTGGCCAGCAAGGACGAAGCCATCGCCGTCATGCTCGAATTGCTCGAAGGCGACGGCCCCGAAGCCATGCGCGACATGTTGACCCTCAACCTGGGCATGTGCCTGCACCTGCTGGAATCCGATCTTTCGCTGCAGCAGGGCGTGGACAAGGCCCGCGACGCCATCAAAAGCCGCGTGGCCGCCAGCTTCTGGAGCGATGTGATCCATGCTTGAAAAATTCCGGGCCGCCAAGGCGGCCGAAATAGAAGCCCTGCTGGCCCTGGACAAGGCCGACAAGCTCCCCGAGCCCTATGCCGGCGAACGCCCCGACTTTCTCCGCGCCCTCTGGGAGAGCGGACCGGGCGCCATCATCGCCGAATACAAACGGGCTTCGCCCTCCAGGGGCGACATCGAGCTCGGCGTATCCCCGGAACAGGCCGCCCTGGCCTACAAGCAGGCCGGCGCGGCGGCCCTGTCGGTGCTGACCGAGGAGACTTACTTCAAGGGGCACATCGACTTCCTCGAACGCATCCGCCCGGTGGGACTGCCCATGCTGCGCAAGGACTTCATCCTGCATCCCCTGCAGGTCATCGCCACGGCGGCCACTCCGGCTTCGGCCGTGCTGCTGATCGCGCGCATGCTCGAAGAGGACGAACTCGACGAAATGATCGATCTCGCCCAGGTGCTGGGCCTCGCCGCCGTGGTCGAAGTCTTTGACGAGGACGACCTGGCCAAGGCCCTGGCCTGCGAACCCGAGATCATCCAGGTGAACAACCGCGACCTGGATACCCTGACAACCGACCTGGGAGTGTCGCTTGGCCTGATCGAAGAAAAGGACGAAGACCAGATCTGGATCAGCGCCAGCGGCATAAAGACCCCCGAGGACGTGGCTCGACTGGTCGACGCCGGCTACGACGCCCTGCTCGTGGGCACCTCGCTCATGAGCGGCGGCGACCCCGGTGCGGCCCTGCGCAAGCTGCGGGGGAAATGAGGGGGGGACGGGGAAAAGAGGGGGCGCCGCCCCCTCGCCCCCGCCGGGGGGGATCATTCCCCCCCGGACCCCTTCGATTGCGGGCGGGAAAACGGACGACGACTCGACATCCTGAAGCGACTCGGCGAATCGGACGAAAAAGATTCGGAAACACGGACAGGCAAGGAAACGAAGCATGAAAACGTTGGTGAAGGTCTGCGGCATGACCCGCCCCGATCAGGTGGAAGCCCTGGACGCCCTGGGCGTCGACCTTCTGGGCTTCATCTTCGCGGCCAAAAGCCCGCGCCGAATCAGTCCGGAACAGGCGGCGGCCATGCCCCGGGGCCGGGCCAAGCGGGTGGGCGTGTTCGTGGAGCAGACCGTGGGCGAGGTGCTCGCCATCATGGACAAGGCCGACCTCGACCTGGCCCAACTGCACGGGGGCCAGTCTCCGGGATTCTGCCGGGCCGTGGGGCCCGAGCGGGTGATTCGCGTGTTCTGGCCGACCCGCCACCCGGACATGGAATTTCTGAACGCCGAAATGTCCGGCTACGCGGACGTCTGCGCCATGGTCCTTTTGGACGCGGGCGCAAGCGGGGGGGGACACGGCACAAGCCTGGACTTCGCCGCCCTTGCCGGCCTTTGCGCCCCCAAGCCCTGGATTCTGGCCGGAGGCCTGTCCCCGGACAACCTGAGCCAGGCCTTGCGCTTGGCCAGGCCCTCCGGCGTGGACATGAACTCCGGCCTGGAGACCTCTCCCGGAATCAAGGACATCGACAAGGTCCGTCACGCACTGCAACGTATCGAGCTCACTTAAAATTTTTCAAGGGGGTCCAGGGGGAACCTTTTTATAAACAGTTCCCCCCTGGCCGCCGGAGGCGACTCCCATGCAGAAAGGATATTTTGGATCGTTCGGAGGCATGTTCGTTCCCGAACTGCTCATGCCCCCGCTCCTGGAAATCGAGGACGCCCTGCGCGACATCGTGCCCAGTCCCGCCTTCCAGAACGAATTTCAGGCCCTGCTGGCCGACTACGTGGGCCGGCCCTCGGCCCTGTACCGCTGCCCCAACCTGTCGGCCAAGCTCGGTTTCGACCTGTGGCTCAAGCGCGAAGACCTGAACCACACCGGGGCGCACAAAATCAACAACGCCCTGGGCCAGGGGCTTTTGTGCAAACACATGGGCAAATCCGTGCTTCTGGCCGAAACCGGGGCCGGCATGCACGGCGTGGCCACGGCCACGGCCGCGGCCGTGCTGGGGCTCGACTGCGTGGTCTACATGGGCGCCACGGACGTGGTGCGCCAGGCCCACAACGTGGGTCGCATGCACCTGCTCGGAGCCGAGGTGGTGCCCATCGAGTCCGGCACCCGGACCTTGAAGGATGCCATCAACGCGGCCCTGCGTCGATGGATAGCGGACCAGCGCACCACCCACTACTGCTTCGGCACCGCGGCCGGACCACACCCCTTCCCCACCCTGGTGAAAGTGTTCCAGTCCGTGATCAGCCGCGAAGCCAAGGCCCAGTTCCTGGAACGCATCGGACGCCTGCCCGACTACGTGGTGGCCTGCGTGGGCGGCGGGTCCAACGCCATCGGGGCCTTCGCCGAATTCGCGCCCCACTCCGAGGTCAAGCTGGTGGGCGTGGAGGCCGCCGGCACCGGCGAACCCGGATGCCACCACTCCGCTCCCCTGAGCCTTGGGTCGCCGGGCGTGCTGCACGGGGCCATGAGCATGCTGCTCCAGACCGAGGACGGACAAATCGAACCGTCCCACTCCGTGGCCCCGGGCCTGGACTACCCCGGCGTGGGCCCGGAACACGCCCACCTGCAGGAGTCCGGCCGGGCCGCGTACTCCACGGTGAACGACGCCCAGGCCCTGGCCGCCTTCAACACCCTGACCCGGGCCGAGGGCATCATCCCGGCCCTGGAAAGCTCCCATGCCGTGGCCTGGGTGCTGGAAAACGCCGCATCCATCCCCAAAGGCAGCCAGGTCATGGTCTGCCTGTCCGGACGCGGGGACAAGGACCTGGGCATTCTCGAAGAGTACAAGGCGAAGAAATAAGAAAAGGGGGACGCCGTCCCCCAAACCCCCTGCCGGGGGCGGACGCCGCCCCCGGACCCCCCGATGTGGGCTCGCGAGATCGGACGCTTGTCGCGCCGTCGCACCCAATTCGGGGGGTCCGGGGGGAGGGACTCCCCACGGCGGAGGTGTCCAGAGGAGGCGGCGCCTCCTCTGGCCGCCGGAGGCATATCCATCATGAGCGAATCGATTCTCACCACGCGCATACGCGAGGCCAAGGCCCAGGGCCGCAAGGCCGTGATTCCCTACCTGCCCGCCGGATTCCCGGACAAGACCCGCTTCTGGGAAGAACTTGACGCCCTGGACCGTGGCGGAGCCGACGTCATCGAAATCGGCGTGCCCTTTTCCGACCCCGTGGCCGACGGCCCCGTGGTGGAGATGGCCGCGCTGGAATGTCTGGAGCGCGGCGTCACCCTGAAATGGATCCTCCAGGAGCTGGCCGCGCGCAAGGGCCGCTACCGGGCCGGGCTGGTGCTCATGGGCTACTACAATCCCTTTCTGCGCTACGGCCTGGACCGTCTGGGCGCGGACGTGGCCGCCGCCGGGGTGACGGGACTCATCGTGCCCGACCTGCCCCTGGAGGAACGCGAACCCCTGGCCTCGGCCCTGGCTCCGCACGGGGTGGAGATCATCTGCCTCATCGGCTTGAACACCCCGGAAGACCGGCTCAAGCGTTACGCCGAGGTGGCCAAAGGATTCGTGTATTTCGTGTCGGTGCTTGGCACCACCGGGGTGCGCGAAAGCCTGCCCGACGAGGTGCGCGGCAAACTGGCCCAGGTGCGCCCCTTCTTCGACGTGCCGCTGGCCCTGGGATTTGGCATCTCGCGTCCCGAACAGGTGGCGCTCTTCGGCGACGACGTGGACGCCGCCGTCATCGGCAGCGCCCTGATCGGATATGTGCGCTCGGGCAAGAGTTGCGAGGAATTCCTCGCGCCCTGGAGAAACTAGCGCCGCCCAGGCGAGGCCGTGGTCATGGTTTCAAAAAACCAAAAGATCCCGACATGTTCCGCGCTATCCTGACGACAACGCCCCCGGAAAGCCTTCCGTCCGGGGGCAAGCGGGGCTGGCGCTTCGCCACGCCTTGCGCTAGGTTGCCCCGCTTGCGCCGGACGCGGCGGGGACGGGAGCCGGCCGGCAGAGGCCGCGCCGGCTCCCGCCGGGCGTTTGCGCTTCGTTTCGACACATACGCCCGGTCGCGGCGCCAAAACGCCGCCCCGGTCCCAATCCGCACGACAACCGGCAGGCGACATGTCCCAGATTGTTCTTCACGGCCCTCCGCTCTGGCTCTGGCTTATGCTGGTGGCCGCCACGGCCCAGGCCGTAAAGGACCTGTTCCTCAAGCAGACCATGACCGGCCCGAACGCCTTGGAGTCCATCGTGGTGGTCTGGGCCTACTGCCTGACCACGACCCTGTTTCTCGGGGCGGGCTTGACGCTCGAAGACCTTCCCCGCCCCACGCCCACGTTCTGGATCGTGTTGGCCGTGACCGGACCGATGGCTTCGTTCACCCTGTACGCCTACGTGCGCGCGCTGGAGTTGGGCGACCTGTCGCTGACCGCGCCCATGCTCACCTTCACGCCCCTGTTCCTGCTGGTCACCTCGCCGATCATGGTGGGCGAAACGCCGCAACCCTGGGGCGTGGCCGGCATCGTCAGCGTGGTGGGCGGGGCCTACATCATGAACCTGGGACGCTGGCGCTCGGGACCGCTGGAACCGTTTCGGGCGCTCCTGCGCGACCGGGGCGTACGACTCATGCTGCTGGTGGCGTTTTTGTGGTCCATCTCGGGCAACTTCGACAAGATCGGACTGCGCAATTCGTCCCCCAATTTCTGGATCGCCATGGCCTTCGGGGCGACCACGCTGTGTCTGACGCCCATCGTCTGGCGAGTGAGCCGCCGGGGCTTCTCCCAGGTATGGACCAAACCCTGGAGCCTGACCGCCGCCGGAGCCCTTGAGGCCCTGACCGCCTGGTGCCAGATGATGGCGCTCACCATGACCATCGTGCCCTACGTGATAGCGGCCAAGCGCTTGAGCGCCGTGGTGGCCGTGCTGCTGGGCGGACTGGTGCTCGGCGAGCCCGACTTGCGCCAACGCCTGGCCGGATCGGCCCTCATGGTGGCCGGAGTTCTGCTTATAGCCTTCTTAGGATAGGATGATACAATGGGTACCGCACACCGTTTTCTTCCCTCGCTCTCCGAGGACGAACTGACCGCCAAACAGACCGCCGGCCTGAACTGGACACTGGGCCACGCCTACGCCGGCAACGCCATGTACCGCAATCGCCTGGCCGAGGCCGGATACCAACCCGGACAGGCCCTCACCCTGGACGACCTGCCCAACCTGCCCTTCACCAGCGCCGACGACCTGCGCGAAGGCTATCCCCTGCCGTTTCTTTCCGTGCCGCCGGAACAGGTGGTGCGCGTGCACGCCTCGTCCGGCACCACGGGCAAGCGCAAGGTGCTGGCCTATACCCAGGGCGACATCGACACCTGGAAACACATGTTCGCCCGCTGTTACGAACTGGCCGGGCTCACCATCCTGGACCGGGTGCAGATCGCCGTGGGCTACGGCCTGTGGACCGCCGGCGTGGGCTTCCAACTGGGCTGCGAGCACTTCGGCGCCATGGCCGTGCCCGTGGGGCCGGGCAATATGGAAATCCACCTGCAATTGCTCGAAGACATGCGCGCCACGGTGCTGTGCTCCACGGCTTCCATGGCCCTGCTCATGGGCGAAGAGGCCCAGAAGCGCCAGTTGAAAGGCAAGCTCGCCCTGAAAAAGATCATCTTCGGGGCCGAAACCCACACCCCCAAGATGCGCAAACGTTTCATGGAAATGCTTCGCCTCGAAGACAGCTTCGACATCTCGGGCATGACCGAACTCTACGGCCCCGGAGCCGGCCTCGAATGCCCGGCCCACGAAGGCATCCACTACTGGGCGGACCTCTACATAGCCGAGATCATCGATCCCGACACCCTGCGCCCCGTGGAGCCCGGACAGTTGGGCGAACTTGTGCTCACCAGCCTGAGAAAAGAGGCCGCTCCGCTCATCCGCTACCGCACCCGCGACATCACCCGCATCATCCCCGGGAAATGCTCCTGCGGTCTGAACCTGCCCCGTCACGACCGCATTCAGGGCCGTTCGGACGACATGTTCATCTTCCGCGGAGTGAACATCTACCCCGGACAGGTGGCCGATGTGCTGGAGCACTTTCCCCAGGTCGGCAGCGAATACCGCATTCGGCTCTTCCGCAAGGGCGGCAAGGACCAGATGCTGCTTCAGGTGGAGCGCCGCCCCGACGCCGACGCCTCCTACGACCAGAACCTCTCGGAGGCCATCTCCATCGAACTGCGCAAACACGTGCTCGTGCGGGCTTGGGTCGAGGTGCTGGGCCAGGGCGAACTGCCCCGCAGCTTCGCCAAGACCAAACGCATGCAGGACGACCGGGCGTCGGGAGAAGAGGAAGAATAGTCCGGAACAAAGACGGGAGAGGCAAGCCGGCGTGGCCCCCCGGACGGGGACCTTTGCGCCGGGCCTCTCCCCGCGATCCGCGGATTCGGCTCGCGCCCTGCAAACAGGGGACGCTGCGCCTAACGGGAAGCGACTCTCGACAACGCGAGCAGCGTCACGAGGGACACAGCCACATGAACGACTCCGTAAACAAGACGACCGACGACCAGTCCGTCACCGACAAGGCCCCGAGCCCCTCGCGGGACGATCATGGCGCGCTGTTGAACGACGCCTTTTTGTCGTGCTTTCCCGCTGACCTCGCGCAGGTACTGGCGCGCTTGCGCAAAAACGAGCAGGGGGAGATCGAAGCCCCATGGCGAAACATGGTCATCCGCAGCGTGTTTCAGCCGATCGTTTCCTTCACGCACAATTGCATCATCGGCCATGAAGCCCTGGTTCGGCCAGCGCTGCGGCGAGGCGCCCCCATCAGCCCGCCCGATTTCTTCGCCCTGGCCCAGAAGCGAGACGAGCTGACCCTGGTGGACCGGGCCTGCCGGGCGCTGCACCTGCTCAACGCCGGGAACTATCCCGGGTGGCTGTTTCTCAACTTCCACCCCGCCCTGTTCGGCGATCCGCGAAACGAAGGACTTACGGAGCGCTTTCTTTCGGCCTTCGTGGACGTTCTCGGCGTAAACCCGGGGAGCATCGTGGTGGAAGTGGTCGAAAACAAGGTGCCCGACGAGGAACGTTTCGACCAGGGCGTGAAAAGCCTGCGCGACGCCAATTTGAGCATCGCGCTGGACGACTTCGGCGTGGGCGACTCGAACTTCAGTCGCATCTGGAGCGTGCGGCCGGAAATCATCAAGCTCGACCGAAGCTTCGCCGACCAGAGCGAGAAGGACATCAAGGTGCGCAAGGTCCTGCCGAGCCTGGTGGCCATGCTGCACGAGATGGGAACGCGGGTGCTCCTGGAGGGCATAGAAACCGAACAGCAGGCCTTGATCGCGCTGGAATCCAATGTCGACTTCGGCCAGGGATGGTTTTTCGCGCGCCCGGCTTCCAGCCCTCTTTCCGACCCCTACGCCCTGGCCGGCGTGCTCGACTCCCTGTGGAGCGCACATTGCGAAACCTTGCATACGCGCGAACGCGACCGCAAAGAGTTCATCACGCCCTTCACCCAGGCAATCGAAGTCATGTCCGGGGCGCTGCAACGGGGCGTCGCCTTTGAAGAGGCCGGCGCGGCGTTCCTGAACATTCATGAGGCGAAGCGCCTCTATATCGTCGACAACAAGGGGTTCATCCTCGAACCGGCCATGCGGTCGTCATGCCGCGCCGCCGAGGGCAAGCCTTGCGTACACTGCAACGGCGGCTGTCCGTCTCCGACCAAAAAACGGTTCAATCCCCTGCCCGACAACCAGCCCTTCATGAAGCTGGCCCGGCTCGCCATGCAGCCCTTTTTCCGGCGCGCGGTGGAGGCCCCCAACACCCCCCAGATCACCAGGCCCTACGTGTCGCCCTGCGACGGGAAACTCACCGTCACCGTTTCCATCGGTTTTTCCCTGGACGGCGCGCTGTGCGTCTTGTGCGGCGACCTGGACTGGTCCTCCTTGATCCACAAGCTGTGATTCGCCGACAGCCCACAGGACGAGCGTGACCGCGACACGGTCCGAGGGTTCGGGAAGCGCATCGGTTCCACCCCACCCCGCCGCAAGGCCAACGCCGGTCCAGCCCGGCGCCGTTGTCGCGTTCTCACTTCTTCCTGGCCGGCTTGGCCTCCGCGGTCTTTATGGGACTTTTGGCGCTCTGGACCAACGCGCCGGCGAAGCGCATGGCGTCGGCGTTGAGGATGGAAGCCTTGGCCGGAGGCAGGTGCAGGCCCTTGAGCGTTTGCTGCGCACTGCGCCAGTTGGCCTTTTCAAAGGATTCCGCCAGGTCCAGGATTCCGCTGAACTGTCCGTGCCGGCCGAGCAGGGCCTGGATGAGCTCCGGGGAAAGCGGCAGATCCTTGAGCACTTCCGCCATGGGCTGGCCGAGCAGACTGTCGAGAAACGAAAACAACCCCAGGACGAACAGGGCGTCGGGCTTGGCCGGCGGATTGCTCAGGCTCCGGGCCAGCATCTCCAGGAATTTGGCCCGGCGCACCGAGAGAAACACCAGCTCGCGCCCTTTGTCGGTGGGGTTGATGTCGCTCATGATCACGGCTTGCAGCCACATGGCCAAGTTGCGCTGTCCGAGAAACATGGCGGCCTGGCGAATGGACTCCATGGACTGGCTGCGCCCGAAGTAGGCCGAGTTGATGTAGCGCAACAACCGGTAGGACAGCGAGAGGTCGGTTTCGATGATATTGCTGACCTTGATCAGGTCGTAGTCGTCGCTGGCCAGTTCCTGCAGGAGACGCAGCTTGGACGCCTGGGAGGCGCTCATCTTGCGCCCGACCACGATTTCGGGCTTGCGGTAGAAAAAGCCCTGAAAAAGCGAAAACCCCAGATCCTTGGCCTTGCGGTGCATGGCGTCGTCCTCGACCTTTTCCGCCAGCAGCATGCGTTTGGGACTGGCCAGCCGGGCGGCCAGTTCGGGCAGCTTTTCCGGCGGCGTCAGCAGCATGTCGACCTTGATGATGTCGGCGAGTTCGAGAAAGGGCGTATGCCCTTCGTCGCCCACGAAATCGTCCAGAGCCAGAATGTATCCGGCCTCCTTGAGCCGGGCCAGGGAGTCGAGAATTTCCGGGCTGGGCTCCACGGTTTCGAGGATCTCGATCACGCAGCATTCCGGCGGCAACGCGAAGCCGTACCCCTCGATCAGGAGCCGGCTGGGAAAGTTGATCAGGGTCTTTTCCATGTCGGAAAGCCCGGAACGTCCCAGGGAGACGCCGTCGGCGATCACTTTCGAGGTGGCCGCCGCGCCGTCGGCGAATTCCGCCGTGGAGCTGGTTTCGGCTTGGCGATACAGGAGTTCGTATCCCCAAACATTCATACGGGTGTCGAACACGGGCTGCCGGGCCACGAAAAGGGCTTCGCTGGCGGTTTCGTCCAGCGAGACAGTGGAATGATCAGCGTCCATGTGCAAACCTTCTCCCAAAAAGAAAGCCGACTGTCATTCGCTCATTCTGTATCTCTCCAGAGAGATTTAAAGCGAAAACTTTTCTTCAAGGCAATACATTCACGAGTCTTGTTGAAATGTATACCAGCTTGCCCCAGTTGGCAATGGCGGCCGAGAATCCTTCCTCGTTCCCAGCGGGTTGTTCATGCATGCAATCATCGCCGCGACAAAGCGCGTTCGTCTGGCAAACGAATTTTCGCGCACCAAGGAATAACGGCCCGACCGACAAATCGGCCAGGCCGTCATGAGGGCTTGGAAAGGTCCTGAAGCGGGCTCCCGCCCGGGCGCACCGCGTCCATGAAACCCCACGCGGCGTGTTCATGGAGACAAACGCCCCCGAGGCGGCGTTGACCGAAAGCCCGCGCGAGCGCGTTTCGCGGACGCCGCGTCAGGGCATGAGCGGAGCCAGGTTCAGGCCGGCGTCCACGGGCAGACCGGACATAAGGTTGGCGCAGGCCACGGCCTGGCCGGAAGCGCCCCGGCACATGTTGTCGATGGCGCTGGCCACGATGAGGCGTCCGGTGCGGCTGTCCACCACCACGCCCAGGTCGGCGTACATGGAGCCGCGCACGTGACGCGTCTCGGGCAACTTTCCTGCGGGCAGCACCCGCACCCACGGCCGGCCCTGGTAGTGCTTTTCGTAGATGGCCTGGACATCCTGCTGTTCCATGGGATTTTTGAGCTTGGCGTACAGGGTGGAGAGAATGCCGCGTTGCAGAGGCACGAGGTGCGGGCTGAAGGTGATGGTCATGGGACAGCCCGCCACGGCGGAGAGTTCCTGTTCCATTTCCGGGGTATGGCGGTGTTTGGCCAGGTTGTAGGGCCTGAAGGAGTCGTGCACTTCGCTGAACAGGGACGCCACCGAGGCCCCGCGCCCGGCTCCCGACGCCCCGGACTTGGAGTCCGCCACCACGCTGGACGGATCGATGAGCCCTTCGGCCAGGGCCGGCCACAATCCCAGAAACACCGACGTGGGGTAGCACCCCGGGTTGGCCACCAGGCGCGCGGCCTTGATGTCCTGCTCGTAGCGTTCGGGCAGACCGTAGGCCGCTTCGGCGATGAGGTGGGGATGACGGTGGGCCTGGCCGTACCAGGCGGCGTAGACGCTGGGATCGCGCAGGCGGAAGTCGGCGCTCAAATCCACCACCTTGAGTCCGGCGGCCAACAGTTCGGCGGCCATGTCCATGGCCGCGCCGTGGGGCACGGCCAGAAAAACCAGTTCGCACCCGGCCAGTTCCTTGGCTTCGGGCAGGCAGAGCACCACGTTTTCCAACCGGGTGTTTTGCACGAAGGGATAAAACTCCACCAGGCGCTTGCCGGCCTCGGTGCGCGAGGTGGCTTTGATCAGTTCGAAATCGGGATGGTTGACGAGGATCCTGGCCAGCTCCATGCCGGTGTATCCGGTGATGCCGACGAGTCCGACGGGAATGCGCGCCATGGTCGCCTCCTTGTGCGGGCCGCGAAGGGACGGGCCCGGTGTGGCTTGAGTGACGAAATGGGATGACTTGACGACGGCGGGGGGAAACGCTTGGCCCGCGCGGAAACATCCGGCGGCGCGAGGCGTTCGGCCGCGCCTCTCGAAGGCCGGGAGGAATCTCCGGGCCCCGGCGACAACAGCCTAGCCGGCTCGTCGCAGGTAGGACATGCGCAGGTGGTAGAGCATCTCGCGCAACTGCCTGGCCTCGTCGGGCGAGAGGTTGCCCATGGTCTTTTCCTCGAGCATGGCCAGGGTGTCGATGGTGTGCTTGGCCAGGGGCAGGCTCACCTTCACCGCGCCGGACTCGGGATCGGGATTTTCCCCCAGGTGCACCAGGGCGGAGATGTAGAGCGAAAGGGCGAAAGTGGCGAAATCCACAGAGGGCAGGCAGGTCCCCATGTAGTCGGCCTGTCCATCCGGGCAGGTGCCGCAGTCCGGTTTCGCGTCGGTTTCCTGGCTCATCGCGGTGTCACTCCCTCTAGCGGCGGGTTTTTCGCCCGGTGCGAAAAACGTGATTGCCCTGTGTTAAGACTTTTACGATCGGACGCAAGAACGCCGCCCGCCACGCGCCGCCGCCAGCGCCAAAACCGGCGTTCGCGGCGACATGCAACGCTGTTAGCAGGCCGCCGGACCCTTGTGAAGGGCCTCCTCGTAGGCGACCATGCCCTGTTCCAGGGCGTTGTCCGAACCCACGAATCCGCCGGCCTTTTCAAAGCCCCGGCGAAACGCGGCCAAACCGGCCAGCACGTCGCCGAAATCCACGTAGCCCATGTGTCCCAGGCGCACGATCCGGTCCTTCATGTGCCCCTGCCCCGCGGCCAGCACCACGCCGAAGTCCGCCGAAGCGGTCTTGAGCACGTCCGCGCTCGAAACCCCCAGGGGCATCTGGATGGCGGTCAGTCCCCAGGTGAAGTGGTCCTTGGCGAACAACTCCACCCCCATGGCCGAAACGGCGGCCCGGGTCATGCACGTGAGGGCCCACTGCTTGCGGAACATGTTTTCCAGACCGAATTCGCGAAACAGGCGCAGGCTTTCGTCCAGCCCCACCAACAGGCCGATGGCCGGGGTGAACATGGTCTGGTTCTTGCGGATTTTTTCCAACTCGCCCTGCAACTGGAAATAGAAATTGGATGCCGGCACCCGGGCGCACTTGTCCCAGGCCCTGGCCGACAGGGCCACGAACGCCAACCCCGGAGGCAGCATGAGCCCCTTCTGCGAGCCGGTGAGCAGGCAGTCCACGCCCCAGGCGTCCATGGGGCAGGGCGAGATGCCCACGGACGAAATGCCGTCCACCACGAGCAGCACCTCGCGCGCGCCGGTGATCTTGGCCAATTCGCGCACGGGGTGCATCACCCCGGTGGACGTCTCGGACGCCTGCACGCACACGCCCTTGATGGACGGATCGGCGTCCAGGGCGGCGGCCACGTCGGCCGGTCGCACGGCCTGTCCCCACTCCACGGGCATGCGCAGGGCCTGTTGCCCGTGCATGTCGCAAATTTCGCCGAAGCGTTCGCCGAATTTGCCCGCCTCCACGCACAGAATCTTCTCGCCGGGCGCGAAGAGGTTGGTCAGGGCCGCGGTCATGGCGCCGGTGCCGGAACAGGCCAGGGGCAGCACCTCCTGACTGGTGCCGAAGAGGTATTTGAGGCCTTCGCGCACCCGTTCCACGATGGGCAAAAAGCCAGGCTTGCGATGGTGGATCATGTCCCGGGCCATGGCCAGACGCACTTCCTCGGGAAGCGGCGTGGGACCGGGCGTGAGCAGTCGTTGCCTGTTGAGCATGGGAAATCTCCTTGCCGGGCGGCTCTGGGGCGGGCCGGCGAACGGTCCGCGACAGGAGCGAAGCGTTTTCTCCCCAGGGCGTCGGTGGGGGGCTTGTACACCAAACGCCATCGGGATTCATCCGTTTTGTGACCGGCGCTTTCAGGGAATTTGGGCTACCCAAACGCCCCCGGCGTGGGCTATCGTGTCCGGAAAACACCGGATCGGAGGATCCCCATGACCACGAAAATCATCGCCACCCTGGGCCCGGCCTCCATGAACCACGAGACCATCAAGGCCTTGGCCCTGGCCGGAGCCAGCATATTCCGCCTGAACTTCTCCCACAGCGTGGCGGAAGACTTCGTGCCCGTCATCGCGGACATCCGCCGCGTGGAGTCCGAGTTGGGCGTGCCCCTCACGGCCCTGGGCGATCTGTGCGGTCCCAAAACCCGCATCGGCGAGGTGGCCAACGCCCCCCGCCAGATCGAAAAAGGCCAGCTCGTCTACCTGGGCCTGGACGGCGAAGACCCCGGAGACCCGGACACGCCGTTCGCCCCCCTGGACATGCCCGAGCTGCTGGCCGGACTCAAGCCCGACATGCCCGTGAACCTAAGCGACGGCCTGCTCCAGTTCACCGTCACCCGCGAATTGAAAAAGGACGCCCTCTACGAACTGCGGGCCAACAACGCCGGCGTGCTCTCCTCGCGAAAGGGCATCGCCTTTCCCGGCAAGCACCACGCCCTGCCCGCCCTCACGGAAAAAGACGTCAAGGACCTGCACGAAGGGCTCGACGCCGGCATCAACGCCGTGGCCATCTCGTTCGTGCAGTCGGCCCAGGACATCCGCCAGGTCAAGGACGAAATCGCCGGACACGGGGTGTGGGTTCCCGTGGTGGCCAAGCTCGAACGCCAGAACGCCGTGGACCGCATCGACCAGATCGTGGCCCTGTCCGACATCATCATGGTGGCCCGTGGCGACCTGGGCCTGGAATGCCCCATCCCCATGCTGCCCATCATCCAGAAAAAGATCATCCGGGCCTGCCGCCACGCCCAGAAGCCGGCCATAGTGGCCACGCAAATGCTGCTTTCCATGGTGAAAAACCCCATCCCCACCCGGGCCGAATCCACGGACGTGGCCAACGCCATCCTGGACGGGGCCGACTGCGTCATGCTCTCGGAGGAAACCGCCGTCGGCGACTACCCGGTGGAGGCCGTGCGCTTCATGCGCGAAATTTCCGACAACGCCGTGAACTACTACCTCGAACGCATGCAGGGCCCTTACGTCCCCAGCCGGGAGGTCAATCCCTCCAAGTACCTGGCCTATGCGGCCTGCATACTGGCCGGCAACGCCCAGTCCAAGGCCCTGGTGAGCCATTCGGTCTCGGGAGCCACCGCGCGCCTGCTCTCCTCGCGCCGGCCCGACCTGCCCATCTACGCCCTGACCCCCGAATCCCCGGTGCTGCACTACATGAACTTCGTCTGGGGCGTGACCCCCAAGCTCATCGACGCCACGGCCGAATCCCACATGGCCCGGGCCGAAGCCTTCGTGGCGGCGAGCCCGGAATTCGCTCCCGGAGACTCGGCCGTGCTCACGGCCGGGCAGCCCACTCCCGGACAGAGCGAACGGTTTACGAACGAGATCAAGCTGTATTACAAGTGACCCGTCCGGCGGGGGGCGATCGCCTCCCGCCGTTTCCTTCACCCCCAAGCCCGCGCCCCGGCGAGGTCCACGCCCCGCCCGCCGCTTTTGTACGCCATGAACGCACCGCCTCTCATCGAACAGCGCGCCATTGAAGCCCAAATCTTTCGCGCCTTTTACCTGACGCTTTCGGCCAAGGCCGGAAAGACCGCCGCCCTGGCCGCCGTGGCCGAAGCCGTGGAAGCCCTGGGCCTGACCGCCGGCCAAGCCTTTGCCGCCACCGCCCCGAACGGACCGAGCTTCGACCATTTCGCCACCATCCTGGACATCTGGCGCGCTTCCGGCGCGCTCGAAGTGGAAAACGCGCGCCAGACCGGCCGCGAACTCACCTTCACCGTGACCCGTTGCGCCTATGTGGAGCGCTACCGGACCATGGGACTGCCCGAGGAACTGGTCGGCCTCGTCTCCTGCGGACGCGACGAGCCCTTCGCCCGGGGCTACAGCCCGAAACTGGCCCTGGAAAGGCCGCAAACCCTTGCCACAGGCGCGCCCGGCTGCGCCTTTCGCTTTACCTGGAGAGACTGATGCCCGCAAAAGCCGTTGTCTTCGATCTGGACGGCACCCTGCTCAACTCCCTGGACGACTTGGCCGACTCCTGCAACGCGGCCCTGGTCGGCCTGGGGTATCCGCCCCACCCCGTGCCGGACTACGCCGCCTTTCTGGGCGACGGCATGGAGACGCTCGTGAGCCGCGCCCTGCCCGAAAGCGCCCAGCACGACATTCCCCGCGCGGTCACGGCCATGCGCCGCGAATACGCGGGGCGCTGGGGCGTCAAGAGCGCGCCCTACCCAGGCATTCCCGAGCTGCTGGACACCCTGGCCGACAAGGGTCTGGCCCTGGGGGTGCTTTCCAACAAACCCGACGATTTCGCCAAGCTCATCACGGACCACATTTTCGCTCGCTGGCCGTTCACCGCCTGCGTGGGGGTCACCCCCCAGACACCGTGCAAGCCCGACCCGGCCGGAGCCGTCCGCGCCGCTCGGCTGTTGGGCCAGAACCCGGCCGACTGTCTGCTGGTGGGGGATTCGCCCATGGACGTGCATGCCGCCCTGGGCGCGGGCATGACCCCCGTGGCCGTGACCTGGGGATTTCGCCCCGAGTCCGTCCTGCGCGCCTCCGGCGCCACCCGCTTGGCTTACGCGCCCCGGGACGTGCTGAACTACTTGTAATTCGCCCCGTCATTCCCCGGCCCGACGCGCCTGTCCGTGGCCTGGCCCAGCCGTCCCCAATACAGCAGGCAACCGGGGAGTCCAGAGGGGGTCACCCCCTCTGGCTGCCGGAAACGTCTTTCAGTCTTGCTCTTCCGCCTCGGCGACAAAGCGTTCAGTCGCTTCCGGCGGCCGGGGGGAACGATTCTCCCCGGACCCCCTCGATTCGGGGGCGTCCGGGGGGCGTCAGGAACCAGGTCGGGGATTACGGCGTGTTTCTGGGCGTCACCAGGCTAAACCACACGGTGGACCTGTCGAGCAGGGACACCAGGGTCTCGAAGGCGGCCTTGTCGCCCTGCATCGCCAGCGACGCGTCGGCCACGGCCTGGTCCACGGTCTTGGCGCCCATGACCAGGGCCAGAAAGGTCTTGCGGTCCATGGTCAAGGTGGCGTCGGCGTCCTTGTCCTGCGACTTGAGGGTGTGGGACAGCGCGCCGTTTTCCAGAATCAGCACGTCGTCTTCCTTGAGATCGGTAAAGCGCAGGTTGAGCGCCAGGCGCTTCCCGGCGGACTTGGGGCCGTCCAGACGCACGCCCAGGAAGTCGAAAAGCATGTCCGTGGTCAAAGCCCGCATGGCGTCGGCGTTGGTGGCGCGTCCCTCGGGCCGGGGCTGGCGGCCCTGGCGCAGGTCCTGCGCGCCGCTCAGGTAGAAGTTGCGCCAGGGCCCGGACTCGGCCTGATAGCCCATCTGCTCCAGGGCGTCGGCTTCCAGGTCGCGGGCGGCCTGGTTCTTGGGATCGGCGAACACCACCTGGTTGAGCACCTCGGCCACAAAGCGGTACTCGCCCTTGGCGAAGTCCTTGCGGGCGCGTTCGAGCACGGCGTCGGCCCCGCCCATGTACTCCACGTACTTCTTGGCCCGCTCCACGGGCGCGAGCACGTGCAACGTGGCCGGATTGCCGTCGAACCAGCCCAGGTACTTCACGAACGTGGCCTTGGCGTCGTGATACAGCGTGCCGTAATAGCCGCGCAGGGCCCAGAACTTCTGGATGGGCTCGGGAAAGGCCATGGCGTCGGCCAGTTCGTCCGGCCCGTAGCCCAGGTTGGCCAGGCGCAGGGTCTGGTCGTTGATGTAGCGGTAGGCGTCGCGCTGCAGGGCCAACATGCGCTTCACCCGGTCGGCTCCCCACACGGGCCAGTGATGCATGCCGTACATGACCACGGACTTGTCTCCCCAAAGCGTCAGGGCCTGGTTCAGGTACTTGGACCAGGACAGGGGATCGCGGATCTTGGCCCCGCGCAGGGTGTAGGTGTTGTGCAGGGTGTGGGTGCAGTTCTCGGCCACGGTCAGGGCCTTGAACTGCTCGATGTACCAGTGCATCTCAGCGGGCGCCTCGGAATCCTCGGCCAGCATGAACTCGAAGTCCAGGCCGTCGATATTGAGCGTCTGGCCGTTGTGCGTGATGAGCTGAGTGGGGGCGATCAGCGTCACGGTTCCCTCGGACGTGGTCGTGCCCAGGCCCGCGCCCACCTGCCCCACCGGCGACGGCGGCAGCAGGTTGCCGTACATGTAGGCGGCCCGGCGGCCCATGGCCTGACCGGCCAGCAGGTTCTCGGTGATGGCCGCCTCCAGAAAGCCCTTGGGCGCGACGATCTTGACCTTGCCGGAAACGACGTCCTTTTCATCCACCACGCCGCGCACGCCGCCGTAATGGTCCACGTGGCTGTGGGAATAGATCACCGCCACCACCGGTTTTTTCGGTCGCTGGGCGTAATACAAGTCCAGGGCGGCCTTGGCCGTTTCGGCCGAGACCAGGGGATCGACCACGATGATGCCGGTCTTGCCCTCGTAGACGGTCATGTTCGAAAGGTCGGCGTTGCGGATCTGATAGATGCCGTCCACCACCTTGAAAAGCCCGCCCTGCATGCACAGGCGCGACTGCCGCCAAAGGCTGGGATTGACCGTGTCCGGGGCGTTCTCCTGATTGGCGACAAAGGCGAATCGGGTCATGTCCCACACGGGCTTGCCTTTGGCGTCTACGATCTTGCCGCCGTCCGGCAACGGGGCGACGAACCCCCGCGTGGCGTCCTCGAAATCCTGCTTGTCTCCGAAATCCAGCAGGGTTTTGAGCTTGGCGTTGGCGGCCAAGGTGACCTGGGAGGCGGGTTTGGGTTGGTCGGCGGCGCATGCGCTGCGCGTCGGGAACAAAATCCACAGGGCACAAAACATCAGACAAACGAAGGTCGCCACGCTTTTCCTCCTGGTGCCGGGCTCGTAGGAACCGCCCGATGCAACGACATGCGCCATTTTCGCCACTCCCCGCTTTGCGTTTGTTTCAGACCGGCGTCCCGCGCGTGGAGACGCCTCGTCGCCGGAACCTCCCGGGCGCCCGGCGTCCCGTGTTCGGTTCGCGGATTCCATACACGAAAGCGCCGGTCCGTGTCTGTACGGAAAAGCCCTTCCCGTCGCCGGCCGAAACGCGAAAAAACGAAAGGCGGCGTCCCGACCGGTCGGAACGCCGCCTGAAAAGCCCTGCGAACAGCGCCGCTAGGAGCGGTAATCGCCGTTGAGCTTGACGTAATCGTAGGTCAGGTCGGCGGCCAGGAGCAAATATTCGCCCTCGCCGTCGCCCAGGGTGATGTCCACGGCGATTTCGCCCCGGCGCATGTGGGGGGCGAGCAGGCTGTCCAGATCGCCAGGAACGGGCTGGCCTTCCGCAAAGACCGGAATCTGGCCGATGGACACGCTCACCCGGTCGGGATCGAACGCGGCCCCGCTTCTGCCCAGGGCGGCCACGATGCGGCCCCAATTGGCGTCGCGCCCGAACATGGCCGTCTTGACCAGGGGCGAATGCCCCACGGTCCGGGCCGCGAGTTCGGCCTGGGCGTTGTCGGCCGCTCCCGTGACGTGGATGCGAATGACCTTGGTGCCGCCTTCGGCGTCTTCCACCACCATGTAGGCCAGGGCCTGGCAGACTTCGGTCAGGGCCATGCCCAGGGCGTCGATATCCTCCTCGGACTCGAACGCCACCCCGGAAGCGCCGTTGGCCATGGCCAGCACGCAGTCGTTGGTGGAGGTGTCGCCGTCCACGGTGACGGCGTTGAAGCTGGCGTCCACGGCCGCGCCCAGCAGATCCTGCCAGACGTCGGGGGCGACCTCGGCGTCGCAGAGCACGAAGCCCAGCATGGTGGCCATGTTGGGGCAGATCATGCCCGCGCCCTTGCACATGCCGAACAGGGTGACGACGCGCCCGTCGTCCAGTTCCACCTCGGCCCAGGCCGTCTTGGGGAAGGCGTCCGTGGTGGTGATGGACTTGGCCGCGTCCACGGGGCCGGAAACCCCGAGCTTGGCCGCAAGCCCCGGCACCTGGGCCCGGAAGACCTCCATGGGCAATTGCGGCCCGATCACTCCGGTGGAGGCGGGCAGGATCTCTTGGGGGGCGATGCCCAACGCGGCTCCCACCAGATCCAGGGTTTCACGGCAATTTTCCAGCCCTTGCGCGCCGGTACAGGCGTTGGCCTGGCCGGCGTTGACCAGAAAAGCCCGGGCCCGGCCCTGTGTGGCGGCCAGGTTTTCGCGGGCGCAGGTCACCGGGGCGGCGGTGAAGAGATTCTTGGTGAACACCCCGGCGGCGGCGGCCGGCCGGTCCGAAACCATCAGGGTCAGATCGTCGCGGCCCTGGTAGCGCAGGCCTCCGGCGTGGGCGGCGAAGGAAAATCCCTTGGGAACGGCGATGACGTCTTTCATGGCTAGTTTTCTCCCCTGGCCTCGCGGACGACCTCCATGAGGTACTGCCCATAGGAGTTCTTGAGCATGTCCTGGGCCAGATGTTCGAGCTGGGCGTCCGAGATGTAGCCCATGCGAAAGGCTATCTCCTCCAGGCAGGCGACCTTGAGGCCTTGCCGGTCCTGGATGGCCTGAACAAAGGACGCGGCCTGATGCAGGGACTCGTGGGTCCCGGTATCGAGCCAGGCGTAGCCGCGTCCGAGAAACTCGACGGAAAGCTGTCCTCGTCGCAGATAGGCGTTGTTGACATCGGTGATTTCGAGCTCTCCCCGATCCGAGGGCTTCAGGTTCCTGGCGATGTCCACCACGTCGTTGTCGTAGAAATACAGGCCCGTGACCGCGAATTTGCTCTTGGGCTTGTCGGGCTTTTCTTCGATGGAGATGACCTTGCGGTCGGCGTCGAACTCCACCACGCCGTAGCGTTCCGGGTCGCGCACCTTGTAGCCGAAGACCACGCCGCCCTTTTCGAGCCGGGCGCAGCGTTGCAGCACCCGGGCCAGGCCCTGGCCGTAGAAGATGTTGTCGCCCAGCACCAGGCAGACCTTGTCGCTCCCGATGAACTCCTCGCCCAGGATGAAGGCCTGGGCCAATCCCTCGGGCTTGGGCTGCACCTTGTACTGAAGATTGAGCCCCACGAAGGACCCGTCCCCGAGCATTTCTTCGAACCGGGGCAGATCACCCGGAGTGGAGATGACCAGGATGTCGCGGATGCCCGCCAGCATGAGCACCGACAAGGGATAATAAATCATCGGCTTGTCGTAGACCGGCAACAGCTGCTTGCTGATGACTCTGGTGATAGGATAAAGCCTTGTGCCGGAGCCGCCGGCCAGGATGATGCCTTTCATGTGCTCCTCGCGTGAAGAGGTTTCGAGGCTTTTGGCCCAACGCGGCGCTTTTTGCAACCGTTTACGCCCCCAGGACCCACGCGGGCCCTTCTTTTTCTCCCGCACGTCCGGGCGCTCGTCCCGCCGGGCCGCGCTTTCCCCCGAGCGCCCGCCCGGTCCACCCGCACCACCAGCAACCACCAGGCGGCCCCATGCACGACACTTTGCTCCTCGCCATCGACCAAGCCATGACCGTGCCCACGGGACAGCGCGCGTTTCTCGTCCCCGGTCAAGCCGGCGGCCTTCATCCCGCATTCACCGCCGTGGGCGGATTGCCCGCCCTGCCCGTCGGAGCCTACCTGGGCCGCACCCCGGGGCACGCCCTGTTCCAGGTGGCCGGCCGCATGCGCTGGCCCCAGGGGGGAACCGGACCGGCCCTGGACGTGGTCCTGGCCGACGCGCTCGACATGGTGTCCGTCAACGCCGGGGCCACCACCCTGCACGCCTGGACCAAGGGCCTGAGCCTGGCCTGGATCACCCTGTCCGACAAGGGCGTGCTCGGACTGCGCCGCGACGCCTCCGGCCCCCTGGTGGCCGACGTGGTGGCCAAGGCCCTGACCCTCTCGGTCATCCAGGGGCACATCCTGCCCGACGAGCCGGCCCGGCTCAAGGCGCTGCTGGTGGACCTCTGCCTGACCCAGCGCTTCGACCTGGTGGTCACCACCGGAGGCACGGGCCTGGCCCCGCGCGACATCACCCCCGAAGCCACCCAGGACGTCATCGAAAAAAGGCTGCCCGGCTTCGAGACGGCCATGACCATCGCCAGTCTCAAGGCCACCTCGCGCGGCGTCATCTCCCGGGCCGTGGCCGGGACCCTCGGACGCGCCATCGTCCTCAATCTTCCGGGGTCGCCGGGCGGCGTGCGCGACAATCTTGCGGCCGTGCTGCCGGCGATCGAACATGCCCTGGACAAGCTCAAGGGCGATCCCTCGGACTGCGCCCCGTCCTAGCAGTCTGTTGAAAAATCCTTGCTGGCTGCGTTGCTGCGAAAAACGCACCCCCTCAACGGATGCCAACTACGCTTCGAGCTTGACTTTTTTGCGCGCCTTGCCAGCAAATTTTTTGCACAGGCTGCAAGAATCGACTTTTTGGGCGGGCTGCTAGGACGCCGGCGCGCGACAACCACGCCGCGCGGCCGCCGGCGCCGCGCGCCGCGGTCCCATGGCCTCTTCCCGATTTTGGGCGCGTCCGGACGCTTGCCCATGGGATTGGTCCGGATTATTCTCTTTTCAAATACCGGCGTTCTTTTGTCGCATTTCCCCCTACCCGACGCACCAAGGGCAGGAAGCGCGTTCGCCCCCCGGATCGAACGCCTCCTGACGAAACGACCTGTTCGCCTCATCAAAGGGAACGCTTCCCATGCGCATGAGCCTGCTCGACATGATCGGCTGCCTTTCGGCGGCCATGGACCTGGTCAGTCCCGCCGTGGTGGGCCACCACGGACGGGTGAGCTCCATCGCCGGCCGGCTCGGACAAACCCTGGGCCTCGACGACAAGGACTGGGCCGAGCTCATCCTGGCCGGACTCGTGCACGACGTGGGCGCGTTCTCCCTGCAGGACCGACTCCAGGCCCTGGCCTTCGACGCCTGGGACCGCACCCACGCCGAGGTGGGCTTTCGCCTGCTCCACGGCCATCCCCGCCTGGCCCGCGCCGCAGAACTGGTGCGCCGCCATCACGACCCCTGGACCAAAACCCTGCAAAGCCCTGAAACCGTGCGCGCCGAAGCCGAACTGGCCAACCTGCTCTGCCTGGCCGACCGGGTGGACACGCAACTGCCCCGAGCCTCGAACAAGGGAGTGGACCGCAAACGCCTGATCGCGCGTCTTCGCCAGGGCGCGGACAAGTCCTTCAATCCCCTCTATGTCCAGGCCTTCGAAGACTTGGCCGCGGATTCGACCTTCTGGAGCGGCCTGGACACCCCCCACCCGGAAACCACCTGCGCCCTGCTCCCGGACGGTCACAATCCCAGGCTGGAACCGGGCGAAGTGCGCTCCCTGTCGCGCCTGTTTTCCCAGGTGATCGACTTCCGCTCCCGGTTCACGGCCACGCACTCCTTGGGCGTGGCCGCCACGGCCGTGGCCCTGGGACGCGAGATGGGCATGGACTCCCGCACCCTCTCCAGGCTGGGGCTGGCCGGCGAACTGCACGACCTGGGCAAGCTGGGCGTGCCCGCCGAAATCATCATGAAGCCGGCCGCCCTCACGGAGGAGGAAACCCGCCTCATGCGCAACCACGCCCTGTTCGGCCACGCGGCCCTGTGCAAAGCGCCGGGTTTCGAAACCGTGGCCGGCTGGGTGGTCAACCACCATGAACGCCTGGACGGCAAGGGGTATCCCCACCAGGTGGTCGCCCCCGGGTTGGACCTGGGCTCACGCGTGTTGGCCATCGCCGACATCTTCACCGCCCTGGCCGAGGACCGTCCCTACCGGGCGGGCATGGCGCTGCCCAGCGCGGTGCGCATCATGGAGGACTCGGCCCGAATGGGCGCGCACGATCCCGACGTCACCCTGGCCCTCATCCGCCGCCTGGACGTGGTGGACGCGGCCCGGCGCAAGGCCCAGGACCAGGCGCGCACAGACTTCCAGCGCTTCGCCGCCTCCTGCGGCCAGGTGCGCCGGTAAGCCCATCGGCCGCCAGGCGCGGCCTGTGCGAAACGGCGCCCGAGGCCTGAAGCGTCGCCCCGCCGCCGGCGTTGCGCACGGCGGACAAAGCGGATACACCCTCGGGAAAGACAAAAGGCGGCAACATATCATGGACCTGTACAGGGCCGACCTGCACGTCCACTCCCGGTACTCCAGGGCCACCAGCAAAGGCCTCACTCCCCGCAACCTGGCCGCCTGGGCCAGGGTCAAGGGAATCGACGTGGTGGCCACGGGCGACTTTACGCATCCGGCCTGGCTTTCCGAACTCTCGGAAACCCTGGTGGAGGACGGGCAGGGACTCTATCGTCTCAAGGACCCCAAGGGCCTGGAGGCCGAAATCCCGTGGCTGGACGGCTGCCCCGTGCCCGGGGACTCCAAATTCATTCTGTCCGCCGAAATCAGCTCCATCTACAAGCGCGACGGCAAGGTGCGCAAGGTGCACAACCTCGTGTACATGCCGAGCTTCGAAGCCGTGCTCAAGCTCAACGCCAAGCTCGAACGGGTGGGCAACCTCCAGTCCGACGGACGGCCCATCCTGGGCCTGGACAGCCGCCACCTGCTGGAGATGGTGCTCGAAACCGACCCCCTGGCCTTTCTCGTGCCCGCCCACATCTGGACCCCATGGTTCTCCCTGTTCGGGTCCAAATCCGGATTCGACAGCATCGAAGAGTGCTTCGGGCCGCTTTCCAACGAAATTTTCGCCCTGGAGACCGGACTGTCCTCCGATCCCGAAATGAACTGGCTGCTCTCCAGCCTGGACCGGTTCCGGCTCATCTCCAACTCCGACGCGCACTCGGGCGAAAAGCTCGGACGCGAGGCCAACCTCTTTTCCGGCCCGGCCTCCTACGAAGGCATCTATCGGGCGCTTCGCGGAGAGGGCGTGGGGCACGACTTCCTGGGCACGGTGGAATTTTTTCCCGAAGAGGGCAAATACCATCTGGACGGGCACCGGGCCTGCTCGGTGGTCCTGGACCCCCAGGAAACCAAGGCCAAGGGCGGACTCTGCCCCGTTTGCGGCAAGCCCCTGACCATCGGCGTGCTGCATCGGGTCATGGATCTGGCCGACCGCCAGGAGCCCAAGCATCCCCCGGGACGCCCGGGCTTCGTCTCGCTCGTCCCCCTGTCCGAAGTGCTGGGCGAACTTCATCAGGCCGGCCCGGCCACCAAGAAAGTCCGGGCTCACATGGCCAAACTCCTCGCACGCTTGGGGCCGGAAATGCACATCCTTTCCGACGCGCCCCTGGAAGACCTTTCCGCCGACAGCCCCCTGCTGGCCGAGGCCATCAGCCGCATGCGCCAGGGGCGGGTGTTTCGCCGCCCCGGCTTCGACGGCGAGTACGGACGCATCAGCGTCTTCGCCCCCGGCGAACTGACCCGCCTCTCGCGGGGCGTAGGCCTGGCCCCACCGCCGGACCGCGCCGCCCAGCCAGCCCGGGCCAAGAGCCGTCCCGAGGCCACCGGCCACAATGCGCCCGGCGGCGCTCCCTCCGGCACCGACCCGGCCGATCCCGACCCCGAGCCCGCATCCCCCCCGGCATCCGCTCCGGCGCTCAACCCCGCCCAGGCCAGGGCCGCGACCGCCGCGTCCGCCCATACCCTGGTGCTGGCCGGTCCGGGCACGGGCAAGACCCACACCCTGGTGGCCCGCATCCGTTCCCTGGTGGAAAACGGGGCGGCCCCCGGCTCGGTGCTGGTGGTCACCTTCACCCGCCGCGCCGCCCAGGAACTCCGCGAACGCCTGGGGGCCCTGCCGGTGACGGCCGACACCCTGCACGCCCTGGCCTACGACTCCTGGACCGAAGCCTACGGCGAAAAACCGGTGCTGCTCTCGGAAGACGCCGCGTCCCGCCTTTTCGCCCAGGCCAACCCGGAACTGACCGGAGCGCAGCGCAAACAGGCCTGGCGCGACCTCGGCCTGGATCGGGAATGCCTGCGCCGGCCACGGGAGCAAGGCGGGTCGTACCATGCGGCGCAGGCCCCGCCGGGAACCACTCCCGCCCCGAGTTCCGCGGCAGACCCCGCCCGGGAAGCGGCCGCGCGTTACGCCCGGCAAAAGGCCTCCTGGAACCTGGTCGACTACACCGACCTGCTCGAATTCTGGCTGGAAAAAATCGAATCCGGCGTCCCCGAAATCCCCTTCCAGCACGTTCTCGTGGACGAAGCGCAAGATCTTTCCCCCCTGCAATTGGCCATCGTGCGCGCCCTGGTCGGCGCTCACGGCCGAAGCCTCTTCGCCATCGGCGACCCCAAGCAGTCCATCTACGCCTTCCGGGGCGCGGTCAGCCATGTTGAACGCACCCTGACCGACTTCTGGCCCGATCTCGCGGTGGTGAGCCTGGCCGAGAACTACCGCTCCACCCAGGCCATCCTCGATCTGGCCCATGGGGTCTTTCCCGACTCGCCCAGTCTCCTGGCCACGCGCCAGGGCCCAGCCGGAGAAATCGTCGAGTTCACCGCGCCTTCTGCCCTGCGGGAAGTCTCCTGGATGGCGGAAAAAATTCGCGCATTGCTCGGCCCCACGTCGGCCACCCTGGCCGGAACGCGACCCGGGGCCGGGCTCTCCCCCGGCGACGTGGCCGTTCTCGTGCGCTTCAAGGGCCTCATGGGCCCCATCCGAAAGGCGCTCACCCAATTCGGCGTGCCCTGCTCCGTTCCCGAGGCCGAAGCCTTCTGGGCCGACGCCCGGGTCCAGGCCATTCTGAACGCGGCCGGCCGATTCCTGGGCCTGACCGACAGAGAAGGCGCGCTCCCCCTGACCTGCCCGGACCAGGTGCTGGCCAGGGGTCCCAAGGAGATCGCCCTCCACCTGCGCGACATCCAGCCCTTTGACCGCCTGTTCTGGCAAAGCCGAGAGTTCGCCCAACTGTGCGACGTCTACGCCGCCCAGGGCGGATGGCCTGGTCTGCTCTCCTTCGTCAACGGGCAGACCGAGTTGGAGCTTGTGGGCCGGCGCGCGGAAAAGGTGCGCATCATGACCCTGCACGCGTCCAAGGGCCTGGAGTTCGAAGCCGTGTTTCTGCCCGCCCTGGAGGACGGCATCCTGCCCTTCGCCGGGGCCGGCCTGCTCACGGGCACGCCCTCTCCCGGCGAGACACCGCCCGACGAACGCGAAGAAGAACGCCTCTTCTACGTGGGCCTGACCCGCGCCAAATCGCGCCTCTACCTGAGCCACGCCCGGAAGCGTGAGCTCTACGGCCGCCAGCTCACGCTCAAGCCCTCACGACTACTCAAGAAACTCGACCTGGCCGGCGCCACCCGCTCCCACATGGTGGCCAAGACCGTGCGCAAGGAAACGCAGCTCGGCCTGTTGGGCTGAAACGGCGCGGGGAGGGGAAGGGACGCGCGGGCCGGGTATGCGAAAGCTATGGCCGGCTCACGAATGAAGAAGGGCCGGGCGCGTACGGCGTGTCACCGGGCGCGGGGCTGTATGTCGGCGCGGGAGGGGGACGAGGGAAGAAATGTCTCCGGCGGCCAAAGGGGCCCGCCCCGTTGGGCCCCCCTCTTTCGATTGGTCGGATTGGTATACATTGCTTCCCCTCTCAGCCCGTTGAAAAAAGTCGATTCTCGCAGCCTGTTCAACAGAAGGCGCCGGCGAGGCGCAAGAAAAAGTCAAGCCCGAACGGTATTGCTCATACCGGCGGGTTTGACTTCTTCTACGCGACGCGGCCAGCGGGAACTTTTCAACAGGCAGCTAGAAGTTCCGCAAGCAGTTGTTCCTGGCGTTGTTGCAGTTGGCCACGCACATGTTGCGCTGGTGGGGATCGCGTGATGCGTTGCACATGTTCATGCAGTTCTGCCACCCCATGGTGCAATTGACTTCCACCTTGCGACGACGCTCCTCGTAGGCCTTGTAGTTGGCGTATTCCTCGTCGTAGGAGCGCGGGGAGCGGGTGTAGCCCTGATAGGGATTGCCGTAGTAGCCCGGAGGCGGCGGGGCGTAGTAGCCTCCGCCTTGCGAATACTCCGTGCAACCAAAAAGCGGCAGGATCAGAAGAAGAACGACCGGCGCGAGCCGGAGAATCGATGCGACCATGGGTATGCTCCCGTGATAAATACGGATACTTTTTTCAGAGTGCAGCATAAACCCGCCCGGAAGTCAACGTCGACGACGGGCTTGGTCTGTCCACACGGATGTCTCTCAAAAGCGCAGAGGCCAAACGCGGCCCACCTGACGCCACAGGCTCAAGGCAAAATACCCGCGCCCCATCGCCCGGGAATTCTATTTCCATCAAATACGCTTTTCGACGATATAGCGTTTCAACACCTCGTACCACATCTTTCCATACTGATCCAACCCGGGCCCGACGAGTTCCAGCCCGTCCACGATGGTATAGCCCGGGACGTACCGCAGCGTATCCGTATCCGGGCCTTGCAAAGCGAGTTTTGAAGAAATGACCTGCTTCTGAGCCTGGCGAACAGGAGCTTCTGAACCTGGCGAATCAACCCGGCAGGACGTGAGGGCCACGACCCAGGGCGCTTTTGTGATTTTTTGCGTTTCCGATATGATACGAACCAAGTTCTCATAACTTTTTTCCTGGGAGAGGTTGCGAACGTCCGACTCGCCCTGCACCCAGAGGACGGCTCTGCAGGGATAGCGCGTGGCGGCTTCGGCAAGGAGTGCGAAATTCTTTCCGCCCGGCAGCCATTGCGAGGAATTGCTCCCGCCCACCGCAACATTGACAAAACCGATTGGAACGCCAAAATTCCTGACAAGCATGTCGCCGCAGGCGAACCAGCAGACGCTCGTGGTCAATCGCCCTTTCTTTACGGGCATGAAGAAGTGGTCAAGGTCAGGATAGCGTTTGACGCTCAAAGCGTTACCCGTCTGCATGTCCATGCCGGCGGCCATGTTCGCGCTCACCTTGTTTGTGTTGGAACGGGGCCAGGCATGCCCGGCGAAGTAACTCAACGCATTCGATTGTCCCGCCACAATATATACGTCGCCGACACCGATACGTCGTGATTCTTTTTTCCCAGAGGCTTCGGTCGCCAGGACATACATTCCGGGCGGGATGTCCACAAAAGCACCCTGGCCGTTTCCACCCACCAGGGGAACTGTCAACTCCCGTTTTATCCTGTTGTTTTCAGACTGCAATTTTACGACAACATTACCATCGGCTCCGCCTGAAAACTGAATTTGTACTTTCCCATTTCCCGAACTTTCTCTCTGTATGATTTGATTATCAACAGGAAGATTCCATGCGACGACAGATTTATCTTTATCGATTGAAGCGCACTGCGCATTCACGCTTCCAAATCCGATCGCACTTGCAACAACAACAGCGACAAACACAACAAACGACTCTCGAACACTCCTCACGATCAGACCCTCCCGTGAAAGACACAAAAACAACAGCGCTTCTTACCTTTTCCGGAGTGCAGCACAAAACCCGCCCGGAAGTCAACGTCGACGACGGGCGCTTCCCATTGACCGGACCCGGCCCTGCCTGTAAGACCGTGACCGGACAACGCCTGACCGCGTCCGTCCCGAGATGACGGCCTTTTCCATCGGAATCCAGGCCGAGCGGTTCGACTTTTCCGACGCACAGGCAAGCCATTCCCCCTAGCCAAGGAGCGATTCATGGCCGAGTTCGAGGCGGTCATCGGACTGGAAGTCCATGCCCAACTGCGCACCCAGAGCAAAATTTTCTGTACCTGCTCCACCACGTTCGGCGCCGAGCCCAACGAGAACGTCTGTCCCGTGTGTTCGGGCATGCCTGGCGTTTTGCCCGTGCTCAACGAGAAAGTGGTGGAATACGCCGCCAAGATGGGCCTGGCCGTGGATTGCGCCATCAATCCCGTCTCGGTTTTCGCCCGCAAGAACTATTTCTACCCCGACCTGCCCAAGGGCTATCAGACCTCGCAGTACGAATTGCCCATCTGCGAACACGGACACGTGGACATCCTCACCGAGGCCGGCCCCAAGACCGTGGGCGTCACGCGCATCCACATGGAGGAAGACGCGGGCAAGAACATCCACGCCCAGGGCGAAAACGCCAGCTACGTGGACCTCAACCGGTCCTGCGTGCCGCTTATCGAAATCGTTTCCGAGCCGGACATGCGAAGCGCGACCGAGGCCGTGGCCTACCTCAAGGAGTTGCGCGCCATCCTGGTGTATCTGGGCATCTGCGACGGCAACATGGAGGAAGGCTCGTTCCGGTGCGACGCCAACGTGTCCATCCGGCCCAAGGGTCAGCGCGAGTTCGGCACCCGGGCCGAGCTCAAGAACCTGAACAGCTTCCGCCACGTGCAAAAGGCCATCGAGTACGAGATCGAACGCCAGACCGAATGCGTGGAGGACGGCGTACCCGTGGTGCAGGAAACCAGGCTCTACAACGCCGAAAAAAACGTCACCGTTTCCATGCGCGGCAAGGAAGAAGCCAACGACTACCGGTACTTCCCCTGCCCGGATCTGGTGCCCGTGCGCCTTGACGCAGGCAAGATCGACGCCTGGCGGACCCAGTTGCCCGAACTGCCCAGGGCCCGGCGGGAGCGCTTCGAGCGCGAACTCGGCCTGAGTTCCGCCGACTCCGGCCTGCTCACCGCCGAACGCGACCTGGCCGACTATTTCGAGTCCGCCGTGGCCGCCTACGACCAGCCAAAAAAACTCTGCAACTGGATCATGAGCGAGCTGGCCCGCGAACTCAACGAGGCCAAAAAGCCCGCCCAGGACTCGCCCCTCACTCCGGCCAACCTGGCCAAACTCGTGCGTCTGGTGGACGAGGGGCTCATTTCGGGCAAGATCGGCAAGCAGATCTTCTCCGAACTCTTCGCCACCGGGACCGACCCCGAGGAACTGGTCAAGGCCAAGGGCCTGGTCCAGATTTCGGACACTTCCGCGCTGGAGGCGGCCGTGGACAAGGTGTTGGCCGACAGCCCCTCCGAGGTGGAGGCCTATCGCGGCGGCAAGACCAAGCTCATGGGCTTTTTCGTGGGACAAGTGATGAAGGCCACCAAAGGCCAGGCCAATCCCGGCCTGGTCAACGAAATGCTTCGCAAGAAGCTCGGCTAGCAGCCTGCGAAAAACGCCCCTCCGGCCGGGTCGTTGCGGAAGGACCGGGTCCTTTCGTATGGGGACCGGGCTTCGGCTCTGCTTGTTTTCGGCTTGCCGGCGCGGTTTTTGAACAGGCCCCAAGGATTGATTTTTCCAACGGACCGCTAACCCTTTTCGAGAAACGCCAATGACCGACCATATTCAGTTTTCCGTGGGTGACGACGCCCTTTTGTTGCTCGACCAACGCATTCTGCCCGGCCGGGAGGAAATGTTCACGGTCAAGACCACCAAGGACTGCATCTACGCCCTGCAAACCATGGTGGTGCGGGGCGCTCCGGCCATCGGCGTGACCGCTGCCTACGGCTGCTACCTGGCCGCTCGCGAACTCGACCCCGCCGACGCCCAGTGGAAGGCCCGGTTGGAAAAACTCCTGCACGACCTCGAAGAAGCCCGACCCACGGCCGTGAACCTGCGCTGGGCCGTGGAAATCATGCGCCGGGCCTGGCAGGCCGATTCCGACCTGAGTCTGCCCCGCCTGCAGGCCAAATGGCTGGAAATGGCCAAGGACATTCACGTCCAGGACATCGAGATCAACAAGGCCATCGGCCGTCACGGGGCCGATCTGATCGACGACGGCGACACGGTCATGACCCACTGCAACGCCGGCGCCCTGGCCACGGCCGGCTACGGCACGGCCCTGGGCGTGATCCGGGGAGCCTTCGAGCAGGGCAAGAAGATTTCGGTCATCGCCAACGAGACCCGGCCCTTTCTACAGGGCGCGCGCCTGACCGCCTACGAGTTGGCCAAGGACGGACTGCCCGTCAAGGTGGCCTGCGACAACGCCTGCGCCCTGCTCATGCAGCGCGGCATGGTGCAAAAGGTGGTGGTGGGGGCCGACCGCATCGCGGCCAACGGCGACGCGGCCAACAAGATCGGCACCTTTGGCGTGGCCCTGCTGGCCAAGCACTTCGGCGTGCCCTTCTACGTGGCCGCCCCGGCCTCGACCTTCGACCTGAACATGGCCTCGGGAGCACAGATTCCCATCGAGGACCGCACCCCGCGCGAGGTCACCCACATCGGCGAGCACCAGATCACCCCGAAGGGCGTCGGCGTGTACAACTTCGCCTTCGACGTCACCCCCTCGGAGCTCATCGCGGGCATCGTCACCGAGCGCGGGGTCATCCGCGCCCCCTACCGGGAAAACATCGCCCGCATCATCGGCGGTTGAAGCCGGCGAACCGGAACGCGCAAGGTTCGGCCAGACCCGTCGCGGCGCCCGAGGACCAAGCGCCGCGCGTTCGAGACGTTCCCATCCAGACAGTTTGCCCCGCCGGGCGGACCGCACCGTGCCCGCCCGGCGCCATCCCCGGCGGACGACACGTCCGTCCCGCAAGGAGACCCCCCGTGAAACACCTCGATCACTACTCCAAGGCTCCCTCCACCCGGTTCAACACCGATCCGGCCAAAGGTCTTGAAGGCCGCGTGGTCATCGGCAAGGCCGACGGCGCGTCAAACTTCTGCATGCGCGTCTTCGAGATCGCCCCGGGAGGCCATACCCCGCGCCACACCCACGCCTGGGAGCACGAGATGTTCTATCACGCCGGCCAGGGCGAGATCTTCGACGGGAGCACATGGCGCGCCGTGAGTCCGGGCAGTGTGGTTTTCGTCGACCCCGGACGGGAGCATCAGGTGAAAAACACCGGCGACACCCCCCTGGTGCTGGTCTGCCTGGTGCCGGCCGGCGCCCCGGAACTGTAAGCCGCGTCCAGTCGGGGACACGTCCGCTCTTTTCGCGGACAACAACCCCAAACACTGATACGGTACAGGGCGAAACAGGGTGCGGTCAGGCCCACGCCCGGGAGACACGACCATGGCCTACGCGCTTGTCGTCATCGACATACAAAACGACTATTTTCCCGGCGGCCGCATGGAGCTCTTCCAGGCCGAGGCGGCAGCCGCCAAGGCCCGCCAGGCCCAGGACCTGTTTCGCTCCCGAAGCCTGCCGGTTATCCACGTGCGCCACCTGTCGGCGCGGGGAGCCGCCTTTTTCGAGGAAGGCACCCCCGGCGCGGACCTCCATCCCCTGACCGGCCCCCTGCCCGGCGAATCCATTGTGGAGAAGCGTTTTCCCAACTCCTTTCGGAACACGCCGCTCCTGGACATCCTGCGCGCCACGAACCCCGAGTGCGTCTTCTTCGCGGGCATGATGAGCCACATGTGCGTGGACGCCACGGTGCGGGCCGCCTTTGACCTGGGATTCGCCTGCACCGTGTTGGCAGACGCCTGCGCGACGCGCGACCTGACCTTCGGCCAGACCGTGGTGGGCGCTCCCCAGGTGCACGCCGCCTTCATGGCCGCCCTTGGGCAGGTGTACGCCGAACTCGTGGGCGTCGAGGAACTTTCGGCCCGTTTCGCTCCCGCCGGTTGACGAAACGGCCTCGCCTGGCGCATACGGCCCCTCCGGGCGCGCGCCGAAACCCAGCGGGCCCGCCCGCCGCCATCCGGAGACCAAGCCCATGCCCCATACCATCGCCATTATCGGCCGGCCCAACGTCGGCAAATCAACCCTGTTCAACCGCCTGCTGCGCCGGCGCAAGGCCATAACCCACGACCGCCCAGGCGTCACCCGCGACCGTCTGGAAAGCCGCGCAGTGCTGGCCGGACGCCCGGTCAACCTGGTGGACACCGGCGGCCTCACCCTGGAAGACCCCCAGGGGTTGGAGGCCGACGTGCTCGAACAAGCCCGGCGAGCGGTCACGGCCGCCCACATGGTGCTGCTGGTGGTGGACGGGCGCGACGGCCTGACCGCCGAGGACGAACGCGTGGCCGAACTCTTGCGCGCCTCGGGAAAGCCCGTGCTGGTGGCCGTGAACAAGGTGGACGGCCCCGAAAAGGAAGCCCTCTTTACGGCGGAGTTCCATTCCCTGGGACTGGACCTCACCCCGGTTTCGGCCGAACACGGCTTCGGAGTGCGCACCCTGGTGGACGAAATCCTGGCCCGCCTGCCGGCCGAGGACGAAGCCCCCGAGGAAACCGCGCCCACCGGCCTGACCCTCTCCCTGCTCGGGCGACCCAACGCGGGCAAGTCCTCCATTGTCAACGCCCTGGTGGGCGACTCGCGCCTGATCGTCAGTTCCCAGGCCGGCACCACCCGCGACGCCGTGGACGTGGCCTTCGAGCGCGGCGGCCGGCGGTACGTGTTCGTGGACACCGCGGGCGTGCGACGCAAGACCAAGATCGACGACTCCCTGGAGCGCATATCCAGCCTGACCGCGCTTGGCAGCGGCAAGCGTGCCGATGTCACCATCCTGGTCATCGACGGCCCCGGCGGCGTGGCCATGCAGGACAAGCGCCTGATCGCCTACCTGGACAAGGAAAAAATTCCGTTCTTCATCCTGGTCAACAAGATCGACCTCTGTCCGGGACAGGCCCTCAAGGAACTCAAGCAGGAACTCAGCCACGAACTGCGCATCTGCCCCCACGTGCAGGTGCTCTACGCCTCGGCGCTTACCGGCAAAGGGCTGCGCGAACTGCTGCCCGCCGCCGAAAAATTGCGCAAGGAATGCCACATCCGCGTCGGCACCGGCGCGCTCAACCGCCTGCTGCGCGAGGCCGTGAGCAAGCACCAGGCCCCCCTGGTCAAGGGCCGGCGCGCCAAGTTCTACTACCTCACCCAGACCGACACCGTGCCTCCCACCTTTGTGTTCTTCGTCAACGATCCCGAACGGATCAAGACCTCCTACTCGCGCTACCTGGAAAACCAGATCAGAAAGCTCTTCGACATCAAGCACGCCCCGGTGCGGTTATACTTCCGGGGCAGCCACGCGCCGAAAAACGAGGATTGAGGCAAGGAGAAAGAGAAGAAGGAAGAGCCTCCGGCGGCTCAAGGGGGTGACCCCCATGAGAATCCCCGATTGCCTGCGGGGATTGGGACGCCTGGGCCAGGGGGAGGACAGGTAGACAGGAGGTACTTCTATGGTCAGGGCAAACTCCACAGATGTTAAGAACAGATTCGGATGGTATCTTGATGAGTCTCGCAAGGGACCGGTCGAGGTCATCAAATCCGGGAGCAGATACGCTGTGCTCTTGTCCACCGAAGAGTACGACCGCTTGTCCTCCTACGAGGACGCCTATTGGGGAAAGCGAGCGCTTGAAGCCCTGGAAAACGGCATGACTGGACCCGAGGAGGCCATGAAGACACTTCTGCGGGGACTCCATGAAGAAGCTGTCGAGGACGATTGACTTTACCAGGGATGCGGAAAAGTTCATTCGGGAGCTTCTGGGAAAACAGTGCGGCCAGGTATGCAAAAAGATACTTGGACTCTCCGAAGCCCCGGAACCAAACGATTCAAAGACTCTCAAGGGCGAAGAATACAAAAAAGCTGGGCTGATACGTGTGGACGTCGGAGAGTACCGCATCATTTACCGGTATGATGTCTCCCGCGTGGAAGGTCTACTTGTCGGCAACAGAAACGACGGCAGGGTGTACAAAAACATGAAGGATAAACAACTTTAATATGGCGCCGGGTGTTCAACGCTCGGCGCTTTCATGTATTGTCCAACTGAAATAAATTCCCTTCCTTGCGCGGTGGCGTTGTGTCTCCCTGCTCCCTTTTTCTTCTCGCCTTCCCCTCGCGAGCTGACAGCCCCATGTATATTTTCACCCCTCCCGCTCGCACACGCCGGGGTCCGGGGGGAGGCTCTCCCCCCAGCGGGGTTCCAAGGGGCGGCGCCCCTTGGCCGCCGGAGGCGTTCTTCCCGTCTAATCCGGGTGATCGGCCATGATGGCCTTCACGTCGGTCAGACTGTCGAGGAACAGGTCGAGCAGCGCAGGGTCGAAATGCGCGCCGCGCCCCTCCACCATGATGCCCAGGGCTTTCCCAAGCGGGAACGCCTCCTTGTAGGGGCGCTTGCTGGTGAGGGCGTCAAACACGTCGGCCACGGCGCAGATACGGCCAGAAAGGGGAATGCCTTCGCCTTTGAGGCCCTTGGGGTAGCCCGAGCCGTCGAAGCGCTCGTGGTGGGTCCAGACCACCTCGCGGGCGGCGGCGATGAGTTCCAGGTCGGAATCGCCAAGGATCTTCGCGCCGTATTCCACATGGCGCTTCATGACCTCCCACTCCTGGGGCGTAAGCTTTCCCGGCTTGAGCAAAATGGCGTCCGGGATGCCGATCTTGCCGATGTCGTGCATGGGACTGGCTTCCTGGAGCAGTTGCACTTCGCCGTCCGGCAGGCCGCAACGCTTCGCCAGCAAGGCGGCGTAGAGGCTCATGCGCTTGATGTGGGCGGCCGTGTCGTCGTCCTTGAATTCGGCGGCCGTGGAAAGCCTCAGGACCACCTCGCTGCTGGACTTGCGCAGTCCGGCCAGGGCCTCGCGCAGATCGTTGGTGCGCTCCTCCACCACCTTGCCGAGGAGAGCCATGTGGCCGCGCACCTCGTCCCGACTGGCCTTGAGACGCAACAGTCCTTCCACGCGAATGTTGAATTCGGTCTGATCGATGGGTTTGGAAAGATAGTCGTTGGCCCCGGCCTTCACGGCCTCGAGCCGGGAGTCCTTGTCGTCCAGGGTGGTGGCCATGAGGATGGGCAGATCGTCGAGTTCATGGCGCGCGCGAATGGAGCGCACCAGGGTGAAACCGTCGATTGCGGCATCATGACGTCGACGATGAGCAGATCAATGGACTCGTCCACCAGGCTCAGGGCGGTTTCCGCGTTCCGACACCCCAGAGCTTCATGTCCCAGCTTTTCGATGAACCGGGCCATGACCCGAACATTGAGCGGGTCGTCATCCACCACGAGAACACGCCTTGGCGCTTGCAATGCATTGGGAGGATTCACAGCAACCACCTTGTCACGGCACCAGCCCGAAACCGTGAGAAAACCGGACCGCTCCACGGGCATTCAAGAATCCCCGCGCGGTTTCGCAAGACCAATCCTCTCAATTTTCGAAACATAATTCTTTTTATACAAAAAGAAGAGAACAAAACGCAAGGGGAAGGCAGGCACGCAATCCCGCCTCCGGCATTTTTGCCGCGGCAAAAGAAAAACCGTTCATCCCGCGCGGCTTCACGGCTTGATATACGCCATGCCCTGACGCTGCAGGCGCACCAGTTCCACCACGCCCGCCGGAACGACCTGGCAGCCATCGAGCAGATCCGCCTCGGCCACGCCGAACTTGCGCAAGGCGTTGGAGCACATCTTGAAACGCACCCCCCGCGCGCCCAGGTCGGCCACACTCCGGGCCACGGCCTCGCCGGGCCGGACGAACAGCGTCACCGCCGGACCGTTGGCCACCAGATCCACTTGAAAAGTTTCTTCCGGCAGAGCCGCCAGGTAGTTGACAATGTTGCCCAAAGCCAGGTCCAGGACCTTGCGTTCGTCCGAGTCCACATGAACCACGAGGTCGTATTGCATGCGCGCTCCCCCCTGTGCCGGGTCGAATTGTGCCGGCGCGGTCGTGTCCGGCAGTGCAGGGACGCTTCCCAGGAAACGCCCCGCGAGTCTTTCGTGAAGCGGACGCACCCGGCGGGGAGAGCCCACGGGCTCTAGCGTGCCGCGATGGCCGCGTCGAAGAACTTGCCCACCCCGTATTCGCGTCGCCGCAGGAACTTTTCCGGGCTCGGTCCGATGATCTGGAGTTCGGGCTGGGACCTCTGCACGTCCTGGGCGATGTGCATCTCCTTGGTGCAGCCCGTGGAGTAGGTGGCGTCCTTTCCGGCCCAAACGGGCGGCACGGGACGCCCCATGAGTTCGAAAGCCGTCTCGATGTCCGCGTAGGTCTGAAAGCGCCAGACGTTGATGAGCCCCGAACGCTGCACCTTTTCCCACATGTACATGAGGTCGTCGGCGTCCATGCCCTCCTCGAAGTGCTCGGCCGGATTGACCACATAGGTGCCTGTGAGCCGGCTTCGCAAATGGGCCACAAAGGTGTTCAGCACCTTGATGGCCATGTCGGTCTCGTGGGGAATGGAGCCCACGATGGCCGAATAGAACATGATGGACTTGCCGGCGGCCTTTTCCGAACGCATGCGGCTGATGATGGCCTCGGACTTGGCCGAAATTTCCGGCTCGGTGAAGGTGCGCACGCCGCCCGGACGGGGCTTGGCTTCCACCAGGGTCGCGCCTTCGGGCGTGCGCCGCACGCTCAGGATGTCGCGGGTGAAGCGGGCGCTGGTGAGCAGAGTGCGCCGATAGTTGCTCTCGCCCTTGACCAGAATCAGGTCGCACTCCTTCCAAGCCCGGGAAAAGGTGACGCTCACCTTGTGCAGGTTGAGGCGCTCGCGCGACCCGTCGGAAATGACCAGCAGGGGATTTTCCCGCACAGCCCGCAGCAAGGCGTTCTTGGTCGCCCTGGTGTCGGCCAGGAAGGTCGCCCCGAGCAGGGCCTGGTTCAGGGTGGGATCGTCCTGGGCGTCCCAGAAGGTGGGGGAGTCGAGCGCAAAGCCCTCCTTGAGGGCCAGCACCACCCGGTGTCCCATGCGAATCAGGCAACGCGCCACCAGAATGTCGAAAATCACCCCGCCCGAGGTTTCCGGCACGTAAAGAATCTTCATGGACTTGATCCCGGAAGACCCCAGGATACGACGCAGGGGCTCCATGTCGGGACTGGCCGCCATGAGGGCTTCCACCTGTTCGGGGCTGGGGCCGGAGCCGTCCCCGACCCAGAGGTCCTCCCAGACGGACAAGGCCAGCAGGCGCGAAATTTCGAGCATGTTCAGCTCGAAACGCATGTCCTCTATGCTCTGGCAGGCCGGAGAAATCCCCGGGCAGGTGGTGAGCAGGCGATGCATGCTCGAACTTTGCAGGAACCGCAAGGCCCGGCGGTTGAGCGACTTCCTGCGCTCCCGGCCGGGGTCGTCCTGTCCGGTCTGGGCCAGAACGATGGTGGTCAACCGCTTGAGCAGCCGCGAAGGAATCATCACCCGGTCGCTTAAGGCCTGACGGTATTTATGGTCGCAAAGCGACCGGATCATCATCTTGTCGTAGTCGCCCTGGGCGTTTTGCTCGATGAGATCCTGCACTTGCCGCCACGCCTGGGCGTAGGAATCCATGAGGAGCGGCTCGGGACTTTTTTCCAGGAGCAGGGCCAGCATTTCGTCGGAGCAGGGAACGAAAATCTGGTCCGTGCCCAGCACCACCATGAAGCGCAGCTGTTCGGGAGAGGCGTTGTCCTGGGGGTCGATGGCATAGACCAGGGTGTTTTCGCTCAGGAAGTGCAAAATCCAGGCGTCGAGAAACGGGTCCTTGCCAAACCTGAGATCCGCCGGGGCCGGAGAAAGGGATACACCCTGATTCGTCACCGTCATTGAATCACCGTTGTGTGATGAAGCCCTTGTCCAGGAGCTTGCCGAAGTAGGAGTGATTGCCCACGGCCGCCAGCTTCATGGGCTTTTGCGCCCTGGTAATGCGCACCTCGTCCCCGGTTTCCAGCGGGAACAGGGTTTGTCCGTCGCAGGTGAGCATGATGCCGGCGGCGCCCTCCTCCACCGTGAGGGACAAAACCCGGTCCGTGGGCAGCACCATGGGCTTGAGCGTGTCGAGAAACGCGCAAATGGGCGTGAGGGAGAAGGTTTCCAGGTCGGGATGCACCAACGGCCCCCCGGCGCTCATGGAATAGGCCGTGGTTCCCGTGGGCGTGGAGACGATCATGCCGTCGGCCCGGAAGGTTCCCAGGCGTTCGCCCGCGAACGATACGCCCAGGCGCACCAGCCTGGCGATGGCGCCCCGGCTGACAACCACGTCGTTGACCGCCCCGCAGGAAAACACCTTTTCGCCCTGCCGTTCCACCTCGCACAGGGCCATCATCACCGTGTTCACCGCGAAGCCTTCGGTCACGGCCTTGACGATGCGTTCGCGGCAGTCCGGCCCCCAGGAAAGCTGGGAGAGAAATCCCAGCCGGCCCCGGTTGACGCCCAAAATCGGCAGGCAAAGCCCCATGAGTTTGCGGGCCACGCTGATCATGGTGCCGTCCCCGCCCAGGACCACCACGAGCTCGGGTTCGGGGCCATCGCCCAGCAGGGCCCGGAGCCCGGCGCGGCAGTCGGTCCGGGTGCGGTTCTGCACCACGTGGCAACCCACGCCCAGTTCCTCGATCCAGCCGCCCAGTTCCCGGGCGGCCTCCATGGCCCGTTCGTCGCCGGCTTTGGCCACTACGAGCACGTTTCTCACATTCGCTGGCATGGGCTGGCAACCTAGTGGAAACCCTCTCCGGGTTCAAGGCCAACCTGCCGTTTCCCCTGATGACCTTGGACGGGAAATGGTGTAGCGTGCGCCCGTCTGCGCCACGCGGTGAACCGTGCCGGCTTCGGACGATTGGTCCGTTGCGGACGCCCGGACGAACGGCGAATTTCAAAAAAAACGCCTCCGCGTGTAACCCCGCGAGACCGCGCGTCATCTTTTTTTTCTTCAGGTCTAAAGTCGATCCCCCTCGCGTCCGATAGGATGGATGAAGAAAGAGGAGTAGCATCGTGGCCGCCAATCCCGCTCTGGTCAGAAATATGCTGCGCACCTACGGCAGGCAGGTGACCACGGCGAGGCGACTCGCCCGGTACCGCCGCTCGCTTCGGGCCGCCGGAGCCATCGACCAGGTGGACATCTCCCGCGAGGCCAAGAGACGAGAGCTTGTCCAGAAGGTGACGGCTGAAATCGTGGAAAATCTTATCGTCACCGGGTCGGAAAACCCGGTGGTGACCGACATAAAGAACGAGTTGGAACAGGAGTTCAAGGCCAGATTCGTGTTCGCCTACCCCCCCGACGGGGAAGACATGCAGATCTTTCGGGTGAAAGGCGAAAACGACTTGGAGGAAATGATCGGACAGGAACGGGTGCGCATACTGGAACGCCTCTGGCGCATCGCCCTGGCCGTGGTCGACGAAACGATGCTCTAGACCGCTTCTAAAGAGCGACGCATGATCCGACTGCCGCCCTTTGGGCGGCCACTCCGGGGGGAGGGCCGGACCGGCGTCTCGGCGAATGGCTTTCGCCGAGGAGGGAGAGATGGATATCAAGAAGATACTGGGGACCGGGAATCCGTACGCCCAGAACATGGTTGACCGCGGAGAGGAGACCTCTTCGGCCTCCAAGGTGGAGCGGGTCAAGGCCAAGCTGAAGAGCGCCTCGGACTCGTCCTCCGGCGACAAGGTGTCCCTGTCCGGCGACGCCAGACTGCTCGCCCAGGCCGTGAAGGAAGCGGCCGGTTCGTCCGACGTGCGCGTCGACCGGGTGGAAGCCCTCAAGCAGCAGGTGCAGTCCGGAACCTATCAGCCCGATTCGCGCAAGATCGCCCAGAAGTTGATCGACAACGAGATCGACTTTTTGCAATAGCCTGGAACCACGCGCTAAAATTCACCCGGTCCGGCGGAAGGGGAAAGCCCTTTTCGCCGGACCGCCTTCTTTTTCAGCGGCCTCATCGCAGGAAGGGCGCCCCCTGGACGCACCGCGCGTCACGACAGCCTCGCGCCCCGCGCCTCTCCCGCCCGGGGAATGAAAAGCCTCGACTCCCCCTGCTCGCGCCAGCACGGTGGCAAGACGCAAAACAACAAGCCCGGAACGGAGTTCGCATCCGATCCGGGCTTGACAGCCTGTTGAAAAATCCTCGCTGGCTGCGTTGCTGCGAAAAACAAGCAACCCCTTCAACGGATACCAACTCCGCTTCGGGCTTGACTTTTTTGCGCGACTTGCCAGCACGTTTTTTGAACAGGCTGCACGAATCGACTTTTTGGGCGGCTGTTGAGGGAAACAACGTAACGCAGCCAGCGGGAATGTGTCGCCAGGCGGTTCCGCCGAAAGTCCCGCCCGCCGAGGACCGGCCGTTCTCTCGGCGCGGGCCGTCTATTCGGCCTGGTCCTCGCTTTTCGTCTGCCCGGGCTGGTAATGGGACGGATACTTGGGGTCCACCTGGGGGATTTGCAGGCCGATGCGGCTTTTCATGTTAATCACCACGGGACCGGTGAGGTTCAGGGTGGTTTCTTCCGGTTTGCCCGGCGGGATGGTCACCGTGACCAGAACCAGCACCTGACGGATGTTCTCGATACGCAAGAGTTTGCGTTCCGGTTCCCCCACCACCACGTCGTAACTTTCGAGAAAGTTGAAGGGATCGGCCACCAAAAGGCCCAGACGCGGATCGTGCATGCTTTGCAGAATGAGAAAGGGCGAGTCCTCCCTGATCTGCACCAGGGTGAACTCCCGCTCTTGCTCGAAGCCAATGAGCCCCCGGGGAAAATGGAGCACGCGTTCCGGGGCTATGGTGAGCTTGCCGATGCGGCTTTGAATCACTCGGTCTTGCTTTTTTGCCATAACGCTGCCGCCGCAAAGACATCTTGTTGATTGGCTTCAAGGGCCAGACGGTTCTGCTCCAAGACACGCAGGTAGACTTCTTCTCTGTACACGGGCATTTCCTGGGGCACTTCGAGACCTATCTTGATCTGCTTGCCCTGTACCCCAAGTACGGTGATTTTTATTTTGTCGCCCAGATGGATGCTTTCACCCGGACGGCGGGTAAGTATGAGCATACCGCCTCGTTTCCTTGACTATGGCCGAGCACCCTAGTTCCGGGCATGGACCTTGTCAATGCCCGAAGATCACATGTAATTCATGAGCGACAGGTTCATGATCATGCTGGTGGACTTGAGCACCGACTGATAGGCCAACTGTTGCTGCGCCATCTTGGTCATGAGAACGGAAAAATCCACGTCCTCGGTGTTGGAAAGCTGCTGTGTCTGATTTTCGGCCAGATTGTCGAGCACGCCCTTGGCCATGGTCAACCGATTTTCGCGTCCGCCCACGTCGGCGGCGTAGTTGAGCACGGCCTGGCTGGCGGAGCGCAGGTCTTCCAGGCACTGCTGCACGCCGGACTGATTGTTGGTTTCCAGAAACCCCACCAGCTTGCCCACGGTCTCGAACAGGTTCGACGCCCCGGACGTGCCGTCGATGACCACGGGCCGGGCCGCGTTGCTGGCCGGGTCCTGGTAGAGACCGCCGAAGATGTCCTTGCCCACGCCGTTGACGGCCACACGTTCCGAGGGCGAAATGTCGATGTTGATGAGCGCCTCGCGCGGGCGCACCACGAACATGTTGCCGGCGCGCAGTGTGTTGCCTCCGTTGGAGTACAGGGTCAGCACCCCGCCGGGCACGTTCAGGCTGGCCAGGGAAGACGAGGCGTCCGGCGTGGAGGTGTTCGAGGTGGTCCAGGACCTTCCGCCGTCCAGGCTGTAGGAATAGCCGATGGTTCCAGCCAGGGTGGAATCCTCGTCGATGCGCACGATCACATTGCTTTGGAAATACCCCTCGGCCCTGCCCTTCACCAGGCTGCCCGCGCCCTGCATGGGGTCGACTTCCACCTTGTCGGTGTCGTCGCCGTAGTATTGGGCGGCCGGACGCACCCAGAGCCAGGTGCCATTGGTGTCATTGGTGTCGGCCTCGCTGGTGGCCGTCACGGAAGTCTGACGGTCCAGGTCCAGGCTGACGCCGCCCAGGTCCAGATGAAAGCGGTTCGGCGTGCCCGGGTCGCTCACCGTGCCCGCGGTCCAGGTCTCGCCTCCGTCGGTGGTGTAACGGTAGCGGGAGGAGCTCGAAAGCGGGCCGGAGTCGAGGAACTGCACCAGCGTGGTGGATTCGCTGTAGCCGTTTATGGAAAACCCCGCGTTGGACAGCACGTTTTCCTGGTTGACCGAAAGCGACAGGGTTTCCTGAAAGGGGGCCGATCCGGTCTTGTGGCCCCCGAACAGCGCGCTGTCGTCAAACTTGGTGTTGGCCATGGAAATAAGCTGCTTGAAGAGCTGCCTGGCCTCGGAGGCGATCTGGGTCCGGTTGTCGGCGCTCATGGTGCCGGTGGAACCCTGCTCGGCCAGCTCCTTGAGCCGGGTGATGACCGTGTTCACCTGCACCAGGGTGGAGTCCGCCAGGTTGAGCCATCCCTTGGCCGTACCGATGTTGGCCTGGTACTGGTCGATGGCCTGCAAGGAATCGCGATAGCTCAACACCTTGGCCATGCCGGCGGGATCGTCCGAGGGACGGTTGATCCGCTTCTGGGTGGCGGACTGCAGGTTGGACTCCATCATCTGGGTCAGCGTGAGGTTCATGCGGCTCACGCTGGACTGGTAGATCATCTGCTGGGCGACGCGAAGAGCCATGGCCCGCTCCTTATTGCTTGAGTCCCAGGACGGTCTGCCACATCTGGTCCGCCGTGGAGATCATCTTGGCCGCCGCCTGGTAGGAGTGCTGGAACTTGATGAGGTTGGACATTTCCTCGTCCATGTTCACGCCCGCGATTTCCAGTTGCCGGTTGTTGTAGTCGGTGGCCAGGGAGTTCTGGTAGTCGTAGTTGAACTTGGCGTTTTCGGTATCCACGCCCACCACGCCGACCAGACCGTTGTAATAGGACGTCAACGTCGTCTGCGAAGGCTTTTCGTACGAGGCGCCCAGGGTGATTTCCTTGGAGCGCAGGGCCGCGATGTCCAGGGCCGTGACGTTGTCGCCCGTATTGGCCTCGCCGGCGCCGTTGATGTGGCCGGCGTTGACGAAGTCGGAATTGGCCCCGCACACGGAGTTGATACCCATGGTGGAGGGCGAGTCTCCCGTGAAGAAGGTGTTGACGCCAAGCGCCGCGTACAGCCCGGCGGCGTCCGTGCCGAAGCCGAAGGAGTAGCCGTCCTTGCCCTGGATTTCGAGCTGGTTGTTGGAGACGCTGGCCGTAAGGAACGTGCCGAAGGTGTTGTTGATGGCCTTGACCACGTCGTTGAGCGAATGCTTGGACGGATCGAACAGATCCAGTCCCCCGCCTCCGGAAAAGTCGAAGTTGAGAAATCCGTTGGAGACCAACTCTCCGGTGTGGGAGTTGTAAACATACAGGGTCGAAGCCCCGGAGGCCAGGCGATCGCCGAAGGCCAACCCGGTGGAGGGACTGGACAGGGGCGCGTCGGCGTTTCGCACCGAGTAGGTCCCGGTGACGGTGGAGAACTGGGCCAGTCCCGCGCCCTGGCTGTGGACGCGGTTGGTCTCCCAGATCAGGCCCTTGGTCAGGGTGTCCAGGCGTTCGCGGTAGCGGCCCAGGCTGTAGTCGCGCAGGGTGAAGAGCCCGCCGAGTTCGCCTCCGGTGACGCGCAGGGGGTTGTCCTGCCCGTTGAAGGCCGTCTGGGGGGTGATGTTTATGGGCGTGGCCGCAGACTGATACCAGTAGAGCCCGCTCTTGGGCACCACGGTGAACATGTCGCCCTTGTTCAACTGGCCCGTGGGGCTCAGGGCGGTGTTGGAATACTTGCCGAAATAAATCTGCAGGTTGCCAACGTCCACCTTGCCGCTCTCGGGCCTGGCGGAAAAGGTCTGGATTTCGCCCGAGCCGCTGGTCAGCCAGGTGACTCCGCCGTCGAGCGACACCTGAAACAGGGCCGCGCCCGAGCCGTTGCTGACCGTGCCGCCCTGCACGACCTTGATGGTGTATTCGAAGTCGTCCTGGCCGGAGAACCCCACGGTTCCGTCGAAATTCGAATTGGACGGCAGGTTGCGGATCACCTTGTTGCTTTCCAGCTTGAGATCGAACGTCCGGGTGCGGTCCACCAGGGTCTGCCCCGCCTTGGTGAGCACGGTGAAGTTGCCCCCCCCGTTGTCCACGGTGGTCACGTCGATGATCGTGGCCAGGCTGCGCACCAGGGCGTCGCGCTGGTCGAGCAGGCCGTTGGCGTTCTGCCCGCCGGGCGAGTCCGTCATGGAAAGCTCGCCGTTGATGTCGGCGATGCGGGACATGATCTCGTTGGCGGAGTTCACGTCCTGGGTGATCTGCTGGTTGGCCTGGCTTTGCAGGGCCAAAAGGTCGGCGTCGGCCTGGCTCAGTACGCCCATGAGGTTGGCGGTGTCGGAAAGCAGCGTCTGGCGCAGGGGGTACTGCCCCGGAGCGGCGCTCAACTTGCTCCAGTCGTCGAAAAACGTGGACAGGCTGGCCCCGATGCCATCATTGGTGGATTCGTTGAAGGTGGACTCCACGGAGGTCAGTCCCGAATAGAGCGCGTTGTACCGGTCGCGCGAGGACGCCTTCAGATTGTAGGCCTTTTCCAGGTATGCGTCGAACAGGCGCTGGATCTCCGTGGCCTTGACCCCGGTGCCCATCTGTCCCGGCGAGTTGTCGAGGTAGATGTCCGCCTCGAAAAGCACGCGCTGGCGCGAATACCCCGTCGTATTGACGTTGGAAATGTTCTGGCCCGTGACCTGAATGCCCACCTGCGAGGCGTTCAAGGCCTTTTGGCCCATGTTGAGCAGCGATTCGATGCCCGACATTTACAATGCTCCCCGCATCATGGCCGGAGCGGGCTTGGTGGAGACGTACAGGCCCTTGCGGCCATACGTCTTCTGCTTGGGCGCCAGCTCCTTCTTGAAGAAATCAAGGTAGCCGTTGCACTGATCGAAAAGGGCCAGGGCCATGGAGTAGCTCTTTTCCGCCTGCTTGGCGCAGAACTGTTCGAGCTTGTCTATGGCTTCCAGGCGCTGGCTCACCTGATCCCAAATGTCGGCCAGAGGCTCGCGCATGTCGGCCAGGCGCTGGGCTTCGGGGCTCATGCGGGCCAGAATGCGCTTAAGGCTCTTGCGCTCGCTCATGAGCTGGCGCATGAGCTCCTGGATGGAAAACTCCAGCGCGCCCACCGACTGGGGACGGAACTCGCACAAGTGGGTAAATTCTTCCTCTTGAAGCGCCTTGAGAAGCCTGAGCGCCTGGTGCTGCCGGGTAAGGTTTTCCAGAATTTCGTTGTGCATGGCCTGCTCCGCGTGGGTTGGCGTCCTAGAGGTCCGGTATCAGCAGAGGGCTTGTGTCCCTGGCCGCAAGCGTTATTCCGCCTGCCTTCCGGGGGTCCACGGCCACGCCGTTTCGGCGCAATTCGAAGTGCACGTGTGGTCCCGTGGCTCTGCCGGTCTGTCCAACCTTTGCAATTTGCTGGCCAGCCTGAACGGCCTGTCCCACGGTCACGCTGTTGGCGCTGTTGTGCCCGTAGTAGCTCTGGGTTCCGTCGGAATGATCCACCACCACCAGGTTGCCGTACCCGCCCCGGGAACCGCTGTAGCTGACCACGCCGTCGGCGCAGGCCACCACGGGACTTCCGGCGGGAGCGGCAATATCCACGCCGCTGTGCCAGGCCTTCTGATGCGTGAAGGGATCGCGCCGCCAACCGAAGTCCGAGGTGATCTCGCCGGACACGGGCTGCACCAGGGAGTCGCCCGCGTCGGCCAGGGCCTTGTCCGCCCCTTGCAGGTAGGCCGCCCCCGGCAGGCCGAGGCGCTGGGAAGGCGTGCCGGAAAGCCCGGAACGCAAGGACGCGGAACCGACCGCCACGGGCCGGGAAGACGCGTCGCGGGTCCCCGTAGCGGAGGCGCCCTTCATCGCCATCGGCGGCTGGATCATGGTCTGGCCTTCGACCTTGGGCTTGCCCACGGGCATGCGGTCAAGCGCCGTGCGACGCACTCCGGCCAGGGTCGGGCCCTGCTTGGGATCGAGACGCTTTTCCCCGCTGACGGCCATGCTCTTGGCGTCCTCGGGCTTCACGGCCTTGTCGCGCGCGCTCAACTGGGCGAACATGAAGTCGGACAGGCCGATGCCTCCGTTCTTGGTTAGGGTCTTGGCGTATTCCTCGTCGAACATGGAGACGTACTGGTCCTGCATGTTGCCGTGCAGCAGGCCGTCCTTGGGAACGGACTTGCGCATTTCCTTGACCAACTGCCCGATGAACACGGCCTCGAACCCCTCGCAGGCTTCCTTGAGCTTCTTTTCCTTGCTCGGCCCCGGAGCGATGCGCTTTTGCAGGGCGTCCATCCGCATCTTGCGGGCGACGTCCTCGCCGACTGCGGCTCTGGCTTCGGCTTCCGAGGGAATGGCCATGGCCTAGATGACCTCGAGGTCGGCCTGCAGGGCCCCGGCGGCGCGCAGGGTCTTGAGGATGCTTATCAGGTCGCGCGGGGTGGCCCGCAGCACGTTGAGGCCTTCCACCAACTCCTGGAGGCTCGCGCCTTCGATCATGCGCAGGGCCCGGTTTTGCTCGGAGGTGTTGACGTTGGTCTGGGGCACCACCACGGTCTGGGCGCCCTGGGGGGCGAAAGGCAACGGCTGGGAAACGTCGGCCGACTCCTGAATGAGAATCTGCATGTTGCCGTGGGTCACGGCCGAGCGGGTCAGCTTGACGTTCAAGCCCAGGACCACGGTGCCGGTCTTTTCGTCCACCACCACGCGGGCCTTGTTGTCCGGGGAAATTTGCAGGTTTTCCAGAGTGGCCATAAGGGGCACGATGTTGCCCTGGTGCTGCGGAGGCACGTCCACCTTGACCGTCGAGGCGTCCAGGGCGCGAGCGTAGTTGCCGCCCATGGCCTGGTTGACCTTGGTGACGATCTGCATGGTGGTGGAGAAATCCGCGTACCCGATATTGATGGTCAGATCGTGCTGGGCGTTGAACTCGAAATCCAGAGCGCGCTCCACGTTGGCCCCGCCGGGAATGGTGGCCACGGTGGGCACGTTCTTGGTGGTGGAGGCCGCCGCGCCGGAGGCCTGAAAGCCACCCACGGCCACCGGCCCCTGGGCGATGGCGTAGACGTTGCCGTCCACGCCCTTGAGCGGCGTCAAGAGCAGCACGCCGCCCATGAGGCTGGTGGCGTCGCCCAGCGACGAGACCGTGACGTCGAGCTTGGAGCCGGTCTTGGTGGTGGAGTCCATTTGGCACGTCACCATGACCGCCGCCACGTTGGCCGGACGCAGGGTCTTCTTGTCCACGCGCACGCCCATCTTGTCGAGCATGTTCCAGATGGTCTGGATGGTGAAATCCGACCCGCGCTTGTCTCCGGTTCCGGTAAGCCCCACCACCAGGCCGTAGCCCACGAGCTGATTGGTGCGCACCCCCGAAAAGGAGGCCAAGTCCTTGATACGGGCCGCCTGGGCCTGGGTGGGCGCCAGGAGCGCCAGTCCCAGAATCAGAGCCGCCAGCGCCGTCTTGAACATTGTCGTGAAAGCCATGTCATCCTCTCCCTGGATGTCCCATCCGCCTCGCCGCGCCTAGAAGGGCCACACGTTGTCGAGCACCCTGGACAACCAGCCGGGCTTTTGCCGGTCGGCCAGCACGCCCGTGCCGTACATTTCCACCTGGCATTCGGCCATGGCCACGGAATTGATCGAATTGTCGGGCTGAATGTCCGAAGGCCGGACCAGACCGCGCACCACCATGATCTGGGTGTCGTCGTTGACGCGCACCTGTCTGGCGCCTTCCACCTGCATGACCCCGCCGGGCAGGATGTTCACCACCCGGCATCCGATGGTCGAGGTGATGTAGTTCTTGCGGCTGGTTTCGGCGTCCGACGTGAACTGGTTGTTCGAGCTGGTCTTCACGATGGGGCTTGAGCCGATGCGCCCCTGCATGTTGATGAGCTGGCCGGCGTTGACCCCGGCGTTGGTGAGCAGGGTCGACCCGGGCACGGGGTCGATTTGGTGGTTGCTCATGTAGGCCGACACGCCCATGTTGGTTTCGTTGTCCTTGTTGCTCTTGGTCTTGACCGTGCTCTTGGCGTCGGACTTCTCCACGATGTTGACCATCACGATGTCGCCCACGCGCCTGGCCCGGTTGTCCTCATAGAGGTAGTTGGGCTGGGAGGCCTGGGAATAGAGCGAAGCCGGATTGTGCGACGGAGGCGGAGCCTGGGCCACGGGCGGGGTCAGCGACGGCATGGGCGTCGGATTCTTGGTGGCCGGCTGCACGCAGCCGCCGCACAGGGCTGCCGACACGGCCAGGGCGACCAGGGTCTTGATGTTGGAATTCATGGGGCCTCCTCCTTACCGGGCGACCACGGTCTTGGAATCGACCACCGTGGCCGTCAGTTCCTTGCCGCTTTGCATGTTGCGTACCGTTATCAGCTTGTCCTTGCCGCCCTCGGTCAGGGCGGTGACGGGCATTGTCAGTTGAATGTGCGGTCCCTTCCAGACCAGGATCACCTGGTCGCCCTTGCTCACCAGGGGCATGGGTTCGAGGGTTTCGCTGGTCAGCGGCGTTCCCGGCGTGAGCGAGGTCTTCACCCGCATGAGCTCGGGCGACTTGGGGTCCCAGGGAATGCCCTTGACGTAGGCCATGTTGCGCTTTTCGTAGATGAACATGCCTTCCTTGATGGAGCCTTCCTTGACATAGAGGTCGCGCGAGGACACGGGGATCATCCGCCAAAAGTTGACGAAGGCCGTGGCCGAAGCCTGACGCAGGGTCTTGCCCTCCAAGTCCGAAACCACCATGCGCATGTGCACCCGGCCCGGCGCTACGGGGCCGCCGGATTCGATGGACAGGCGCTCGCTCTCCTCGTTGACAAAGACCTGCTGGGGCATATGGATGTCCTTGACCTCCAGGTCCCCGGGTTCGTTGTTCATGGATCGCGTCAAAAACTCGACGACAAGCTTTTTCACGTCGCCGCCGGACACGGGCTTGGCCCCTCCCTTGCGCAGGGTGATCTGCTCGGGCACCACGAAATTGCCTTCCACGTTGGGAAAAATCTTTTCCAGATCGGCTATGACCTTGCTGCGGGCCAGGGTCATCTGTCCCTCGCGTCCGGGAAAGTTCCACAGGGGGGTTTCGGCGAGAATCTTCCAGGTTTCGGCGTCCATGTCGCCCACGGGCTGGGCGATCTCGCCGAGCATGACCCGGTCGCCGGAAATGGCCGCCGCGGGCAGCAGACGCACCCGCCAGGTGAACGGATCCGCCCCGAAAACGATCTGGGCCGCGGCCAACGCCGACACCAGGATAAAAGCGCCCAGAAGACGCGCGCCGGTGGTCTTGATCAACATGCGCTGTCCCTCCCTTGTTCGCCCTTACCGCTTGATGTTGGTGGCCGTCTGCAACATGGCGTCGGCCGTGGTGATGGTCTTGGAGTTGGCCTCGTAGGCGCGCTGTCCCACGATGAGCCCCACCATTTCGTCCACCATCTGCACGTTGGACATTTCCAAATATCCCTGCACCAGGGTTCCGGCGTTCAAGTCGCCGGGGGTGTTTTCCTGGGGAGCGCCCGAGGCGTCGGACTGCTTGTAGATGTTTCGCCCCTGGGCGGTCAGGCCGGCGGGGTTTATGAAGGTGTAGACGGGGATGGTGGTGGAGGCCAATTCCGTCCCGTCGCGGCCCGTGCAGGAAATCTTGCCCTGCTCGGTGATGGTGATGGTCACGGTCTCGGGCGGCACGGTGAACTGGGGTTGCAGGATGTAGCCCTGGGCCGTGACGATGGTGCCGTCCTGGTTGGTCTTGAACGAGCCGGCGCGTGTGTAGACCTCGTCGCCGTTGGCGTCGAGCTTGAAAAAGCCCTGGCCGGAGATGGCGATGTCCAACTGGTTGCCGGTGTTTTGAAAATCGCCCTGGGAAAAGAACTTGTGCACCGTCGTGGGCTTGACGCCCATGCCCACCTGCAAGCCCGTGGGCAGGCGCGAGCCGCTTTCGTTCTGGGTGCCGGCCACGTTCAAGGTCTGGTACATGAGGTCCTCGAACTCCGCCCGGCTTTTCTTGAAACCGATGGTGTTCACGTTGGCCAGGTTGTTGGCCATGGTGTCTATCTGCAGTTGCATGGCCTGCATGCCTGTGGTGGCCGTGTACAGGGATCGCATCATGACGGTGTTTCCTCCTTAATCCGATTACCTGGACTCGCCCACGCGGGAGGCTTTTTCGTCCATGTCCTGGGTGCTGGTGATGATCTTGGTATACGCCTCGAAACTTCTGTGCGCCTCGATCATGCCCACCATCTCCGTAACCACGTTGACGTTGGGTTTTTCCAGGTATCCCTGGTAGATCATGGTTTCGCTGGTATTGGTGGCCTGGGTGGCGGGCAGGGCGCCGTTGGCCCCGGTGAACAGGCTGGAGCCCACCTTTTGCAGGGTCTTGGGATCGGCGACCTTCACCAGGTCCACGCTGCTCACGGGCTGGTTGTCCACCATGACCGAGCCGTCCGGCATGATGGCCACGTTGCGTCCTTCGGGCACGCTCACCGCGCCGGACTGGCCCATGAGGGCGAACCCCTGGTTGGTGACCAGTTGACCGTCCACATTGCGGTAGAACTGTCCGTTGCGCGTGAGCATGGGACCGTTTGGCGTCTGCACCCGGAAGAACCCCGGGCCGCTGATGGCCAGGTCGAAGGGGTTCTCGGTATGTTCGAGCGCCCCCTGGCTGAGGTCCACGGTCTGCTCGGCCAGGCGGGGCTTGGCCACGATGACGGCGCTCGGCAGCCGCTTCTTGAGGTGCAGGGCGTCGCGAGGATCCGGGGCGTAGTCGGTGGCCAGACGCTGGAACACGTCCTGAAACGAAACCTTGTCGGCCTTGTAGCCCACGGTGTTGGCGTTCGCCAAATTATTGGCGATGATATTGAGCCGCATTTCGTTGCTGAGAGCGCCGAATATCGCGCTTATTGAGCTTTGCTGCATGTCGGACGCCTCCTCGAACCGGGGATCAGCAGGAAGCGTGCCAAGGGGAGAGAAGTTGACGCCGGCGCGAAACGACAAACACCGACGCCGGCGAAAAGGCCGACAAACGCCCGCGAGAAAGGGCTACGAGGAAGGACGGGAGGAAGACGGGGCGATCGTATCAGCCCTTGTCGTGATGGGCCTGGGAGTCGCCTTTGTCACCGGCCTGAGCGTCGCCAGGGCCATCGGCCGTACCGCCCATGGCCGCCGGCAAGGTGGGCTTCACCTGCGCCCAAAGCTCGTCCAACAGGGCGCGAAAGGCTTCGTCTTCGGGGACGGGGTGACACTGAGAATCGAATATTTTATCATTAAAAAGCGTTTTTCCACCTCTTTTTAAAGCACGTAAAAGGGCTGGTTTAGCTTCGTCCTGTCTGCCAACAAGAAATAATGCGTAGGCTTTGTTGCCGAGCGCCCCTATGCGATCTTTACCACGAATATAGACCATACTTTTTTCAATATTTTTCAACGCGTCATCAAGTAAAGCCAAACGCTGTGGCTCATTATACCAAATCTGCTTGGCCTGAAGAAGCTTTTCAAAACCCAGCCCGCTGTATCCCTTTGCCACTTGCGTCTGCAGGCTTGGCTCATTGCTATCACCATATTCATGTATAACCTCTTCGTAACAAGACACTGTCTTCGCTGTGTTACCCAGCCTGTGATGGAGTGTCCCCATGTTGACAAGCGCCATCGCTAGAGCCTCCTGAAGACCAGGCTCCGTTGAGTTATGGAAACGAACAATCACCTCGCCAAGTGCAGCCAATGCCCCTTCTATATTCTTCATTTCTCTAAGTGCAGCCCCCTTATTAACAAGCGCCTTGGCCACCTGCTCCTGAACGCCGGGGTCGCGAGAGTCCCCAAAACGGCGAATCACGTCATCGTAGGTGGCCAATTCACCATCAGTATTATTCTGTTTGTGGAGCGCGATTCCCTTATTAAAAAGAGCTTTTGCTTTTTCGTTATCAGGCGCCCCGGCGTCTTCTATTATTTTCTCGAAACAACGAACAGCATTCATGTAATCAGAATTATTATACGCAATAAACGCTTTTAATCTCCAATCTGTGTATGCAAATCCACTTTCATCTTCACTTTTTAATTCTTCTCCGGCCTCTTCAAGAAGCTTTTCCTGCTTGTCTGACAGGGCAGGACTTCTTCCCTCGCTAGCAGCGAGTTGCACCTTGCTGATAATTTGAGCCAAATTTTCTTCAGCATCGTTGCGAACCTTGCAGAGACATTGCAACTCTTGTTCAAACTTATTTTTATATTCTTCAACAAGTTTTTCAATTTTTGACTTGAACTCAGACTCTTGTCTTGAACCCCATGCTAACATGTTATCTTCGTATTTCTCCATGTTCTCTTTAAGCCACTGCTCTGCAGCCTTCTCCGCTTCCTCCCTTCCTTTTCTCCCTGCATTAAAAAACGAAATTCCACCAATTATAACCATACACAACGTGATCAAGAGGCCAAGCCCTGCCAAAAAAACTTGTGCTGTCTTTGCGGATGAAAGAGCTTCTGTGACCTTCACATCCAACCCATGCACGGCCTTCGCCTGCTCAGTCGTCTGGGTTTTCACGTCCTGAAATCGGTCTCCCAGACGCTGCAGGTCGTCACCTCTTTTCCGTTCGCTTTCTTGTCTCCGCAACGTTTCAATGTCTTTAAGTTGGCGAAGCTGGGACTCCAGGTCGTCGATGCGCTTCTCCAGCCGCGCGGCGTCATCGCTTGCGGCCGTGCGGCCGCGCTCGGCGGCCAGGCCGGAGTCAGCCGCAGCCAAATTCAGAGCCAGCGGCAGCGTCAACACGACCAGCAGGCGCAAGACGGGAACACAACAACGCATGGGGTCTCTCTTCGTTGACCAAATCGGCCAGACGCATGCGCGGGAAAAGCGCTTCGTTGCAGACACGCGCTGGGCGAAAGTGTTTTCGTAAACATGTTACACAATACGCCGCACCCTATCCGCCGTACCGGCCGGCGTCAACGAGTCCACGCCGTTGCCCCGGCCCGGAACCTTTACCAGCCTGTTCAAAGAACGCGCTGCAAGAATCGACTCTTTCAACGGGCTGTTACCGGTCGCTGCGGCGAGGCCGCATCCCCCGCTCGCCGCCGCGAGCCGGTCCCCCTGTCAAGAACTCGTGAGACTCGCCTTGGCCTTTTCCACCAGCCGCCGGATTTCCGGGTCGTGCGAGTCGCCAAAATCCTTGACCATCGCGTCGAGGTACGCACGCGCCTCGGCCTTTTTCCCCAACCGGTCGGCCACGTCCGCCGCCTTGGTCAGGGTTTCGCAGGTCAAGCGCCGGAGATACTTTTGGTCGTATCCCGCCAGAATGTGACGGCACCGCTCGAAAGCCCGCAGGGCCTGTTCGGGCTCGCCTGCCTTGTCCAGGGCCATGCCTTTGCTGTACAGGGCCATGCCCACCCACTCCCGCACGGCCGGGTCCTTGTCGGCCCCGAACCGGGCCACGATCTCGTCAAGGGCGGCCAGGCTGTTGCCCGGCTCCCCCATGTCCGCAAACATGTATCCCCTGTTCAACATCCCCCGTGCGACCACGGCCCGCACCCGAGGATCGGGGCTGTCTCCAAAGCGCTTGTCCAGGGCTTCGAGCCGGGCCATAACGTCCTTGGAGCGCCCCAGTTCGCGCAGGAAAAACGCCGAGTTGTACAGCGCCATAGCCAGCATGGGCCGAACCTCCGGATTCTCGCTCGGGGAAAGGCGGCGGTTCAGGTCCTCGTAAACCTTCAGGGCCTCATCGTAGCGATGGCCCTCCTGGAGGATTTCCATCTTGAAACTCAGCAGACGGGCGAAGCCCAGTTCGGCGTTACGGTCAAACCCTGCGGCCCGGGCGTGTTGTATGGCCTGGTCCAACAGCCCGCCCCCCTTCGAAAGGTCGCCCTGCTCGGCCGCCAACCGCCCCTGAGAAAACAATGCCTGAATCACAAACACGGAAATCTCCCGGTCGTCGGACGCGCCAAAGCGTTCGACCAGCGCGGCCAGGGTGTCGCGCATCTGGGTTTCGCACCCCAGATCGCTCAGGATCTCGGCCTTTTCGAGCATGGTCCGGGCCAGAAACCGCTTCATCGCCAGGTCGTCCTCGTCAGGAAACCGCTTGAGCAGGTCGTTCAAGGACTCCAGGGCCTCTTCCGGCTTCTTCATCTGAGCGAGGAGCGCGGCTCTGTAGGCAAGCGCCCAGGCCACTTCCAACCTGACATCGGGGTTCTTGGAGTCGCCGAACCGGTTCGGTGCGTTCTTCGTGGCGGCTATGGCCAGGTCGGGCGTAAGCCCCTGTTTGGCCACGAACACGCTGAAATTGTTGAAAGCCCTGGCGGAAGTCAGGTCCGAAACAGGAGACGTGGTGGCGGCTTTGTACCACAGAACCGAAGGGCGATTCTTCTCCCTGGCCAGGGTGGCCGCGGCGGCCACCACATAGAGCTCTTCGCCGTTCAAGGCCCCCTGGCCGCGCGCGTCCAGCTCACGACCGGCCTGTTCGATACGCGCCCTGGACTCAGGATCGATTTCACAGGGAGACGTCGACCGGAAATAGCGATCGAACGCCTTCAACGCCTTGGCGAGTTGTGTTTTCGCCGCCGGATCGACGACGGCCGCGGCGGCCTGCGACGAAGCCGAGGAACGCGCCGCATCCGATCCCGGCCCCCGGTCGCCCGAAGCATGGGCCGACGCGACCGAACACAAGACCAACACTGCGCAATATAACACCAAGCGGGCCAGGCGAGTTTCACACCTCGTCAAACCTTCAACACACTCTTTCCTGCGACGCATCGTGGTCCTCCAGCGAGTCGGTTTTCCATCTTTCACGTCCGAAGCGAAGCATGCGCCGCATTTCCCCTTCAACAACCGGAACCAGGGGCCGAAGCGACAGCGCGAGCCCGCTTCGCGAACTGTTTTCCGCCCTGAGCTCAAGAAAATGTGACGCCAGATACGCAAATATAAACATGTCGTCGACGAATACGTACATATTGTAGCATGGTCAACAATAAAATACGTAAGAACTGAACATCGCGCGCCACGGACGCATCGTTTCGAGCAGGACCGGTCTTGCCGAACCTGCCGGGAACCGACATGTTTTTCCCCGTCCTTTCCCTCGCCCACCCCCCTGTTCCGGGCGAAACGCGCCGAAATCCCCCGAAGCTGCGGGGAAAAGGGCTTGACAACGAGCAACAAAATTATAATGTCCCCTTTTGGCGAGCGGGCGTAGCTCAGTTGGTAGAGTACGAGCTTCCCAAGCTTGGTGTCGCGAGTTCGAGTCTCGTCGCCCGCTCCAGAGAAAAATCCTCATGACTCCTCTGTCCCCGGCGGGACAAGGCGATACAGGGGTGGACCAACTGGTTCGGTCCACTTTTTTTTTATTATGACCTCCAACCCGGCATGAGCATGGACAACCAAGCGACACTGGACAGGCTGCGCGAGCTGGCCGAGCCCTTTGTCCAGACCCTGGGCCTGACCCTGTGGGGACTGGAAATCGCGGGCGGAGCCGGACGCCCCCTGGTGCGTCTGTTTCTCGACTCCCCCCAGGGGGTGGATGTGGAGCAATGCGCCCAGGTCAGCCGCCAGGTGGGTCTGGCTCTCGACGTGGAGGACCTCATCCGGGGTTCCTACCAGCTCGAAGTCTCGTCGCCGGGCCTGGAACGGAGGTTTTTCGCCTTTTCCCAGTTGGCCCCGTACGTGGGCCGCGTGCTCGACGTCACTTTGGCCGCGCCTGTGGAAGGCCGCAAGCGATTTCGCGGGCTTCTGGCCGAACTGGGCGCGGACGATTTTCGCCTCGACTGCGAGGGCGTTTCGTTCCGCTTCGCCTGGGCGGACGTGTCCAAGGCCAGGCTGGTGCACGAATTCGAGACGCCCAAACCACCCCGGGGCGGACGAAGAGACTGAAGGAAGACAACGCCGGACGCCGCGCGCCCGGCTTTCGGAGGACGCCAATGGGCATGGAGCTTCGCAAGGCAATCGATCAGATCAGCAAGGACCGCGGCATAGACCGCGACCTGCTCATTGACACGCTGGAGGAAGCGGTGCGTTCTTCCGTGGCCCGCAAGTACGGTGACCACATGGATGTGGAAGTCAGCTACAACGACGAATCCGGCGAAATCGACGTTTTTCATTTCAAGATCGTGGTGGACGAGGTGGAAGACCCCACCACGGAAATCACCCTCGAAGAGGCCGTGCTCGTGGATCCCAACGTCCAGCTCGACGACGAACTGGGCTTCAAGCTCAAAGTCGAAGACCTGGGACGCATCGCGGCCCAGTCGGCCAAGCAGGTGATCATCCAGCGCATGCGCGACGCCGAGCAGGAAATCATCTACGAGGAATACAAGGACCGCAAGGGCGAGATCGTTTCGGGCATCATCCAGCGCCGCGACCGGGGCGGCTGGATCATCAACCTCGGACGCACCGAGGCCATGCTGCCCAAGGAAGAGCAGATCCCCCGCGAACGCTACAAACGCGGCGACCGGGTGCAGGCCTTCATCATCGAGGTGCTGCCCCAGGGACGCGGTCCCCAGATCATCGTCTCGCGCACGCACCCCGACTACATGGCTCAACTCTTCAAGCGCGAAGTGCCCGAAGTTTCCGACGGCACGGTGCGCATCCTGGGCGTGGCGCGCGATCCCGGCTCCCGGGCCAAGGTGGCCGTTTCGTCCAAGGACCGCGACGTCGATCCCGTGGGCGCTTGCGTGGGCATTCGCGGTTCGCGCATCCAGAACATCGTGCAGGAATTGCACGGCGAGCGCATCGACATCGTGGTCTGGCACCCCGAAATCGCCACGTTCGCGGCCAACGCCCTGTCGCCGGCGCGAATCACCCGCATCATGGTCGACGAGGACGACAAGACCCTCGAAGTGGTGGTGCCCGACGATCAGCTCACCCTGGCCATCGGCCGCAAGGGCCAAAACGTCAAGCTGGCCGCCAAACTCCTGGGCTGGAAGATCGATATTTTCACCGATTCGCGCTACGCCGAGCTCAACGCCGCCCGCGCCGGCATGGAGCAGTTGGCCAGTGTGGCCGAAATGAACATGGACAACTTCCTCAACGCCGGTTTCGACACCGTGGCCATGCTGGCCGAAGCCACGGACGAGGAACTCGAACGCATCGAGGGCATGACGCCCACCAAGCTCGACCACCTGCGCGCGGCCATCCGGCTGCTCATGCCCACGCCCCCGCCCGCCCCGGAAAACGAGGACGAGGCCGGGGAGAACGAGACCCCGGAGGACGAGACCCCGGTTGACGAGGTCGCCGGGACCGAAACCGGGCAAGCGGTCGAGGAAACAACCGGCGAAGCGCCTGCGCAAGAAGCCGAAGACAAGCCGTCGGAACGGGAACATACCGGGGATGACGAAGAAAACGTCTGACACGGTCAAGGAAGGCCCTGTGCGCACCTGCGTGGTGTGTCGCAAGAGGCTGCCCAAGAACGAACTTATCCGCCACGTCTGGCGCGGCGAATTCGCCCCGGACTTGGCGGCCGTACAGCCCGGAAGGGGTTATTATTGCTGCGCCGGGGAATCCTGCCGGGAAGCCCTGCCAAGGCGCGCCGCCGCCGTGAGGAAACGGAAGGGCAAGGGGGAAGGCAACAGTGACGAAGCTTAGGGTCAGGGACCTCGCCAAAGAGCTCAAGGTTGGCAACAAAGACATTTATCACGCCTTGAGGGAGCTCGACATCCGCGTATCGAGCGAGATGGCGACCCTTGAGGACGACCAGGTTGCGCAGGTGCGCGAAAAGATCCGCCAGGGACTTTCCCGGTCCGAGGTGGTGCAGAGTCAGTCGCAGCCCGGGGTGGTGGTGCGTCGTCGACGCGCCCATACCCGCGGAGGCGAGGAGCCGGCCGCGCCGGCCCAGGCTCGCGCTCCCGAACAACCAGCCTCCCAGGCGCCGCAGCCCGCGCGTCAGGAGGAAACGGTCTCGCCCGTCCCCGACAGCGCGTCCGAGCCGGAAGAATCCAAACCGCAGGCTCCGGCCAAGCGTTCCCGATCGTCCAAGAGCGCCCGCGTGATCGAGACGCCGCCCGCGCGCATTATTTCCATGGGTGACGAGCCCAAGCCCGCGCCCGAACCGGAACCGACCCCGGCCATGGAGCAGACGCCTCCCCCGCCTGCCGCCCCGCAAGCCACAGTCGCGGAAGAGACTGCCGCCGCTCCCGAAGCCGCGGCCGAAAGCACGGCTGAAAGCAAGCCTGAGCTCAAGGCGGAAGAGTCCGCGCCCGCGCAGGCCGAAGCCAAGGCGGAGCAGCCCGGCGAGCCGGCCAAGCCCCAGGACGCGACCGGCGAGGAGCCCGCGGAGACGGCCAAGCCCGAGCAGGCCCCTACCGAAGGAGCCGCGGGCGAAGGCGCCGCAGGTGAAGGTGCCGCAGGCGAAAAGCGCAAGAAAAAACCCAAGCGCGAAGTGCCCATCGGGCCGCAAGTGCGTATTATTTCCATGCCCGAGCCCCGGGCTCCGGAACCGCGCCAGCCCGAAGCCCGGCCGAGCGCTCCGGGCGGCGGCTACGGCCAGCGGCCCGGCGGCCCCGGCGGCCCGCGCCCCGGCGGCTACGGCCCGCGCCCCGGCGGTCCCGGCGGCCCGCGTCCCGGAGGCTACGGCCCACGTCCCGCCGGCCCAGGCGGCCCGCGCCCCGCCGGCCCAGGCGGACCGCGCCCCGGCGACGGCGGCAAGCCCGGACTTCCGCCTTCCGACTCCGACTCGCGCAAGCGCCGCAAGGACAAGCGCGTGGTGGAATTCGGCGCGCAGTCCGCTCCCCTTGACGACGGCGATTCGCGCGGACGCGGCAAGAAACGCGGCATGGACATCCATGACAAGACCGGACGCGGCGGACGCGGCCCCAAGAAGAACAAGAAGGGCGTCGATCAGGTGGCCCAGATTCTGGCCGCCCAGGCCCAGAGCCAGCCGCAGAAGGCCGTCAAGCGCAAGATCCGCATGGACGACGCCATCCGCGTTTCGGACATGGCCCGTCAGATGGGCATCAAGGCCCAGGACCTGATCAAGGTGCTCTTTTCCATGGGCATGATGGCCACCATCAACCAGTCCCTGGACTACGACACCGCCGTTCTGGCCTGTTCCGAATTCGGCTACGAAGTGGAAAAGGTCGGCTTCGACGAGGAGCAGTTCCTGGAGGTCGACACCCCCGACGAGGACGAGCACCGCGTGCCGCGCCCGCCGGTCGTGACCATCATGGGCCACGTCGACCACGGCAAGACTTCGCTGCTCGACGCCATCCGCTCCACCAACGTGGTCATGGGCGAAGCCGGCGGCATCACCCAGCATATCGGCGCCTACCATGTCTCCACCCCGCGCGGAAACGTGGTCTTTCTCGACACCCCCGGTCACGAAGCCTTCACGGCCATGCGCGCCCGCGGGGCCAAGGTCACCGACATCGTTGTTCTGGTCGTGGCCGCCGACGACGGCGTCATGGATCAGACCCGCGAGGCCATAAACCACTCCAAGGCGGCCGGCGTACCCATCGTGGTGGCGGTCAACAAGATCGACAAACCCGGCGCCGAGCCGGACCGGGTCAAGCGCGAGTTGGCCGACCTGGGCCTGGTGCCCGAGGAATGGGGCGGAGAGAGCATCTACGCCTACGTTTCGGCCAAGCAGCGCACCGGTCTGGACGCCCTGTTGGAGATGATCCTCCTCCAGGCCGAAGTGCTCGAACTCAAGGCCAACCCGGACAAGCGGGCCAAGGGCCACATCGTCGAAGCCAAGCTCGACAAGGGCCGAGGCCCTGTGGCCACGGTGCTCATCGAGGAAGGCACCATCCACCAGGGCGACGCCTTTGTGTGCGGCCTGTTCTCGGGCCGGGTGCGGGCGCTGTTCGACGACCAGGGCCGCAAGATCAAGACCGCCGGTCCGGCCATGCCCGTGGAGGTACAGGGGTTCGAGGGCGTGCCCGAGGCGGGCGAGGTCTTCACCTGCCTTGAGGACGAAAAAGTCGCCCGGCGCATCGCCGAGACCCGCCTGGCCAAGCAGCGCGAACGCGAGCTGGGCAAGGCCACCAAGCTCACCCTGGAGACCTTCCTCGCCTCGCGCGCCGAAGCCGAGGCCCAGGTGCTCAAGCTGGTGCTCAAGAGCGACGTGCAGGGGTCCCAGGAGGCCATCGTCGACGCCCTGAACAAGCTTTCGGGCGACAAGGTGAAGGTGCAGGTCATCCACTCCGGCACGGGCGCCATCACCGAATCCGACGTGCTTCTGGCTGCGGCTTCTTCGGCCATCGTCATCGGCTTCAACGTGCGCCCCTCGGTCAAGGTCAAGGACCTGGCCGAACGCGAGAACGTGGACATTCGCTTCTACGATATCATCTACAAGCTGGTGGAAGAGATCAAGGACGCCATGTCGGGCATGCTGGCTCCGGTGCTCAAGGAGCAGTACCTGGGTCAGGCCGAAGTGCGCCAGACCTTCAACGTGCCCAAGGTGGGCACCGTGGCCGGCTGCGGCGTGCTCGACGGCAAGATCACCCGCAACGCCCTCATCCGGCTCACCCGCCAGGGCGTGGTGATCCACACTGGCAAGCTGGCCAGCCTCAAGCGCTTCAAGGACGACGTCAAGGAAGTGACCAAGGGCTACGAGTGCGGCATGGGCATCGAAAACTACAACGATCTCAAGGTCGGCGACATTATCGAAGCCTTCGAGACCGTGGAAGAAAAAGATACGCTGTAACAGCCGGGGGCGGCCTTCCGGGCCGCCCCTTCGCCTTCACGGCCGCGCGTCGCACGCCGATTATGCCTCCCGGCAGGCTCAGAGAACCGCCCGCGATATGTCTATCCTCCTTTCTTTACGAGTACGCCGTCCATGGTGAAACGCTTTTTTCTGTTCACCGCGTTGCTCATCGCGTGCTTGTCCCTTTTTCTCTACGGGTATGAACACTACACGCGCTCCACAACGACCTACGTCCCCCCCGTGCGCTTCCGCGTCGATGCGCCAACAGGAATCCGTTTCGATCCCGATTCGGCCTCGACGCTCATCAACTCCCTGGGGTTCGACGACCACGCGAGGGACCCGGCCGCGACCGGAAAGCGTCGCATTCTTCTGGTCGGAGATTCGTTCGTCTCCGGCTCCGTTTTGATCGGCATGCTGGAAAACGCCCTTAACGAAGGCGTCAAGGACCGCCCCTTCGAAATGATCCCCATGGCCTTTCCCGGCATCGGGCTGGGCACCATGTTCGCCTACGTGGAACAACTCGGACTGCAATTCCATCCGGAGTTCGTTCCGGTCGTCTTCAACTCCAGCACATTCGAGAACGATTCCGCCATCCTCAACGCCATCAGGGAGCGGCAACACCCGCTCCATGCCTCCCAACCGACTTTCGCATGGCGCGACGGTCAATGCTCCAGGATTTCGGCGGATCCCGATGCGTCGCAATACGCCTTGAAAGAGCTTCCCTCCTATCATCTAAAGACATTTTACGTCGTGCTGGAAGAATTTTTGGAAAAACACCTGAGCGAACTCTCCCTCTTCAACTGGCTCAAGGACAGCGTCGCCCGGGACGCGCAATACGCCTATCGCTATCAGCAATTGCGCTCCGATCCGTATTACAACGCCCTTCTGGCCGACTGGAATTTTCCCGACGACCTGGACATGAACACCATGTTCTGGACTCCCACCGACCAGATGCCCGGCGTGTTCCGCAACGCCCTGGATTGCACGCGATGCGCCCTGCAGGCCTTTAACGAATTGGCGAAACAAAACGGCTTTCGCTTCCTGTTGGTGATCACGGACGATTGCTCTTTTCTGCACAACGCTCGCAAAGAGGAGTTCGACTATCGCGACCAGAAGGCCAAACGCCCTTTCGTGGACCAGGAATACAAAAACAAGATCATAGCCCTGGCCAAGCAGACCCATACGGATTACATAGACCTGTATCAGGCATTCGGCGCGAATTCCCCCCGAATGCACGCCTACGATATCCACTGGAACAAGACGGGAATACAAAACGCCGCGGCCGCCATCGCCAAGGACCTCCTGCCGAGACTGCAGGCTGCCCAATGAACACTTCCACCGGGCGGGACGCCGCGTCCCGCGTCAGGAAGCGCGAACGGTTTGACGACACGGAACACGGACTTTTCCCGGTGACGCAACACACGCTGAAGAACGCTTCGAAACGCTGGCGGAAAAGTGCATGATCGTTGGCGTGCTCACCTTGGAATTTCGCCTGCACGGCAACGATTCCCTCAAAGGGAAACGCTCGGTGACGCAGCGTTTGAAAATGAAATTGCGCAACAAGTTCAACGTGGCCGTAAGCGAAGTCGCCCACCAGGACGTGCTCGACTCCCTGGTGCTGGGCGTGGTCACGGTGAGCCCGGACGCGGGCCACGCGCGGGGGCTTTTGCAAAAGGCCCTCAACATGGTGGTTGCCGCGGACGAGGCGGAACTTATATACGACGATATCGAACTCATCGGGCAGTGACGCGTTTTCGCCCCTGTCCCTGCTGAAACGACGCCGCCTTCAAACTGGACGAACACCCGGGACCCGCGGGCGCCCTTTCGAGGAGCGCAAGCGCCGCCCGGACAGGAAGTTGCATGACCACACACGCCGGCCCCTCCCGCCGCTCCATGCGTCTGGCCGACCAGATTCTGCGCGAGCTGGCCCTCATGCTGGCCGAAGAGATACAGGACCCCAGGCTCGAACTGGTGACCATCAGCGGAGTGCGCTTGAATCCCGACCTTTCGGTGGCCACGGTGCTCTACACCCTGCATGGCGACGACGAACGCCGCAAGGCCGCGGCCCAAGGCCTGGAAAAGGCCAAGGGATTTTTGCGCTCCCATCTGAGCCGGGCGCTCAAGATGAAGTCGGTTCCCGAACTGCGCTTCAAACACGACGACTTTCTGGAGACCATGGTCTATGGCCAGCCCCATGCATGACATCCTGCGGGTACTCACCAGCGAGGATCGCTTTCTGGTCACTTCGCACGCCTCGCCGGACGGCGACGCCGCCGGCTCCATGGCGGCCATGGCCCACCTGCTTACCGCCCTGGGCAAAAGCTTTCACCTGTACAACTGCACCGGCATGCCCGAGCAGTACGACTGGCTGCCCCTGCCCGCCCCGGTGGAAACCACCATACCCGAAGGCGGTTACGACTGGATCGTCACCCTGGATTGCGGAGACCAGCGCCGCGCCGGACCGGCGCTCGAAGCCGCCATGCAAGGGGCCAAGGTGCTCGTCATCGACCACCATATCGACAACACCCGTTGGGGCGCGTTCAACTGGGTGGAGCCGGAACTTTCTTCCACCGGCGAAATGGTGGGCATGCTGGCCGAAGCCGCCGGCGTGCCCCTGGCCGGCCACCTGGGCGAGGCCGTGTACCTGTGCCTGGTCTCGGACACCGGCTCCTTCAGCTACGGCAACACCGGCCCAGAATGCATGGAAATGGCCGCACGCATCATCCGCCTGGGCATGCGCCCCGGCCGGGTCAACGCCCTGATCGAAAACCAGTGGACCACCGCGCGCATCCGCCTCTTCGGCGAAGTGCTCACCAGCGCGCGCCAATACTACGACGGCCGGCTGGGCGTCATCCGCATCACTCTCGAACAGCTGGCGCGCCTGGGCGCCGGAAAGGCCGACACCGAAGGGCTCATCAACTACGTGTTGCGCATCCGTGGCACCAAGGTGGCCCTGCTTCTGCGCGAAGACCAGGGGCGCATGGTCAAGATCAGCCTGCGCTCCCTGGAGGGGGTGGACATCCAGCCCGTGGCGGCGGCCTTTGGCGGTGGTGGCCACAAGAGCGCTTCCGGCGCGAGTTTTTCCGGCACGCTGGACGAATCCGAAGTCCAACTGGTGGAGGCCTTGAGCAAGGTGTTGGAAGCCTAGTGGAAAAAAAGCCCCGTCCCCCCCAGATGCATGGCGTGCTGGTGCTCGACAAACCCCAGGGCCCCACGTCGTCGGAGTGCGTGCAGGACATCAAGCACCGCCTGGGCCAAAAAAAGATAGGTCACGCCGGCACCCTGGACCCCATGGCCACGGGCGTTTTGGTGGTGCTTCTCGGCGAAGGCACAAAATTGGCCCCTTTTCTCACCGAAGGAATCAAGATATACTCGGGAAGTTTGCGCCTGGGAGTGACCACGGACACCTTCGACGCCGAAGGCCGGGTCACGGCCGAGGCGCCTTGGGACCGGGTCACGCCCGAACAGGCCGCCCAGGCCGTTGACGCCTGGAAGGCCATGACCACCCAGGAGATACCGCCCTACTCCGCCGTAAAGGTTGGGGGAAAGCCGCTCTACGCCCTGGCCCGCAAGGGACGGGATGTTCCGGTGGTGGTGAAGCCGATTCAAGTTTTCGACGCGGAGGTCTTACGTATGGACCTCCCCGACATAGATTTCCGGGTGACGGTGGGTTCCGGCGCCTATGTACGCTCCCTGGTCCACAGCCTGGGGACGCGACTGGGATGCGGAGCGCACCTGACCAAACTCACCCGGGAGTACAGCCATCCCTTCGGGCTGGCCCAGGCGTGCGACCACGCCCGCCTGCTGGCCGAACCCGAACGGCTGGCCCCACAGGTGACGCCTCTTGGCGACGCCCTGCCCCACTGGCCGCGCCTGACGCTTTCCGAGCGCCAGGCCGCTCTGGTGCGAAACGGCGGGTGGATCGCCTGGGAGGAGTTTTCCTGCGAGGGTTCCAGGGCCATGTTCCTGGATCCCGAGGGCCGGCCGGTAGCCCTGGCCGAGGTCAGGACCCGGGACGGCGGGCAATGGTGGGCCATCCTGCGGGGACTTTTTCCCCAGGAGCCCGGGGGCAATCCCGCCTGAAGCATCGTACAACGGAGGATACCGCTGTGGCTATGACGGCCGAGTCCAAGCTCAAGATCATCGAAGAGTACAAAACCCATGACGGCGACACCGGGTCGCCCGAGGTGCAGGTGGCGCTGCTCACCTCGCGCATCGTCTACCTGACCGACCACTTCAAGACCCACGCGAAGGATTTCCATTCCCGCACGGGCCTGCTCAAGCTGGTCGGACAGCGCCGCAAGCTGCTCAACTATTTGAAGAACAAAGACATCAATCGCTACCGGACCCTGATCGGTAGGCTTGGTCTGCGCAAATAGACGGAGCGTCCGGCCGGCTCGCCCAGGCGGTCCGGCCGGATTTCCACGGAAGCATGGTCCGTTCCCGAGCGTAATGCGCGCGCCAGCGCCCGTGAGCCAATGAGGCCGGCTCATGGCCGCCAGCGCGCTTGTCACGTTTCGGGTCCGGCCGGCAAGGCCCCCGCGCCCCGCGCGGCTTCGCAACCGAAACCAAGGACAACAACATATGGGTCTTTTAGACAACGCCACCCGTCTGGAATGCCAGGCGGGCGGAAACACCATCATTCTCGAAACCGGCCGCATGGCCAACCAGGCAGACGGCGCCATCTGGGTCCAGTGCGGCGGCACCGTCGTGCTGGTCACCGCCTGCACCCAGGCCCTGGAAGTCGACAAGGGATTCTTCCCCCTCACCGTGGACTACCAGGAAATGGCCTACTCCGCGGGCAACATTCCGGGCAACTACTTCCGCCGCGAAGTGGGACGCCCCTCCGAACGCGAGGTGCTGACCTCGCGCCTGATCGACCGGCCCCACCGGCCCCTGTTCCCCAAGGGATTCCGCGACGAGGTGCAGATCATCGCCACGGTGCTCTCCTACGACGGCGAAAACGAATCCGACGTGCTGGCCGTCACCGCCGCTTCGGCCGCCCTGCACATTTCGAAGATCCCCTTCATGGGCCCCATCGCCGGCGGCCGCGTGGGACTGGTGGACGGCGAGTTCGTCCTCAACCCCACGGCGTCCGTGCGTGAGCGCTCCTCCCTGAACCTGGTGTTCGCCGCCTCGCGCGACGCCGTGGTCATGGTGGAAGGCGGCGGCAACTTCGTCACCGAAGAGGTCATCGCCGACGCCCTGGAATTCGGCCACAAGGCCGTGCTGCCCCTTCTCGACCTGCAGGAACAACTGCGCGAAAAGTCCGGCAAGCCCAAGCTGGAATTCACGCCCCCGGTCGAAAACCAGCCCCTGGTCGACCTGGTGACCGCCACCGTGGGCGAGGACTTGGCCCAGGCCCTGACCATAGCCGACAAGATGAGCCGCAAGGACGCCCGCAAGGCCCTCAAGGCCAAGGCCGTCACCGCCGCCAAGGAAGCCTTCCCCGAAGAACCGGGCGTGGCCGCCAAGACCGGCGAGATTGTCGAGGCCATGGAAAAGAAGATCATGCGCGCCCGCATCAAACAGACCGGAACCCGCATCGACGGACGCGACACCGCGACCGTGCGCCCCATCGAAATCGAGATGTCTCCGCTGCCGCGCACCCACGGCTCCGTGCTCTTCGCCCGGGGCGAGACCAAGTCCCTGTGCATCGCCACCCTGGGCTCCGCCGGAGACGAGCAGCGCATTGAGACCATCGCCGGCAACATCACCAAGCGGTTCATGCTCCACTACAACTTCCCGCCCTACTGCGTGGGCGAAGTCAAACCCCTGCGCGGACCGTCCCGGCGCGAGACCGGACACGGCGCGCTGGCCGAACGCTCCATCCTGCCCGTGCTGCCGAGCGGGGACGAGTTCCCCTTCACCATGCGCGTGGTGTCGGAAATCATGGAATCCAACGGCTCCTCGTCCATGGCTTCGGTGTGCGGCGCGTCGCTGTCGCTCATGGACGCCGGCGTGCCGATCAAGGCCGCCGTGGCCGGCGTGGCCATGGGCCTGATCAAGGAAGACGACCAGTACGTCGTGCTCACCGACATCCTGGGCGACGAGGATGCCATGGGCGACATGGACTTCAAGGTCGCCGGCACTGCCGAAGGCGTCACCGGCATCCAGATGGACATCAAGATCGCCGGCATCCCGCAGGCGGTCATGCGCGCCGCCCTGTCCCAGGCCCGCGAAGCCCGGCTGCACATCCTGGGCGTCATGAACTCCACCCTGGACAAGCCGCGCGCCGAGCTTTCGCCCAACGCGCCGCAACTGGCCGTGGTCGAGATCAACCCCGACAAGATCCGCGAAGTCATCGGCCCCGGCGGCAAGACCATCAAGGCCATCACCGGAGCCACCGGCGCTTCCATCGATATCGAAGACTCGGGCAAGGTTTCCATCTTCGCCCCCACCCTCGAATCCCTGGAACGCGCCAAGGAAATGGTCCTCTATTACGACCAGAAGGCCGACGTGGGCCGCGATTACAACGGCAAGGTGAAAAAGATCATCGACTGCGGCGCTGTCGTCGAGATTCTGCCCGGCCTCGAAGGCCTGGTCCACGTCTCCCAGCTCGACATCGGACGGGTGGAAACCCCGGCCGACGCCGTGTCCATGGGACAAGACCTCAAGGTCAAGGTCATCGCCGTGGAGCCCAACGGACGCGTGCGCCTGTCGCGCAAGGCCGTGCTGCTCGAAGAACGCGGTGAAACCATCGACCTGGCCGACTTCGCCGCCCCCTCCCGCCCGCGCGGCGACCGCGACCGCAACGGACGCGGCGGCGACCGGGGCGGACGCGGCAGAAGGTAAGAGCAGCGAGAAGAGGAAGAACGGGGGCGCCGCCCCCGTCCCCCCGCCCAAGGGGGTGACCCCCTCGGGACTCCCCAGGTGCCTTCGGCGGGTTTCGCCGCGAGGACGGGGGAAAGCGGGAGAAAACAAAAAAAATCGGCCGCCCTGGCCAAGGCACTTGCGTCTTGGCCAGGGCGGCCTTCTTTGTCCTTCTCTTCCCCTATTCTCGCACTGGACATGGGATGTGGGCGCTGGCAAAAAGAACGAGCACACTCGGGGGGGTCCGAGGGAGTCACTCCCCCAGGCCGCCGGAGGCATCTTCGTCTTTTCTTGCCCGCTCTTCCCCCATTTCCAAGGAGAACCACGTGAAAATCGTTCGTTTTCTTCATGACGCCCAGGAGCACTGGGGTGTTCTGGACGGCCCGGACATCTTTCTGGTGCGAGGCGACGTATTCGGCCAGTTCACGGTGCTCGACAGCCGGGTCGCCGCCGACCTGGTGAGCCTGTTGTCCCCGTGCAATCCGTCCAAGGGCGTGGGCATCGGCAAGAACTACCTGGGCCACGCCCAAGAAATGCACTCCGACCTGCCCAAGGAGCCCATCATCTTTCTCAAGCCGTCCACGTCGCTGCTGCCGCCCGGCGGAGTCGTGGTCATCCCCCCCGGAGTGACCACTCTGCACTACGAAGCCGAACTGGCCGTGGTGATAGGCAAGACCGCCAAAAACGTGTCCCGCGAAAACGCCCTGGACTTCGTTCTGGGATACACCTGCGCCAACGACGTTACGGCCCGCGACTACCAGCCCTTGAACGGCCAGTGGACCAGGGCCAAAAGCTTCGATACCTTCATGCCCCTTGGCCCCTGCATCGCCACCGGCCTGGATCCCTCCGACCTTTCCATACGCCTCGCCGTCAATGGCCAAGTGCACCAAGACGACACCACGGCCAACCTGAACTTCAAGGTGGACCAGCTCATCGAGTTCGTCTCACACTCCATGACCCTGCTCCCCGGCGACGTGATCCTGACCGGTACGCCCGAAGGCGTGGGACGCCTGCAAGACGGCGACACCGTGACCGTGGAGATCGAAGGAATAGGAACCCTGACCAACACCGTGACCCAGGGCTGACGCCCGGCACAAGGAGAACACCATGATCAAGGGAAAATCCCTCATCCTCACCGGCGCTTCCATGGGCCTGGGTCGCGCCCTGGCCCTGGCCCTGGCTGCCCAAGGGGCCAAGCTGGTCATCAACGCCCGCAACAAAGCCCAGCTCGAAGAGACCAAGAACATGGTAACCGCCGGGGACAAGCCCACCATCGTTGCCGGCGACGCCTCCCAGGCCGCCACAGCCAAGGAACTCGTCAAAGCCGCCGTGGGCCTGGGCGATTTCGGCGGATTCATCCACGCCGCCGGCATGTTCCACCCCGGGCCGGCCCTGTGGGAACTCACCGAGCAACAATACGACGAAGTCTTCGCCGCCAACACCAAGGCCGGTTGGCAACTCCTGCGCCATTGCGTGCCGGCGCTCATGCCCACGGGGCAAGGCTTGGCCGTATTCCTGGGCTCCAAGGCCGCCGACCTGATACAGCCCGGCATCGCGGTCTACTGCACCGCCAAGCTCGCCCTGGAAACCCTCTGCCGTCAGCTCGCCGCCGAAGCCCCCTGGCTCACCACCTTCGTCTACCGGCCCGGACTCGTGGATACCCGCATGCAACGTCAGGCGCGAGAAGCCGAAGGCGGCAGCGCCCCGCCCGTGCGCACCATGTTCGGCTCCTGGCACGAAAAAGGCTACCTCGTCTCCCCGGAAACCAGCGCCGCCAGACTCGTCGAAACCATAACCGGCGACCTCGCCGGCATCTCGGGAACCATCGTCGACTTCGCGGAGAAGAAGAAAAAGAAGTAGGAAGAGAAGAACTGGGGAGGGGAACCCCTTTTTTTCAAAAAAGGGGTTCCCCTCCCCAAGCCCCTCCCCTCCCCCAAAAACTTTATCCTTGGGGCGAAGGGAGCATGAATGGTGCGCCGTTTGGGCGTCCCTGAAGTGTTCTCGCCAGAGTTTGACGCCGTTCCCGTTCGTTTCAGCGCTCTCCCGACGCAAAGCGCCCACTCGGGGTTCCAAGGGGCGCGAGTCCCGTGGCCGCCGGAGGCAACTCCTCACCCGGCCCCTCCCCGCGCCCGACCTCTTTTCCTACTCGTCACGTCCGGCGCGCCAGCTTTTCACTTGGCTGCGGCGTTTTTTGGATTCCAGCCGTCGGAGTTTGGAGCCCAGCGTGGGTTTGGTTTTGCGTCGGGGTTTTTCGCGGACCAGGGCGCCGCGCAGGAGTTCGGCGAAGCGCAGTCGGGTTTGGGCTTTATTCATGGCCTGGCTGCGGAACTCGCCCGAGGTGACGCGAAGCACACCGTCCTGGTTGACTCGCGAGGCCAGTCGCTCCATGATGCGTCGGCGCTGCTCGTCGGTCAGGCTTGGCGACCCCGCCACGTCGAAGCTCAGGGTGACGCGCGTGCTCACCTTGTTCACGTGCTGTCCGCCCGGTCCGCCGCCGCGCGCCGCCGTGAAGGTGAGTTCATCCTCCGGGATGCGCAGTCCCGGTTCGATGAAAACTCCGTCGGCGAAGCCTATGGTATTTTGTTCGTCCATCATAGTCGCGCCGCTCCTTGGCGTCTCAAACCCGAAGCTTGAGGCTTCGTTGAAAAGGATACCCATGTCCAGCAGTTCCGAAATCCCCGCCTCCGACGCTCCGACCCCGTGTCCTTGCGGATCGGGCAAGTCTTTTGACGCCTGCTGCGGCCCCGTCATTGCCGGGGCGGTCCCCGCCCCCACGGCCGAGTCCCTGATGCGTTCGCGCTACAGCGCCTACGCCACCGGCGCGGTGGATTTTCTTCGCGACTCTCTCGACAGCCGTTGGCAGGCGTCCTTTGACGAAAAGGCCACGCGGGAATGGTCCGAAAACGCCACCTGGCAGGGTCTGACCATTCTTTCGATAAAGGGCGGCGGCGAGGAAGACAACGAAGGCGAGGTGGAGTTCGTGGCTGCCTACCAAATGGACGGCCAGGACCAGAAGATACGCGAACGCTCCAAGTTCCGCCGGCGCGGCGGACGATGGTATTATTACGACGGCAAAGTCAAGGCCGTGGAGGATCCGGTGGTGTCGTCCGGACCCAAGGTGGGCCGAAACGATCCCTGCCCGTGCGGTTCGGGCAAAAAATACAAGAAGTGTTGCGGAAAGGGCTGAAGAAGCGGCGTTTTCCGGCATAAAAAAGCCCGGCTCCCTTGGAGCCGGGCTTTTTTTGTCCAAATGAGCGGGGGACTAGAAAAGCCAGAGCAGAATGCCGAGCACGATGGCCGAGTACACGCCGGCCAGAACGTCGTCGAGCATCACGCCGAAGCCGCCCGGCAACCACTTTTCGGAGGCCCGGATGGGATAGGGCTTAAGGATGTCGAACACCCGGAAAAGCACCAGTCCGGCGAGGTAGCCCCAGAAGTTCAGGGTGCAGAAGAATCCGATGGCGATCCACTGGCCCAGCACTTCATCGATGACGCACAGGCTGGGGTCTTGTTCGCCTTCCTGCTGTTCGACCAGCTGGCAGGCCAAGCCGCCGCCGATGAAAAGCAGCACCACGATGAGCAGGCGGACCGGATACGTGGCGGACATGAAAAACCAAGGCGCGGCCAAGGTGGCCAGGACCGAAGCCAGGGTGCCGGGCACGGGCAGTTTGCCCAACCGACACAACGAAGCGAAACCCAAGGCAATGCGTTCGATGCTGATCATGGAAACTCCGTACGGGTTTTGGTGAAGACCGCGCACTCCGTGCGCTATTTCACATAGTCCTTAGCACCACTTGGCGCGAAGGGGCAACCGTCGAAACGCCCTTGCCATGCGCGCGCCGTCATATTGCGCGGACGCTCCTGCCGCCTTGTCCTTGAAAACCACGGTCCTGATTTCAAGGAAAGCACCGGAAATCCCTTTCCGCGCCCACGCCCCGGGCGTGCGCGCATCCCGCAGGCGCGGCACTACCGGCCGAGCGCCTTGGTCGAGGCGGGCAAGGCGTTCGCGGAAGTTTGGCCTCCCGACTTCATGGACTCGATCATCTCGTCGAGCACCTTGGCCTGGTCGGCCAATTCATGCACCGATTCGGCCGCGTTGTGCATGGCCTGCGAGGTCTCGCCCGAAATGCGGTTGACCTCTTCCAGACTGCGATTGATCTCTTCGCTGGCCGCGGACTGCTCTTCCGACGCGGTGGCGATGGCCCGCACCTGGTCGGTGGTGAGGTCCACCAGGGCGACGATCTGATGCAGGGCTTCGCCCGAGCTGTTGGCCAGGTCCGTGGACTCTTCGATCTTGGACACGGCCTTTTCCACGTTCTGAATGTTCTTTTGCGTGCCCGTCTGGATGGACTCGATGGCGTCGCCCACTTCCTTGGTGGCGGCCATGGTCTTTTCGGCCAGCTTGCGCACCTCGTCGGCCACCACGGCGAAGCCGCGTCCGGCCTCGCCGGCCCGGGCCGCTTCGATGGCGGCGTTCAAGGCCAGGAGGTTGGTCTGATCCGCGATGTCGGAAATCACGGTCATGATCTGCCCGATGGACTGGGCCTGTCCGCCCAGGGTGGTCATGTCCTCGCGCAGGGCCAGGGCCTGGCTCTGGGCTTCGCCGATGCCCCGCACCGCGTTGCTGACGATACCCGCGCCTTCCTGGGCCTTTTTCTTGGCCTCGTCCGCCGTTTCCGCGGCCTTGGAGGCGTTGCGCGCCACTTCGAGCACGGTGGCGTTCATTTCTTCCATGGCCGTGGCCGTTTCGCCCACGCGCTGCGACTGTTCGGCGGCCCCGTGGCTGCACTGCTCCACCTGGGCGGAAATCTGCTGCGTGGCCTGGGACATGGCCATGGAAATTTCCTGGGTGGTGCGGGCGGCTTCGGTCATCCGTTCGCCCTGCTGCTCGATGCGGCACTGCTGCTCGATGATCGACGTGATGTCGAACACCGTGGCGATCGAGCCGCTCAATTGACCGGCCAGGTCGTACATGGGCGCGCTGTCGATGGAGATGTTCAGGGTCTTGCCCTTGTCCGTGACATATTCGGTGGTCACGCCGGTATAGACCCGATTTTCCCGGATGCACTTGGCGGTGATGGTGTCACGGCCCCGCTCCCTGTAGAAGAACTGATCGACGCCTTGGCCCATGTAGTCGTCCACCTTGCCGCCTTTTTCGGTCAGGTTCAGCATGTTCTGGTTGGCGTAGACCAAGTTGTTCTCTTTGTTGGTGATCAAGACCGGGGCGGCCAGGCCCTTGAGCACGCCTTGGGCGAAGCTGAGTTTTTCCTTGAGCTCTTCGGTCATGGTGGAAACGTTGTGCGCCAGGTCGGCCAATTCGTAGTGGAAGGTTCCTTCCAGCTTGGCCATGAGGTCGCCGCCGGCCACGCGGGCCGAATAGTTCTGGACCAGGGCCATGGGACGCAGCATGAGGCGGCGCACCAGGGTCAGGATAAGACCCAACAGAACCACGAACACCACCGCGCCGCTGGCGATGAGCACGTTGCGCTGCTTGATGGCCTCCACCGCCAGTTCGGACTCGGTGTCGTTGACGCAAATCACCCAGCCCGTGCGGGGGATTTCGGTGAAGTATTGCAGCTTGTCCACGCCTTCGAAGACGTAACGAATGTATCCGTTTTTCTTGGCCAAGCTGTCGCGCACGAATGCCAGGTTGCTCACATCCTTGAGGAGCATGTCGTCGCGGCGGTGGGCGATGACCACGGCGTCGGAATCCACGAAATAGGCGTAGCCCGAGTGGCCGACCTTGGCCGGACGCACGTATTCGTCCACGAACTTGGTCCAGTTCACCGCCAGGCCGACCGCTCCGATCACCTTTCCGGTGTCGTTTTTCACCGGCACCACGACGGTCAACACCAGATTGCCGGTGGCGGCTCCCTTGGTGATGTGCCGGCTGATGCTCTCTTGTCCCTCAAGCACGGGTTTCCAGTAGCCCCGCCCCGAGAGATCGGTTCCCGCCATGGACTTGCCCTGGGCGGTCACTCCGGCCACGGCCTTGCCCTGGGCGTTGACGAGAAAAACGCTGTTCAAGTCGGACCGGGTTTTGATGATCGCCGCGAGGGAGTCGTCGATCACGCCCGACATCGCCCCGTCGCCCTGAAGATATTCCCTGGTCGTTTTCTGCAACGCCATGGAACGGACCACGCTCAGACAGCCGTCAAGATATTCATTCGTTTGATGGGCCAGGGTTTGGCTGATCTGATCCATGTTTCGAGATTCGATTTCCAATGTGTTGGCGTATATCGCTTTTGAAACATACACCACCAACCCCGACACCCCGATCAGCAGCAACAAGCTAATGGACAGGGTGAACACCGTGGAAACGCTCTTGATCTTCATGCAAGCTCCTTGGCGGCAGAAAAAGTACAATATTTCACCATGATGAAACATGATTCACGGCATGGGGCAAAGCAAAGCTATCTACAAAGTCATATAGACGGAACCTATAGAAATGACACGAAATCGTCAAGAAAACCTTGCTCGCGGGCATGACGCGACGCCACCACGGCCAGCCCCGCCCGCGCGCGACTGACGGCCGGAACGCCCCCCTTCCCACAGACCAACGTGTCGATCGGCGCCGCTTCCGCGGCATCGCCGTCTTCTTCGGCTTTGGCCCCGGACGCGCCGTTCCGGCCATGAGCGGCGCTCAGGGAGCCCGGCGCAATGCGGCCAGCCTTCGTCTACACCGCAACGATCGTTCTATCATCGGAATCTCCTTGTCAAGAGGGGGGTTGCGAAACAATACGCCCCCTCTCCGGCGGTCCGGGACCGCTTCCGTCGCCAGGCGTTTGACAAAGCCACATGCCCTGGGTAACCGCTTTACCGTCATAAAAAAAATCCGTCGCGACGCCGAATGATCCCGCAGTGTCAGGACGCCATCACGGGCTCGACCAGTTCCTGTTGCGCTGCGTCCCTGACCTGGATCCCAAACCCGCCGGGAGTGGAACATGACCGTTCTCCAATCGCGCGACCTGCGAGAGTCGCTCGCCAACGAGCAAATCGTGACCCCGCAAGAGCTGCGGGAATGCCTGACGCATCCTTCCCTGATCGTTGAAACGGCGCGGGGCCCGGTGGAGTACGCCGACAGGGGGCAAGGCCCGGTCGTCCTGGTGGTGCACGGCGGCCCCGGCGGCTATGACCAGGGATTGATTCTAGGGGAGATGCCCCGCAAAAACGGCTTCCGAATCATCGCCCCCTCGCGCCCCGGCTACCTGGGCACGCCCCTGAGCGCGGGCGCGTCCGCCCAGGAGCAGGGGGACATGCTGGCGGCGCTCCTGGACGCCCTGAACATCCCCCGGGCCATGGTCCTGGGCGCGTCCGGCGGCGGACCGGGAGCGTACCAGTTGGCGCAGCGCCATCCGGACAAGGTCCGGGCGCTGGTGGTGATAGACGGCATCAGCAGGAACTACGACAAGGGCGACAGCATCAGCGCCGTCGAGGAGTGGATGTACTTGAGCAAGCCCGGACAGTGGCTCATGGGCTTTTTTTTCAAGCATTTTCCCGCCGCGGTGGTGAAGAGCTTCCTCCAGACGGAAAGCACCCTGGACAAGCACGAAATCGGCCGGCGGGTGCGCGAAATCCTGGGCGACGCCAACAAGTTCGCCCTGGTGGACGCCATGTTCAAGACCATGAGCGACCGTTTCGCCGAACGCAAGGCCGGAGCGAACAACGACCTGGCCATGGGCGCGGCCATAGACAAGCTGCCGCTGGACAAGGTCGCGTGCCCGACGCTGCTCGTCCACGGCGACGCGGACAACGACGTCCCCCCGCGCGACGCGCAATACGCCCACGACGCCATCGCCGGCTCCCTGCTGCTCTGGATCGACAAGGCCTCGCACATCGGTTTCTGGACTTCGCCCGACGCCTCCAGGGTGCAGCGCTACACGCTGGACTGGATGAAGGCCCAGACGGGGCGGGCGTAATTCCGCCGGGCCGGAGGTCGAACCGGCGATCCGTCCTCGGCCCGCCCGCGGGAATCACTCGAACGGCGGAACCTGGAAAAGATAGCGATCGCCTTTATACCACAGTTGGCTTTCCCCGGACAGGGTCACCTCCACGCACACTTCGCCCTCGTCCGGCTGCGCGTCGAAAAAGTACGTCTGCGCACACTGCACGGCGTACTCGTTGGACGGGTCCAACTGAAAGACCGTTTGTTTTCTCCCATCCCGAAAGATCTGCGCGACGGTCACGGACCCCGAGTCGACGCGCGTGATGCGCGGGTAAAAAAAGCAGCGAACCACGCCGCCCGTCTGCACCGCGTCCTTCGTGCGAAACGACAGTCGGACCGACCCGGGCCCGTTCACGGGGTACTGATACGACCACCCCTCCAGGCCGGAATCGCGCACCGCTTCGATCCCCCTGGTTTCGACGATCCGGGTCGCAATCGCCGTATCCAACGGCAGCCAGCCGAACGGGCCGATCCGCTTGCCCCAACTGTAGAGCTTGAGGAGTGGATGCCCGGAAGCGTCCAGGGTCCTCGCCTTGCCGGGGAACGCTTTGGCAAAGGCCGGATCGGACCGGAGCGCTCCGGCCACGCACTGGGCCAGAAGAAAGTTGGAGTATTTCGAAAGGTGTACGTTGTCCGTGTAGATCCTGTTGATGTCCGGTTCCTTGTCCATGAGGGCGTTGAAGAAAGTCTGCATGTCCACGACAGGCACATGGTATTGCGCGCCCAGCTCGGTGTTTGTCGTATGGAAATATCGAGACGCCTCGGACATCATCGTCTGATCCACGCGGTACGTGTAGTTGAGGACCTTTCTGTGGGGGGTGATGAAGTTGTAGATCCAAGGATAATCCACCAACACCACATCGACGCCCTTGCTTTTTTTGTCCTCGATGAACCGGGCCATATTGGACCTGTAGCCGAAGCGCTCCAGGCGTTCCGCCACCGAGGCCTTGTCCGACACGGGATGTCGAACCAGTGTCTTCAACAGGCGGTACGAGGCGAGATTTTCGCACAGCGATTCCACTCGCGACAGCACCGTCGGCTTCTTGTCCCGGCTGTTCACCAGTGCGACCAGCGCTTTTTTTTCGTCCTCCAGAGAACTCATGTTCTTGACGGATTGGCTGGCGTAGAAATCATTGACGCCGTCCATGAGGATGTACACATCCGGCTGCAGGGCGTCGAGCTCCAGGGCGGCCCGCAGGACGCTATGCCAACTGTGATATCCCATAACGCCCGCGTTGATCACCTCGATGGCGCTCCCGGGCTTTCCGTATTCATAGGTCAGGAGGTCTTGCAGAATGACCGGATAGGAAAATTCCGCTTCCGCGCCCACGCCGTATGTCGTGGAGCCGCCCAGGCAGAGGATTCGAAAGACGCCGGCCGGTTTTGTCTTTTGAAAGGAACGCCCCAGGGAATCGACAAACGTATCCGCATCGCCATGCGTCTTGATGCGGTATCCCAGGGCTTCGTCGTATTCCACGACAAAGTTTTTCTTGTCTCCGGCCGCAGTGAAGAGACTGGGAACAAAGGTTTGTTTTTGGTTCTCCGGCGGCACAAGAAAGCGCAACGCCACCTCGACGAGTATGAGAACGAAAATCGCGCCAAGCAGACAAGCGATATTCTTCACCATGGAGGTTTCCCGCTCTCTGGCCGTTGAAAACAGTCGGTTCGCGCAGCCCGCTCAAACCATTCGTCGGCGCGGCGCGGCTTCGGCGTCACGGGCGCGCTCGGTCGGCATGGCGTTCGCTCCCCGGAAGTGGAACGAGGGCGAAACGCTCCCAAGTCGCCCCGGGCGCACGCTCTCGCCTGTTACACAAGGAATCCCTTGTCTCGCATCGCGTCCTGATGAACGAAACGCGCCATGCCTGTCTTCATTTTTCCGAATCCCAGCTTCTCATAAAAACCTTCCTTGCCCGGCGCGGCATACAAGATGACGTTGCATCCCTCGACACGCTGCAAAAGGGCTTTGACGAGCATGGAACCTATCGCTTTTCCTTGATATTCCGGGAGCACGGCGCAATCGTACACCGCCGCCTGGTACTCTCCGTCCGAGATCGCCCGGCCGAAGCCGATCAGCCTGTCGTCGTCATGGACGAACACGACGGTGTGGCTCCGCGCGAACGCCCTGGCGTGAACCTCCGGCGCATGGTGCGCCATGCCGACGCGTTTCAGGATGTCGGCCACGAGGGCCCATTCGATGTTTGCGCAATCGTATTGCACCCGGATGTTCATAGCGCCCTCCTTGCGGGACGTTCGGCGGACCTGCAACGCGGTCCTGCCTGATGCGGCGGTTGCCCCGCGTCACCGCGACATGAGCGCGAACACACCCCACCCCAAGTATTCGCGCGTGTACGTGGCGTAGCGTTCGGCTGCCGAGGTCAGTTCGTTTCGAACTTCTTGCGCGAAATCATCGTCGGAATGCGTTTCAAGCCATCGGCGCATCGTGAGCCACTTGGCGGCCTCGTACCTGTCCCAGCTGTCCTGGTCAGCCAGAACCATTTCCACGACATCGTAGCCGAGGTCGCCGAAAGACGCGAGCAGCTCCGGGAGCAAGAAAAAATCTGAGATGGAACCGGCGCGGCACCCCCTGGCGACCTCTTCTGTTTGCGGCAATTGCAGCCAGTACGGCTCGCCGATGAGAATGATCCCTCCCGAACGGAGACTCTTGGCCAGAAGCTCGATGGTGCCGGCGACTCCCCCACCGATCCACGTTGCGCCGACACAGGCCGCCACATCGAACGTTTCATCGGCGACGTAGCCGGCGGCGTCCGCGTGGCGGAACGCGACCCGGTCCGCGACGCCGAGTTCGTCAGCGCGGAGTTTCGCTTGTTTGGAGAACAACTGGCTCATGTCGATGCCAACGCCGCTGATTCCGTAATCGCGCGCCCAGGTGCACAGCATCTCGCCCGAACCGCTGCCCAGGTCGAGCACGCGGGCCCCCGGTTCCAAACGCAACGCCCTGCCGAGAATGGCAAGCTTTTCCGGTGTGAACGGATTATGGATGCGATGAGCGCTTTCCATGATGTTGAATATCCGTGGAATGTCCACCACGAGAACTCCTTTGCATATATAGCGTTACAGCTGGACTCCGCTGGGATGGGACGGCGTGCGCAAGGCCTCGCTGACGAGTATGCCTCTTGCCGGAATTTCGCCAGGACATGCCTCGCCCATCAGCATGTCCTGTTCCCTGGCGGGAAAATTGCGGGCGATTCGCCGCGCGGTCAAGCAATAATGCTCGATATGCCCTGCTGGATAGAGTTCGGATTCATCCTGGAATGAGCAGAACGAAACCCAATGGAAACTCCCCCAGGCAGAGCCCGCACGCCGGAGATTTTCAAGCGCTCCTCGCAACGATGACCCCATGCCCTCTCAGGGCTTCCACAACCTCCACCAGGGGCAGGCCGACAACATTCGTATACGATCCCTCCACGCCGGCGATCATGAAGGCTCCAAGACCTTGAATGGCGTAGCCGCCGGCCTTGTCCAGGGATTCGCCCGTGGCGGCGTAGGCCGCGATGGCCGCTTCGGGCAAAGGCGCGAAGCGCACGCGCGAGGCCACGGCTTCTTCCCAGGCGGTCCGGCCGTCCGGGCCGATCAGGCAGCAGCCCGTCACCACCGTGTGCTCGCGCCCGGCAAGCAGGCCCAGCATGCGCCGGGCGTCGGCCTCGTCCACGGGTTTGCCCAGTATGGCTTGGCCCACCGCCACCACCGTGTCCGCACCGAGCACCCAGGCCCCGGCGCACTCCCCGGCCACGTCCGCGGTCTTGAGCCGGGCCATGCGCAGGGCGTAGCCGCCAGGCGTCTCCCACGCTTCCGGCTCGGGCTCCTCCACGCGCGACACCACGATCCGAAACGCCGCGCCCGTCGATCCCAGAAGCTCCTTGCGCCGGGGCGAGCCCGAAGCCAACACGATGTCCGCCGTTTCGCGAAATGCGCCTTTTCCCACGTTCGCTCCTTGTGGCTTGCCGCCTGACATCCCGGCCGTGACGCCCGTCCCTTGCGGGCAGGATCACCTCGTCGCCGGGTCCCGGAATTGACCAAGCGTTCGGCGTCAGGGCCTAGCCTTTCCCCGGCCCCCGGTCAACGACGGGGCGTCCAGACGACCTCGCGTCGCCGTCTGGGCGTTCGCGCGCGGCGCTTCCCTTCCGTTCGCATGTTGCTGTTGACGTCCTCACGGGTCCGGGCTACTGCTCCGCGCAAATATCGCTGTTTCGCGTGACTGGCGAGAAACGTGGGCCACCACGGGGAAGCGCGAAACATCACCACGCCGCTCGCCTGGGCTGCATCGACGCCGATGCCAACCTTCCCCAAGAAGGAGAACGCCCATGCGATCCCCACGCGAACAGCTTCTTGCCTGCGATCCCGAACTCTTTGCCGCCCTGGTGGGTGAGGAAAACCGCCAGCGCCTGGGGGTGGAACTCATCCCCAGCGAGAACTACACCTATCCCGAGGTGCTGGCCCTCCTGGGCAGCGTGTTCACCAACAAATACAGCGAAGGCTACCCGGGCCGGCGCTACTACGGCGGACAGACCTACACCGACCAGGTGGAATCCCTGGCCCGCGAACGCGCCCGCCGCCTGTTCGGGGCCGAACACGCCAACGTGCAGCCGCTTTCCGGCTCCCCCATGAACCAGGCCGTGTACCTGGGCCTTCTGGAGCCCGGCGACACCATCCTGGCCATGGACCTCTCCCACGGCGGTCACCTGACCCACGGCGCGCCCGTCTCCCACATGGGCCGTCTCTTTCGTTTCCTGCGCTACAAGACCGATCCCAGCGACGGAAGCATCGACTTCGACCGCGTGCGCGCCCTGGCCCGCGAACACAAGCCCAAACTCGTGCTGTGCGGCTACACCTCCTACCCCCGGGACCTGGACTACGCCGCCTTCAAGTCCGTGGCCGACGAGGTGGGCGCCTTCACCATGTGCGACGCCTCCCACTACGCCGGGCTGGTGGCCGGCAAGGTGCTGCGCAACCCCCTGGCCGAAGGCTTCGACGTGATGACCACCACCTCGCACAAATCGCTTCGCGGACCGCGCGGCGGCATGATCCTGTGCCGCGGGGAACTGGCCTCCCGGATCGACAAATCGGTGTTTCCCGGGCTCCAGGGCGGACCGCACATGAACGTGATCGCGGCCATGGCCCTCACCCTGGGCAAGGCCCTGGAACCCGCCTTCCACGACTACGCCCGCCGGGTGCTGACCTGCTCCCAAACCTTGGCCCGGGCCTTTCTCGATCGGGGAGCCGCGCTCGTCACCGGCGGCACGGACAACCACATGCTCGTGCTCGACACCCAGTCCACCTACGGCCTGGACGGCAAAAGGGCCGAAGAACTCCTGGACGAGATCGGCGTGACCACCAACAAACAAATCATCCCCGACGACCCCAACCCGCCCCTGCGCCCCAGCGGCATCCGCCTGGGTACCCCGGCCGCCGTCACCCGGGGCATGGCCGAACCCGAAATGGAACGCCTGGCCGCCTGGATGCACAACGTCCTCGCCCACCCGGACGACGCCGGCCTGCGCAAGACCGTACGCGCCGAAGTGGAACGGATGTGCGCGGGCTTCCCCGTGCCCGGGCTGGAGGAAGAGAAGAAGTAAGAGAAGAGAGAGAGTGAGGGAAAAGATTGGGGGAAGGGAACTTTTGTGAACAAAAGTTCCCTTCCCCCAAACCCCTATCCTTCAAAAAACTTCAATTTGGGTTCGGGAAAAGGTGCGAAAGTGCGACGGGATGGCGGAAACGCCACTCTTCGAGAGGGTGTGGTGCGACAGGCGGGGGTACAGGCTCGTCAAGGGCACGTCCGAAAGCCTCCCCGCATGCCGTGTCACCCCAAAATAAAGTTTTTGGGGGAAGGAGAGGGGCCCCGGGGGGAGGAAACCCCTTTTGTGAACAAAAGGGGTTTCCTCCCCCCCGGTTCTTCCTTCTTTCCTCTCCACCCCCGCCCTCACGCCAATTGGCGCTCAAGACGGGCGAAGGCCTGGTGATTATGGATGGACTCCTGGCTTTCGGCTTCCACGCTGTACCAGGTGACTTTGGGGCACGTTTCCAGGGCCTGGGCGGCCATGCGCACCACGTCTTCGACGAAGCGCGGGTTGGCGAAGGCCTCTTCGGTGACGTGTTTTTCGTCTTCACGTTTGAGCAGGGCGTAGACCGGGCTCGATCCTGCCGATTCGGCCATGGCCACCAGTTCCTCCAGCCACATGAAGCCTTTGAAGCGGCAGCGCACCTTGACCACGGCCCGTTGGCTGTGCGCGCCCTGGTCGCTGATGGCCAGGGAGCAGGGGCACACGGTCATGATCGGCACATCCGCGCCCAGGGTCATGCGAAAGCGTTCGCCCAGGAGTTCTCCCTCCACCTGGCAGGCGTAATCCATGACGGAAAACGCCCCGCTTTTGGGCGAGACGCGGCGCACGAAATAGGGAAAACGCACGAGAATGTGAGCGTTCTTGGCTTCGAGCCGGTCGCGCACGCCGGCCACCAGGTCACGAAATCCGTGGTAGTCCAGCTGTCCGTTCCAGCTTTCCAGGGCTTCCACAAAACGGCTCATGTGGGTGCCCTTGAAGCGGGCGGGCAGGTCCACGGCCAAGTCCACGCGGGCCACGGTGTGTTGCTGGCCGGTGGTGCGGTCCTTGACCACCAGGGGCAGACAAAGCCCCCGCACGCCCACCCGGTCGATGGCGATGGACACCTCGGCGGGGGAGGATTGCACGTCTTGCATGGGCGTCTACACCAGGTCCTGTCCCGTCGTTGTGAGCGTCAGCTTGCCGTGTTTGACGCCCTTGGTGGAAATGAGACGTTGCGAGAGCGCGCGCAGGCGGTCTCCGGGTCCCTTGAGGATGAGCACTTCCAGGCAGTTGTGATGGTCGAGGTGGACATGCACCGTGGTGAGGATGACATCGTGGTCGTCGTGCTGGATTTCGATCAGGCGTTGCGCCAGGTCCGAGACGTGGTGGTCGTAGACCAGGGTGAGCACGCCCGCGATTTCGCGGTCCGTGTCCTCCCACTCCTTTTGCACGAGAACACCCCGGATGAGGTCTCGGATGGCTTCCGAGCGATTGGAGTAGCTTTTTTCCTCACAGAGCCTGTCGAATTTTTCCAAAAGTTCGGAGTTGAGCGACACCCCGAACCGGATGGTCTTGCCCATGGAAGTTCCTTTGTCGCAAACCGGGTTTCGCCGGACGAAAGCCTCGCCCGCCGCCGCAGGAGGCTATCATCAGCCGTTTGGTCGGGCAATACCCGCTCCGTGGGCCAGTTGCCAGAGATTTACCGTGACGTGATACCCTTCCACCGGCACGAGCTCGCAGGTGATCAAGTCCACCTGGAAGCCGTCGGCCCGCAAACGCTCCCACACGGGCGTGGAGACGCTGCGTTTGGGTTCGGCCAGCCAGATGCGTCCGCCCGGAGCCAAGGCGTCGCGAAAAAGCGTCACCAGGGGATGGTAGAACCGAGTCTCGTACACGATGTCGCCGCCCCACATGAAGTCGAACGCGGCGGGCTTGAAGGCCGGGGCGCGCCAATCCATCTGGGTCCACAGGGGCTGGGGGACGTTGTTGAGCCGGGCGTTTTCCCGGGAGTAGAAGACGGCCGGCCACTGGTGGTCCATGCCCACCACGCGCGCGCCCAGGAAACTGCCCACAATGCCGGTGAGGCCCAGACCGCACCCCAGGTCCAGGCAGGTCTTGCCGGCCACAAGCGCCCGGTTTTGGTCCAGCCAACGCATGAGCAGAAGGCTCGCCGGCCACAGCTCGGCCCAGTAGGGCATGCGTTCGTCTTCGCCGAATTCTTCCCGGGTGAGCGATTCCCAGAGGGTTTCCATGTCCGCCGTGCGACTCAGGGTCCAGGTGCGGCCGAGTCCCTCCACGCGAAGCGTCTGGCGAGGACCTTTGGTGTAGTCGGGCAGGGTGGGTTCGGTCGGTTGCATGGTCATGGCGCGCCTCCAGGAGGCGCACGCCTACACCCTGGCCCGGCTGGAAGCAAGCCCGCCGGCAAGGAAGCCCTTGCCGGGCGGAATGCGACAAGGTAAAGTGGCTCGGTTTTCCTAACTGTGCAATTTCGCCTGAAAAGGAGCCAATACGCATGATTCCGAACGAACTGCTGTACACCCCGTCCCACGAATGGACCAAGATAGAAGGCGATACGGCCACCATCGGCATCACCCACTTCGCCCAGGAGCAACTGGGCGACATCACCTATGTGGACCTGCCCGCCCAGGGGACCGCGCTGACCCAGGGACAGGAGATGGGCTCCATCGAATCGGTCAAGGCCGCCAGCGAGCTGTACAGCCCGGTCACCGGCGAGGTGGTGGAGGTCAACGCCGAACTGGAGAGCGCTCCCGAACTGGTCAACAAGGAGCCCTACGCCGCCGGATGGATGATCAAGGTGCGCCTGACCGCCCAGCCCGAAGGCCTGCTGGACGCCACAGCCTACGCGGAAATCGCCGCCGCCGGACACTAGCGGCGTCTTTTCCGACACTTCGCTCACGTTTTTCCCAAGCGTAAGACAACGGCGGCGCGCGCCGCGCCGGGCCAAGGAGGCTTCATGCCCTACGTTCCCCATACCCCGGAAGAAGTCCGGGCCATGCTCGACGTCATCGGCGTCTCCTCGGTGGGGGACCTGTTCGCCGAGATACCGCCCGAGCTTCGCCCCAAGAGTTTCCATCTGCCCCAGGGGCTTTCCGAAATGCATACCCGCATGCGCCTGGAAGAGCTTGCGGGCAAGAACCGCACCGATTTCGTAAGTTTTCTCGGGGCCGGCTACTACGATCACTACGTGCCCTCGGCCGTGGACGCCCTGATCTCGCGCGGGGAGTTCTACACCGCCTATACGCCCTACCAGCCGGAGGCTTCCCAGGGCACCTTGCAGGCCATCTTCGAATACCAGACCGCCATGACCCGGCTCACGGGCCTGGCCTGCTCCAACGCCTCGGTCTACGACGGCGGGACGGCCATTTACGAGGCCGTCATGATGGCCGTCCGCCATACCAAACGGCACAAGGTGGTGATTCCCGAGACGCTCAGTCCCATCTATCGCATCCTGCTCGGCACCTACACCAAGAATCTGAACCTCACCCTGGTCACGGTCCCGCGCGACGGGGAACGCACCGACTTCAACGCCATGGCCCAGGCCGTGGACGACCAGACCGCGTGCGTGGTGGTGCAAAACCCCAATTTCTTCGGCGCGGTGCTCGACGCCGGCGCGTTCTTCGCCCAGACCAAGGCCAAGGGCGCGGTCTGCATCATGAGCGTCTACCCGGTGTTGCAAAGCGTGCTCAAGACCCCGGCGGACATGGGCGCGGACATCGCCGTGGCCGAGGGGCAGAGCCTGGGCTTGCCGCTTTCGTTCGGCGGCCCGTACCTGGGGATCATGACCTGCTCCAAGGCCCTGGTGCGCCAGATGCCCGGACGCATCGTGGGTCGCACCGTGGACCACGCGGACCGCGAAGGCTACGTGCTCACCCTCCAGGCCCGCGAACAGCATATCCGCCGTCAAAAAGCCACGTCCAACATCTGTTCCAACCAGGCCCTGTGCGCGTTGCGCGCGCTCGTCCACCTCTGCCTTCTGGGTGAGGAGGGGCTGCGCCGCACGGCCCGGCTCTCCATGGAGAACGCCCGCGCCGCCGCCGCAAAACTGGCGGCCATCTCCGGCGTCGAGGTGATGAACAAGACCCCCTTCGGCAACGAGTTCGTGATCACCCTGCCGGACGACGCCCGCGAAGTGTGCCTGCGGCTCATCGACCGGGGCGTGGTGGCCGGCTTCCCCCTGGGGCGCTACTATCCGGGCATGGACAACGCCCTGCTGGTCTGCTGCACGGAAAAGCACTCCAAGGCCCAAATCGACATTCTGGCCGCCCAATTGGAGGACGTGTTATGAGCACCGTGTTCGCCCAATCCGTATCCGGACGCGAAGGCGTGTGGCCCACGCCGCCCCGGCGCGAGCTGGAGGCCCTTCTGCCCGGCGAGCTTCTGCGCGAAACCCCGGCCGGCCTGCCCGAGCTCTCCGAACTCGACGTGGTGCGCCACTTCACGGCGCTCAGCCAAAAGAACTACGGGGTGGACTCCAACTTCTACCCCCTGGGGTCGTGCACCATGAAGTACAACCCCAAGTTCTGCGAAGACGTGGCCGCCCTGCCGGGATTTTCCCGGCTCCATCCCCTGCTGCCCCAGTTGCCGCGCGGCGACGAGCTTACCCAGGGGGCGCTGGCGGTCATGTACGAGACCGAACGCTGGCTGTGCGAGATCACGGGCATGGCCGAGTTCACCTTGCACCCCATGGCCGGAGCCCACGGCGAATTGACCGGCGTGCTCACCATCGCGGCCTACCACGCCGACAAGGGCAACCGGAAAACCAGGGTGCTCTGCCCGGATTCGGCCCACGGCACCAACCCGGCCTCGGCGGCCATCGCCGGGTACGAGGTGGTGTCCGTGCCCTCCAAGGACGGCATCGTCGACCCCGACGCCCTGGCCGAGGTCCTCGATGACCAGGTGGCCGCCGTGATGATGACCTGCCCCAACACGCTGGGGCTTTTCGAACGCAACCTGCCGCGCATCGTGGAGATGCTGCGCAAGGTGGACGCCCTGCTCTACTACGACGGCGCGAACTTGAACGCCGTCATGGGCAAGATGCGGGTGGGCGACGCGGGGTTTGACGTGGTGCACGTCAACCTGCACAAGACCTTCGCCACGCCCCACGGCGGCGGAGGCCCCGGAGCGGGCCCGGTGGGCGTGAGCGAGCGGCTGACGCCGTATCTGCCCATTTCGCGCGTGGTCAAGGACAACTCGTGCCGCTACCATCTGTGCTACGACTATCCCAAATCCATCGGCTACGTGGCTCCGTTCTACGGCAACTTCGGCGTGGTGCTCAAAGCCTACGCCTACATGGTGCGCCTGGGACGCGAAGGCCTCATTCGGGTGAGCGAAAACGCGGTGCTGGCCGCCAACTACCTGCGCAAGCGCTTGGACGACGTGCTGGAAATGCCCTATGACCGCGTGTGCATGCACGAGTTCGTGGCCTCGGCCGAAAAGCAGTCGCACAACGGCGTGCGCGCGCTGGACATCGCCAAGGCGCTGCTGGACCGGGGCTACCACGCGCCCACCATCTACTTCCCGCTCATCGTCAAGGAATGCTTGATGATCGAGCCCACGGAAACCGAATCGAAAGCCACGCTCGACGCCTTTGTCGCCGACCTGCGCGACATTTTGTCCCAGGCCGAAACCGATCCGGAAGCGGTGCGGGCCGCGCCCGTCACCCTGCCGGTGGGGCGTCTGGACGAAACCCGGGCCGCCAGAACCATGGTGATCACCGACGATATGTAAGCGCCAAGCGCCCGCGTCGCCCCCGGACGCGGGCGCTTTTTTTCCCGGACGCCCAAGCGGCGCAAGGTTTCAGGAGTGAAACAGTGAAGGACTTTCAGGCCAGAGTGTACACGGAAGACGCCGAACCGGTGGTGGAGGTCTTTGACGCGAAAGGCATGGCCAAAGGCCCAGGAGTGTACCTGAGCCTGGTCAGCGTGCTGGACTGCCCCGGCATGCTCGGCCAGGAGATACTCGTTTCCGTGGGCGTGAGCTTTGACGAGCAGGCCATGCCGGATACGGCGGCGAACTATATTCACACGAGCCTTATCGGCGACAGCAACGCCATTCTTATGGTATACGACGAAACCGCCTCCACGGCGCGGGAGATCGAGGAGATGCTGCGCCGGGAAAACGACCTGTAGCGCCGGCCGTTCGAAAACCGGGACCTGGCCTTCAGGACGATCCGTTTCCCCGGTTTTTCCATCGGTTCGACAAATATGCCCTTGTCGACCCCAACACCCGGGAAGCCGGTCCGACCGGCGAACGCAACCAAACATACGGACAGCGCATGACAACCGACCTGCTCATCATCGGCGGAGGCCCGGCCGGCTACGAGGCGGCCCTGGAGGCGGCCCGGCGCGGCGTGAAAACCGCGCTCATGGAAAAGGAACACCTGGGCGGAACCTGTTTGAACTGGGGCTGCATTCCCACGAAGTTCTTTCTGGGCGCGGTGGCGGCCACGGCCGAGCTGGAAGGCCAGAAAAAGATGAAGATCGCCTCGGGGCAGGTGTTGGTGGACCTGCCGGCCCTGGTGGACCGCAAGGCCCGCCATCTGGAGGCCACCCGAAAGGTCCTGGCCCAGGAGTTGGAAAAGGCCGGAGTGGAGTTGGTGCGCGGCGAACTCAAGATGATGGGCGCCTCCCAGGTGGTGTATACCCAAAACGACGAGCCCAAGACCCTGAAATTCGACAAGTGCATGCTGGCCACGGGCAGCCGTCCCGCAGCCTATCCCGGACTCAAGGCCGACCACTCGGTTTTTCTCAACTCGGGCGACATCCTGAGTCTCAAGACGGCGCCGGAAAGCCTGGCCGTGGTGGGATGCGGGGCCATCGGACTGGAAATGGCCCAATTTTTTTCCAGACTGGGGTCCAAGATCACCCTGCTCGAAGCCAAGGAGCGCATCGCTCCCACTGAGGACGAAGAGGTCTCCAAGGTTCTGGCCCAAGTCGCCAAGCGCCAGGGATGGGCCATCCACACCGGCGTGAAGATCGCGGGTCTGTCCAGTGACGACGGCCGCGCCCACCTGCACATGGAGGACGGCTCCGAAGTGGTGGCGGAAAAGGCCCTCCTGGCCATGGGCCGCCATTCCAACGCCTTGAACCTCATGCTGGAAATCCTGGGGGCCGAGCACTACGGGCCGGGCTGGGTGTGCACCGACAAGCACCTGATGGCCACCCCCACCATTTACGCCATCGGCGACGTCAACGGCCGCACCCTGCTGGCCCACGCGGCCGAGGACCAGGCCCGCTACGCCGTGCGCCATTTTCTGGGCGACGAACGCCGGGGCTACAAGCCGGGCCCCATTGCGGCCTGCATGTACGGCTCGCCCGAGACCATGCGGGTGGGACTGTTGGAAGCCGACGCCAAGGCCCAGGATAGGGACGTGACCGTGACCCGCGCCCAACTGGTGGCCAATCCCATCGCCCAGGCCCACGCGGCCACCGCCGGGCTGGTCAAGTGCGTATGGCGCGAGGGCAAGCTGGTCGGAGTCACCGCGGTGGGGCACGGCGTGGCCCAACTGGCCGCCTTGGCCACGGTCATGGTGAGCCAACGGTGGACCGCGAAAGAAGCTGCGGAGCTGATCTTTCCCCACCCCACCCTGGAAGAGTCGTTCAAGGCCGCGCTTCTCGCCTGAAGCGCGTCGAAACATCCGCGCGGGCCGGTTCGGGTTCGCGCGGATTTCCTGGCGCGCGACCGAAGGCGCCTAGTTTCCCTCCCCCCCGACCCCTGCGCCCGAAGCATCGAGCACACCGCGAACGAAAGCGGTCTTGCCGTGGGTGTAGGACTCGCGGTCGTGAGGGAAATCGCGGGCCAGGGCGCGCTTGAGCTGTTCATAGGCCTGGGCCGTGGCCGGGTTCGCGCGCAGGATGTCCCGAAAGACCAGCCCTTCCCACAGCCGGCTCTGCCCGGGCACCATGTGGATATGGCACACCCGGACTCCGGCCGCGTCCCGCCCGATGAACCAGGCATAAAAGGGCGGCTTGTCGTCGCCGAGTTCGCTGCGCCAGAATCCGTCGCACCCCCTGGCCGTAAGGATGGGCTCGGCCACTCTCCAGGCCTCTTCGGCGGAAGCGACTTCCACGAGCATGTCGATAACCGGTTTGGCCGCCAGTCCCGGCACGGAGGTGCTGCCGTAATGCTCCACGCGCAGGACCAAGCCGGGAGGCAGCCAGCGCAGGAGCCGGCTCTTGCATTCCTGAAAGCGCGCCGGCCAGACGGGATCGTATGCCGTCAGAAAGACGGGGTCCTTGAGCACGCGGGCCACGCGCTCTTCAAGCGACTCTTTGTTTCGACGTTCCATGGGCCACGTTTCGCACCGATCTTCCCATCCGGCAAGTCCGCTCCGGCCCCGCGCGAGCGCGCTCAGCCCTTGCTGACGGCCAAACGCTTCCTGGCCCGGTCCAGCGCGGACTTGATGTCTTCGAGCATGGCGGGCTTGGCGATATAGTCGTCGAACCCGCTGCGCAAAAAGATTTCACGATCGCCGCGCATGGCGTAGGCGGTCATGGCGATGATGTGCATAGCGGCGTTGTCCGCATAACGGGGATCGTTGCGCAAGGCCTTGACCACGTCCAACCCGCCCACTTCCGGCATTTGGATATCCAAAAACAGGCACTCGTACGTCTCGGAGCCCAGGGCGGCCAGGGCTTGGGCGCCGTCCTCAACGCCCTGCACCGTGTTCCCCATGCGTTCGAGAAGACGAGTCAGGGCCAAATTGTTGATGGGATCGTCCTCGGCCACGAGAATGTGCAGCCCCTGGGAGGCGGGATGGCCGTTGCCCTGGCCGTTGCCGTTGCCCGACGCGGCTCGGTCCGCCCGGGACAGACGCTTGAGCGGCAGGCACAGGACGAATCGCGATCCCACGCCTTCCTCGCTGTCAACGGAAATGGACCCCTCCATCAAGACGACGATCCGCTTCACGATGGCCAATCCCAGCCCCGCGCCCTGGTAATCGCGGCTGTAGGAGGCGCTGGCCTGGGTGAAGCGGTCGAAGATCCTGCTCAACATGGACTCGGAGATGCCCACGCCCGAGTCTTCCACCATGAAGTAGAGCCGGATCATGTCGTCCGACGGGCCGGGACCGGTCCATATGTCCAGGCTCACGAAACCCTGCGGGGTGAACTTCACCGCGTTGCCCACCAGATTGAAAAGCACCTGGCGAATGCGGGCGTCGTCTCCCAGGATGTCCGTGGGCACGCCCGGGGCCAGACGCATGGTGAAAGTCAGGCCCTTTTGGCGGCAGGTGAGGCGGAAAAGACTTTCCACCGACTCCATGACCGCCGCCAGATCGAGACGCTGCGACCGCAGGTTGCCCGGCCCCGCCTCCATGGACGAAAAACTCAGGATGTCGCTCAGGAGCCCCAGAAGCCGCTGGCCCGAACTGTAGGCCATCTCTTCGTATTCGCGGCGTTCCTCTTCGTCGTCGGCCTCCCGGAGCAGTTGCAGCATGCCCAGTATGCCGTTGAGCGGGGTTCTGATCTCGTGGCTCATGTTGGCCAGAAATTCGCTCTTGGCCTGGTCGGAGGACTCGGCCGCCTCCTTGGCGGTCACCAGGTCCCGCTCGACCCGCTTGCGTTCGGTGACGTCCACCGCCATGCTGATGATGACCCGCTTGCCCTCGATCTGCCCCAGCGGAGCCGAGCTGAAATCCCAGATGCGCTTGGCGCCGTCCTTGCAAGTGATCGTGAACTCGCCCTCGTCGCGGCGGCCGTCACAGGAAAAGAGACGCTTGACCCCCTTGAAAATGCTCGCCTTGCGTTCCCCGTAAGCGAGTTCCATCCACCGCGAAACCGTGGTCAGTTGCTCCCGGTCGTAGCCCGTCAGGTCGCACCAGGCGTCGTTGACGGTGAGCACGTTGCCGTCCTCGTCGATGATGGCCTCGGGAAAGGGGGCGTGCTCCACGGCGCGACGGAAGCGTTCCTGGCTTTGACGCAAGGATTCTTCGGAACGCTTGCGCACCGTGACGTCGCTGGCCAGCACCAGCACCTGGTCGACCGTTCCGTCCGGCCCGGCCAGGGGGACGAAAGCCGCGTCCCACCAAGTTTGCCGGCCGCCAAGCGGAATGAACAGCTCCCGGGCGTAGCGGGTCTGCCCCATACGGCGAACCTCTTGCAAAGTGCCGTTGACGGCATCCCTGGCCTCCGGGAAATGTCCGCCCAGGGGGACGCCGAGGAGAGACCGGCCCGGCTTTCCCACGAGCTTTGTCAGGGCGGGGTTGGCCAGCACGTAGTGGTTGTCCGGCCCTTCCACCACGGCCACCACCATGGGGCTGTTGTCGATCAGGCGTTCGAGAAAAGCCTGCTGCCTGGCCAACTCCTCCAGGTGCCTTTCCCGCTCGGTCCGGGCGCGTTCCCGGTCCGAGATGTCGTGCACGATGGAAAACAGGGCGTCGATCCCCTTGTGCCTGAGCGGACAGACATGGCTTTCCACATCGCGCATTTCGCCGTTGGCCAGGCGGTGCTTGAACTGGAAGACCTTTTCTTCGAGCCGGAAAGCCCGGTTCAGGGCCGCGCGCAAAGGGACCGGTTCGAGCATGTTGATCTGCCCGATGCTCATCTTCAAAAGCTCTTCGCGCGAATACCCGTAGAAATCCACCGCCGCCGAATTGACGTCGAGAATAGCACCGTCGCTTACGGCGATGATGAGCTTCATGGCGTTGTCCGTCTCGAATACGGCCCGGTATCCCAATTCGCTCTGCTTGAGGCACTGTTCGGCCCTGTGACGCGAAAGCGCCAGGGCCACGTTGTCGGCCACGCACTCGAAAAAGGCGATCGACTCCGCATCGAAACGGTCCGGACGCTTGTCGTTGAACTGCAGCAGGCCGAAGGTCTCGCCCCTGAGCCGCAACGCCACCAGGGCCACGGATTCATACCCCGCCCCGTTGCACCGGTTGCGTGTTTCCGCCTGGAGTTCCCCGGCCATCGCGTCCGCCAACAGGGCCGTGGTGCCGTTGCTCCAGAAGCTGCCCCGCGCGGTGAAAAACGGCAGGGACGGATCGAAACGCCCCTGGAGAACGTTCCCGCACATGCACTCGAGAACGGGACGACCGAGTTCGTCTCTCTTCAGGGTTCCGTCGCTTGCGCGGACGCACAACGAATTTTCCAGGCGCACAAACCGCTCGGGAAAGCCGCTGGTTTCGTAATAGGGAAAGTCGGGTCCGTCCTTGAGCCGTATCCCCACCGCCTCGCACCCGGACCACTCGCGCAGCAGGCCCGTGACCCCGCGCAAAAGTTCCTCGCTCTCGGAATTGGCGTCCAGGGTCCGCAACAATTCCGACAGGCGAAGACAGATATCGATGCTGTTTCCGGGTTTCTCCTCACGCATGTTCGCTTACCCTTATATTTTCCCTGCAAACCCTGTTTGTCCCGACCGGACATCCTTGCGACCAGGAGGAGCGTCCGCGCCCCATGGACGCAAACCACTTGCCATTCCTAGCTTTGATTGCTCCGTAGCACATCTCGCGGACAAGGGGGAGAAAAAACATGAATACCGATGAAAGGGGAACCACGCTTTCTCGTCAAGGGAAGGGCTGGGACTTGAATCGCACCCCGCTGACCAACCGATCCAACGCGCGCCGGTTTTCCAGATACCGCCTGCGGGCCTCGGCCTCCGTGTCGCCCAGGGTGTAGGCCATGACCTGCACCAGCCGGCCCTTGGCCGGGGCGAACAGGTGGTTGACCAACTGCACCCGTATCCCGTCCGGAGTCTGGATGCGGCGTTCGTAGACCGTGTCGAAGGCATAAAGGTTGCCGGCCCGGCCCCGCTGGCAGACGGGATTGACGCCCTTGAGCTGCGACGTGATGTAGGATTTGAGATTCTCGCAGGATACGAAGGCGTTTCGGGTGAGAAGCATGTCCGCCCGCGGGGGACTGATGCAGATCTGAAAACGGCAGTCGCGGTCCTTGACGGCCTCCACGGCGAACAGGCACTCTCGGGACGTGGTTTCGGCCACCTTCCAGCCCGGCGGCGCCACAAAAGACACGCCGGCGGCCTTGTTGTCGTACAGGCCCTCGACCTGCGCTTTCAGCGGTTGGACGCAAAAGAAAAAAACGGCCAGCAACAGAAACGGCGCCAGGAACAAACGCGAAAGCATGGGGCGTTCTATCCGACCCGGCCGGTCCAGGCAACCGCCCCGCGCCCAAGGAGCACACCGTGGACATCCGCATCGACCTGCCCGAATGGCTGACCGGCTTCGCCCCGGCCGGCCCCCGGCCCCGCACCGACGAAGCCCGCATGGCCCTGGCCGTGGAACTGGCCCGGCTGAGCGTGCGCCGGGGAGGCGGACCGTTCGCGGCCCTGGTCTTCGGCCGCGCCGACGGAGAACTTTTGGGGCGCGGGGCCAATCTGGTCCTGACCTCGGGATTGAGCGTGGCTCACGCCGAGATCGTGGCCCTGAGCGCGGCCCAGAAACGCATCGGCAGCCACACCCTGGCCGCCTGGCCAGGTGGTTGCGAGCTTGTCAGCACGAGTGAACCCTGCGCCATGTGCCTGGGCGCGATCCTGTGGTCCGGGGTGAGCCGGGTGGTGTACGGCGCGCCCGGCGCAGCGGCCAGGCGGGCGGGATTCGACGAGGGGCCGGTGTTCGACGCCTCGTGGGACTACCTGGCCAAGGCCGGGGTGCAAACGCGCGGCGCGGTGCTGGCGGACGAAGCCTCCCGCGTGTTCGAGGACTACCGGGCGGCGGGCGGCGTGGTGTACAACCCCGGTCGTTGACAGCGGCCGGGAAAAGCCTAGTCTTCCATAAAGCCCGGTGGGAAAGGACGCGGCATGTCCGAAATACCCGACATCAACCTGCAAGCCATGAGCGTGATGGCCTACGCCGTGAACAACGACGCGGCCAACATCGCCAATCTGAACACGCCCGGCTATCAGCGGCGCGAAACCGTGATCACGTCCGGTCCCGGCCGGGTGGACGCCGTCACCGAGACCACCGTGCCCTGGGGCCAAGGCGGACCGCCCGTGCCTTCGGAAATCGCCAACGACGACGAAACCCAACGGCAGGCCCGGGACGCGGCCCTCCAGACGGTGAACGCCGATTTCACCCGCGACATGGTGAACCTCATGATTCACGAGCGCGGCTTCCAGGTGAACGCCGCCGTGGTGCGCGGCGTCGAGGAAACCACCGGCACCCTGCTCGACGCCTTCGCCTGATCCCGCCCCGCGCGTCCGGTTCTTCATCAGCTTCCCATGCAATAATCCGGCCTTTCCAAGGGAAAATTTTCCTTCGGCCTTGACTTCGCGTCATTTCCTTGACAGCCTCGCGCACAGTCCTCGCACGGCGCGAATCCCAGCGGGAGGCCTCATGGAATTGCAGATATCGAACATCGTGGGCAAGAGCCCCGCCCTGACCGAAGTGTTCACGGTGCTGGCCAAGGTCGCTCCCACGGACTCCACCGTGTTGGTCACGGGCGAGTCCGGCACCGGCAAGGAGCTTTTGGTGCGCGCCTTGCACGCCAACAGCCGCCGGGCGGGAAAACCCTTCGTCCCGGTCAACTGCGGAGCCATCCCGAGGGAACTGCTCGAATCCGAGCTGTTCGGCCACGAAAAAGGCGCGTTCACCCACGCCATACGCAATAGGGCCGGGCGCTTCGAACTGGCCGACGGGGGCACCATCTTTCTCGACGAAATCGGCGAGATGGACCTGTCGCTCCAGGTTAAAATCCTGCGCGTCCTCCAGGAAAAAGAGTTCGAGCGCGTGGGCGGAGGCAAGACCTTCAAGGTCGACGTGCGCATCGTGGCCGCCACCAACCGGGACCTGGACTCCGAAGTGGCCGCCGGGCGCTTTCGCGAAGATCTCTTCTACCGCCTGAACGTCATTCCCCTGCATCTGCCTCCGCTGCGCGATCGCGGCGAGGATATCCTGCTCCTGGCCAAGGTCTTTCTCGAACGCTTCTGCAAGCTCAAGGAACGCAAGACGCTCTGCCTCTCGCCCGAGGCCAGGGACATGTTCCTGCGCTACAGTTGGCCCGGCAACGTGCGCGAGCTGGAAAACTTCATGGAGCGCGTCTCCATCCTCTGCGACCAGGACACCGTTCGCCCCGAAGACCTGCCCAAGAAAATCTGGGACGACGTGGGCCGGGCCGCTCCCGCCCCCACGCCCTGCGTCGCCGCCGCGGGATTCGTCTGGCCCCGCGTGGCGGACCTCAAGGACAAAGGAATGGGGCTCAAGGAGTTCCTTGACGAAATCGAGGAGCGCCTGCTCGCCGAAGCCCTGAGCCAGGCCGAAGGGGTGAAGAACCAGGCCGCCGAAATCCTGGGCATCAAGCGCACCACGCTCATCGAAAAGCTCAAAAAGAAAAACATGCTCGGCGGCTGATTCAGCCGCAGGGTTCAAGCACGCTCCTTGCATTGCAAGGCGGCGTGAAGGCGCGCCCCATGGCCAAGACCGCTTGGCTCCTCTGCCTGTGCATGCTGCTGCTTCCCGGCCTGTCGGTCCGGGCGCAGACGTATGCCCTCACGGCCGAGCCCTCGGCGGACGTGCTCACCCTGACCTTTCCCGGCAAAGCGCCCTCCCCGGCCACCCTGCGCACCGGCCCCCGCCAGGTGGAAATGCTCTTTCCCGCCGGGACCAAACTGGCTCCCGTGCCGGCCAATCCGGGGCGGGGACGGCATGTGCTGGGTCTGGGCGTGGCCGACAACGTTCTGGCGGTCCAGGTCGCCCAGGAGGCCTTCGGCTTCATCGCCAGCCCCCAGGGGGACAACGCCTTGCGGCTCCAGGTTTTTTACGATCCCGCGGGGGCGCGCTGGTCCCCCGAGGGACCGACCGCGCCCCCGGCCAAGGCCGGCCAGGCCCGGACGCCCAGGCGGCCGGAGACGAACCAGGCCCCCCCCGACCAGGCCCGGACACCCGGCGCGAATGCGGCCAAGCCCACGGACCAGTCCGCAAGCGCGCAACCCGGCCCCCAGGAGCTGGCAGGAGCCAAGGCGGGACCGGCCGCGGCGGGCCAGACGCCCCAAACCCCCGGGAACCAGACGCCGACCGGACAGCCCGGTGCGCGCGTGGTGCGTCAACGGGTCGACTTTTCCGCCGCGCCCGCGCAAACGGGGCCAGCGTCGGCCGAGTCGGCGACCTCCACGCCCCCCGGTCCCACCGCGCCCTCCCCCGCGCAGGACCAGACGGCCGAGACGGTCTCCGGTCCGGCCCAGAAGCTGCTGGCCCAAGGGGCCGCCAATACGCCCCGGGGGGCAACTCAAGCCACGGGCGGACCGGGCCCGCTGGCCCAACGCCTGCGTCAGGCTCAGCCGCAAGTTCCGCAACGGTCGAACGATCAGGCCGCGCCCCCGACCGGCGCCCGGCCCCAGGCCGCGCCCGCGAACCAAGCCCCGGACGGGACCGCAGCCGCGACGCCATCCCGCCCCCAGGCGTCCCCATCGGCGCAGGCGCAAAAACAAGCCGCCTCCCCAACTCCGCCCCAGGCCCAGGCTCAGCCCACGGCTCAGCCCCAGGCCCCGGGACCCGACACGACCAGGCCCCAGGCCGGGCCGGTGGTTTCGGGCAAGATCGCGCTCACCCCTCCTCCGGGAGCGGGGCAGCCGCCCACGGGACCGACCCAGACGCCCCAGGCCGGACAGACCACGGCCGAGCGGGCTCCTTCTCCCCCGTCCGCGTCCGGCCAGGCCCCGGCCGCCCAGACGCCCCGGGCCGGACAAGGCGCCCCCGCCGCCGCCGGCGTCCCCCAGACCGCGCCCGCCGAAACGCCCCGGGCTCCGGCCGCCGGCCAAGTCCAACCCCCTGCCGATTCCGGGCGGCCGGCCGTTCAATCCGCGCCGGACCAGGGCGGGCGCCCCCAGGCCAAGCCCCCGGCCGCGCCCGTGATCAAAGGGAAGGTCGCCAGCGGGGAACCTCCCCAGGGAACGCCCGGCCCGGCGGGTCCCGCGGGACAAGCCCAGCCGCAGGCAACACCGGCGCCCCAGGGACAGGGAACATCGTCTCCCGCGCCGGAACAACCCGGCGTAAAGCAGGGGCAACCGAAGCAGGACGCGGCCAAACCCGCCAAGCCGCGCGACTCCGGTGTGCACGGGGCCGTCAAACTGACGACGGATGCGCCGCCTCCCGCCACAAAGCCGGAGGCGCAGCAGGCCCAGGGCAAGCAGCCCGGCGATGGCGGCGCGTCGAACCAGCCCCAGCCAGGTCCGGCAGCCGACAACGCCGGAGGCGCGCCCCTCTCCGACTCGGGCCAGACGCCGGCGCCGCAAGCCGCTTCGCCCGAAGCCGGCTCGTCCATCGACCTGGGCGCGCCAGCCAAAAAGCCCACCCAACCCCGGCCCGAGGCTTTCACCCTGCCCGGTCCCGGGCAGGAGCCGGCCGCTTCGGACACCCTGGACGACCGGGCCTTTCTCATCGAGGGCGAACAATCCTTGGCGCGCGGCGACTTCGACAAGGCCGAAGGAATTTTCCGCACCATCCTGGCCAACCAGGCCGTGAGTCCCTTCCTGCACGAAAGCGCCCTCTACGACCTGGCGGATATGCTTTTCACCAAGCACCGCGAACACATCACGGACTTCTACGAACTCATTGACAACGCCTACCAGGAGGCCCTCAACTACAACACGACCTCGCGCAACATTCCCCGGGCGCTCATAAACCTGGGCTATCTCAACCTGCGCATGGGCAACCTGCCCGAAGCCAAGGCCTATTTCAGCCTGCTCAAGAACAAATACCCCCTGGACGAAAACGTCCCGCTCATCGACGTCTATTGGGGACAATACTATCTGGGCCAGTCCAAGTTGGGCGATCAGCGCGAAAACCTCACCAAGGCCGCCCAGTCCTTCCGAAGCGTGTTGCAAAACGCGCCGGAGAGCAAATACGCCAAGGACTCGGCCCTGGGCCTGGCGACCACCCTGCTCGACCTCAAGCAGTACCAGGAGGCGTCCAAGGTGCTCGACTACGTGGACAAGCGCTGGCCGCACTACTACGTGGAAAACCCCTCCCTGCGCCGGGTGACCGCGGATGTGGCCTACAAGCTGGGCGACTACGAAAAGGCCAAGGACCAGTATCTCTGGTTCATGAACCTGGTGCCCGGCGACGAGACCATGGACATCGTGCTGGCCCGCCTGGGCGACGTCTACGCCCGGCTGGACAAGCGCGCCGTGGCCCGCCAATTCTACGAGATGGCCATCAAGCGCTATCCCGGTTCCGAAGGCGCGCTCATGTCGCTCATGCGCCTGGCCGAACAGGGCGTGCACGACTCTCCGACCACGCAGGAGATGTTCAAGACCTTCGCCTCCCCCCAGGACGTGCGCCCCGACCAGATTTACGAAATGCTGGTGCGCGACTACCCCAAGAGCTCCATCGCGCCGCTGGCGCTGCTCAAGCTGGCCATGTGGCGGCTCTACAAGCAGGAATATCCTGAAACCCTGGACAGGGTGCAGCAATTCACCACCCAATACCCGGGTGACGAGCTGGAAAAGCAGGCCGTGGAAGTGGGCGGACAGGCCTTTCTCAAGATGCTGCCCACCCTCATGGACGACAGCAACTACAAGCACGTGGTCGATCTCTGGGACAAGTATCCGTTTCTGGCCAGGAACCCGAACCTGCTGCCCAGCCGGGACAAGCTGGCCCTGGCCCTGTCCCGGTACTACACGGGACATCCCCGCGAAGCCCTGGACCGCGCCTTGCCCTTTCTCGACCAGGGACCCAGCGAAGACGCCCAGAAGGCCCTGGCCCTGGTGCTCACCATCTACCGGGAGAACCAGGACTGGAAGGCCATTCTCGACACCCTGCGCAAGGTATCCGGCTGGAAGCTGGCCGAGAACCCGCGCCGGGTCTTGCAATTCGCCCAGGCCATGGCCCTGGAGAACACCGGCGATTTCGCCAAAAGCCGTCTGCTCTGGGGACGCCTGGCCATGGACCCGCAGCTCGATCCGGCCAAGCGGGCCTACGCCATGTACTATCAGGCCCGCACCGCCATGGACCGGGGAGACAACGAAAAGGCCGCCGAATGGGGCCAGGAGGCCCGCACCCTCTTCGAAGAGGCCGCCAAGGACCCTGGCAAGGCCAAAGACGCCCTGCTGCTGGTCATCGAGGCCATGCAGGCCGGAGCCCGCTTTCAGGAGGCTCTCCAGCTGTGCCAGGAATACGCCAAGACCGTGCCCAAGGACAGCCCCGAAGGGGCCGCCAACAGCTTCCGCATGGCCAAGCTCTACGGAGCCTTGGGCGACCAGGAAAATTGGCGCAAGACCCTGGAAAACATGCGCGATTCGCTGGGCGATTCCCTCTACGCCAAGATGGCCGCCTCGGAATTGACCACCAACAGGCTTGAGCAACGCGCCGGACAACTCAATCCCCCGCCGTCGAAATAGCCTCCTCCGCGCGCTCCGGCCCCCGGCGAACCGGGAAAGGTCGGCCTTGAGCCTTGCCCCCCGACCGCCTGACGCGTATTGTCCCGAGGCGTCGGACAGGTTCTTTCCGCGCTTGTCGGACCCAATTCCGCTCTTCCCGCGAGGTGAGTATGGACAGACAACCCGTCGTGGCCGGGCAGTTCTATCCTTCGGACCGCCAAACCCTGGAAAGCGACGTGCGCGCCGCCATCGGCGTGGGCGTTTCCCCGGACGTAGAACCCACGCTTCTGGCCATGGCCCCCCACGCCGGCTACGTGTACTCCGGCCGGGTGGCCGGTCACACCCTGGGCCAGGCCCGGCTCCCCCGCCGGATCGTGCTGCTGGGCCCCAACCACACCGGCCTGGGCGCCCCGCTGTCCCTGTGGCCTTCGGGGCGATGGATCACTCCCCTCGGCCCGGTTCCGGTGGACGAGGCCCTGGTCGCCGCCCTGCTGGACGCCGATCCGGACTTCAGCGCCGACTACGAGGCCCACGCCCGCGAGCACTCCCTCGAAGTGATGCTGCCGTTTCTCCAGACGCTAGCGCCCGGGTTTCTCCTGACCGCGCTGACGGTGGCGGAGCCGTCCTTCCAACGCCTGGAAACCGCCGGACTGGCCCTGGCCAAGACGCTCGCCGGCTTGGCCGAACCGGCCTGCATGGTGGTGAGTTCCGACATGAGCCACTACGTGACCCACAAGGCGGCCAAACGCCTGGACTCCCTGGCCCTGGAAGCCATCCTGGCCCTGGACCCGGAACAACTCTACAACACGGTGCGCGGCAACGGCATCACCATGTGCGGCGTGTTGCCCATGACCCTGGCCCTGATAGCGGCCCGCCAGCTCGGGGCCAAGCGGGCCAGGCTGGCGGCCTACGCCACCTCGGGCCAAGTCACCGGCGATTTCGACCGCGTGGTGGGCTACGCCGGCGTGCTGATCAACTGATGGACGCCCCCCGAGAGGAAAGCGAAGACTCCAATACGCCACCGAAGCGCCCCCTGGCGGCCCGCCACGGGGCGTTTTTCAAGCCGCACCCCGCCAACCGCTGGCTGCGGCTGGGGCTTGCGCTCCTGGTCGCGGCGGCGCTCGCGTCCCTGCTGGCCTTCCACGCCAGGGCCGACGTGGTGTTCGTCTGGGCCAAGACCCTGGCCGTCTCATGCCAGGGACTCGTGCTGGACCACCGGACCGCGGCCTGGCTGTGCTACCTGGCCCTGGGCGTCGTGCTCATCAACTTCCCCATTCCGGCGGCGGCCCTGCTCAAGCTGCTGGCCGGGTTCCTTTTCGGCGTCGCCGAAGCCTGGGCCCTCAACCTGCTGATCTCGGTACTGGGTTGCTCCCTGGGATTTTCCGTCACCCGGCACCTGTTCTACCGGGCCTTCTACGCCCGCTACAGCCACGCCCTGGCCAAGGCCAATCTGGAAATCGCCCACAACGGCTTTTGGTACGTCCTGGCCTGCCGCCTGTTCGTGGTCATGCCGTTTTTCCTTTCCAACATCGTGGCCGGACTTTCCAGCATGCGCCTGCGCACCTTCGCCACGGCCACAGCCCTGGGCGTAATTCCCAGCTCCCTGCTCTACGCCCTGGCCGGAAGCGAACTGGAACGCCTGACCAACACCGCCGGCATTCTCACGCCTCGCACCGTGGCCATCCTGGCCGCCCTGGCCCTGGCCGCCCTGCTTCCGCCGCTGTTGAAACACCGGCTGGCCCGTAAAAGGACCTGACGCCCCCAGACCATGTTTCGCTTCATGCATTTATCTTGCGTAAACCGCGTATCCATGCCATCCCATCGGAACACGGTACAAGAGAGGTCCCATGCGAGCGACACATGGATACGCCGGCGGAACGTTTTTTCCCGCGTGCAATACGTATACAATCCCAGGACACGGAACCCGGGCGCGACCGGTATTCGCGGCGCTTCTCGCGGCCCTGCTGGTTGGCCTTGTCGGATGCGCCGGGTCCGGCTCCAGAGTGTCCCAGACAAAACGCGCCATGGACCCCGCCGCGTTTCCCCAGTCCGTAACCGGACCGGGCTTCGCCGTGAGCGCCCTGGCCTACGAACCCGGGGGCGACGGGTTCGACTACCGGAACGCGAGGTTTACGCCGGTGCTCCTCGCGCTCAAAAGTTCAGACCGGGATCAACCCCAGGTCATCGTGGAAGACGTCCGGGGCGTGACCCAGGGAGGCGAGTACCTGCCCTACACCCCGTCCGAGGCCGCCAGTCTGGCCGCACGGGACTTGTCCATCGCCCAAGGGACGAAGACCGCCTGCCTGGACGGATTCGTGGGCGCGATCATCGGCGGCGGACTGGGGGCGCTGGCCGGGTTTGCCCTGGGCAAGGACCCGGACTCGCTCTGGATAGGCGCGGCCGCGGGCGCCGCGGCGGGAGGCGCATACGGCGCCGTCTTCAGCCGGCCGCCGTCCCGGCCCGAACTGGCCAGGGCGATTGCCGACGATCTGGACGCCCAGGCCTGGCGGGAAGACCCCCTTGCTCCGGGAAGCATACGCTTGGGCTATCTCTATCTGCCCGCGAAACCGAAGCCGACCGCGCTTCGCTTGCTGATACGGGGAACGCGAGAGGGCGACATCCGGGTCAGCTTGCCCATTGTCTCGTCAAAGGACCTCGCGCAATCCGACGGCGCGGCCGCCGATCAAAAAGCTCCCCTCGCCCCCCGAATCGATCCGGCTCCCGCCCGGACGCCCGCACCGGAGGCGCACTCCGCCCCGCCGGCGGACGCGACGGCCAAGACCGCGGCCCGCGGAGAGCGCTCGCCGCAAGCCGAACCCGCCGAGGCCGTCGTCCCGAACGAGGCGGAGGACGCCCCGGGCGACGACCCGGGCATGACCGTCGCCGACACGGACCGGGACGCAGACCGGGGCATGACCGAAGAAAACGACGCCCCGGTCCCCGGCCCCGCCAAGGCTCCACAACGCGTGTCGCAGGATCGCGGACGCACGAAGCCGGATGCGACGGGACAAACGACGCCGCGTCGTCGCGCGCCCAACCGACCGGCTCCGGTCCGGCCTGCGCCCGAAGGGATCACGATCTAGGGACGGGAAACGCCGCCGCGCGGCCGCCGTGCATCCCGGGCACAACCGGGGGACAAAAAAGCCCCCGTGGATCGCCGAAAGCGTCTTTTGACGCGGCGCAACCGACACGCCTTCCCAGGCGCTCCCGCACGGGACTGCGCCGCGGGCGTCGTGGGCACGCCCGCTCACCGTGTCGAGCGGCTCCGCCACAGTGGCGAGCGGCTCGTTACTCGGGCTTGCGGGCGGCGACCAGGCGCTCTCGACCGCCCAGGTCCTTGTGGACGGTAACGTGACAAAATCCAAACTCCGGGGATTCGAAGAGGGCCTTGACCGCTTCGGCCTGGGTCCAGCCGATCTCGGCCAGCAGGGTCCCGCCGGGGCGGAGCGCGCGCAAGGCGGTCCGGCCCACCACGGGATAGGCCTCCAGGCCGGAGGGACCAGGCACCAGGGCGGACTTGGGTTCGAAATCAGCCACTTCGGGAGAGAGTTCGACGTATTCGGCTTGGCTCACATAGGGGGGATTGGCCAGAATAAGGTCGTAGCCCGGTGCGTCCACGGGCCAGACGGCTAGCATGTCGGGGGCTTCGGGGTCGACAGGCGCGGACGCAGCCGTGGGCGAGTCGGAAGAGGAGACAGGGGACGAGTCCAGGTTCGGGGCCTTGTCGGCGTCGCTTCCGGCCCCCTGGACTTTGCCGGGGACGCCGCCCTCGGGACCGGTTGCGTCACCCCCGACCGCAAGGTCCGACAGGGACGGCAGGTCGGCGAAGTCGGCGCGCACAAATCGCATGCGCTCCCACACGCCGTGGGCCCTGGCGTTGCGTTGGGTCACGTCCAGGGCGGCGGGGCTCGCATCCAGGGCCAGCACCAGGGCCTTGGGGAAACGCACGGCCAGGGTCACGCCCAGGCAGCCCGACCCCGACCCCAGGTCGGCGGCCGCCAGGGGAGCCGCCTTGTCGAAGCGGGCCAGGGCCTCGTCGAGAAAGAGTTCCGAGTCGGGGCGGGGGATGAGCACGTCCGACGTGACGAGAAAATCCAGACCGTAGAATTCGCGCTTGCCCAGAATATAGGCCATGGGCTCGCCCTTGGCCCGACGGGCCACCAGGGGGCGCAACAAGGCCAACTCCGGTTCGGCCAGGGGCCGGTCCAGATCGAGAATGAGGTTCAACCGGGTGAGATTCAGCCCGTGGGCCACCAGCAATTGCGCGGAAAGGCGCGGAGAATCCACACCTTTTTGCGCGAAATGCTGCTCCGACCGGGCCAGAATTTCCCGGACGGTGAGCCCCCGGGCCACGTGCGCCTACACCTCGTCGGCCTGGTGCTTCAGGGCCTCGGTCTGGTAGTGGTGGATGAGCGCGTCGATCAGGGCGTCGATGTCACCGTCCAGAATATGCTCCAGGCTGTGCACCGTGTAGTTGATGCGGTGGTCGGTCAGGCGGCTCTGGGGGAAATTGTAGGTGCGGATGCGCTCCGACCGGTCGCCCGAGCCCACCTGCTGGCGGCGAGTGGCCTCAAGCTCCAGGCGCTGCTTTTCCTGCTCCTGCTGCAACAGTCTGGAGCGCAACACCTTGAGGGCCTTGGCCTTGTTCTTGTGCTGGCTCTTTTCGTCCTGGCAGATGACAATGAGCCCGGTGGGAATGTGGGTGACGCGCACGGCCGAGTCCGTGGTGTTGACCGACTGCCCGCCCGGACCGCCGGAACGGTACACGTCGATGCGCAGGTCATTGGGGTCGATGTGCAGGTCCACCTCTTCGGCCTCGGGCATGATGGCCACGGTGGCGGCCGAGGTGTGGATGCGCCCCTGGGATTCCGTGGCCGGGACGCGCTGCACCCGGTGCGTGCCGGACTCGTACTTGAGTCGGCTGTAGACCTTGTCCCCCGCGATGGAGGCGATAATTTCCTTGTATCCGCCGGAATCGGACGGCGACTCGCTCAGGATCTCCACCTTCCAGCGCATGCGTTCGGCGTAGCGCATGTACATGCGGAACAGGTCCGCCGCGAACAGCGCCGCTTCCTCGCCGCCGGTGCCGGCCCGGATTTCCAGGACGGTGTTCTTTTCGTCCATGGGGTCCCTGGGCAAAAGCAGGATCTTGAGCTCTTCTTCCAGTCGGGGCAGGGCCTCGCGCAGATTTTTGATCTCAGCCTCGGCCAGCTCGCGCAGTTCGGGGTCGGACTCGGAAAGCAGCAGGGTGTTTTCCTCCAGGTCTTCCTGAAGCTTCTTGAAGCGACGGTAGACCGAGACGATTTCCCCCAGGTCGGCGTGGGTCTTGGTGAGCTTGCGGTAGCGCTCCTGGTCGGAAAAGGCGTCCGGGGCCGAGAGCTCCTGTTCAAGGCTCAAATATTTGGCTTCAATGCTTTCGAGCTTGGCGAACATGAACCCCTACCCTTTATCCTGGTTTTCCACGGCTTTCTTGAGCGCCTCAATGGCCACTTCTATTTGCGCGTCGTCGGGCTCGTGGGTGGTGAGCATCTGCATGGCCATACCCGGGCAGCTCATGGCCTTGCACAACACGTTGCCTTCGTGCTTGCCCAGGAATTTGATCAACTCGTAGGACACGGCGCTCACGGGAATCATCAGCAAAAACTTCACCGAGATGATGTAGATCTGCTTCAGCCACGCATGCTCGGGCGCCCAGAACGTGAGCAGCCAGGGCACCAGGAACGCGTACAAGACGATGGAGACCGCCAGCACGAACAGCAAAAACGTGGTGCCGCAACGCGGATGCAGCCGGGAATAGCCGCGCACCCCGGTGGGCGTCAGGTCCGAGCCCTTCTCGAAGGCCCAAATGGTCTTGTGCTCGGCCCCGTGGTACTGAAAAACCCGCCTGATGTCCGGCACGAACGAAATGACCACGATATAGCCCACGAACAGGGCCAGCTTGAACACGCCGTCCCACACGTGAAAGCTCAGGGTCTCCACCCCGCCCGACACGCCCAGCCACTTCATGCCCAGCGAAAACAGATGCGGAGCCACCACGAAGAGCGCCAGGGCGAATCCGAGCGAAGCGGCCACGGTGAGCCCCATGGCCAGGGGAGTGATTTCCCCTTCGTCTTCGTCCAAGGCCTCTCGGGCCGAGAAGTTGAGCGCCGAGACCCCGTTGACCAGGGTTTCGATAAGCACTGGAAATCCCCGGACAAACGGCAGCTTCAGCAACGGCTTGTCGGTCAGGCTGAACCAGGGCCTGGTGTCGACGAAAATGGACCCGTCGGGCTTGCGCACGGCGATGGCCAAGCGGCTCTTGCAGCGCATCATGACCCCTTCCATGACCGCCTGGCCCCCGACCTGCTGGGCGGGGGCGAAGAGTCCGGGAAGGGCGGCGAACAAGGAAAATAAGCGACGCGCGACGCGCCGCCCCGAAAACACGGCTAGGCCTTTTTGTCCTCGAACTTGGCGTACTTCTTGCGGAAGCGGTCGATGCGTCCGGCGGTGTCCACGAAACGCTGCTTGCCGGTGAAGAACGGATGGCAGTTGGAGCAGATTTCCACGTTCACGACCTCGCCCTTGGTGGAGAGAACCTCGGCGGTGAAGCCGCAGTTGCAGACCATTTTGGCCTTGTAGGTCTTGGGATGTATGTCCTTTTTCATTTGAAGGCTCCTTGGCTCGAATCAAAGGGAGTTCCTATAGCCCCTGCGGGCGGCGTTGGCAAGCCCGGACGGGCCACTTTCCCGTCGGAGCCTGGCGTGTTAGGGTTGGTTGGTCCGCATCAACAAACTCAATCGGAGCGTCCAATGTCCCTGATCGGGAAAAATCCCATCGTCGCGAAGTTTCTCGCCTCCCATGGCCAGTCCTTGTCCGAATACGAGCGCATGCCCTCGCAAGACATCCACGCCGCCATCGACGCCGGCCGCATGGTACTGCTCGCCAATCCCGGCCACCAGAGCGTACGCCCCACCCTCATCGGACAGCCCGCCCGGGTGAAGGTCAACGCCAACATCGGCACTTCGCCCATGATCAGTAATATCGAAATGGAAATGCGCAAGCTCGACCTGGCCGAAAAGGCCGGAGCCCACGCCTTCATGGACCTTTCCCTGCACGGCGACCTGGACGAGGTGCGCACGCGCTTTTTGGCCGCCTCGCCCCTGCCCCTGGGAACGGTGCCCCTGTACAGCGTGGCCCAGCGGCTGGTGCGCGCCGGAAAGGACCCCAGCGACTTTTCCATTCAAGATCTCCTGGACGAAATAGCCAAACAGGCCGAGCAGGGCGTGGACTTCATGACCCTGCACTGCGGACTGACCGCACGCGGCGCCGCCTGGGCCGCCGACGGCCGCAGGGTGCTCGGCATCGTTTCGCGCGGCGGATCGATCCTGGCCCGCTGGATGAAGCGCCACAAGAAGGAAAACCCCCTGCTCGACCACTACGACGCCTTGCTGGACATCTGCCTGGCGCACAACGTGACCATCAGCCTGGGCGACGGCCTGCGCCCCGGCGCGGGTGCCGACGCCGGCGACGCCGCCCAGTGGGAAGAAGTCTCGGTGCTGGGCGACTTGGCCCGGCGCGCGCTGGAGCACGGCGTGCAGGCCATGATCGAAGGCCCCGGCCACGTGCCCCTGCACCTGGTGCAAGGCCAGATCCAGGGCATCAAACGTTTGACGAACGGCGCCCCGCTCTACGTGCTGGGTCCCCTGACCACGGACTCGGCCGCCGGATACGACCACATCGCCGGGGCCATCGGCGGGGCCCAGGCCGCCTACTTCGGGGCCGACTTCCTGTGCTACCTCACCCCGGCCGAGCACGTCACCCTGCCCGGCCCCGAAGACGTGTGGGACGGCGTGAAGGCCAGCCTCATCGCGGCCCAGAGCGCCGAGGTGGCCCTGGGACGCCCCTGGGCCGTGGAGCGCGACCTGGCCATCTCCAAGGCCCGCGCCGACCTGGACTGGAAGGAAATCACCGCCCAGGCCCTGGACCCGCAATCGGTCTGCAAGCGTCGCCACGACCACAGCGGCGAGCGCGAATGCGCCATGTGCGGATCGTTCTGCGCCATCCGCATGCTGGAAAACCCCGACGCCGCGCCCTGCAAGAACTGACGCGTCCAAGCGTCCGGCGAAAACGTTGCTTCCGCCGGACGCTCCGTCGCTCTCGCCGCGCGGGGACGAACACGAACAACGCAACCGGTCCGAGGGCGCGGGGGCGCGGAAACGCACCTGGTCCCGCCGGTCAAACGAAGCAACGCCTTTGCGAGCCGCCGCCCGAGGGCTCCAACCCCAACCCGGAGGTCCCCATGCCCACCCTCGTGCTCATTCGCCACGGCCAGAGCCAGTGGAACCTGGAAAACCGCTTCACCGGCTGGACCGACGTGCCCCTCTCCCCCACGGGCGAAGCCGAGGCCAAGGCCGGGGCCAAGGCCCTGCTGAACGCGGGATACGACTTTGACCTCTGCTTCACCTCGTACCTCAGCCGGGCCATCAAGACGCTCAACATCGTGCTCGAAGACATGGACCGGCTCTGGCTGCCGGTGGCCAAGTCCTGGCGGCTCAACGAGCGCCATTACGGAGCGTTGCAGGGCCTGAACAAGGCCGACATGACCGCCCAGTACGGCGAGGAGCAGGTGTTCATCTGGCGCAGGAGCTACGACACCAGGCCCCCGGCCCTGGAAGACGACGACCCCCGCCACCCCCATTTCGACCCCCGCTACCGCGAAGTGGACTTGTCCGACCTGCCCGGCGTGGAGTGCCTCAAGGACTGCGTGGCGCGCGTCCTGCCCTACTGGCACGACGTGGTGGCTCCGGCCATAACGGCGGGCCGCCGGGTGCTCATCGCGGCCCACGGCAACTCGCTGCGCGCCCTGGTCAAATATCTCGACGCCATAAGCGACGCCGACATCGCGAACCTCAACATCCCCACCGGCGCGCCCCTGGTCTACGAACTCGACCAGGATCTGAAACCCCGCAAGCATTTCTACCTGGGCGATCCCGACGAGATCGCCCGCCAGATCGAAGCCGTGGCCAACCAGGCCAAGGCCAAGGCCAAGCCGAAAGCCTGACCCGCCGCGAGCGCGGGACGTGAAAAGGCCCGGGCGAGCTTTGGACAAAGCTTGCGCCGGGCCTTTTTCGCGTTTCAGGGGGTCTTGAGGGAATGCCGCTCCAGGGCGCCCGTTCCCGGCGTATCGCCCAAGGCGGCGACCATGCGGTCCACGGCGGCCAAATAGGTGTCCCCGTGGTCCAGGTAGAAGGCCAGGCCCCGGGAAAAATTCTTTCCCACCAGGCCGTCGAGAAAGAGCTGGCTGATCTCGCGCTTGCGACGCAACACGTTTTGCGACAATCGAAAGCTTTGCCGCTCGGCGGGATTCATGTCCCGCAGCAGACGGGACAGGGCCGTGCGGCCCCGGGGCTGGTACATCCAGAAATACAGGCAATCCAGGGCGTTGACGATGACGGCGTTTTCCAGCTCCTTGTGCTCCTGTCCCAGGTTCTTCATGAAGTCCTTGGGATTGGCCAGCATGCCAAGCACATCCACCTGAGGATAGAGGGCTTCCAGGCGTTCCTGCACGGCGAGCATGCGTTCGAACTTGGCCTTGTAGTCGCCCAGGCGCTCTTCCAGGTTGTTGCCCCGGTCGGCCAGGCCCTCGATGACCGCGGCCACCACATCCGAGGCGAGCTTGGAAACCACGGCGGCCCATTGCTGCGCGGCCGCGGCCGCGCCCGCCGGGTCGGAAAGCCCCACCAGCCAGCACAGGGCCGCGCTGATGGCCATGGCCAGGGGGATGGAAAGCACGCTCCGAAAGAAATTCAGCCCCGCCGCCATGCGCGGCAGCCCCCGCACCAGATTGTGGGTCGAGATGTAGGCCCCGTTGGCCAAGGCCATGACCGCGAAGAACAACAGGGGGTTCGAGGTGCTGGTGACACCCACGCCCTTGTCGAGGAGCACGGTCTTCACCAGGACGTCCAGCAGGGGCACGGAAAACCCGGTGTAGAGCAGCGAATCCGACAGCCGGCTCCAGCTCACGTAGTCGTTCCACTTGATGAGCGGGGTGCGCGAAAAGCCTCCGCCGCCCAGCACCGACTGCACCACGTTGCGCAAGCCCGTGATGGCGAACCAGATGACCGAGCCGAAATACTTGAGCACCCACCAGTCCTTGCTGAAGAGAAAGGACAGCATGGCCGGCACGAATCCGATCAGGATCTTCAGGGCGTTGCGCACGTTGCGGTTCAGGTAGCGCAGACGGAAGGAGGCGGGCGTGTCCCGGCGCGGTTCCACGCGGCCGAAGCGGTTGCCGTCTCCGGTCCGTATGCCGCCAAGCAGCATGAGATTGGTGGGCCGGTTCTTGGACGGCCGGAAATCGAGCAGCGTATATTCGCGTCTGGCCTTGTAGCCCAGGGGGGCCAGGGCCAGATGTCGCCGGGCAAAGGAGTAGAGGCCGCGAAGCAGGGGGTGGGCGCTCTCCCGGGGTTCGAAGACGAAACGCGGCAACACCCGCACGCCCAGGGGAATGCGCCCGGCCAGGCCGCGAGGCTTTCCGGCCTGGCGCAGGGCGACCACCGGCAGGGTGTCGCGCACGGCCAGGCCCATGCCGTGCAGTCTGCCACTCTGGCCTGTGGAGTCCGAGCCCAGGGAGGGGCGCAACGGGCGCACGCGGTAGATTTCGTGAAAGCCGGCCACGGATTCGAGCAGTGCGGAAAACACCCGGCGCCGTCTGGCGTCCTGTGTTCCGGGCGCACGGGCCAGAGCGTCGAGCCGGTTCAACACCCAGCGCTTGAGCGGAATCAGGCTTTCGGCGTTCACCACCTCGTAGAGGTCGATGATGCGCTTGATGTCCTCCAGCTTGCCCTCGGTGGTGTTCTTGAGATTGACGAGCTCCAGGTGGGTGACGCGCCCCCTGGATTCGTACAGGATTTCCAGGACGTCGTCCGCGTCCAGGCCGCGCAGGTTGAGGATGAACCGATTGCCCGAGCAAATGGACTCCACCTGGTCGATGATCTCGGCCGGGGCCGGCTCGGCCGGAAGCGGTCCCCTGGTGAAATATTGCCGCAGGCAGTCCTCGCGAACCGGCTTGGCGTCCGGGGGCGCCGCCGGGTCCGAAGCGCAAGCCGCCGACGCCCCCGGAAGACAGGCTTCGCCGTGCGGGCACCCGCGCTCCCGCCGCTCCTCGACCATGAGGGGATCGAGCCACTTCTCGCCCAGGGCGTAGGGGTCCAGGGCGTCGATCTCGGCCATGCGCGCCTCGATGGCCGGACGCTCTTCGGGCTTGGTCTGGCCCAGACTTTGGCCCAGCTGCCTATAGCGCGCCTCGAGATGGGGCATCAGCACCCCGTGCAGATAGCGGCGCAGATGCAAAAGCGAAGGCTGGCCCATGCCCACGGCGCGGATGAAGTCCCACGGGTCCAGGGCCGGGGCGTCCATCTGGAAGCGGCGGTTGATGTCGGGCAGCCCGGTGCGATTGAACCGGTCGAGCACCCCGAACACCAGCCCGGCCTGGGCCATGGAGACGTTTCTGCCGGCCTCCATGAAGGCCGCGACCTTCGGCTGGCGCAGAAAGTCCAGAAAGGCGTGGGACCCGGAAAACCCGCGCGGCACCCAGATCAGGCGTACCGCCTTGCCCGCGCACCGGGTGCGAAACTCCACCCCGAGGCGCACGGAAATGTGCATGATGGCGGCGGATTCGAGGAGCTCTTCGGCCGCCTCGGGCGGGATGTAGTTGTAGTAGATCACCGTGAGGTGCTTGATGCCCTTGATCCACGCGTCCATGATGAGATGCGTGGCGGACTTGCGCCCCTTGGTGTTCACGTCGTGCACGTGGTTGTCGAAGGCGATCTGCGACCAGTCCTCGGGCATGCGCAACAGATGATAGCGGGTGAGCTCGCGGTCCACGATGCGGGCCTTGCCGCTCAGGGTCGCGTTGAAGTCGTGGGCCAGTTCGAGCTGGCGAACCTGGTCCCCGTGGCTTCGCACCAGCTCCTTCATGATCTGCACCAGGGTCCGGGCCGTGTTTCGGCGCAGGTAGGTGACCGAGGCGTTCATCACCTCGTCCCTGAGGGAGCGCAGGGCTTCGATGCGGCCGCGGGCGTTGCCCGACTCGGGCGCGGCCAGCAGGTTGGCCGCGGCGTAGGCGATGCGCAGCCCCTGGGCCGCGGCGGTTTCCGTGACCCCCCGAGGATGCAGGTAGGGCGTGAGCAGATGCTTGAACCCCGAAGCGTCTTCCCGGCCGAGCACATCGTGCACGATGGCGAGCAGTTGTCGGTCCTTGCCGTCGAAGAGCAGCGTCGCACGCAAACGATCGAAAAATGCGGACATGGCCAATCCGTTGCTTGTCGCCTCCCCTTCGGGGGACGTATCCAATTTTTTCAATTATTCCACGGCATTTCACAAGTTGTCAAGCAAAATTGGCCTCGTTTGGGAGTCTTTGGAAAAAAGGGCCTCGGCCCGGCCCTCCCCGCTGGCGCGCCCTGGATTCCTCGGCCCGAATCTGCTATCCGAATGCGAATTTGAATCTTTCAAACAGGACCGTACCACGCCCATGACCCATGGCTAACGCTTTTTTTCTTAAAGAGCTCGATTACGTCTACTTTCTTTACGGTTTGAGCTTTATCCTTTTATCCGCTTCGGCCCGGCTCGTGGCGCGTTCGGGAGAGCTCTGGCGGCCGTGGCGGGCGTTGTGTTTTTTCGGGGCCGTACGCGGCCCCATGCAATGGCTGGAGATGGCCGCCCTCGACCTGGGCGACATCCCGGCCTTGGCCTGGATACGCGTGGTATTCATGGCCGCCTCGTTCCTGCTGCTTTTCGAATTCGCCCGCCAGTCCCACGCCGCCCTGACCAAACATCCCCCCCCGACCTGGATCGGCCCGGCCCTGGCCTTGACCGCCTCGGTCTTTCTGCTTGCCGGCCCGGCGGAAGCCCAGGCCGCGTTCCGTTACCTGCTGGCCCTGCCCGCCGCCCTGTGGGCCGCCCTGGCCCTGTGGCGCTACCGCGACCTCAGTCCCGCCCCGACCTGGCCGCTGGGGCTGGCTGCCGCGTGCATGGCCCTGTACGCCGTGACGGCCGGGGTCCTGGTTCCGGTCGCCAACCTGCCCCTGGCCCGCTCGGTCAACATGTGGACCTTTTTCACGGTCACCGGGGTGCCCGTGGCCGCGGTGCGCGCCTTGCTGGCCGCCGTCATGGCCGCCGCCCTCTGGCGCGCCCGGCTCGTGCTCTTCCGGGGACGTTTCCACACCGCCAAACGGGCGGCCGCCATGCCCGACGGCCTGCGCATGGCGGCGGGTCTGGTCGTCATCCTGGTCGTGGGCTGGCTTCTCACCCAGGCCGTGGATCGCAGGGCCAAGGAAAAATACGAGCTCCTGACCGAGACGGCCTTTGCGGCCACGGTGAAAAGCGTCGAATCCACAATGACCTCCTCGGACCGTTTCGCCCGCTTTCTGGCCGATCGCCTGACCGGGATGGCCCGGTCCTCGGCCGAACGAATGCAAAACGGCGAAGTGGACGCCCTGATCGACTCGCTGGCCGCGGCCATCCCCCACAGCGTGATCTTTTTGACCGACACTTCGGGCGTGGTGACCAATGCGTCCGACCGGCGCGGGCCCACCAGTCCCCTGGGCAAATCCAAGGCGTTCCGGCCCTATTTCGTCCAGGCCATTCTTTCGGGACAGGGATACGCGGCGGCCATGGGAGCCACGGCCCGCGCCCCGGACTATTATGCCGCCGCGCGCATGGAAAACCCCGGATCGCGCGCGTTGGGCGTGGCCGTTATCAAGGTGAAGCTGGACAATTTCGGCGACATCGTGCGCGGCAAGGGCGTGGCCCTGCTCACCGATTCCCACGGGGTGGTCCTGGCCTCCACGGATCCGCGCTTCGCCTGGCGTCCCCTGGCGCCCCTGGACCACGGAGAGTTCGACGCCCTGCGCCAGTCGCGCCTGTACGAAAAACTCGTGGACGACCCGGTGCTGACCCGCGCCCCTCCGGCCGGAGGACGAATCGTCCTGGACGGCAACACCAAGCACGTCAGCCGCGTCTCCTGGCCGCAAAGCGGCATGACCCTCTTCGTGTTCGATCCGGTTCTGGAGACGGGACCGGCCAGGCTCTGGGCCATCGCGGTGGTCCTTCTGACCGCCTTGGCCCACATCACCCTCACCACCCTGCACCAGCGCAACCGGGAGGACGCCCTGTCCCTGGCCGACTCCAACCGCCGCTACCACCAGATGTTCGCGGGCAGCCGCAGCATTCAGCTCCTGGTGGACACCGCCACCGGACTCATCGAAGACGCCAACCCCGCGGCCCTGGCTTTCTACGGATTGACCCGCGACGGCCTGAACAAAAAACATATCACCGAAGTGAACATTTTTCCCGTCGAAGAGGTGCGGGCCGCCATGGAGCAGGCCGCTCGAGTCCCTTCCACCTTCCGCATGCGCCATCGGAGCGTGCTCGGAGTGCGCGACGTGGAGATCAACAGCGCCCGGGTGGAGACCAGGGGCAAGGTACTCCTACATTCCATCATCACCGACATCACCGACCGCCTGGAAAGCGAACGCGCCATGACCGAGCTGCTCGACCTGAACCGCAAGATCATCGAGCACTCGCCGCTGGGCATCATCGCCTACAAAGCGGCCGGCCCCTGCGTGCTGGCCAACCAGGCCGCCGCCAACATCCTGGGAACCACGCGGGAAAAACTGCTCTCCCAAAACTTCCACGACGCGGAGTGCGGCGTGACCTTCGGCCTGAACGCCGAGGCCAAAACCACCCTGGAAAGCGGCGAGGCCTGTCTGCGCGAAAGCCACTTCATCGGCGGATTCGACCGCCGGGTGCGGGTGGATTTGATCCTCACGCCCTTCACCAGCAGCGCCGAGCCCCACCTGCTCCTGATCATGAACGACGTGACCCACAAGTTCGAGGCCGAGCAAGCCCTGGAGCGGGCCAAGAACCTGGCCGAAGAGGCCGTGCGGGCCAAGAGCCAGTTCCTGGCCAACGTCAGCCACGAAATACGCACCCCCATGAACGCCATCATGGGACTGAGCCACTTGGCCCTCAAGACCCAGCTCACCCCCAAACAGCGCGATTACATGGAAAAAATCCAGGCCGCGGCGCGCACCCTCCTGGGACTGCTCAACGACGTGCTCGACCTTTCCAAAATCGAGGCCGGCAAGTTCCAGATGGAGGCCAGGACCTTCCGGCTGGACCAGGTGCTGCAGGACATTGCCAACGTTCTGGCCGTGAAGGCCGCGGAAAAAGGCCTGGAGCTTCTGTTTCGCCTCTCGCCGGAGACCCCGGCCGAACTGGTGGGCGACCCCCTGCGCCTGGGCCAGGTGCTCACCAACCTCATCGACAACGCGGTCAAGTTCACCCGCCAGGGCGAAGTGGAAGTCCGGGTCGCGCCGGAGGGCACGGCGGACGGCCGCACCCTCTTGCGCTTTTGCGTGCGCGACACGGGCGTGGGCATCCCCAAGCACCTGCAAGCCAAGCTCTTCACCCCTTTCACCCAGGCCGACGGCTCCACCACCCGCCAGTTCGGCGGCACGGGACTGGGACTTTCCATCAGCAAAAGCCTGGTGGAGCTCATGGGCGGGGCCATCCACCTGGAAAGCGAACCCGACGCGGGCAGCGTGTTCAGCTTCACCATTCCCTTCAGCCTCCCCGGGCAGGAGCGTCTGTTCTCCCGCCTGGCCTCTCCCAGATGCCAGGGACTCAAGGCCCTGGCCGTGGACGACTGTCCCTCCGCCCTGGACATTCTGGCCGCCGACCTCACCCACCTGGGGTTCGAAGCCCACAGGGCCGCAAACGGCCCCGAGGCCCTGGACGCGCTCAACCGCAACCTGCTCGCCGGGGAACGGCCCTTCGACCTGATCGTGCTCGACTGGCACATGCCCGGGCTCGACGGACTGGAAACCGCCTCGCGCATCAGGCACAATCCGAGTTTCGACCCCACGCCCAAGATTTTGCTGCTTTCGCCCTTCGACCGGGACGAACTGACCGGCGTCACCACCCAGGCCGGAGTGGACCGGGTGGCGCTCAAGCCCGTGTTGCCCCAGGCCCTGGCCGATGCGGCCCTGGCCGCGCTCTTCGGCCAGGAGTCCGGGCCCGAGCCGGGAACGGCCCAGGCCGAAGGACAAGCCGCGCGCACCGGGTTGGAGGGCTGCCGGGTGCTTCTGGCCGAAGACAACTCCATCAACCAGCAGGTCGCCGTGGAGCTTTTGCGCGGCGCGGGACTGGAAGTCGACCTGGCCGCCAACGGCCGCGAAGCCGTGGACAAGGTGCGCCGCCTGGGCGGCCAGTACCACGCCGTGCTCATGGACGTGCAGATGCCGGTCTTAAACGGCCTGGAAGCCACCCGCATCATCCGGGGCCGGCTGGGACGCAGCGCCCTGCCCATCATCGCCATGACCGCGCACGCCATGAAAAAGGAAATCGACGACTGCCTGCAAGCCGGCATGAACGACCATGTGGCCAAACCCGTGGAGCCTGCGGACCTGCTGGCCACCCTGGGCAAATGGGTGCGTCCGGGACCGGGACGCAAACCCGTCCAGCCGGCCCCGGTCCAGCGCGAACGCAACCTGGCCACCCGGTTGCCCGGCTATCCCGGCGTGGACCTTGAACACGCCCTGCAACGCCTGGGCGGCAACACCCGCCTCTACCGCAGACTCATGGACGAATTTTCCGCCGGCTACGGCGGCTTTTGCGACGAATTCCAAAACGACCTGTCGGCCGGCCATCTCGCCGCGGCCGCCTCCAAAGCCCACACCCTCAAGGGCGTGGCCGCCAACCTGGGAGCGCAAGCCCTGTCGGAAACGGCCTTTCGCCTGGAGCAGGCCGCGCGGCAAAGCGACAGGCCGGGTTGCGCGGCCTTGTTGACCGAACTTTCCGAACATTTGGATCCGATACTGACCGCCATCCGGTTCTCGGGACCGGCCCCCGGCGGCGAAACCACCCCCTGGGACAACGCATGACCGATCATCCGCCCCACAGGGGCCTCGTCCTCGTGGTGGACGACAGCTCCATGACCAGACTCCGGCTCGGCCGGCTGATTGAGCAGGAACACGACGTACTCCAGGCCGCCAGCGGCCAGGAATGCCTGGACATGGCGGCGAGCCGCAACCCCGACCTCATTCTGCTCGACGTGATGATGCCGGACATGGACGGGTACGAAACCTGCTCGCGTCTCAAAGCCGATCCGGTCACGCGCGACATACCGGTCATGTTCGTCTCCGCCTCCACCGACGAAGAGGACGAAACCTGGGGGCTGGAAATCGGCGCCGTGGATTACATTCAGAAACCCTTTCGGGCCGCCGTGGTGCTGGCCAGGGTGCGCAACCAGATCGACCTCAAACGCTACCGCGAGCACCTGGAGGCCATCACCTCCCGCGACGAATTGACCGGCCTGGCCAACAGCCTGAAATTCAGGGAGTATTTCGGCCAGGAGTGGAAACGCGCCATGCGCTATCAGCGCGAGCTGGCCCTCGTTCTCATCGACGTGGACGACTTCGAGGCCTTCAACGACGTCTACGGCCACATGCACGGCGACCAAACCCTGTCGGTCGTCGCGTCCGCCATGGGTCGCACGCCCCGCCGGTCGTCGGATATGGTCGCGCGCCTGGGCGGCACCCATTTCGCGGTGATCTTGCCCGAAACCGGACGGGACGGGGCCATGGCCGTGGCCGGCAGCCTGAACCAGGCGGTGCGCGCCCTGGAAATCCCCCATCGCTCCTGCTCGTCAGGCCCCTTTCTGAGCGTGAGCCTGGGCGTGGCGTCCACGATCCCCGTGCGGGGACGGGACGCGCAAGAGCTCTACGAGCAGGCCGAGCACAACCTGCAGGAAGCCAAACACGACGGCCGCAACCGCGTCGTCGGCTAGGGACCGAAAGCCCCCATGCGCCACTTCTCGCGGGCCAAGACCCCGCACGGACACCCGTCATGCCCATGATCACCGCCCTGGCCTGCCTCAAGGCCGTGGCCGACGCCTACGGCCTGCCCTTCGACCCGGCCCGCGAGGCCGAGCGTTTCGACCTGGACGGCCAAGAACCGGACCAAGAGACCCTGGCCAGAATCGCCGACGACGCCGGCTTCGAAGCCACCCCCGCCACCCTGGTCTGGGACGACCTCGCCGCGCTCGACCCGAAGCCGGCCCTGGCCCTGCTCGACAACGGCAACGCCGTGGTGCTCCTGGGATTTTCCCCCCTGGGCGAGGGGTTGGCCCTGGTGGCCGATCCCCTGGCCCGGCTTCCCGGCCCGCTCAAGCTGGACCGTCAAACCCTGGAAAAGAACTGGAGCGGGCGCGTCCTGCTGGTCAAACCCCGCCCCGGCCGGTCGGGACTGCGCTGCCTGGTGTTGGTGGCCCGCCACCACGGGCTGGACCTCTCCCTGGAAGGCCTGGCCCATCACCACGCCCTGGGCCGACAGGAGCCAAGCCCGGACGAACTGGCCGCCCTGGCCCGGGAGCACGGGTTCAAATCCTGGTCCAAGACCCTGGCCCCCGAAGACCTGGCCCACCTGGGCGAGGCCTTCCCCCTGATCGCCCGCATGGACGACGGGCGCATGGTCATCGTGGCCGGAGCGGGACTGGCCAGGCGCGTTCCCGAACCCGCATCCGGCGAAAACGGACACCCCGGCGACGACTCCTCCCCCCCGACCGAACGGGCCTTCGCGTCCGACGCCCCCCCGGAACCGCACGAGCCCTTTCCATCCCACGAGCCGCAAGGCCCCGAGGGTGCGCACGACCCGCAACCGCCCATCCCGGTGGTGGATCTGGTCGACCCCGCCGCCCTGCCCCTGGCCAAACGGACCTGGCCGCTGGAACGCTTCGCGCGGGAGTGGACCGGGCAGGCGGTGCTCTTGCGCCGGGCCTGGCCGCTCGGCGACGAAAACCAGCCCTTCGGCCTGCGCTGGTTCGTCCCGGAAGCCAAGCGCCAGGGCAAGACCTTCTTCGACGTGGCCCTGGCCTCCCTTTTTCTCATGGCCCTGGCCCTGGCTTTGCCCATGTATTTTCAGATCGTGATCGACAAGGTCCTGGTGCACAAGAGCCTGTCGACCTTGCAGGTCTTGAGCCTGGGCATGGTGGCGGCGCTCGTCTTCGACGCCCTGTTCACCTTTCTGCGCGGCTACCTGTTGCAGGACGCCATCGCCCGCATGGACATCCGCATCGCCACCCGCACCTTCGCCAAGCTGGTCGCCCTGCCGCTCGGATTTTTCGGACGCAGCCACGCCGGGGTGCTGGTGCAGCACATGCAACAGCCGGACAAAATCCGCGAGTTCCTCACCGGCAAGCTGTTCTTCACCCTGCTCGACGGAATGGCCCTGGTGGTGTTCGTGCCGGTGCTGGCCTGCTACAGTCTGGCGCTCACCGGGGTGGTGCTGGTCTGTTCCGCCGCGCTGGCCGTGTTTCTGGCCCTGCTCGTGCCCTACTTCAAGGGCCGGCTCCTGCGGCTCTACCAGGCCGAGGGGGAACGCCAGGCCTTTCTGGTGGAGACCATCCGGGGCATGGAGACCGTGAAATCGCTTTCCCTCGAACCGGCCCAACGCAGACGCTGGGACGACCTGTCGGCCAGGACGGTCTCCATGCGCCTGGACGTGGGGCGCATTTCCGCCGGGGCCACGGCGACGGTGGGGCTCATGGAAAAACTCATGAGCCTGGCCATCCCCTGGCTGGGGGTGTTTCTCGTGTTCGACCACCAGATGACCGTGGGCGCGCTCATCGCCTTTCAGATGCTGGCCGGGCGCGTCACCCATCCTCTGGTGCAGATCGTGTCGCTTTTGCACGAATACCAGGAAAAGGCCCTGGCCGTGCGCATGCTGGCCACCATCATGAACGAAACCCCGGAACGCCCCCCCACCCGGGGAGGCCTGCGCCCAACCCTCTCGGGCGACGTGGCCTTCGAAAACGTGACCTTCCGCTACGCTCCGGGAGCGCGCGCGGCCCTGGACGGGGTGACGCTGCGTTTTCCGGCCGGGAGCTTCATCGGCGTGGTGGGACGCAGCGGATCGGGCAAGAGCACCCTGGGTCGACTGTTGCAGGGCCTCTACCAGGCGGATTCCGGTCTTGTGAAAATGGATGGACACGACGTTCGCGAGATCGACCTCACCCATCTGCGTCGTCACATCGGCGTGGTGTTGCAGGAAAACTTCCTGTTCCGGGGCACCGTGCGCGAAAACATCGCCCTGTCCGCACCGTCGGCCGGCTTCGGGGAGGTGGCCTGGGCCGCCCGGTTGGCCGGAGCCGACGAGTTCATCCGCGACCTGCCCGCAGGATTCGACACCCCGCTGGAGGAAAACGGCTCCAACCTCTCGGGCGGACAACGCCAACGCCTGGCCATCGCCCGGGCCCTGCTCACCCGGCCCCGGGTGCTGCTCTTCGACGAGGCCACCAGCGCCCTTGACGCCGAATCCGAGGAGATCATCCAGAACAACCTGGACAAGATGGCCAGCGGACGCACCACCATCATGATCAGCCACCGGCTTTCCATGCTGGCCGGGGCCGATTCCATCGTGGTCATGGACAAGGGCCGGGTGGCCGACAGCGGCACGCACGAAGAGCTCCTGAAACGGTGCGCCCCCTACCGGGACTTGTGGCGCAGCCAGAATCGCCACGTGCTCGGCCGGCCGACGGGCCCGGCCGTGATCGAGAGATGACCATGCTGCCCGTCCGCCGCATCCTCCGACTGCCCGAGCGCAAGCAGCGCCCCGCCCCCCCGGCCGAGCGTTTCGCCGCCTTCCAGCCCCCGGCCCGGGCGATCGAAACCGGTCCGCCGCCCATGCGCGCCCGGCTCACCCTGCATCTGGCCGCGCTGTTTCTGGTCTGCCTGCTGATCTTCGCCTGCGTGGCCAAGGTGGACCGGGTGGTCACGGCCCAGGGCAAGCTCCTCGGACCGGGAGAGAACCTGGTGGTGCAGACCCTGGAACCCTCCATCATCCGGGAAATACACGTCTCGCCCGGACAGCGCGTCACGGCCGGCCAGGCCCTCATCACCCTGGACCCCACCTTCGCCGACACCGGGCTGGAAGAGCAGGCCAAGCGCCTGGCCAGCCTCAAGGCCCAGGCCTGGCGGCTGGAGTGCGAAACCGCCCCGGCCTGTCCCAAGCCCCAGGACATCGACCCGCAAAACCTGGCCGCCCAACGCGAGCTCATGGCCAGGCGCAAACAGGAGCACCAGGCCAAGGTGCAGAGCCTGGTTCAAAGCGTGAAGGAGCTGGAGGCCAAGCTGGCCACTAACGCCCGCGCGGCCGAACAGGCCCGCAAACAGATTCGCATCGCCCAGGAGCTCGAAAGCATGCACCGCGACGTGTTCGAACGCGGCGCCAGCTCCCGGCTGGAATACATGAAGGCCCAGTCCGGGCGCATCGATGCCGAAACCCAACTGGTCAAACTGGGCAGCGAATCCAAGGAGCTGGCCCAGTCCCTGGAGCGGGCCAAGGCCGAAAAGGAAAGCTACGAGAGCGGATGGCGCTCCCAGGCCCTCAAGGACCTAGTGGAGACGCGACGCGACATCGAACAGACCGCCGAACGCGAGCGCAAGGCCGCGCATCTGTCCGAGATGGTGGTGCTGCGCGCCCCGGCGGACGGCACGGTGCTCGAACTGGCCAAGCGCTCCGTGGGTTCGGTGCTGGACAAGGGCGACGCGGCCGCGGTGATCGTGCCGGCGGACGCCAAGCTCGAAGCCGAAGCCGAGGTGCGCGCGGCCGACGTGGGCTACGTGCGCGAGGGCGACACGGCCAGGGTGAAGCTCGAAGCCTTTCCCTTCCAGCGCCACGGGGTGCTCGAAGGGCGCGTGCGCACCCTGAGCGCCGCCGCCCTGGAAAAGAACCCCCCGGAAGGCGGGGCCCAGGCCTTCTACAGGGCCCGCATCGCCCTTTCCTCCACCGAGCTTCGGGCCGTGCCCAAGGACGCCGCGCTCCTGCCCGGCATGACCCTGACCGCGGAAATAGCTGTGGGCAAGCGCCGCATCATCACCTATCTTCTGTATCCGCTCATCAAGACCTTCGACGAAACCATGCGGGAACCATGACCCGCGAGGCCATCACCATGACCCAGGAAATCTTTGTGGACGGCGTGCTGGGCGCGGGCTTTTCCGGAGGAGCCCTGCGTCTGGACTTCTACAGCATCTCCCCGGAAAAAAAGAACGAAAAGACCCCTCGGGTCCGCCTGGTCCTCACTCCCGAGGGGTTCACCGGATGCTGCAAGGCCATGGAGGGCCTGCTGGCCAAGCTGGTGCAGGCCGGCGTGGTGCGCCCGGACACCGGACTGGACCAGACGGCAAGGCAGGGCCCGGAGTCCGCCGCTTCCCCGAACCGGCCCCGCGGCGCGACGCCCTCCGCGACGCCCCCTGAACCGGACACCAACCAGCCCCGCGGCGACACGGGAGTCAGTCCCAACTTCTAGTGCGACATCCACGAAATACGCGCATACCGATCGCGCGGATGCCCATAGCAGCCTGTTGAAAAATTCTTGCTGGCTGCGTTGCTGCGAAAAACGCAAACCCTCAACGGATGCCAACTACGCTTCGGGCTTGACTTGTTTGCGCGCCTTGCCAGCAAGTTTTTTGCACAGGCTGCAAGAATCGACTGTTTCAACGAGCCCATAGGGCGTGGATACTGACAAGGAAGCGACACGAACGTCACGTCGTCTCGTAGCGGCCGAGCCGCTCCCCTGCGTCCACCCCGAAAACACCGCGCCACCGCGCGTCTTCGACCCGAGCTTCGAAATTCCGTAACGCCAACCCAAGGACCCCCTCATGGAAAGCATCGACGACATTCTCGACCGTATGGAAGCCCTGGAAAAGCGGCTCACCCGCGAGTTGGACAATCGCCAGCACGAGTTCCTCTACACTTTTGAGAACAAGAAGGTGCGCTTTCAGGCCGAGGTCAAAGCCAAACACAGGAAGATGGCGGCCAAATGGTCGGAATACGTGCGCGAATCCGGGGTGATGACCATCTTGACCGTTCCGATCATCTGGTCGGCCCTGTTGCCGTGCCTGGTCATGGACATTGTGGTCACCTTGTACCAGTGGATCTGCTTTCCCATCTACGCCATCCCCAAGGTGACACGCGCAGACCACGTGATCCTGGACCGGCACCACCTCAAATACCTGAACCTCATTGAAAAGGTGAACTGCCTCTACTGCGGATACTTCAACGGCATCATAAGCTACGTGCGCGAAGTGGCCGCCCGCACCGAGCAGTACTGGTGCCCCATCCGCCACGCCAGGCCCGCGGCGTCGCGCCACAGCCGCTATCGGTTCTTCTTTTCCTACGGCGATGCCGAATCCTACCGGCGGCAACTGGCCCGCGTGCGCAAGAACTTCGCCGACCTGGAGCGGGAACCCTCCGAGCCGTGAAACCGTCCGCGACCCCGGGCCGAAACGGCGCTCCGACCGGCCGACGCGCGAACGTATATCCCGCACGGGGCGCGAGCGGAGCGTCCATTCCGTTGTTTTGGACGCAAGGGAGGCCTGTCGCAACCGGGACACGCCGAAACACCGGCGTTGCCGTTTTTCAAATTCCGGGAGAAAACACTTGAAGCACGGACCCGCTTGACTTACCGCCTTGGCGGACGCACCCTCTCCCGAAACCGATATCCCCGGACCGCGCCAACGCGCGACCCGTTTACGGCAGGTTATGTCCTACTACTCGCTTCTGGGTTTGGTCCGCGACCCGTTCGTCACCACGCCCGACCCCGACCTTTTTTTCCACTGTCCCCGCCAGATGGACCATCTCGACCGGCTGGAAATCGCCGTGCGGTTGCGTCGCGGCCTAAACGTCGTGCTCGGTCCCGTGGGCACGGGCAAGAGCACGCTTTCCCGCCAACTCATGCGCGCCTTGGGCGACAATCCCGAATTCGATACGCATCTGCTGCTCGACCCCTATTTCGAATCGGAAAAGGAATTTCTGCTCTGGCTCAACCACGAGTTCGACATCCCGGAGGAACTCGTCACCGACAGCGCCTGGCGACTCAAGGACAACCTGAAAAACAAACTCTATGAAACCGGCGTGGAGCAAGGCCGCATCGTCTGCCTCATCGTGGACGAGGGCCAAAAGATCACCCCCACCTGTCTGGAAATTCTGCGCGAATTGCTCAACTACGAGACCAACGACTCCAAGCTCTTGCAAATCGTACTCTTCGCCCAGGAGGAATTCGAGGAGCATCTGCGCCTCATGCACAACCTGGCCGACCGGGTGTATCAGACGTTGCGCCTGGGCAACTTCAACTTTACGGAAACCAAGGACCTCATCCGCACCCGGCTCGAACTGTGCAAGGGCGAAGGGACGCTTCGCCCCCTGTTCACCCCCCCCGCCTTTCTGGCCGTGTACCTGGCCACCAAGGGCTATCCCCGCCAGGTGATCCAGCTGTGTCACAAGGCCATGCTGGCCGCCATCGCCAATTCCCGCCAAAAGGCCGACTGGGGCATGGTCTGGGCCTGCACCGACGCGGGGCGCTCCCCCCTGGCCCGCCACGGAATCGACCTGCTCCTGCTGAGCCTGATGGGCGTCGCCGCGGGATACGCGCTGTTCACCATGCCCGAATTGCTCGACACGCTCCTTCGCCTTTTGGGCCTGAACGCGCTCCTGTCCCCCCATGGATAAACCGACCGCCGACCCGACCGGCGGCCCAGACCACGGTCAAGACCCGACCGAGACGGTCCCCGTCCCCCTGGTCACGGTCCCCGATCCGCGCGAAACCGCCCGGGCCATCGGACGCGCCACCGCGGTCATCGTCGGCGTGGGGCTTTTGGACAAGCTGCTGGCCCTGGCCAAGGAAATGCTCATGGCGGCCCGGTTCGGCGCCGACGCCGAGGTGGACGCCTTCAACATCGCCTATGCCTTTCCCGGCATCGTCAACCTGATGATCAACGGGGCTTTCGTGTCGGCCTTTGTTCCGCTGTTCGCCGCCTGGCGCGCCAGTCAGGACAAAACCCTGGCCCGCGACACCTCCCTGACCATCCTGGCGGCGGCCAGCCTGTTGTTCCCGCTGATCGCCTGGTCGATCTCCGCAGGCGCCCCCCTGGTGCTCGACGCCATCGGATACGGCTTCCCCCCCGACACCAAGACCCTGGCCGTCGGCATGGAACGCTCCCTGGCCTGGCTGGTGGGCCTGGAAGGCGTGGGCATCCTGGCTGCGGCCCTGCTGCAGAACTTCAAGCGCTTCGGCATGCTCACCCTGGCCCAAATGGCCATCAACCTGACCATCATCGTCTTTCTGTCGGCCGGGAAATCCCTCGGCATCAAGGCGCTGATCCTGGGCTTTCTTGTGGGCACGGTCCTCAAGGTGGCGCTCATGTTCGCCTCGCTGCGCGGCTGCGGCGTCTACTCCCTGACGGGCTTTCGCCCCCGTTTCGCGGAGTTGGGAAACTTCGTCCGCACCTGCCTGCCCTTTCTGGGGGGAACGCTCATCGCCAACTCCAACATTCTCGTGGACCAGTCCATGACCACGGTGCTGCCGGCCGGGGCCGTCGCGGTGCTGCGCTACGCCTACCGGATGAACGACCTGCCCCTGCAAGTGGTGGTGATAGCCGTTTCGCGGGCCATCTTTCCCTACATCAGCGAGCAGGCCGCAGCCGGAGACAACAACGGCCTGCGCCACGTGTTGCGTCTGGGGCTGGTCTTCATGGCCCTGATTTGCGCCCCGATCACCTGTTACGTGCTCATCTTCGCCCAGGACGTGGTCGTCGCCCTGCTGCGTCGGGGCGCCTTCGACGCCCAAGCCGCGTCCCAAACCGCGCTCACCTTGCGCTACTACTCGTTGGGACTGTTTTTTTCCGCCTATGCCTTCATAAACGGCGCGTTCTATTCCGCCTTGCTGCGGGGAGGATTGCTGTTGCGCATAGGCCTGCTGTCGCTCGGGCTCAACTTCGGCCTCAACTGGCTGTTTTTGCGCCTGATAGGCGGGCCGGAAGCCATCGCCCTGTCCTCCACCATAACCATCGGCATAATATCTTGCATCTTTTTTGCGATCCTGAGACAGTTGCTAGGAAACGATGTCTCTCGAGGGCTGGGCCGCACCCTGGCCGTCGTCGTCGCGGCTTCGGCCGGGGCCTCGGCGGTCTGCTGGCCGCTTCGGACCTGGGCCGTGTCGCTTGGCGCCGGGGCATGGATGTCCCTGATCGCGCTGACCCCCGTGTTCGGCGCGGTCTATGTGGCTGTCGTGGCGGTCCTGCGCACCCGGGATGTCGAAGACGTGGCGCGCCTGTGCCTGCCGCGACTCGGGACCAAGGCATGATAGAAAACCGCATCAAGATATATCACGGCTTGGCCATCCTCACCGACCTGCTCTCGGTTTGCGCGGCGTTCCTCGCCGCGGTGGACTTTTCCCAGGCCGCTCCCTTCATTACCGGAAACGACGGGCTCACTTACCTCAATTTGCGCTTCTTCACGGCGCTTGCCGCGTCGTTTTGCCTGGTGTCCGGGTTCCACATCGTGTTTTCGGTGTTCTACTACTCCCTACGCACGCCCTACGCCTCGCGCAATCTGGTGCGGCTGCTGCCGCGCGTGTTGGCCCTGCTCGCGTCGGACTGCCTGACCATCACCTGCGTCTGTTGGGCGCTTAGAACGCCGCTTTTGCCCTGGCAATTCTTCGCCGTCTTCGCCGGCGGCGCGCTGGTCCTCACCATGGTCCTGCGCGGCCTGGTGCAGGTTCTTCTCAAGTGGATCTACGCCGCCGACGAAAACCTCATCAACATCCTCATTGTGGGCACCAACAAACGCGCCCACGATTTTTTCGAATTCATCGTCTCGAACCGCTTCCTGGGCTATCAGGTGACCGGCTTTCTCGACGACCTCAACTATTGCGGCGCGGGAGACGTGCGCCTTCTCGGTCCGCTATCCCAGTTCGAAAAGATCGCCCGGGAAAACGTCCTCGACACCGTGGTGGTGTATTTGCCGGTGCGCTCCTACTACGACAAGATCATAAACATCATCGAGCGGGCCAACGTGCAGGGCATTCCCGTCCAGCACATGTACAGCTTTTTCGACCACAAACGCCTGCGCATGATGCCTTCGAGCATCGGGGCGCACACGGGCATGCTGATTCAGGCCGCGCCCTCGACCCTGTGGGTGCTCGGCCTCAAACGCCTGTTCGACATCGTGTTTTCGTTGGTTGTGCTCGTGCTGATCTCGCCAATTTTGCTGGCCGCGGCCCTGGCCATCAAGCTGGAGGACGGCGGACCGGTATTCTTTGCCCAGCAGCGCGTGGGCTATCACAAGCGTCCGTTTTCGCTCATCAAGCTGCGCACCATGGTGGTGGACGCCGAAAAACGCATGGCCGAACTCGAAACGCGTAACGAAATGGACGGCCCGGTCTTCAAAATCAAGGACGACCCCCGCATCACCCGGGTGGGACGCTTTTTTCGAAAATACTCCATCGACGAGTTGCCCCAGTTCTTCAACGTGCTGCTCGGCCACATGAGCGTGGTAGGCCCCCGGCCCATGGCCATGCGCGACTACAAGGGATTTTCCGAAGACTGGCTGCGCCGGCGTTTCTCCGTGCGTCCCGGCATCACGTGCACGTGGCAAACCCTGCCCAACCGCAACGACGTGAGCTTTGCCCAATGGATGTTCATGGATATGGAATACATAGAACGCATCAGCTTTTTCACGGACATGCGCATCATCGTCAAAACCGCTCTCGTGGCCTTCACCGGAACCGGACAATGACCGCCAGAGCCCTCGCATTCCTTGTTGCGGTTCTGCTGGCCGCGCTCCTGGGCGCCGAAACGTGCCCGGCCCAGAACGCCGGTCAAGACGAACAGATGTTTCTCGAACCCGACAGCGGAGGACGCGTCTTCTACGTGCGGTGCACCGGGACCGTGGACGACAAGATCCGTTTCAACGACGTGACCGCCCAGGTGACGCTCAGTTTCAACGCCTTGAACCCTGCCAACCGCATTCAGGTCATCATCGACCCCAGGCCCGCCCTGGCCGCCAGGAACAGCTTCTACTGGAACTCCAACGATACCAGCGTGTCCTTCGGAGGCCAAAGCTTGCGCAGCACCCTGAAACCGCTTTTCACAAAAGAGTCCACTATCTGTTTCTACTATATGAGCCCGAGCCTCTATCACAGCAAGCAGGCCCTGACTCATAGGGAAGCCGAACGTATCCGCTGGGTGGACACCTACGCGAAGCCCATTCGCATTTTCGCCACCCAGGGGGAACTGACCATGAAGTTGGAGAGCAACATGATAAAGGGCAAGCTCTGGATGGTCGGCTACGACACCCTTGCGAACCGCCCCGTGCGCTATGTGGCCGACTTCGCGGGACAAGAGTACGTTGAGAAAAAATCCAAGCACTGATCGTTCTCTCTACGTGACGGAGGAAGGCTCCATGCGCGCCCGAAAAGGCCTCGTTTTTTCGGTCTCGTCCTGGCGAATACTGTTTTTCGTGCTGGCGATCGCCCTGTTCGCGCTTCGCACGCCGAGCTACGCCCAGGAGTGCTCCTGGCGCGAATTCAGCTACGGGGGCGGCGGACGGTTCACCGCCGTGGCGGTCGACCCCGCCAACCCCAGCCAGGTGTTCGTCGGCTCGGACGTGGCCGGCTACTACAAAAGCATCGATGGCGGGCGCACGTTCAAGAACCTGGGCCAGGGGCTCGGCGGGTTGGCCGTGGCCTCCATCGCCCTGGACCCCGATCACCCCGGACGCATGTTCGTGCTTTCCGACGACGGCCTGTACGTGAGCCAGGACAGTGGACGCACCGTGACCAACGTCCTGCCCCGGGTGCGCTACGCCTCCCGGTTTTTCGGATCGCACCTGCTGGCCCGCCACCAGGGCCAATGGTACGCGGCCGGCAATTCGGACGGCGTGTTCCGCCTGGACGAACTGGCCGACGAGAAATGGAAGGCCGTCCCGCTGTTCGGCCTGGAGGGCAAGAAGGTCAACGCCCTGATCGACGTCGCGGGCCGGCTCACCGCGGCCACGGACGAAGGAGTTTTTTACCACGACGGCGAAATCTGGAAAAGCATGAACGAGGGTTTCGCCCCCGGCCACCGCGATATTGTGGACATGGCGGCACATTCTTCGGGTCGGCTCTACGCCCTGGAAAAGAAGTACGGCCTCTACAAGTACGACCAGCGGACCAACCGCTTCGAACGCCTGGGCCCCAATCCCATGACCCTGCCCAGCAAGGCGGTACAGTTGGCCTTCAAGGTGCTGACCGTGGCCCCGGACAACCCGGACGTGGTGTTCTTGGGCACGCACCCCGAGTCGTGGCCCAGCCTGCTCATGCGCTCCCAGGACGGCGGACGCACGTTTTCCCTGGTCAAACGCTTCACCCTGGACGGCAGCGTGGAGAACTGGGCCAAGGACCTGCAGGCCCCCGAACAAATGGTCTTTTCCCCCGACGGACGCGTCGCCTTTCTCCTGGACTGGTGGAACGTCTGGCGCAGCTCCGACGCGGGCGACACCTGGCTGCAGGTCCACAAGGGCCTGCAAAACACCGTGGTCAACCAGATCGTGCGCGACCCGGCCGACCCCGCCAAGATCCACCTGGCCGTGGACGACAACGGGCTCATGATCAGCCCCGACAACGGCAAGACCTGGCGACGCAAGATGGAAGGCGTAATCGAAGGGCACGCGGCTTCGGTCTGGGTTTCGGCCCGCACGCCGGGCCTCCTCTACCTGCTGGTGAACCCCTGGCACAGCCCGGACACGGCGGACGCCAAGTACTATCATCTCTACAAGAGCGTCGACGCCGGCGAACACTGGGTGCTGTACCGCATTCACGACAAGCAGAAATCCCTGGACAAGTCCTATGCCGACTCGCGCGCCACGGGGTTGACCGTCGACCCCAACCAGGAAAACATCGTGTACGTGGCCACCAACGGCTTCGGCGTCTACAAGGTGGACGCGGGGGGCCAGGCTCCCCAGGGAGACGTGGCCCCCGTTTCGGTCACCGCCGCCCTGCCTTCGGAATGCTTCAAGGGCCAGGGCGCGTTCCTGATCGACGCCGCGAACCCCAAGGTCTTCTTGGCCGCGGTTTTGGGCGGAGGCATCTTCCGCAGCGAGGACGCCGGGGCGTCCTGGCATCTGGTGGCGGCTCCCCGGGGATTCGTCTTCAGCATGGCCCAGGACCCGGACCACCCCAAGACCTTCTACGCGGCCGCCTCGGAAAAGCATGTGCTCAAGAGCCAAGACGGCGGCCTCACCTGGCACTGGATCGACCTGCCCGGCTCCAGGCAGGGCAACATCGCCGCCTGCGCGGTGGCCGTTGCGGACGGAGCGGTCTGGATCGGCACCGCCGGCTACAACCACTTGGCCGGCGACGGGATCTTCGTCAGCCGCGACGGCGGGGAAACCTTCACGCGATGCGTGTCGGACATCCCCCGGGCCGCAGTGAACGTGCTGGCCCCGCAGGTCGGGGCCAAGCCCCCCGCGAGCCTGGTCGGCTTCAACGGCCTGGGGGTCTACGAAGTACGCGCCCCCAAGGCGGAGCGCTGACCGTGTGCGGCATCTGCGGTCAGTTGGCCTTTGGCGGCGCCGTGGCCGATCCGGCCGGGATCGAGGCCATGCGCCGGGCCTTGGCCCACCGGGGCCCGGACGACTCCGGCGTTCTGACGGACGGCCCAGCGGCCCTGGGGCATACCCGGCTCTCCATCATCGACCTGTCGCCTCTGGGCCACCAGCCGTTGCGCGGCGACGATCCGCACCTTTCCATCGTTTTCAACGGCGAAATCTACAACTACCGGGAGATCCGCAGCGAGCTCGAAGCCTGCGGACGCACCTTCACCAGCGCCACGGACACCGAGGTCGCCCTCACCGCCATATCCCATTGGGGCGTGGCCGAGGCCCTGCCCCGGTTCGTGGGCATGTTCGCCATCGCGGTGTGGGACGGCGCCCGCCGGACGCTCACCCTGGTCCGGGATCGCCTGGGCGTCAAACCCCTCTACTACGCCCTTTCGCCCGAAGGCCTGCTCTTCGCCTCGGAAGTGCGCGCCATCCTCGCTCATCCGGCCCACTCGGCCCGGCTGGACCGGCGCGCCCTGTCCAGCTTTCTCATGACCGGCTACTTTCCCGGCGACGAAACCGCCCTGGCCGGAGTGCGCAAGCTCGATCCCGGAACGTGGATGGAAATCTCCCCCGACGGCTCCATGGCCAAGGGCCGCTACTGGAGCCTGGAAGGCCTTGCCCGTGGGGCCTACTCCGGCTCCTTCGAAGCCGCGGCCGACGAGCTGCGCGCCCTGTTCGACAGCGCCTTCGGGTATCGCCTGGTGTCCGACGTGCCGGTGGGGATGTTCCTTTCCGGCGGGGTGGACTCCTCCCTGGTGGCGGCCGTGCTCAGGAAGGACCTGGACGTCCGCCTGCGAAGCTTCACCATAGGGTTCGCGGAACGCGGTTTCGACGAGGCGGCCAAGGCCCAGTCCCTGTGCGCCGCGTTGGACCTGCCCCACGAGGTCTTGCGGGCGGAGCCGGCCATGGCCCAGCAGGTGTTGGACACCTTCTGCGACGTCTACGACGAACCCTTTGGCGACGCCTCGGGCATTCCCACCATTCTCGTCTCCCGTCTGGCCCGGCGCACGGTGACGGTGGCTCTTTCCGCCGACGGAGGCGACGAACTCTTTTGCGGCTACACCGGGCACATGCGCTATCCCAGGCTGTATGAAAAGTTTTCCGCCCTGCCGGCCAGACTGCGCCGCGCCCTGGCCGGGCTGGCCAGATCCCTGCCCCTGGGCGCGCTGTCGGGCGGTTCGCTCACGCGCAAGGGGCAGGAAAGAGCCGCGCGCCTGGGAAGGCTCTTGGCCCTCCTGGGAGCCGGGACCCCGCGCGAGCTTTTGGCCGTGTACGCGGCCAGGGGATTTTTCGCCCACGAGGCCGCTCCCCTGCTCGGCCTGGAAAAGACCTCCCTGCCTGTGGGGTTTCTCCACACCGCCCTGGAGACGGAGGCCTCGCCCGAACAACTCGGCGACATGCTCATGCGCCACGATGTGCGCTACTGGCTGCCGGACGACATTCTGGTCAAGGTGGACCGGGCCTCCATGCACGTGGGCCTGGAATGCCGCGACCCCCTGCTCGACCACCGGGTGGCCGAGTTCGCCGCCGCCCTGCCCATGGAGTACCTGTGCAAGGACGGCGTACAAAAACGCATCCTGCGCCATCTGCTGCACAAGCTGGTCGGTCCCGAAGCGGCCAGGCAGCCCAAGCTCGGTTTCGACATTCCCCTGGGAGCCTGGTTGTCCGGCCCCTGGCGCTCCCACCTGGACCGCCACCTGGGTCGCGAGGCCTTGACCGCCACCGGGCTTTTCGACCCCGACCCGGCCAGGGCCGTGGTGGAGCGTTTTCTTGCCGGCCGGGGAGAGAGCCCCTGGCGGGTGTGGCTGCTGCTCACGGCCCAGATGTGGGCCGCGCGCTGGCTGCCCGGAGGTCGGGCGTGACCGGAAAAGCGCCCGTTTGTTTCCCGGTGCGCATAGCGGTTCTGGCCTCCACACTGGTCATCGGCGGAGCCGAACAGGTCCTCAAGAGTCTGCTGCTCCGGCTGGACCGCAAGCGCTTTCCCGTGGATATGGTCTTCCTCAACCAACCCGGCCCCCTGGGCCAGGAACTCGTGCGCCTGGGCCTGCCCCATCGCCAGGGCCTGCTGCGCCGACGCCTGGACCTGGGCGCGCCCTTTCGCCTGGCCCGACTGTTCAAAGAGCTGGGCACGGACGTGGTGCTCGTCATCAACCACCAAAACGCCCTGGCCTATGCGGTGGCGGCCACCCGGCTGGCCGGCGGCCCGCCCGTGATCAACTGGCACAACGAAACGCATCGGCGCTACCGCTTTCACGCCTTGACCATGCTGGCCCGGAGCGTTCTGCACCTGGGAGCGGCCAGGGTGGTGGCGGCGGCCAAGGGCCACAAGGACTACGTGGTCCGGGCCGAACGGGTTTCCCCGGACAAGGTGGACGTGATTTACAATGGCGTGGACCCCGACGCGTTCCGGTCCGATCTGTCCCCCGCCCAGGCCAAGATCCGCCTGGGTCTGCCCGAAAACGCCCCGGTGGCGGCCATCGTGGCCGCCCTGCGCCCGGACAAGGCCCATGAAATTTTTCTGCAAGCCGCCTCCCGGATTTCCAAGCGCCTGCCCCGGGCCCGATTCCTGGTGGTGGGCGACGGCGAGCGTCGCGCTTTCCTCGAAGACACGGCCCGACGCCTGGACGTGGCGGACAAAACGCTCTTTCTGGGCTTTCGACGGGACATGGCCGATGTCTTGCGCGCGGCGGACGCTCTTGCGCTTTCTTCCCTGCCCTGGCAGGAAACCCTCTCCGTAGCCATGCTGGAAGCCATGGCGGCCGGATTGCCCGTGGTGGTCCCGGACGTGGGCTTTTTGTCCGAGGCCGTGCGCGATGGGCAAAACGGCTTTCTCGTTCCCGTTGGCGACGCCTCGGCCCTGGCCGACCGTCTGGCCCTGGTGCTGGGCGACGCGGCATTGCGCGCGCGTCTGGGAGCCCAGGCGGCCCGCGACGTGGCCGAACATTTTTCCGCGACCGTCATGACCCGGGAATTCGAAAATCTTTTTATCCGGCTTGCGTCCACCCGGCCCAGGCCCCAAACCCGACGAACCTGAATGGACACTTCCGCTGACGACAAGTTGGCCAAGGCCCTGGCCGCCCGCGTGCTCATTTGCACCAGCTGGGCCGACGACGGGGACTGGCGCTTTCTCAATATCCTGCGGGACAAGGGCCTGCGTGTGGAGCTTCTGGAGCCGGCGCTTCTGCGCCGCCGGTTCATGCCCGGGTGGGTCAAGAAGCTGAGCATCCGCCTGTGCTCGTTTTATCAGCCGCTGATGCTGCTTTCGCGCCGCGACCGCCACGACGCCATACTCACCCTGAACACCCGCATCGGCACGTTTTACGGCCTGACGGCACGGTTGATCGCCCCCGCGAAACGTCCCCCGCATCTGCTGCGCGACTTTCACCTGGACTTCACCCGATTCGCCCACCCCCTCTACCAACTGCGCATGCTGCTCGTGCGTCTGGCCGTGCCCGGCATGGACGCCCTGCTGACCACGTCGAGCGAGGAGTGCCGATTGTATTCGGCCATCTTCGGCATCGAGTCCTGGCGCTTTCGGTTCTACCCCGACACGGCCGGCGGGGCCTACATGGCCTGGGACAAGACCCTGCCGGAAGGCGACTACGTATTCGCCTACGGCAACTCCGACCGCGACTTCGACACCCTGATGCGCGCGGCCCCGAACATCAAAGCCCCGGTGGTGGTGCTTTCCCAGACCTACAAGCCGTCCGGCCCGCTTCCGCCGAGCGCGCGTCTCATCACGCGACGGGTGCCTCAGGAGGAACTCATAACCCTTATCGCCAAGGCCAGGGCGGTGGTCATTCCCCTCAAGGACTATTACGTGGCCGCCGGCCAGAACGCCATGCTCGAAGTGCTGGCCCTTTCCCGTCCGCTGGTGGTGACCCGCAATGTCACCGTGGTGGAGCACGCCCGGCACGAAAAAGACGCCCTGATCGTCCCGGCCAAGGACCCCGAAGCCATGGCCCAGGCGGTAAACCGCCTGCTGGACAACCCCGAGTTGGGCCGAACCCTGGGCAGACACGGCCGGAAAACGGCGCTGGCCTGCCCCGAGCGCCAGGCCGACATCTTTCTCGAAACCCTGGGCGAACTGCTCGCACGGCGAAAAGCGCCCGCGAACCCGAAGAGCGCCTCCCATGGATGACGACATCCTGATCCTGATCCTGGCCGTCATGATCGTCCTGCCCGTGCTGGCCTGGGTGATCATGTACCTGCGCCTGCGCCTGCGCCAGAGCCGGGCCGTCATGCCCATGGCCACCCGGCCGGGCCGGGCCTACGGGGCCATGGAGCCCCATTTCGAAGTTTCCCCCCGGCTCGTGCGCGCCACACCGGAAATCAGGGCCGACGTGGACGCCTGCATGGCCCGGCTGTTCGTGAAATCCACGGTCGCCGAGCGCTACGCCGGCGTGGTCGTGGACGACATCCCGAGCGTGGTGCTTCACCAACTCGACGCCATCATCGAAAAAAACGCCTACATCAAACATACCCAGAACATCGTGGCCAAGATCGATTCGTTGGAAAGCAACATCGAAAGCCTGGTCTCCCTGGTGGCTGGCGATCCCCTCCTTTCGGCCACGCTCATGCGCCACGCCAATTCCCCCTTCTACGGGGCCAGGAGCGAGGTGACCTCGCTCAAGTTCGCCATCGAACTCATCGGCGTGTCCAACCTCAAGAACCTTGTCTACCGCGAGTACGTGCTGCGCGAACACAAGGGCAAACCCGCCCCGGACCCGGCCCTCTTCGCCCTGGTCTGGGAACACGCCCTGCTGGCGGCCACGGCCGCGGCCGCCCTTTCCCCCGCCTTTCCCGGCACGGACCCGGCCAACGCCTACACCGTGGCCCTGCTGCACGACATCGGCAAGTTTCTGCTCATGAGCTCGGACCTTATCGAACTCTCCCCCGACCGCTGCGCGCTGCCCTATCTGGGAGGCTTTCACGAAGACACCAGACGCCTGTGGCGTTACGACCACGCCCTGGCCGGCAAAATCGCCGCCCTGAAGTGGGACTTCGGCCCGGAAATCGCCGGGGCCATCGGCATGCACCACTACGCCGAACTCTTGAACCTGCACCACTTGAACATCAGCGCCGCCCAGGCGCAGAGCCTGGCGCTCATCCATGTGGCCAACCAGGTGGCCAAGTTCTTTTCACGCCAGCCCCGGGCGGCCAATCATCTGGCTCCGTTGCATTTTTCCTTCCACCGTCTGGTGGACCAGGGCGCGGTGCGGGCCATCCTTTCCGGCTCCAACCTGATTCCCGAACTCGACAGGATTAAGGCCAGCATGACGTTTGACATGGGGGAGTGAATCGGTAAGATTTTTCATCGTCCTTCAGCGCATATGGCCTTGACGAAAAACATCGTCCCACGCACGATACCCCGAGTCAGCAACCATTCCCGAACAAGGGTCCCCGAATGTCCGAATCGAATGTATCCTCCAGCAAAAAACTTTTGGACATCATCAAAAACGGAGGCAAAGGGCTTCTCTATTCCGAGCTGAAGTTCTTCAATAAAAACAAGGAAAACGGTGCTGACAACGGCAAAAAGAACGGCAAGACCAATGGAGCGCCCGAAGCGACGGCCGAAAGCCTGGGCATTCACGCCCTGAACGTGCTTTCGCGCATGAGTCGATCGCTGGACAACCTTTGGGGCAACATCTACCTGAAGATGTCCCGCGGGGACAAGCACCTGCTCTTCACCGGCTGCTCCCGGGGCGACGGCACGAGCTTTCTGGCCTTTCACCTGTCCATGTTCCTGGCCATGGAGCACAACCTCAAGGTGCTCTATGTGGACACGGACATCGAACGCGGAGCGCGCGACACCATCCTCTATTATCCCATGGGCAACCTGGGACTGGCCTCCAATTTCATGGAAGGAAAGAAGCTCGAGGATCTGGTGCTCGAAACCAATATCGACGGCTTCAAGATTCTGCCCTCAGGCGCGGGCAAGACCAAGGTGTCGAGCAGCAACATCATCTCCCGGCCGGATCTCCTGGACGACCTGTTCAATTTCGCCAAAAACAACTTCGACATCGCCATCTACGACTGCAAGCCCGTCACCCTCTCGCCGCTGGCCATGAGTTTCGCCAAGATGGTCAACCACGTGTTCATGATCTGCCGTTACGCCAGTTCCCGACGGGAAGTCTGCATGCAGGGCATCGAACGGTTCCGGCAAAACGGCGTGGACATCTCGGGCATGATCCTCAACGACCGGTCCTTTCCCATTCCACCGGTCATTTACGACCTCCTCAAGTAGATCGCACGGCCATGGACACCCCTTTTCCTCCCCGCCCCGTACTGCACGTCATCGACAGTCTGGACTGCGGCGGCGCGCAGGAACTGCTCGTGCTTCTGGCCAGGGTGACGCCCCAGGATCGCTATCCCACCTCGGTGGTCGTCATCCAACCTTTCACCGGCATGCTTCCCCGTCTCCAAGCCGAGGGCGTGAAGGTCTTTTGCCTGAACCGACAGCGCCCGAGCATTCTCAATCCCCTGAAGTTTCTGCGCTATACCCTGGACACGGTGCGCGACTTGCGCCGCATCTGCCTGGATCGCGGCGTTCGCGTGGTGCACTGCCACCTTTCGGACGCCGAATTCACCGGCATCCTGACCGGCCGCCTGTGCAAGGTGGACCGCGTGCTCGATACCGTCCACACTCCGCTGGTGCTGCCCAAGCGCGGTCGCTTTGACCCGCGCACCATGTTGCGCCGGTTGCTCACCCGGCTCCTGCTCAATCGGGCCGACTGGGTGATCGCGGTGTCCAGCGAAACGGCCCGGACCCTGACCGAAATGGGCGTGTCGCCCCGGCGCATACGCGTGGTGGAAAACGGCATCGACATCGCGGCCTACACTCTCGAACCCGACCCCCGGCTCAGAACCGAGTTGGGACTGGAGCCCGAGGACCGGGTCCTGCTCAGCGTGGGCCGGCTCACCGAACAAAAAGGGCATGTCCACCTGCTCGACGCCCTGCCCGCGATCGTGGCCCGGGAGCCAAGGACCAGGCTCGTGGTGCTGGGCGAGGGGGAGTTGCGCGCCCCGCTGGAACGCCAGGCCGCGTCCCTGGGGATGACCGACCACGTACGCTTCGTGGGGGTTCGCCCGGATGTGGCCCGAGTGCTGGCCCTGGCCGAAATCTTTGCCTTTCCCTCCCTGTGGGAAGGCACGTCCCTGGCCCTGCTCGAAGCCATGGCCGCGACAAAGCCCATTGTGGCCACGGACATCGACGGCAACCGCCCGGTGCTCGCCCACGAGCGCGACTGCCTGCTGGTGCCCCCGGCCGACCCCGCGGCCCTGGCCGGGGCGGTGCTGCGCCTGCTCAACGACCGGGAATTGGCCCGAACCCTGGCCCGAACCGCGCACCAGGAAGCGCGCCGTCAGTTCGACGTGCGCGCCATGGCGGCCACCTACCAGTCCTTGTGGAACCGTTCTCCCTCCGAACGCGACACTTGCGGGGACGACCGACGCGAAGGCGAGCACAGGCAAGCGCCCCCCCGGCTCCACGCCTCCCCGAGGTCGCCGCGCGTGGCGGTCACCGGCCTGCGCGGCGTGCCCGCCACTTGGGGCGGGGTGGAGCGCCAATGCGAAGAGCTCTATTCCCGCCTGGCCAAGCAGGGGTTCGACGTGACCCTCTACGCGCGCAAGGGCTACGTGGAGCGGGTGCGCTCCCCCTATCGGGGCATACGCGTGGTCACCCTGCCCACCATGGGCACAAAGCACATGGAAGCCTTTGTTCACACCTTTCTGGCCATTCTCCACATGGCTTTTCACCGGCAGGAGATCATCCACATCTATTCCCAGGGGCCTTTCGTGCTCTCGCCCCTGGCCAAGCTGACCAGTCCCCGAGCAAAACTGTTCTTCACCTGCGGCGGATTGGACTGGCAGCGCAAGAAATGGTCGCGGTTCGCCGCGATGGTCATCAAGACGGGCGAATGGCTTTCGGCCCGGCTGGCCAACACCGTGGTGGTGGTTTCCCGGGCCCTGGCCGACTACTACCGCGACCGCTACGGCGTCGACGCCGTGTGTATCGTCAACGGAGTGGACATCCCCGCGCCGACGCCCTTCGACAAGGCCGCCGGACTGGGCCTGGAAGCCGGAAACTACGTGCTGTTCGTGGGTCGTCTGGTGCCGGAAAAGCGCATCGAGGATCTGGTGGCCGCCCTGCGGCGTCTGCCCGGAACCCTGCGCCTGGCCGTGGTGGGCGGCTCGGCCGGAGCGCTGGACTACGAGGAACGGCTGCATCAGGCGGCCGGGAGCGACCCGCGCATCGTGTTCACCGGGTATCGCTTCGGCGAGGAGCTGGCCGCCCTCTATTCCAACGCCCTGGCCTACGTCACCGCTTCCGAGCTGGAAGGTCTGCCCCTGACCCTGCTGGAAGCCATGTCCCACGGCCTGCCCTGCTTGGCCAGCGACATCCCGCCGCACGCGGAGGTGCTTTCCGGCAACACGGGACGCCTCTTCCCCACCCATGACGTCACCGCCCTGGCCCGGGGACTGGCCGCCCTGGCCACCGCCGACCGGGCGGACCTGCGCCGCGAAGGCGAAATCTGCCGGGAACGGGTCCGCGAACATTTCAGTTGGGACCAGGCGGCAAACGCCCTGGCCCGGGCCTACCGCGCCAGCCTGGAGGACAACGCGTGAACCTCCCGCCGCCGTCCGACCGGTCCTGGCCCCCCGCATCCCGGCGTCCGCTCCGAAACGCCTTCGGCATCAAAGTCTATATCATGATCATGCTCGTGCTGCTCGCCATCATCCATGCGATCCTGCTCTTCAACCTGACCAAGTATCTGTACAACCTGCTCTAACCTATTGAAAAATCCTTGCTGGCCGCGTTACTGCGGAAAACACAACCCCTCAACGGATGCCAACTCCGCTTCGGGCTTGACTTTTTTGCGCGCCTTGCCAGCACGTTTTTTGAACAGGCTGCACGAATCGCCTTTTTGGGCGGGCAGGTAACGGCAATCGGTCCCACGTGGAGAGCGGCCCGGGCAACGATCCGGGCGGCAGTCTCAGGGGGAGCAGTCCTGCGGAGCATCGTTTCGCGCGGGCCCCCGCAAGCACTCGCCGGCAAGACGCCAGAGGAAACCGTGCCGAAGGGGCCTTCGCCTCCGAAAAGGATCGGCCCTGCCGAAACACAGCGGCAAAACGGAAGTGTCCCCAGGCGGCCGCGCCTGGTTCACAGGCGTCTGAGCACGTACCGATTGTAGAGTTGGTCGATGATGCCGGCGAACACGAAAAAACTCGTCGACACGAAAAGGTGCATGGTGGGTTCGACAAAAACCGCATTCCAGAGACTGACCATCAGAAGCAGGGCCAAAACCAGGACCATGTTGGGGCCTAGCATCCCCGCCGCGGGGATGTAATCGACCAGCTTGGCGATGCGCACGAAAATGGTCAGAAGAATGGCCAGATAGACGAACGCGCCGGGCAGCCCCAGTTCCACGGCAATGCCGATGAGCTGGTTGTGCTGGTATTCGAAGATCTCCGGTGTGAACAGGGACGAAGTCTTGAACTGGGCCAGGCCCACTCCGCCGAAGGGGTGTTCGCTCAACAGGTTGAGCGACTTCTCGGCCAGGGCCAGACGGATATACACCTCCGTCATCTGGCCAATGCCGCCTCCCAGGCGGTCGCTGGACATGAGCTTGTCCAGATGGGTTCCGATCAGAATCATCAGGACCAAAACGGCCGCGGGCAGGATTCTCCACAGGGAGAGACGGTGACGGTAAACGGTGACCAGGGCCAAGCCGGTAAAAAGAAAATGAATGTACACCGACCGGGTGCGCGTGAGGTAGATGGCCCCGACCATGAGAATCATCATGACCACGTACGCCCACCGTCTGGCCCCGCGCAGGGTGGGATAGACCAGGAACCCGCACAGAAAGGCCACGTTCAAGGCCACGCCGTTGAACGCCGCGTTGAGAAACGGTCCCCTGGCCCTGTCCAGATGCAGCGTGCTCACGGCCGGATCGACGATGTAGGCCGGCCACACCAGGTACTTGAAGCTTGATCGCTCCAGAAACGCGGTGATCGTCAGGTATCCCCCCAGCCAGAACAAGGCCTTGAACACGACCAGCAGGTCGTCCTCGTTGTCGAGCATGTATTTTGTGAAAACGAAGCTCAAAAACGGAAGCAGATACCCGCTCATGAAGACAAAGGACGGCCTGGAAAAAGCCGAATAGGCCTCAAGGAACCCGAAACGGGCCATGGAGATGATGCAAATGACGCAAAACAACACCATGAGGGCTTCGATCTGCTTGCTCTGCCCCTGGAGCAGGTCGTGCCGGTACAGGCGCATGCACACGATCACAAAGATGACCACGAGCAGCCCGCGCTCCAGGGTGATGTCGGGCAGGCCGCCCACTTGCAACACCATGGTGTAGGGGGAAAAAATCACCGTGGCCACGAGCCAGGCGGCGAACAACATGCTGGAGACGCGCACGTACCGCCTGGTCAGGCCGAAACGCGGCGAAAAACTGGCCATGAGAAAAATGGCCACGACGGGAAAGCCGATCAGGAGAATAAAGGCAATGGTCATGCGCCCGTGTTCCTCAGACGCCGATGTGACTGATGGAGCCCACCGCCGGGACTTCGAGGTAGCGTTCGATGTCCTCGGGCGTTTTGATGGTGTGGTCGAAGTAGTCGACGCCAAGAGCCACGGCCACGCCCGTGAAGAGACCGCCGACCAGTCCCAGCAGGACGATGAGCACGCGATTGGGCTTCACCGGTTTGAGCGGCTCGACGGGCTGCTCCACAATGGTGATGTTCTGCACGTCCTGATTGACGGAAGAGGCCATCCGCGCCTGTTCCATCTTGTTTCGGGCTTCGGAGTAGGCCTGGTTGGCCAGGGCGTAGTCCTGCTTGAGGGCCTCGTAGGTGGACCGTTGCTGGGCGGTTTCGGCTATCTTGGCCTCATAGCGCAAAATCTGCTTGTCGTTTTCGTCGATGCGGCTTTGCAGGGCCGAGGCTTCCAGCTTTTTGGCATCGATGTAGGTTCTGACCTCGTCGCGCAGGAGCTTCACGGTCATGCCCAACTCTTTGACCAGAGCCTTAAGCGGGTCAAACGCCTCGGTGTATTGCGTGCGCATTTCGTTTATCTGCAACTGCAACTGGGCCACCTTGTTGCGGTACGAGGTGATGGCCCGGCCGGAGACTTCCATTTCAGGCAGCAGGAGGGGCATTTCGCGGTCCTTGAGCCCCGCCTCCAGGCTCTTCACCAACACGTTGGTGGCGAGCAGTTCCTGTTCGAGACGCTGCTTGTTGCGGGTGGCCTCGGTGAGCAGGGCGCGCGGCCCCACTTCCAGGTTGGCCTTGCCGGATTCGAGGTTCAGGATGTCCACCAGGTCCTGGGCGTTGGCCGTCTCGTATTCGCGCAGTTTGACGGCCTTGCGCTGCAACGTGTCCTGCAACTGATCCACCTGCTTGCGGAAAAATTCGTACGAATATTCGGCCTTGGACCGGGAAAAGTCCCCCGAGGCGTTCAGATAGCTGTCGGCCAAGGCCTGGGCGATTTCCTTGACCCGGGCGGGGCTCTTGGCCTCGCAGGTGAGATAAAAGACGTTGGACCCCTCGAAACTCTCGCCCTTTGGCGGGGTGACCTTCACAGAATGCCGCAGTTGGTCCATGAATTCGGCCTGTTGCTTCGGGGTGGCGTTCGGCAGGACCTTTTCCACCGCCTTTTGCAGGACCGGGTTGGAGAAAATTATTTCCTTCTGGTTTTGCAGAATGCGCACCATCTTGTTCTTCAGGTCGTAATCGCGGTCCTGCTGCAGCGGATCGAGCTGCTGCGAATACGACGAGACGATGAATTTGGCCGAAGCGCTGTAAATGGGCGGCAGCAGGACGGCAAGCAACAACGATATGGCGAAACAAACAGCGGCCGAGACCATCACCGTTTTCTTGTGATAGAAGACGACGAAGGTGAACTCCCTGAAGAAGCTCTGCATGTATGTTCTTTCGGAGATGATCACCGAAGCCATGTTGTGCCTTCCCGTTGGTGAAAACGCCGGATCGTGTCGTCCGGGTCAAGGGGTTGTGATGGTGGAGCCGCCGACATTGTAGGTGTTGCGCAAGTCATAGGTGGCCGACACCGAGGACGAGAACGGAACGATGGTGTAGAGCCCCTTGGTGAAGATCTTGTTCACCAGGTCGTTAAAGTTGTCGATGGCTCCCTTGGGCACATAGACGATATCCGCCGGATGCAGCGTGATGTTGGTGGCCGACAGGGCCTTGTCCGTGGTCTCGGAAAGGTCGACCTTGATGGCCATGGGCCGGTCCAGGCCGTCGTTGCGGAAGATGATCACATTGCTCAGGTTGGCCGTGGTGCGGATGCCGCCGGCCCTGGCCATGACCGCCAGCAGGGATTCGCGTCCAGGCATCGGATAGACGCCGGGCCGGTCGACCTCGCCCAGAACGTAGCACTTGGAGTAGTGTATTTCGTTCAGGATCAAGTTCACCTGCAGGTTTTTGACCATGGAGTTGTATTTTTCGCTGAGAACCTTTTCCAACTGGCGCACGGTCAGGCCCTGGGCCCGAATGTTTCCCACCAGGGGAAAGCCCGCCGTGCCGTCCGGCGCCACCGGGGAAGTCTTGCTCTGCCCGCGCGAAGCCGTGGTGACGGCCCGCTTGAGTTCCTCGATCTTGACGTTCGATTCCTCAAGCGAAACCGAAAGTTTTGGATTAAGTATATATTTTCGATACTTCTGGGCAAGCACTTCCTGCACCTGAAGGGGGGTCGCGCCCTCCACCATCACCTCTCCCACCAGGGGCAGGGTGACCAGGCCGTCGGTTCGCACCACGGCCGACGCATTGAACTGGGGATTGAAAGGAAACAGCACGTTTATTCTGTCCTGCACCTGCAGGCGGTAATTCTCGTCCGATTTTGTGTAGTTGATGTGATAAACCACCTCGAGTATATCGCCGGGTCCAATTCTGTATTCCGGCAACTTTTCGATAACGGTTCCATCCAGAACGGTAAGACGGGGATTGTTGGCGACGTCCTTCCGGGTGAGCTCCAACCCGGTTTCCATCTTTTCGAGCTTGGCCACGTCAGCCGCGTCCTTGACTACAACATCGGCATTTTTCTCGCTGTTCATCGAGGAACACCCCGAGGCGAGCGACACAACTGCGGCAACTATGATGCAAAGCATAACAAGGCGTGCGAAATGAAGGCCTTTTTTCCCCTGCTCTCCGGCTTGTTTATCCATAGAAAAACTCATTCCTGGCGATTGCGAAACCACCTACAAACGTTATAACAAAAGAATACCATAGGGTTCCTCCCTCCTACAAGGGGGTTTCCCAGGCCTCTTCGCGGGATTCGCCACGAAAGCAAGGCCGCTTCGTCAGGAGCAACGCCCGACCGCATGGGCGTCGGGAGGGGGCTTCCGACAGGAGTCGGTTTCACGCTCCATCGGCCTTGTCCACAAGGAGAGAAACGGCCTCCTTGTCAGTCATCCGCTTGACTTAACCATTTGGATGAATATGATCCTCCCAGGAATCAGACACCAACCCGGAAGCCGTCCCATGCCCACGTCCGACAGACTGGCGCTCCCAAGAGGGGAGGACACCAGACGAAGGCTCCTCGAAGAGGCCATCGTCCTGTTCGCGGAGCACGGCTACAAGGCGGTCTCCACCCGAGCCATCGCCCAGGCCGCCGGCGCGAATCATGCCGGAATAGGCTTTCATTTTCAGAACAAGTCCGGCCTGCATCAGGAAGCCGTGAACGAAATGGTGCGGGAATTCTCCCGCATTTGCCAGACTTTTCTCAACGCCATGGAACCCGTTCTCGGTCCGCCCGCCGCCGACAGGAACACCCTCGGACGGACCCTGCGCCAAGCGGTGGCCCAGTTCGTCGCCGCGTCGGTGGAGACCAAACGCATGCGCCTGCTGAACAGGCTCTTCCAGCAGGAACAACTCACCCGTTCCAGGGCCGCGGATCAGGTGTACCGGCAGGTGGCCCGTCCCGTACTTAACGTGCTGGAACGCCTGGCCGTGGCGGCCGGCGCCGCCCCCGAAGCGAGCCTCGAAGCCCAAACCCTGGCCGTGAGCCTTCTGGCGCTCATGACCGTCTACGGTCGCGAAGCCGCTTTTCTGGAAAACCACATGGGAGGCCGGGCCGACAGCCCGGAGCTTCTGCGCGCCTTGACCAGGGCCGCGGTCGAAGGGACCTGCGGCATGCTGGGTTTGTGACGTTTGGCGACCGCGACGCGGCGACCGCATTCTTCCTCAACCCCCGGGAGGGTCCATGAGCATTCCAGACAGCCTCGAATACGTCGATCCCTTCGTCGCATCCTTTGAAAGCGACGACATGCTGGTGCTGCGCTGGAACCAGCACCTGCTCAATCTCTGTTACGACGTGCGCAGGGTGTTCGCGTTTTACGAAAAGCTCAACGCCATCCTGCACGGAGGCGGTTTCCGGACCATGGTCTCCCTCGGCTCGGACATCAAGCCCGGCTTCGCCGAGTCGGCCACCTTTTTGCACAATGTGCTCCAGGCCAAGGATTCGGCCAAGTTCATCGAACGCTTTTTCAACCTGGTCAACACCTATGTGCTCACCCTGTCCTCGCTGAACGCGGTGACCATCCACGCCGACCATGGCAATGTTTCGCTCTTCGCCCTGAACGTCAGCCTGGCCTACGACTATCGCATCGTGGCCCAGGACACGGTGTTCGAAAATTCCAACGCCGAAGTGGGGCTCATCAGCAAGGGCGGGGGCGCGTATTTCATGTCGCGCCTGCTTGGCGTGCGCAAGGCGGCCGAGGTTCTGCAATGGAGCGCCTTTTCCGCCGAAGAAGCCCTGCAACTGGGTCTGGTGGACCGCATTGTCCCACGCAAGGACCTGGAACAAGAAGCCCTGGAAATGGCCAAGGCCCAAAGCCTGCGCCCCACTTCCATGCTGCTGGGCCTGCGCAAGCTGCTCAAGTGCGATCCCCAGGAACTCAAGCGTAACCTGGAACTGGAAAATCAACTCATATTGGGAAGAGTCTCCACACCGGACTTCAAAAAGGCATTCACCGAGTGCTGCGCCGCCAAGGGGATTGTTTTTCCCGATTGAACCATTTTGGCGCGCGGTCCTTTCCGCGGCGCCTTGGCGGACGACCCAGCGTCCGACGTACGCTCGAGCCGGCCGGCTCATTCCCCCTCCCCCCCTGCGGTCGGCCGGCGCGAGCCTTCAAGAAGGGATGCCGACGGCATCCCTTTCTTGTTTCCGCAAAAGCCGAATTTTCCCGCCCACCGAACCTACCTGGGGTCCATCCGGCGCCAGGGACGGCCTTCTTCGCCCCAAATCGTCACCGGGCGTCCCAGGCGATGGGGCGGCACGCCCGGAGGCAGGGGACCAAGCGCCCACCCGCCGGGTCCGGCGGACCAATACAACCCGGTCAAGGGGTCCAGGTAGATGTTCACCGCCGGATAATAGCGATAGCGCATCACCGGTGTCTTGTGGGGACGCGGTTCGGGTGGGGGACTTTGCGGATGCAGTCTGGGATCGGGCCCCGGCCCCGGAGCGACCGGAACGGGCGCCGGGTCGGCGTAGCGTTGTCCCCTGAAATCCTGGCACTGGCCCTGGGCCGCACCCACGGCCAAAAACGCCGCCAGGGAAGCCGAAAGCAGAAGCTTGCGCATGGGGTTGTCCTTGCTGGCGAAGGTTCGCCACGCGGCGAAGGAGCCGGGGCGGCGTCAGCCCGAGCGGGAAAAACGGCCCGGACGGACGACGAAACCGGGCCAAGCGCGCCGGCTCCGGGCGTCGGGGAGAACGCCCGCGCGGCCGAAACACGCGCCCTCGACCTCTTTGGCCGACGCCTTTCCAACATAAGCCCTCCCATGGGGAATGAAAAGACGTCCGGCGTTCCTGTAACCGCCCCGACCCGCAAACCGTCTGCCCTGTTGAGGGATGTGGCCACCCCCCTGTCCGAATCGAAATATCCCCGACCCGAGCCCCGCGCTCGTCCGTCGCAAGGAGGTCACCCGCATGAACACGCGCACACGCTTTTCCACTCTGCTTTCCTACGGCTTTTTCGCCCTGGTGATCGTCTGGGCCGTCATCGAGAAGTAGTCCCCCCCACCACTTCTGCCTGGCCATCGCCCACCGTTCCACCTTCTCCCCGCACTCCCCTCGGGGTCCGGGCTCGCGGCCTCCCCCTCCGCGAGCCCGGCCCTCGACACGGCTCCCCGAAGCCCAAGCCCCCGCTCGACTCCCTTCCGGCTTCGGGGTATCATGGCGAACATGTCGGAACGCTCGTCCGCCCAACCTCCCGTCCCTCCGCCCCCCGGCCCTTGCCGCGAGGAACTCTCCGGCCCGCTGCTCGACTGGTTCGCCGCCAACAGCCGCGACCTGCCCTGGCGCGGCGACTACGATCCCTATCGGGTCTGGCTCTCGGAAACCATGCTCCAGCAGACCCAGATGGACCGGGCCGTGGCGTTCTACAACCGCTTCGTTTCCGCCTTCCCCGACGTGTTCGCCCTGGCCGGGGCCAGCGAAGACGCCGTGCTCAAACTCTGGGAGGGACTGGGCTACTACGGCCGGGCCAGGAACCTGCTCAAGGCCGCCCGCATCGTGGCCCACGACCTGCAGGGGGAACTTCCCCGGTCCCCAGAGGCCCTGGCCAAGCTGCCCGGTATCGGGGCCTACACCGCCGGAGCCGTGGCCTCCGTGGCCTTCAACGCCGACACCCCGGCCGTGGACGCCAACGTCGAGCGCGTGTTGGCCAGAATCTACGCCCTGACCACGCCCCCGGCCACGCCCGAAGGCAAGCGAGTCCTGCGCTCCCTGGCGGCCGGGCTTATTCCGCCGGGCCGCGCCCGGGACTTCAACCAGGCCCTCATGGAACTGGGCGCGCTCGTCTGCCGACCGCGCAATCCCGACTGTCGCGCCTGTCCCCTGGCCGCAAGCTGCCTGGCCAAGGCGCGAAACCTCGCCCTGGACTTGCCGGTCAAAGCCCCGGCCAAGACCATCATTCCCATCGGCATGGGCGTGGGAGTCATCGCCCGCAAGGGCCTGTTCTACGTGCAAAAACGCGTGCCCCACGGCATTTGGGCCGGACTGTGGGAATTCCCCGGCGGACAGATGGAGCCGGGCGAAACCCCGCAACAGACAGCCCTGCGCGAGGTGCGGGAGGAAACGGGATTCGAGGCCGCCATCGCCGGCAAGCTCACCGTGGTGAAGCACGCCTACACGCGCTACCGCCTCACCCTGCACGCCTTTCTTCTGGATCTGCCGGGCGACCTGCCCGACCACCCCACCCCCCGCCTGGACCTCGAAGAAGCCGTGGCCCATCGCTGGATCACGCGACAGGCCTTCGACAGCCTCACCTTCCCCACCGCGCACCGCAAGGTTGTCACGGCGCTGCTGGCCGACGTGCGCCTGGCCGAGTGAGAGGGAAAAGCAAGAGCGCGTATCTTCGCCGCCCCGGCCCGCGCTCGCGGGAAACAGGGCCGATCCGGGGACCGAGCCGACGGCGCGGACGATCCTGGCCCCTCCCTTTCTACGCGAACAACCCGCCAGCCGGGGCCTGCCGCCCGGCCATGCGGAAGGCGGCGTCGGCCAGGGCGGCGATGGCGTGCCGTCCTTCGGGTCCCAGATCGAGGCTGAAGTCCGTGACAAAGGTGGCGATATGGCTGGCTGTGACCTCGGGCGAGAGTTCCTGGGCGTTTTCGGCGATGAACCCGGCACTGTCTTCGGGATGGGCGTAGGCGTGGGACAGGCTCTGGCGAATGGCCCGGCCCACGGCCGCGATGGTTTGCGCCCCGAGCGAGCGCCGGGCCAGGATGACACCCAGGGGAAGGGGCAGGCCGAAGCGGTCCTCCCACCACTGGCCGTAGTCCGTCAGGCAGGTCAGGCCGTGGTCGGCGTAGGTGAAACGCCCTTCGTGGATGAGCACCCCGGCTTCGACCTCTCCGGCCATGACCGCGGGCATGACCTGATCGTAGCGCAAATAGACGCGCTCGCCCGGAGTCCCGGCCATTTCGGCCAGCAGGGCGGCGGTGGTGTGCGCGCCGGGCAGGGCCAGGGTCCTGGGCGCCGCGGCCGGGTCGCGGTCCGCCCGGGCCACGCACAGGGGGCCGCAGCCCCGCCCCAGGGCCGCCCCGCTGGGCAAGACCACGTAGTCGCTGGCGGCCTGGGCCAGAGCGGCCACGGAAATCTTCACGATGTCGAGTTCGGCCCTGGCGGCCAGGCCATTCAAGTTCTCCACGTCGTCCATGACCACGCGCTCCAGGCGAAATCCGGGATCCTTGGGGGCCAGGGCGTGGACCAGGGCGTGAAAGATGAAGGTGTCGTTGGGGCACGGCGAAATGCCCAGGCTCAGTTCGGGTTTCATGGCGACTCCTGTTGACGCGGCGTGCGCTTGGGGATAGACGATGACCACCCGGTCACCCTACCCGGACACCCCCATGGAAGCAAGAACCACCTTTCAAAATATCGACCCGGAAAAACAGCGCCGCGTGCTGGAAGAAGCCGGCCGCGAGTTCGCGGACCACGGCTTCAACGGGGCGAGCATGAACCGCCTGTCGGCCACGCTGTCCATCGCCAAGGGATCTATATTCAAGTACTTCGGCAACAAGGAGGGACTATTTTCCGCCGTGTTCGCCGGATCGGTGGAGCGCTTCGCGGGATTTCTGCGCACCGCGCGCGACGAAACCCGGGGGCGGCCCCTGGCCGAACGGCTGGAACGGCTGTTTCTGGTGGGCGCGCGTTTCGTCGAGGATCACCCGGTGGTGTACCGCATTCACCTGAAGATGCTTTTCAACGACGACTTTCCCCTGCGCAGGCGCTACCTCGGGCAGGTGCGCGCCCTGTCGACAAAGTTTCTCACGCCCTTTGTGGAAGAGGCGAAGGCCTCGGAAGAATTGCCGAAAACCCTGGACACCGCCCTGGCCGTGTTCCTGCTCGACGCGGCCCTGGACCGGTTCATCCAGGCCCAGGCGGCTGGCGGCGCGCAAGGCGTGGGCGTTCCCGGGGACGACGATCCGCGCGCGCTCGCCGGCGCGGCTAGCGGGCTGGCCCGGATGCTTGCCGCCGGACTGGCCCAAGGAGGAATTCATGCTTGATACGGCCCTCTACGACCGCCACGGGCTGGGCGACGCCTGCCGCAAGGTCCTGGCCGGGGAGCGCCTGAGCCTGGCCGACGGCCTGGCCCTGTACCGCTCGCCCGGTCCCCACCTGGCCGGCGCCCTGGCCCATCACGCGCGCACCCGCCGCCACGGCGACGTGACCCACTACGTGCTCAACCGGCACGTGAACCCCACCAACATCTGCGTCAACGACTGTCTCTTCTGCGCCTACCGCCGCCGCGAGGGCCAGGAAGGCGCCTACGTGCTCACGGTGGAAGACGCGCTGGCCAAACTGACGGCCTTCGGCCACCTCGACGAGGTGCACATCGTGGGCGGCTGTCACCCGAGCCTGGGCCTTGACTACTACCTGGAGCTTTGCCGCCGGGTGCGCCAGGCCTATCCCGACGCCTCCATCAAGGCGCTCACCGCCGTGGAAGTGGCGCATCTGGCCGACCTGGCCGGAATGGACGAGTCCGAGGCCCTCACGGCCCTGCGCCAGGCCGGGGTGGACATGATGCCCGGCGGCGGGGCCGAGGTGTTCTCGCCCCGGGTTCGGGCCAAGGTGTGCCCGGCCAAGATTTCGGGCGAGCGCTGGCTTTCGGTCATGGGCAAGGCCCACCGGGCCGGGCTGGCCACCAACGCCACCATGCTCTTCGGCCACATGGAGACCCTGGAGGAACGCCTGGAGCACTTCGACGCCCTGCGCCGCCAACAGGACGAGACCGGCGGGTTCAAGTGCTTCATCCCTCTGCCCTACCTGCCCGGAGCCAACCCCCTGGGCGAATCCGCCAGCGGCCCCACCGCCCAGGACGCGCTCAAGACCACGGCCCTGGCCAGGCTCATGCTCGACAACTTCGACCACATCAAGGCCTACTGGGTGATGCTGGGGGTCAAGCTGGCCATGCTGTGTCTTTCCTACGGGGCCGACGATCTGGACGGCACCGTGGTGGAGGAGCGCATCGGACACGACGCGGGCAGCCAGTCCGCGCAGGAGCTTTCCGTGGCCGAACTCGAAGCGGCCATCCGCTCCTGCGGGTTCACGCCCAAACGTCGGGACGGTCTGTTCCGCGAAGCCACGGAGGCCAGCCATGCCTGAGAACGTCCTGAACGCCCCGAGCCCCGAACTGCGAAACGCCCTGGACGCGGCCCAGGCGGGAGAGCGTCTATCCTTCGACCAGGCCCTGACCCTGGCCAACCGGGCCGACCTGCACGACCTGGGCCGCCTGGCTCACGCCGCGCGCCTGGCCAAGCACCCCGAGCCCGTGGTCACCTACGTGGTGGACAGAAACATCAACTCCACCAACATCTGCCAGTGTGGATGCAAGTTCTGCGCGTTTTTCAAGGCCCCGGACATGCCCGGCGGCTACGTGCTGTCGCGCGACGAACTGTGCCGCAAGGTGGAGGAGACCCTGGCCCTGGGCGGATTCCAGATCCTGTTGCAGGGCGGCCACAACCCGGACATGGGCGTCGACTACTACGAGGACATGCTGCGCTTTCTGCGCGCCAAATATCCCCAACTGCACATCCACGCCTTTTCCCCGCCCGAGATCACCTATTTCGCCCACCAAGCCGGACTGAACGTGGCCCAGGTCATCGAACGGCTGCGGGCGGCCGGACTGTCCTCCATACCGGGCGGCGGCGCGGAAATCCTCTCCGACCGGGTGCGGGCCGAAATCGCCCCGCGCAAGTGCTCCACGGCCGAATGGCTCGAGGTCATGCGCCAGGCCCACCGCCAAGGACTTCGCACCACCGCCACCATGATGTTCGGCCATGTGGAAACCTGGGAGGAGCGCCTGGAACACCTCTTCCACCTGCGCGCCCTGCAGGACGAGACCGGCGGGTTCACGGCCTTCATCCCCTGGAGCTTTCAGCCCGACAACACGGTGCTCGGCGGCGCCAAGGCCTCGCCCCAGCAATATCTGCGCGTGCTCTCCCTGTCGCGCCTCGTGCTGGACAATTTCGCGAGCCTTCAGGCCTCTTGGGTGACCATGGGACAGGACGTGGCCCAGGTGTCGCTCTGGTTCGGCGCCAACGACTTCGGCTCCACCATGATCGAGGAAAACGTGGTGGCCGCCGCCGGAGTGCGCTTCCGCATGGACGAAGCGGGCGTGCGCCGGGCCATCGAGCGCGCGGGATTTCGCCCCGCCAGGCGGGCCATGGACTATACCATCCTGGAGGATCGGCCCCGCTCCTGAGGCGAGCCGTCCGCAACCATCTTCAACCGACGGACGCGGGAGCTCCCGACTCCCGCGTCCGTATGCGCGGGCATTCGCCCGTGCCAGCGGAGGTTCCTGTGAGCGCTTCCCCCCTGCGCCTCGGGCGCATCAGCTACTTAAACGTCCTGCCCATCTACCACCCCCTCGAAGCCGGCTGGATGCCCCACGATTTCGCCTTCACCGCCGGTCCGCCGGCGGTCTTGAACGATCTCATCCGCTCCGGCGGGCTGGACATGTCCTCGGTGTCGTGCGTGGAATACGGCCGCCATCCCGAACTCTACCGCCTCATGCCGGACCTGGCCATCGGCAGCCGGGGGCCGGTGAAGAGCGTGCTGCTGCTCAGCCGCGTCGATCCGCGCGAGTTGGGGGACAAGACCATCCTGGTCACCGCCGAAACCCACACCTCGGCGACGCTCTTGCGCGTGCTCCTGGACAAGCTCTACCACGTGCGCCCGGCCTACCGCATCGCCAGCGCCACGGTGCGCGAGGCCCTGGCCGCCGAAGATTCGGCCCCGGCCGTGCTGGCCATCGGAGACGAGGCGCTCAGCCTGCGCGGACACGCGGATTTTCCCTGGCAACTCGACCTGGGAGAACTCTGGCGGGAAATGACCGGACTGCCCTTCGTGTTCGGAGTCTGGGTGGCCCGGCGCGAGGCCTGCGCCGCCAGACCGGACGCCGTGGCCGAAGCCTGCCGCCTGATGGTGCGCGCCAAGGAGGCCGGCGTGGCCGCGGTGGACGCAGTGGTCGAGCTGACCAGTCCGGCGGCCACCGGCATGACCAAGGCCGATCTGCGCCGCTACTACGAATGCCTAAGCTATGACCTGGGCGCGGAAGAGCAGGCCGGCCTGCGCACGTTCTTCGCCCTGCTGACCGAACACGGGGTGCTCGAACGCGCGCCCGAACTCGATATCATCGCCGTGTAGTCCGGTCGTCGAATTGTTCTTCCAACAACCGCGACGGCTTCGGTGCAGCGCCGAAGCCGTTTTTTCGTTTCGTCCGCCTTGTATGCGAAGTCTTCGAAAGCAAACGCTCGGAAACGATTTCGACCCCCTTTATATTCAGTATTTCTATGAAAAGGCGTTCCTTTCTGGTCACCGTCTCATAACTCCTTGAATTTTTGCCTTGACTCCACCGCTTTCTCCCTTCAAAATATTGAAATGTTCACGGTTGCACCCGCCTTGCCCGCCTCCGGACGTATCCATTCGTCTATAGACAATCCACCCGACGAACTCCACAACAGAATCCTTTCGCCACCAGGTCCATGCGCGCTCCGTTGAATCGCTCCCTGCGCACCAGCCTGATCTTTCTGGTGCTGCTGGCCGTTTTGCCGGCCCTGGCCATCATCGGGTATTCCGGGATGGAATTGCGCGAGCGCATACTCGCCGAACGCACGGACGATTCCCTGCGCCTGGTGGAGTCCCTGGCCCACACCCTGGCCGAAACCGCCTTCAGCATCGAACGCATCCTCACCACTCTGTCCGTGCTGCCTCCGATCCGCTCCATGGATCCGGCCCAGTCCGCCGAAATCCTCGACCGGGTGCGGTCGAAAAACCTGCTTTTGAGCAACGCCCTGCTACTTCGCCCCGACGGCGAAATGACGGCCTCGGCCTCGCACAGCGAAATCCGGGACTTTTCCGACTCCCCCTTCGTCCGCCGCGCCATGACCACGGGACGGTTCACATGCGGACGGTACATGATTTCCCGGGTCACGGGCGAACCGATCCTGCCCTTTGTCTATCCCATTCTCGACGACGCCGGGCAAGTGCAGGGCGTCCTGACCGCCGGGCTACGGATATCGAGCCTGAACAGGCTCTTCGGCGCGCTGGAACTCCCGCCCCAGGCCATCTTCTCCATCATCGACGGCGACGGCGTGCGCATTTCCCGCAAGCCCGTCAGCGCCAGCGCCCCCCAGCCGGGCAAGTCCCTGACCGCCTACAGCGTGTGGAAATGCGCCTCCATGCCAAACGACCAGGGCTTCTACGAAGCCCGCGGATCGGACAACACCGTGCGTGTCTACGCCTACGCCAAATTGCGCCTGCACGGCGAAACGTCGCCGTACATGTACCTGGTGGTCTCCACGCCCAAGGCCTTCATGGGGCGCGAAGCCCTGGCCGCTGTGCAACGCAACATGGCCCTCCTGACCCTGGCCGGCATGCTGGCCCTGGCCATGGCCTGGATGATCGGCGAAAACCTGCTCGTGCTGCCCCTGCGCCGGATAGCAGAAACCGCCCAACGCATCGGACAGGGCGACCTGGAAGCCCGCACCGGAGCGCCCTGCGGCGTGACCGAAACCAGGACCCTGGCCGAAGCCGTGGATTCCATGGCCCGCACGCTGGAAAAGCGTCAGACCGAGCGCGACCGGGCCGAGTCCGCCCTGCGCGCCAGTGAGGAACGCTTCCGCCAGATAGCCGACAGCATGGCCGACTGGATATGGGAAACAGACGCCGGCGGAGCCTATACCTACTGTTCGAGCCGGATTCAGGACATTCTGGGCTACAGCCACGAAGAGATGATCGGCAGGCCCTTCCTTTCCCTCATGGCCGGGGAGGGATACGAAACGGCCGCCGTGGAGCTGCGTTCCCTCCACGCCCGCAAGGCCCCCATCCGAGAGATGGAAGTCCGTCGCCGGACCAAACGCGGCAGCCAGGTGCGCACAGTGGTCAATGGCGTGCCCGTCCTGGACGCCTCGGGCGCGCTCGTCGGGTATCGGGGGATCGAGCGCGACATCTCGCGGCGCAAGGTGCTCGAAGACCAGCTTGAATCCATGTCCCTGACCGACGCCCTGACCGGCCTGCCCAACCGCAACCTCATCGTGGAGCGTCTGCGCCAGGCCCAGGCCCGGGCCAAGCGCCTGGAAGGCTTCCGTTTCGCCGTGCTTTTCGTGGATGTGGACCGCTTCAAGACCATAAACGACAGCCTGGGACACCTGGCCGGCGACAAGGTGTTGCGCCAGACCGCCGCCCGCCTGGTGGAAAGCGTGCGCGAACTCGACACCGTGGCCCGCTACGGGGCGGACGAATTCGTCATCCTGCTCGAAGAGATCGCCAGCCCCCGGCTGGTCACCCGGGTGGTGCGTCGCATCATGGAATCCATGAAGTCCCCCCTCACCATCTCCGACGGCCGCGAGGCGCGCTTGAGCGTGAGTGTGGGCATGCTCCTGGATTCCGGCGGGGGGGACACGCCCGAAAACCTCATCCGCAAGGCCGACATCGCCATGTACCAGGCCAAAGCGCGCGGAGGCGGACGCTTTCAGGTCTACGTGCCCAAGATGCTCGCGGAGACCGAACGCCGGCTACGCCTGGAACAGAACCTGGACTCCGCCGTGGCCGAAAACCAACTGTTTCTCCACTACCAACCCATCGTGGACCTGCAGAGCGGACTCCTGGCCGGGGCCGAGGCCCTGGTGCGCTGGAACCACCCCGAACGCGGCCTGGTCATGCCGGGCGAATTCATCCCCCTGGCCGAACAGTCCGGTCGCATTACCGCCCTGGAACGCTGGGTACTGGACCGGGCCTGCCGCGACATGGCCGACTGGCGGAGCCGCTACCCCAAAACGGCCGCCCCCTCGGTGTCGGTGAACCTTTCGGTACGCCATCTCGAAAATCAGCACCTGGTTTCCGAAATCTCCCAGTGCCTGAAGACCTACGGCATCGAACCCCGCCAACTGGTGCTCGAAATCACCGAGACCTCGCTTCTGCACATCGACCTGGGCGTCCTCTCCAAGCTCGACGCCTTGCGCTCCATGGGCGTTCGCCTGGCCATGGACGACTTCGGCACGGGGTATTCGTCGCTCGCCTACCTGCAACGCCTGCCCCTGGACGAACTCAAGGTCGACCTCCAGTTCGTGCGTCACCTGGCCACAAACCCGGAAAACAAGGTCATCGTGCGCTCCATCGTGGCCCTGGGCGGCGGGCTGGGCCTCACCACCCTGGCCGAAGGCGTGGAAACCGAGGAACAGCGCGCCATACTCCTTGAACTCGGCTGCCAGCTCGGACAGGGCTATCTGTTCTCCAAACCCGTGAGTGCCGAACTTTTCGCCGAGCGCTGGTTCGGCCTGGACGCCGCGGGCAAGCCGCAGACCCCGTCCCCCGAACCAAAGCCCACGCCCACCAATCCGGCTTGACGCCGCGCCCGGCCGAGAAGCACGGTCGCGGCCGCTGCCCGTCGATCGCGCGAACGCGTCAGGAACGGGCGCGCAGCAGACGCTTGTCGCCCACGCGAACGGTCAGGCGAATCTTGTCCAGATATTCGAGCAGAGGGATGGCGTACTTGCGGGTCAGACCGGTGAGTTCGCGGAAATCCTGGGGGCCGAGCTCCTGGCGATCGGCAAAGTAGCCGAGCACCAGTTCCCGCAACCGCTCCAAAGCCGAGACCGCGAAAAAGAGGTCGTCCTTGGTGCGGGCGATGCGCCCCTCGTCCTGAAGAAGCTTGAATACCGGCTGGGCCTGTTTCGCGGTGAGTCCCAGCGGCTCGATCACGTCCTTGAGATTGGGCGGGGTCAGGCCGCCGGCCTCGTAGGCCGCCAGCACCGCGTCGCGGGCCCGGGCCAGATCCAGGCCGAGGCTGGCGCTGTGGGAGCTGGCGCGCAAAAGCTCCTGCTCCTGCACGACGCGCCCGGACTTGAGGAGCTTTTCCAGCAGAAAGTGCATGAGCTTGGGCGCCAGCGTCAGGGGCAATCCCGAGGTCAGCTCCCCGCGCGACAAGCCCTGACGGGCCGGGTTGGCCTTGTGGAAGGCGTCCACGCGGGAAAGGATGCGTTCGCTCAACTCGTCGAGCACTTCGCCCGATATCCACATGCGGTTTTCGCGGTCGAACTGGCTGGCCTTGCCCCGGGCGGACAGATCCTGGAGCGTTGTCGCCAGGTCCCTGGAGCCCAATCCGGTAAAGGCCACCAGTCTGGTGAAGGAGGCCCCTTCCCGCCCGGCCAGGCGCAAGTGCGCGAGCGCCAGGTCCTCGGGCGCGGCCTCGGGCAGGGCGGCCAGCACGGCCAGTTCCGGCGAGGTCTTCTTGAGCTTGAGCGCGCCCGGGCAGACCAGGGTCGCGCCCGCCACGGTGCGCAGCGGCGAGAACGCGCGCATGACCATGCGGTCGCCGAAGACACCGGCCAGAGGCGTTTCGAAACGCGCCTGGCACAGGGCGGTCTGGCCCGACTCCAGCCGATCGCGGTCGAAAAAGTAGAGTCTGGCCATGACCTCGCGCGTGCCGTGGTGCAGGTGAAGTTGCCCCCGATGGCGCAATCCCCTGGGAGAAGAAGCCAGGCAGGTGGCCACCACGGTCCATGACGTGGAGGGAAAAAGCGAACCCGGCGGGGCCAGGGTGTCGCCGCGTTCCACGTCTTCCACCTCCAGCCCCTGGAGATTGGCGGCGGTGCGCTGCCCGGCCCGGGCCCGCTGGGCCGGCTGGCCGTGCACCTGGAGCGAGCGGATGCGCGTCGACCGGCCCCCGGGATAGAGCGTCACGTCCTGGCCCACGTCCAGGCTGCCGGCCAGGAGCGTCCCCGTGACCACGGTGCCGTGGCCCTTCATGGTGAACGCGCGGTCCACGGGCAGCCGGGGCAGGTCGAAACGTCGGGACGGGCCGGTTTCGACGGCCAGACGGACCAGCTCGGCCTTGAGGGCGTCCAGTCCCCGGCCGGTATGGGCCGAGACCGGAATCACCTCGGCCCCGGCGAGAAACGTGGGGGCCAAAAAGACGCGCACCTCATCGGTGACCATGGCCAGCCACTCTTCGTCCACCAGGTCCGCCTTGGTGAGCGCCACCACGCCGCGCTTCACCCCGAGCAGCGAACAGATTTCCAGGTGCTCGCGGGTCTGGGGCATAATCCCCTCGTCCGCCGCGATGACCAGGGCCACGAAATCCACGCCCGAGGCCCCGGCCACCATATTCTTCACGAATCGCTCGTGGCCGGGCACGTCCACCACGCCCAAACGCTGCCCGTCGGGCAGGTCCAGAAAGGCGAAACCCAGTTCTATGGTGATGCCGCGCTTCTTCTCCTCGGCCAGCCGGTCGCAGTCTATGCCGGTCAGGGCCTTCACCAGGGTGGTCTTGCCGTGGTCGATGTGGCCGGCCGTGCCGAGGATTACGGGCATGAACGCTCCTTTCCGCCCTTTTTCAACTCTTCAAAAACGCCCTGTAGGCCAGCGTGGTGGCGTACACGTCGGCCTTGCTCACCAGCTCGAAGGGGCTGTGCGTGGCCAGCACGGCCGGGCCGCAGTCGATGATGTCCATGCCGTAGATCGCCAGGAACTTGGCCACCGTGCCGCCGCCGCCCAGGTCCACCCGGCCCAGTTCCGCCATTTGCCAGGGCACGCCCGCCCCGTCCAGCAGGCCGCGCAGCCAGGCCACGTATTCGGGGTGGGCGTCGTTGGCCCCCACCTTGCCCCGGTGGCCGGTGAACTTGGCAAAGGCCGGTCCGTGGCCCACGTAGGCGGCGTTCAGCTTCTCGTGCACGTCCTGATAGTCCGGGTCCATGGCCCCATGCACGTCGGCGGACAGGGCCTTGGAGTTCTCAAACACGCGCGACAGGCGCGCGCCCGGCTCCCAGGCGTCGATCAGGTCCTCGATGCAGTATTCGAAAAAGAGTGACTTGGCGCTGGTGGAGCCTTCCGAACCGATTTCCTCCTTGTCCCAAAACAGCACCACCTGGGCGTGTTCGGGTTCCGGCTCGGCCAGGACGGCCTCCAGGGCGGTGTACACGCAGCAACGGTCGTCGTGTCCGTAGCCGCCGATAAGCGCCTGGTCCAACCCGACGAAACGCGCCGGACCCGCCGGCACCACCTGCAATTCCGCCGAAAACAGGTCCGCCTCCGCGATGGCGTAGCGCTCATTGAGCAACTTGAGAACCTGAGCCTTGATGGGATTTTTCGACCCGCTCTTGGCCTCTTCGTCCCCGCCGTTCGCCAGAGGCTCGTGGCCCAGGATAACGTTGAGTTTCTCGGCTTCGAAGGCTTCCGTCACCTTCTTTTCCACCTGCTTGTAGGCCAGGTGGGGCATGAGGTCGGCCACCGCGAACACGGGGTCGGCCGGTTCCTCGCCGATGGACACTTCGACCACAGTTCCATCGGTCTTCACCACCACCCCGTGCAGGGCCAGCGGCCGGGAAAGCCACTGGTACTTGCGTATGCCGCCGTAGTAGTGGGTCTTGGCCTGGGACACGTTGCACTCCTCGTAGAGGGGATGCTGCTTGAAATCGAGCCGGGGCGAGTCCGAATGCGCCCCGATGAGCCGAAATCCCTCGGAAAGGGGGCGCCGGCCCTTGCGGGCGATAAACACCGACTTGCCCTTGAACACCCGGAAGCACGCCGGGCCGGAGAACGCCCCCGGACCGCACTCCGCGAACCCCGCGTCCAGCAGCGTGCCGCGCACCAGGCGCGTGACCTCGCGTTCGGTCTTGCCCCGAGTCAGAAACTCCACGTAGCGTTTGGCCAATTCGTCCATGGCCTGGCGGTGTTCGGGAGAGGCGTAGACCTCCCAGCAATTCTTGGCGACGTATTCCAGATCGGCGCTCATGCGTCCTCCTGTATGTCTGTGCCCGCCAGGGCGGCGCAAGCCAGCGCGGCCCCGACCAGGGGATATTCGGTTTTGTCCAACGTTCGGGGATCGAGCAGAAACGCTCCGTCCTCCACTCGGCCCACCAGGGGCGGATCGGTCCGAAGCAGGCGGACGCGCAGCCGGTCCGGCGTGAGCCCCGGACGTTTCGGCGTCAGCCGCACCAGGGTGGTGGCCACCCCCCGCTCAGGAAACGCCCCGCCGCCCACTTGGGAAAATCCCGGCGCGCAGGCCACGGCGAAATGTTCTCCGGCCGCGCGCCGCACCGCCCTGGCCAAGGCCTTGGCCCTGGTCGCCAATTCTTCCGGCTCGGCCAGGATCATGGACAGGGTGGGCACCTCGCGCCGGGCGCGTTCAGGCTCAAGATACAGGCGCAACGTGGCTTCCAGAGCGGCCAAGGTCATCTTGTCGATGCGAAGCGCCCGGTTCAGGGGATTGCGCTTTACGGCCGCGACCAAATCGGCCCGGCCCACAATGATTCCCGCCTGGGGCCCTCCCAGCACCTTGTCCCCGGAAAAAGTCACCAAGTCCGCTCCGGACTCCACCACCCGACGCACCGGGGGCTCGCCCGGCAGGCCGGCTGTGGCCAGGTCCTCCAGGCTTCCGCTGCCCAGGTCCTCGATGAGCGGCAGTCCGTGGGCTCTGGCCAACTCGGCCAGTTCCGACAGGGGGACCTCCTTGGTGAAGCCCACCACCCGAAAATTGGAGGTGTGCACCCTGAGCAGCGCCGCCGTCTCCGGCCCGATAGCCTGTTCGTAGTCGAACCGATGCGTGCGGTTGGTGGCCCCGACCTCGCGCAGAAGGGCTCCGCTGCGGGCCATCACGTCGGGAATGCGAAACGATCCGCCGATCTCCACCAGTTGCCCGCGTGAGACCACCACCTCGCGCCCCTTGGCCAGGGTCTCCAGCACCAGGAGCACCGCGGCGGCGTTGTTGTTCACCACCAGGGCCGCCTCGGCTCCGGTCAAGGCGCACAGCAGGCGCTCCACGTGGCTGTAGCGGCTGCCCCGCTTGCCCGTCGCCAGATCGAATTCGAGATTGGAATAGTGCCGGCAGGCCTCGTAGGCCGCCCGCGCCGCGCTCTCGGCCAGGAGCGAACGGCCCAGATTGGTATGCGCCACCACCCCGGTGGCGTTCAGGACCCGGCGAAACCGGGGACGCGCGTACTCTCGGACAAAATGCAAAAGACCAGGCCAAAGCCTCTCCCTGTCGAGCTCGGCCGCCGCCGTCACCTTGCCGGCGCGTATGCCTGCACGCAGGTCGTCCAGATAGGCCTGAGCCCCGTCGCGCAGAAGCGGCCGGGGCGCGCCGCGCAGGTCCGGCTCGGACAAAAGACGCGCCAGCACCTGATCCATGGCCGGCAAATACCTGTAAAGCTGACTCACCGGGAATCCCTCACCATACCCGAATGCTCTAGACCACAAGCCCGAGGAAAGCAAACCGGCACCGAGGTGGGGAAGGGGGGAGACGGAAAGAAGAGGAAGCGTCAAGAGGGGGCTCCGCCCCCCAGCCTCCGCCAGGGGGAATGATTCCCCCTGGACCCCCCGATCGCCTGCGGAAAAGGGGTCGGTCGGGCCAGAGAGGGGACAGGCGCGAAGGAAAGGAAGGGAGGAAAAGCACGGTTTCGGGAACCTCCTGAACCGCAAAGCCGGTTCAGGAGGTTCCCGAAACGAACCCACATGCTAGGAAAACAACGGGTCGGATTTTCCCCTCTCCCGCACCCACTCGCGGGGGGCTGGGGGCGGGCTCCGCCCCCAGCGGGGTCCAGGGGCGGCGCCCCTGGCCGCCGGAGGCCTCTTCCCTCTCCCGGGCCCTATTCCACCTCCAACCGCCCGCGCAGGTCTTCCAACCGTTCCAGGCCGAGTTCGGCCATGAGCTCGGCGACTTGTTCAACCAGTCGGAAGGCGGTGTCCGGTCGCAGGAAATTGGCGGTGCCGATCTGCACGGCGCGAGCTCCCACCAGGATGAATTCGAGCACGTCTTCGGCGGTGGCGATGCCGCCGAGTCCCACCACGGGGATGGAGACGGCGCGACAGACCTGCCACACGCAGCGCAGGGCCACGGGCTTGACCGCCGGCCCGGAAAGTCCGCCCACCAGATTGGCCAGGCGGGGACGGCGGGAGCGCACATCCACGGCCATGCCGGTGAGGGTGTTGATGCAGCTGAGGGCGTCGGCCCCGGCGTCGGCCACGGCCCTGGCGATGGCGGCGATGTCGGTGACATTGGGGGAGAGCTTGACCATCACGGGCTTGCGCCCGGCGCGTTTCTTGACGGCCTGGGTAACCTTGGCGGCCTGGGCGGGGTCTTGGCCGAACAGCGCGCCTCCGGCTTTGACGTTGGGGCAGGAAATGTTGACTTCCAGGGCGGCCACGCCGTCCTCGTCGGCCAGGACCGAGGCCAGCTCGCCGAATTCGTCGGCGTCGCAGGCGTACAGGTTGGCCAGGACGGGGGTGTCGCGCCAAGGGAGCCGGGGGAGCTTCTCGGAAAGAAAGCGTTCGACCCCGCAGTTCTGCAACCCGATGGCGTTGAGCATGCCGGCCGGGGTTTCGGCCACCCGGGGCATGGGATTGCCCTCGCGGGGTTTGAGGGAAAGGCCCTTGACCACGATCCCCCCCAAGGTTTTCAAGTCGCCGTAGGGGGTGAACTCCAGGCCGTAGCCGAAAGTGCCGGAGGCGGTGAGGATGGGATTTTTGAGCCCCAGCCCGGCCAGATCGACGCGAAGGTCCATGTTCGCCCTCCTACAGGGTGATGTGGTCGGCCCAGAACACGGGCCCGTGGGTGCAGGTCTGCACGTGGTGTCCTTCCGCGTCCTTGGCCACGCAGCCCAGGCAGGCCCCCACGCCGCAGGCCATGCGGTTTTCCAGGCTGACTTGGGCGCGCGCGCCGGATTTCGCGGCCAGATCCTTGACGGCGCGCAAGAGCGGCGTGGGGCCGCAGGCCAGGACCAGGCCCCCGGCGTGGTCCGCGACAAGGGCCTCCAGCCGGGCGATCAGGCGCGGAATATCCCGGGGCCCCTGGTCCTGAAAGGATTCGGCCCGGCACACGCCGGCGATTTCCGCGAAGGGATAGCAGCCGAGCGCGACCCTGTGCCCGAAAAACAGGGCGAGGTTTTCGGGCCGGGGGTGGATGAGGGCGTATTGAACAAAGGGCGCCAGCCCCACGCCGCCGGCCACGAGCAGGGTCGGCGTGTCCGGTTCCAGGGCGAACCCCTGTCCGAGCGGCCCCCAGAGGGTGACGGTCTCGCCGGGGGTCAATTCGGCCAGACGGGCGGTGCCGCGCCCCGCCACCTGGACGCAGAAGGTAAGCGTGTCGGGGGTGGCCCGGCTGATGGAAAACGGCCGTCCCCAGAGGAGGTCCTGGCCGAAGCGGGGACTGCGCAGCATGGCGAACTGCCCGGGGACCACGGTCCAACCGGGGTTTTCCAGTTCGATGCGCAACAGGCCGCGGCCTTCTTCTTCCGCGCTGTGGGGTTTCGCGGAGAGCACCCTGACGTCTTGGCAAGTGGCGGGAGCGGGCATGGCGATCCTTCTCGGCGCGGGGCCGGTTTTGGACAAACAGCCGGCCGGGGCCGGCTCGTCCTTGTCATCGCGGTGGGAAGCGATTATCGTTACAGGCTCGGGAATTCAAGGGGCCTCGTTCCCTTGACACCGGCCCGTAGGGGCCTCATGAAAACGGGAAGCCGTTTTCGCAAAAGCGTAAAACGCCGGCAGGGGGCGCCCAGCGTGAAAAAAAACCCGGACGTGGCCGACAAGATCAAGGTCTTTCACAAGGGCCATGTCATCTACAAGGAAGGCCAGGTCGGCAGCGAGGCCTACCTCGTGAAACAGGGCGCCGTGGCCCTGTACAGGCTTTCCGGCAACAGGCGGGTGAACCTGGGCGTGCTCGGACCGGGCAAGATGTTCGGTCAAATGGGCGTGGTTTCGGGCGAAACCCGGACCGACTGCGCCGAGGCCCTGGAGTATACCGAGGTGTTCGCGCTCGACCAGACGCTTTTGCAGACCCTTCTGCTCAAAAGCCCCCGCCCGGTGCAGATCATGACCACCTACCTGGCCGAACGCGTGGCCGCCCTCAAGGCCCGGGTGGAGCCCAAGCCCTTCGCCAACACGTTCGCCTCGATCTGCCACATCCTGCTTCTGTGCCACAGAGCGGCCCAGGCGTCCCAACCCAAGACCGGACCGCCCACGCTTTCGTCGGCGGAACTGTCGCGCACCATCAAGGACATCCTGCTCGTCTCCCAGGTGGAGATCGACGACGTGTTCGACAAGCTGGCCAAGCTGCACGTGATCGACGTGTCGGACGTGCTGGGCGCGCACTACCGCAAGGATCCCCTACTCGGTGGACGCAAGAAGACCGGCCAGTTCATCAAGGAGCGCCAGATCGTCATTCCGGACGCCGACCGTTTCGCCCAGGTGACCCGCAACATGGCCAAGGAAACGGCACAGCAGGACGCCAACGGCTCGGACCTGGTGTTCATCGACCTGGCCGATTTCGCCAAGGCCGTGGAATCCACCCCGGAAATCATCCTGAAAAAAATCGCCTACGGGGAAATTCCCGAAAGCGTGTTCTTTTTCCACAAGGCCCAGGCCATGCTGTTCGCGGAAGCCAAGGGCCTTCCCTCTTTTCAAAAGGCCAGGCGACCCAGGCTGCGCCCCCAGGACATGACCTGCGTGGACGACGTGGTGGCCGTGGACAACGCCACCCTGACGGAAGCCCTGTCGCGGTTGGGCTTCTACAAGGTGGGCGTGCTGTGCGCCCTGGCGGGCGACGAGGCCAGAACGAAACTCCTGGGCACGCTTTCCAAAAAGATCGCCTCCGTGGTCGAAGACGAAATGTCGCGCATGGGCGAGCTTGATCCCGCCGAGGCCGCCGACATAGAAGACGAACTGCTGACCCAGATTAAGACCATGAAGGGACTCCACTCATGAACGTGGCCACTGTCATCGGCTTCGCCGCAGGCGTCGTGATCCTGGGCGTAGCCACCTTTTTCGCCACCGACTCGGTACGGGTGTTTCTCAACCTGCCCGGGCTGGCCATCGTGCTCGGCGGCACGTTGGCCTCCACGTTCATCTGTTTTCCCCTCAAGGAAGTCACCCGGGTCTTCAACATCTTCCTCACCGCGCTCAAACGCGAGGAACTGCCCATCGGCAACTACATCGAAGAAATCGTGCACATCGCGCGCGAGGCCTCGGCCCGGGGGAGAATCCACCTGGAAAAGACCTTGCCCGGCATCGAGAACGAATTCCTGCAAAACGCCCTGCAAATGCTAGTGGACGGCTACTCGCGCGAGGAAATCAAGGAAATTCTCGAAACCCGCATCGAACAGACCTATCAGCAGGAACTCTCCTCGGCCGGCATCTACCGCACCATGGCCAAGCTCTCGCCGGCCTACGGGCTCATCGGCACGCTCATCGGCCTGATCGGGCTCATGCAAACCATGGGCGCCGGTATCGGAAGCCTGGGGCAGCACATGGCCGTGGCCCTCACCACCACCTTGTACGGCATTCTGCTTTCCAACCTGCTCTTTTTGCCCATCGCCGTGAAAGTGGAAAAACGCATCGAGGAACGGGTGCTGCTCATGTGCGTCATCCGCGACGGCACGCTTTTCATCAAGGACAAGACCCCGGCCGCCATCGTCTACGACAAACTCAAGGCCTATCTGCCGCCCAGGCGCTGGGCCTCCATCGGCAAGCGGCCCTGAAACGCCGGTCGTGCGCGCGACGGAAGTCTGCCGCGCCCCGCTCCCACGCACGCGTCCCCTAACGGGCCCGCTCCCGGGCCAGGCGAGAGTCCGCCATGCTGACACTGTCCGAACTCAAAAAACGCCGCAGCAGCGAAGACCAGGACGAAGGGACGTGGTTCGTCTCCCTTTCGGACATGCTCACCTTGCTGTTGTGCTTTTTCATCCTCATGGTTTCGGTGTCCCACCTGGACCAGGAGCGCTACAAAAAGGTGGCCGACTCCCTCGAAGCGGCGCTCAAGGCCGAAAAGGCCGCCCACCGCTTCACCCGCCAGGCCCAGCCCGTGATACGCCAGCCCATCACCCGGGCCCAGCCCGGCTCGCCGGCGGTCACTGCGCCTATCCCGGCCATCGTTCCCCTGGAGTCCACCGGGTCCCGGCCCGAAACCCCGGCCCAGGCCGCCCCGGAAACTGCGCCAATCCATCCCGCCCAGTCCGGTCCCAAGCCCAAATCCATCGACGAGATCAAAAACGAACTCGCGGCCAAGTTCTCGCTGGACCAAAACGCCGTCAGTCTGGAAAAACGCGACGCTGGCGTGGCCGTCACGCTCAAGGGCGCGGTGCTCTTCGACCGGGCCAGCGCCGAACTGACCCCGGCCGCCTTGCGCTATCTCGATTCCATCGCCTCGGTGCTTCTGGGCACGCGCTACAAGGTGACCGTCGAAGGGCACACCGACTCCGATCCCATCCAGTCCTTCGTGTTCCCCTCCAACTGGGAACTCTCGGCCGCGCGGGCCTCCCGGGTGGCCAGGCACCTCATCGACCGGGGGGTGGCCAGGGACCGCATTTCGGTCGTCGGCTTCGCCGACACCAAACCCGTGGCCCCCAACACCAACGACAAAGGCCAGCCCATGCCCGAAAACCAGGCCCGCAACCGGCGCGTGGTCGTGCTCATCAATCCCTAGGACATGGGAAGCGCCGTGGGCAAACCAACGAACGCCTTCGGCGGAGCGAAACTCAAGGGCGTGTTTTCCTCCCCGGCCACGGTCGACGCTTCCGTCGCGTCCAGTCAGGGCAAGCTCTACTGGTTCGCGCGCCCGGCGGAACTGGGGGCGGTTTCGGTCCAACTCCTCGACGAAAACCACCTGCCCACGGCCAGGCGTCGTCTGGTCAGCCAGGAGGACTTTCTCGAACTCTTCACGCCCGAGCCCGAACTCACCTACCGCCTGCTCACCCAGCGCGTGGCCCAGGGCGACACCTACCGCGAACAGGGCCAAAACATCGAAGCCAAAATCGAATACCTCCAGGCCCTCAAGGTGGACGAGGAAAACATTCGGGCCAACTTCGGCCTGGGCCTGGCCTACCTGGCCCTCAACCAACTGGAAAAAGGACGCTACGCCCTGGAAAAACTGGCCGCCCTGGACGAGACCTTCAGCCCCGAGCACAAGCATCTTTTCAACGAATTCGGCATCTCCCTGCGCAAGAAAGGCCTCTACGACGAAGCCCTGTCCTACTACGGCCGGGCCAAGTCCCTGTGCCCCGACGACGAGCACCTGCTGCTCAACATCGCCCGGGCCTGGCTGGAAAAGGGCGACCCGGAGCAGTCCTGGCGCACCCTGCGCGACTGCCTGGCCTTGGCCCCGGATTTTCGCGAAGCCCTGGCCTTTTTCTCCTATCTGCGCCGACAAGGCGCCCACCCCCGGGACAAGGACCTGGACCTCTGGTTCGACCATTTTTCCCTCAAGCGCGGCGAACTGGGCCGACTGCTGGACGAACAGTGATCCGACCGGGCTTACGCCGCGTCGGTTCCGATTGCGCGGACACAATCCCGCGCAACCTCTCGGGCGGTTCGAGAATAGCGTGACAAGACAGGCGTATCCGGTGTATGCTTTTCATGCTGGACGGTCTTTGTCGTCGCGAACGGACCGCGCGGCAACCGTTTCGGCGACCCCGGCCAAGACGACGCGGCAGGCCTTGCGGACGCCGAACCCGACCTGCCCACGCCCAGGCCATGGTGAAACGCACGGACGCGCCAGAAGACTCGACATCCCGGGCCTTCGTCGAAAGGATCGCCATCTGTCCCATGTTTGAACGCCTGAAGACCTTTTTCGCCTCCCGATTGTTTCTCGCCGTGACCGGGCTCTGCGGCGCGCTCATGCTGACGTGGCCCCTGCTGAGCATCCCTTCCCAGGGCTGTCCCATGAACATGCCCATCTACATTTATTGCGTGTGGGGGGGGCTCATCGTCATGGCCGCCCTGTGGGCGTTCTGCCAGCCCCCCGAAGACGACCCCCAGGGGGAGGACGCCGCCCTGTCGCCGCCGCCCGAGACCTCCCCTCCCCCGCCGGGACAGGTTCCATGATCGCCTTCAGCACGGCCCTGCTCCTGCTCGGGCTCTACGCCCTGGGCATGCTGGCCCTGGCCCAGTACGTGGAGAGCCGTCCCAACCTGCGCGAAGCGATTTCGGGCAGCAGTGTGATCTACACGCTCTCGCTCGCCACCTATCTTTCGGCCTGGACCTATTACGGCATCACCGGCCAAGCCAGCGAACAGGGCCTGCAATTCATGCCCTCGTACCTGGCCCCGGTGCTGGCGGGCCTGACCATGCCCTGGGTGCTCACCCGGCTGGTCCGGCTCAAGCAGGCCGTCCACATCACCAGCATCGCGGACTATCTGGGCGCGCGCTACGGCAAGTCCCACCTGGTGGGGGGGCTGGCCTCCACCCTGGCCCTTTTCGGTCTTCTCCCCTACGTGGCCCTGCAGTTGCGCGCCATCATCGCCAGCTTCAGCCTGCTCACCCAGCCCCAGGAACATTCGCTCTACGCCGCCCAGTCCCAGTGGATAGGCCCCATCCTCTTGGCGTTCATGGTCTTTTTCACCATCGTGGCCGGCGTGCGCCGCCTGGACCCCACCGAACGCCACCAGGGCATGGTGGCCGTGGTGGCGCTCGAATCCCTGGTCAAGATGACCGCCTTTCTCAGCGTGGGCGTGTTCGTCTGCTGGGGACTCTTCGACGGCCCCGGAGACATCTTCGCCAAGGCCGAACAGGCCTCCCTGGGCCATCTCATGAGCCTGGGAAGCGACGCCGCCAACTACGGCGGATGGATGAGCCGGTTGGTCCTGTTCCTGCCCGTGCTCTACCTGCTGCCGCGCCAGTTTCACGTGGCCGTGGTGGAAAATTCCTCCCCCCGACATGTGCGCACGGCCATGTGGCTGTTTCCCCTCTACATGCTGGCCGTCACCCTGCCCGTTCTGCCCATCGCCCTGAGCGGGCGCCTGCTGGGCTACGACCCGCGCCAGGCCGACACTCTCGTGCTGGTGCTGCCTCAGCACTTCGGCAACACGTGGCTCTCGTTCCTGGTCTTTCTCGGGGGGTTTTCCTCCGGCATGAGCATGGTGGCCATCAACGCCATGGCCATGACCACCATGGTCACCAACGACCTCATCCTGCCCCTGGCCGGACGGGTGGCGTCCCTTTCCTGGCTGCGGCGATTTCTGCTGCCCCTGCGTTGGGCGGTGCTGGCGACATATCTCACCGGCGGCTACCTGGTGCACATCCTCATCGGCGAAAGCTCCATGCTCGACAGCATGGGCATCGTCTCCCTGGTGGCGGTAGGCCAGTTCGCCCCGGCCGCCATTCTCGGGCTCTTCTGGCGACGGGGCAACCGCGCCGGGGCCCTGGCCGGACTCGGACTGGGCTTTGCGATCTGGCTCTACACCCTGGCCCTGCCAACTCTCGGCAAGGGCAGCCATCTGTTTGCCGCCTTTACCGGCGACGGCCCCCTGGGACTGCCGCTGCTGGCCCCCCAGGCCCTGTTCGGACTGACCGCGCTCGATCCCGTGACGCACACCATGTTCTGGTCGTTTCTCTTCAATACCGGAGCGTACGTGGTGTTCTCCCTGGCCACGTCCCCCCGGCGGGAAGAGGCCGCCTTCACCTCCGAGCTGTTCGCCCTCATGGAAGTGCGCGTGGCCGCCACTCCGCGCGACGTTCTGCCGCGCGACATCATCCTCGAAGAGCGCCTCGACCGGCTGGAGCGCCTGTTCACCCTGTTCATGCCCCTGCTGGCCGCCCGCCACCACGTGCGCGAAGCCCAGGAGCGGGCCGGACTGTCCGAACTGGAGTGGGTGAGCGTGGTGGATCTGGCCGCCATGTACGCCGAAGCCGAACGCATCCTGGCCGGCATGATCGGCGCGGCCTCGGCGCACAAGGCCATCCACGAGGCGGGTCTGTATTCGCTTGGGGAGCGGGCGGCCCTGTTCGAAATCTATGGCCGGATGCTGGCTGACTTGAATCTCTCGCCGGAAGAACTCCGACACCGGGTGGACTACTACAAGGAGCGCGAAGTGCTGCTCATGCAGCACGCCAACCAGCTCACCTCGGCCAACAAGGCCCTGGAAGAGGAAGTGTGCATGCGCCGTCGGGCCGAGGAAGAGGCCCGCATGGCCGAACAGAGTTTTCGCAGCATCTTCGAAAACGCCCTGGAGGGCATCTTTCAGACCCTTCCCGACGGCCGCGTGACCAAGGCCAATCCCGCCCTGGCCAAGATCCTGGGCTATGACGACCCGGAAGACCTGATGGCCTGCGTCAAGGACGTGGACAAGCAAGTGTACGCCCGCCCGGGCGAGCGCGAAAAGCTCCTCGAAATGCTGCGCGACGAGGGCTCCCTGCCCCACTACGAAACCCGGATGCTGCGCAAGAGCGGCGAAGTGATCTGGGTGGCCCTGCACGCCACGGGCATCCGGGACAAGAAGGGAAACGTGGCCTTCATCGAGGGGATTCTGGAAGACATCACCGAACGCAAGGCCAACGAACAACTCCTGCGCCAGGCCAGCCAGACCGTGCGCAACATCATCGACTCCATGCCGTCGGTCATGGCCGGGGTGGACCCTTCGGGCAAGATCACCCACTGGAACCGGCAGGCCGTCCTTCGCTACGGAATCGAGGCCGACCAGGCCGAGGGACGGGCCCTGCTCGACCTGCTGCCCTGGCTGGAGCCGGTGTGGGACCTGGCCCAGCGCGCCTTCGCCACCAGCGAGCCCCAACGACTGGCCCATCTGCCCGAAACCCTGCACGACAAGAACCACCTGCTGGACGTGCTGGCCTATCCCGTGACCCGGGGCGAAAGCGACACCGTGGTGCTGCGCCTGGACGACGTGACGGAACGGGTGCGTGTGGAGGAAATGATGGTGGAGTCGGAAAAGATGTTCTCCCTGGGGGGCCTCGCCGCGGGCATGGCCCACGAGATCAACAACCCCCTGGGGGCCATCATCGCCTCGGCCCAGAACATCAAGCGCCGCATGGAGCCCCAACGCCAGGCCAACAAGGATACGGCCGAAAGCTGCGGCCTGAGCCTGGAGGCCCTGGCCCGCTACCTGCAAAAGCGCGGCATTCTGGAGATGGCGGACAACATCGAGGAGTCGGGGCGCCGGGCGGCCCGCATCGTGCATAACATGCTCGATTTCAGCCGCAAGAGCGACGTGACCTTCGAACAGGTCTCTATCCCGAACTTGCTGGAAAAGTCCCTGGAGTTGGCCAGCCAGGACTACGATCTCAAGAAGAAGTTCGATTTCCGCAAGATCCGCATCGAACGCCGCTTCGCTCCGGACCTGCCCCCCATCCCCTGCCGCGCGGCCGAAATCGAGCAGGTGCTGCTCAACCTGTTGCGCAACGCGGCCCAGGCCATGTCGACCATGCGCCAGGAAGGACGCGAACCGGTCATCACCCTGTCGGCCGTCCGGGAAGACAACATGGCCCGCATCGAAGTCTGCGACAACGGACCCGGCATGGATGAAGCCACCCGCAAGCGCGTTTTCGAACCCTTTTTCACCACCAAGCCCGTGGGCCTGGGCACCGGCCTGGGCCTCTCGGTCTCCTACTTCATCGTGACCACTCGCCATGGCGGCTTTCTCAGCGTGGAATCCAAGCCCGGCCACGGGGCCCGGTTCATCCTGCGCCTGCCCCTGTCCCCGCCCGGCGCCTCCGAGACCCCGACGGACGGAAAGGCCCAGTCGTAGGTCCCACGCAATACGTCCGCACGTATTGCGTGGTAACAATCTGAAACGCCTCTCTTTATTCTTACAAACCCAGGCAGGATTTTCCAGGGAGCGGCACGGACAGACGGCGCAACGCCCCGCTGACCGCGCCCGCGAAACACAGGCAAGCCCGAAGCGGAGTTCGCATCCGTTGCGGGCTTGCCTGCGTTTCGCGCCGCGCCAGCGCGCTTTTTGAACCGGTTACACGAATCGACCGGTGCGACGGCCAGCCACGCGCGCCCAGACGACCCCGCGCCAAGGATTGCGGAGCGCGGTCTCCCGAGCGGGGGAGCGCGGTCTCCCGAGCGGGGGAGCGCGGTCTTCAGGCGGCAAGACCCGCCGGGTTACGCGTCGTTTTGCTCGCGGGCCATCTGCCTGTCTTCCCGGCGATGCAGGAGCATGACCTTTTCGATCACGGCCCGCAGTTCGGCCACGGCAAAGGGCTTGGCGATATAGCCATCCATGCCGCCTTGCAGAAAACGCTCCCTGTCGCCGGCCATGGCGTACGCGGTCATGGCCAGGATGGGGATATCGCGGTTGTCCTCGCCGGCTTCGCCCTCGCGAATGCGCTTGGTCGCTTCCAGACCGTTCATGATCGGCATCTGAATGTCCATGAGCACCAGATCGTAGACGCCCTGCGACAAAACATCCAGGGCCTCCTTGCCGTTTTCGGCCACACCGACCCGGTGCCCCTGCTTTTCCAACCAGCGTCTGGCCGCCAGGCAGTTGGAAGAGTCGTCCTCCACCAGCAGGACTTCAAGCCCTCCCGCTCCCGGCATAGCCAGTACGCCCGCGTTGTCCGCGTCCACCAGGCGTTCCTTTTCGGCCACCCGCAGGGGAACGCAGAAATAGACCACGGTGCCTTGTCCGACTTCGCTGTCAAAGACCAGCGTGGCCCCCATGGCGTCGGTCAGGCGCTTGCAGATGGCCAGTCCCAGGCCCGCGCCCTGGAACTTGCGGGTGAAGGTGGCGTCGCCTTGGGTAAAGGGCTTGAAGAGGCGCTCCAACTGTTCGGCGGCGATGCCGGGACCCTGGTCCTCCACGGAAAAGAGCAGGTGCGCGATCCGTTGATCGCGCCGGGGGAGCACCGTCACGGTGACCTTCACCCCGCCCTTGTCGGAAAACTTCATGGCGTTGCCCACCAGATTGAAAAGCACCTGGCGGATGCGCAGTTCGTCGCCCAGCAGCTTGGAGGGCAGGTTGGCCTCGGCCTGAAAGAGAAGGGGCAGGCCCTTTTCCCGGCTCAGGGGCCGAAACGTCTCTTCCATGGCGCGAAGCACCTCTTCGGGGTTGAAGGCCTCCAGATGCAAGCTCAGACGTCCGGCCTCGATGCGCGACAGATCGAGAATGTCGCCCAGAAGGCCGGTGAGCCTGCGTCCGGAGCGCAGGGCCATGTCGGCGTATTCCCGCTGTTCCCCGTCGAGCTCGGTGGTGCACAGCAGTTGCATGGTGCCCATGATGCCGTTGAGCGGGGTGCGCAACTCGTGGCTCATGTTGGCCAGAAATTCGCTCTTGGCCCGGTTGGCGGACTCGGCTTCCTCCTTGGCCGCGATGATCTCCTGACGGATGCGGTGGCGCTCGCTCACTTCGCGGGCGAACACCAGCCCGCCGTTCTTGCCCTTCCAGTCGAAGGGCACGGCCCCCATTTCCAGCCTTCCGGTGACGCCGTGCAGTCCCACGAAGGGATATTCCAGGGGGGCCACCGCCTGGCGTTCCACGTTGAGCAGCCGCATGCGCTGCCTGGCGATGTCGCGGTAGTCGGGATGAATGATCTCGAGCACCGGCATGCCCACGAGTTCCTCGCCGTTCTTGGCCCCGAGAATGTCCACCACGGCCTGGTTGGCGTAGGAGAAAACGCCCTCGGTCTGCACGAAGATGGCCTCGGGGGCGTCTTCCACCAGGGTGCGGAAGCGCTCCTCGCTTTCGCGCAGGCCCTCCTCGGCCTTGCGCCTTTCGGTGTCGTCCACGCCGTAGAGGTTGGCGTAGCCCTCGTCGAGAATGGGGTTGACGCTCATCTCGTAAATACGGTCGGCGACCGGCCAGTCGAAGCGCACGAGCTTTCCGCTCTCCATGGCCTGACGCACATGGGAGGCCAGGTTTTCGTCGCAGGCCATGCCCTCGTCCAGGCCGCAGATCTTGAGCAGATTCTTGGCCGGCGTGTTGGCGTGGATAATGCGAAGCTCCGTGTCCACGCGGATCACGGGGTTGGGATTTTGCTCGGGAAACTTGGCCCAACTGCGAATGGTTCGCTGGTCCTCCAGCCGCTTGCTGATGTCGCGCACGAACACCAGGCCGCCGGGGCGTCCCTGGTACTCGAACGGCACGGACGAAACTTCCACGTCCACGACGCTGCCGTTCAGGCGCAGGCACTGCTGCACGCTCACGGGCGGAGCGACGCGCTCCTCGTTGACCTGGCGCAGGCGTTCCCGGGACTTTTCGCGCTGGGCCGTGGGCACCGTGTCCACCAGGGGCAGTCCCAACAGTTGCTCCGCGTTGTTGGCGCCCAGCAACTCCAGCGCGGCCGGATTGACGAAGGCGAACCGGCCGTCCACCTGGATGACGATGGAATCCGGAGCGGCCTCCACCAGACGCCGCAGCCGCTCTTCGCTTTCGTTGAGCGCGTTCATGGCCTGCACGCGTTCGGTGATGTCGCGATTGCTCACCCGTCGGCCGAGCGGCGTGCCGTCCTGGCGGGCGATGGCCTTGCAGTGGTGGTTGATCCAGAGGATGTGTCCGTCGCGATGCACGATGCGAAAATCCACGTCCGTGGCCGGTCCTTCTCCCTGATCGCCGGGCAGGCCTTGCAGGTGCGCCACGTAGAGGGACACATCCTCGGGGTGGACGATGGAGATCAGCAGTTCGGGCTTTTCCATGAACTGCTCGGGCGTATAGCCGGTGTGTTGCTCGCACGAAGGAGACATCCACACCACGTCGCCCTGGGCGCCGACCCAGTATTCCCAGTCGTAGGTGAAGTCCGCCACGGTGCGCAGCCGCTCCTCGCTGGCGGCCAGGTCGCGTTGGGCTTGACGCAGGTCGGTGATGTCGTTGTAGACCTCGAACACCGAAACCGGCGCACCGTTCTGGTCGCGGTTGAGAATCCAGGTGCTGGCCACATGGCGAATCTCCCCCGACTGGGCCTGCAGGGAGAGTTCGCCCGACCACTGCCCGCTCCGCAGCAACTCGGAAAGAATTTCGTGGCGTTGTTCCTGGGTGGAGAGACCGAAGATGTCCTGGGGCCGCCGGCCCTGGCACTGCGCGGCGCTGTAGCCGGTAAGAGCCTCGGCGCCGGCGCTCATGAAGGTGATGCGCTCGTCCAAATCGCGCACCAGGACGTTGGCCATGTCCAGCAGCCTGGCCTTTTCGCGCAGTTCCCCGCTGCGCTTGGCCACCAGCATTTCCAGTTCGTCGTTGCCCCGCTTGAGCACCAATTCGGCCTGCTTGAGCCGAGTCACGTCCACAAAGGTGAGCACCGCGCCGGTCACCTCGCCCCGCAGGGAAAGAAACGGCGTCACGCGCTTGACGAACCAGCGCCCGTCCATGCCGCGCACTTCGCGCTCCACCTCGTGGCCGCATTCGAGGGCCCGTTCCACGTCGCGGCTCGCCTGCCGATCCTCCAGCAGCGACTCCACGAGGTTCAGGGGCCTGCCCAGGTCGTTTCCGTTCAACTTGTAGACGGTCCTGGCCTTGGGCGTGAAACGGACCACGGTCTGCAGAAGGTCCACGAACACGGCGGGCACGTCCATGCTTTGCAGAAGATTTTCCACAAAGGCCTTGGATTCGGCCAGTTCGTCCACCTTGCCTTGCAGCTCCACGTTGAGCGTGGCCAACTCCTCGTTGAGGGACTGCATCTCCTCCTTGGCCGCGTCCATCTCCTCGTTGGACGACTGCAACTCCTCGTTCATGGCCAGGAGTTCCTCATTGGACGCCTGCAACTCCTCGTTGGATGCCTGAAGCTCCGTATTGATGGACTCGTAGCTTTCCATGGCCTGCTCCAACCGCTGGTTGGCCTGCTCCAACTCCACCTCGTAGCGTCTGAGGGACTGCCCGTCGCCTTCGTCCTCCGACGTCCCTTCGGAAAGCTCCTCGCGCCGCTTGACTTCGAAGGTCACGAGAACGCCGCGCAGGACGTTGTTCGAAGAAAACAGCGGCTGGCCCGCGATGTCCACCCGCTCGTCCGGGCTCGCGCCGGCCCCGCCCAGCACCACCTCCCGTGTCCCGCTGCGCTCCACGGCAAACATGGCAGCATGCAGGGCGGACTTGAGGTCCGGCCGGATGAGGCGGAACAGGTTCAGGCTGGGTTCGCCCTGGGGCAGGGTCAGATAGGCCGAGGTGTCGCCGTGCAGGTGCAACACGCGCCCGCTGGTGTCCACCAGGACGGCCGTGGGCGCGTACTGGCGCACCAGGGACTTTTCCACCTCCTGTGCGGCCGCCCAGACCGGCTCGGAAGCGGAAGCCTTGGCCGTCAGGGGAGTGACGACGCGCGGCACGGAGCCCCCCGAAGAGGCCGGTCGCGCCTTGAACGGGCCTTTGCACCGATAGAGCCGCCACTTTCTGTCCACCGGCTCCAGGCAGCCGCCGTTCTGCCCGGCCGACTCCGAAGGGCCGAGCATGAGAAACCCTCCCGAAACCAGGGAGCCCAGCAAAAGGGCCATCACCTTTTCCTGGGTGCGCGCACTCATATAGATGAGCAGATTGCGGCAGACGATGAGGTCCAGACGGGGAAAGGGCGGATCGCGCAACAGGTCGTGTTCGGCGAAGACCACCATGTCGCGCACTTCGTCCTTGATCTTGAAGGCCGAGTCGCGGCGTGCGAAAAATCGTTCCCTGCGCTCCGACGAGATGCTGCGCATGGCCTTGAGCGGATAGACGCCGCGCCGCGCCGTATCCAGGGATTGGGTCGCTATGTCGGTGGCGAAAATCTTCACGGGATGGGAGAGTCCCTGATTGGCCATGTGCTCGCAGATGGCCATGGCCACGCCGTAGGCCTCTTCCCCGGTGGAGCAGCCCGCCACCCAGACCCGCACCGCGTCGTGGGGAGCCTTGTGCGCGAAAATGGCCGGCAACGCCTTGGCCTTGAGCGCTTCGAAGGCTCCTTCGTCGCGAAAAAAACTCGTGACTCCGATGAAGACGGACTCGAAAAGTTTGTCCATTTCCTGGGAATCGCTCTCCAGGGAGGAGACGTAGCTCTCCAGGCTGGTCTCCCCGGTGAGCAGCATGCGCTTGCGCACCCGGCGCATGAGCCCGCCCGGCTTGTAGCCCGAAAGATCGTGCCCCTTGCGCTTTTGCAGAAGGTGCACCACCCGCGCGATCTGACGCTTGGCCGTCTCGGATTCCTCCGCGGCGGCGTCCTGCAGGCCGCTCACCACCGCGGCCAGGGAGGCGCCGGCCTGGGCCGGAGTCAGCACCGCGTCGGCCACCTGGTCGAATTCCCCAGGACGCTCCCCGTTCTCCGGGCGGACCGCCACCACCATGCCGCCTTCGGCCCGAATGCGCTTGGCTCCTTCCAGGGCTTCCTCGTCCACGCCGGGAAGCAGCACGCACACCGCCTCGGGTCCGGCCTCCCGGGCCAGGGCGTCCAGAAAGCGCCAGACCGGCCCGCTTGGCTGGTCGTCTTCGGAAGGCTCCGCCGCGATCTTGCCTTCCTTGAGTTCCAGGCTCTTGCCGGGAGGAGCCACGTAGACCTTTCCCGCCAGGGGAGCGCTCGCCTCTTGCACCAGGCGCACGTCCTCGCCCAGCCGCTCCAGGGACTGCGTTTCCCCGGCCGCGGAACGCAGCAAGGCCACGGCCGCCTGCGCCTGTCCGGGAAAGGCCGAAGCCAGGGCCGCGAAATCCGCTTCGCCGCCCTGCGGCACGCACACGGCCACCAGTCCGCCCGACACGTGGAGTCTCACCCCGGAATCGCCCTGGTCCGCAACGCTCCGTTCTTGCCCGTCCTGTCCCTTGGGAACTTGACTTTTCATGATGTGGCCTCCCCGGAACTCGCGATCGTCTTACGACCGTCGAAAGCCCTTCGGAACCGTGACTATGGCCCGCCTGAATCGTTGATAAAACAACAGAAATCAGATGATCGACCGAATTTCGCCCTGGAGTATCCCATGCGCGTAATGCGCTCGCCGTTAAGGGGAGCCCGTATTCAACCCATACCACGACAACCGTCGAGAGAACAACACCCACCCGCGCGTCATGGCAAGGAAAAAGCCTCCCGGCAGGCCCTCAGGGCGCGCCGAGTCTGCATGTGCGAAAAATCGTTGCGAGTCCGGGAATGAGAAAAAACGCACGGAATTTCGCTTGGCGATACCGCCCGCGAATCAAAACAGAATGGCCCGCAGCAGGTTCTCCCCGGCCAGGGCCAAGGGACCGGAGTTGTCGATGCGCACCACTTCGGGCCGAAAGGTCGCAAACCGAGTCGCCCGGTTCATTCGTTCCAGGATGTCCCGGCGCGATTCGCGCCCGCGCAGGGCCAGGCGCAACGCCAAGGTTTCGGGATCGGTCACGATCTCCACGGCGGTCATTCCCGGATAGCGGCACCGGGCCTGGTCGTAGTGTTGTCGAGAGCCGTTGACCACCACGCGTAGTCCCGACGCCATCCAGGCGTCTATTTCCGCGCCCACGCCGTAGCGCAGGCCGTGACTGCTCCAGGACAGGGCGAAAAGCCCCAGTCCCTGGCGCAGGACGAACTCCTTTTCGCTGAGGCTCACGTGGTTTTCGCCCCCGGCGCAGGCGGGGCGGGTGACATAGCGGTGGGCGAAAGCCACGGGCAGCCCGGGGTCGAGGTGCTCGCGGGCGTAGCCCATGCACGAGTCCTTGCCCGCCCCGGAGGCTCCCATCACGTAGACCAGGCCGCCGGCCACGTCAGAGGACCTTTTCGCCCTCGCGCCACACGGCGCGCACCACGGGCCAGTCGTCCACCAGGCGCACGCGCACCAGGTCGGCGCGCAATTCCGGCGCGATGGCTCCCCGGTCATGCAGGCCCAGCACCCGGGCCGGCGTGGCGCTGGCCATGGCCACGGTCCGTTCAAGGGGCAGCTCCGGGATTTTGCTCAGGGCGAACACGGCCTGCATCAGGCTCATGGGGGCGTAGTCCGAACTCAGCATGTCGAGCAGGCCGGCCCGAGCCAGGTCCAGGGCCGAAATGTTGCCCGTGTGCGACGCGCCGCGCACCACGTTGGGCGAGCCCATGAGGATCTTCATCCCGCCCCGCCTGGCCGCCCTGGCGGCTTCGAGGCTGGTGGGGAATTCGCTCACCGCCGCGCCGTCGGCCAGGGCCTGCTCCACGTGCCGGACCGTGGCGTCGTCGTGGGTGGCCATGGGCAGCCCCTTGGCGCGACAGTGGGCCACAATGGCCGCCTTGTGCGTTTCGGCGTGGCGTTTCTGCTCGTCCAGCAGCTTCGGCAGGGCCTCGGCGAACTCCCGATCCGTCCAGTTGGCCCTGGACTGGAAGAACCGCCGATACTGGTCCGGGTCGGCGAACTGGCGCTGCCCCGGCGTATGGTCCATGAGCGAAACCAAACACAACCGGGGATGGTCGGCGTAGGGCGCGAAGTACTCCGGCATGAGCGGATCGGCCAGCTCGCAGCGCAGGTGCAGCAGATGTTCGGATCGGCACAGCCCCAGCGACGAGGCTTCGTCCAGGGCCGCCACGGCCCCGGAGAGTATCTCGCGGCGCAGGCTTTTCATGTGGAACTGGCCGCAGCACAAGGCGTTCAAGACCGTGGTCGTTCCGGCGGCGGCCATTTGCACGTCGTGGGCCAGAAAAGCCGGAAGCGGCGTCGGCCACAGCACGCCGGGACGGGGGACCAGCAGGCGTTCCAGGTGGTCCGTGTGGGACTCCACCAGCCCGGGCAACAGGTAGTCGCCCTCCAGGTCCTCCACGTCCGGGGCCCGGGCGCTGGGGGACAGGGCTTCCAGGCCGAAGGATCTCGGCCCGGCCTCGTCCGGAGCGACCCAGGCGATGCGCCCGGCCTCCACCCCGACCTGGCCGAAGAAAACGCCTTCCGGCGACACCACCTGCGCGTTCTTGAAAACCGTCGCGTTCACGCGGCCTCCAGGCGACAGAGCCGGTCGGCCACCACGTCGCGCACCGCCTCGTCGTGAAAGATGCCCACCACGGCCCGGCCCGCGGCCTTGGCCTCGCGGATGAGCTCCACCACCACCTGGCGGTTGGCCGCGTCCAGGCTGGCGGTGGGTTCGTCCAGAAGCAACACCGGCTTGTCCGCCGAAAATCCCCGGGCCAGGTTCACGCGCTGCTGCTCTCCGCCCGAGAACGTGGCCGGAGCCAACCCCCAGAGCCGGCGCGGAACGTTGAGCCTGGCCAGCAGCGCCCCGGCACGCTCCCGGGCCCGGAGCGCATCCTCGCCCAGGTCCTCCAGGGGTTCGGCCACCAGATCCACGGCCGCCACGCGGGGGATGACGCGCAGGAACTGGCTGACGTAGGCCATGGCCCGGCGGCGCACATCCAGGACGGTCCTGGGATCGGCGGCGGCCATGTCCACGAGGGCGTTGTCCAGGCGAACGAACACGCGCCCGGCCGTGGGCTGGTAATTGGCGTAGAGCGAACGCAACAGCGTGGACTTTCCCGCGCCGGAAGGCCCGTCCAGGGCCACGCACTCGCCCCGGCGCACCACGAGGTTCACGCCGGAGAGGGCCTCGATCTCGGCCCCGCCCTGCACATGGAGAACAAACCGCTTGGCCAGGCCCTCGACCGCTATCATCACGTCGTCTTCAAACATGGTCACACCCTGGGCACCGAGGAAACGAGCAGTTGCGTGTATGGATGCAGGGGGTCGTCGAGCACCCGGTCGGTGAGTCCGGTCTCCACCACGTGTCCGCCCCGCATGACCAGGAGCCGGTGAGCCAACAGCCTGGCCACGGCCAGGTCGTGGGTGACCAGAACCACGCCCAGGCGCATGCGCGCGGCGAGCGACCGGATGAGATCCAGGAGCCTGGCCTGCACGGATACGTCGAGCCCGCCCGTGGGTTCGTCCATGAACACCAATCGCGGCTTGGTCACCAAATTGCGCGCGATCTGGAGCCGCTGGCGCATGCCGCCCGAAAACGCCAAGGGAGGGTCGTCCATGCGGTCGCGGGGGATTTCCACCCGGTCCAGCCAGTCGCCGGCCTCCCGGCGGATGTCGCCGTAATGGCGCCGGCCCAGGGCCATGAGACGCTCGCCGATGTTGGCCCCGGCCGAAACCCGAAGCCGCAGGCCTTCGGCCGGATTCTGCCAGACCATGCCCCACTTGGTGCGCATGAGCCGTCTGCGCGCGGCTTCGGGCGCGTCGTGGACATCCACCCGCTCCTCTTCGTCCGCGTACACGACCCGTCCCGCGCTGGGCGTCAGACGCCCGGAGAGCAGGCCCAAAAGCGTGGTCTTGCCCGAGCCGGACTCTCCCACCACGCCGAGCACTTCGCCGGGCCACAGGGAAAAACTCACGTCCGCGCAGGCCAAACGGTCGCCATAATATTTGGTGAGTCCCCGGGCCACAAGCAACGGTTCGACGACATTCATGCGGCCTCCCCGCCCGCGCCCGGCGCGGTCTTGTCTGCGATCCCGGATGCGGCCCGGAGCCCGGGCCCGGAAGGCTCGGACCGGGCCTGCGCCTCGTTCGCGCGCATGTCCGGCGACACGAAACCGTCACCCGGACGCATGTCGGCCGCAGGCCGGCCCGCAACTCCGGGAGGCGTCTTCCCGTCCTGCGAAGCCCGTCGCCTTGCCGCGCAAAAGTCCGTGTCCGAACAGACGAACATCCGCTCCCCGTCGTCATCCAGGACGATCTCGTCCAGATAGGAATCCGTGGCCCCGCACAGGGCGCAGGGTTCGTCCCAGCCGTCCACGCTGAAGGGATGGTCCTCGAAATCGAGGCTCTTGACCTCGGTGTAGGGAGGCACGGCGTAGACCCGTTGTTCCCGGCCGGCTCCGAAAAGCTGCAAGGCCGGATTGCGATGCATCTTCGGGTTGTCGAAACGCGGAATGGGCGAAGGGCTCATCACGTAGCGTCCGTTCACCAGCACGGGATAGTTGTAGCTGGTGGCGATGCGCCCGTGCCTGGCCACGTCCTCGTAGAGCTTGACGTGCATGACGCCGTACTCTTCCAGGGCGTGCATGGTCCGGGTTTCGGTCTCGCGCGGTTCCATGAAGCGAAGCGGCTCGGGAATGGGCACCTGGTAGACCAGCACCTGCCCCTCGCGAAGCGGCGTTTCCGGGATGCGATGGCGGGTCTGGATCACCGTGGCCTCCCCGGTCGCCGTGGTGGTGGCCACGCCGGCCGTTCGCACGAAAAAGCGCCGAATCGACACGGCGTTGGTGGTGTCGTCGCTGCCCTGGTCGATAACCTTCAGGGTGTCCGCGTCGGTCAGCACCGAGGCCGTCACCTGGATGCCGCCCGTGCCCCAGCCGTACGGCAAGGGCATCTCGCGGCTGGCGAAGGGGACCTGGCAACCCGGAACGGCCACGGCCTTGAGCAACGCCCGACGGACCATGCGCTTGGTCTGTTCGTCCAGATAGGCGAAGTTGTACTGGGGGTCTTTTCCGGTCACGCCTGGTCCTCCTTCCGGTCGGCGAATTTCGCCCGCATGGCCCGGATCATGGCCAGTTCGGATTGAAAATCCACGTAATGGGGCAGCTTCAGGTGCTGCACGAAGCCCATGGCCTCCACGTTGTCGCCGTGCAGCAACACGAACTCCTGGTCCTGGGCCGGAGCCTGGACTTCCTCGCCCAGGTCCTCGGCCTGAAGGGAACGGTCCACCAGGGCCATGGCCATGGCCTTGCGTTCGGAAAGGCCGAACACCAGACCGTAGCCCTTGGTGAAGCGCGGCGGAGTGTTGGCGTCCCCGCGAAACTGAGTGATCATCTCGCATTCGGTGAGCTCTATTTCGCCGATGCAGACGGCAAACCCCAACTCCTCCGGGACGATTTCCACCTCCACCGCGCCCTGGCGGATTTCTCCGGCAAAGGGATGGGCGTTGCCGAACCCGCGCTGGGTGGAATAGCCCAGGGCCAGCAGAAATCCTTCGTCCGCCCGGGCCAGGCTTTGCAAACGCAAGGCCCTGGACGCGGGAAAGGACAGGGCCGCGCGGGTCAGGTCGTCCGGGGCGTCCGGTCCGCACGCTTCCGGGTCCACAAGCCCTTGGGCCTCCAGCATGGCCGACACCCTGGGGTAGGCGCGAGGGGACGCTCCCCGCTCCGGGCCGGGCGACCCTTCCTCCGGTTCGCTCTCCGCGCGGTCGCTCCCGCTTTGCGCTCCCGTGGGGGCGTCGGCGCGCCCCGCTCCCCCGGCGAGGGAAAAGTCGAGCAGGCGGTGGGTGTAGTCGAAGGTGGGCCCGAGCACCTGGCCGCCGGGCAGATCCTTGAACGCGGCGGAAATGCGCCGGGTCACGGCCATGGCCGCCGTGTCCACCGGGCGACTGGAATACAGCCTGGGCAGGGTGGTGCGGTAGGCGCGCAGCAGAAACGCCGCCTCCACCAGATCGCCCCAGGCCTGTTTCACGGCCAGGGCCGCCAGTTCGGGATCGTAGAGATTGCCTTCGGCCATGACCCGGTCCACGGCCAACTTCATCTGGCCCATGATCTGATCCAGGCCCAGCTCGGGAGCGTCGCCCCGGCGACGCTCGGCCAGCAGGGCGTGGGCGTTGTCGATGGCCCGCTCGCCCCCTTTTACCGCAACGTACATGGCGTCACCTCCGCTTGGGCGCTTCTGGGCAGTCCGGCCACCCGGTCGGCGCCGAGGAAAAACACGTCCACCCCAAGGGGAAAGCGGGCCGCGTTGGCCCGCCATTGGGTCCAGAAATCCCCGGGCAGCCCGGACACGCGCAGGGGCTGGACCGTTTCCACCCCGGGCCCGCGCAGGGCAACCCCGGGCGACCCCGCGTCCCCGTCCAGACCTTCCACGGCCAGAAGCAGCGTGGCGGATCGGTCGGGATATTCCACATCGCCCGGAGAAAAGGCCGCGAGCCGCGGCATGGCCGAGGGACGCAGCACGCACCCCAACGCGGCCCGGGCCGGGTCCTCGGTCAGGGGACAGCCGCAGTGGAAACGCAACCACTGACGCGTTTCCTCGCCCGCGTGGGGATCGAGCCAAAGCGGGGTGTCCTGGTCGGCCAGGCAGAGCAGGGCCGCGCCCACGCCCCTCGGCAAGCCGTCCGGCGGTTCGGGCGTGTCGGGCAGGACCAGAATCCGCCCCGGCCGGGCCAGGGCTTCGAGCAGGGTCCGAAAACAGCGGGCCGCGTCCAGCGAGGGATCGTGAAAACCGGAGCGCATGTCAGTCGTCCCCCCGCACCATGGTGAAAAACTCCACCCGGGTGGCGTCGATCCTGGCGGATTCGCGGTCGCTCCGCTTGGCCACCGCCCGCTCCAGGGGCTCCACCACGCGGACGAGCACCTCGCCCTGGCGGCCAGGGACCTGCACCAGGGCGTCGAACAGGGCGCAGCCCAGGGCGTGGTCCTTGTCGCGCCCGGCCACGTAGCCGTGGCCCACCTGCCCGCCTTCCAGACGCACGCTGGCCCGAGTCACGGTCATTTCGCCCAGGTTGAAGGATTCGCCCGTTCCGCCGGCCCGGCCCCGCACCATGACCAGTCCGGTCTGGGGGCCGCGCAAGGTCTCGTAGGCGGGCTTGTCGCCGGTTTCGTCCCAGGCGCGGGTCACGTCCGCGGCCCTGGCCTTGGCCAGGGCCGACAACACCCTGCGGCGCACGACCGCGCCCTGTTGCGAAGGATTCATGTTCTCGCCTCTGAGTTGTCTAGATATGTACACATCGCTTCGTTAGGGACTCTCCCACCCGGCACCGACGAACCGGTGACAAACGCAAGGAGTTCCCATGACCCTGATTCGCATGAAGGGGCTGGCCCTGTGGCGGGCCATCGCCCAGGCGCTGGAGGCCGAAATCGCCGATGGACAGTTGCCTCCCGGCGGAAAACTGCCCACCGAACACGAACTGGCCGCGCGTTTCGCAGTGAACCGCCACACCGTGCGCCGCGCGCTCACCGCCCTGGAAGAAGACGGCCTGGTGCGCGTGGAACAAGGCAGCGGCTGGTTCGTGCGCGAGCGCGTGATCGACTATTCCCTGGCCAGGCGCACGTATTTCAGCGAAATCCTGTCCCGTCAGAGCCGCATTCCCGGCCATCAGGTCACGGACTGGGGCGAAACCCCGGCCCACGGGCCGGCGGCCCAGGCCCTGGACCTGCCCGAGGGGGAAATCCTGATCTGGATGGAGACCTTGGGCCACGCGGACGGCCGACGCATCAGCCTTTCCACCCGGTTCTTTCCCAAGGCGCGCTTTCCCCGCATCGTGGAGACCTACCGGGAGACCGCTTCGGTGAGCGCGTGCATGGCCATGACCAAGGTGGTCGACTATCACCGCCGACGCACGGTGCTCACGGCGCGCATGCCCACCCCGCGCGAGGCCGGCCTTCTGGGCTGCGCCAGGCACCGCCCGCTGCTGGTGAGCGAGTCGGTCAACGCCGACGGTCCGGGGCGTCCCGTGGAATACGGGGTCACCCTGTTCGTCAGCGACTGGGTGCGCATCGTGGTGAATACCGGAGACTTCACGGCGTGACGGAGCCTTTTGCATGTGCGCCGTGTGATGCATAACGTGGGCATCGTCAATAGATGACAACGCTCATTGTATAGCAATACTGGAACTTTCGGACGCTGTTCATGACCTCGACACGCCTCCGTAACAGAACGGACACTCCGACGTGTTCTGGATCGCCATCCCACTTTTGGAGGACGGACGTGTTGCAAGAAGTCCTGGACCGTAACGAACCCGAGCTTTCCATCGAAGGCGGAGACGTGCTCACCCCGGAGGGCTTTCAGCGGGGCGCCAGCCTGGGGCTGGGAGGAGGGATCATCCTTTCCCTGGAAGACGCGCGCCGGGGGGCGACACCCTTCGACGCCAGGGGGCTTCTCGTGCTGCCCGGCATCGTGGACATTCACGGCGACGCCTTCGAACGCCAGCTCATGCCCCGGCCCGGGGTCAACTTTCCCCACACCCTGGCGCTGATCGAGTCGGACCGGCAACTGGCGGCCAACGGCGTGACCACGGCCTTCCACGGGCTCACCTGGTCCTGGGAGCCGGGGCTGCGCGGCATGGAGGCCGCCCAGGCCTTTTTCCAGGCCCTGGAGACCGCCAGGCCGCAGTTGGCCTGCGACACCCGCCTGCACCTGCGCTTCGAGACCCACAACACCGAGCAGGCCGACGCCGTGGAAGCGGCGCTGGTCGCGGGCCGGGTGGATCTTCTGGCCTTTAACGACCACATCGGCCACTTGAACGGCGAGATGGCCAAACCCCACAAGGTGGACGCCCTGGTGGCCCGCACGGGCCTGACCCGGGAGGAGTACCGCGCCCGCCTGGACCAGGCCGCCGGCCGGGCCGATCGGGTGCCGGGGGTTCTGTCCCGCCTGGCCAGGGCGGCGGGGGGCCGGCTGCCCATGGCCTCCCACGACGACGACACGCCCGAAATCCGCGCCCGGTATCGGGACCTGGGCTGCCGCATCTGCGAGTTTCCCACCAGCTACGCGGCGGCCCGCGCCGCGCGCGAGCACGGCGATCACGTGGTGTGCGGCGCGCCCAACGTGCTGCGCGGGCGCAGTCACACGGTTTCGGGCGTCCTGGCCAGTCGGGCCGTGGCCGAAGGGCTGTGCGACATCCTGGCCTCGGACTACTACTATCCCTCCCTGCTCGAAGCTCCGTTCCTGCTCGACCGCCAGGGGGCGGCCGGCCTGGCAAGCGCCTGGAACCTGGTGAGCGCCAACCCCGCCAAGGCCGCGCTGCTCCACGACCGGGGCCGCATCGAACCCGGCTTGTGCGCCGACCTGGTTCTGGTCGACCCCCACGGCGTGCGCCCCGAGGCGGTGGCGGTGTTTCGCCGGGGCCGGCTCATCCACGCCAGGCCCCAGGCCTTCGCGCGCATGCGCCACGCATCAGTGACGCCGTAGACAACTTGCAGACTTGTTTCGACGCACTGCATTGCGTTTCGCATGCGATAGAGTCTTTCCGTTGCAATCGTCATCGCCGCGTCACCGTTCGGCCACATTGGCGCGGTAGTCCCGGTTTCGGCGGACCGCCCAAGCGGACCGACAGGAGGACGCCATGCTTGAACTGAACGGACTGACCAAGCGATTCGGCCAGAAGACCGCCGTGGACAACGTGACCCTGACCATAGCGCCGGGGCAGATGGTGGGCGTGATCGGCCGATCCGGCGCGGGCAAGTCCACCCTGTTGCGCATGATCAACCGCCTGGGCGACCCCACGTCCGGCTCCATTCGTTTCGAAGGACGCGACGTCACCACCCTCAGGGGACGCGAGCTGAGGGTCTGGCGGGCCCAATGCGCCATGATCTTTCAGCAGTTCAATCTCGTGGGGCGACTGGACGTGGCGACCAACGTTCTGGTGGGACGGCTTTCCCGGGTGGGACTGGTCGCGAGCCTGGTGAAGCGCTTCGGGCCCGAGGACCGCGCCCTGGCCGTTTCCGCGCTGGCGCGTCTGGACATGGAAGAATTCGTCTTCACCCGGGCCGAACGCCTTTCCGGCGGGCAACAGCAACGCGTGGCCATCGCCCGCGCCCTGGTGCAGGAACCGCGTCTGCTTCTGGCCGACGAGCCCATCGCCTCCCTCGACCCCAAAAGCGCCGGCCAGGTCATGGCCGCCCTGCGCGCCGTCAACCGCGAGGAAGGCATCACCGTGCTGTGCAACCTGCATCATTTGCGCCCGGCCAAGACCTGCTGCGACCGCATCATCGGCATGTCCGGCGGGCGCGTGGTTTTCGACGGCGGCCCCGAAGACCTGACCATGGACGCCGTGCGCGCCCTCTACGGACTAACCCCGGACAGCCGGGAGCTGGCCGAAATCCTCGACGAAACCGAACTCGAAACCCCCGCGCCCCCGGCCTACCAGCCCCTGGGCGCGGTCTGCTGACCAACAAGCCCACCAACCGCCCACACCCGGAGGAGACACCATGCGTTTGCGTTTCGCAAGCCGCCTGTTGGCGGCCTTTCTGGCCCTGTGCGTTCTCAGCCCGGTCCTGGCCCAGGCCTCGGACTGGCGCAAGAAATACCCCGAATTGAACATCGGGGTCATCACCGAGGAAAACCAGTCCGACATGCTCGGCCGCTGGCAGTCCGTGGCCGACTACCTGGCCAAGGAACTCAAGGTGAAGACCACCATTCGTCCGGCCACGGACTACGCCGGGGTCATCGAGGCCATGAAGGCCAGAAAGATCGAACTGGCCTGGTACGGCCCGGCCAGCTTCGCCAAGGCCTGGATCGTCACCAACAAGCAGATGGTGCCCCTGGTCACCCACACCGACGCCAGCGGCAACGTGGGCTACCATTCCGTGATGGTGGTCAAGACCGAAAGCCCCTACAAGACCGTTGAGGACCTGAAGGGCAAAAAGCTGGCCCTGGCCGACCCCAACTCCACCTCCGGCAACCAGGCCCCCCGGTTTTTCCTGGGCAAGCAGGGCGTCGACGTGGACACCTTCTTCGGCTCGGCCACCTTTTCCGGCAGTCACGAGAACAGCGTCATCGGCCTCATGAACGGCACCTTCGACGCCGCCGTCACCTGGTGGAACTCCGACGCGTTCAGCAACATCTCCCGCATGCAGTCCAAGGGCATGATTCCGGCGAACGCCACCCGCATCATTTGGGAATCGCCCCTGCTGCCCAACGAACCCTGGACCATGCCCTCCTGGCTGCCCGAGGACATGCGCGCCGACGTGAAAAAGGCCCTGCTCGAAATGCCCACCAAGGCCCCGGAAGTGTTCAAGAAGCTCTTCGACGGCAAGGCCAAGACCATGGTCGAGGTCAAGGTGGAGGACTACATGCCCATCGTCGAAATGATCAAGGCCAACCTCGAAAAGCGCAAGGCCCAGTAGACGGCAAAGGGGTGGAAAGAGGCCTCCGGGCAGCCGGGGCTTCGCCCCTGGCCCCCCCTTGGGCAAAGCTCGTCCCCCCACGGGCCGGGTCGCCGGGAGGACAACTCCGCCCGGCGACCCGGCCGCAAAACAAACAGAGCCCATGCACCACGACATCGCCCTCGAACGCGCGCCCGCCGCGCCCTGGAAGAACGCCCATCCCGAAGCCGTGGCCCTGTTCGAGCGCCGCCGAACCGAAATGGCCCGGGCCAGGCGGGGAAGCACCCTGGGCCTGGCCGGGCTTTTCGTCCTGGCCCTGGCCGGCTCCCTGGTGGCCGGGGAGGTCGATCTGGACAAGCTGGCGCGCGGGCTGCCGGGCATCTTCTCCTACATCCGGGACATCGCCCCGGTTCTGCGTCCGGGCCACCTGGGTCACGACCTGGCCGCCTGGTACTGGGCCCTGCCCAGGTGGCTGGGCCTTCTGGCGGACACCGCGGGCATCGCCTACCTGGGCACGCTCCTGGGCGCGGGCCTGGCCCTGGCGTTGTGCTTTCCGGCCTCGGCCAACCTGACCCCCAATAGGGCGGCGCTGTTCGCCGCCAAACGGGCCATGGAAATCGCCCGCAGCGTGCCCGACCTGGTGTTCGCCCTGATTTTCGTCTTCGCCTTCGGCCTGGGGCCGCTGCCCGGCGTGCTGGCCCTGGCCCTGCACAGCGCCGGAGCGCTTTGCAAACTCTTCGCCGAGGTCAACGAAAACGTGGACATGGGACCCGTGGACGGCCTGCGCGCCTCCGGCGCCGGGTGGGTCCAGACCATGCGCTACGCCGTTTTGCCCCAGGTCCTGCCCAACTACCTGAGCTACGCCCTGTTGCGATTCGAAATCAACGTGCGCGCCGCCACGGTGGTGGGCTTTGTGGGCGCGGGCGGCATCGGGCAGGAACTCATGCTCGTGGTGCGCCAGTTCATCTATCCCGACATCAGCGCCCTGGTTCTGCTGCTGCTGGCCGTGGTCTTCGTTTTCGACATCGGCTGCGAACGATTGCGCCGAATGGTCATCGAGGGGGAACAGGCCGGCTTTTCCCTTCCAAGCCAGGCCCGAAACGTCCTGCTGGCCGGCTTTGTCCTGCTGACTCTCGTCTGCCTGGGGCGCATGGGCTTTTTCAACCTGCCCAACCTCTGGACCGGCCTCGGGAAACTGGTCCGTATCGTCTCCCTCATGTGGCCACCGGACAGCGGCGGCTATCTGGGCCAGATGCTTGGGGCCATGGCCGAGACCCTGGCCATGGCGTTTCTGGGCACGCTCTGCGCCACCCTGGCCGCCCTGCCCCTGGGATTTCTGGGCGCCGCCAACGTCACCCGGGCCAGACTGCCCCGCTTTTTCCTGCGCCGGCTTTTCGACGTGCTGCGCGGCGTGGACCCGCTCATCTGGGCTCTCGTGGTGATCAACGTGGTGGGACTGGGCCCCTTCGCCGGCATCATGGCCATCGCCATCTCCGACTCCGGCGTGCTGGCCAAACTCTTCGCCGAGGCCGTTGAAAACGTGGACCCCAAACAAATAGACGGCGTGCGCGCCAGCGGAGCCAGCCCCCTCCAGGTGGTGCGCTACGGATACCTTCCCCAGGTGACGCCGGTGCTCCTTTCCTCCACGCTCTACTATTTCGAGTCCAACACCCGGTCGGCCTCCATCCTGGGCGTTGTGGGCGCGGGCGGCATCGGCATGCAACTGGCCGATCGCATCCGCATCAACGCCTGGGACCAGGTGCTCTTCATCGTCCTGCTCATCCTGGCGGCGATCTACGCCATCGACACCCTGTCGCGCGCCATCCGGCTGCGCTGCATCGGACAAAAGGAAATCCTTCCGTGAGCCACACCCGTCTCGGCCAGTCGCCCCTCGTCCATCCCTCCGCGCGCATCACGGAAAGCTCGCTCGGCCGCTATACCGAGGTGGGCCGCGACAGCGCCCTCATCGAAGCCACCCTCGGGGACTACTCCTACGTCATGGACCGCTGCCACCTCATGCACGCCCATGTGGGCCGCTTCGTCTCCATCGCCAACCATGCGCGCCTGGGGGCCAGCAACCACCCCACATGGCGAGCCAGCCAGCACCACTTCACCTACCGCTCGGCCGCCTACGGACTGGGCGAGGACGACCACGAGTTCTTCGATTGGCGCAGAAACGACCCCGTGCGCGTGGGCCATGACGTGTGGATCGGACACGGAGCCGTGGTCCTGCCCGGCGTCAGCGTGGCCAACGGGGCCGTGGTGGCCGCCGGGGCCGTGGTCAGCCGCGACGTTGCCCCCTACAGCATCGTGGGCGGCGTGCCGGCCAGGACCCTCAAACCCCGCTTTTCCGAGGAAATCGCCCGCCAACTCCTGGACCTGGCCTGGTGGGACTGGACCCGGGAACGCCTGGCGGCCGCTCTGCCCGACTTCAGGACCCTGACCGTCCAGGCCTTTCTGCAAAAATACCGCCCCTGAACCCCACCCCCTCCACAAACGCCCCGATCCGGGCTAGCGTGCGAAGCGGGCGCGGGGAAGATGAAGAAGTGAAGATGAAGATCGGGGGGAGGAAACCCCCTCCTTCCCCAAAAAACTTTAGCTTGGGTTCGTCCATGCAGACGGTTATTCATCGCATGGACTTTTTCGCGATATTCTCGCCCCGGAGACGTTCATACGCACGGGGCCCCATACAGACGGTTGCGCACTCGGCTTTTTTTGTGATGTTCTCGCCGCAGGACCGGGGTCCACACGGATGGTCGCGCATGCGGATGGCCGTTGGCCGAAGAACGTCCATGCCGGCGATTGCGCATGCATGGTTTTCTCACATCATTATCTATCGTTGGGGTTCGTCCATGCAAGTGGTTGTGCAAACCATGCTAAAGTTTTTTGGAGATGGGGGCTCGGGGGAAGAACCTTTTTTTCAAAAAAGGTTCTTCCCCCGATTCCTCTTCCTCTCTTTCTCTTCTCTCTTCCTCTTCCTCCTCCGCCTTTCGCCGCTTCGGCCGGCCTCTTCCCGGGAGCGGGCGTGAGGCGCATTCCGGCTGCGGCGTACGCGGTCGTCGCCTTGGCCTTGACCTGGGCGATCTTCGACGTGCGGGGCTTCGGGCTGGTGGACGACCACATCCTGTACGCGGACACGTACTGGGCCAAGCACTTCTATTTTCCCCGCAACCTGGATTTGGGCCGTTTCTTTCCGGCCAACGGGCTGGAATTTTCCCTGCTGCGCAAGGTTGGAGTCGCGGCCCCGTGGGTCTTTCGGGCCGTGGCGGCCATGAAGTTCGCGCTGGCGGCGTGGCTGGTCTTTTCGGCCCTGGGGCGGGGGGGCTTTCGCGGCTGGGGGCGGACCGCGCTCGGCCTGTTGGTCCTGCTGACCCCGGCCATGGCCTGCGCCTCGCAACGGCTCTTTGTCGGAGAAATCAATCTGTTCATCGGACTGCTCGTGGTCTGCCTATTCTGGCCGGAACCTAACGGGCGCGATCTGCCGGAACGCCCCAGGAGGCGAAGGCTTGGCCCGGCGCTTCGGCAAGCCGGCGTGGTGGTCCTGTGCGCAGCGTTGTGCTTCTACAAGGAGACGGTGGCCCCCATGCTGGTGGCCGCCGGCGGCGCGGGGCTGGCCGCCGCGTTCCTGGCTTTCCGGCGAAAAAAAACGCACCCCCCGGGCGGCGATGGGCCAACAGGCTCTCACCCATCGGCCGAAGCGGGGTTGGTGTGGTTTCACATAGGGCTCATGGTCGTGGGCGCGGCCTACCTGATCGGGTACGCCCTGTTCGTGCTGCCCCACCGGGTGCAATCCGGCTATCTGGCCTTGCAGGCCAAGGACTCTCCCGCCTGGGCCCTGACCCGCTACCTGATGAACGATCCGGCACTGCTGGCCGGGTTGGCCCTCTGGGGATGGGGCCTGGTCGGCCGCGCGCGCCGGGGTCGGGCATTCCAGGCCGACGCGGCCCTGTTCGCGGCCGCCCTGGCCCTGACGGCCCAGTACGTGGCTCTGGGGCTGTACGCCCCCTACTACCTGTTGCCGGCCTACGCCCTGGCGGCCTCGCGCCTGCGTCCCGAAGACCTGGGCCTGGCTGGGGGGACGGCCGCGGCCGATTCCGGCGCGCCGGTCGCCCTGGCCGGCGCCGGCCGGGCATTAACGGCGCAGCTTCCCAAGCGCCGACGCCCCCCGAAAAACGCCCGTTCCCCGGCGCTTCGCGCCCTTCGGGCGACCCTGGCCGGGCTGGGAGCGGTCCTGCTGCTGGGTTCGCTCGCGGCCTGGGCCAACCAGTTCACTTCTTTATATTACAGCCAGAAACACTTGTCGGCCCTGGAAGGCTTTCTCGTCCGCCTGGCCTCCACCCGCGCGGATCGCCCGGTGAGCCTCTTCACGCCCCAGGCCACGCCGGACAGCGAGGCGACCCTGGCCCTCGGCCGGCTGATCGCCCATCTGGGGCTGCAAACGGACATCGACTTGCGCCCGGACATCCCGGCGGGACGCGCGGTGCGCGCGGTGTATCCGGCCGGAGCGGCCCCGGACGACGCCGTGCTCCTCACCCCCCTGACGCGTCTGGCTCCCTGGGAAGCCCGACGCATGGAGCGCGACCTGCCCGTGCTCTTCGCCACGCGCAGCCCCTGGTTCGTGCCGGACTACTCCCTGGAGGGATTTTGGCTCAAGTGGCCGGGCTCGCACATGAGCCTGGCCGAATTGAACCGCCGGCGCGCCGCCTTGCGGCCGGACTTTCTGGTCCTGGCCCCACGCGGGGGCGCGGCGTTCACGCCTTTCGACCTGGCCGGGCTGGAGCTTCGCATCCTGAAGTCTCCGACCGCCGCGAGGCCCTGGTCCGAAAAGGAATTGCTCGTGGAGGTGACCAACCGCTCGAACCGGACCTGGCTCGCCCCTCCCGACGACGAGGACGGCGGCGTGGTGCTGGGCGTCCTGTTCATGCGCCCGAACGCCGGACCGCGCATCATCGGGCGAGCTTTTTTGCCCGGGCGCATCGAGCCCGGAGAGCGGATCGGGGTGCGCGCGCCCTTCCGCATGCCCCTGGGCACGGGCTTCAAGGTGATCGGCGCAGTGGCCGGCAGGCTGACGGAAAACGGTCTGGCCCTGGCGCCCGGCGGGTCCGTGCCCTACGTTCTGGTCCGGGAGGTCTGGGGACCCGATGCCGCGCCCTGAGCCGGGCCGCCGGCAGCGGGAAGCGCCGCGTCCGCCCTTGATGTTCCGACAAACCGGACGCCCCCTCCGAACGGATCGGCCGCCGCCATCTTGACACGGACAACCGCCGAACATACCTTCTTTCGTTCACGTATTTCAGACATCCTCAAGGAGCCAATTTCCATGTCCTACGATATCCGCTTGGTAAAACTCATCAACGGTGAAACCGTGCTGGGAAAATGGGACGCCGAGTCCAACCTGCTCAAGGACGTCGCCATCCTTCAGACCGTGCCCACCCAACAGGGCGTCCAGATGGTGCTCCTGCCCTTCGGCTATCCGTTCGAGAACGAAATCACCGGCGAGATCAGGGCCGACCACATTCTCTATACGTTCAAGACCTTCCCCGACGAACTCAAGAACAAATACCTCGAGGCCACCTCGAACCTGACCATCGCCTCCACCCGGGACATGAACCTGCTCAAGAACATGGGCGGCCCGGCTCCCGGCGGACAGCCCTCCCTCATCCTCAAGAAGTAACCGGCCTTTCGTCCGCCGGCCCCTGGCGGACGGCCCGGCCCGGCCAGTCGCGTCGGCCGCTTTCATGCGGCCGCGCGGCGGGTCGGGCAACGTCAGACTCCAGCGAGCCTTTCCATGCGCAAGATTCTCCGCCTGCTTCCCAAGCCCAGCCATTTCGCCGGAGCCGAATGGGGCGCGCCCAGCAAAGACCCGGCCACCCTTTCCGTCCGAGTGGCCCTGGCCTTCCCCGATCTGTACGAAGTCGGCATGTCCTACCTGGGACAAAAAATCCTGGCCGAGGCCGTGAACAGGCACGAGCGATTCTTCGCCGAACGGGTCTACGCCGTTCCCGAAGAGGCCGCCCGCGTGCTGGCCGAGCACGACGAGCCCCTGTGCACCCTGGAGACCGACACGCCCCTTGGCGACATGGACGTGCTGGCCTTTCACCTGACCCACGAGCTCTGCTACACCAACGTGCTGTCCATGCTGGACCAGGCCGGCCTGCCCCTGCGCGCCGCCGACCGGGGCCTCGAACACCCCCTGGTGCTGGGCGGAGGCGGATGCGCCTTCAACGCCGAGCCCCTGACCCCCTTTCTCGACGCCCTGGTGTTGGGCGACGGCGAAGAAGTCCTGCCCGCGCTCCTGGAGATCGTGGAACGGGCCAAGGAAGAAGGCCTCTCCCGCCAGGAGCTTTTGCGCCGCTTCACCCGCGTCACCGGCGTCTACGTGCCCAGCTTTTTCGAGGACGGCCAACCCCTGGACCCCGGCTACACCCAGGTGGAAAAAGCCGTGGTGGCGGACTTGAGCACCGTGGCCTTTCCCATTTTGTCGCCGGTGTCCTGCGGTCAGGCCGTGCACGACCGCCTGAGCCTGGAAATCGCCCGGGGATGCACCCGGGGCTGCCGGTTCTGCCAGGCGGGCATGATCTACCGCCCGGTGCGCGAACGCGGGCTCAAGGAGCTCGACCATCTGGCCGCCGAGGGCTTGGCCGCCACCGGGTACGAGGAACTTTCGTTCCTGTCGCTGTCCACCGGCGACTTCTCCGCCCTGGAGACCCTTTTCGAACAAAGCGCCGGCCGCTGCCTGGAAAACCAGGTGGCCATCAGCCTTCCCTCGCTCCGGGCCGGCACCCTCACCCCGCGCATGCTCACCCTCATGAGCCGGCTGCGGCGCACCGGGGCCACCGTGGCTCCCGAAGCCGGCAGCGCCCGACTGCGCTCGGTCATCAACAAGGGCATCACCGAAGAGGACGTGCTCAGCCACGCCTCCAGGCTTTTCGAAGCCGGATGGCAGGCCATCAAACTCTATTTCATGATCGGCCTGCCCACCGAAACCGACCACGATTTGGAAGCCATAGCCGACCTGGCCGTGAAGGTCCTGCGCTTGGCTCCCCAGGGGACCAAGCGGCTCCAGGTCACGGTGGCGCTCTCCACCTTCGTGCCCAAGCCCCACACCCCGTTCCAGTGGGAAGAACAAATCAGCCGGGCCGAGACCGAACGCCGCCTGGGATTGGTGCGCGGGCTGCTGTCGCGCCACAAAAAGATCACCATGCGCTGGCACGACCCGCGCATGAGCTGGCTCGAAGGCGTGTTTTCACGCGGGGACCGGGCCCTGGCCCCGGTGGTGGAACGGGCCTATCGCCTCGGGGCGCTGTTTTGCAGTTGGGTGGACAAACTCGATCTGGACCCCTGGATGCGGGCCTTCGAGGAATGCGGCGTCGACCCCGACGCCTACCTGGCCGCGCGCCACACCGATCATCACCTGCCCTGGGAACATCTTTTGAGCGGCGTCTCCCGGGCGTTTCTGCTTCAGGAACGCCACCGCGGGCTGGCCGGCAAGAGCACGCCCGACTGCCGGTACGGCTCCTGCCTGCGCTGCGGAGCCTGTTCCATGCTCTGCGAAGACCCGGAACTCACCACGCCCGATTTGTCGCCCAAGCTCAACCGCCGCGAGCCGGAGTGGAAATTCGGATTCGCCGTCACCCCCCCCCTGGCCGCTCCCGGCGCGCCGCCCGCCCCGCGCGAGGAAATCACCCACCGGGCCGCCCACTTTCGGGTCTGGTACGCCAAGACGGGACCGGCCGCCTTTCTCAGCCAACTCGAACTGGCCAACGTGCTGGAACGCTCCCTGCGCCGGGCCGGGCTCAAGCCCTCGTTTTCCGCCGGATACCACCCCCTGCCGCTCATCGGATTCGGATGGGCCTTGCCCGTCGGCGTGGAAAGCCGGCAGGAATGGTTCGCCCTTTTCCTGCGCGAGGCCGTAAGCAACGAGGAACTCATCCGGCGGCTGGGACCGGCCCTGCCCCAGGGGCTCACCGCCCTGCGCGCCGAGACCCTGGGCATGGGACGCAAGGTGCCCCAACCCGTGGCCGAGCGCTTTCTGCTGCGCTTTCTGACCGCGCCGGACGAAATCCAAACCCGGCTGGCCCAATGGCGCGACCTCATGGACCGCGAGAGCTTCCCCTGGTTCAGCCAGACCAAGCGCGGCTCCCGAACCGTGGATATCCGCCCCATGGTGCTCGAAGCGTCACCCGAAGGGCCGGACGCCCTGGAAATCGTGTTCGATTGGTCCGAAAACCGGTACGTGAGCCCCCTCAAGCTGGTGGGAGCGGTCAATCCGGGCATCGCGGCCACGGACTACAGCCTGACCAAGCTGGCCCAGATGTTCTCCTGACGCGCGGGCAAGCCCGCCCCGCCGCACCGTCGGCCGGCCCGCGCCCGGGAGCCGGCCGGGCGTTTTGGCGTGGTAAACGAAAAAAAATGTTTTGGCGCCGTGTACACATTGATCGTTAAAACCTGACAAAATTCCGCGCCTCCAGTCCGGTTTTCGCCGCGGCGTCCAGGACAACACTCCTTTGCCAAGAAACCGCAACGCGGCCCTGAAGCGGGCGTTTCCGCACCACCTGCGTCAGCAACTGTGATAATTATTCATCTTTAATCAGGGGCGCATGGCAGCAACGGAAGACCCGTTGCCAGGCCACGGAAACGAATGTCACCCCTTTCCTGACGGAAAACCGCTTTCGACCGCGTCAAGAATTCGCTATACACGTTCGTCTTCGTCGGTTCAAAGCGGCCGGGCAACCACCGAGCGCCGCTGTTGAACGCAAAAACCGACATCGACGACGCGACGAAAACCCGTGCGGTTCGCGAACAAAGAGGCGCACCCTGGTGAAGCCACGCAACGCAAACGGACAAAACGCCTTCGAGGCCTTTCTGGAGTTGGGCAGGCTGGTGCTCCTGGCGATCCTGGCCGCCTCGCTCGCGGCCTGTTCGAATCCCGACTCCGACGACACTCCCCCGGCTTACGGTCCGGCTCCGCGATCGGGCCATGTCCGGTACCTGCTCGGGGTGCATCCCCTGCACAATCCCCAGAAGCTCCTGTCCCTGTACGGCCCCCTGGCGGACTCCCTGAACCGGGTCCTGGCCGGACGAAACATCTCCATCGTGCTGGAGGCCTCGCGCAGCTACGCTTCCTTCGAAGAAAAGCTGGCCCGCCGCAAGTTCGCCTTCATTTTGCCCAACCCCGCGCAGATGCTCAAGGCCAGCCGCTTCGGCTACCGGGTGGCGGCCAAGATGACGAACGACTCCCGCGGGGTGATTCTCGTGCCCAAGGACAACCCGTTGCGCACGCCCGCGGAACTCAAGGGCAAGACCGTGGCCTACCCCTCGCCCCTGGCCCTGGCCGGGGCCATGATGCCCCAGCTTTTCTTGACCGAAAACGGCCTGGGCTCCCTGGACGAGACCACCACCCTCTACGTGGGGTCGCAGGAGTCGGCCATCTTGTCCGTGCTGTCCGGGCGTTGCGACGCGGGCTGCGCCTGGCTCACCCCGTGGCGCATCTTTCAACGCGAACACCCCGCCCAGTCCGCCAAGCTGCGCGTAGCCTGGAAAACCCCCAGCCTGCCGGGAATTCCCCTGGGAGCGCGCGACGACGTGCCCGAATCCGTGGTGGCGACCGTGACCGACGCCCTGCTTTCCATGGCGGATGATCCCACGTGCCGTCCGATTCTGGACGCCCTCTCGACCCAGGGCTTCGAACCGGCCAGCCTGAAGACCTACGAACCCGTGCGGACTTTTTTGACGCGCTTTCAGGCCCACGTCCGCTCCGGAGGTCGACCGCAATGACGCATTCCCCGATCCGCGCCTTGAGTCTGTTCCTGGGAAAGTCCCTGCGGCGCAGGCTGGTGTTGTCCATGGCCCTGGTCAACGTGACGCTCATGGCCGGGTTCGCCGCCATGGTGGTGGGCGATGAGCGGGACTTCCTGCACAACCAGGCCATGGTCCAGGCGCAAAGCCTGGCCGACACCCTGGCCTCGGGCAGCGTCTCGTGGGTGCTCTCCGACGACATCGCCGGACTGGGTGAAATCGTCTCCAGCATGGCCAAGGCCATGCCCGACATCGAAAGCGTCATCGTCACGGACGCCCTGGGCCGCATTCTGGCTCACACCGAGGCGGGCCGGGTGGGTCTGAACCTTGTGGACCCCGCCAGTCGCGGCCTGCTGCGCGGGCCTGCGACCGGACGCGTGCTGTCGGTGACCGACTCCGTGGTGGACGTGGCCCGGCCGATCTTTTCCGGAGACAGGACGGTCGGCTGGATCCGGGTGCGCCTGAGCCTGGCCAAACACGCGCGCCTGGTGAGCCAAACCACCAGAGAGGGCATGCTCTACGCGCTGCTGGCCTTGGCCCTGGGCTCGGTCCTGGCCCTGTGGACGGCGGGAAGGCTGTCGCGCGGCCTGGAAAGCCTGGTGGAAGTCTCGGACCAGGTGCGCCGGGGCGTGCGCAACGTGCGGGCCGACGAGTCCCGCCTGGACGAGATCGGCAACCTGGGGCGCGGCTTCAACCTCATGCTCGACCAGGTGGAGGCCACGGAGCGTTCGCTCACGCAGACCCTGACCTGGAAGATGAAGGTGCTGGAAAACAACGCGGCCGGCATTCTGGTGGTGAGCGGGGAGCGCACCGTGGCCGAGGCCAACCCCCGGTTCTGCGCCATGCTCGGTTGCGGGCCGGACGAAATTCTCGGCCGGAGCACGGCCTCGCTGCACCTGAACCGGGACGCGTACGAGGAATTCGGCCGCACCGTGGCCCAGGCGGCCGGATTGCCCGAGCCGTTCACCCGGGAACTGCGGCTCAAGCGCAAGAACGGCTCGGTTTTCTGGTGCGAAGTCTCGGGCAGCGCCTTCGATCCGGCGGACCCGTCCAAGGGCCGCACCTGGATTCTCATCGACATCACCGACCGCAAGATCCAGGAGCAGGCCCTGCGCGAAAGCGAGGAAAAGTTCCGCACCGTGGCCGAACATACCTATGATTGGGAATACTGGACCGATCCCCAGGGCCGCTTTGTCTACTGTTCGCCCTCCTGTCTGCGGGTCACCGGCCACGGGGCCTGGGAATTTCTCGAACGGCCCGAACTCCTGGCGGAAATCATCCACCCCGAGGACCAGGACCTGTACCGCCGGCATGTGCAACACGTCCGGGACCCCCGAACGGACCAGCCCTTGACCCTGGAGTTTCGCATCCTGACCCCGCACGGCGAGGTGCGCACCATTTCCCACACCTGCGTGGCGGTTTCCCGCGACGACGAACGGTGGTGGGGCCGACGTTCGTGCAACCGCGACATCACCCTGGAGCGTCGCACCGCCGAACGCATCGAAAAACTCAACGCCTGCTTTCTGGCCTTCGGGCCGGACCCCGAAGCCAACATCCGCCTGCTGGTGGCGCTCGCGGGACAGTTCGTCGAGGCCACGTCGTCCCATTTCTTCAGGGGACAGCGTCGCCCCCTCGACCATGTGGCCGTCTGGTCCGGGGCGGACGGCGTGGTGCGCAATCCGCGCCCCGACTGCGACGTTGTCGGGTGCATGGAAGAGGTGTTGGACGACATGCACGGCGAATACTGCGAAAACGCAGTGGCCGGCGAGGGCCGGACCGAGGAATTCTACGTCTGCCAACGGGTCATCTGGGCCGGCGGGACCCTGGGCGGACTGTGCCTGCGCCTGCCTCAACGCCGCGAGCTGGACCCCTCCCAGCAACGATTCCTGGGCATTCTGGCCATGGCCATCGGCGTGGAGGAAGAACGCCGCCTCTCCCAAGCGGCCGTCACCGCCGCGCTGGAGGAAAAAAACATCCTCATCAAGGAAATCCATCACCGCGTGAAAAACAACATGCAGGTGATGTCGAGCCTCATCAGCTTGCAATGCGCCAATTTTCAGGACGAAAACTCCCTGGAACTCTTCAAGGAATGTGAATCGCGCATCCTGGCCATGGCCCTGGTGCACGAGGAACTCTATACCTCCGAAGACCTGGCCAACGTGGACTTCGCCCACTACGTGCGCCGGCTGACCGGCAAGCTGGTGAACGGCCTGACCTGCAATGACCGCGTCACCGTGCGCCTGTCGCTGGACCAGGTGTTCCTGCCCGTGGATATGTCCATTCCCTGCGGCCTGATCTTCAACGAACTCTTCACCAACGCCCTCAAGCACGCCTTTCCCGAAGGAAACCACGGCGCGGTCGACGTGCGCCTGTCCGCGCGCGACAACCAGGCCCGCCTCACCGTGCAAGACGACGGCGTGGGCCTGCCCGGCGATTTCGACCTGCACGCCGGAGCCACCCTGGGCCTGGAACTGGTGACCAGCCTGGCCGACCAACTGGGAGGCAGCGTCCATGCGGAACCGACCATACGCGGGGCCAGCCTGAACCTGACCTTCCCCCTGCGCGCGCCCAAAGGATGCGCCCCCCCGGTCTCCGCGTCCCACACGGCGCTCTCGTAACCGGCCGGCCCGGGCCATCGCATTGCCTGTTTGACACCGGCCCCAGTCTGGCGCAGTCTCCCGTACCGAACGCATCGGCAAGGACCGGCCGCACGCCGGCCGGCGCCCGGCTCCGGCATCAATGCCCATGCGACACTCAGCCAAACAGGAATCCCAATGATGAACCGCAGACTCCTGGCATATCTTCTGCTGTTGGTGGCCCTCATCGCGGGCTACTTCGTCAACGACCACATGCGCCGAAAAGCCGCCGCGCCGGCCCAGTCCGCCACGCGCGGCGAAACAGCCCAACCCGGCGGGGACAAGACGCCATCCGTCCCCGGACTGGACAACGGAAGGCTGCTGGTCAAACTGGCCAACGGTTTCACCGTGCTCGTGCAGGAGGACAAGCGCTTTCCCCTGGTGAGCGAACGGCTCTACGTGCGGGCCGGCTCCTCCTACGAAAAGCCGGGACAGGAAGGCATCAGCCACCTGCTCGAACACATGGTCTTCAACAGCACGACCAAACGCCCCAAGGGCGGCGTGGCCAAGGACGTGGAAACCGTGGGCGGCGACGTCAACGCGGCCACCAGCTTCGACTACACGGTCTACCTGGCCGACCTGCCCTCGGCCCACTGGGCGCTCGGCCTCGACATCTTCAAGGACATGACCTTTGGGGCCAAGTTCGATCCCCAGGAACTGGCCAATGAAAAAAAGGTGGTCATCTCCGAACTGGAAAAGGGACTCGACGAACCCGGGCGCCGTCTCTTTCAGATGAGCCAAGGCATGGCCTGGGAGGGCACTCCCTACAGCCATCCGGTCATCGGGTACAAAAACACCGTCGAGGCCGTGACCAGCCAAGACCTGCACGACTACGTGAACACCCTGTACCAGCCCCAGTCCATGGTGCTGGTGGTGGTGGGCGACGTGGACGCGGCCAAGGTGGTGGCCGAGGCCGAACGCCTCTACGGCTCCCTGAACGACAACCGACCGATCTATCCCCCCAATTTCCAGGACCGCTCCCCCGCCCAGAACGGTCCCAAAGGCCAGGGCGTCGGCGGCGACTGGAACAAATGCTACCTGCACCTGAGCTTTCCGACCGCGGGACTGCATTCGGCCAAGGACGCCCCCCTCGAAGTGCTGGCCGACCTGCTCGGCGGGGGCAAAACGTCCAAGCTCGAACGCAAGCTTCGCTATGAACTGCAACTCGCGGACTCCATCGACGTCAACTCCATCACCCTGGAGCGCGGAGGCATGCTCGTGGTGGACGCGGTGCTCTCCCCGGACAAGCTCGACGCCTTCTGGAAGGCCCTGACCCGGGAACTGGCCGGACTCAAGGCCGCCGACTTCACGGACCAGGAGATCGACCGGTCCAAGCTCAATATCGAAGACGCCATGTTCCGGGCCAAGGAAACCCTCAAGGGCTTGGCCACCAAGATCGGCTACTACCAGTTCTTCGGTTTCGGTCAGCAGGGCGAAACCAACTCGATCTATGAGGTGCGTTCCGTCGACCGGAACCAGCTTTCGGGACTTTTGGACCATTACGTCACGCCAGGCAACGCCAACCTGGCCCTGCTCATGCCCGGCAAGGACCAGGCAGCGGCCGAAACCAAGGCAAACGCCATGCTGGCCTCCCTGAAGGCCGACTGGCCCCAGCCCAAAACCCTCGGCCAGGACCAGGCCGAAGCCGGAAAGACCGGAGAGGCCGAAGTGGTGGATCTGGGCGGCGGACGCACCGTGGTGCTCCTGCCCGACTCGACCCTGCCCTACGCCTCGGTGAGCCTGACCTTCCGGGGAGGAGACGCCCTGCTCGAACCCAGCCAGCAAGGCCTGGGCGACCTGGCGGCCAAGGCCCTCACCCGGTCCACGGCCAAGCGCACGGCCCATCAGGTGGAAGACTTCCTGGCCGACCGGGCCTCGGCCATTTCGGCCCAGGAAGGCCGCGACACCTTTAGCCTCTCGGCCAAGTATCCGGCCCGGTTCGCCCCGGACGTTCTCGGGCTCTTGCAGGAAATCGCCCTGCAACCGGCGTTCGCGCCCGAAGAGTTCGCCAGGGCGCGCCAGATCCAGTTGGCCCAGATCGCCCAGACCAAAGACAACCCCACGGCCCTGGCCTTTCGCAACCTGTTCCCCTTCCTGATGCCGGGCAGCCACTACGGCTACTATCGCCAGGGCGTCCCGGCCCAGGTGGCGGCCTTCGCGCCCGACCAGGCCCGGGCCTTCTGGGACAAGCAGCGCCGTATGCCCTTCGTGCTGGCCGTGTGCGGGGAGTTCGACCGCCAGGCCGTGATCGCCCTGGCCAAACGCCTGGCCCAGGCCGGCACGCCCCTTACCGCCCCGCCCTACGAACCCGCGCCCTGGGGCAAGGAGCGGTCGAAACGCATCACCGCCGGCGAACGCAATCAGACGCACCTGTTCTGGGTGTTCCCCGTGCCGGGGCGCGACAGCCCCGATTCCCCCGCGCTGGAGCTCATCAAGACCGCCCTGGCCGGCCAGGGGGGCCTGCTTTTCACCGACCTGCGCGACCGCCAAGGCCTGGGCTACGTGGTCACGGCGTTTCTCTGGCAGGCCCCCAAGACGGGCTTTCTGGCCCTGTACATAGGCACCTATCCGGAAAAGGCCGAACAGGCCCGGCAGGGATTTGAAAAGGTGGCCGCCGAACTGACGGCCAAGGGCCTTCCCCAGGAGGAGATCGCCCGCGCCGTCAACGTGATGCAGGGAGACTACTACATCGAGCGCCAAAGCCTCTCCAGCCGCAGCCAGGAAGCCTCGTCGAACTTGGCCCTGGGTTCGCCCCTGGACTACGACCGCCAGTTGCTCGCCAAGGCCAAGACCCTCGGTCCGAAAGAGGTGGCCGACGCCGTGGCCAAGTACCTGGACCCCAACAAGGCCTATTGGCTGACGATAGCGCCTTAAGAGATGCGACAAACCGAGCTGTTCAGGGGCCGGGACCGGAAACGGTCTCGGCCCCTGATGTCTTCTGAGCAAAAGGGGGATGGCATGCAAGACATGGAGGCAAGCGTTGGCGACGTTTTCGCCGATCCCTGATTCGAGAATGCGGACGAACCCACCCGCAAAGAGCGTTTGCGCCCTCGCGCGGAGTGTCTAGTCCTTGAAAAATATGCGAGGCGCTTGCAAAAGTTGTCTTTTGAAATGCCTCCGCAGGCCCTAGGGACAAACCTTTTGGGAACCCCCTTCGGCTTCGCGCAGTCAGCGGCCACCGTGCTTTATTTTTTCAAAACCGCTTGCAGCCGTTTGGATGTTGCCGACCGCCAGTCGCCCTTGCGCCCTCTCGGGCCGCTGGAGGCGTCTTCCTCCTCCCCCCCCCTCTCACTCCTCCGGCCGCACCACCATCCGGACCACCTCTTCGGCGCAGCCCCAGGCCAGGGTCCAGCCCGCGCCGCCGTGGCCGTAGTTGTGAATGAGGCGGCGGCCGTCCGGCAGTCGATCCTCTTCCAGGCGCAATGCGTAACGGACCGGACACGGCGCGGCCCAGGCGTCCACGATGTCGGCTCCGGCCAGGGCCGGCTCCAGGGCCAGGGCGGTTCTGGCCACGTCGGCAAGCGTGGGCTCGTCGGGTTCATGGCGAACCACGCCGTCCTGTTCGCCGCCGATCACCAGCGGTCCGTCCGGCATGTCGACCACCAGAACCAAGCCGCCATCCCTCCCCAGGCTGGCAATGGCGCGCGCCGGACGGGCCATGGCCAGGCGCATGGCGTGACGGGTCAGGGGGCGAAGAAGGGGGTCGCGAGCGAGAAGACCGGCGCCCAGGCCGGCGCAGTTGACCACGATGCGCCCGTCCAGGGCCGACAGGTCCGTCACCTCGCCGACCTCCACCGCGCCGCCCTGGGTGCGAAAGGCGTCCAGCAGCGACAGGAGGTAACGTCCCGGCTCGATGACGGGCACGAGCGCCACCACGGCGTGCTCCGCGCCCTCGGGCAACTCCTCGGTCCGGGCCGCGCGCAGACGCTCCGGCCCCAAGCGGGAAGCCCACCAGGGAGGCGCGGAGGATTGGGTGACAACGGTCAGAGCGGCCTCGCGCACGGGGCTGTCTTCCTGGGGAGCCTGCATGGCGTAGACGGCAAGAGACCGCTCGGCCAGATCGAGCACGCGTTCGCTCGGCTCGGCCAAGTGCGGCAGCCACAGGGCCGCGGCCCGGTCGGAAACCGTTTGGGGAGGCAAGGCCCTGGCCGCGACCAGGACGGAAAAACCGAAGTTCTGCAGGGCCAAGGCGCAGGTAAGTCCGGCGACGCCCGCGCCTGCTATGGTGACGTCGTACACGTTCGCTCCGGAGGGGTTGTGTTCGCCATTTTCAAGGGCCGCCCAACCGGCGGCGGGCACTTTCACACGCGTTCGCATCGGCGTCAGACGTGGTTGCGCAGCTTGAGCTCCACGGGATGGGGATGCAAGTAGTATTGATCCAACAGATACTCCACGTTGTGCTTGCGGGCGTGATGGGCGCAAAGCGTCACCGGCACGATCAGGGGAACGAGCCCCCGGTGGTGCAGGTCGATGACCTCGGCCAATTCGGCCCGGTCCCCCTCGTCCGCCTTGCCCCGGAAATACCCGGCGATGTGTTGGAGCACGTTGGTGTGCTTGGCCGTTGTGGCCGGCTTGGCCAGGGAGGAAAGCAAAAGCGTTTGATACCGGCGGAGCAGTTCGTCCTCGGGCAGGGTTTTGGCCTCGGCCGTGAGCTTTCCCATGGCCCGCGCGTCGGCCGGAGCATGGCTCATGACCAACAGCTTGTGCGACGCCTGAAAGGCCATCAGGGCGCCGGGCAGGCGTCCCTCGGGCGTGTGGCGGTTTTCCAGCAGTCGACGCCAGCGGCGCATGACGAACAGGCGTTCGATAAAATTCTCGCGCAACTTGGGATCGTTCAGGCGTCCTTCCTCCTCCACGGGCAGCAGGGGAAAACGCTCCAGCAGCGGACGGGCGAAAAGCCCCACCCCCTTGAGCGCCGGCGAACCGCCCAGGAAAGGATGCACCTTGACCCTGGCCATGCCGCAAGACGGAGACCGGCTCTTGAGCACGTAGCCGCAGAGTTTTTCCCCGGCCAGCTCCTCCACGCGCCGAACGGCCCAGGCGGACAGGGTGTCGGTAAAGTCGCGACCGGTGGAGTTGCCCAAAAGGCGCGGAGCGCCCGGGTCGCCCATCAGGCGCATGGACTCGCGCGGCACGCCCAATCCGGCTTCCGTCTCGGGGCACACGGGAACGAAACGCACGTGGGGGGCAAGCTCTTCGGTAAGGAAGCGGTCGAGCTTGTGGCCGCCGTCATAGCGCACGGGCTGGCCGAGCAGGCAGGCGCTCACGCCGAGAACAATGGGTTCATCCATGGGAATCTCCTTTTCCGGCACGGAAACCGCCGCGCCTTGCAAAGGGTGGGGGAAGACGATACAGCCACTTCTCTTCATGCCAAACCAAAGCGAAGTAAAACGAAAAATGACCACCTGTTCCTACACCTGCGCCTTTTTCGACTACGGCGGCGTGTTGGCCGAAGAGGGATTCAAGCACACCCTGTTCGCCATGGCCGAACAAAACGGACATGATCCCTATACCTTGTGGATGACCTCCCTGAAACTGATCTGGGAGACGGGCTACGTCATGGGCAAGTGCGACGAATCCATGTTCTGGAGCCTGTTCAAGACCCGCACGGGCCTTTCCGGCGACGAAGCGGCCTGGCGCAAGGCCATGGAAGACGCCTTCGTGCTGCGTCCCTTCATGCTGGACGTGGTGGACCGGCTGCGTCGCCTCGGCGTGCGCACGGCCGTGCTTTCCGACCAGACCGACTGGCTGGCCGCTCTGGACGCCCGGCAAGGCTTTTCGAAACACTTCGAAAAGGTCTTCAACAGCTACCACTACGGCGTCACCAAGCAGGAGTTGGCCTTTTTCCGCACCGCCCTTTCCGAGATGGGGGTCACGGCCCGCGAGTCGCTCTTCGTGGACGACAACGCCGGCAACGTCGAACGCGCCCGGTCGCTCGGGATCACGGCCATACTCTACGAAACCCGAGAGGGCTTCGAACGCGATCTGGCCGAAATCTGTCCGGCCGTCGTCGCGAAAGGACGTTGACCATGCGCACGCCGAGCTTCTCCCTGTGCCGCGAGGGCCTGCCCGCCATCACGCTGACCCTGGCCGCCACGCTGTGCTTCGCCCTCCTGGGCTGGGGCATTCCGGCCGTGCTGGCCCTTGTCGCCCTGGCGCTTACGCTCAACTTCTTTCGCGACCCTGAACGGGTGGCCCCGCACGAGCCCGACCTTGCCGTGGCCCCGGCCGACGGACGGGTGGTGAAGATCGCCCAGGTCCAGGACCCCATGGGGGACGAGGTGCGCACGGTGGTGTGCATTTTCATGAACCTTCTCGACGTGCACGTGAACCGCTCCCCCGTGGCGGGCCGCCTGCTCGCACGGCGCTACTGGCCGGGAACGTTCGTGAACGCCAGCCTGGACAAGGCCTCCACGGACAACGAGCGTCTGGCCGTGCGCATCCAGGGTGACGACGGCGGGCAGTGGACCGTGGTGCAGATCGCCGGCCTTTTGGCCCGGCGCATCGTGCTCTGGGGCGACGTGGGCGACCGCCTGGACCGGGGACAGCGTTACGGGATGATCAAATTCGGGTCACGCCTTGACGTCTACCTGCCGAAGGACTATCGTCCAGCCTTAGAGGTAGGCACAAAAACCCGGGCCGGACAGACCGTCATCGCCCGCAAGGCCTGATCGCAAGGCTTTCGGAAAAGCGCCGCCTGGCCGTTTCACCACGAACGGCTCACACAACCGCAAGGCCAACCATGGAAAAATCGGTCCGGAAATCACCCGCCAGAGGGGTGTACATTCTGCCCAACCTGCTCACCACCGCGAGCCTGTTCTCGGGGTTTCTGGGCATTTTATGGGCTATTTCCGGCGATTTCGAAAACACCGCTCTGGCCATTCTGGTCAGTTGCCTGTTCGACGGGCTCGACGGCAAGGTGGCCCGGCTCACGGGAACCAGTTCCGAATTCGGCGTGCAGCTCGACTCCCTGGCCGATCTGGTCGCTTTTGGCGTCACACCGGCCATCATGGTCTATCAATGGCAACTCAAGGACCTGGGACACCTGGGTCTGATGGCCGCCTTTCTGCTGGTGGCCTGCGGAGCCCTGCGCCTGGCCCGGTTCAACGTGCTGACCACGGCCGCGCCCAACAAGAAATTCTTCCTGGGATTGCCCATCCCCGCACAGGCCTGCACGCTGGCCACCTTCTACCTGTTCGTCCAGTTCATGCCCTCCGGCGTGGCCTCCCTGGCCCCCAAGGTCTGCCTGGCCATGGTCTATGTGCTGTCGTTTCTCATGGTCAGCCGGGTGCGCTATTCGTCCTTCAAAGAGTACGGCTTCATCAAGGCCCACCCCTTCAGCGTGATGGTCACCGCCATCCTGATTTTCGTGCTGGTGGCCTCTCAGCCCAAGATTTTGGGCTTCCTCGTCTTCGCCGGGTACATCATCTCCGGCCCCGTCTACACCTACATCATCCTTCCCCGCCGCTCCAGCCAGCTACGGGAGCCCACCTCGGAGCTCTCGTAATCGGTTTACACCCTCTTCGCGCTTAAACAGCCTATTGTCATCGGACCCCGTCTCGGCTAACCGAGGCGTTTCCGAACGGTATCAACGCTTTTCACACTTCGCGGAGGAACGACATGTCCGAGCGCGTCTTCATATTCGACACCACGTTACGCGACGGCGAACAGTCCCCTGGGGCCACCATGAACCAGAAGGAAAAGATCCGACTGGCCAGACAGCTGGAATCCCTGGGCGTGGACATCATCGAAGCTGGCTTTCCGGCGTCGAGCGAGGGAGATTTCCGCTCCGTCCAGGCCATCGCCGAGGCCGTGGGCAACGTGCAGGTGGCCGCCCTGACCCGGGCCATGCCCGACGAGGTCACCCGCTGTTACGAAGCCCTCAAAAACGCGAAAAATCCCCGCATCCATACCTTTCTGGCCACCTCCGACCTGCACATGCGCGAAAAGCTGGGCAAGACTCCGCAAGAAGTCATGGACATGGCCATAGCCGCGGTCAGCAGGGCCAAGAGCCATACGCAAAACGTCCAGTTTTCCTGCGAGGACGCCTCGCGCTCCAACCGGGAATTCCTGGTCCGGGTGGTGGAAAACGTCATCGACGCCGGCGCGACCACGGTGAACATCCCCGACACCGTGGGCTACGCCCAGCCGCAAGAGTTCTACGACCTCATCAAATACCTGCTGGCCAACGTCAAAAACGCCGACAAGGCCGTGTTCGCCATCCACTGCCACAACGACCTGGGCCTGGGCACGGCCAACACCCTGGCCGCCCTCTCCGCCGGAGCCCGCCAGGCCGAAGTCACCCTGAACGGCATCGGCGAGCGCGCCGGCAACGCCGCCCTGGAAGAGGTGGTCATGGCCCTGCGCACCCGAAGCAACCTCTATCAGTTGGAAACCAACATCAAGAGCGAGCAGATATATCCCTCGTGCCGCCTGCTCTCCATGATCATCGGCCAGCCCATACCGCCCAACAAGGCCATCATCGGCGGCAACGCCTTCGCCCACGAGTCGGGCATCCATCAGGCCGGCGTGCTCAAGTGCCCAGAGACATACGAGATCATGACCCCGCAGTCCGTGGGCCGCACCGGCAACGACATGGTGCTGGGCAAGCACTCGGGCAAGAACGCGGTCAAGGCCAGACTGGACGAGATGGGCTTCATGCTGACCAACGAACAGGTCGACGTGGTCACCGAAGCGGTCAAGGCCCTGGCCGACAAGAAAAAGGAAGTCCTGGCCGAAGACCTGGAAGCCGTGGTGCTCGAACAGGTGTTTCGCTTACCGGACAAGTACAAGCTCAAGTATCTGTCCGTGTTGTCGGGCAACATGGCCATGCCCCCCACCGCCGCCCTGGTCATGGAGGCCGACGGCGAGGAGGTCAAGCTCTCCAGCTTCGGCGTGGGACCCGTGGACGCCATCTTCAACACCATAAGCCAGTTGACGGGACGCAACCCGTCGCTGTTGCAGTACGCGGTCAACGCCATCACCGGCGGAACGGACGCCCAGGGCGAGGTGGTCGTACGTCTGGAGGAGGGCGGGAAAAAGGCCGTCGGACGCGCTTCCGACGCCGACGTCATGGTGGCCAGCGCCAAGGCCTTCATCAACGCCCTCAACCGCTTGGCGAAAAAGGAGGAAGAAAAGGAATGCGACAGAGTTTAGCCCACAAGATTCTCCAACGCCATACGGACCAGGAAATCACCCAGGACGGCCAGATCGTCTCCTGCCGCGTGAGCATGGTCCTGGCCAACGACATCACCGCCCCCCTGGCCATCAAGAGCTTCGGCGAAATGGGCGCGACCAAGGTCTTCGACAAAGACAAGATCGCCCTGGTCTGCGACCACTTCACGCCCAACAAGGACATCGCCTCGGCCGAACAGGTCAAGGTCGTGCGCGATTTCGCCCACGCCATGGGCGTGACCCACTACTACGAAGGCGGCGATGTGGGCGTTGAGCACGCCCTGCTGCCCGAGCTGGGACTGGTGGGACCGGGCGACGTGGTGCTCGGGGCCGACTCCCATACCTGCACCTACGGCGGCCTGGGCGCATTCGCCACGGGCGTGGGCTCCACAGACGTGGCCGGGGCCATGGTCCTGGGCGAAACCTGGTTCAAGGTTCCCCCCACCATCCGCGTGGTGCTCGACGGCAAGCTGCCCGAATGGGTGGTCGGCAAGGACCTGATCCTGGAACTCATCGGACGCATCGGCGTTTCCGGCGCGCTCTACAAGGCCCTGGAGTTCGTGGGCCCCGTGGCCGAAGCCCTGTCCATCGAAGCCAGGCTGTGCATGGCCAACATGGCCATCGAAGCCGGCGGCAAGGCCGGACTCTTCGCCGCCGACGCCAAGACCCTGGAGTACACCAAAAACGCCGGCCGCACGGGCGACGCGGAGCTCCACCCCGACGCCGACGCGCACTACGAAAGCGAAGTGGTCATCGACTGCTCCAAGCTCACTCCGCGCGTCTCCTGCCCGCACTCGCCCGACAACGTCAAACCCGTGGACGACCTGGCCGGCACGCGTATCGACCAGGCGGTCATCGGGTCCTGCACCAACGGCCGCATCGAAGACCTGCGCCAGGCCGCGGCCGTGCTCAAGGGCAAGAAAGTGCCCAAGAGCGTGCGCTGCATCGTGCTGCCCGCCACCCCGGGCATCTGGCGCCAGGCCCTCAAGGAAGGCCTGATCGAAACCTTCATGGACGCCGGCTGCGTGGTCGGACCCGCCACCTGCGGCCCCTGTCTGGGCGGCCACATGGGCATCCTGGCCGGAGGCGAACGCGCCATTTCCACCACCAACCGCAACTTCCGCGGGCGCATGGGCTCCCTGGAAAGCGAAGTTTTCCTGGCCAGCCCCGCCGTGGCCGCCGCCTCGGCCCTGGCCGGGGAGATCAAGCATCCGGGCAAAGTGTAATATTGGGAGAGGAGAAGAACCGGGGGGAAGCCTTTTGTTCACAAAAGGTTTCCCCCCGGACCCCCCTTCCAAAAAACTTTAAGGGGCTTCGCCGACGAGCGCCGGCAAGAAGGTCGGTGAACGGCAAGTCCCATGACGAGGGGGTCCGGGGGAAATCATTTCCCCCGGTGGGGGTTCGGGGGCGACGCCCCCGATCTGAAACTCCCCTCAGGGAGAACGTAGATGAAAGGTAAAGCCCACAAGGTCGGGGCGCATATCGACACCGACGCCATCATCCCGGCCCGGTTCCTGGTCACCACCGACACCGCCGAGCTCGGGGCCAACTGCATGGAAGGCTTGGAAGCCGGCTGGGTCAAGCGGGTGAAACCCGGCGACATCATGGTGGCCGGCGAAAACTTCGGCTGCGGCTCCTCGCGCGAGCACGCGCCCCTGGCCATCATCGGCGCGGGCATGCCCGTGGTCATCGCCCACAGCTTCGCCCGCATTTTCTACCGCAACGGCTTCAACATGGGCCTCATCCTGCTCGAAGCCGGCGACGACGTGAACAAGATTGGCGACGGCGACGAAATCGAAGTGGACACCGCCACCGGCAAGGTCACCAACCTCACCACCGGCGTCAGCTTCATGACCCAGGCCGTGCCCCCCTTCATGCAGAGCATTCTCGATAAGGGCGGACTGGTCGGCTATGTGAAAAACCGCCTGCAGGCCTGAAAACGAAAACCCCCAAAGGGAAGACGGCTTCGAAAACAGCGAGCCTCATGCCCGGCGCGTCCGTTTCCCCGGCTTCCGGGCGAAGCGGACGCGCTGACGACACACGCCGCTCCGCGCCGTCTTCCAGGATCATGAGCCAAGAGCAAAGGAGACCGGAGTGAACATTCGCGTGACCATCATGCCCGGCGACGGCATCGGACCGGAAATCATGGCCGAGGCGGAAAAGATACTCGCCAAGGTGGGCCAGAAATTCGGCCACACCTTCGCCACCTCGCGCGCCCTCATCGGCGGATCGGCCATCGACGCCCAGAACACCCCCCTGCCCCAGGCCACCATCGACGCCTGCCTGGCCGCCGACGCCGTGCTGCTGGGCGCGGTGGGCGGCCCCAAGTGGGACAACGTGGACAAGTCCATCCGCCCGGAAAAGGGTCTGCTCGGCATCCGCAAGGCCATGGGCCTCTTCGCCAACCTGCGTCCGGCCAAGCTCTTCGATGAGCTCAAGGCCGCCTGCTGCCTGCGCGAAGACCTCATCGGCGACGGACTCGACGTCATGGTGGTGCGCGAACTCACCGGCGGAGCCTACTTCGGCGAACCCCGGGGCGAGGAAGTGCGCGGCGGCGAACGCGTGGGCATAAACACCATGATCTACTCCGAGTCCGAGATCCGGCGCATCGCCAAGGTGGCCTTCGAAGTGGCCCAAAAGCGCGGCAAAAAGGTCTGCTCCGTGGACAAGGCCAACGTGCTCGAAGTCTCCCAGCTCTGGCGCGAAATCGTCATCGACACCGCCAAGGACTATCCCGACGTCGAGCTTTCCCACATGTACGTGGACAACGCCGCCATGCAGCTCGTGCGCAATCCCGGACAGTTCGACACCATCGTCACCGAAAACCTCTTCGGCGACATTCTCTCCGACGAAGCCTCCATCATCACCGGCTCCATCGGCATGTTGCCCTCGGCCTCGCTCGGCGCTTCCGGGCCCGCGCTCTTCGAGCCCATTCACGGCTCCGCCCCGGACATCGCCGGACAGGACAAGGCCAACCCCCTGGGCACCATCCTCTCCGTGGCCATGATGCTGCGCTACTCCTTCAACCTGGCCGCCGAAGCCGACGCCATCGAAAACGCCGTGGCCGACGTGCTCAAGGCCGGCTTCCGCACCGGCGACATCATGGAGCCCGGCAAGACCCTGGTGGGCTGCGTGAAGATGGGCGACTTGGTGGCGGAACGGTTGTAGAGAAATACTCGCAAACAGCTCGAAAATCGGGGGGAGCTTCTCGCGCGGTCGCGAGAGGCTCCCCCCGAACGCATTGCACGCATCCAGACGCGAAAGAACGACCGTTCGCGGCGGCTTACGCCGTCTTGCACCGGGCGGCGCCGCCGAAGGCCGCTTTTCGTCCCTGCCGGACGCCGTCCCGAGCCGCCCGGCGAGCCTACAGGCTCCGGGCGCGGCGGATGAGCTCCACGGCCACCGCGTGGCGGTTGAAGGGCGGAATGCAGTAGATGCCCGCAAAGTGGGGCACGGCGTATTCCATAAGCTCCCAGGCGATTTCCAACCCCTCGTCTTGTCCCTTGTCCCCGGCGTGTTCCATGCGGGCCAACACCTCGGCCGGTATGGAGATGCCCGGAAACTCGTTGTGCAGGAACAGGGCGTTGCGCAGGCTGGCCAGGGGCATGACTCCCAGGAAAATGGGGACGTCGATGTGCTTTGTGGCTTCGAGCACCAGGTCCGCCTTTTGCCTGGAATAAACGGGCTGGGTGAGAAAATAGCGCGCACCCGCCGCGATCTTTTTTTCCATGCGCCGCACCTGCATGCGAATGTCCGCCGTGTTGGGATTGAAGGCCGCGCCGATGTGGAAGTCCGTTGCCGCGCGCATGTCCTCGCCAAAGGCGTTGCGCCCCTGGCGAAAGCCCTCCAGCATGGCGATGAGCTCGAAGGAGCGGGCGTCGAACACGCCGGTGAGCTTTTCGCCTCCGCCCGCCGTGGGCGGGTCCCCGGTCACGGCCAGCACGTTGGTCAGTCCCAGGCAGGCCAGGCCCATAAGCGTCGATTGCAGGCCGATCAGGTTGCGGTCGCGCCCGGTCAGGTGCACCACGGTTTCCACCCCGCAACGCGTGGCCACCAGATGGGCCAGGGCCACGTTGGACAGCCGGGGAACGGCCAGCGGGTTTTCCGCCAGGGTCACGGCGTCGGCTCCGGCTTCGGCCAGGGCCGAGGCCCCTTCGAGCACGCCCGAAATGTCCAGGTGCTTGGGCGGGTCGAGTTCCACCAGAAATTTCGGCCGGGCTCCGGGTTGGCCGGCGTCCTTGAGAAAACGTCCGGGCTGGGCCGGGACCGACCCCGTCGGCGCGGACGTCCGGACGGGTGGGGGGGACGCCTGGGCGCCGACGCTCACCCGGGACGCGCCCATCAGCCTGGAAAGGGCCGCGATGTGTTCGGGGCCGGCCCCGCAGCATCCGCCCAGCAGACGGGCTCCCGCCTGGGCGCAGGCGGCCAGGGTGGCGGCGAAGTAGTCCGGCGACGACGGATAGACCAAACGGTCGTCCACCCGTTCGGGATATCCCGCGTTGGGGAACACCGAGATCAGGCCGTCAAACCCGGCCGCGCCCTCGATTACGGCCAGGGCGTCGCGCGGCCCCACCCCGCAGTTAAGGCCAACCACGTCCGCGCCCAGGCCGGTCAGGGTCTCGAAGCACTCCCGGGCGCTTCGTCCGTCCAGAGTTCTGCCCTGGGTTCCGAAGACCATCTGGGCGGCCACGGGAAGGCCGGTGGCCGCCTTGACCGCCGCCAGGGCCACGCACAGTTGTTCGAGATCGGGAAAGGTTTCGAGAATGATGAGGTCCACCCCGCCCTCGGCCAGGGCCGCGGCCTGCTCGGCGAAACAGGCCCCCATGCGTTCGGGGTCGGGGCGCTCCTCGCCGGGTCGCGGGGCCAAGCCGACGAAGGCGCGCCCCAGCGGTCCCATGGAACCGGCCACCCAGGCCGCGCCTGCGGCCGCCCGGCGGGCCAACAGCGCGCCCTGGCGGTTGATCTCCGCCGTGCGGGATGCCAGGCCGAAACGGTCCAGCTTGGCCGCGTTGGCCCCGAAGGTGTTGGTTTCAAGCACCTGGGCCCCGGCGCCCAGGTAGTCGGCGTGCACCGTTTCCACCAGATCCGGCCGGTCCAGGTTGGCCAGTTCCAGGCAGGACTCCGGGGACAGGCCCCGAGCCGTGAGCTGGGTGCCCATGGCCCCGTCGGCGACAACGGGGCGGGAGCGCAAGACGGCCAGGATATCGTCTCTCATGCGGGGAGGTCCTCGTCGAAAGGTGTGGCCGAGAACACCCGTTCCCGACCGGGAGCATCCTGTCTACCGACTCGTCGGACCCACGTCCACCCGCATGCGCTCCGGGGAAGCGGACTTCCGCCCTGTCGGGGAAACGCCCCGTGCGGGCCGGTCCCCGGCGGACGGAGCGCGTTCTTCCCCGTCGCGTTCTAGCCCGCCGGTTTCACGCCCAGATAGGCCTTGGCCAAAAACTCCCCCACCACCCGCTCCACGTTGCCCAGGCTGTCTTCGATGTTGACCCGTATGGCCCGCCGGGCGCCTTCCGGGTCGCCGGCCGCGATGCGGTCGAGCACGTCCAGATGCTGGGCGCAGGTGGAGACGGCGCGTTCCTCCACACTGAAGTCGAAGGGCCGAAGCACCGTCAGGCGCTCGTTGACCGCTTCGAGCTGCGAAACGAGCACCGCGTTGCCGGCGGCTCGGGCCAAGCCCTCGTGGAATTGGCGGTCGAGTTCGGCCCACTGTTCCACGGACCGGTGGCGCGGCGCGGTCCAGTCCGCACGCAGTCGGGCCAGGGCGGGCAGAACGTCGGGGTCCTGGGCCAGGCGTTCGGCCACCCAGAGCTCCAAGGCCAGGCGAACCTGGTAGAGGTCCTTGATGGTGCGCAATTCCAGCTGCTTGACCTGGCAGCCCTTGTGGGGCTCGTACTCAACCAGCCCGTAGGCCGCCAGCCGGCCCAGGGCCTCGCGCACGGGACTGCGGCTCACGCCGAACTCCTGGCAGAGCTCTTCCTCTATGAGTCGCCGTCCCGGCGGATACTCCCAGTTGAGAATGCGCAGTTTGAGCGTTTCAAAGACTTCGTGGCCCAGGTTCTTGCGTTTTGGGGCGCGTTGCGCCATTGTTCTCCCCCGGAGAGTAATTGTATACAGCAGTGTATACAAACATTGAAATTCGTCAATCGATTTTCTCCTGACATTTCTGACAGGCGTTTTTATCGCGCCAAGGAGAATCGCCATGAGCGCCCTGCCCACCGATCTGCCCGGACTGTCCCGGACCCTGCGCACCGGGAAACTGTCCCTGGAAACATTGCTGGCCGACCTGGAGGCCCGCATGGAGCGCGCCGAACCCGCGCTTTCCGCCATGCTCCCCGAGCCGGAGCGGTTCGCTCGCCTGCGAGCCCAGGCCAAGGCCCTGGCCGCCCGCCACCCGGACCCGGCCGGACGTCCCGCGCTCTACGGCGTGCCCGTGGCCGTGAAGGACATCATGCACGTGGACGGCCTGCCCACAAGGGCCGGCAGCTCCCTGCCCCCCGAGGAGCTGGCCGGTCCCCAGGGCGACCTGGTGGACCGTTTGCTGCGCGCCGGCGCCCTGGTGCTGGGCAAGTCGCACACCACCGAGTTCGCGCATTTCAGCCCCGCGCCAACAAAAAACCCCCGCAATCCGGCCCACACGCCGGGTGGGTCCAGCAGCGGCTCCGCCGCGGCCGTGGCCGCAGGCTATTGCCCCCTGGGCCTGGGCACCCAGACCATGGGATCGGTGATTCGGCCGGCCAGCTTCTGCGGCGTTACGGGCTTCAAGCCGTCGCGAGGCCGCCTGCCCGGAGACGGCATGGTGGATTTTAGCAAAAGTGTCGATCAGGCGGGATTCTTCACCACCGACATGGCCGGGGCCCTCCTGGCGGCGGACGCGCTGTGCACGGACTGGCGCGGCGTGAACCAACGCCACGAACCGGGCGCGCTGGCCGTGGTCGAAGGTCCGCTCGCCAATCTGGTCGACCCCGACGCCCAGGCCGTGTTCCGCCGCGCCGTGGAGCGTCTGCAGGACCGGGGCTGGCGGGTGCGCTCCGTCCCCCTCTTCGCGGACCTGGAGCGCATTCGCGCCCTGCACAAGGCCCTGACCGCCGCGGAAATGGCCCAGGCCCACGCGGACCGGTATCCCCGACACGCCAAGCGCTACAGTCCCCAGACCCGCATTCTCATCGAAGAGGGCCGAATGGTGGACGAAACAACGCTGGAAACGGCCAAACGCTCCATGACCGGGCTGCGCGCCTCCCTGAACGGGCTGCTCGTGGACGGAGGGTTCGACGCTTTCATCTGTCCGTCCACGCTCGGTCCTGCTCCCCTGGGCCTGTCCTCCACCGGCGACCCGGTCATGAACCTGCCCTGGACCCACGCCGGCCTGCCCGCGCTGACCCTGCCCGCCGGCCAGTTGGGCGGCCTGCCCCTCGGGCTTCAGGCGATCGGTCGCTTCGGCGGCGACGAATCCCTGTTGGCGACCGGTCTCACCCTGGAGCGTGCGTTGCTTTTTTTTGCGCCCTGAAGAGTGATTCTTGACATATTTGTTATTTCATGCCTAAACGGACCCAACGGTAATTGTATACAATCATGAATACAAATTGAAAGCGCCGGCACCCGCCCGCCGCTTCGAAACCCCAAGGAGGCTTGCATGACCCGCTTGCGCACCCTGATAAGCGCCGTACTCCTGGCCGCCCTGTGCCTGACCGCTCCGGCCCAGGCCAAGGACACGGTCAAACTGGCCTTCATAGGCCCCCTTACCGGCGGCAACTCCGCCATCGGCCTGGGTGGGAGAAACTCCGCCGAGCTGGCCGTCAAACTGGCCAACGCCAACCCCAAGAACAAATACACCTACGAACTCGTGGTGCTCGACGACGAGTGCAAGCCCAACATCGGCGTACAGGTGGCCACCAAGGCCGCGGCGGACAAGTCCGTGGTGGCCGCGGTGCCCCACTACTGCTCGGTGGTGGCTCTGGCCACGTCCGACGTGTTCCACAAGTTCGGCCAGCCCATGATCGTGTGGGGAGCGGTGCATCCCAACATCACCTACGGCAACGACTATCCCGAAGTGCACCGGGTCAACGGCACCATGATCGACCAGAACAAGGACGCCGCCGACTTCATGACCAAGCAGGGCTTCAAGACCTGGGCCGTGATCCACGACACCACCGACTACGGCAAGGGACACCTGAAGTACTTCGAGGAATACCTGACCAAGGACGGCGGCAAGATCGTGGGGACCTTTCCCGTGCAGGCCGACCAGCAGGATTTCACCGCCGAGCTCACCCAGATAAAGGCCCTCAAGCCTGACGTCATCTACTTCGCCGGCCTGACTCCCCTTGGCGTGCGCGTGCGCCTGCAGATGGACAAGTTGGGCGTGCCCAGCGTGTTCCAGGGCGTTTCCGGCATCATTTCCGACGCCTACATAGAAGGCGCCGGTCCCCTGACCGAAGGCACCGTGGCCTTTCGCGAGGGCGGCCCCATCGAGAAGCTGCCCGGAGGCAAGTTCTTTCTCGAAGAATACAAAAAGGCCGGATACTCCGAAGCGCCCGAGGCCTATGGCGCGTTCGCCTTCGCGGCCACCAATCTGTTGATACAAGACATCGAAAAGGTCGGCCCCAACCGGGCCAAGATCACGGCCGAGCTGGGCAAGGTGAAGGATGTGGACTCCATCGTGGGCAAGATCACCTTCGACGACCACGGCCAGAACGTCACCCCGGTCATCACCAAGTACGTGGTGCAGGACAAGAAGTGGGTGCCCTGGGAAGATTCCGAATACGCCACGGGCAAGCGCAAGCTGGCCAGGTAGCGACGACGCGCGCCCGCCGGACCGGCTTGGCGGGCGCGCCCAAACGACTTGAAGGAGGCGCATCGTGGACGTGATGGGTCAAGCGCTCCAGCTCCTATTGGGCGGCCTCATGCTCGGACTGGTCTACGCCCTGGTGGCGGTGGGGTTCACCCTGTTCTTCGGCGTGCTGGACGTGATCCAGTTCTCCCACGGAGACGTGCTCACCCTGGGGGTGTTCACGGCCTACACCCTGTTTCTCGGAGCCAAGGCCGCCGGCCTTGAAAACCCCCTGCTTCTGCTGCTCTTCATCACCGTGGGCTCCATGGCCCTGATCGGGCTCGTGGGATCGCTCATCGCCAGGACCGTTGTGCTCCCCCTCAAGGGCGCGCCGCCGCTCAACATCCTGCTCATCACCATGATGCTCGGCACCGTGCTGCGCGAGGCCATCCGCCTGTTTTTTCCCGACGGAGCCAATCCCAAGCCCTTTCCGGCCCTGTTGCCCTCGGCCAGTTACACCTTCGGGTCGCTCACCCTGCGCGTGGACAACCTCATCCTGCTGGCGGCCGGGCTGGCGCTCATCTTCGCGGTGCAGGCCCTCATCAATCGCACGAAGCTCGGCCTGGCCATTCGGGCCGTGGCCCAGGACGAAGAAACCGCCAAGGTCATGGGCATCAACTTCAACCTGGTGGTCTACGCCACCTTCGCCATCGGTTCGGCCCTGGCCGCCTTCGCCGGCGTGATCTACGGCCTGTACTACAACGAAATGAGCTTCAACATGGGCCTTCTGCTCGGAGTGATCGGCTTTTCCGCTGCGGCCGTGGGCGGATTCGGCAACATTTACGGGGCCATCGTGGGCGGATTCGCCTTCGCCATGCTCCAGACCGTAGGCGTGTTCCTGGGAGCCTACAAGGACGTGTTCGCGTTCGGCGCGGTCATCGTGTTCATCGCCGTGCGTCCCACGGGATTTTTGAGCGAACGCCAGACCGAGAGAGTGTGAGCATGAACACCGCCGCAAGACCCGTTTCCCTGCTGCCGGCCGCCGTGGCCTGCCTGGGGTTGGCCGTGTACCTGGGCGCGATGCTTGGGGCCGAATCCCAGAGCTTGGTGCTGGCCCTGCTGGCCGGAGGCGCGCTCGCCGTCTGGGCCCTCAAGCGCTTCGGCCTGCTGGACCTCATGGAACGCAGCGCCTCGGCCCACGCCGGTCCCACCTCGGCCCTGGCCGCCGCCGCCGTGGCCGGCGTGGCCCTGTACTTTTACGACGACCCCTTCGTCCTGTTCCTGGTGGCCACGGTGCTGGTCTACTACGTGGCCTGTCTGGGCCTGACCATCCAGTTCGGCTACTGCGGGGTGGTGAACTTCAGCGGGGCCTCGTTCTTCGGGGTGGGCTGCTACGCCGCCGCCCTGCTGACCCGAAACACCCCCACGCCGCACGTGATCGTGCTCTTTCTGGGCGGCCTGGCCGCCGCGCTGGTCGGGCTCATCCTCATCGTACCCGTGCTCAAGACCCGGGGGCACTACGCCGCCCTGGTGACCATCGCCTTCGCCCTGCTGTTCAAGACCTTTCTCGAAGTCACAGACGCCGTGGGCGGCCCGCAGGGGCTGAAGGTCCCGGCCTTTTCCCTGCTGGGATGGGCCTTCGACAAGGACGTCAAGCTCTTCGGCCTGCGCGGCAGCTTCTATCTGAGCTACATCGCGCTCATCCTGCTCCTGGCCGGGGCCGGCTTCGCCCTGGTGCGCCGGCTGGAGCGCAGCTGGATCGGCCTGTGTCTGGACGCCGTGCGCCTGGACGAGACCGTAAGCGCCTGCTTCGGCCTGAGCGTGGCCCGCTGGAAGATCGTGGCCTATACCCTGGGCAATTTCTACTGCGGCGTGGCCGGCGCCGTGTTCGCCATGATGCTCGGATTCATCGCGCCCTCGAACTTCGCCTTCGGCGATTCGCTCATCCTTATTTCCATCATCTTGCTGGGGGGCCTGGGTTCGCCCTGGGGCACGGCCGCCGCGGCCTGCGTGGTCATCCTGCTGCCGGAAAAATTCCAGAGCATGCAAGAGTACAGATTCTTCATCTATTCGATCCTGGTCATCTTCATCCTGCTCTTCCGCCCCCAGGGCCTTGTGCCGCGCGGGGTGCGCACCTTCTGGACAACCGAGGGAGGCCGCTGATGGGCAAGGACGTTCTTCTGGCGGTCACCAAGCTGACCAAGCGATTCGGCGGCCTGGCCGCCCTGTCGGAACTCACCCTGGACGTGGAGCGCGGCAAGGTGCTGGGCCTGATCGGCCCCAACGGCTCGGGCAAGACCACCTTCTTCAACGTGGTCACCGGGCTCTACTCCCCCACGTCCGGCTCCGTGGTGCTCGACGACGAAATCGTCACGGGCTTTACCCCGCAGGAAGTGCACGTACGCGGCGTGTCGCGCACCTTTCAGCGTTCGCGTCTGCTGGGGCCGCTCTCCATATTCGACAACATCGCCCTGGGCCTGCACACCCGCCAGCGCCTGGGGCTGTGGGACAACCTCTTCGCCCGCTCGCGCATGCTGGCCGAAGTGACCGCCTGCCGCGAGGAGGCCGCCGAACTCTTGTCCGTGTTCGACCCGGACCTGGCGTCGAGCATGACCCGCCCGGTGGAGAGCCTGCCCATGATCAGCCGCCGGCGCGTGGAGGTCTGCCGGGCGCTCATCTCGCACCCCAAGCTCCTGCTGCTGGACGAACCTTCGGCCGGCATGACCCACGACGAAACCATGCGCCTGGTGGACGACATCCTGCTGGTCAAGAAACGCTCCGCCGATCTGGCCATCGTCATCATCGAACACGAAATGAGCGTGATGGAACGCATCACCGACCACTGCGCGGTGATGAACTTCGGGACCCTGATCTGCCAAGGCCCTTACCAGGCCGTGTCCAGGGACCCGCTCGTGCAGGAAGCCTACCTGGGAGGCGAGTGATGGCCGAGACGATTCTGACCGTCGAAAACATCCACGTGGGCTACGACTCGGCCGACGTGCTCGAAGACGTGAGCCTTCACGTCGAACAGGGAACCATCACCTGTCTGTTGGGCTCCAACGGCATGGGCAAGACCACGCTCATCCGGGCCATCCTGGGGCTGACTCCGGCCCGGCGGGGGAGCATCACCTTCCGGGGAACCGACATCACCCGGCTGCCCACCCACAAGATCGTACGCCTGGGGGTGGCCTCCATCCCCGAGGGACGCAAAGTGTTTCCCAAAATGACCGTGGCCGAAAACCTGCGCCTGGGCGCGTTTCAGGAGTCCTCGGCCCAGGTGGTGGCTTCGCGCATGGAAAAAGTCTACGCGACCTTCCCCCGCCTGCGCGAACGCGCGGACCAGTTGGCCGGAACCATGTCCGGCGGCGAGCAGGCCATGGTTTCCATAGGGCGCGGACTCATGGGCGAGCCGGCCCTGCTCATCATCGACGAACCGTCGCTCGGACTCTCGCCCCTGTTCGTCAAGGAGAACTTCCGGGTCATCAAGGCCATCAACGATTCCGGCGTGACGGTGTTTCTCGTGGAGCAAAACGTCAAGCAGACCCTGGCCATCGCCCACGGCGGCTACGTGTTGGCCAAGGGACGGGTGGCGGCCCGAGGGTCGGCCAGGGAGCTGGAAACGAACGAAGTCTTCCGGGAGGCCTACTTTGGCTAGCGGTTCTTTCCCCTGTGTGGACGTGCTGGAACTCACTCGGCGCTTTGTGCGCGCCAAGAGCGTCAATCCGCCGGGCGACACCGGCCATGTGGCCGCCCTGGCGGCCCGGACACTCCAGCCGGCGGGCTTCACCCTGACCTGGGTGCGCACCCCCGGCGGCGGACAAAGCCTGTTGGCCGTGCTCAAGGGATCGGGAGAGCGCCCCCCCCTGTGTCTGACCGGACACATGGACACCGTGCCCCTGGGACAGGCCGCCTGGAGCGTGGACCCCTTCGGGGCCGAGGTGCGCCTGGGCCGACTCTACGGACGCGGCGCAAGCGACATGAAAGCCGGGTTGGCCGTCATAGTGGCCGCCGCAGTCGATCTGGCCGAGCTGGCCGACCGCTCCGGGGATCTGGTGCTGGCGCTCACCGCCGACGAGGAGATCGGCTGCCTCGGCGCGCGCGCCCTGGCCGCTTCCGGCCTCTTGCCCGAGCGCGCGGGAGCCCTGCTGGTTGCCGAGCCCACCGGGTGCAGGCCCCTCCTGGGCCACAAGGGAGCCTTCTGGGTGCGGGCCGCCTTCGCCGGCAAGACCGCGCACGGCTCCATGCCCCAGTGCGGGGTGAACGCGGTGGGCAAGGCCGTGGCCGCGGCCGCGCGTCTGCCCGAACTGCTGGCCGAGGAGCCCGCTCATCCCCTGCTGGGCTCCCCCACCGTGAACCTGGGCTCGCTGCACGGCGGCGACAAGGTGAACATGGTGCCGGATCTGGCCACCCTGGAACTCGACGTGCGCACCGTGCCCCCCATGGACCACGCCCGGCTCATGGACAAACTGCGCGCGCTGTGGCCCGAGGCCCGGCTCGACGCCTTTATCGACGTGCCCCCGGTGCTCACCGACCCCACCGACCCGCTGGTGACGCGGGTGCAAGACACCCTGGAGAGTCTGGAAGGCCAGCGCCCCGCGCCCGGCGTGGTGAGCTTTTTCACCGACGCTTCGGTGTTGACCCGCGCTCTGGGCGACGCGCCCACGGTGATCTATGGCCCAGGCGAGTCCGAACAGGCCCACCAGACCGACGAATCCTGCCCGGTGGAGCACATCGAACGAGCCTTGCGGTTTTATCTGGCGTTCGGGACGCGGTGGCTGACCGGCGAGGGGAATTGAACGGACCGGGACAGGGCGCGGACAAGGGGAATCCGCCCGGGTCCGGACTTCCGGCAAGCGTTGCGGCAAGGACGGCGGGAATCTGGGCAATCGCCGCCGGCAGGCGCGAAAGCTCCGGGGAAATCGTTCAACTGCGACGGGCCGGGGAAACTCCCGGCCCGCTTTTTCTTGTCCGAAAGAAAAATCCGAGTCTTCTTGTCGCGCGCGTCACGATATCGTGCTTATTCCTGCGCGGGCTGCTGCGGAGCTTCATCATCCGCTGGCTGCTCTTGACTTTCGTCGGAAGAAACCGCCTTCTTTTCCAGCTTTCGTTGTCTCTTTTCTTCCTTCTTTTTGCTCTTGGCGGCCTCTTTGGCCCGCTTTTCAAAAGAATAATTAGGCTTTCTGGCCATGGAAGTCCTCATGTATGGTGTTAACGTGGAATTCCACGCAAGGGGGACAGCACTTCAAGCACAATGACCGCGCCGACAAAATTCACAAAAAATACCGGCACGGAATACCGCTTGGCGCGTGCTGTCGCGGAGAGGGTCTGCAAAGGGCTGGTGCGCCAGGACGAGGCCGAACAAGCTTTCCCCCTGATTCAATTGTTATTGCGTATCCTGAATTTCAAGAACTGTCCATCCTGGGAGGACGGCAAGACCGCTTGGCGGGCATGCTCCCCCCGGGATGCGCGGACGCGGGGTTTTTCCCCTCCCCTTTCCCTTCGCACATCGCACGAACACCGCGGCGACCTTCCCGCTGATTCCGATTTCCCCGCCCCGCGCCCGTTGACAAAGTGCGCCTTCGCTGGCCTATCATCTTCCGTCCGATGGGGCGGGAAAAAGGAATCGGTCCGAGGCGGGACCGAGCCGCGAGACGAAAGGTTCGTCCACGCGGCGCGCCCGACGGCGCTTGGGATGGCCGCCAACGCGGGAAGGGAGACGTCATGGAGTTCGCCACAGGCAAGGCCGTACGCTGGCCGTATTTCACTCTGCGCCAGAAGGTGCTCCTCGGGGCGGTATTGCCCGTGGTGCTTTTCGCCGTGATCGGGGTCGTGTCCTATTCGTCCCTGACCGGGCTGGAAGCCACCCTCACGGGCATCGAGGCCGTGGACGACCTGGCCAACACCATTCTGGAAATCAGGCGTTACGAAAAGAACGTCCTGCTCTACCGCAATCCTTCCGACTACGCCGAAACCATGGTCTACCTGGACGAGGCCCAGCGCCAGGTCGAAGACTACCGCCACGCCGAAGCTCCCCAGTCCGCGCGGACCATCCTGGCCGGCGTGGCCGACTCCCTGGGGCGCTACCGCCAGATCCTGGCCGCCCTGCGCGGCGACCTGACCCGGCCCGACGACGATCCGACCAGACGCGACACCGAAGCCCTGCGCCTGGCCGGCAAGGATTTGGTGGACCACTTCACCGCCCTCAAGACCAGCGAGCGGGACAGGCTCTCGCGCCTGGTGGACGCCCTCAAGCGCCAGTTGGCCGTGGCGGGCATTCTCGTGGTGGCCTCGGGCCTGGCCCTGACCGTGCTTATCAGCCGCAAGATCCTCATGGCCCTGGCCGCCATCACCAAGGCCACCACGGCCATCGCCCAGGGCCGATTCGAACCCCTGCCCGTCCCCGTGACCCACGACGAAACCCAACACGTGCTCGAAGCCTTCAACCACATGACCCGCGAGCTGGAGCGCCGCCAGGAGCAGCTCGTGCGCGAAAAGAAGCTTTCGTCGCTTGGCGTTCTGACCTCGGGCATCGCGCATCAGCTCAACAATCCGCTCAACAACATCTCCACCTCCTGCCAGATTCTTCTGGAAGAAGACGACCAGTGCGACCGGGAATTCGCCGGCCGCATGCTCACCAACATCGACCAGGAGGTTCACCGCGCCCGCGACATCGTCAAGGGGCTGCTGGAGTTCTCCCGGGCCAGGGACTTCGCCCTCAAGCCCTCGTCCCTGTCCCAGGTGCTGGAGCGCGCGTCCAAGTTGGTCTCCAGCCAGATTCCCGCCGGGGTGGAACTCTCCCGCGATGTGCCCGACAACCTTGTGCTGGAAATGGACTCCGTGCGCTTGCAGGAGGCCTTCATCAACCTCTTGCTCAACGCCGCCCAGGCCATTGAAACCGGTCCCGGCGCCATACGGGTGAAGGCCTGGAAGGACGAAAAGACGCAGGAAGCCGTGGTCACCGTCGAAGACACCGGCATGGGCATAGCCGACGAAGACCTGGGCAAGGTCTTCGATCCCTTCTACACCACCAAGGAAGTGGGCAAGGGCACGGGCCTGGGGCTTTCCATCGTGTTCGGCATCATCGAAAAGCACAAAGGGTCCATCGCGGCGGAAAAGACCGAGGGACGCGGAGCGCGCTTCGTGATCCGCCTGCCCCTGGTCCAGCCCGGACAGGACCTATCGTGACCGCCCAGCCCTCGGTCCTTTTGGCCGACGACGAAAACATCGCCCGCCAAAACCTGGAACACGTGCTCGGCAAGGAAGGCTACGCCGTCACCGGCGTGGCCAGCGGAGAAGAAGCCCTGGGCGCCCTGGCCGAACACGAATTCGATCTGGTGCTCACGGACCTGCGCATGCCCGGCGTGGACGGCCTGACGGTGCTTACCGAGGCCAAGCGCCTGCACCCCGAGACCGAAGTGGTGGTCATGACCGGCTACGCCTCGGTATCCACCGCCGTGGAGGCCATGCGCAAGGGAGCCTGCCACTACCTGACCAAGCCCTTCGACTTGAGCGAGGTCCGGGCCGTGGCCGCCGAAGCCCTGGAAAAACGTCACCTGCGCCAAGAGGTGGCCCGCCTCACCCGCCAGGTGGCCGACCTGGGGTCCGGCCCGCTCATCGTGGGACAAAGCCCGGCCGTGCAATCTTTGCGCGAGCACATCGCCAGCGTCGCTCCCACGGATTCCACCGTGCTCATCCTGGGCGAAACCGGCACCGGCAAGGAGCTGGTGGCCAGAAGCGTGCACGCCCAGAGCCTGCGGGCCCAGGAACGCTTCCTGGCGGTCAACTGCGGGGCCTTCAACGAGGAACTCCTGGCCAGCGAACTCTTCGGCCACGAAAAGGGCGCCTTTTCCGGGGCCGGGGTTCTCAAGAAAGGACTGCTGGAAGTGGTGGGCGAGGGCACCCTGTTTCTGGACGAAATCGGCGAAACCACCCCGGCCATGCAGGTCCGCCTGCTGCGCGTGCTGCAGGAGCGGGTGTTCTTTCGCGTGGGCGGAACCACGGAACTGCCCCTCAAGGCCCGTATCCTTGCCGCCACCAACAAGGATCTCCTGCGCGAGGTGGAGCGGGGAACCTTTCGCGCCGACCTCTACTACCGCCTGAACGTCATCACCCTGCGCGTGCCGCCGCTTTGCGAACGCGGTCAGGACGTCGCCCTGTTGGCCGGCTACTTCATCGCCCGCCACGCCCCGCCCCTGGGCAAGACCGTCACCGGCATAAGCGACGCCGCCCTGCGCCTTCTCATGGACTACGGCTATCCCGGGAACATCCGCGAGCTGGAAAACATCGTGCAGCGCGCGGTGATCTGGTGCCAGGGCTCCCAGATAGAACCCGGCGACCTCCCCCCGGACCTGCGCGGCCCCTCTCCGGTGCGCGTGCGCGCCCCACGCCCCACCCCCGCCACCCTGGAAGAAGTGGAGCGCCGCCATGTGGCGGAGGTGCTCGACTTCTGCCAGGGCAACAGGACCCGGGCCGCCGAAGTCCTGGGCATCGACCGGGTATCACTGTGGCGCAAGATCAAGCGCTACGGCCTGGCCGACTGATTCCCCCGGACGCGCCCGGCCCTACGGGTTGGCCGTCTGCTCCAACGCCCCGTCCAAAGCCTGGGCGATGGTGGAGACGAAAACGATCTCCACCCCGCCGTAGTCGTCGGGATCGAGCGCCCCGGCTTCCGGCGCGTTGCCCGCGGGCAGAAGCACCTTGCGCACCCCGGCCCGGGCCGCGGCCATCACCTTTTCGCGCACCCCGCCCACGGGCAAGACCTCGCCGCCCAGGGTGATCTCGCCGGTCATGGCCACATCACGCCGGGCCGGACGGCCGGAAAAGAGCGAAATAAGGGCCACCGCCAGGGTGACGCCCGCCGAACTGCCCTCCTTGGGAATCCCGGCCGCGGGAATGTGAATATGCACGTCGAGCGAGGTGAAGGCGTCCTCGTCCAGACCCAGGGCGGACGCGTGGCTGCGCACGAAGCTGAGGGCCGCGCGGGCCGACTCCTGAAGGATCTCTCCCAGGGACCCGGTGAGCGTCAGGGTCCCGTGGCCTTTCATGCTCGTGGCCTCCACGAAGATGATCTCGCCGCCGTAGCCGCTGTAGACCAACCCCGTGGCCACGCCCACCCGGCCGGGACCGGCCGCGGACTCGCGCAGGAAACGCCTGGGACCGAGCAGCTTGATCACCATGGCCTCATCCACCACCATGGGAGCGGGCTGGGTCCGGGGTTTGGACTTGGCCGGGGCGTCCTGGACTTTTTCGGCTTCGCTTTGGGCTTTCTGGGCCTCTTCCAGACGGATGCGGGCCAGCTTGCGGCACAGGCTGGCCACTTCGCGGTCCAGGTTCCGCAGGCCCGCCTCCCGGGTATAGTCTTCCACGATGCGCGCGACCGCCTCGGGGGTGAACACGGGGAAGGGATGCACCAGGCCGTGTTCGCGCAACTGGCGGGGAATCAGGTGGGTCTGGGCGATCTCCAGCTTTTCGCGCAGGCTGTAGCCCTGGAAGGACACCACTTCCAGCCGGTCGAGCAGCGGACCGGAAAGCTCGGCCGTGTCGTTGACCGTGGCGATGAACAACACCTGGGAGAGGTCCACCCCCAGGTCCAGGTAGTTGTCCAGAAACTGGCCGTTTTGCTCGGGGTCGAGAATCTCCAGGAACACCGAGGCCGGATCGCCACGGAAATCCTTGCCGATCTTGTCCATCTCGTCGAGCATGATGACCGGATTGTTCACCCCCAAACGGATGAGCGCCCCGGCGATGCGTCCGGGCATGGCCCCCACGTAGGTGCGCCGGTGCCCCTTGAGCTCGGACTCGTCGCGCAGGCCCGCCAGGGAGAGACGATAGAATTTGCGGCCCAGGGACTCCGCCATGGCCTGACCCACCGAGGTCTTGCCCGTTCCGGGAGGTCCGGCGAAACACAGGGCCGGGCTGCGAAAGGCCTTGGGCCCGGAGCGCGTCTTGACCACTTCGGCCACGGTGGCGCGCAGTTCGTTCAGGTTCACGGGCTTGGCCAGGTAGTAGGCCGCTCCCTGGCGCATGGCCTGGACGGCGGTGTTCACCGTGGCGTACCCCGTGACCATGATGACCTGGGTCTGGGGAGAGAGCTTGCGGGCCTCTTCCAGAAGCTGCATGCCGTCCATCTTGTCCATCTTGAGGTCGGTCAGGATGCAGTCGAACTCGAAACGACGGACTTCCTCCAGGGCCTCCTGGCCGTTGGCGGCCGTTCGCACCTGGTATCCTTCCTTGCCGAGCACGTATTTCAGGTTGGCCCGGGCGATTTCCTCGTCGTCCACCACCAAGATGTGAAAATCACTGCTCTGGCTCAGGCAGCGCGCGGCCAGGTATTCCAGCACCCGGTCGCGTATCTGCCCCAGGCCGGAATGCCGCCTGGCCAGGGTCTGGGCCGCCTTTTCCAGGCTGAAGTCGTCGGGGGTGGAGACGTTCCAGGGAAACCCCAACAAAACGTCCACGTAGGTCAGCCCCACGCCGTATTCGGCCACGGACGGGTCCGTGCGCTTGAGGCGGGAAAGCTCCTTGCGTGCCGCGGCCAGCACGTGTTCAGGCAGTCCGGCGGACTCCACGCGCGCCTCCAGGGCCTCCACATCCGAAACCGGAGCCTCCGGCTGGCGGGGTTCCTCTCGTCTCTGGAAAAACATCCCGTGCCCCCTTCTTTAACGGTATTGACTGAGATTCGGGCCGTGGCCCGGAAAAACGGTTGCGCGCCCCATTCAAGAAACGCGCCGACACGCTGCGCAAGGCCGGCGGCGACCCGAAACGCCGGACGAATCGCGCGCGACCGCCTTGCCGCATGAACGGACATGCCGCCCGAAACGCCCGGCCGGGTTCGGTCCCTGCCGTGCAGCCGGGTCGTTCGCCGTTTTTTTCGAACCTCGCGGCACCGTCAGGTAACGGCTATAGCCCACCCTGCGCAAGCCTGGGAAGCGGACGTTGCGACGCGCAACACCCGTTGCATGGCGCAACATCGTTGAATATTGCAACACTCCCCCGCAAACGCCTGAATGGCGGGCTTTTCCGACTCTCCCCCCGATCTTGCCCGTCCTGGCGTTGCGCATCGCAACACCCGCGATTCCCCGAGAACAATAACAGCAGTGATTCTAGTATGTTAAATCTTGGCACGCTTCTTGGAAACGAGGAAAACAAAGACGACAAGGAGGCAGCCATGGGTGCGATTCGTGAAGGAATGGAGAGGATTTACGCCGCAGCGGCTTTCGCCGAGCGCAATTGCCTGCAAGAAGCCCGGGATCTGGACGCCGAACGCGTGCATCCCCAAGGAAAGCGTTTCGCCGAGACCGAAAAGTCCAAGCGCCCTGACAACCGTCCCCGCCTGCGCGCCTAGGCCGGCGGCGACACGAGGCCCAAAGATGACCAGGAAGATCGACCTTACCCGTAGCCAAGGCCTTCGGAGCGGACGTACCCAATCGGCAAACGACCGCGACCAGCAGGTTGTGCGCCGTCGGGGACCTGGACGCATCCGCGCTCTGCTCGAAGACCTCGGCCAGTCCGCCGGACTGGCCGAGGAAGGCCTCCCCTTCGGGGATGTGCGCCTTCTGCAGGGCGGCGGCGAGACGCGCAAGATCATCGCCGTGAGCGAACAGAGCTATTTTCCCGATTCCCTCATTCGCCAGTCGTTGAGCCTGGCCGAACGTCTGGGAGCCGAGGTGGCCGCGCTGTGCGTTCGCCGCGAAGCCGGACAGCCCGGACCGGCCGGGGAGAAGTCCCGCCAGGCCTGGGCCGCCGACTGCGATGTCAAGGCCGCGGAGTTCAGAGCCCTGGCTTCGGCCATGGAAGTCCCCTTCCGGCTGGAGGTGGGCTTTGGCGAGACGAGCGAGGTGGTGGAAGAACTTTGTTCCAAGCTGCGCCGGGTGGAGTTCGTGCTGGCTCTTCGCCGGGAAAGCGGCGGACCGCGCCTGCGGGTGAGCATGCCGGTCTTCGAGGTCATGGCTGTCTAAATTCGATTCTATGGACCGCCGGGTTGGCGGACCGTGGCATACAGTCCCGGCCGTGTCGGGACAAGCGGACAATGCGGGGATGGACCGCTCGGGAGGTCAGGGACCTTCCGGTTCGTTCCAATCAAAGACATCTGTAATCGGTTCTGGGAGGAAGCGATGGAAGTGCATGCGAAGAAACCGGTAGGCAAGCTCATCATGTACGGTTTGGCCAGCTGCGCCCTGTACTGCGCTGTGTATATCAACGAGCCCCTGCTGCTCAAATATTTCGGCCGGGGCGGTGTCTACGCCGCGTTGCCCATCGCTTCCGTGTTTCTGGTCTCCTGGATTCACGGCAACTTCGCCGGGGCGCTGTGGACGGTGCTGGGAATCAACGCCGCCACCGCCACCAAGACCCAGGCCAGGCCCGCGCCCCGCAAGGACTCCAGGCCCCGCGCCACGGTCAGCGCCTAACCCCGAGCCGGGGAAAAGTTCAGACGCTTTTCCCCGGCCCGTATCCGACAAGGGGGACGCCACGGCCGTGCCGATCCGGCCAGGCCTGGCGACCACAAGGAACGTCCCACTGCGGGACGTCAACCCCAAGCCTTTCAGGGAGACGATTTCATGGACATGCTTCAAGACGCCGCACGGTTCATTCAGCTTGACCCTTCGGGCGTAACCTTTCTGTTTATCGTGGGCTTCATCGGCGGTTTGGTGAGCGGCTTCATCGGTTCGGGCGGCGCCTTCGTGCTGACCCCCGGCATGATGAGCCTGGGCGTTTCCGGCGCCGTGGCCGTGGCCAGCAACATGTGCCACAAGTTCCCCAAAGCCCTGGTCGGCTCCATCAAGCGCTACAAGTACGGGCACGTTGACATCAAGCTGGGCCTCTACTTGGCTGTTTTCGCGGGTATCGGCGTCCAAATCGGCATCAAGATCCAGAAGATGATCCTTGCCGCCTGGGGCCCTGCCGGTTCGGACCTGTACGTCAGCCTGTCCTTCGTGGCCGTGCTGGTGGTCGTGGGCGGCTATGTCATGTATGACGCCCTGCGCTCCGCCAAGTCCAACAAGGAAGAGCAGATCAGCGGCCTGGCCAAGACCCTGCAGGGCATCAACCTCTGGCCCATGATCACCTTCAAGCGCGCCGGCATCCGCATCTCCATGTGGTTCCTGCTTCCCGTCGGCTTCGCTACCGGCATGCTGGCCGCCACCATCGCCGTGGGCGGGTTCGTGGGCGTGCCCGGCATGATCTACGTGCTCGGCGCCTCCAGCCTGATCGCCTCCGCCACCGAGCTGGTCATCGCCTTTGTCATGGGCCTGGCCGGGTCCGTCAACTGGGCTCTCTCCGGCATGGTCGACATTCGCCTGACCCTGATCATCCTGGCCGGTTCGCTCCTGGGCGTTCAGCTTGGCGCCATCGGCACCACCTACGTCAAGGAACACATGATCAAGATCGTCATGGGCACCATCATGCTCGTGGTGGCCGTGAGCCGCGCCTGCGCCATGCCCAAGTACTTCGCCAAGCTTGGCCTGGCCGAAATCTCCCCCACCATGATCAACGTGCTCGACAAGATCAGCTTCAGCTTCATGGTCCTGGCCCTGGGCGTGGGCGCCGTGATCATCCTGGGCAGCATGTTCAAGGCCAGACGAGCCATGCAACTGCAGGGACAGGAAGTCTAACCCTCCGTACCACACGATCGGATTCGCATCCGAACGCTCAAACACAACAAGGGGACCCGCCACGGCGGGTCCCCTTGTTGTATGGCGTCCCTCTCGTTCGCACAGGGATGAAACGTCCTCCTTCGCGGCGCACCTCGCGAGCGACACAAAGCCAGAAACATCCACGGAACACGGTGTTGAAAACGAACACTCAGGCAATGTTTCCCTGCGTGTTCGTAAGAATATCGTCCTGGTGTATTGTTGCCGTACCGTCGCGCATTAGGAGGGAGGTTGCGTCCCTCGTGATCCGAATGGACCGGTGCTTTCGATTTAAACGCAATGCCGCACCCTGCCCCATGCCTGCCCACCACGCTTGGTTGCGTGGACGCAGTGCACTCCCGCCTGTTTCCAGTCGAGCAAACCGTGGCAGGAAGAAATGCTCTCTCACGCCCTCTCTATACCAAATACGCTAGTATAACAGACTCAGCCAGGATGCTGGGGGGGCGTTGTTCCAACGTATCGCCGCTGTCGAAGGCAAGCCCGTCCGTTTTACACAGCGTTCAATAACCGAGAATAATCACGGTAAGGTTTGCGCGGTGGGAATATAAAACTCGATACACGACATTTCAGCAGGACAAGATTCCCGGTAGTCTCCCCGGTACGCGACACAAGGGCATGACAAGGTTCAAAAACAAGGAGAGAAGCAGCCAGCAGCTTAATCATATTCTCGCAAGTGCCATTGATTAAAGGTCAAGCTCTCACACATTCCCACTACGTTTCGGACGGAGCTGTTTCTCGAGCCTTGTCAGCAAGGAGGTTGTAGAGCCCACACGAACCGACTCTTTCAACGGTCGACGGGCCATCGCTTCCTGATCGTGGCTGGTCGAGTGGGAAATGGCATGCCGCAAAGCCTGGCTCCACGCTTTCTCCGCACCCTCGGCCCCGTGCTTCGACATAAAAAAAGGGCCCCGGCGAACCGGAGCCCTTTTGGAGGGATATCTTTTTCAGGGCAGAAATTACCAGTTGGATTTCGAGAAGGGATCCTCGTAACCGAAATCCTGAACCGGAGCTGCCTCGGCGGCAGGAGCGCCACCCTCGGCGGAAGCGGCTCCACCGGCGGCAACGGTCACCACGCCGTGCTTTTTCACATCTTCGATCATCTTGAGCAGCTCGTCGACCTTGCCGATGTACTCGTTGACCTTGCCCAGGGGAGCCACGAGAAGCTCTTCGCCCTTGTCCTTGCCGGACTCTTCGTAGCTCTTCGCCTTGGCTTCGGCAGCCTTCATGCGGGCTTCCACGTCGGCCAGAACGGCGGTCTTTTCAGCCAGCTCGGCCTTCACCTTGGTCAGCTCGTCCTTGTAGGCGTTGGCGGCGGTCTTGTAGTCGGCCAGGCGGTTGAAGAGCCCGCTCACTTCGGCCAGCACGTCGGCGGGCAGCTTGGGCACGGACACGTTCTTGCCGGCGGCGGCCAGCTCGGCCGCGCTCATTTTGATGACCTCGGGATGCTGCTCGTAGATCCACGATTTGGCAATGGCGCCCGCGAAAGGAGCCAACTCCTCATCGATGGCGGTGTCGGCCATGTAACCGACCAAATCGACGACAGCCTTCTTCTGGCCTTCCTTGTCCACGCCCTTCAGGTACGACATGAAGGTGTTCATCGGGAAGATTTTGGTATCAGCCATTTGGAGTTCCTCCTTAGATCTCGAAAATCTTTTCTTGGTCGCGCTTGAGCGGGACGCGTCCGCACACGCGGGCATACACCAGGGCCGTGGTCCGATAGACCAGGTGCCCCAGCTTGGACCAGGGCAGGTACGCGATAAGCATGAAAACGCTGATCAGGTGCAGGTAGTACATGGGATACGCCAAGCCGCGCACGCCGGAAAGGCGCAGCAGTTCGCTGGCGAAGCCGGTCAAACCGACGGCCCAGATCACGCCCAGCAGATACCAGTCGTAGAACGACGAGGTGGAGGTCTGCGGATCGGCGTTGATGCGACGCCGAGTGAGCATGGTCAGACCGTAGAGCATGAGCACGGCGCCCACGTTGGCCAAAATCTTCACAGGGCTCCACTGCGGCATAGGCGTGTTGCCTATCGCGTGCAGCCAATGGAATCCGGGGACGTAGGAACCCCAGTGGCCGAAAGCCACGATGCCAGTAACGATCGCCAAAGCCACGAAAGCGAACAGCAGAGCCCAGTGGCCTTTGAAGCGCTCGGTATTGTCCTTGCCACACTCATTCCACTTGGCGTGGGTGACGATTTCCTCGCGGATCACGTCCATCAGCGCCTGAAGAATGGTGGGTTTTTCGTTGGTGTCGCCGACATTGAAGATCAGCGGCACATCCTTGAAGCTGTTCCACATGGTCCGCACGGCCTTGAAGAACGTGAAGAACACGAAGAGCGCCACCAAGCCGAAGATCGGGTCAATGGTGTAGTCGCCGGGGAAGAGCTTGCCGTAGACGATATCGCCTTCGGGCATGCTGAAGCCCATGCGGAAGAGCCAGATCAGTCCATACAGAACGGCGGGGATGGCCATGAGTTTGGGAAGTCCCTTGGAAGAACTCATCCATTCGCCAATGATCGACGGTTTGGCCAGCTTGCGGTAGGTCATGTTGCGGATGGCCGCCAAGGTGTCGCCCGGGCGGGCGCCACGCGGACACATATCCGAACAGGTTCCGCAGTTGTGGCACAGCCACACGTCGATGTCGTTCATCAATTTGTCTTTCAGACCCCACTGCGCCCAAATCATTTCCTTGCGCGGGAAAGGATTCACCGGAGGCGACAGCGGGCAAGCCACGGAACATGTGGCACATTGATAGCACTTTTTCAGCGAGTCCCCGCCGGAGGCTTGCAACTCCCGGACGAAGCTCGGGTCTGGGGTGATTCTGACCGGTTGCGTCATATCCTGAGCCTCCTAGTAGCCTTTGAACGGGTTGGGACCCATTTTCACGATGGTGTTCATGAATTCGTCGATCATGCCGGGCACCTTATCGTATTCGTCGATGGCCACCTGGAGCTGGTCCACGCGCTCGGGTTCGACACCCAGGCGTTTGAGCGATTCGGAGATGTTCTCCTTGCGCCGGTTGCACAGTTCCGATCCCTTGACGAAGTGGCACTGATAGTCGTCGCCGAACTTACAGCCCAGAAGCAACACGCCGTCAATGCCCTTACTCATGGCGTCAGCCACCCAGATGGCGTTGACCGACCCCAGGCAACGCACCGGAATGATGCGCACGTAGGGGCTCCAGGCTTTCTTGCGTACGGCGGCCATGTCCAAAGCGGGATAGGCGTCGTTTTCGCAAGCCAGAATCAGCACGCGCGGCCCACCATCTTCGATTTTGGCCGGGACGACCATTTCGCGAATCATGGTGCCGATCATGTCGATATTGTAGTTGTCGAAGCTGATGACGCGTTCGGGACAGGCACCCATGCACGTACCGCAACGACGGCAACGCGAGGGGTTGGGCATGGGCGTGCCCTTGGGATCGTCATCAAGAGCGCCAAACGGACATTCTTCGGTGCACCGTTTGCACTGGGTGCAGCGCACGAAGTTGAACACCGGGTAGCTGCGGTCGCCCGAACGGGGATGCACGGCCACGCCGCGGTTGGCGCTGGAGACGCACTGGATGGCCTTGAGCACCGCTCCCATGGCGTCTTCCTTGGCCAGAGCCAACCCCATGGGCTGACGAACGGCGCCGGCGGCGTAGATGCCGGTACGCCGGGTCTCGTAGGGAAAGCAGATGTAGTTCGAATCGGCAAAGCCTTCAAAAAGACCGAGGTCGGGGAAAGCCAACCCCTGCCGATACGAAAGGTTGATCACGGGAGAGTGGGCCGTGACCGGGACGATGGACGTGGGCAACACGACCAGATCGGCTTCGATCTCCACGGACTCGCCGAGCAAAGTGTCGGCCAGCTCAATGAGAACCGAGTCTCCGGCACCCTGACGGACGCCTTCCACCTTGGCCCTGGAAAGCATGACCGAGGGGTTGTCCTGGGCGGCCTTGTAGTACCGCTCATTGATACCCGGGGTCATCATGTGATCGTAGAAGATCATGCCCACGGCGCCGGAATTGCGCTCGACCACGTAGTTGGCCTGTTTCAGGGCAACCAGGGTGGAGATTTCCGAAGACATGGCCAGATGCTTCTGAGATTCCAGGTCACAGAACTGATCCGCAGGAGCTTCAGCCCCTTCCTCAGCGGCGGGAGCCGGATCTTTGGGAGCATCCTGGGTCGCGTCGCATTCCAGGGTCACGTCTGAAGGACACGACTTCTGGGTGCACGTTTTGGTATCGAGCAGGAAGGCCACGTTCAGCGCCACGCGCCCGTCCGAGGGACGGGTGATGGGGCCGGCTTTGGCCATTTTTTCCAGCTCGGTGCTAGTGATGACGTTTTTGACCGAACCAAGGCCCAAGGGCGCAAGGTACTTTTCGTCGCCGGGGGTCCAGCCGGCGGCCAGGACCACGGCACCGATGGGAAGGTTTTTCCCACCCGAAAGCATGGCGGTGTACTTGCCCGGAGCGCCTTCAAGTTTTTCCAGCGACGTGGAGGTCATGACCTGGATCTTCTTGTTGGCCTTGACCTTGCCGATCAGGGCGTCAAGGCCGGTGTCATGCGCTTCGGCGTAGGGATAGCTCAGCGGGAAGGTCTTGTAGAAGGACTTCGCCTTGCCACCGAGTTCAGCTTCCTTTTCCACCAGCACCACGTCGTGTCCCAAGGACGCCGCAGCATCGGCGGCGTGCAGACCGGTCCAACCGCCGCCAAGCACCAAAATGGTCTTGCAGGCGTCGACGGCCTCGGGATTGGGGATGTTCGACTTGGTCAGCTTGGCGACACCCATCAACGAGTATTCGTTGCAGATGATCTGGGCGTTGTTGATGCCTTTGGCCATGTCCCCGGCCGCGGCGCCTTTGTCGTAACTCCAAACCGCCTGTTCGCGCAGGTTGACCCGTTCCACCTGCACCGGACCGTCGAAGCAGAACACATCCCACTTGGTGCGAGGCGAACAAGCGCACAGGCACACGCCGTCCAGGCCCTGGGCCTTGATGTCGGCCTCAATGGCGGACTTGCCCTCAGGCGAACACAATACGGGGACGGTTTTGACGACCGGGCATTGGGGCTCGTATTTGCGCTGCACCGCGGTGGCGATTTCGTCGAGTTTGACGGCTTCGCCTATGCCGCAGCCTCCGCAGATGTAGACGCCTATCTTTTCGGCCATGAATGCTTACCTCCCCGCAACCGTTTGAATCGCCCCCAGGGCCGCGCCCGTGGCCGACTGGGCCGAACGCATCACGTCCAAGGGGAGCTTGGCGCAACCGGCGGCGATGAAGCCGGATTCGGCGCCGCCGATCAGGAACCCTTCCTCATCCACGGACACGGAACCAGGCAGGGTTTCGCCGGCGATGGCCGGTTGCATGCCGGTGGCCAGCACCACCAGGTCGAATTCCTCAATGTTTTTCAGCCCCAAGTCCACATTCTCAACCGTCGCCAGCACGGTACCATTGGGCGTTTCGGTCAGCTCCGCAACTTTGCCCTTGACCAGGGAAAGCTTGGGATCGGCGGAAACCTTTTCCAGAAACTTCTGATACCGGCCCGGGGTGCGCAGATCTATGTAGAAGATGGTCACATCGGCGCTGGGAACACGCTCACGAATGTAACAGGCCTGCTTTAACGAGGCCATGCAGCAGATATAGGAACAGTAGTTCAGATGATTTTCGTCGCGCGAGCCCGCACACTGCACAAAGGCGATGCGTTTGGGCGCGGCGCCGTCGGAAGGACGCATGAGCAACCCGCCGGTAGGACCGTTGGGCGCGCAAAGGCGTTCCATTTGCATGTTGGAGATGACGTTCTTGAGTTTGCCTCCGCCCAGGTTCTCCAGCTTGGCCATATCGTACGGCTTCCACCCGGTGGCGTAGACAACGGCTCCGACGTTGAAAATCAACTCGCGGGTCGTGTCTTCCAGATCGATGGCTCCGTACGGACAGGCAGCGGCGATGGACTTGGCTTCAGCCTCGGAACATTTCGCACGCTCGAAAACATACCGCTGGGGAAACGCGTTCAGGTTGGGCCGATAGGCCACCTTGCGTTTACCCAGACCAAAATCGAACTCACATTCCACTTCGGTGACCGCGGCTTCGGTGCAAGCGTTGCACGAGGTACACTTCTCATTGACGTAGCGCGGAGCCACGGTGATTTCCACTTCGAAATCGCCCGGCTTGCCTGTCACCTTGGTCAAGGTGGCCAGGGTGAGCACCTTCACCTTGGGATTGTTACGAATGCGCTGAAACTGAATTTCCAAGCCGCAGGTTGGAGGGCAGAGCTTGGGGAAATATTGGTTGAGCTGGGCCACCCTGCCGCCCAGGTAGGGGTTTTTCTCCACGAGGATGACCTCGTACCCCAATTCGGCGGCCTCAAGGGCGGCGGTAATCCCGCTGAACCCCCCGCCGACCACCAGTATCGCGTTACTTGACATGTAATCCTCCCTCGCTCGGATTTGACCTTTCACGGTCAAACGGCCTGACCCGGGGCGCCAAGCCCCGGCGCGCCCCGGCTCAGACCGTTTGCGATCAAACGGCCGGCTTTCGGCTGATGAAACGGCCGCGGGCTGAAAAGCCCGCGGCCGCGTTTATCCCGATGTTATTCGGGGATGATCTGATAGTAGGAACGCTTGAAGACCGTGGTCTCCTTGGTGTTGGGATCGTACTTCGAGTTCACGAAGCACTTCCACTTGGAGTCGTCCAGGCCGGGGAAGTCGCCGCGATAGTAGAAACCGGGGTAGCGGGATTCCTCGCGGAAGGAGATGTGCTGCATGTGCAGACGAACGGTCCACAGGCGGTGGAACTGCTCCCAGCAACGCATAAGTTCGTGCAGATCGCGGGCAGCCAGCTTCTCGGAGTCTTCTTCAAGCATGCGGAGCAGCTTGAAGCCGGTGTCCAAAAGCGACTTCGACGTGGTGTACAGGGTGCCGCAGCCTCCGCCGTACTCGTCGGTGCACTTGATCAGGCGCATCATGAAGTTCTTGGGGGAGATGAACTTCGGGTTGATGACCGGGTCGGTGGACACGCCCTTGAACTCTTCGAAGGTGTACCAGGGCTGGTAGATGGCTTTCTTCAGCTCGTCAGCGGTTTCCTTGATGGCGGGCTTGAAGTCCTTGTGGTCCACACACCAACGCACGCACTGCTTGCCGACGATACGGCCTTCAGTGTGGGAGCCGGAGGAGAACTTGTGACCGGAAGCGCCCACGCCGTCAGCGCAGGTGAACAGACCGTTCACGGTGGTCATACGGTTGTAGACCTTGCCGTTGTCAGCCTTGACTTTGTATTCGTCGGGAACCCAGGGTTCGTCGGGACCGGAAGCCCAGATGCCGCAGCAACCGGAGTGGGAACCCAGCAGGTAAGGCTCGGTGGGCATGATTTCGGAACCGGCCTTCTCAGGCTCGATGTTCATGGCGGCCCACAGGTTGGCCTGGCCCACGCACATGTCGAGGAAGTCTTCCCAGGCTTCGCTCTCAAGGTGCTTCTGCTGCTCGGCGTTGAGCTTGGCGAAGGTGGTCTGCAGGGCGGTGGCGGTGTCCATGTAGATGGGGCCGCGACCGGCGCGCATTTCCGCCAGCATCATGTGGTTACGCAGGCAGGTGGGGATGATGTGGCCCTTGGCGTAGCCACGATCTTCGTAGGGCTTCAACATGCCGCGGTTGGTCTCGCAGTAGTCTTCGCCCTTGTAGTTGGTGGCTTTGGCCTTGAAGAGCAGGAACCAAGCGCCGACCGGTCCGTAACCGTCCTTGAAGCGGGCGGGGACGAAGCGGTTTTCCATCATGGTCATCTCGGCGCCAGCCTGAGCGCACATGGTGTAGGTCGAACCGGCGTTCCACACGGGATACCAGGCGCGGCCCATACCTTCACCGGTGGACCGGGGGCGGTACACGTTAACCGCGCCGCCGCAGGCCACGACCATGGCGTTGGTTTTGAAGATGTAGACTTTGTTCTCACGGGTGGAGAAACCAACGGCGCCGGCGATGCGGTTGGGCTGGTTGGCGTCGAGGAGCAGCTTCACGATGAAGAGGCGCTCGATGTAACGGTCCTGGCCCAGAGCGTTCTTCGCGGCTTCAGCCACGATGCACTTGTAGGACTCACCGTTGATCATGATCTGCCAACGGCCGGAGCGGACGGGCTCGGCGCCGGTGCGCAGGGACACGCCGGCGGCCTTGGACTGGGCGCCGTCGAGGTTGTGTCCGTCAGCGTCCTTCGTCCAGCAGGGCAGGCCCCACTCTTCGAACAGATGGACGGAGTCGTCGACGTGGCGGCCCAGGTCGAAGATCAGGTCTTCGCGGACCAGGCCCATGAGGTCGGTGCGGACCATGCGCACGTAGTCGTCGGCGTTGTTCTTGCCAAGATAGGTATTGATGGCCGAGAGACCCTGCGCGACGGCGCCGGAACGCTCCATGGCGGCCTTGTCCACCAGCATGATCGACAGTCCGCCGACCTTGTCGGCCCAGCGCACGGCTTCAAACGCGGCGCCGCAGCAGCCCATGCCACCGCCGACAAACAGGATGTCAACGGTTTTTTCGATCACTTCCGGTTCGGCAAGGGCAACGCCTCTCGGCTCTTCTTTCACAGGAATGCGGGGCATTGTTGTGCTCCTTTACTGATGCTTGACGTAATGTGGCAATCAAATTCCGGCTCATGCGGCCGGAATCTCCCCCGAGCTATTTGCAGAAGCCGTCCAACCAGCACTGGGAGGTACCAGCGTCGGAGATGTCGAACTTCTTGCCCAGAGCTTCGATGGGCTTGAACAGCTCCCCGGTCTCGGTGAACAGGAGTTCGCTGTCCAGATCGCCGGGTTCGGGCTTGCCGTCGTAGGGCTTGATGGAGCCTTCAGGCGTGGTCCGGATGGGGAACTTGAAACGTTTGACGTTGCCATTGCGGAACTTCACCGTCCACATGATGGAATCGGCGGAACGCATGGGCACGGAAGTGCCGCCCATGGGAGCAAAGTCAGCGTAAGGCCGGGCTTCAATGGCCCCCTGGGGACAGATCTTCACGCAGGAGTAGCACTCCCAGCAGGCGTCGGGTTCCTGATTGTAGGCCCGCATTTCGGTCGGATCAAGAACCATGAGATCGTTGGGGCAAATGTACATGCACGCGGTCTTTTCGCCGCCCTTGCACCCGTCACATTTGCTCGGATCGACAAAGGTAGGCATACCCACATCCTCCACGCTTTGATTGTTTACTTCTGGATTAAAGGCAACCACACGGTAAAACGCACCGCACCGGCCTCGGCCGGGCGTAAACCGCCGCGCCGGGGGCATTGAGCCCCTATCCGCGACGGACGGTAAGACGAAAAACGTCTTGCGGGCATGGTCAGATTATCACCGGAGGCCGGGATCACCGGACCGTTCGCCCGCCGCTCGCTCCGGGTTTGGCGGCGTCAGCACCGTCCGAATGGACGGCTTGTGAGAGATGTAACGAGATCGTCCCGGCACGTCAAGTTGAAAGTGAAATTAATTACAAACCCTTTCAACCCACCCGTTCCCTTACATATTTTCAAATTGCCGGGAGTATCGTTTCACACTTTTTTCGGGTGGGCAAACCCACTATCACAGGTCTTCCGCGCGTGGCAAGACCGGCTTCGTTCTTTTGTTCTTCAAGACGCCTGCCGGTTTTTCTCAAAAATCCCGCCCGACCAAGGTGTTCCGCGTGATTCCGGATTTCCCGACGCGTCGCCGTTCGCCGCCTCCTGCTTCAATTTCCTTTATTTTTCGAATAATTCCCTTTTGATTCGTTTTTTCGACATTTTCTTGTCAATCACTCGAATTGTTCGTGTCCCACTCTTAATTCGCCTTCACGCGGCCCCACTTCCCATCATGGCAATCAAGCCTTTCCCGGGCAAACCCATCGGGTTTAAGTTTCAATCCGGACCCTTTCCTCTGGACATACTTTCTGGCATTCCTTAAAATATAAAGTTAATGGCAGTGCTTGATGTAGCCGTTGTCGCTCGCCTGAAAACTTCCCTTTCCAATGTGGCCACAAACTTTTCGAGTGCGCCTTGACAAATCGTCTTTTTTTTCACAATATCCAATCTCGAACGTTGATATTGACCGCAAACGTTCCGCGAGTGCCGGCCGCAAGCCGTTTTCACCCTGCGGATCGCGGCCAAGCGTATCCGGACGGTACCATAGACCGATATCAAACTATTCGTATTAAGGAGAGGAAACGCACATGTCCAAACTGGTCCCCCCCCATGGCGGCAAAGGTCTTACCATCTGCCTTCTCGAAGGTTCCGAGCGTGAAGCGGCCGTTAAGAAGGCTGCCGGCCTGAAGAAAGTTGTCATCTCTCCCCGTGAGAAGGGCGACCTGATCATGATGGGCATTGGTGGCTTTTCGCCCATCACCTACTTCATGGACAAGGCCGACTGGAAGTCCGTCTGTGAAAAAATGACCCTGAAAGACGGCACCTTCTGGCCCGTGCCCGTCACCCTGTCCGTGTCCGCCGAAGACGCCGCCGGCATCAACGCCGGTCAGGAAATCGCTCTTGAGAGCGCCGAAGGCGAGATGATGGCCATCATGACCGTCACCGACAAGTACACCCTCTCCGACGAAGAGAAGAAGTGGGAGTGCTACCAGGTCTTCAAGGGCGCCGGCCCCGACTCCGCCGACGACACCTTCTGGGAAACCGCTCAGAAAGACCACCCCGGCGTCCAGATGGTTCTGAAGCAGAAGGCCGTTTGCCTGGCCGGCCCGGTGAAGGTTCTGTCCGAATCCGAGTACCCCGAAAAGTACAAGGGTGTTTACATCCGCCCCGCCGATCTGCGCGACATGATGGACAAAAAGGGCTGGGCCAACGTCGCCGCTCTGCAGCTGCGCAACCCCATGCACCGCTCCCACGAATTCCTGGCCAAGATCGCCATCGAAGTTGTTGACGGCGTGGTCATCCACTCCCTCATCGGCAACCTGAAGCCCGGCGACATCCCGGCCGAAGTGCGCGTGAAGTGCATCGACACCCTGGTCGAAAAGTACTTCGTGAAAGACCACGTGATCCAGGCCGGCTACCCCCTGGACATGCGTTATGCCGGTCCCCGCGAAGCCCTGCTGCACGCCACCTTCCGTCAGAACTACGGCATCAACAACATGATCATCGGCCGCGACCACGCCGGTGTTGGTGACTTCTACGGCATGTTCGAAGCTCAAGAGATCTTCGATCGTATGCCCTACGCCACCCCCGAAGCCGCTTGCGCCGTCGAGCCCGGCAAGGCCCTGATCTGCAAGGCCATGAAGATCGACTGGACCTTCTATTGCTTCAAGTGCGACGGTATGGCCTCCCTGCGCACCTGCCCGCACAGCAAGGACGACCGCGTCATCCTGTCCGGCACCAAGCTGCGCAAGATGCTGTCCGAAGGCGCCCCCGTGCCCGATCACTTCGGCCGTGACGAAGTGCTCACCATCCTGCGCGCCTACTACGAAGGCCTGACCGAAAAGGTCGAAATCAAGATGCAGCGCGCCGCTTCCGGCTCCGGCCAGTAGACCGCGCTTCGATCCCGCTTCAACAAGGGGGAGACGCCACGCGGCGTCTCCCCCTTTTCCTTGCGCGAGGCGCACTCCATGACCGATACCTACGACGATCCCCAACGCGAAATCGCCCGCATCGAATCCGAAATTCTCGCCTTCGAGGACGAATTGCGCCGCTGCCAGGCCAAAATCCGACACCTCATGGACAGCGAAGACCTGGACGCGGGCGTGACCTTCGCGCAGCAAATCTTCGCCGTCCGGCAGGACAAACTCCGGCTGGACGTCGAAATCCAACTGCGCCGCAACGCGGCCAACCGACTGCGTCGTGCGCTGTAGCGGAACGAAAAACATTTCGGGGAAGAAGCGACCCGCCGCAGGCCTCCTTTTCGCGCAGAAGGTTTGGCCCCGATCCTGGTCCACCAAAAAACGCGTGCTGGAGCTGGAGTAGCGCCTAACACTTTACCACAATTAAATTTTTTTTTGAGGGTGGGGGTTTTGGGGAGGGAACCTTCTGTTGAAAAAGGTTCCCTCCCCCAATTCTCCCCTCCTTTCCCCCCGCTCCCTGGTCCGCTTCGGCGTCCCCCGCCCGGCTTGACATCGGGCGAAAAGCCGGGGCAAGTGGTTCCACCTCATTTTTCACAAGGAATCTTCCTCATGGGCAAGAACATCACGCAGAAGATCATTGCCGCGCACCTGATGAGCGGCAAGATGAAGCCCGGCTCCGAAATCGGGTTGCGCATCGACCAGACGCTCACCCAGGACGCCACGGGCACCATGGCCTGGCTGCAATTCGGGGCCATGGGCCTGCCCCGGGTCAAGACCGAGCTGTCGGTCAGCTACGTGGACCACAACACCCTGCAGCAGGGGTTTCGCAACCCTGACGACCACCGGTTCCTGCGCACCATGGCCGCCAAGTACGGGGCCGTGTTCTCGCCCCCCGGGACCGGCATCTGCCACCAACTCCACCTGGAAAACTTCGCCAAGCCGGGCAAGACCCTCATCGGGTCCGACTCCCACACCCCCACCGCCGGCGGCGTGGGCAGCCTGGCCATGGGCGCGGGCGGACTCTCCGTGGCCCTGGCCATGGGCGGCGAGCCCTACTTCATCCCCATGCCGCAGGTCGTGCGCGTGTGGCTAGATGGCGAACTCACCGGCTGGGCCGCGGCCAAGGACGTGATCCTCTATCTGTTGGGCAAGCTGACGGTGAAAGGCGGCGTGAACAAAGTGTTCGAGTACGCCGGGCCCGGTGTGGCCACCCTGTCCGTTCCCGAACGGGCCACCATCACCAACATGGGTGCGGAACTCGGCGCCACGGCCTCGCTGTTCCCCGCCGACCAGGTGACCAAAAAATTCCTGACCGCCATGGGCCGTCCAGAGGATTTCACCCCCCTCAAGGCCGATCCCTCGGCCGCCTACGACGAGGAAGTGATCATCAACCTAAACGAACTCGAACCCATGGCCGCCCGTCCGCACATGCCCGACCTGGCCGTGACCATTCGCGAACTCGACGGGTTGAAGGTCGATCAGGCGGCCATCGGCTCCTGCACGAACTCCTCCTACGCGGACCTGAAGACCGTCGCGCTCATGCTCAAGGACAAGCGCACCGATCCGTCCACCGACACCATCATCGCCCCGGGCTCCAAGCTGGTGGTGAAGATGCTTGCCGCGGAAAAGCTTCTCGAACCGCTGCTCGACTCGGGCGCGCGTCTGTTCGAATGCACGTGCGGACCGTGTATCGGCATCGGCGGCTCGCCGGTTTCCGCCGGCGTGGCGGCGCGGACCTTCAACCGCAACTTTGAAGGACGCAGCGGCACCCAGGACGCCCAGGTCTACCTGGTCAGCCCCCAGACCGCGGCCCAGGCCGCCTTGAACGGCAAATTCACCGATCCCGCCACCTGGGGCGAGCCCCCGGCCAAGGTGCAGATGCCCAAAAAGGTCCCGAACATCCGCCACCTCTTCGTGTATCCTCCGGAAGACGGCTCCGGGGTGGAGATCCTGCTCGGACCCAACATCGCTCCGCTCTCCCGTTTCGCGGCCGCGCCCGAGGTCATCGACCAGAAAGTGGCCCTCAAGGTGGGCGACAACATCACCACGGACCACATCCTCCCCGGCGGGTCCCAGGTGATGAGCTTGCGCTCGAACATCCCGGCCATTTCGGAACACACCTTCATCAACGTGGACAAGGGTTTCGTGGCCCGCATCCGCGAAATGGGCGGAGGCGTGATCGTCGGCGGCGAAAACTACGGCCAGGGCTCCTCGCGCGAACACGCCGCCCTCGCTCCCAAGCATTTGGGCGTGTCCGCCGTGGTGGTCAAAAGCCTGGCCCGCATCCACCGCGCCAACCTCATCAACTTCGGCATCCTGCCCCTGCTCTTCGAAGACAAAGCCGATTACGACAAGATCGCCGAAGGCCAGAGTGTGGTGATTCCCGTGTCCAAGATCAAACCGGGCAAGCCCGTGGACGCCGTGGTGGACGGCACCACCAAGATCCGTCTCACAAATGATTTGACCCGCCAGGAACTCGACACTATCTTGGTCGGCGGTACGCTCAACGCGGTTGGCGCGAGCGGCAACTAAATCCTTACAAGTCAACTTTCCGGCGGCCGAAGTCGCGCGCTTCGGCCGCCGGCCTTTTCGTTCGGCCCAAGGCCCGACAATCCCTGCCCCAAGGAGCGCGTTTCATGTTGGATAACATGCGTCAGCATGCCCAGTCCTGGGCCGTGAAAGCGGTATTCGCCATCATCATCGCCGTGTTCATTTTCTACTTCGGCCAATCCGGCATGGGTCGCCACGGCGGCTCAGGCGTTCTGGCCACGGTGGGCGATCGGCCCATACTCATCAAGGACTTCCTGCAAGAGGTGGATGAACAGGCCCGGCTCGCCCAGTCCCAGAATCCCAACCTCAGCAAGGAAGACCTGGAGCGCATGGGGCTCAAACAGCAGGTGTTCTACAAAATGGTGGGACGCTCCCTGCTTTTCGATCAAGCCGAAAAGATGGGCGTGACCGTTTCGCAGCCCGAGTTGCAGGCTTTCATCGCCAGCATCAAGCCCTTTCAGAACGACCAGGGCAAGTTCGATGTCGAACTCTACAAACAAAAGATCAAGTCCCTGGGACAATCCGTGGACGCCTTTGAACAGGCGCAACGCGAAAGCATGCTCATCGAGAAGATGGTGTCCTACGCGGTGTTGCCGGCCTGGGTCACGCAAACGGAAGCCCGCTCCCTCTATGACTTCACCAAGGAGCAGGCCACGGTCAGCTACCTGGAGTTTTCGGGATCGGAATTCAGTTCCAAGGTGGACGTCGCCAAGGACAAGCTCGAGGCCTTTTACGAAGCCGACAAGGCCAAGTACAAACGTCCGGCCGAGATCAAGATCGAATACATCGAGGTCTCTCCGCACAGCCTGGCCAAACCCGACCAGGTGACCGAGCAGGACATGAAGGCCTATTACGACGCCAACCCGGACAAGTTCAAACACCCCGAAATGATCAAGGCCAGCCATCTGCTGGTGCTCTTGCCCAAGGACGCCAAGCCCGAGGAAGTGAAGGCGGCGGAAAAGCGCCTGAACGATCTGGCCGGACGCCTGCGCAAGGGCGAACCCCTGAGCAAGTTGATCGCCACCCCCGGCCAGCCTGCCGTCACCGGCGACGATCTGGGATGGTTCGGCAAGGGCACCATGGTTCCCGAATTCGAAAACGCGGCCTTCGCCCTGAAGAAGGGGGAAGTTTCGGCCCCGGTGCGTTCGCAGTACGGACTGCACATCATCTGGGCGCAGGACCGCAAGGCTGAAGGCGTTACGCCGTACGAGGAAGCCAAGGCCGACATCAAAAACGAGCTTGCCGAGGAAAAGGCCACCGAAACCGTGGGCAAAACCGCCGACATGATGCTCGAAGACCTGCTGGGCGGTTCCGATCTGGCCAAGGTGGCCAAAAGCCAGGGACTGGCCGTGCAAAGCACCGGATTTTTCACTCGCCAGGCCCCGCCGCCCGACCTGGGCTTGCCGCCCACGGCCCTGGGCACGCTTTTCTCCACGGAATCGGGCAAGGTCGTTCCCCAGGCCATCACGGCCGGCGAGGGATTCCTGCTGACCCGGGTGGTGGAGTCCAAGCCCGAAACCATCCCGCCGTTCGACGATATCGCCGACGCGGTCAAGGCCGACTACGTGGCCAAGGAGGCGCTCAAGCTCGCCGAAGCCAAGGCCAAGGAAGTGGCGGCCCAGATCGCCACCCCCGAAGGCCTGGCGGCCGTCGAGAAGCAGTACCAGGGCCAGTTCAAGACCACCAAGCCCTTTGGTCGGCAGGGTTTCATTCCCGAATTGGGTCTGGCCCAGACGCTGGCCGAAGCGGCGTTTTCCCTTGCGGCTCCGGGCTGGCTGCCTGACGCCTACGGCGTGGCCAAGGGCTACGTGGTGGCCAAGCTGGACGGCCGCACCTTGCCCACCGACGCGGAATGGGACAAGGACAAGGCCCGCGTGTTCTCCCAGTTGGTGCCCATGCGGCAGGAGGAGTTGTATGGAACCTACCTGCAGTTCCTCTACGACAAGTTGGGTGTGAAGGTCGTCGCCCAAGACGTCTTGGGCAAGACCGACCTGGACGCCGCCGGCAAGTAGCCGATTCGGTTCGTCTTCTCAGGCCCGGTCGCTTTTTCGAGCGGCCGGGCCTTTTTGTTGGGCAAGGCCCGGCCGCGGGCATGACAACCACAACGCGCGCAACGCGGCGTCTGTCCGCGAGGGACCTGAACAGCGCGCTCTCGACGGCGCCACGGATGCTGAAACGACCCGCCACAGAATGCGACGGCGCGAAAAGCGGGGACTCCGCGCCGACATGGCGCGAAAAAACGTCAAGCCCGAAGCGGCGCTCCTCGCCGCCGAGGCCTTGACGTTTTCAGGCAACACGGCCAGCCCATGCGGCTAACCGAACTTTCGTCAGGGGCTAGGACTTTTTGTCCAGGAACTTGAGCACGTCGTCCAAAGGCAGGGGGCGGGAAAAGAGAAACCCCTGCCCGCTTTCACAATCCAGGGCCTTGAGCATGGACCATTGCTCGCGCATTTCGATGCCCTCGGCCACCACGTTGAGGCGCAGGTTGTGGGCCAAGTTCACCACCGAGCGCACGAGTTTGCGTTTTTTGGGGTTCCTGTCCATCTTGCCCACGAAAGTCTTGTCCACCTTGAGGGTGTCGATGGGCAGGGACTGCAGGTGGCTGAGCGACGAATAGCCCGTGCCGAAGTCGTCTATGCACACCCGCACACCGGCGTCCTTGAGTTGGCGGATACGCTCGGCCGCCAGGTCGGGGTTGGTCATGGCCACGCTTTCGGTGATTTCCAGCTTGAGCCGATGAGGATCCAGCCCGGTAGCCTTCAGAATTCCCAGGACCTGATCGACGATATCGTGCAAATGGAGCTGATGCAGGGACAGGTTGACGCTCATGGAGAAATCGCCCGCCTGGGGATTGGCCGCGATCAGCTCGCACATGTCCCGACAGGACTGTTCGAGCACCCAACGCCCCAAAGGAAGAATAAACCCCGTATCCTCGGCGAGAGGAATGAATTCAGCCGGCTTGACCTCTCCCCATTTGGGGTGATTCCAGCGCAAGAGCGCCTCGACCCCGGTCAGGGCCTGGGTGTCCAGGGAGAGAATCGGCTGGTAGGCCATGGAAAATTCGCCGTTTTTGAGCCCCCGGTAGAAGTCTATCTCCAACTCCATGCGTCGAATGGAGCGTTCGAGCATGGACGTGTTGAACACCTTGAACCGATGCTGGCTTTTTTTGGCGTAGCGCACGGCGATGTTGGCGTAGCGGATGATGTCTTCCGGGGCTTCGAGCACGGCGGGGCTGACCACCATGCCGAATCCAGCCGAAAGCTGCACCTCCTGCTCGTCCAGCTCGAAGGGCACGGCCAAGCCCTTGATCATGCGCTTGACCAGGCGCACCACTTCGCGCGGGGACAGGCCTTCGAGCAGCACGAAAAATTCGTCCCCCGAAAGCCTGGCCAGCAGGGCCTGGTCGGGCATCAGGCCGCGCAGGCGCAGGCCGGCCTTGCGGATCACCGCGTCGCCGGCGGCCGGACCAAAGGCGTCGTTGATTTTTTTCAGGCGGTCTATGTCCACGTACACGCCGGCAAAGGCGATGTCGGGATTGGCCAGCAGGCGGTGACGCAGCTCTAGCATGCGCTTGATCAGGTAGTCGCGGTTGGCCAGTCCGGTGAGATGGTCCACGGTATCCATGGTCCAGGCCAGACGGCGATGGGTTTCGCTGTCCAGGGCGGTCACGGACATGCGCAGCCAGGGGGTTCGGTCCGGCCCTTCGATGCAACGGCCGCAAACCAGGGCTTCGCAGGCCCCTCCGCCGGGCAGCATCACGGAGAACATGCGCCAGTTCGCTTCGCAGGAAAGACGCAACGAGGCCAGAAAGGCCGACAGCGTCCGCCGGTCCTCCGGGCGGACCAGGGGCTCCAGGTCGAAAGGACGCCCCTGCTCGATCCCGAGCAGGGAGCAGCAATCCGAAGCGTAGCGGAGCCGCCCGTCCTGATCGATCAAAAACTCGCAGTGGGGCGAGGTCTTGCACATGAGCTCGTAGAGCTGGACGTCTCGTGTCACTGGGCAACCTCCCTGCCGACGGTCCGTACTCGCGGCCATACCCGCCGTCTGGTCGGGTTTTGAAAATCCCTGGCCTATGTTGCGAGCGCTCCCGGAAAACGGCGAAAATCGACCCGGATCGTATCGTCCAATTCCACGAAGGCCATGCAGGGTTCCTGACCGGAAAAGCTTCCCGGGTTGACCAGCAGGGTCTTGCCGATGACCACCTTGTCCGGTTTGTGGGTATGGCCGAAGAAAAGGATGTCGAATCCGGGGCCAAAGGCCTCGTACACGCGGGTGGCCAGGCTGAGCTTTTCCCCCCAGCCGTGGGTCACGCCGACCCGCTTGCCGGCCAAGTTCAGGCTCAAGGTCGGCGGCAGATCGCGTCCCAGGGGCCACTGGCACATGTTGCCGGCCACGGCGTACACCTGGGGATGGCTCGCCAGCATGTAGTCGAGCAGGGGCTTGCCCGAGATGTCTCCGCAGTGGATCACGGCATCGGCCGGGACCACGTGCTCGTCGAAAAAGCGTTTGAAGGAGTCGGTGGGCTCCACAAGGTGGGTATCCGAAAGAACGGCGAGACGCATGTCACTCCTTCCCGTTTTTGCGTTGCCACCAGCAGACGTCAGGCCCTAAAAACCACCAGTCGGTGTGGTCGGTGGTCATGACGGCCTGGGCCAGTTCGCGTCCCTGGTCCGTGCGCAGTCGCTGCACCGAGCATTCGAGCCATTTGCCGGCGTATGGATTGCCCAGGTCCCCCAGCTCCTTGAGCTTGACGATGAGGTCGAGCTGGTCGGCGTCGTGGGCCAGTCGGGCTTCCGGGCTGTCGTCGCCTTCAAGCTCGTCGAACAGGGCCAGGAGGGGCGCTTCCAGCCCGGTTCCGGCCAAACCGTCCTCCAGCGCCCCACGGGCGTCCAGGCGGTCGTAGAGCTTGTTGACGTAGTTGAAATCGCCCGTGCGGGCTTCGTGCAGATCGTGGAACAGGCACAGCAGCACGGTCTTGGCCTGGTCGGCCCCGGCCATGTCGGCCAGGACATACCCGATGACCGCGGTGCCGAAGCTGTGTTCGGCCACATTTTCCGACCCCGAGCCCAGGAATTGATATCCCGTTCGGGGGGTACGCCGCAACATGCTCGTTTCGAACAAAAAATCGGCCAGGCGTTTGCTTTTTTCCCGGCCGGGCATGCCCACGCGACGCCGCGCGTCTGGTCGGTCCTCCGGGGAGGGTTGCCCGTGCGCGGCCGAGGAGCCTGGGCGCCCGCTTTGCGTGTTGTCGTTCATGCTGCGCTTGATTCCTTGTACCCGTCGTCGAAATGATGGCGGAACAACAAGTTTACGTCAGGACGTGGTGTTTGGCGAGAACTGATAACCGTTTTCATTTGAACGAAAAAAAAAGCGGCCCGGACGCATCGCGGGCCGCTGAAACGATGGGGCGAGGTTAGAGGGACAAGCTGAGATTCTTGCGCCCGATGGAATAGTTCAGGTTGGCCACCGCCGTCTGGTAGTCGGTGAGGGCCTGGGTCAACTGTCCCTCGGCCTTGCTCACGCGCGCCTGGGCGTCCAGCACATCGGTGTTGGTGCCCACCTGGGCCTGGTAGCGGGCCACGGCCTGGCGGTAGCCCTCGTTGGCGGCGTCCAGGCCCTTGCGGGCCACGGAGATTCGCTTGGCCGCGTCCTGGATGTTCAGGTACTGGGTTTTGACGTCCGCCCCCACGTCCAGGCGCAGCTTGGCCAGGTCGGCCCGCAGCTTCTTGGTGTTGTCGTCCGCCTGGCGGTAGGAGAAAAACGTCTGTCCCCAGTCCCAGGCCTTCCAACTGACCGTGATCTGAAACTGGTGGCGTTCGGTGTAGAAACCCGACGTCACCGGCACGTCGGTATTGCGGAAGTCCAGGTGGTCGCTCTGGCGAATGTAGTCGTAGGAGGCCTGCAACTGCGGGAGCATGGGGGAGAGGGCGATTTTGGCGTCCTTTTCCGCGATCTCGACGCTTTTCAGGGCGATCGAGATGTCCGGCCGATATTTATAGGCTTCGTCCAGGGCCTGTTGCAGGGTCATCTTGAACGGGGAATAGTTGAGTTCGCCCACGTAGTTGAGGGGCTCGTCCAAGGGCATGTTCAGCAACGAGTTCAGGGTCGCCAATTGGATGTCGACGCTGTTCTTGGCCGCCAGGAGGCTCTGTTCCGCCGTGGCCAGGTCGGCTTCGGCCTGCAAGACGTCCAGGCGCGGACGCAGGCCCACGTCGAAGAAGGCCGTGGTCACCTTGAGCTGGGATTTGAGCCTGGCCACCGAGTCCTCGTTGGACTTCACGTCCGACCGGGACTTGAGCAGGGTCAAGAAGGCCGTCTGCACGGTCTTGATCATGGTCAGTTCGGTGCGGCGGAAGGTCTCGTCGGCCTGGGTCCTGGCCAGCTTGGCCTTTTGATAGGTGGAAAGCAGACGAAAACCCGTGAACAAGGGCTGGGTGACATTGAGATCCACGTTGACCAGATAGCTGTGGTACCACTGGCTGCTCTGGCCCATGGTCACGGTGTCGCCCCCGCTCAGGGTCTGGGTCAGGTTGAGGGGCGTGTTGGTCCTGGCCGTCCAGGAATAGGCGTTGATCGTGGCCGTGGGGGCGAAGGCCGCTGTGGCCGCGCGCACGCCCTCTTGGGCGCCGTAGATCTGCTGTTTGGCGGATTGCATCTGCGGGTTGGCGGACAGGGCCCGAGACACGGATTTTTCCATGTCATAGGTTGAATCCTGCGCCCATGCGGTCATGGACCAGAAAAGCGAAAGCGCGAAAAGCGTAAGGACGCGACGGTACATGGAGGCTCCCTTGTTTTCGGCCTGGAAAGACGGCACAGGCCGTATTCCGCCTGGTCGGCGAAGCCGGACGATCGCCGATCTTCACGAATCTTCAGGATCGGACGCGTCCCGTGGGACGCGCAACCGAGGAAATGACCCGCCCGAGGGCTGACGTCAATGACAGAGGGAAACGAATTTCCCCGGTAATGTGGCTGGGCTCTAGCAAAGAAGCCCTACCTTGGAAAGAGCAAAAAAAAACAGGCTGCAATCCGCTGTATTGACGACACACCCGGCCGTGCGCCCCGTGTTGGCGGGCCTTCGGATGACGTTGGAAAATCCCGGCTTTCGGTTACACGTCGAGCAGCACGACCTCGATGCGCTTCCTGCCGAATTCGACGGCGCGACCGTGGTCGTCCATGAAGATGTCCACGCTCTTGTGGCGGCTTTCGCCCATGACATCGGTGATGGTGAACACGCCGTGGTTTTTGATGTAGACTTTCTTGCCGAACACCCATCCCTGTTTGAACAGGTCCCGGGACACGGCCACCCCGCCTTCCTTGGGTTTGGACATGGACGCCGTGAGCATGGATTCGTCCTGCCCGTCCTGCATGAGCTCCAGCGTGGAGTACGCCGTCACGGTGAGGACCCTGTTGGGCACGGGATCGGCGATGCGCGAAAGGTTGGCCCAGACCACGGCCTGGAGCAAAGCGGATTCGTCGCGGGTCTTCTCCAATTCGAGGCGCATCGAACGCGTTTCGTGTTCAGACTGATGCAGGGCATATTCCATGCGTGCGACATCCTGACGCCACGCGTAACTTCCGACGATCAAAACAGCCAACAAGACGATATTCATGACCCGGGTCATACGGCACCTCCAACACAAACAGCGGTCATGGTGATGAATATTCTCCCCGAACAAGGGAGGCGAGAGAGCTTGATGACAGCGTACCTACCCCATGTTGCGTCACCGGGCAACGATTTTTTCCCCGGCTCCATCCCCGCTCCTGACGTGGGCCCGAACCAAGCGCCCGCACGGTTGCCTGAGCCCGAGCAACAGGCTACAAGAACCGAAAAGGATACGACATGCCCCTGAGGGACCGCCTGCCCACCCCCGGCGAACCGCTTTATCTCATCGACGGAACGTCTTACATCTACCGAGGGTTCTACGCCTTTGGAGACCTGACCCGTTCGGACGGTTTCCCGACCAATGCGCTTTTTTCGGTCCTTCGCCTGGGGCTGCGCCTGCTGCGCGAGGAACGCCCCACCCACGCCCTGTTCATCCTGGACGGACGCGGCCCCAATTTCCGCCACGAACTCTTCGCCGCCTACAAGGCCCAGCGCGAAGCCATGCCCGAACCCCTGGTCCAACAACTGGCCCCCATCGCCCAGGGCCTGGAGCTCATGGGGCTGCCCGTCTACCGGCAGGAAAACATGGAGGCCGACGACGCCATCGCCAGCCTGGCCGCCCGCTACAAGGCAAAATTTCCCGTGGTGATCGTGGGCTCGGACAAGGACCTGCGTCAGTGCCTGGACGCCTCGGTGGTGCTCTGGGACCCCTCGGGCAAACAGGAAAAATTCGTCACCCTGTCCGACTTCATGGCCGACTTTCCGCAGGGACCGGCCCACTGGCCGGACTTTCAGGCCCTGACCGGAGACGCGAGCGACAACATCCCCGGCGTCCCCGGGGTGGGCCCCAAGACTGCCGCGACGGTCCTGACCCAGTTTCCCACTCTGGAAGCCCTCAAAGACGGCCTGGAAGACCTCAAACCCAACATCCGGGCCAAGATCGCGCCCCACCTGGACGACCTCTTCACCTACCGCGAGCTCACCCGGCTGCGCACCGACGCCGCCCAGGACGTGACCCTGGACTCCATGGCCGTGCGTCCGGCCCGGGCGGCGGACCTGGCCACCTTTCTGGCCTCCTACGAACTGCGCACCCTGGCCCGCGAAGCCCAGACCCTGGGACTTCAGGCCACGCCGGCCAAGGCCTCGCCGTCTTTTGTCCAGGGTCGCTCCGCCCAGACTCCCGCCGGTCCGGCCCACTCCGGCCAGGAGCAACTCTCGCTGCTGCCTCCCAAGCCCGCGGTCCCGGCACCCGACCTTGATCCCGATCCCCCGACCCCGCCGGCCGACCTGCCCGACCTGTCGGGCGCGCAAGTCGCCCTGGTCCACCTGGGAGCGGAACAGGGCTTTTGTCTGGGGCTGGACACATCCCAGTACACCGTGACCCGGCCCGCGGCCGAGCTCGTTCCCCTGCTGGCCCGGGCGCAACGCATCCACACCCCGAGCGTCAAGGAGCTTCTTGGCGCCGATCCGGCCTGGAGCGCCGTCCCCCTGGACCGGTTCTTCGACCTCGGCCTGGCCGCCTACCTTTTGAGCCCGGAGGACCGCGTCTATTCCTGGGAGCGCCTGGCCGACAGCCTGTTCACCGATCCCACCTACAGCCCGGACGAGGCCCCGCCCGGACGCCACGGCCTGGTCTGCCTGGCGCTTGGCAAGCGCCTGAGCGTCCGGGTGGAACAGGCGGGTCTGGGCCCTCTCCTGGCCGGGCTCGAACAACCGCTCATTCCGGTGCTGGTGCGCATGGAGCGCCTGGGCGTGGGCATTGACCCGGCGGCTTTCGCGGCCTTCGCAGGCGAGGTCAACGCCAAGCTGGACGAATTGAGCCGGGCCATGCACGACCAGGCCGGCGTGGTGTTCAACCTGCGCTCCAGCCAACAGTTGGCCGACGTGCTCTACAACCGGTTGGGGCTCAAGACGCCAGGCAAAACACCGGGAGGCGCGGCCTCCACTTCGGCCGAGGTCCTGGAGCGCCTGCGCGGGCAGCATCCGCTGGTGGATTCGGTGCTCGAATTCCGCAAGCTGGAAAAACTGCGCTCCACCTATCTCGAACCGTTGCCCAGACTGGCCGGTCCCGACGGGCGCATCCACACCACGTTCAACCAGTTGGCCACGGCCACGGGGCGGCTTTCCTCCAGCAATCCCAACCTGCAGAACATCCCCGTGCGCGGGGCTCTGGGCCGGCGCATGCGGGCCTGTTTCGTGGCTGCGCCCGGACACGTGCTGGCCTCGGCCGACTATTCGCAGATCGAACTGCGCGTGCTGGCCCACTTTTCCAAGGACCCGGCCCTGCTCGAAGCCTTTCGCCAGGGCCAGGACATTCACACCCGGACCGCGGCCCTGCTTTTCGACGCTTCCCCCGAGAAAATCACCCCGGCCCAGCGCCGTCAGGCCAAGACCATCAACTTCGGTCTGCTCTACGGCATGGGGCCCCAGAAGCTGGGCCGCGAGCTGGGTCTGACCCTGGCCAGGGCCAAGGACTTTATCGCCAAGTATTTCGAACGACTCAGCACGCTCAAGGCCTATTACCAGCAGGTGGTGGACCAGGCCGAGGCGCAGGGCTACGTCACCACCCTGGCCGGCAGGCGACGCCTTTTGCCCGACATCCGGTCCCGAAACGCCCAACTCAAGGCCCAGGCCAACCGCCAGGCGGTCAACACCGTGATCCAGGGCAGCGCCGCCGACATCATCAAGATGGCCATGCTGGCCACGGACAACGATGCTGAGTTGGAGCGGCTGGGGGCCAGGCTCGTGCTCCAGGTGCATGACGAACTGGTGATCGAGGCCCCGGAGGCAAACGGCCGCCCGGCGGGCGAACGTTTGCGGACCGTGATGTCGGACGTGACCGAGCTGGATGCGCCCCTTGTCGCGGACATGGGCGTGGGACGCGACTGGGCCGGAGCCCATTGAACCATCGGGAGAGCGCATGAAGACGACCGCCAAGACCATCAAGCAAGACCTGGCCCGGTGCAAAAGCTACTACCTGCGCAACGAGGACTTGCGCGCCCTGCACGCCCTCGGCATGGCCCTCAAGGGCTTTGTTTCGGTCAAGCTCGCCGGAATGGACAAAAGCGAAATTGAAACTCAGTTCCGCGAGGCCTTTTCCAACGTGGGCAAGATCGCCCTGGTGGCCAAGCTCGCCCCCAAGGGGTTGCCCTACCTCAAGGGCCAGGAAGCGAAACTCCTGCGCTACGTGGGCGCGCTCTACCAAAAAGTGAAGGAAGAAACCGAACGCGTCACCCTGGAAGCCCTGCGCGAGCGCAAGCTCAAGATAGACCAATGCGTGCTCAAGGGACAAAAATTTCTCGACGAGGGCAACCTGCTCGAAGCGCAACGCAACTTCCGCGAAGCCGTGAGCCTGTACGTGGACGAACACGGCCTGTTCACGCTCTTGGCCCTCAAACTTCAGGAAAAGGGCCACTACAAGGCCTCGCTCGAATACCTCAAGGGGTCCATCGAGGTCACGCCGGACAACGCCCGCACCTACGACCTGCTGCTGACCGCCCTGGCCAAGACGGGAGAAGACGCCCCGGGGATCAAGGTGCTCTGCGACGCGCGCAAGAAAGTCGGCGACCATCCCCTTCTCACCGCCACCCTGCAAAAGCTCCAGGCCAGAAACCCGGAATGCGAGTGTTAACTGGCGGTTGAAAAAGTCGATTCCTACACCCTTCTCAAGAACCCCTGGCAAGGCGAGAGAAAAAGTCAAACCCGAAGCGCATTTCACATACTTGAGGGTTTGACTTCTTTGGTGTAACGCAGCCAGCGAATATTTCTCCAGGGGCTGTTAGCAGCCAAGTGAAATCCAGGAGGACACGCGAAGCGGCGCAGCACATAGTATCCACACCAAGCGTTTCGGCAGGTCTTTTTTCCGCACACCATCAACACGTGAAGGGTACAGTACGTGAAGGCCAAAGAGTTTCTCGCGCTTGTCATAGAAGCTTACAAAGACAAGACCTTGCTGCCGGCGATCAAGACCAGGCTGTTCATGCTCTACGCCGTCTTCTACAACATCATAAACCGCAAATCCCGCTCCATAACGATACACAACCCCGGATACAAGGCCCCCTCGAACAGGACAGACTTTCAGATCCGAACCGCAAAGCGTGTCTTTGACGCCTACAAGCGCATGAAAGAAGACCAGGCCCACGCAAATCCGGTCTACGTGCCTTCCTCTGTGTGGCAAAAACAGTTGGAAGACGCCTATCAATGCTTGTTTGAAGGCCTTGAAAAGAATGACATGGACACGTTCCACCACTTCCTGGAAAACTTCGGGGCCTGGGACAAGGATCACGGCATCGAAAGTACGACGCTGATCCGCAAGACAGAAACGTCTTTTTTGCGGCGAGCCTATGTCAAGTACATCTTCAGCAAATCGCTGCAAGCCTGGAGATGGATCAACGGCGACAAAAAGGACATCCGGCGCCTGTCCTACCCGCAGGCGGGGAACCAGAACGGGACGATCATCGAAGGGACGTTCGTTGGAATCGGCTCGTTCTTCAACGATATCTATGGCGACATGCTCAGCGGCCTGGTCTGCGACATTGCAAAGCCCGTGGTGGCCGACCTTGGCGCCGGATATGGAAAACTTGCCTACTTCACGCTGCGCGACAAAAAGGAATTCACGTTCATCGATTTCGACATCCCCGAGACCTTGTGCCTGGCCTCCTACTATCTGCTCAATGTCTGGCCGGAGAAGAAAGCGCTCTTGTATGGAGAAGAACCTTTCGCAGCGGAAAGCCTGTCGCAATACGATCTGATATTCCTCCCCTCCTGGGAGATCGAAAAGCTTCCCGAGGATTCGGTCGACCTCTTCATGAACAAGAACAGCCTGGGCGAAATGGACGCATCCGCGGTCGTCAACTATGTTCATCATATTTGCCGAAGCGCGAAATACTTCTTTCACATGAACCACGACATCTACCCCGTCAAAATGCGCAGCGGACGAGGCCTGCTCGGCAAGGAGTACCCGGTCCCGCGCGACACGTTCAAACTGCTCATCAGATACCCCGACATTGGGCATCTGCTGTACAAGGGGTATCTGAACCTGCGCGATGACATCTTCTTCTATCTCTATGAGAAAATGCCCCGGAAGACGAACTGACCCGCCAACGACACATCCGGGAGTCCAAAGCCGCGCTTCGCAACGCGACGCTTTGGACTCCCGGGCGGCGCGACCGGAAGCATACGCCATCCCTACCCACGCAAGACACCGTCGCCCCAAGGACAAAGGCTTGCGCCAACCGGCCATATATCGTAGATGTTGTGCGGCGTCGCGCGGACGTAAACCCGGCGCGAATGACGCACGCAACATGCTGAAATAGAACATCAAGTCTCGCCTCACGTCTCATCTTCCTTTCCCTGCCCCGTTTTTTGTTGGTCTTTTCCGCCGACTTTGCGCACGCGCCCGCTTGCGCTGGACCACGGAGGAGGCTAATGGAAGATACAAGGCATATTGCCTACACGATCCGGACCTGTCTTTTGTCCAGATGCGCCCGTAACGGCGCGTGCTCCTGTCGCTGACGTTTCGCGACCGAGGCGTTTCGATGAGGCCGCTTGGTTTGGAATGTCGACAAAAGGCGCTCACAGGGGAGGAGAAATCCTCCCGGTGCGAACTTTGGAGTGCATAACATCTGAAGGGAAGGACGGATGCGTATGACAAAATTCGTAGGAGTGTTACGCCGGGCAAGAAATGCAGTCCTGATCCTGGCGCTGGCCCTGGCCACGACCCTCGCGGTCGGGTCGGGATGGAGCGGCGGCGGCGCGGCCAACGCGCAAGCCCCGCAAATGGTCATAAGCGGCACAGGGATAGACGGCCAGCCTTCCACGAGCCCCCTGTCCAAGGCCGCTTTCGACCACCAAAAGCACGAGGCGGCGGTCGCGCAATGCGAGACCTGCCATCATGCCTCCATGGACCGGTGCTCCGCCTGTCATACCAGCGCCGGAGCGGCGGACGGCGGGTACATCCAGCTCTCGCGGGCCATGCACGACCCTCGGGCCCGCATGAGTTGCGTGGGCTGTCACGAAAAGGAAACCCGAAAGCAAAACTGCGCCGGTTGTCATCAACACATCGCGGCCGGCCCCAACCCTACTTCCTGCACCGCGTGCCACCACCAACCCAAGGTCCAGACCCAGGCCCAGGTTGAAGCGCAAGCCCAGGCCCAGCCGACCGGTCCCGACAGCGTGGTCATCGGATCGCTTTCCAAGAAGTTCGACGCCTGCACCTTTGACCATTCGGTCCATGTCGAGGCCCTGGCGGCCATCTCCAAGGGCTCGCCCCTGGCCCAAGCCTTCCATGCCCAGCCGGGCACGCTCTGTCAGGGATGCCATCACCACACGCCCCTCGGCCAGACTCCGCCCAAGTGCGGGAGCTGTCACTCCAAGCCGTTCCAGGGCCAGGACCCCAAGCGGCCCGGCCTGATGGCCGCCTATCACATCCAGTGCAATCAGTGTCACAAGGCCATGGCCGCGGGCGCTCCCGCCCCCACCGATTGCGAGACCTGCCATACGGCCAAAAAGTGAGGCGTCTATGAAGCGCAGAACCTTTCTGGGGCTTCTCGGCGCCGCGGGCGCCACTGTCGCGGCCGGCCCCGCCGCGGCTTCGGCGGGCGGGGACTTTCCCGGTCACCCCGGTTCCATGGGCGTGCTCTTCGACGCGACCCGCTGTATCGGCTGCCGCCAGTGCGAACGGGCCTGCAACGCCGTCAACGACCTGCCCAAGCCGGCCAAGCCTTTTTCCGACCTGTCCGTGCCGGACGCCGTCCGGCGTACCGACGCCTATACGTTCACGGTGGTCAACAAGTACGAACCCGCGGACCTGGGCGGCAAGGAGTCCGTCTTCAAGAAGATGCAGTGCATGCACTGCAAGGAACCGGCTTGCGCCTCGGCCTGTTTTGTCAAGGCGTTCACCAAGACTCCCGAGGGAGCGGTGATATACAATCCCAGCGTGTGCGTGGGCTGCCGCTACTGCATGATGGCCTGCCCCTGGAACGTGCCCTGCTACGAGTTCGACAAGCTGATTCCCTACGTCAAGAAGTGTCACATGTGCCATCCGCACATCCAGGCGGGCAAGATCGCGCTTCCGGCCTGCGTGAACGCCTGCCCCATGGAGGCCCTGACCTGGGGCCCGCGCGAGGATCTGGTGAAGCAGGCCTGGACCCGCATCAACGCGTCTCCCGACAAGTACGTGCAGCACCTCTACGGCGAGTTCGAAATGGGAGGCACCAACTGGATGTATCTCTCGCCCGCGCCGTATAGCCAGATCGGGCTGCGCGACGACCTGGGCCGCACGCCGGCCCCGCAGCTCACGGCCGGAGCGCTCTCCCTGGTGCCCATGGTGGCCTGCCTGTGGCCGGTGATCCTGGGCGGCATCTACAACATTACGAAGTGGCGCGAACGCGAGGCCAAGAAGGCCCAGGACGAAGCCGTCCGGGCGGCGGTGGCCAAGGCCCTGGAAAGCGAACGCTCCAAGGCCCAAAAGGGATAGGAGGCCACTCATGAATCAACATCACGCGAACGAGCCGTATATCGCCACGCCGGAAGGCGCCCGCTCCATCGTCAAGGGCCTGCTCAACCCCAGAACTTTCTTCGCCTTCACCAAAGAGCACCCCCTTATGGTGTTGCTGCTCGTCCTGGGCGCGGCCGTGGCCGTGAACCGGTTTTTCATAGGCGGTTTGGCCCGGACCACCAACCTGGACAACAACAACCCCTGGGGCATCTGGATCAGTTTCGATCTGCTCTGCGGCGTGGCCCTGGCCGCCGGCGGCTTCACCACCACCTGCGGCGCGCTCATCTTCAACATCAAGGGACTGCGCACGGCGGTGAAGCCGGCCATTCTCACCGCGTTTCTCGGCTACGCCTTCGTGGTATTCGCCCTGCTGTTCGACGTGGGCCAGCCGTGGCGGTTGCCCTACCCCGTCTTCTGGTCGCCGGGAACCACCTCGGTGCTGTTCGAGGTGGGCCTGTGCGTCATGCTCTACGTCTCGGTGCTGCTGGTGGAATGGCTGCCCAACGCCACCGACTGGCTGGGCATGCGCAAGATCTCCCACGCCATCCACAAGGCCTCCATTCCCCTCACGGTCATGGGCGTGGTGCTTTCCACCATGCACCAGTCGTCCCTGGGCGCCCTGTATCTCATCGCCCCGGGCAAGCTGCACCCCCTGTGGTACTCGTCCTACCTGCCGTTGCAGTTCTTCGTGTCGGCCGTGGTGGTGGGCATGTCCATGGTGATCTTCGAAGGCACCATCTCCCACCGCTTCATGCACGACCGCATGAGCGAGGAGTACCTGCGCGACCACGACGGCGTGCTCTTCATGTTCGCAAAGGCCTGTTCCATCGTGCTCTTCGGCTACTTCTGGATAAAGATCATCGGCATCATCTCCACAAACTCCGCCGGCCACATCGCCGACGCCGTGTACGGTCCCATCTGGCTTGTGGAAATGGCCGGATTCGTCGTGCTGCCCTGCGTACTGTACGCCGTCGGCTACCGCAACAAGAACACCTCGCTCATCAAGTTCACGGCCGCGCTCACCGTGCTGGGCGTGGTGTTCAACCGCTTCAACGTGTCCTGGTTCGCCTTCAACGTGAACCTTCCGGCGTCGCAACGCTACTTTCCCTCGTTGCAGGAAATCATCGTCTCGGTATTCGTCGTCACTTGCATCGTGGTGTGCTTTCGCTTCAGCGCCAAGCACATGGCCATTTTTTCGGACCATCCGTCCTACGACAACCACTAACAACGGGGCGCGCCATGCAATACTACGTCTTTCACGACCTGATGCTCCACGAGGAGTCCATCACCTACGTGCTCATGGGCGTCATCCTCCTGTTGTCCCTGGGCTGGTGGATGTTCCTCACGGGCAAGGAGCCCAAGGACGACGACCACCACGAGATCCCTCCCGACCCGACGACATGACGACATGACGACATGACGAAGGCCCCCGCGAGCACGCTCGCGGGGGCCTTTTCTCGTTTTTGTGCGAAAATCCGCTTTCCGGCCGTCTTGCCGACCGGCTCCGCCCCGGAACTATGCTTTCGACACCTTTCCCACCAGATCCTTCACCGCGCCCACCGCGCCGAGCACGCCGGTGGCCTCGTAGGGCAGGTACACGATCTTGGCCTTGTCGCCCGAGGCCATCTCGCGCAGAGTGTCCAGGTATTTGACGGCCACCAGGTACTGCACCGCGGAGGTCGTGTCCGGACCAAAGGCCTCGGCCACCCTGCGCACGGCCTCGGCCTCGGCCTTGGCGGCCAGGACGCGCGCCTGGGCCTGGCCCTCCGCCACCCTGATGTCGGCGGTCTTCTGGCCCTCCGCCTTGTTCACGAAGGCGGCGCGCGCTCCTTCGGACTCCAGAATCTGCGCCTGCTTGCCGCCCTCGGCTTCCAGAATCTGGGCTCGACGGTCGCGTTCGGCCCGCATCTGTTTTTCCAGCGCGGCCTTCACGTCGTCCGGGGGGGTGATGTCCTGCAGCTCCGTGCGGTTGACCTTCACGCCCCACTTTTCGGTAGCCTCGTCGAGAATGACCTGAAGGGTCTTGTTGATCTTGTCGCGCGCCGTGAGCACCTCGTCGAGCTCCATCTCGCCGATGACGTTTCGCAATGAGGTCTGGGTGAGCTTTTCGATGGCGTCGGTCAGGTTGGCGATTTCGTAGACCACCCGCTTGGGGTCCACGATCTGATAGTACAACAGGGCGTTGATCTCGGTAATGACGTTGTCCTTGGTGATGACCTTCTGTTTGGGAAAATCGTACACCACCTCGCGCAAATCGATGCGGCTGATGAGCTTGCGCAGCACCACCTTGCGGCCCTGGGCGTCCTCGTAGGGACTTTTCCACTCGATCTGGCGCACCTGATCGATCACCGGCCAGATGACGTGCACCCCGGAATCGAGCACCCGATGGAAGCGGCCCAGGCGCTCCACCACCATGGTTTCGCTCTGTTTGACGATGATGACGCCCTTGACCACCAGGGCGCAGACGAAAAACGTGACGGCGGCCACCGCCACCAGTCCCGGACTAATCATGTTCGCCATCCTCCCGTGTTGGAGTGTGTTCCGTCCCGGCCGGAAGCGCGGCGACCAGAAGGACCAGGCCTTCGCGCGCCTCCACGCGGGCCATGCCCCCTTCGGGCAGTTCGCCCGGCCGGGATAGGCGCGCCGACCAGATTTCGCCCCCCACACGCACGGAGCCTCCGGCCTGGCCGAAGCGCAGCGGCGTGAGGGCCACGGCCTCCCGGCCCACGTAGGCGTCGATATTCATTGGAGCGCCTTTCCGTTTGCGCATGAGCAGCGGCCGCAAAAAGACCAGAGCCACCAACGACCCCAAGCAAAACGCGGTGAGTTGGACCGTAGCCCCGGCGGCCAGGGCCGAGGCCACGCACGCGACCAGGGCTCCCAGGCCGAAACAGGCCAGAAAAAAGCTCATGGTGAGCACTTCGGCGACCATGAGTCCGGCGGCCGCGGTGAGCCAGATCCACCAGGCCATCAAGATTCTCCTATACGAACGAGACGATTATTATCAAGTTTTTCCTTTCTACTACGAGAAGAACCTTTTGTACAGTTGTTCAGGGCGCTTGCCCTCATGGCCATGTCTGGATAGGAGAGGATGCATCGTTTGCACCCGTCGCTTCGCTCCAACCCCCAGAGGAAGCCCGTGCCCGAATTGATGCTCGAATTGTCGAGAGCGACCATCCTGGCCGTTTTGTTGGTCTTCCTGCTGCGAGCGGACCGCGGTTTGATTTTGCTTGGCGGACCGGGTTGGCAACTGCGGCATCTGGGCTTTTTCCTGATGATGCTCGGATGGGCGGTCGAGGGAATCTTCCCCGAACCGGGCGTGCGCCTCGCCTGCCAGTGGACCCTCACCGCCGGCGTGGCCCTGCTGGCCCTGGGATTTGGACGCCGGCTGTCCTGGCTGGCGGACATGTCCGCGCGCGAAGCCGCCCTGCAGCGCAGTCAGGAGCAATACCGCCTGCTGGTGGAAAACCAGGCCGATTTTCTCATGCGCCTCGACGGACAGGGGCGCATGGTCTTTGTCAGTCCGGCGTTGCGTTCGCTCTTCGGCGAGGAAGAAAACGACCTGCTCGGCCTGGACTTCGTGGACAAGGTGGCGCCGGCCGACCGCGAGATCGCGGCCAAGGCCCTGGAGGACACACGGACCGGCGCGCCCAGCATGCAGGCCGAGCTTCGCCTGGCGGGACTGTTCGGCCAGCGCCTGGTGCACTGGGTTTTCACCCCGGCCCGCCTGCCGGACGGCTCGCGCCAGGGCGCGGTCGGAGTCGGACGCGACATCACCGACGCCAGGGCCGCCCAACAGATCGCCCATCGGACGGCCAACCGGTTCCAGGGCGTGGCGCGTTGCGCGCCGATGGGCCTTTTGCTCTTCACCCGCAAGGGCAAAAGCGCGCTGACATTGTCCGAGTTCAACCCGGCGGCGCAGCGCCTGTTGCGACGCGACTTGGCCACGCTCATGGACAAAACCCTGGACGAGGTTTTCCCCGGCAAGGGCCACCCGGATGTGGCGCGCGCCTTTGCGCGGGTGTTTTCCTCCGGCGACCCCTATTCCAACGGGCATCTCGAATACCACGAAACCGACTTCACCGGCATATTCAGCCTGAAAGCCTTTTCCACCGGGACGGACGAACTCGCCGTGTTTTTCGAGGACGTCACCGAGCGCGAGCGCCTGGAGTCCCAGCTCGAAAACCTGGCCCTGTTCGACAACCTGACCGGACTGCCCAACCGCACCCTGTTTCTCGACCGCCTGACCCGCGCCCTGCAACGGCGGTCGCGCAAACCGAGCTACCAGGTGGCCCTGCTCTTCATCGACCTGGACCGTTTCAAGACCGTCAACGACAGCCTGGGGCATCCCGGAGGCGACGAAGTGCTGCGCGAGGCCGCCGCGCGCATCCAGGGCTGCGTGCGCTCCCTGGACACCGCGGCCCGGTTGGGCGGCGACGAATTCGTGGTGTTGCTCGAAGAATTCGACAACGCCCGCATTCCGGTAAAGGTGCTCAAGCGCGTCCGGTCCCAGTTGGGCGAACCCATCCGGGTCATGGACCGCGAACTGGCCTTGGGGGCCAGCATCGGCCTGGCCCTGGCCCTGGGAAAGGACGACACCCCGGAGGACCTGCTGCGCAAGAGCGAGATGGCCATGAGCCGGGCCAAGGAACGCGGGCGCAACCGTTTCATGGTCTTCACCGACCGGCTCCTGCGCCAGACCGAACGCCGCGTCCGGTTGGAACAGGACATGGACAAGGCCCTGGAGCGCCAGGAGTTCCATCTGGTATACCAGCCCGTGGTGCGCCTGGAAGACGGCCGGCTCACGGGATTCGAAACCCTGGTGCGGTGGGACCACCCCGAACTGGGACGCATTTCTCCCGTGGAGTTCATCCCCCTGGCCGAAGAGAGCGGAAAAATCGTGCCCCTGGACCGCTTCATTCTGCGTCAGGCCTGCCGCACCTTCATGAACTGGCGCAAGCGTTTTCCCCAAGCCCGTGACCTGAGCCTTTCGGTGAATCTCTCGGCCAAACACGTGCCCAAACAGGACTTCACCGCCCAGGTCATGGGCATTCTGGCCGACACCGGCATGCCGGCCGATCAGCTCAAGCTCGAAATCACCGAGACGTCCCTCATGCTCGGCGGTTCGGAGATGGTGCGCAAGCTGGAACAACTGCGCGAAAAGGGCGTGCGTCTTTCCATAGACGACTTCGGCACGGGGTACTCCTCCATGGCCTATTTGAACCGCCTGCCCGTGGACGACCTCAAGCTCGACATCCAGTTCGTGCGCCATTTGGAAAGCCGCATGGAAACCCGCGAGATCGTGCGGGCCATCCTGGCCCTGGCCCAAGGCCTGGGACTGTGCGTGGTGGCCGAGGGCGTGGAGATGACCGGCCAGCGCGACACCCTGAAGGACATGGGCTGCCAGATGGCCCAGGGGTTTCTCATCGCCCGCCCCATGAGCGCCGGCCAGGTGGAGGAGATGTACTTCGCCGGCCCGCTTCCCGCCCCCCCGACGCCGGGCGCCGCGCTGACGACTTCTTGACAAAAGGGTAATTTCGGCTATTTGCCAAAGTTCCACACGATTCCCGATCAGCGGAGGCGCGCATGTTCAAAGCGTTCATGACGACCATCATGATGTTGCTGGCCACGACGGTTCAGGCCCTGGCCGATCCCGTGGCCAATCCCATTCCCGTGGGCATCGCCGTCGCCCAGACCAGCAATATCGCCCTCTTCGGCGAGGAGCAGGTCAACGGGGCCAAAGTGGCCGAAGCCTATTTCAACGCCAAGGGCGGCGTCAACGGCACTCCCATCACGCTCGTGTTCCAGGATACGGGTGGCGACGAGGCCGGCGCGGTCAACGCCTTCCAGTCCCTGCTCACGTCCCATGTCGTGGCCATCGTCGGCCCCACCCTCACCCAGCAGGCCTTTGCCGCCGATCCCATAGCCGACCGGGCCAAGACTCCGGTGATCGCGCCTTCCAACACCGCCAAGGGCATCCCCCAGATCGGCCAGTACGTGTGCCGGGTGTCCGCGCCCATGACCGCCGTGGCGCCCAATTCGCTCAAAAAGGCCCTGGCCATCAATTCGGCCATCAAGAAAGTGGCCGTGCTGTATGCCCAAAACGACGCCTTCTCCACCTCCGAGACCTCGGTTTTCCAGGAGGCCATCAAGAAGCTCGGCCTGGAAACCGTGACCGTGCAAAAATTCCAGACCACGGACACCGACTTCACCACCCAAGTGACCGCAGTGCTCGGTTCCGGGGCCGAACTGGTGGTCATCTCGGGACTGGCCGCGGATTCCGGCAACCTGGTCAAGCAGTTGCGCCAGCTCGGCTACCAGGGACAGATCGTGGGCGGAAACGGCCTCAACTCGCCCAACATGTTCCCGGTGTGCGGCCCCCTGTGCGCCGGGGTCCTGGTGGCCCAGGCCTACAGCCCCCAGGCCGACAATCCCGTCAACAAGGCCTTTGTCGAGCTGTTCACCAAGGCCTACAAGAAGCCTCCGGCGCAGTTCTCGGCCCAGGCCTTCGCATGCGTGCAGGTGGTGGTCGAAGCCCTGGCCAAGGCTGAAAAGACAACCGGCAAAAAGATCACCGCCATGGACCTGGCCGAAGCCCGCACCGCCCTCAACCAGGCCATCCGCACCGGATCGTACATGACGCCCCTGGGCGAAATCGCCATCGACCCCAGCGGGGAAATCGACCAGAAGCAGTTCTTCGTCTCCACCATCTCGATGAACCCCGACGGCAAGACCGGGGCCTTCGTCCTTTCGAAGTAATCCAACCCGCGCCCGGAGGAGACCCGCTTTCCTCCTTCGGGCGTTTTCCACTCCATGTCCCTGGCTTGGTTCACGCAAAATCTGCTCAACGGCCTGTCCATCGGCAGCGTCTACGCCGTGTTCGCCCTGGGCTACACCCTGGTGTTCTCCATTCTGGGCATCATCAACTTCGCCCACGGCGCCGTCTTCACCCTGGGAGCCTATCTGACCTACGCCCTGGCCGTGGGACAGTTCGGCTTGAACGGGCTGCTGTCCGGCATGAAGCTGCCCTTCACCCTGCCCTTTCCTCTGGCCCTCCTGGTGGGAGCCCTGCTTTCCGGAGCCGCGGGCATAGCCGTGGAACGGCTGGCCTTCCGCCCCCTGCGCGAGCGCGGGGCCGACGCCCTGTTGGCCCTGGTGAGCAGTCTGGGCGTGGCGCTCATCATCGTCAACGCCGTGCAGTACCTCTTCGGAGCCGAGATCTACGCCTTCCCCCCCGACGTGTTCGGCTCCCTGCCCGCCGCCGTGCTCTTCAAGATCGGGGGCAAGCTCGTGGCCGTGCGCACCGTGCAGATCCTGCTCTTCGCGGTGAGCATGATCATGCTGGCCGGGCTGGTCTGGTTCATGCGCTTCACGCGCCAGGGCAAGGCCCTGCGGGCCACGGCCGAAAACCCCGACACCGCCAGCCTGCTCGGCGTGCCGGTGGACCGCTTCATCGTGGGGACCTTCTTTCTTTCCGGCCTGTTCGGCGGACTGGCCGGCACCCTGATCGGGGTCAGCTTCGGACTGGCCGGCCCCTATTTCGGCGTCAACTACGGGCTCAAGGCCCTGGCGGTCATCGTTCTGGGCGGGCTCGGCAGCATCCCCGGCGCGGTGGTCGGCGGCCTGGTCATCGGACTGGCCGAAGCCTTTCTCCCCCCCGAAATGAGTTCTTACAAGGAGGCCGTGGCCTACGTGCTGCTTTTCGTCATCCTGCTCGTGCGTCCCCAGGGACTGCTCGGCTCCACCGCGGAGCAGAAAGTGTAGGCCGCCATGGAAGTCCTGATCGAACGTTACGGCTTTCTCTTCGTCACCATTTTGCAGCAGGCCCTGCTCGGGCTTTCCCTGTACTTTCCCCTCATGGCCGGGCAACTCTCCCTGGCGAGCCTGGGCTTCTACGCCCTGGGCGGCTACGTCACGGCCATCATGTCCACCAACCCGGCCTTCGCCGCTTTGCGCGACGGATTGGGATTTCTGTTCCACCCCCTGGAGTGGCTCGTCGCCCTGGCCCTGTCCGCGGTTTTGGGCGTGGCCCTGGGATTTCCGGCGCTCCGGCTGCGCGGCATCTATCTGGCCCTGGCCACCATCGCCTTCGTGCAGGTGGTGGGAGTGGTGGCGCTCAACTGCGACCTTGCCGGCGGGGCCGTGGGCATCTTCGGCTTGCCCCAGATTTTTGAAAGTCGCCTGGCCTACTTCTGGTTCTTCGGCCCGCTGCTGGTGGCCGCCATGCTCCTGGTCTGGCGCATCGAACGCTCCGGGTTCGGGCGCACCCTCTTCGCCATCCGGGAGGACGAACTCGCCGCCCGGGCCATGGGCGTGCCCGCCACCACCCGCAAGGTGCAGGCCTTCGTGCTCGGCTGCATGCTGGCCGGAATCACAGGGGCCATGAGCGCTCCCTTCCTCAACACCTGGAACTCCCGTCAGGGCACCTTCGACGCCTCCGTCGGGGCCTTGGCGTACGTGCTCATCGGCGGAGGCCGGTCCAAATGGGGACCGCTCCTGGGCGCGGCCCTTCTGGTCAGCCTGCCCGAGGTGCTCCGCCCCCTCAAGGATTCGCGCATGATCCTGAACGGCCTGGTGCTCGTGCTCGCCTGCGTCTACCTGCCTCGCGGCCTGGCCGGACTCTTTGAAAAACGAGGGCGGTCGTGAACGTCGACGCTCCGGTGCTCGAAGTCCACGGCCTGACCAAGCTTTTCGGCGGGCTCGCGGCCGTGGTCCAGGTGGAATTTTCCATCCGGCAGGGCGAAATTTTCGGCCTGATCGGCCCCAACGGCGCGGGCAAGACCACACTCTTCAACATGCTCACCGGCATCACCCGCCCCACCAAGGGCACGGTGCGCTTTCTCGGCCGCAACGTCACCGGACGCTCCCCGGAACGCATCGCCCTCATGGGCATGGCCCGAACCTTTCAAAACATCCGCCTCTTCGGCCAGATGAGCGTGCTCGACAACGTGCGCGTCCCCCTGCACGCCGCGGCCGGCGTGAGCCTGTGGCAGGCTCTTTCCGGCCTTGGCGGCTCGGCCCGCAAGGAGGCCTACGCCCTCAAGCGCGCCTGGAAACTGCTCAAACTCTGCGGTCTGGCCGACCGGGCCCACGACACGGCCGCCAGCCTGCCCTACGGCGCCAGGCGCATGCTGGAAATCGCCCGCGCCCTGGCCCTTTCGCCCAAGCTCCTGCTGCTGGACGAACCCGCCGCCGGCATGAATCCCACCGAAAAAACCGATCTGGCCGCCTTCATCGCCGACATTCGGGACCGTTTCGACCTGACGGTGCTGCTCATCGAACACAACGTGCCCCTGGTCATGGGGCTGTGCCAGCGCGTGGGGGTGCTCAACTTCGGCCAACTGCTGGCCCTGGGATCGGCGGAAGAGGTGCGAAACGACCCGGACGTGGTGGAAGCCTATCTGGGAGCCGAGCATGCTTGAGCTCGAAAACGTCACCCTGGCCTACGGCGCGGTCGTGGCCGTGCGCGAGGTCAGCCTGCGGGTGGACCAGGGCGAAATCGTCACCCTGATCGGACCCAACGGCGCAGGCAAGACCACTCTGCTGCGGGCCATCTCGGGACTCATGGCCCCGGTCTCGGGAACCATCCGCTTTCTCGACCAGGATACGGCCGGCCTGACCCCGGACAAACTCGTGCGACGCGGCCTGGCCCACTGTCCCGAAGGACGCCAAGTGCTGGCCCGGCAAAACGTGCGCGACAACCTGGAACTCGGGGCCTACGCGCGAAACGACCGCCACGCCATCCGCCAGGACATCGAACGCATGTTCGCCCTCTTCCCTAGGCTGCGCGAGCGCGCCGGACAAATGGCCGGCACCCTCTCCGGCGGCGAACAGCAAATGCTCGCCATCGCGCGCGCCCTCATGAGCCGGCCCAAGCTCCTGTTGCTCGACGAACCCAGCCTCGGCCTGGCCCCCATCGTGGTGCGCGAAATATTTCACATCATCGAAAGCGTCAACCGCGAAGGCGCCACCGTACTGCTCGTGGAACAAAACGCCCACCTCGCCATGCGCGCCGCCCACCGCGCCTACGTGCTCGAAGCCGGAACCGTCGTCGCCTCGGGCGACGCCAAGGTCATGGCAGGCGATGAGCGGGTGAGAAAAGCGTATCTGGGGTGAGGAGAAAAGCGAAGAGTAAAGAAGGGAAGAGAAGAGAGAAGCCTGGGGAGGCCCCTCCTCCCTCAAAAACTTTTTCATGGCTTGCCAAGCGGCGCCGCCTCCTTCGACCCAAAGCCAGACAAACAAAAAAAGAGCCCAACAAGCGCTCCTTCTTTCGCCAGCACACGCTCAAAGCAACAATTTCAAAACGGTTGAACCCGGCCCCCGAACAATCCGCCCGGAGACCCCCTCCACGCTCCCTCCCCCCCAAGCCTAACGTTTTTGGGGGAAGGGGAGGTCTGGAGGGGAAACCCCCTTTGTTCACATGGGGGTTTCCCCTCCAGTCTTTGCCTTTTCTTCTCTTCCCTTCCTACTCGACTTCCCTCACGCCTTTCCCAAGTACGCGGCGATCATGGCGTCGTAGGCCGAGGTGAGGGCGAAAGTGCGGGCGGCCATGGTTTGGCGCAGGTCGAGGGGGGCCTGCATGGCGTTCGCCTTGAGGGCGGCGACCACCTCGGGGTAGTATTGGGTGGCGGGAACGACCAGCACGGAGTGGAAGTTCTTGGCCGAGGCGCGCAGCATGGTGGGTCCGCCGATGTCGATCTGTTCGACGGCGGTTTTAAGGTCGGCGTTGGCGGCCTGGGCTTTGGCGAAGTCGTAGAGGTTGACGCAGACAAGGTCGATGGGGGCGAGTCCGAACCGGGTCAGGGTGGCGAGGTGTTCGGGATCGTCCTTGTCGGCCAGGATGGGTCCATGAATGTGGGGGTGCAGCGTTTTGACCCGTCCACCCAGCATTTCGGGAAATCCCGTCAGGGAATCGACGGCGGTGACGGGCAATCCGGCCGCGGTAAGTTGGGCTTTGGTGCCCCCTGTGGAAATGAGTTCTACCCCGTTTTCGTTCAGAAATTTGGCGAAATCGGGCAAACCGCTCTTGTCGGTCACGGACAGGACAGCCCTGCGAATAGGCAACAGTTGCATTGGCGAGCCTCGTTTTTGAGCCAGCCAGTGCCAAAAATGCCCACGCTTGGCAACCCCGGTATCCGTCCTCCCCGTAAATTGAATTTGGTTTCCGGTCCGGTCGCCGGGAGCGTGCCGGACCGGAAACCAATGGGGGAGGGGAGATTTGGAAAAATATGTTCGTCAGGCCGCCTTGGCCGCCAGATGCTCCTTGAGCTCCACGGCGCAGGTGTTGGCCGGATCGTGTTCGAGAATGCGTTCGAGATGGACCTTGGCCTCGGCCACGCGTCCCAGAGTGACCAGACACCCGGCCAGGGAATAGCGAATCTCGTGCTTGAGCGGATCAATGGCCAAGTAATCTTCCAGATGGCCAAGCACCTGCTCCACCCTCCCCAGGGCGTGGGCCAACCGAATGAGGCTGTAGAGCGCCACCAGGTTTTCCGGGTTCTTCACCAGGGCTTGGCGAAAGTGGACAAAGGCGTTGTCATGGTCGCCCTTTTCCATTTCGATGAGCGCCATGCCGGAAAGGGAACGGTCATCGCTGTCGATGGCGGCCGCGCCCCTGTAGAAATCCAGCGCCAAATCGAGCTCCCCCCGGTGCACCGATATGGTGGCCAGGCCGAGATACGGTTCGGGATGCCTGTCGCCCGAACCCATGGCCTTGCGATAGTACTCTTCCGACCTGTCCAAGTCGCCCATGTACAGGTAGCATTCGCCGAGTTCCTTGTTGATTTCGTAGTCCAGGTTGCCGCTCATTGGGTGTCCCCTTTCGTGCGTGGGCGCCGGGCCTGATCTGCCTTGGCTTGACGTCCGTTTCGCTGCATTGCGCGGGGAGGCCCCTCCTGGTCCTCCCTCTCCCCGTTTCACCGCCGCGGGCCGTTGTGTCCCTCCCGGGGACCGGCGACGCAGGCGATTTTCGCTTAGCAAAGCCTGTGCCAAGCCCCGAAACAGGCAATTTTAGCCGGTTGGGCGGGCCCATTCCGAAGTCTCTCCCGCCGAAACCTTGTCGCTTCCGCATCACAAGATAATTTTTCATTCCAGCGAGTTACACTCATGGAATGGTTATTGCTTTCTTCCTTCGCGCAAGCGGATGCCGCCAAGCATTCGGGCGGGAAAAAACAGCCGCCAAGCAAGGAGCCAGGCCATGTCGAACATTTTCGGACCCAACACAGCGCTTATCGCCAAAGTCATGGATATGCGCCTGGAGCGTCAAAACCTTGTCATGTCCAACCTGGCCAACATCAATGTGCCCAACTACAAGGCGCGCTCCCTGGAATTCGAATCCGAGCTCCAGACCGCTCTCGGAACCGGCATCCGGGACGAACTCACCCGCACCAATCGCCGGCACGTGCCCACGCCCTTCAATGTCGAAAAGTTTTCCGGGGACGTGCTCAGGGAATTCAAGCCCCGCACCATATACGGCCAGGATTCCGTGGACCTGGACAAGGAAATGGCCACCATGGCCAAGAACTCCCTCATGTACAACGCCCTGACCACGGTGGTGAAGTCGGGTTTTGAAGGCATTCAAAAGGTCATCACCGAAGGAGGCAAGTAACCATGGATTTCATGACCGCCCTCGACATAGGCGCTTCGGGCCTTTCGGCCCAGCGCACCTATATGAACGTCGTTTCCATGAACCTGGCCAACGCCAAGACCAGCAAGACCATGGACGGACAAGGCCCCTACCAGCGCAAGTCCGTGGCCATGAAGACCACCAAGCTCGACAACGCCTTCACCAAGGCCATGCGCAGCGCCATGGACGACGAGATGGCCGGCGTGCGGGTGACCGGCATCGTCAACGACACCCGCCCCCCCAAGCAGGTCTACGAGCCCGGGCACCCCGACGCGGATCAGAACGGCTACGTGCAGTACCCCGACATCAACGTCGTGGAAGAAATGACCAACATGATCTCGGCCAGCCGCTCGTACGAGGCCAACACCTCCACCATCAACACCGTCAAGGCCATGTACAACAAGGCCCTTGAAATCGGACGCTAAGGAGAACCGCCATGGCCATCAACCCCATCGCCATGAACGCCTATCGCACCGCCATGATGCAGGGCGGACTCGCCCAGGGTCAGGCCGTGGACTCCATGGTCTCCAAGAGCCTGGGGACCGGAAAGACCCAGGACGGCGGCTTCATGAACGCGCTCAAGAACTCGCTTTCCGAAGTCAACGCCCAGCAGGCCAAGAAGGACAACATGGTCGAGGCCTTCGCCTCGGGCGAGAATCAGAACGTGCACGAACTGATGATCCAGTTGCAAAAGGCCGGACTGGCCATGAACATGACCACCGCCGTTCGCGGCAAGGTGCTCGACATGTACAAGGAACTGGTGAAGATGCCGTTCTAGGCGCCAGCCGACGCATCCACCCGGTGAAACGGGGCTCGCCCGCCCCCCGCCCGATCACGAGAAAAGACCCAGGAGCTTCGCCATGCCTCAACTCGTCAAGACCCTTTGGGACCAGGCCACCCGATTCTGGTCGGGACGCACCCTGGCCCAGCGCACGCTTTTCGCCGGCATGGCCGCGAGCGTTCTGGCCGCGTTCATTCTCATGATCGTGTGGCTCAACCAGCCGGAATACAAGGTCCTTTTCTCCAAGCTCTCCCAGGACGACGCCAACCGCGTGGTGGAAACCCTGCGGGCCAACAAGATTCCCTTCCGCCTGGAAGACGGCGGAGCCACGGTGCTCGTGCCCGTGGACAAGGTGAGCGAAACCCGCCTGCGCATCGCGGGTGAAGGCAAGCTGCGCGGCGCGGGCCTGGGCTTCGAGGTGTTCGACGAAGCCAAGGTGGGCCAGACCGATTTCGTGCAGCGCATCAACTACCAGCGGGCCTTGCAGGGCGAGTTGGCCCGCACCATTTCCGAATTTCCCCCGGTGGAACGCGCCAGGGTTCACCTGGTGCTGCCCCAGAAGAGCCTGTTCATCGAGGAGCAGCGCAAGCCCAGCGCCTCGGTGGTGCTCACGCTCAAGAACGGAGCCAAGCTCGAACCCAAGCAGTTGCAGGGCATCGTCAATTTCGTGGCCATGAGCGTCGAGGGCCTGGACCCCAGCCGCGTCACCATCACGGACACCACGGGGCGCATTCTCGTCCAGCCCAAGGACGGCACTTCGGTGGACGGCATGACCACCACCCAGTTCGAGTTCAAGAACACCTACCAGAACGCCCTGGAGACCAAGATCGAAGACCTGCTGACCCCCATCGTGGGCGGAGGCAAGGCCATCGCCAAGGTCACGGCCAAGCTGGACTTCGCCCAGCGCACCACGCGCCGCCAGAGCTTCGATCCCAACGTCACCGTGGTCCGCTCCGAGCAGCGCACGGAGTCCTCCACCACCAACAAGTCCAGCGTGGACGGCGCGGTGCCCGAGACGAACTTCCGGGCCGACGGCTTCTCCGGCACCCAGGCCAAGAACGACTCCAGCCAGGAATCGCGCTCCACCAACTACGAGATCAACAGCGAAGAGCAGAACATCGTCTCCCCCACCGGGGAGTTGCAGCGCTTAAGCGTTGCGGTTATCGTGGACTACGTTCAGGACCCCAACAGCAAGGAAACGAAGTATATTCCCCGCAGCGCCGAAGAACTCGCGCGCATCAAGCAGGCCGTGTCCGGCGCGGTGGGAATCGACGAAAAGCGCGGCGACACGCTGGAAGTGAGCTGCATGTCGTTTGGCGAACGTAAGCTGCTGGCCGAGCCGAGCCTGTCCCAGACCATGCTGGAATACGCCCAGCGCCTGGGCAAGCCCTTCCTGAACGGTGTGCTGGTGTTCCTCTTCCTGCTCCTGGTGGTGCGGCCGGTGGTGATGGCGCTCATCCGGCCCCGGGTCAGCCGCGAAGAGGTGGAAGCCCTCTCCCGTCTGCCGGAGGCCGAACGTCGCATCGCCCTGGCCGAGCCGGAAGAAGAGGAAACCGAACTGTTGGAAATCTCCAAGCGCCTGGAAAACGCCAAGACCCTGGCGCAACAGCTCTTCGAGGCCAACACCGAACAGGCCATAACGGTTCTGCGCGGCTGGCTGAAGCAGGAGGCCTCCTAGTCCATGGACCTGACCGGACCGCAAAAGACCGCCGTCTTGTGCCTCGCCCTCGGGGACAAGTTCTGCTCCGAAGTGTTCAAACGCATGGACCGGGGCGAAATCGCCCGAATCTCCAAGGCCATGCTGGAAATCGACACCGTGGAGAAGGAAAATATCGAGGAAGTGCTCAAGGAATTCAACGAGTCCATGCAGTTCGGTCAGGAAATGCTGGTGGGCGGGGCCGAGACGGTCAAGCGCATGCTGGCCAAGTCCCTCGATTCGGACACGGCCAAGTACATCCTCGACTCCCTGGAGATATCCTCCGGCCCCATTCCCTTCCAGGAACTGGAAAACGTCTCGCCGCGCATCCTGGCCCAGATTCTGCGCAACGAACACCCGCAGACCCTGGCGCTCATTCTCGGCCACCTGCACTCGGACCAGGCGGCGGAACTCTTGCAGAACCTGCCCACGGGCGTGCGGGCCGAGGTGCTCATGCGCCTGGCCAAGCTGGAGGCCGTGGCCGAAGAAATGCTCATGGAAGTGGACAAGGTGTTGCAAAACCAGCTCATCGCCATGGGCGGAAAGGAAGGCAAGAAGGTGGGCGGCATCCCGGCGGTGGCGGAAATCCTCAACTCCGTGGACCGCGCCACCGAGGAAGAGGTGCTCTCGGAAATCGAAGAAGAATCCGCCCAGATGGCCGAAGACATCCGCAACCTCATGTTCGTGTTCGAAGACATCAAGGCCCTGGACGACCGCTCCATCCGCGAGTTGCTCAAGGAGGTCTCCAACGAGGAGCTCACCCAGGCCCTCAAGGGCGCAAGCGACGAACTCAAGAGCAAGTTTTTCCGCAACCTGTCCGAGCGCGCCGCCACCATGATCCAGGAAGACCTGGAAATCATGGGCCCCGTGCGCCTGGCCGACGTGGAAGGCGCCCAGCAGAACGTGGTCAAGACCGTGCGCAGGCTCGAAGCCGAGGGCAAGATCGCCATAGGACGCGGAGGCGGCGATGTCTTCATCTGAGGCCGGGGACAACCCGGGGGGCTTTCTGCCCGGCAACGCCCGGGTGATCCTGGGCACGGGCGCCAAGGGGCCTTCGGAAATGACGGTCCTCGAAATGGAGGGGACCAAGAAGCAGGAACTCGACGAGCAGGCCGAGCTGGCCTTCTGGAACCGGGTCCGGGCCAAGGCCCAGGCCAAGGCCCGGGAAATTTTGTCCCAGGCCATGGCGGAAGCCGAAGTCCTGCGCGAGCAGGCCCGCCAGGAGGGATTCGTGCAGGGCCTGGACCAGGCCAAGTCCCAGTGCGACGCCCAAATCCTGTCCCTGGGCCAACAACTTTCCCACCTGCTGGCCGGGCTGGAGGGCGAACGCCACGCCCTGTGGACCATGCACCGTCAGGAGTTCGCCGCCCTTTTGCGTCTGGCCGTGGAAAAAACCCTGCACACCGAACTTTCCGAGCGCCGCCAGGACATCCTGGGCAACCTGCTGGACCAGGCCGTGGAGCTTCTCGACACCCGGAACGGCTTCACTGTCGTGGTGGCCCCTGAAGACGAAGCCGGCGTGCATGAGCTGCTGGCCCGGGCCAAGGAGGCCCATCCGGGGCTGGGTCCCTGGCGGGTGCGTTCCGATCCGGCCCTGGTCGGAGGCGGCGTGCGCCTGGAAAGCGAGGCCGGACTCGTGGACAACGCCGTGGGCCCCCGCTACGCCCAGATCGCCGAGCTTCTGTCCCACACGGAATTCACCTCTCCCGAAGGCTAACCCATGGACGCCCAAGCCTGCATCGAACTTCTGCACGACATGGAGCCCGTGAGCACCTACGGCAAGGTGAGCAAGGTGGTGGGGCTCATCGCCGAAGGCCGGGGCATCCGCGCCCCGTTGGGAGCCGTGTGCCGGCTCATGCCCGACGGACGCGAAGAAGAGGGCGTCCCCGCCGAGGTGGTGGGATTTCGCGACGACTCCTGCCTGTTCATGCCCTATGGCGAGTTGCGCGGAGTGCGTCCCGGATCGCTCATCCAGAACACGTCCACGCCTCCGCTGCTGCCCGTGGGCCGCACTTTTCTGGGCCGGGCCATCGACGCCTTCGGCCAGCCCATCGACAACCAGGGCCCCATCGAACCCGAGACGTTCCAGGCACTCTACGGAGAACCGCCCTCCCCGCTATCCCGCCCGCGCATCACCGACGCCATGGACGTGGGCGTGCGGGCCATCAACGGCCTGCTCACCCTGGGCAAGGGCCAGCGCGTGGGCATCATGGCCGGCTCGGGCGTGGGCAAGTCCACCCTCATGGGCATGATCGCGCGCAACACCCTGGCCGACGTAAACGTCATCGGGCTGATCGGCGAACGCGGCCGCGAGGTGCTGGAATTTATCGAAAAAGATCTGGGACCGGAAGGACTCGCCCGATCGGTGCTGGTGGTGGCCACCTCGGACCAGAGCCCGCTGGTGCGCATGCGGGCGGCCTACGCGGCCACGGCCATGGCCGAATTCTTTCGCGACCTGGGCGCGGACGTGATCCTCATGATGGACTCGGTAACCCGCTTCGCCATGGCCGGACGCGAAGTCGGTCTGGCCGCCGGAGAACCGCCCACCACCAGGGGCTACACGCCCTCGGTGTTCGCCCACCTGCCCAAGCTCCTGGAGCGGGCCGGGCGCAACCAGTTCGGCTCCATCACCGGCATCTACACCGTTCTCGTGGACGGCGACGACTTCAACGAACCCATCGCGGACTCCACCCGGTCCATTCTCGACGGCCACATCGTGCTCACCCGCGACCTGGCCGACCAGGGCCACTTTCCCGCCATCGACGTGTTGCGCAGCGTCAGCCGTCTGCGCTCCGACGTGACCCCCCCGGACGCCGTGGCCGCCGGGCGCGAGGTGATCCGCCTGCTGGCCACCTACAAACGCGTGGAAGACATGGTGAACATCGGAGCGTATCAGGCCGGGGCCAACCCGGACATAGACCGCTCCATCCGCATGGTGGGGCCCATCCGGGCCTACCTGCAACAACAGGTGTCCGAATCCGCCAGCCTGGACGACAGCTTCGCCGGATTGCACGGCCTGTGCGCCCAGGCGGCCCAGTAGAGCCCTCCACTCCCCGGCTTGCGTTCCGGGACGCGGCTCAGGACTTGGGCGGCAGGGCGCCGGCGGCGCGCAATTCCTCCAGGTCGGAGAGGATGGAAGCCGCCACCTTGTCCGCAAAGGCCAGGGCGATCTTCTGCGCGTCCTCCAGCTTGGCGAACTTGTCCTTCAGGGCGCGTCTGCCGACCTGCACCTTCCAGCCCACGGGCGTGAGCTGCTCGTAGACCACCGCCACCAGCAGGGCCTTGCCCAACACCAGGACGTAGCGTTGATCGTCGACTTTGCTCCAGGTAATGTTCATATCATGGCTCTCCTCTTCGGGCTGGCGAAAAAATTGGGGGAAGCCCCGTGTGACCCACCAGCCGGGTCGGCTTCGATCCTGACCGGGAGGAGCCAGACGGCGCGCCCCGGAAAAACCGACTTGGCGAGCGCGAGCATACGGCAAAACCGCCGCGAAGTGGACCGGGAAAACGCCCCGCGAGAGGGGCGGCAGGGAAAGAACCGGCGCGCGTCCGATTCTTTCCCTGAACGGTTTTCCTTACCTGTTCCCTGGGCCTATTTTCCTCCGCCCAGGCGTTCGGCGACCTGACGGGCCACCTCCACGCCGGAAAGCAGCATGCCGCCGAAGACCGGTCCCATGCGGTAGGAGCCGAAGGTGGCGTTGGCGGCCATGCCGGCCACCCAGAGTCCGGGAAAGACTTCGCGAGTGTTCTTGGGCGTGTTCTCCTCGGCGACGTGAGCCCACATGGACTGTTCGCCTTCTATCTTTCCACTCGGGGTGCTCAGGCGCACATCGTTTTTGCGCATCAGGGTCTTGAGCACCTCCACATCGTGTCCGGTGGCTTCTATGGCGCAGGTGCAATGGATCACCAAGGGGTCCACGTGCAGGCCGGACATTTCAACCGGCGTGGAATTGACCACCAACCCGGTCAGGCGTTTGACGCCGCCCTCTTCGCGCAGCACCACGTCCTCCACGGTGAAGCAGTTGAAGACCTTGACCCCGGCCTGACAGGCCTGGGCGGCCAGGGTGACCGTGGAGGTGACGGCGTCGGCCGTGTAGTAGCCGTCCCGAAAAATCTGGGTGGGCACGCCCAATTCGTCCAGCACGGGCCGGGCTTCCTCCTGCACCACGATGGCGTTGAAGGTCATGCCGCCGCCCCACATACCGCCGCCGAGCGAAAGCTTGCGCTCGAACAGGGCCACGTTGAACCCCTGCCGGGCCAGCTTCCAGGCCGCGACCAGACCGGAAGGCCCGCCGCCCACAATGGCGGCGTCCAGATCCAGGCTGGATTTGAACTTCTCGAAATACCGGGTGAGAATGGCTTCGGAAATGATGCGTTCGTCAAGGGACATGTCGAGCCTCCGCAAGAAACGGTTCGCTCCGGCCGATGCGCGAAGCGGGAGGCAAGGGGAAAAGGAAAATGGCTGCGGTGGAAAAAACGAACGCCACCCTTCCAAGAGGAAGAGCGGCGATACGACGCGCCGAAAAAGGAAGATGCCCTTTCGCTGGCCGTATCGCTTCCCTACGCTGGCATTACCCAGGTCAGGTGCAAAGGGTTGCCGGCCTCAACCGGCTCTCAGATGACCACCCCTAGCGATCCATGGGTATTTTGCCGAGAGAGGGAAGGATCTGTCAAGGCAAAGTAGCGGTATCAGAGAACATTAACTTGTTGAATATGACATGAGAAAATATATTCTTTCCACAATATCTTCAGTCTTTACCATTGTTTGCTGGGCGTTTTCTGGATCCACGATGTAAAACTCGGAAACTGCTATACCCAAACGCGGGGAAAGCGCTGGCGCAATTGGGTCAACAAATGAATACACTAACGCAGGCTGCCCAGCAGTATTCCTCCCCTTTCTGTCGATCGAGCTTAGCGAACCTTCCACACGTTAGGAGATAATCATTTGGACCTATTTGTTTTGACCGTGTCATATATGCCGTTTTCGGCTTTGCTTTGACCTGCTTTCCATTTATATTAATTTTAATCAAAGGATTGTTTGCAACCCTATTTTCCGAGGCAATCTCTTCCTGCATATCATGCTGCATTGACTGCAGATCGATTTTATACCTTTTATTATAGCAATCAACAGATTGTACCGCGAGATCAAACCATGGCACGGGGACCAAGGCTTCTGTAGACAATGCTCCAGAGCATCCACAGGCAAGACACGAGCATATGATAATTGCGCAGGATAAAATTCGCATTAACATAATTACCCAGCCGCACCAGTCTGTGGCAATCCCCACCTTGCACAACCTATTCAGAACCAGGCACATCGCCCGACTTTTTCACCGCATCGGGCACTCTTACCGTCTGCTTCTGCTCTATGTCCTGTCCCTCTTTTTTGATGGGAGCGCCATAACGCGTGCATGACAACGGAAGAAGCACCACAACTAGTATCAGAATCGTTCTAAAGCTCATTACTCCCCTTCCCTTTTAATACGCATGATTCTCGAAAGGAGCCCCCTGCGCTTGGACATAGCCTGCAGCAACTCTATATACAGTTTGTTCGCTTTATCCATTTCCGCTTCAAAATCTTTTGGCTTAGCTTCACAAGTCAGACACCTTGTCAAACTATCTGTAGCGTCTTTCAACTCTTTCGCTTTATTCTTAACAGAGAGTTCTTCGAACAACGACTGAATAAGAGTAAGAAGTCCATCGGGCTGACGAGCCTCAAGCATCCTTCTTTTTATTGATATACGCCTATTAAATCGGTTCTCATCCTCACAATTACTTGGTACATCCGCAACGTACCCTTTTACATGACCACATCGGCAAACCGTATAATAATACTCATCGGCAAGAGAAAGATAGGTTGAGTAACTCTGAGAGAACTGTTCAATCAGAACGGCGTTTTGCTTGTCGTATTCCGACAGGAACGTCGTAACATACATTCCCACAGTCAATATTAACGGAAAAACAACCGAGGTAGCAATCAGCACCCAAACATTTTTATTGTCGAGGGAACGCGTATTAACCAGAAGTTCCATTGGGTTAATACGATTACGAGACCTTTTTATACCACGTTTTTTCCTTCGTTTGGAGTCCAACAATTTCGCAACAGCCCAATCGCTTAGCCGATTAGCCACTTCTCACACCCCTTGCGGCAACAAAAATCCACGAGCAAAAAACAAATACAACCATATAGCATCGTGAGATGCTCCCGCAAATACGCACCGAAAGACAAAAAAGCAGAAACTATTTCACCGAAAGAAGGATTCGAACACGTTTCCCTTAGCAAAGGCTTCGTGAAACACGTCACAACATATGCACGTATACGTAATTCTCTTGAATTATGATGTCAACATGAAAGAGCCTGAGGAGGACAAACTTCGTTATCATGAATACCAATAAACATATAATAACAGTGACAAACCACCTCAACAGGCTTCTGAAACAATTTTACCGTTTGAAAGTATTGCCTTTTATTCGAAGGGGATGAAAGCTATTCCACCATATCGCGTTCGCTTCGGGAATGGGAGCTGCGTCCGCTCAGGGCCTCCATGCCGTTGGGTGGCTCCTTGGGGCGCTGGTAGTCGCGTCCGAAGAGTTTGAGATGGAGCTTTCGTCCTTCCTCGAAGGTGGGACAGAGCCACATGGCCTTGAGCACGCACTCCTGCGCGGGCTTGATTCTTCCGGTGAAGAAGTAGGCCTTGGCCATGTTGAAATGGATGTTCTCGTCGTTGGGCGTGAGTTCCAGAGCCTGCTCGTAGGCGTGCAGCGCTCCGGGCAGATCTCCGGATCGTCGCAGACGCACGCCCAACGTGTTGAAGGGGTTGGGACTTTCCGCGTCGAACTTGAGAATCTCGATGAACAGTTCCTTGGTCTCTTCCAGGCGATTGAAATGGGCGAAGGTTTCGGCGGCTTTTTGCAGATAGTGCTTGTAGCCGTCCAGGTCGCCCTTGCCCTTGTATGCCTCCGCCAGCCCCTTGTAGGCCTCGGCGAAGAGGTCGTTGAGCTTGACGGCCTTCTTGAAGGCGATGATGGCCTGACCGTACTTCTGGCGCATGAGGTACTTGCAACCCAGGTCGTAGTACTTCTGGGCCTGATTGTCCTCGGTGAGAAGGCTTTCGAAGGTTTCGATGGCCTCGTCGTAGCGTCCGGCGGCCAGGGATTGGCGGGCTTCCACCAACTGGGACTGCTCGATCTCGGCCATGCGTTCCAGCTTGACGGCCCGGGTGACGTGGTTGTGAAACGTCTCGGCCGAATAGGGCCGGAGCACATAGCCGTCCACACCGGCGGCGATGGCTTCAAGCACCCGGTTTTTCTTGCTTTCCGCCGTGACCATGACCACGGGCAACTCTTTGAGGTTCATGTTCAGGCGCAAAAGCCGCAGGAACTTCACCCCGTCCATGTCGCCCAGGGCGGCGTCCACCAGCACCAGATCGGCATGGTTGTCGCCCAGGAAGTCGATGGCTTCGGAGCCGGTGGAAAATTGCAGCACCTGGCCGGGCCGCAAGGCCTTGAGGCTCTGCCGGTCGCGGCGGATGTGGTCCTCGGAATTGGAGACCAAAACCACGACGTCCAGACGTACGGGGGGAAGATCGTAGGCTGGCAAAACGCACCTTTTGGCTGTCGTATTGTGACGAAACGCCGTCACTTCTGAAGAACGCTATAGATACGGTCCTTGAGGCGCGTCAACTCCGCGTTGACGGGCAGCAGGGAGAACAGTTCGTCCAGGTATCCCCGGTCGAGAAAGGTCCGGCGCGCCGGTCGAAAGTTCAGGTCGTAGGTCCAGCTCAAAAGCAGCAGGCAGAAGTCGTTGATGTAACGCATGGACCGGTAATCCCCCAGCCGGCCGGCCTCGACCTGTCGGACGAGCTCGGGGGTGTAGCGGCCCGGCTCGTTGGCCAGGTGCAGGGTGATCACGTCGGAACGCTTGCCCCCGGGACGAATGTAATCGAGCATGACGCGCACGATGTCGAGCTTGTCGGCGTCGCGCACCAAGTTGGTCACCACGCGGTAGTCCGGCCCGACACGCGCGGGGATGCGGCAGCGGTTGTGCATGACCACGGCGGCGGCCACCAGCACCTGATCCGCGCGATCCAGCTCCCGCAGCACGCGGGTGCGGCGCAGCACCTTGACCCCGAGCGCCCCGTGGTTTTCCGACAGGGGATCCTTGAAGGTCTTGTACCGAACGTACTGGTCGAAACGGCCCACGTCGTGATACAAAGCGGCGAGCAGCCCCTGGTCGGCTAGACGACGGGGCAGTTCGCCGATCATGGCCCGGGCCTCCTCCAGCACCCTGAAGGAATGTTCGCGCTTGAGCAAAAGGTTTTCGTCGTCTTCGGAGTGGCCGGTCAGGTACCCGTCCACGAAGCGCGCAAACCAGTTTACATGACCGGAAAGATCGTCAACTTTCAGCATGTTGGTCGCCATAATCGGCATCCATGCCAAAGCGACGTGCTCTTTTCAAGGACAAAAACCTTGTGCGGGACCGCGCCCTTTGCTAGATTTCCCGCTATTCATGAACGACTCGGGGGACTGTATGAAAGCGCTTGTCGTGGAGGATGATTTCGCCAGCCGCAAACTTTTGCAGAAGTTTCTCGCTCCCCACGGTGATGTGGACATCGCCGTGAACGGGCTGGAGGCCATTTCCGCCTTCACCCACGCCCTGGACGAAGGCGCGCCCTACGACCTCATCTGCATGGACATCATGATGCCTGAAATGGACGGACAGACAGCGCTCAAGCGCATCCGGGCCATCGAGCGGGAACGCAACATTCCCCAGGCCCAGGAGGCCAAGGTCATCATGACGACCGCGCTGGACGATCCCAAAAACGTCGTGGAGGCCTACTACAAGGGCGGGGCCACGTCCTACGTTCCCAAACCTCTGGACAAGCAGGTTCTTTTGCATCTGCTCAAGAACCTGGGGGTCATAGGCTAACCATGAACATCCCTTTGCTGGCCCTGGCCGCGACACTCGTGCTGGCCACGGCCCGTTCGGCCCTGGCCTTCGAGTTGCCCGCGCGCCTGGCCTCGCTCGGCGTGTTCGAGGCAATCCTGCTGGGGCTTGCCGCGTATTTCGCCGTGCGCCTGATCGGCAACCTCATGAACCGCAACAAGGACGACCAGGAAGGCCCCCACACCTACGACGTGTCCCCGCGCGGCCCGGAAGACCAGGGCGACGGCATGGATCGCCGCCGCGCCCAGGCCCAGGCCATGTGGGAACATTTCGGCGGCACGGACGTTCAGGGCCGCGGCGGCGATTTGGAACACCCGGCGCGCCAAAACGAAACATCGAACGACTCGCCCCCCCTGCCTGAAGGCGCAATGGACCAGGCCTTTGACGAGGCGGACTTCCTGCGCGGGGCCAAGGCCATGTACGTGCGTCTGCGCAAATCCTGGGCCCAGCGCGACCTGGGCGACCTGGCCCAGTTCACCACGCCCACCATGCAGGCGCGGTTTCAGGCCTGGGCGTCCGGGAATCCCGACCCCGAAACCTTCGACGCCCTGCTCGTGAACGCCAACCTGACGGAACTGCGCCACGAAAACGGCAACAGCGTGGCCGACGTGCGCTACGAAGCCACGGTGAGCGACAGTCCCAAAACCAGCGAATCCAAGACCATCCACGAGGTCTGGCGTTTCGTCCGGGACGACGCCGACCCCAAGTCGATCTGGAAACTGGACGACTGGCAGACGGTGCAATAGACGCAAAAAAGGGGCCGCGAAGGCCCCTTTTTCATGGTCGCGCCGGGTTCGGCGCGTTCCTTTTGAATCCACCTACACGTGCAGCTTGCCCTTGGCCAGCAGCAGCTCGGCGATCTGCACGGCGTTAAGCGCCGCGCCCTTGCGGATGTTGTCGGCCACCACCCACAGGTTGAGCCCGTTTTCCACGGTGTTGTCCGCCCGGATGCGACCCACGAACACTTCGTCCTCGCCCGCGGCCACGATGGCCATGGGGTACATCTTTTCCGAAGGATTGTCGTAGACCTGCACGCCTGGGGCCTGGGAAAGAATGGCCCTGGCTTCGGCCGGGGTGATGGGCTTTTCGAACTCCAGGTTCACCGACTCGCTGTGCCCGTAGAACACCGGCACGCGCACCGTGGTGGCGGTGACCTTGATGGACTCGTCACCCATGATCTTGGCCGTTTCCTTGATCATCTTGATCTCTTCGAAGGTGTAGTCCCCTTCCGAGAACACGTCGATCTGGGGAAGGCAGTTGAAGGCGATCTGATAGGGATAGACCTTGCACTCGGCTTCCTGCCCGTTGAAGAGCTGGCGCACCTGGCGTTCCAGTTCCTCGATGGCCTTCTGTCCCGTGCCGGAGACCGCCTGGTAGGTGGAGACCACCACCCGCTTGATCGTGGCCGCGTCGTGCAGGGGTTTCAAGGCCACCACCATCTGAATGGTGGAACAGTTGGGATTGGCGATGATGCCATTGTGCCAGTCCACGTCGTGCGGATTGACCTCGGGAACCACCAGGGGGCACTTGGGGTCCATGCGCCAGGCGCTGGAGTTGTCCACCACCACGCAACCGGCCTTGACCGCGAAGGGCGCGAAGTGTTTCGACGTGGTGCCGCCGGCCGAGAACAGGGCCAGGTCGATGCCGGGGAAGGACTGCTCCTGGAGCTCCTCGACGACGAGTTCGCCGCCTTTGAAGGGTACGGTCGAGCCGGCCGAGCGCGACGAAGCGAAAGCCCGCACCTGGGTGGCCGGAAAGTCGCGGGCTTCAAGGGTTTTGAGCATCTCACGTCCCACGGCGCCCGTTGCGCCAACGACGGCTACGACCAACTTTCCAGTGCTCATCTGAGACTCCTTGAATGATGGGCCGCGGCGTTTTGCCCTCGGCCCGGGATGACTACAAAGGCAGGTCCCCGGCTATCTCCAGGCAGGCCTGGGCCTTGTTGAGGGTATAGAGGTGCACGCCCGGAGCGCCCCGACTCAGAAGGTCCAGAGCCTGGGCCTTGGCGTAGGCCACGCCCGCCTGGCGCACCGCGCCGGGCCGGCCCGAGGCGTCGGCCGCTTCGAGTTCGGCCAGAAGCGGAGCCGGCAACACGGCCCCGCACAGCGAAGCGATGCGCTTGACCGATCCCAGATTCAGTATGGGCAGGATCCCCGGCACGATGGGGACGTCGATCCCCTTGGCCCGGGCCTTTTCCACGTACGAAAAATAGGCGTCGTTGTCGTAAAAGAGCTGGGTGATGACGAACGATCCGCCCAGGTCGCACTTGTGTTTGAGGTAGTCCAGGTCAACGTCCAGACTGGGGGCCTGGGGATGTTTTTCCGGATATCCGGCCACGCCCACGCAAAGCTCCGGGTAGTTGGCCCGAATGAAGGCCGTGAGGTCCGAAGCGTGCTGAAAGGCCGCATCCTCGGGATGGAAGTCGGCTTGGCCCTGGGGCGGGTCGCCGCGCAAGGCCAGGACGTTGTTCACGCCTTCGGCCACCAGTCCGTCCAGAAAGGCGCGCAGCTTGGCCTCGCTGGCTCCCACGCAGGTCAGGTGGGCCATGGGATTCAAGCCGTGGTCGCGTTTGAGCCTGGCCACCAGCTCCAGCGTGTTGGCCTGGGAGCCGCCGCCCGCGCCGTAGGTCACGGAGACGAACAAGGGCTTCAGGGCTTCCAGGCGCGAGACCTCCTGGAAAAAGGCCGGCCAGGCGTCTGTTTCCTTGGGGGGAAAAAATTCCAGGGAGACGAAGGGCCGGCCCGAGGCGAGAAGGTCGCTGATGCGCAAGGGAAGCTCCGTGGGCGGGGTCTGGTCGTTACGCGCCGCCTGGGCCGCCAGTTCGGCCACCAGGGGCCGGTCGGCCTCCAGAAAGGGCAGGTCCGCCGCCTCGGCCGGGGTGACCCAGGCCAGGGCCTGACCCTCCAGCGGTTGGGGAGCCCCTTTGAAAGCATGAATGTGGAAGAAATTCAAGCGGACCGTGACGTGGGGATACGTATGGACAACGGTTTTCCAGAACTCGGCCGGACCGGCCGCGATACCCAGTTCCTCGACGAGCTCGCGCACCAGGGCCGCCTCGCCGGACTCTCCCGGCTCCAGTTTGCCGCCGGGGAACTCCCACAGTCCCGCCTGGGACTTGCCCTCGGGGCGTCTGACGGCCAGAAACCGGCCCTTGCGCCACAAGATGGCGGCCGCGACTTCCACGGCGGCGGCCTCCGGGCCGTTCTCCCGGTCGTTCACGGGCCGGGACTCCGGGTCTGCGTCGGCCGGAGCGCTCACACGGCCTCCTTGCGCGCTTCCAAAGCGGTTATTTCGTCTTCGAGTTCGCTCATCTGGGCCACCAGCCGGTCCCCGGCGTCGGTCAGGGAAGAATATTCCTTCGAAAGCTCGGAAAAACGGGCCGTGTCCGCGTAGGTGTCCGGGTCGGCCATCAGGACCTCCACTTCGGACTGGCGGGTGAGCGCGGTCTCCAACTCCGCCTCCAGGGCGGCCAAACGCTCCTTCTTGGGCTTGACCAGACGCGAGACCGCGTTGCGCTCCTCGGCCTGGCGCCGCTTTTCCGCCTGGCGGCTCTCCCGGCTCTCCACCCGCGCCTTGGGTCCGCTCTCCACGCCGTCGGCCTGAAGCTGGGCGACCGCCTTGAGATGCTCCTCGTAGGCCTCGTATCCGCCCAGGAACTCCTTGAGGCCCTCCGGCCCCACGGTCCAGACCGTGTCCGCCGCCTCGGAGAGCAGGTAGCGGTCGTGCGCCACGAACAACAGCGTGCCCTCGTAATCGAGCAGGGCGTTGACCAGGGCCTCGCGCGTCTCCAGGTCGAGATGGTTGGTGGGTTCGTCGAGCACCAGAAAATTGGCCCTGGCCAGAAACAGGCTGGCCAGCACCAGACGGCTCTTCTCCCCGCCGGAAAGGTCGCGCACGAACCGTTCGAAATAGGACTCGCCCAAAAGGAACAGCCCCAGCACCGAGCACAACTCCTCGGTGGAGGCCTTGGGGTCGGACAGGCGACGAATCTCGCCCATGACCGTCTCGTTTTCGCGCAAGATTTCGGTCTGATGCTGGCTGTAATAGCCCATCCGCACAAGCGACCCCATCTTGACCGATCCGGCCTTGGGGGTCAGTTCGCCCACCAGACACTTGAGCAACGTGGTCTTGCCCGCGCCGTTGGGTCCGGCCAGGGCCACCTTCTGTCCCCGGTAGAGGTTGAAGGTGAGCGGCGGCCAGATCAGGCGTCCGCCGTCAAAGCGGTATTCCAGATCCACGGCGCTCAGGATGTTCTTGTCCGCGCGGGCGGGTTCGGGCAGACGAAAGTCGAGGGTCTTGCCTTTTTTCGTCAAATTCTGGGCCACGCCCTCAAGCTCGCGTTGCAGCTTTCCCGCGGCCTTGAGTTTGCTCTGGGCCTGGCGCGCCTTGGTGGCCTTGTAGCGAAAGCGGCTCACAAAGGCCATTTGCCGGTCGATGGCTTGGCCCAGTTGCTGTATCCGCTGTTCGGTCTGCGCCTGATTCTGCTCCCGCCAAGCCAGAAAGTCGGAAAAGCCGCCCGAACGCACCACGGGTTTGGAGCCGCCCAAAAAGAGCACCTGGGTGCCCACCCGGTCCAGAAACACCCGGTCGTGGGCCACGAACACCAGAACGCCCTCGAAGGACAACAGGTACTGCTCCAGCCACTCCACGGCCTCGATGTCCAGGTGGTTGGTGGGCTCGTCCAAAAGCAGCACGTCGGCCCCGGCCACCAGCACCCGCGAGAGCTTGGCCCGCTCGCGCCAGCCGCCGGAAAGGCTTTGCACCGGCTGGTCCCAGTGTTTCTCCCTGAATCCCAGGCCGGTAAGAATGGCCTTGGCCCGGTGTTCGGGATTGTAGCCCAGGCTGTGCTCCAACTCCGCCTGACGGGACGAGAGCTCCGAAAGGCGACGCTGGTCCGCCTGCCGGGTGGCCTCTTCCCACTCGCGCCAGAAATCGCCCCAGGAAGGCAGCGCCTCCATGATCCAGGGAAGCAGGGGTTCGTCCAGGTCCCGGCTGGAAAGCTCCTGGGCCACGTAGCCCAGACGCGCTCCGCTGGAAAAAATCACCCGTCCCGAATCGGGTTCGGATTCTCCGGCCAGAAGACGCAAAAACGTGCTCTTACCGCAGCCGTTGGGACCGACCACAGCAAGGCGCGTGCCGCCGGGGACCTCCAGGCTGAAGCCCGCCAGAAGGTCTCGTCCGCCAAGCGACTTGGAAAGATTGGCTATTGTGATCTTGGACATAACGAAAATCGCGCGGGACTATGCGCCCTCGCAAGGCCGCTGTCAAACCCTCCCGGCCGACGACGCGCCCGACCCGACGCCAGACGCCCCGGCGCCGCCGACCGAACGCGCCCGACCTTGCCCCCGGCAACCCGGCTTGCTACCCTGAAGCGTTGCCCTGCGCGTTCGCTTCAACCTCAACCAGGGACGGTTTCCCCATATGACCCTACGCTTCGCCGCTCGCCGCTCGCTTTTCGTCCTGCTGACAGTCCTGCTGCTTGCCTCGACGGCCTGGACCAAAGGCCCCAACCACTACCTTGCCGAAAGCAGCGTAAACCTCGTGACCGTACTGGCCCCGCCCCCGGCCGCAGGCTCGCCCGCCGCCCAGGCCGATCTCGACGTGCTGCTCGCCCTGCAGAAAGTTCGCACCCCCGAACAGGAAGCCGCCGCCCTGGCCGACCGCGAACGCAGCGTGTTCCGCTTCGCCGACGTTCTGGGGCAGGAATTCAACGACAACACCCTGGCCGGGATCGCCCTCTTTTTCGAACGCGTTCACGCCACCGAAAGCTTTTTCGTCGGCCAGGCCAAGCAACATTGGAAGAGACCCCGCCCCTTCCTCGTCGATCCGGCCCTGCACCCGAGCCTGCCCAAGCCCACCAGCTCCTCCTATCCCAGCGGACACAGCGCGTTCGGCCACCTCGTCGCCATCGTGCTCGCCAACATGATTCCGGAAAAAGCCCCGGAACTCTTCGCCCGGGGAACCCGCTTCGCCAGGCAACGCATGGTGGGCGGCGTACACTATCCCACCGACATCGAAGGCGGAAAAATCGCCGCCGCCGTCATCGCCAACGCCCTCTTCCACGATCCCGACTTCCTGCGCGACTTCGCCCAAGTGAAAACCCAAATCCGTACGGCCCTGAAGCTGCGTTGAGGCAGCGGGGAAAAAACGAACAAGAAGAGGCCGTCGGGGGAGGAAGCTTTTTTTCAAAAAAGTTTCCTTCCCCGCCCCCCCTCTTTCAAAAAACTTCAGTTTTGGGTGCGATGTCGCACTTACGCTACGGTTTGCCGCTACGTTCTTTTGCGTGCGAAAAGTCGGGATGGGTTTGAGCGTCCGGTATGGGCTGCGAAATCCTCGCCCTCTCACGGACAAGGACAAAGTTTATTAGTAAGGGGAGGGGCCTGGGGAGGGGAGCCCCTTTGTTTCAAAAAAGGGGCTCCCCTCCCCAGGCCCCTCTTCCTTCCTCCATCTTCCCTCCTCCGTTCACTTGCACTGTCCATACGGCCCCATGTCCAGGGCCGCGCGGTAGGCGTGCAAGGCGGCCGTGGCGGTAGCGCTCCAACGGAACCTTGCGGAGCGAAGTTGACCGCGTCCGGCCAGGGAAGCACGCAGGGTGGCGTCGTCTTCGAGGCGCGCCATGGCGGCGGCGATGGCGGCGGGATCGGCGGGGTCCACCAGCAAGGCCGCGTCGCCGGCCACTTCGGGCAGACTGGAGGCCTGCGAAGTGACCACGGCCGCACCCAGGCTCATGGCTTCGAGCACGGGCAGGCCGAATCCCTCGAAAAGCGAAGGATACACGAAGGCGAAGGCGTTGGCGTAGAGCCAGGCCAGTTCGGCGTCGCTGACGTAGCCGGTGAGGCGCACCCGGCCGGAAAGCCCCAGGTCGTCCAGGCGGCCGGCCACGTCGTCCATGAGCCAACCCCGCCCGCCGGCCAGCACCAGGGGGCGTTCCCCCGGCAGCCTGGCCAGGGCCTCGAAGAGTTTGTCCTGGTTCTTGCGCGGCTCGATGGTGCCGACGGAAAGCCAGTATCCGCCCGGCTCCAGGTCCTTGAGGGCGGCGGGGCGCTCCTGGGGACTCTGGTTCGAAAAGCGGCTGGCCAGGGGCATGACGGCCGTTCGTTCGACCGGATAATGGGGAAAGACGGCGAGAAAGTGGTCCAGGCTGGCTTGGGAGATGGAAAGGATGAAGTCCGCCCGCAGACTGGCCCCGAACACGCCATCCAGGCAGCCCACGCGGTTGGCTTCGGTGGTCCAGGCCGGATTTTCGAGAAAGGAGAGGTCGTAGAGCGTGTAGACCAGCCGGGCGCGGGTGAGGCCCTTGGGGCAGAAAAAATTGTTGGCGTGCACCACGTCCGGGTTGCCCAGGCGTTTTTCGAAGTCTCCGGGCGGAGTGCGCCAAAACCGTTTGCAGGCCTCGAAGCGGCGAAAGGTCGGCCCCTGGGAGAACGTGGCTCCGGCCGACGAGGCGGGACGCACGCAGGCGGCGGGTCTGGGCTCCCAATAGAGGTCGCCGAAGTGGGGGTAGAGGACGAAATGGTCGTCCGGTGCGGCCTGTTCGGCCAGGGCCAGGGCCAGGGCGTGGGCCAGGTAGCCGCACCCGGCCTTGCCCGCGCCGGTCTGGCTGACATCGAGGCCCACGAGCACGCTAGGCCCCCAGCCAGGAGCGCACCGTGCGCCAAAGCCCGGCGGAAATCCCCCGGTTCCAGCGCAGACTCGCCCCCAGGGAAACGGCTCCGGCCAAGGGGGCGAAGAGCCGGCTCCGGCGGTCAAGGCCCAGCTTGTCGGACAGCAGGGCGTGGGCGTAGTTGCACAGCCAGCGATCCGGCGTGCGGCCCAGGGCGGTATGCAGCATGGAATTGATTTCGGCGTGGACCGGCACCCGCTGGCCCAGGGTCTTGGTGTCGGCGTAGAAGCGCGAACCGGCCAGCTTGACCGGCAGAAAGTCGAAGCGCGCCCCGGCCAGGGCCAGACGCAGCCAGAACTCGTAGTCCATGCTGTAACGCAGGTTCACGTCGGGCAACCCCCAGCGCCCGACCGCCCGCCGGCGGAAGAACACGGCCGGCTGGCAGAAAAAGCAGCGTTCGGTCAGGGCGTCCAGGTCGAAGGGCTCGGTGGGATAGTCCTCGATCCAGGCGTCGTTTTCGTCGATGTGGTCGGCCTGACCGTAGACCACGTCGCACTCCGGGTGGGCGGCGAAGTGGTCCAGCACGGCCTTGTACGCGCCGGGATAATGCACGTCGTCGGAATTGACCCAGCCGATGATTTCGCCGCTGGTCACGGCGATGCCCTTGTTGAGGGCGTCGGTCTGGCCCTTGTCGCGTTCGGAAATGAAAAGCAACCGCCCTTCGAACAGACGAAGCGCCTCGGCCGTGGCGTCGCAACTGCCGCCGTCCATGACCACGTATTCCACGTCCACTCCCTGGCCGAGCACCGAAGCGGCGGTGCGACCGATGAAGCGTCCCTGGTTGAACGAGGGCGTTATCACAGAAAGCCTGAGGCTAGGCGTCGCCATGGCCGTTCTCCTTGTCGCGGGGGCGCAGGTCCACGTCGGCCCCGAATCCGGTCAGGGCCAGGCGGACGCAGGTCAGCCCCCGCGCGGGGGAGCCGTCCGCCGTGGTGAAAGAACATTCCAGACACCCGCCGTAGGGCGAGGCCAGACGGCGAAGGCGCACGGCGCCGCCGGGAGCCAGGTCGCGCCGCAGGGCCAGCTTGCCGTCGTGCAGGACTTCGCAGGCGAGGGGCGCGGCCTCCCTGGCCAGGACGAACTCGGCCTCGATCCACTGCCTGCCGGGTGCGGCCCCGAAAGCGGCGAACACGCGCGGTCCGGCCGAGCCGTCCGCTTCGACCCCGGTCACGGCCAGGCTCTGGCGTCCCAGACCGCGCATGGCTTCCTCCAGAAGCCCCAGGTAGGCCCTGGCCATGTCGCGCGGTCCGCCCAGGCTCCTGGCCTGGGTGCGTCCGCGTTCGGCCATGTCCGCGGCCAGATCGGGCCGGGACTCCACCAGGCCCATGGCCGCCGCGATCTCCTGCGGCTTGCGCGGATCGAAATACAGAACCGCCTCGCCACCCACCTCGGGCAGGCTGGTGAGGTTGGAGCACAAGACCGGCTTGCCCAGGCTCATGGCCTCGGCCACAGGCATGCCGTACCCTTCGAACAGCGAGGGAAAGACCAGGGCCAGACAGCCGGTGGTGAGCGCGGCCAGCTCCTCGTCGGTGACGTAGCCGGTGAAGAGCACCTTGTCGGCCAGCCCCATGGTGGCGGACGCCTCCCGGAGGGACGCCGCCAGCCCGGTGTCGGCGCCGGTGAGCACGAGCTTGGCCGGCGAGTCCGGATTGGCGGCAAGGTGCATGCCGAACGCGGTGAGCAGGGCCGCGTGGTTCTTGTGCGGCCAGAAATTGGCCGGGTAGAGAAAAAACGCGTTCTCGGTCAGTCCCAGGCGGTCGAGAATCTCCCGGGCGCGCGGTCGAGGCGGGGCGGTCAGGCGCGAAGGCACGGTAATGTGGACGGTGCGCACCTTTTCTGGCGGCAGATCGGCCTGTTCGAGCACCGTGCCCCGCACGTAGTGCGAGATGCAGGCCAGGCGAGCGGCCCGGCGCGCGGCCAACTGGAAGGTCTGGTCGCGGCCCTGGCGTTCGGCCTCGCTGAAGAACTGGGGATAGTAGTGGTATTGCAGGTCGTAGATCACGCTCACGAGCGGGATTTCCGGGCGCTGAAAATAGGGCCGGGTAAAGGGACAGAACCAGCAGTCGATGCGTTTGCCGGCGATTTTTTTCGGCGGCGCGGCCTGCCAGGCGCTCTTGGCCTCCACCACCACGACGTTTTCGCCGGCCAGGGCCGCGAGTTCCTCCACGCTGGCCGGATTGGCCGCCAGCACGAAGGTCCAGTCCGGGGCCAGGCGGGCCATGGTTTCCAAAAGCACCAGGGTGAACACCTTGGCCCCGCCGTTGGCCCCGCCGGGCAGAAGCGGCAAGAGGTCCACGGCCACCACCGGGCGTTCGAAGGGACGCCTGTCCACGGCCAGCCTGGGGTACAGGCGGCGAAGCGCCCGCCAGGCCAGATCGCGCACGCGCCACAGGCGCGCCCAGACGAGCAGCGCCCTGTCCGCCAAGGCGGGCAACGGAGCCTCGGCCCGAAAACCGCAACTGAGGTCCCGGATCACGGCCTCGAGGGCCTGCCGGGTTTTGTCCTGATCGGTCATGGAATTCCGCCGGGCAGGAAACTCAGGCTGGCCGAGCCCGGCAGATCGGCCACGCCGTGGTGGGTGAGTTGCACGGGCCGCGAGCCCACGCTGCGAAAGGTGACGGCCAGACGCCCCGCCCCGGTCAGGGTGGAGAGCACGGTGTTGCGCGAGTCGAGTTCGGGATGGGTCATGTCCGCGCGCCGGGCGTAGTCCGCCGCGCCCATGGTGGTGAGCCCCAGGCCGAAGGTGTATTCGCCCACGGCCAGGTCGAGCTTCACCTCGTAGCGAAAACGCAGGGTCGATTCGGCCGGGACCCACTCGGGCACCAGACAGTCGAACTGCAAGGTGTTCTTGCCGAAAACGATGACGCCCTTGTCGCTTATGAGCTCCACCCCGGCCACCGGGACCTCGATATCGGCCTCGGCGCGGTATTCCACGTAAAATATCGCCGTGTCGCCCTGTTCGAAGGCCGCGCACGGGGCTCCCGTAACGTCGGTCAGGGCCACGCGCGCGCAGGTGGCCAAGCCCGATTCGGCCCGGCCCGCGCCGGCAAGGTCCACGAAGGCGTCCCCGGCCGGCCAGAAGTCCTCCTGGCCGAACCCCTCGGGCAGGGGACGCGCCTCGCCCTCGCCTTGGCCGGCGGTCCGCCCCGCCTGGCCGCTGGCCGCCAGCATGTAGAGCTTCACCGCCTCCATGGCCGACCCCAGAAAGCGCACCTGCCCACGCTCCAGAAAAAGCGCCCGCCGGCAGAACTGGGCCACGTCGTTCATGGCGTGGGAGACCAAAATCACGCTCACGCCCTCTTCCATGAGGGCCTCCAGCCGAGCATAGCACTTCTGGCGGAAGAACACATCGCCCACGGCCAGGGCCTCGTCCACGATGAGCACCTCGGGCTTGAGGCTGATGGTCACGGCAAAGGCCAGGCGCATGAACATGCCGCTGGAGTAGGTGCGCACGGGCTGGTCGATGTGCGCCCCGATGTCGGCGAAGGCGATGATGTCGTCCAGGCGGGTCTCGGTCACCTTGCGCGGCACGCCGAGCACGGCCGCGTTGACGAAGATGTTCTGACGGCCCGTGAACTCGGGCTTGAACCCGCTGCCCAGTTCCAGCAGGGCGGCCACCCGCTCGGGGCGCTCCACCCGTCCGGCGCTCGGTTGCAGCACTCCGGCCAGAATCTGCAAAAGCGTGCTCTTGCCCGCGCCGTTGCGGCCGATGATGCCGAAGGACTCGCCGGGCATCACCGTGAAGCTCACGTCCTTAAGCGCCCAATGCTCCTTGTAGAGCTTGGTTCCGCCAAGGGCGAACATCTGGCGCAAGCGGTCCTGGGGGCGCTTGTACAGGTGGTAGACCTTGCTGACGCCCTCCACCACGACCTGGGGTTGCGCGTCCGTGTGGCGCGAGCCGCTAGAGCACATCGGCGAAGACCTTCTTGAGCTGCATGAACCAAGCGTAGCCAAGAAGAAAAAAGACCAGGGCGAAGAGGGTGACCAGGCCCAGCCCGGTCCAGTCCGGCGGCTGGTCGAAAAGCAGCGTGCGCCGGAAGTGGTCGATGACCGGATAAAGGGGATTCAAGGCCAGCAAAAACCGGTAGCGCTCCGGCACGGCCGACAGGGGGTAGACGATGGGCGTGAGAAAGAAATACAGTTGCATGAAGACACCCACCATCTGGCCCGCGTCGCGGGCGGCCACGCCCACGGGCGCGAGCCATAGCCCCAGCCCGGCGGCCAGCAGCACGAGCGGAACGAAACCCAGCGGAGCCAGCAGGGCGGCCATTCCCGGCGTCTCGCCTATGCAGAGCCTGGCCGCGACCACCAGGCACAGGCTCAGGGCCGATTGCAGCACCAGGGCCAGGGCCACGCTCACGGGCAGCACTTCCAGGGGAAACACCACCTTCTTGACGAAGTTGACGTTCTCGCTCATGAGCTGCGCCCCGCGCGACGCCGCGCCGGAAAGCGCCTCGAAGCAGGCCAGGCCGGTGAACAGGGCCAGAGCGTAGCCGAGCATGCCGCCGGCCGAGCCCGCGCCGCTCCACGACGCCTTGAGCACGTAGGCGAAGACGAAGGTGTAGACCGCCAGCGTCACCAGCGGGGTGATGAGTCCCCAGGCCAGGCCCAGGTGCGTGCCCTGGTAGCGGCCGGAAAACTCCAGGCGGGTGAATTCCCGCAACAATTCGCGCCGACTCCACAGGGAGCGGACGAGCCGGAAGGGGTCGGCCAGACGAAGGGTCTGGCCCAGGGTGGCGATGAGCCCAGCGGGGGGCGCGGCCTCTATGACGATGCGCATGAACCCCCTTGCCTATTCCACATATTTGGCGCATGTCAACGCGCCGGAGTCCCCAACCATGGTCAAGGTCCTTCGCGTGGGCGTCGACGCCAGCCCGCTCGCCTATTCCTTTCGCACCGGCATCGGCCGGTATCTGGAGTGCATTCTGCCCCACGTGGTGGAGGCCGCGGGCGAGGAAGCCCGCTTCACGTTGTTCTCGGGGCGCCCGCTGGTCAATCCCAAGGCGCTCGAACTTGTCGAGTCCGGCACGATCCGCACCGTGGCCGCGCACTGTCCCTCGCTCTACGCCTGGCAACAGACCGGCATGGCCTGGCACTATCTCACCCGGCGCCAGCACGTCTATTTTTCCCCGGACGGCATGTTTCCTCCGCTCACTCCGGGCAAGGCCGTGGGCATGTACCACGACGTGCTCTGGGCCGAGCACCCCGAGACCCTGGCCTGGCACATCCGCACCGTGTTTCGCCTGCGCCACGGGGCCGGGCTTCGCCGCGCGGATCGCGCCCTCACCGGTACGCAATCGTCCAAACGGGAAATGCGGCGCGTCTTCGGGAAAAAAGCCGAAAAGCTCGAAGTATTGCCCTGTTACGGGGTGGACATGGCCCATTTTCGCCCCCCACGCGAGGACGAACTCCATCTCGAAGACGATTTCCGCGCCCGCCACGACCTGCGCGAACCGTTCCTGCTCACCGCCGGCAACCTGCAACCCCACAAGAACCTCGCCGTGGTGCCCAAGGCCCTGGAAATCCTGCGCCAGGGCGGACGCGACATTCCGCTTCTGGCCGTGGCCGGGTTCGGCGACCGCCAGGCCCTGCTGAACCATCTGCCCGAGGGGTTTCCCGAAGACAAGGTGCGCTGCCTGGGCTACCTTTCCGAAAGCGACCTCTGCCAAGCCTACCGTCTGGCCCTGGCCTACGTGTTCCCCTCGCTCTACGAGGGATTCGGCTTCCCCGTGGTCGAGGCCCAGTCCTCGGGCGCGCCCGTGCTCTACGCCAACGCCACCAGCCTGCCCGAAGTGGCCGGCGACGCGGGTCTTCCCTTCAATCCCCATTCCCCCAAGGACCTGGCCGCGGCCATCGCCCGCGTTCTGGACACCCCGGACCTGCGCCGCTCCATGATCGCCAAGGGCTTCGTCCACTCGGCCAAGTTCCGCTGGGACCGCGCCGGCGAAACCCTGTGGCGCGTGCTGCGCCAAGCGGCGGGACGGGAGTAGGCATGGCGCGGTTGCCCAGCATTTCGGTCGTGACCACGTCGTTCAACCAGGGCGCGTTCCTGGCGGACAACCTGCGCAGCGTATCCGGCCAGCAAGACGTTCGCGTGGAGCACATCCTGCTCGACGGGGGGTCCACGGACGACACCCGCCACGTGGTGGAGCAATGGGGCGGACATTTGGCCTACGCCAGATTCCGCAAGGACGAAGGCCAGACCCGAGCGCTCATGGAAGGGTTCGAACGCGCCTCCGGCGAGATCCTCTGCTGGCTCAACTCCGATGACTACTTCTGGGACCAACGAGCGCTGGTCCGCGTGGCCAGCGCCTTTGCCGACAATCCCGACGTGGCCATGGTCAGCGGCGACTGCGCGCTGGTGAACCCGCACGGAACGCCCGTGCTGGTGGACATGCCCTGGCGCCCCTCGGCCAGACAGATGCGACACACCATGGCCGTGCCCCAGCAGTCCACCTTTTGGCGGGCCGAAACCTACCGCGCCGTGGGCGGCATCGACCCGGCCTTTTCCTACTGCATGGACTTCGACCTTTTTCAACGCATGAGCCAGGGACGGCGCATGCTGGCCATCCCGCATACCCTGGCCGCCTTCCGGCTGCACCCATCGTCCAAGACCGCCACCTGGGGCGAAGTGTTCCGACGCGAAGTGGCCCTGTGCCAGTCCCGCTACGGCAAAAGCCCCCTGCACGCCCTGGCCGTCAAGGCCGTCACCATGGAACTGCGACTGGGCTCGGCCCTGGCCGAACTCAAAGCCCTGGCCGCCGGACGCAAGCCCCCCTGCCTGGCCAACGCCCGCTGGGAACCCTGCCGCTCCTGGGTCCGCAGGAAGTATGGATTGGCGTTTTAAGGGGAAAAGGAAAAGAGAGGAAAGAGAAGACTGGGGAGGGGAGCCCTTTTTTTGAAACAAAGGGGCTCCCCTCCCCAGGCCCCTCCCCTCACCAATAAACTTTGTCCTTGTCCGTGAGAGGGCGAAGATTGCGCAGCCCATATCGGACGCTTAAACGCATCCCGACTTTTCGCACGCAAAAGAACGTAGCGGCAAACCGTAGCGTTTGCGCGACACCACACCCAAAGCTACAGTTTTTTAAAAGAGGGGGTTCGGGGGAGGAAACTTTTTTTCAAAAAAGTTTCCTCCCCCGACTGCCTCTTCTTCTCCCCTCCCCCCTAGCCGCCAAACGGAAACCGTCGGTACAGGGAGAAGGGTTCGTTGTCGCCAGGTTGTAGAAAGAGGCTGATCTCGGACAGGGTGACGTGCTCCAATTCCCGACTGACGCGTTCGAAGAGCAGACTTTCCAGGGCGTGTTGCAGTTTTTCGCGTTCGTTGTCGTCGGCGATGGAGTTGCTGAGCGTGACGTGAAAGCGGTATTCCTCGGCCACATACGGGTAGCCGTAGCGTTCGAGCAGTTCCTCTTGTCGACGCGAAAGTTTTTTGGCCCGGCGTTTGGCCAACTCCTCGGGCGAGGCCGGGGCCCGAAAATCGTCGAAGAGCTCCACGCAGTCGAAGGCCAGGGCACCCAACGCCTCGCAGGGCGCGGTGGTGCGCAGGGCCAGAAAGTGGCCCACCTGGGCCACGGCCAGCCCGGGCAGGGCGAAAACCGCGCGTTCGGCGGCAAAGGCCTGCACGGCGTCTTCGAGTCCGCGCAGGGTGCGCCCCTCGGCCAGTCGAAACGGGGCCTTGAGCGTGGCGTGCGGCCCGTAGCGTCTGGGCGCGGCGGTGAGTTCGGCCAGACGTTCGGGGGAAAACCCGGGCAGATCGGGCTGGGTCACGCGCTGTCCTGTTTCGGCGTCGCGGCCGAGAATGGCGCTGCAGAGGATCCAGAGGCGACTGCCTGCCGGAGGGGCCCAGTAAAGGGCGTAGCGTGGGTGCATGGCGTGTCTTTTGTCCTTCGTGCGCCCGTCCCTCGGCCAGGGCGCGTTATGCCGACCGGCGCGCGGGCTCGTCCGGGACCGGTTCCGGTAAAGCACGGAAGCCGGAGGGCTTTACTTGGGACGGAAAATGCTGTGAAGTCCGCCCGCGTCCGCAAGAAACCCCAACCCCTGTCGATGACCCATGCGCATAGCCATCAGTTGCCGAAGTCTGGAATACGCCTCGGGCGGCGTCAAGGAATACCTGCAAAGCCTGATAGACGCCCTGCTCGAATGCGACAGGAAAAACACCTACGTGCTCGTGTATTCGCGCATGGCTTTTTTCGGCAGCTTCAAGGGCGTCGAGGAAGTCAGCCTGGAGTGCTCCAACCGCCTGATCTTCGACTGGCTGCGCCTTCCCGGCGCGTTGGCCAAGGAGAGAATCGACCTGGCGTTTTTTCCCTCGTCCAACATGCCTCCGCGCGTTCCCTGCAAGGCCGTGGCCGCCATCATGGACCTGGGGTACTTTCACAAGGGTCCGCGCATGTACCGCCTGGCCGACACCCTCTATATGAAACGGGCCATGGCCTACACCGCCAGACGCGCCCAGGGGCTGGTGGCCATTTCGCAAAACACCAAACGCGACCTGCTGGAAATTCTCGGCGCGCCCGAGGACAGGATCACGGTCACGCCGCTGGCGGCCGATCCCCTGTACCACCAGCCCGTGGAAAGCGACACGGTGTTTCGTTTTCGCAAACGCCACGCCCTGGAACGCCCGTTTTTTCTCTATACCGGCAATGTTTCGCCCAGAAAGAACCTGCGCGGCCTGCTGGAAGCCTTCGCCAGGATCAAGGACCAGACCCCGGCCGACCTGGTGATCACCGGCGGCCTTTCCTGGAACGACCGCTGGAGCACATGGGTCGGGGACCTGGGCCTGGGCGATCGGGTGCGCCGCCTGGGCTACGTGGAGCGCCAGGACATGCCCGCGCTCTACGCCGCCTGCCTGGCTTTCGTGTTTCCGTCGTTTTTCGAGGGATTCGGCCTGCCCGTGCTCGAAGCCCAGGCCGTGGGCGCGCCGGTCATCTGTTCCAACGCCGCCAGCCTGCCCGAGGTGGCCGGGGATTCGGCCCTCATGGTGGACCCGGCGGACACGAACGCCCTGGCCCAGGCCATGGCCACGGTGGCGGCGGAACCGAATCTGCGAGCCGACTTGACGCGCAAGGGCCGGGACAACGAAAGCCGTTTCAGTTGGCGCGCCACGGCCGAAAAAACCCTGGAAGCCTTCGAACGGGCCGTGAAACGCCCCTGACGCCAGGCTGCGCCCGACCAGGCTCCGCGCCACGTCGCGCCCGGCAACCTTGCGGATTTTCGTTCGCAAGGGTATGCGAACCCGTTCGCCACATTCCCAAGAAGGAGCATCCCCTTTCCCATGGCCCATCTGGTTTTCGAGGACGTTTCCGTGCGCTTCGGCGGGCTTTTGGCCCTGGTCGAAGTGAGTTTCGAACTGGGCGAGGGGGAAATCCTCGGGCTCATCGGCCCCAACGGCGCGGGCAAGACCACGGTGTTCAACGTCATCACCGGCGTGTATTCCGTGTCGTCGGGAACGGTTTCCTACGACAACACCAAGCTCTCCGGGGTGGCGCCCCACGAAATTCTCAAGCTCGGCCTGGCTCGGACCTTTCAGAACATCCGGCTCTTTCAGAACATGACCGCGCTCGAAAACGTCATGATCGCCCAGCACGCCCGCACCAGGGCCGGAGTGCTCGGAGCGGTGCTGCGCCCGGCCAGCCAACGGGCCGAAGAACGGCGCATTCGGGAAAAGTCCCTGGAAGCGCTCGATTTCATGGGGCTTTCCGACCTGGCTGACGAACAGGCCAAAAACCTGCCCTACGGCCTGCAACGCCGCCTGGAAATCGCCCGCGCCCTGGCCAGCGAGCCCCGCACCATTCTGCTCGACGAGCCCGCCGCCGGCCTCAACCCCACCGAATCCGCCGCGCTCATGCACGACATCGAGCGCATTCTCGGCCTGGGGATGAACGTGCTCATGGTGGAGCACGACATGAAGGTGGTCATGGGGCTTTGCACCCGCATCGTGGTGCTGGAGCACGGCGAGAAGATCGCCGAGGGCGTTCCCGAAGCCATCCGCAAGGACCAACGGGTCATCGAGGCCTACCTCGGCACGGCCCATTAACCCTTTTCGCACCCATCACCATTAAGAAGGAGGACGTCATGGCGAAACGCGCAACCTGGTTGGCCGCCCTGATTCTCGCTCTGGGCCTGGTCCAGACGGCCTTTGCCGCCGAACCCCTGAAGATCGGCGTGCTGGCTCCCATTTCCGGCTCGTCGGCCGCCGACGGCAACGACATCGTCAAGGGCGTGAAGACCGCCGTGGAAGTCTTCAAGGCCGAAGGCGGCGTGCCCGGCTTCTCGGACATCGTCGTGGAAGTGCAGGACGGCGCATGCGATCCCCGCCAGGCGGTTGCCGGCGCCAACAAGCTGGCCAACCTCAAGGTGGCGGGCGTCATCGGCGAGTATTGCTCTTCGGCCACCATTCCGGCCTCGGAAGTGCTCAACGACGAAAAGATCATCATGATCACCCCGGCTTCCACCAATCCCTTGGTCACGCAGCGCGGCTTCAAGTACATGTTCCGCATGTGCGGCCTGGACGTGCACCAGTCCGACGCGGCCGTGAAGTTCATGACCCAGGTGCTCAAGGCCAAGAGCGTCTTCATCGTGGACGACAAGACCACCTACTCGCAGCATCTGGCCGAGTACGTGGCTGAAAAGGCCAAGACCTCCGGCATGAAGGTGCTGGCCGAAGACCATGTGAACGAAGGCGACATGGACTATTCGGCCCTGCTCGACAAGGTGAAGCAGGCCAATCCCGACGTCTTCTACATGAGCTTGCAGAACTATTCTGCGGGCATCCGCATGATCAAGCAGATGCGCCAGAAGGGCATCAAGATCCCCGTGCTCTCCCAGGACGCGGTGTACCATCCCAATTTCATCAAGGAAGCCCCGGAAGACGCCCAGGGCGTGTACTTCACCTTCGGCTACGCCGACAAGAGCGCGCCGGTGTACAAGAAGTTCCTGGAAAAGTACAAGGCCATGCACGGCGAGCCCGGCGCGTACTCGGCGTACGCTTTCGACTCGGCCTACAGCCTGCTCACCGCCATCAAGGCCGCGAAGAGCACCGATCCCGACAAGGTGCGGGCCCAACTCCTGAAGCTCAACCAGACCGGGGCCTCCAAGACCATCCGTTTCGCCGAAAACGGCGACTCGGGCTCCAACTACGTGATTTTCAAGGTGGTCGGAGACAAGTTCAAGGAATATTGGAACCCCGAAACCGGCAAGATGTTCTAGCCGGTACGGCTTTACGACCTCCGGCCAGGCCGGATTGCAAAGGGGAGGCGGACGCGGTTCGCCTCCCCTTCCGTGTGCAGGCCCCCGAAAACGGACCGCCCCCCGCCGCCCCCGGGCCCGGGACGCGGCCCCACCACCGCGCCCGGACAAAAGACCCCGCGCGGCGAAACGCCACCAACCCGCCGCTACGCGCCCCAGGCGTTCCGGCCAGGCGACACGGCCCGCCCGGACCGTTGCGCCTTCAGGCGGACACATCCATGTTCAACCGCACCATCCTCACCACCGTGGGCCTGCTCGTGGCCTCCAACGTGTTCATGACCTTCGCCTGGTACTCGCACCTGAAGAACCTGCAATCGAGGCCCTGGTGGCTGGCCGCCGTCGCCTCCTGGGGCATCGCCCTGTTCGAGTACCTGCTCCAGGTGCCGGCCAACCGCATCGGGTTCCAGGCCCTCTCCCTGCCCCAGCTCAAAATCACCCAGGAGGTCGTCACCCTTCTGGTTTTCGCGCCCTTTTCCGTGTTCTACATGGGCGAGCCCCTCAAGCTCGACCACCTTTGGGCCGGACTGTGTCTGGTGGGCGCGGTGTATTTTCTGTTCCGGTCCTAAAAACGACCGCACGCCCTCTTGCGACGTCTTCCGGGCCGGACCGCTCCCCGGCCTTGCCGGCCGGGCCGGGCCGTGCTAAGGAGGGCGTCTTTGCGCGCCGGGCCGTTCCAAGAGGGACCTTGACGAACCCGACGCGAGTCTGCTCAATGAACGCCGACCGCGTGGGCCGGCGGCGCACGGTAAGCGCCCACCCGCGCCCGGCTTGGCCCGAACCTTCAGACTTCCACCCGGCGGACCACGGACACGACCGCGACATGGATTTTTTTCTCCACCAGCTCATAAACGCCGTCACCCTGGGCGGCTTCTACGCCCTCATCGCCCTGGGCTACACCATGGTCTACGGCATCATTGGGCTCATCAACTTCGCCCACGGGGAAATTTTCGCCTCGGGCGGGTACATCGGCATCGTGGTCCTGGCCTGGATGACCGGACAGGGCTATATGGAAACCCATCCCTGGCTCTGCCTGAGCGCGGCCTTCGTCCTGGCCATGGCCTACTGCGCCCTGCTGGCCATGGGAGTGGAAAAGGTCGCCTACAAGCCGCTTCGTCGGGCGTCCAAGCTGTCGGTGCTGCTGTCGGCGCTGGGCATGTCCATCTTTTTGCAGAACGGGCTCATGCTCACCCAAGGCGTCTACGACAAGACCTACCCCGGCGTGTTCGCCAAGGGCGCGTTCTCCGTGGGCCAGTTCTCCTTCACCTACCTGCAGGTGGGAGCCCTGGCGGTCACCGCGCTTCTTCTGGTGGGACTCAACCGGTTGGTGTTTCGCTCGCGCATGGGCGCGGCCATGCGGGCCACCTCGCAGGACCGGGTCATGGCCACCCTGGTGGGGATCAGCCCGGATCGCATCATTTCCATGACCTTCGCCATCGGCGCGGCCCTGGCCGCCGCGGCCGGCATCCTGGTCGGACTCTACTACGGCTCGGTCCGGTTCGACATGGGCTTCGTACCGGGCATCAAGGCCTTCGCCGCCGCCGTGCTCGGGGGCATCGGGTCCATCACCGGCGCCATGCTGGGCGGACTCATCATCGGCATGACCGAAATCTTCGCCGCCGCCTACATCTCGGGCGAATACAAGGACGTGTTCGCCTTCATCATCCTCATCGCGGTGCTCTACTTCATGCCCAACGGCCTTCTGGGCGAGAACATCAATGACACCCGGGTCTAGACGCGCAGCCAAGACCGTCGTTGTGGCCGGAGCCTGGCTCTTTTTGCTCCTGTGGCCCATGACCGGCGTCAGCGCCCAGGGCGTGACCTTTGTTCCGGCGGCCAAGCTGGTGGGACTGGCCGGGCTGGGAGCGGCCCTGTGCTGGACGTTGTGGCGCTTGCGCGGCCCGCTGGGACGTCCCCTTTCCGCCCCGCTGCGCAGCCTGCGCCACACGGCGGGGCGCGTGCCGAATCAATTCTGGATCCTGGCCGGATTGGCCGCCCTGCTCGCCTTTCCCTTCATGACCTCGCGCTACGGACAGGACGTGGCCATCAACGTGCTCGTCTACGTGACCCTGGGCCTGGGCCTGAACATCGTCGTGGGGTTGGCCGGGCTGCTCGACCTGGGCTACATCGCCTTCTATGGCGTGGGGGCCTACACCTACGCCTTGCTCTCCATCCATTTTCATCTCTCCTTCTGGCTGGCCCTGCCTCTGTGCGCGGGGCTCGCCGCCCTGGCCGGGTGCGTCATCGGCTATCCCACCCTGCGCATGCGCGGGGACTACCTGGCCATCGTCACCCTGGGCTTCGGCGAAATCCTGCGCATCGTCCTCAACAACTGGATGTCGCTCACCGGCGGTCCCAACGGTCTGCTCGGCATCAAGGCCCCGGTCCTCTACTGGCCGGATCCCTCCAAGGGGTTCGAACTGGAGCGCCTTCTCATCCGCACCCCCATGGCTCAGTATTTTCTCATCCTCGTGCTGTGCCTGTTCACCGTGGTGGCAGTGCGCCGCCTGGCCGATTCGCGCGTCGGACGCGCCTGGGAAGCCATCCGCGAAGACGAAACCGCCGCCCAGATCATGGGCGTGAACACCTTCGCCCTCAAGCTGCTGGCCTATGCCATGGGCGCGGTGTTCGGCGGACTGGCCGGCGCCTTTTTCGCGGCCAAGATGCGCTTCGTGTCGCCGGGATCGTTCACGTTCATCGAGTCGGCCATGGTGCTGGCCATGGTGGTCCTGGGCGGCATGGGCTCGATACCGGGCATCGTGCTCGGGGCCCTGGCCCTCATCGCCCTGCCCGAGGTGTTCCGCCAGTTCGAGGTCTACCGCATGTTGGTGTTCGGTGCGGCCATGACGGTGATGATGCTTTTCCGTCCGGCCGGGCTCATTCCGGCGGCCCGGGTGGGCCGACGCTCCGAGGAATCCCACTGATGGCCGCCCCGATCCTGGAGCTTCGCGGCGTAAGCGCCGGATTCGGCGTGGCCCCGGCCATCCGCGAGGTGTCGCTTGCCGTGGACGAGGGCGAGATCGTCACCATCATCGGGGCCAACGGGGCGGGCAAGTCCACCACCCTCATGACCATAAGCTCCATCCTGCGCCCCATGGCCGGAGAGGTCTTCTACCAGGGCCGCTCCACCGCCGGCCTGGCCCCGGAAAAGCTCCCCGTCATGGGCCTGTGCCAGGTTCCCGAGGGACGGCGCATCTTTCCCCTGCTGACCGTGGCCGAAAACATGGAGATGGGCGCCTTCTTCCGCACCGACCGGGCCGAAATCGTCCGCGACCTGGACCAGCTCTACGCGGTGTTCCCCAAGCTGTACGAACGCCGCGCCCAAAAAGGCGGCACCCTCTCCGGCGGGGAACAACAGATGCTGGCCATCGCCCGGGCGCTCATGGGCCGGCCCAAGCTCCTGCTCCTGGACGAGCCCTCGCTGGGCCTGGCTCCCCTGATCGTGCAACTGATCTTCGACATCATCGCCCGCATCAACCGCGAACAGGGCGTCACCGTGCTGCTCGTGGAGCAAAACGCCAACCTGGCCCTGGGGCTGGCCCACCGGGGCTACGTCATGGAAACGGGCCGCATCGCCCTCTCCGGACCGGCCGCCGATCTCCTGGCCGACCCGGAAATCCGTCGCGCCTACCTGGGAGAGTGACCCGCGTTTGACGCGGGGCCCGCACTGGAGTATTTTTTCGAACCAGGAGGGACCAGGCCATGAAGCATCTCGCCCTCGTTTTCACCCTGATTCTGGCCGGATTGGCCCTGACCGCATGCGGTGCCAAGAAAACCGATTCCACCGGCAAGACCTTGCTGGGCGCGCATGTGGACTTCAAGTCCGTTCCCAGCGGCCACGGAGATGGGAAAATGCTCGACATCGACGCCGGGGTCACGGTCGACGGATCGGAATTCGGCTTCGTCACCTCGGGCAATGGCAGCTACGTCAAGGGCGTCAAGGGCATGGACCCGACCATGGAGGGCGCGCTGCCCCCGGATCAGGTCTACGACCCCCTGTCCGAGCCCGAGCCCACGCCGCTCAGCACGCCGCTGCCGGACCAGCCCGACTCGTCGTCTCCAGCCAAGCCGGCCGCCCGATAGCCTAGGGCCGGTGCCCTGCCTGCCGTGGCCGGACGGACGCAACGCGCACGGGCGGCGTCCTTTGGCGAAACACGGCGTATTTTTTGACGAAAAGCCCTGATTGGGGTCTTGCTTCTTTCCCTTTTCCGGCCGAAAAGGTTCTTCGGCCCACATCCGTCCGGTTTTTGCGACGCGCGCAAGGACCGGGCGTTCGCTTTGTCACCTCCTACCCCAAAAACCATGACCCCAAGCCGCATCACCGTCCCCCCCGCCCTTCTGCTCATGTTCACGGCCCTGTTGTGGTCCATGGGCGGCGTGTGCATCAAAAGCGTCGACTGGACTCCGCTGGGTATCGCGGGCGCGCGCTCGGCCATTGCGGCCGTCTACCTGTTCCTCGCCCTGGGCCTGCCGCGCATCCGCCCGAGCTGGCCCCTGGCCGGCGCGGCCCTGTGCATGGGAACCACCATGGTGCTCTTTGTCTGCGCCACCCGGCTGACCACCGCGGCCAACGCGGTGCTCATCCAGTACATGGCCCCGGTGTGGGTGGCGGCCGTGGCCCCGCGCTTTCTGGGCGAGCCCACCCTGCGTCGCGATTGGGTGATCATGGCCGTGGCCTTCGTGGGCATGACCTTCTTCTTCTGGGGCGAAGTGAGCGCCACGGGACAGCTCGGCAACCTGCTGGCCCTGGCGTCGAGCGTCACCTTCGCCGGCGTGCCCCTGTTCCTGCGCCGCATGCCCGGCGGCGACCAGGCCGAAGCCCTGCTTCTGGGCAACGTGTTGGCGGCCGCAGTCTGCCTGCCTTTCGCCCTGGAAGGCCCCGGCCCAAGCGCCACGGGCTGGCTGTGGCTCCTGGTGCTGGGCATTTTCCAGATCGGCATCCCCTACCAGCTCTACGCCAAGGCCGTGCGCCAACTGCGCGCCCTGGAAGCCAGCGTCATCCCCATCGTGGAGCCGGTCTTCAATCCCATCTGGGTCTATCTCGTGCTGGGAGAAAGGCCCTCCGCCGGGGCCATGGCGGGCGGCGCCATCGTGCTGGGCGCGGCCACGGTGCAGGCTGTGCTGGCTTCCAGACCGGCCAAGGGTGCCGCCTGAAACGGAGCGCGCCGCTCCCAGTTCCACGAACCGAACGAACGCCCGTGAACGCCACCTCCCTCAAGCTCTTCGCCACCGCCGTCATCTGGGGCGGAACCTTCATCGCCGGACGCCTGCTCGGGCCGGAACTCGGACCGTTTTCCGCCGCGTTCCTGCGTTTCGTGGCCGCCAGCGTCTTTCTTTACGCCGTGCTGATCCTGCGCGAAGGCGGCGCGCCGCGCATCGCGCCGGGCCTGCTCCCCGCGCTGTCGGCCTTGGGGGCCACGGGAGTGTTCGCCTACAACTACTGCTTCTTCGAAGGACTCAAGACCGTGCCGGCCTCACGGGCCGCGCTCATCGTGGCCGCCAATCCCGTGGGCATCGCCCTGCTGGCGCGACTGTGCTTCAAGGAGCCCCTGGGACCCTGGAAAATTCTGGGCATCGCCATGTGCCTGAGCGGAGCCGCCCTGGTGATTTCGCGCGGCGACCCCTCCGCGCTGCTCGCCGGACGCGTGGGCTCCGGCGAACTCATGATCGTGGGGTGCGTGGCTTCGTGGTCGGCCTATTCGGTGTTGGGCAAATTCGTGATGGGCCGGCTCACCCCCTTGGCCTCGGTGACCTTCTCCTGCCTGATCGGCGCGGCCCTGCTCCTGCCCTTCGCCCTGGCCGAGGGCCTGCCCGGCCAGGCGGCCGCGCTGTCCTGGTCCGGCTGGACCAGCGTGGCCTACCTGGGAATTTTGGGAACGGGACTTGGCTTTGTCTGGTTCTACCAGGGGATACAGACCATTGGAGCCTCGCGGGCCGGCGTGTTCATCAATTTCGTGCCGATCAGCGCCGCCCTCATGGGCAGCCTTTTCCTGGGCGAACCGCTGGACGCCTCCCTCTTCGCCGGAGGCGCGCTGGTGCTGTGCGGCGTGGCCCTGACCAATCGGCGCCCGGCCTGACGCCTTGCATATTTGCCGACCGGCGCTATATACAGGAAAAAACCAACCCGTCGGAGGAGATATGTCCTTCTTCCCTCGACTCGTTCGCACAACGTTCCTGTTCGCCGGGACCTGCCTGGCCCTGGCCCTCGTGGTGGCGTCCCCCTGTCCGGCCCAGCCCCGCAACGCGCCAGCCGCGGAAACACGGGGCGTGTACGTGGTGCGCGCCGGAGACACTTGGCATTCCATCGCCCAGGCCCGCAACCTGGATGCGATCCGGCTGGCCAGGCACAACGGCCTGACCCCGGACGCGCCCCTGCGCCCGGGCCAGACCCTGGCCCTGCCCACTCCGGGAAGACATCATAGGAATAGGCCCAAGGCCCCGCCGAGCGCCTCCATCACCTCCGAAGTGGCCCCCAAGAGCGCCTGGGAAACCATGACCGAAAGCCCCGATCCGCCCATGCCGGGCCTGGTGGGGCAGGTCCCGTCCGCTGCGCCGGCCCCCGCGTTGAACCTGCCCGTGATGCCGGATACGCGTCCGCCAGCCGACACTGTGCCCGCCCCCAGGGCCCCCACCCAGGACGAACCCAGAAGCGACAAGCGCCAGAGCATAGGCGTACGGGCCAACATCCTTTCCAAGGGGTCCACCAAGGTCACCGGAGTGGTTTCGCCGGTGGAGCCGCATGGCCAGTCCAATTCGGGAGGCACCGGGGCCGGCGTCATTTTGCGGCACGAGTTCTAGGATGGCGTGCGCGAATACACGCCCCGGTATTTGGCGCGTACTCTTTGCGCATGATTTTCAAGAACGCGACGCCAGAACGGCCCGTCGGCAAACCTTCCGGCCCCGCGCGCGGGTTTTCGCTTCCGTTCGGACCTGACCCCGGCTATTGTGGCCGGCCATGTTTTACGGATACGCCCTTGTCGCCCTGGCCGCCGTGCTTTGGGGCATGATCGGACCGCTGGCCAAGATCGCCTTCCAGGCCGGCATGACTCCCCTGGAAGTCGCCTTCTGGCGAACGTCCATGGCCTGGACCCTCTACGCCACCCACGCCGCGCTCGCCGGAGAGTTGCGCGTCGCCGCGCGCGACCTGCCCGTCCTGGGGCTTTTCGGCGTGGTGGGCATCGGCGGCCTGTTCGTGAGCTACGTTCTGGCCGTGCGGGCCGGCGGCGCGGCCCTGGCCTCGGTGCTGCTCTACACCGCGCCGGCCTGGGTGGCCCTTTTGGCCTGGAAATTCCTGGGCGAGTCCTTCACCCCGATCAAGGCCGGGGCGGTCATCGCCACCATGGCCGGCGTGGCCTGCGTGAGCCTTTCCGGCGGCTCCGACGCTCCGCTCACCTTCGCGGCCGTGGCCTGGGGCCTGGCTTCGAGCGTGGCGTACGCGTTGTACTATATTTTCGGCAAGACCTTCCTGGCGCATCACGCCACGCCCACGGCTTTTTTTTACGCCTTGCCCGTGGGCGCGGCCTGCATGCTGCCCTTTTTCACCCCCGGGCCCAGACCCTGGCAGGCCTGGGCGGCCTGCGCGGCTCTTTCCGCGCTCTCCACCTACGGGGCCTACATGGTCTACTACGCCGGCTTGCGCCGCATCGAAGCCAGCCGAGCCGCCGTGGTGGCCACCCTGGAACCCCTGGTGGCCGCCGCGCTGGCTTTCGCCCTGTTCGGCGAGCACTTCACGCCCCTGGGCTACGCCGGCGCGGGCCTGATCCTGGGCGCGGTGCTGGTCGCCATCGCCGGGGACAGGCGTTGAACGCGCTCGTTCGGCCGGTGCGCCCCGGGTTCGCCCTGCGTAGCGACCTGAGCCGGCCCGAACTCCCGCCCGCGGTCCGCGAACGCATCCAGGCGCTGTGGCGCACGGAGCAATTCCGGCGTCCGACCCTGTTCGACGGCCTGTATTTCAACGCGGTTCGTCTGGAAGCCGAGCGGGCGGACGGTTTTCTGGCCCCGTACTCCTGGCGCCTGGCCCAACGCCTCGACCCGACCCTGCGCCAGGTCCTGAACCTGCATCCCTTGGACGTGAGCGGGCTGAGCGTGTGCGCCGGACAGGTGGTTTTCGGCCGACGCGGCGACCACCTGGCCATCGACGGCGGCTTGTGGGAACTCTGTCCGTCCGGCACGGTACATGGCGACTTTCGTCTGCCCGACGGCGGTCTGGACTCCCTGGCCCACGCCTTCCAGGAGGCCCGGGAGGAACTCGGTCTGGAGCAGCGGGGACTGCGCGCCCGTTCCTTCGCCCTGGTTGAGACCCCGGAAACCGGCGTCCTGGACCTGGGCGTGGCCCTGGCCCTGCCCGTCTCCCCGGACGAACTCCTCCGGTTGCACCGTGAACGCGGAGACGGCGAATACGAAGCCCTGGCCCTGGTACCTCTGGCCGAAGCTCCGGCCTTCGCCGACTCCTTGGGGGCGAACCTGGCTCCGGTTTCCCGGGCGCTGCTTGCGGAATTTCTGCGCCAAACGCCGAAATTCTGACGCGGCGCGAGACGAAAAGGCATCGCGTCCCTTCTCCTCCCTTCGCGCCCGCCATGCGCCGGGCCGATTGGTCCGCCCCTTGCATCGTTGTGGGCGAATCTTCAGGGAGGAAGAACGTGCCGCACAAGTTTCTCATCATCGGGGCGGGTCCCACAGGCCTGGGCGCGGCCCGCCGCCTGGCGGAGCTGGGCGAAAACGACTTTCTGACACTGGAAGCCAACAACTACGCCGGCGGCCTGGCCGCCAGCTTTCGCGACTCCTCCGGCTTCACCTGGGACGTGGGCGGGCACGTGGTGTTTTCCCACTACGCCTATTTCGACAACCTGCTCGACGATCTCCTGGGCGACCAGCGCCTGACCCACGAACGCGAAGCCTGGGTGCGCCTGGCCAAAACCTGGGTGCCCTATCCCTTTCAGAACAACGTGCGCCATTTGCCCCGTCCTCTGGTCTGGGAGTGCGTGCGCGGGCTGCTTCCGGGCAACCTGGCCCGGCCCGAGGGATTCGTTCCGGCCAACTTCCGCCAGTGGATCGACGCGGTGTTCGGCGAAGGCATCGCCCGGCTGTTCATGCTGCCCTACAATTTCAAGGTCTGGGCCACGCCCGCCGAACACATGGACTACAAGTGGATCGGAGAACGCGTGAGCGTGGTGGACCTGGCGCGGGTGCTCAAGAACATCCTGCTCGAACTCGACGACGTGTCCTGGGGTCCCAACAACACCTTTCGCTTTCCGCTCCACGGCGGCACGGGCGAAATCTACCGCCGCATGGCCGCGCGCCTGGGCGAACGGGTGCTCTACGGACGCAAGGTGGTGGCCGTGGACCTGCAGGCCCGGACCGTGACCTGTTCCACGGGAGAGCGCTTTGCCTACGAAACCCTGCTCTACACCGGCCCCCTGGACCTTTTCGTGCGCGACCTGGCCGTGAACCCGCCGGACACGATTCGCCGGGCGGCCGATCTGCTGCGCCACAACGGGGCCTGGATCGGCGGCGTGGGGCTGGAAGAAAACCCTGGCGATTCCAAGTGCTGGATGTACTTTCCCGAAAACAACTGCCCGTTCTACCGGGTGACCAATTTCCACAACTACTCGCCCAACAACACCCCGGACCCGGAAAACGGCCGAGCGCGCAAGCGGGCCATCATGACCGAAGTGAGCTTTTCCGAACACAAGCCCGATCCCGGCCCGGCGCACCTGGACACGGTGGTGGACGGTCTAGTACAAGGTTCGCTCATGAACGAGGAAGACCGCCGCAAGGTGGTCTCCACCTGGGAGATGCGCATCGACCACGCCTATCCCGTGCCGAGCCTGGAACGCGACCGGGCGCTTGGCGTGGTGCAGCCCTGGCTGGAAAGCCACGGCATATACGGCCGGGGCCGGTTCGGCGGCTGGAAGTACGAAGTCTCGAACATGGACCACTGCGTCATGCAGGGCGTGGAGTGGGCCCAGCGCATGCTCACCGGGAAAAAGGAAACGACGTACACCCTCTGAAGGTATATCCGTGAGCGACGCCCCTTTCAGCGCGGACGTCTACGCCGCCCGCCGCGAAGCCCTGCGCGCCCGCATGACCCAGGCCGGACACTCGGCCCTGTTGGTCACCCAGGCCGCGAACCGTTATTATCTTTCGGGATTCGAACTGCACGACGGACAGTGCAACGAGTCCTCGGGCATGCTCCTCGTCACCAGACGGGGACGCGACATCCTGCTGACCGATCCGCGTTTCTTCGACGCGGCCAGACGGATCTGGCCCGAAAAGGACATCTTTATCTATTCCGGCCCGCGTTTCGCCCAGATCCGCCGGTTTCTGGGCGACATCCACCCCGGCCCCATGGCCTTCGAGGCCCGGGGAATCTGCTACGAAGCCCACGCGCTTCTGGCCCAGGGGCTCACGCTGACTCCCACCAGCGACCTGGTGGAAGGACTGCGCCGCATCAAGGAGCCGGCCGAAATCGAACGCCTGGACAAGTCCTTCGCCCTCAACCAGAAGGTCATGGAAGCCGCGCCGGACGTGCTGCAACCGGGACTCACCGAAGCCCAGGCCGCCTGGAATCTCGAACGGCTCTTTCGTGAACAGGGAGCCAGCGAACTCTGCTTCTCCTCCATCGTGGCCGTGAACCAAAACGCCGCCCTGCCCCACGCCGTGCCCGGCGATACGCCCATCACCGAGGAATGTTGCGTGCTGGTGGACATGGGCGCGCGTCTCAACGGCTACTGTTCCGACCAAACGCGGACCTTCTGGGTGGGCGCGCGTCCCACGGACCGGTTCCGGGCCGCCCTGGAACAGACCCAGGCCGCCCAGCGCCAGGCCATGGCCGTCCTGCGTCCCGGATTGCCGGCCCCCGAAGCCTACGCCGCGGCCAAAAAATGCTACGACGGCTTCGGAGTGTCCCAGGCTTTCACCCACGCCCTGGGCCACGGCGTGGGCCTGGAAACCCACGAGGCGCCCAGCCTGTCGCCCCTTTCCGAAGCCGTGCTGGAAGCGGGCATGGTCGTGACCGTGGAGCCCGGCCTGTACTACCCCGAATGGGGCGGCGTGCGCTGGGAACACACGGTGGTCATCACCGAGGACGGCTGCCGCGTGCTCGGCCAGGGCGATGCCTGAACCCAAGCCGCGCCGGTTGCGCGCGCCCTACACGCCTCCCGGGACCTGCGCCAGGCTCTACCTGCGCGTGGCTCCCAAGCATTTGGCGCTGTTGAAGTTTTTTCTTGAAGGGGCCGGGCACCTGGGCCTGCTTACCGTTGTGGACCGCCACGCCGCGGTGGTCCGTCTGGCCTACAGCCCGGACATGGCCCGCGAAGCGGCCGAGTTCCTCGACCAGATCAGCCAGGCCGTCCCCCACCGCGTCATATACGCCGCCGAATAGGCGAGTGAACGCGCGAAGAGCCTCCGGCGGCCCGAGGTCCCTGAGGTGTAATGGAAGAGAAGAACAGTATACGGCGAATGAACGCGCGAAGAGCCTCCGGCGGCCCGAGGGGGTGACCCCCTCGGGGCTCCCCAGTGGCCCGCGAGACGACAGACGCTCGTACATGGTCCCGCCCGGCGCGAAGGAAAGTCATAAAAATTGGGGCCAGTTCCCGGCAAAGCCGGGAGCTGGCCCCAATTTTCGCGTCCGTCACATTACCGGCGCGGACTTCGAACCACTGCCTCCGATGGAGGGGGGTCGGGGGGAAACGCATTCCCCCCGGGCGCCGGAGGCACGTTTTTTCTCCCCCGGCCGCTACTTGACCTTTTCAAAATATTCCTTTTCTGCGGCGCACTTGGGGCAGACCCAGTCATCGGGCAGGTCTTCCCAGGCGGTCCCCGGTGCTATGCCGGATTCGGCGTCGCCTTCGGCGGGATCGTAGACGTAGCCACAGGGGCATTCCCATTTATCCATCTCGAACTCCTTGGGTGAGTCGTTTCGCCCGGACCTTTTGCAGGCATGAAAAACCCTGCGTTCTTTCGCACGGACGATCAAGGGTCCGAGTCGAAGCCGGGCGCAAAGAGCGGAAACTAGCCCACGCTGTAGAAGGCCTTGCCCATGGCTTTGCACACGGGACACTTGTCCGGGGCGTGGTCTTCGCAGGTGTAGCCGCAGACCGGGCAGATGTAGTATTCGGTCGCCGTGAGCCCGGCGGGATCGGCCAGAGCCTTCTGGTAAAGAGCGGCGTGAACCTTTTCCACTTCGTTGGCGTAGCGGAAGGCGCGTTCGGCCTGCTTGTTGCCTTCGGCCACGGCGTCTTCGATCATTTTGGGATACATGCTCTCGAATTCGTAGGTTTCGCCTTCCACCGCGGTCTTGAGATTCTCGGCCGTGCTGGCGATGCCTTTCATGGCCGCCAAATGCGTATGGGCGTGAACGGTCTCGGCCTCGGCGGCGGCGCGGAACAGCTTGGCCACTTGGGGAAAGCCCTCCTTGTCGGCCTGCTTGGCAAAAGCGAGATACTTGCGGTTGGCCTGGGACTCACCGGCGAAAGCCTCTTTCAGGTGCTCGTAGCTCTTGGACATATCCGTCTCCTTAGAATTTCTATTTTTTAGTAAAACTTCTTGTTTGGAAGGTAAATCACAACGTGACGTTCCGTCAAGCTTTTTTGCCTACATCGTGGAACCGGTCTTTGCCAGACAATTCTGGCAGACACCGCGCACCACAACGCGCCTGTCGTCGACCCTCCCCAACGAAGACGAATCGCTCGGCAAGGTAAGATGATCGAAATCTTCCCAGAGGAAATCATAGATCGACTTGCAGCGTGAGCAAACGAAATGGTGGTGGGGGCTGGTATCGGCATCGAAACGGCCCTGGTCGCCCGTGACGGGTACGCGCATGATGAGGCCGAGTTCGTCGAAGGTGGACAAGGTGCGATACACGGTGTCGAGCGAGATGGTGGGCAACCGCCGGCGCACCCGGTTGAACACGGTCTCGGCGCTGGGATGGTCCTTGGCCGCCACGAGCTCCCGCAGGATCTCCAGCCGTTGGTGGGTCAGGCGCAGTCCCTGTTCCTGGGACATTTCCTTGAAGCGCTCAAGGGCGGACTCGAAGTCCATGGCGATGGCGTGTGTGTGGTGCATGATGCGTCTCGTTGCGATTTTTTCGTTACTCCTTGGCATTCCTTGTCTCCTATGTCAAACGAAAAAGGTAATAAGTAGCAATCAGTAATGATTCCAGGTTAATTGGAGAAGCGTTTGCTTTCGAACCGCACTTGCGCTACCCCACGCGCAAGCATGCGCGAAGGAGGCTCCATGAACGTCCTGCTGGTCGGCTCGGGCGGACGCGAACACGCCCTGGCCTGGAAACTTTCCCAAAGCCCCCTGGTGAACAAAATCTACGCCGCACCGGGCAACGGCGGCACCGCCGGATTGTGCGAAAACGTCCCCATTTCGGACACCGATGTCCAGGCCTTGATGGCCTTCGCCCGGGAAAACGCGGTGGGCCTCATCGTCCCCGGACCGGAGGCCCCCCTGGTGGCCGGACTGGCCGACGCCGCGGCCCAAGCGAACATTCCCTGCTTCGGCCCGAACGCCTTCGCGGCCCAGCTCGAGGGGTCCAAGGCCTTCGCCAAGCAAATCATGCGCGAAACCGGCGTGCCCACGGCCGACTTCGCCGTGTTCGACGACCACCAGGCGGCCCGCGCCCATGTGGAGAGTCGCCCCCTGCCCATGGTGATCAAGGCCGACGGCCTGGCCGCAGGCAAGGGCGTGGTGGTCGCCCAAACCCGTGAACAGGCCCTGGACGCCCTGGACGAAATGATGGTCCGCAAAGTCTTCGGACAGGCCGGAGCCCGCGTTGTGGTCGAAGACTGCCTGTTGGGCGAGGAAGCCTCGTTCCTGGCCTTTTGCGACGGCGAACGCGCCGCGCCCATGCCCTCCTGCCAGGACCACAAGGCCGTGTTCGACGGCGACACCGGTCCCAACACCGGCGGCATGGGGGCCTACAGTCCGGCTCCGGTGTTGCCCCGCTCCCGCTGGGAGGAAATGACCGCTCTGGTCATCACGCCCATCCTCAAGACCCTGGCCGCCAAGGGCCACCCCTTCAAGGGCGTGCTCTACGCCGGACTCATGATGACCGGAAACGGCCCGCTCGTGCTCGAATACAACGTGCGCTTCGGCGATCCGGAGTGCCAACCCCTGCTCATGCGCCTGGAGTCGGACCTGGCGGAAACCATGCTGGCCTGCGCCGCCGGACGCCTCGATCCTTCCGCCCTGCGCTTCACCGACCGGACCGCGCTGTGCGTGGTCATGGCGGCCGAGGGCTATCCCGGAAACTACCCCAAAGGCATGGCCATCTCGGGCATCGAAAACGCCGAGGCCGACGCCAACGTGAAGGTCTTCGTGGCCGGGGCCAAACGCGAAGGCGACGCCCTGGTCACCAGCGGAGGCCGGGTTCTGGGCGTCACCGCCCTGGACTCGGACCTGGCCGCCGCCCAGAGGCGGGCCTATCAGGCAGTAGGCAAGGTCACTTTCGAGAACGCGTTTCATCGCTCCGACATCGGGGCCAAGGGCATAGCCAGGAGCCAAGCATGACCAAGGTCGCCATATTCATGGGTTCGGCTTCGGACGAGGGCGTCATGCGCCCCTGTTCCGAAGTGTTGCAAAGCTTGCAGATTCCGCATCTTTTCACCGTCACCAGCGCCCACCGCACCCCGGAACGCACCGAGGCCCTGGTGGCGCGTCTGGAAGCCGAAGGCTGCCAGGTTTTCATCTGCGCCGCCGGCATGGCCGCCCATTTGGCCGGGGCCGTGGCCGCGCGCACCATCAAGCCCGTCATCGGCGTGCCGGTGAACGCCTCGCCCCTGGGCGGCATGGACGCCCTGCTGGCCACGGTGCAGATGCCGCCGGGATTTCCCGTGGGCACCGTGGCCCTGGACAAGGCCGGGGCCAAAAACGCCGCCTGGCTGGCCGCCCAGATTCTGGCCCTGGGCGACCCCGACCTGGCCGAACGCATCCGGGCCGCACGGCGCGGATTTGTCGACGAGGTGGAAAAGGCCGCTCATAAAATCGAATCCGGGAAATAATCGCCTTCGGTCCTGCGCGCCGGCGCATCCCGGTCGCCGCTTCTGACGCTTTCGCGTGGTCGCGGCCAGGCGACGCGCCAGGGTCCGTACTGCCGCGAAATGTCAAAGCCCCCTCCCGCCTGGCGGGAGGGGGTTTGTTTGTTTACCGGGTTTCTCGCCTGTGCTTACGCTTCCTTCTTGACCTTGGCCTTCGACATGGAAAGCCCCAGGCCTTCGAACATGAAGAAGATGGAGAAACCGTACCACAGGGTGTAGAGCACGTAGAAGGCGAGCAGGCCCACCAGCAGCGGGATGTTCTTGGAAACAGGCTCGCCGTCCACACCGTAGAAGTTATAGGCGGGTTCGATGGCCTTGCGCATCACGGTGTCGAGCGCCTTGGCTTCGGGAATGTACTTTTCGCGCTGCAGGGGCTTGATCATGGCCCCAAAAGCCTTCCACAGCACCTTGATCTGCTTGCGGGCTTCTATGTTTTCGGGCTTTTGCAGATCTTCCTCACCCTTGACGTTGAACACCTGCAAGGACTTGTTCATGGCGTATCCGGTCACCACGCCGAGGTCCGCCTTGATGCTCATGACATTGTCCTTCACATCCACCTGGGCGCCGGCGGCGACGAGGGCCGCGGCTTCAGTCTGGGCGTCCTTGTTGGCGATTTCCTGTCCCTTGGCCGCATCGGGCTCGACCTTGATGTCAGGACGGGCGACCACCACGTTGACGCTCACCACCTTGCCCTTGAGCTTGTCCACGACCGTCTTCACTTCCGGGAAGTAGTCGGCGGAATGCTTGGACAGCATGTTGAAGAAATCATCGGAAAACTGCAGTCCGGTTCTTCCGTTGAATGAGGGCGACATGATGTAGAGAAACACCCCCACGAACGTGATCAGCAACAGAAACCCCTTAGAGAAAGCACCTTTGTTGGCGATAAGCATGATCTACTCCTCCCCGCGCAGCTTGCCGATATTGACGAAGAACTTGGCGAACACCCACACACCGAACAAGCCCACGACGATCCAGAACACCCACATGCCGATCTGTTCGATCGTGTTGTTGAACTGAGGCGGCAGGGACACGTAGCCAAGCTCCGTGAACTTCTTGGGCAGGGTGGTCACACGGTTGATGAAACCGGCCAGGATGGACATGGCGTAAAAGCCGCGGATCTGCACGCCGGACACCACCTTGGTGGTGAGAGCGCCCACCTGGATGCCCAAAAGCGATCCGATGAGCATGCCCATGGCCAGGGTGTAGAACACGAAGCCGTAGATCGCGTATTCCTTGATGGCCGCGAAACCGGCGGTGAAGATGATCTGCAGAATGTCGGTGCCCACCGTGGTCATGGAGGAGACGCCGAACACGTACACGAACATGGGGAAGGTCACGAAACCGCCGCCCACGCCCATGATGGCGGCCAGAAGACCGACAAAGGCGCCGCCGCAGGCCACGACCCAGGCCGAAATCTGGCGGCCGCCGGGCACGAAGTCCTCGTCGAAGGTGACCATGGGGGGAATCTTGAGCGACTGCACCTTGAGACCCAGGGGCGGAACGCCGCCGCCGGCAGGTCCGCCGTGGGCGTCGCCGCCGCCGCCGCCCTTGCTGGTCTTCAGGAAGTCAAACATGGCGTAGAAGCCGAGAAAACCCAGCAGCACCGAGTAGATCGCGGAGATAAACAGCTCGGAAAGCAGCGGGTCGGCGTTGTACAGTCCTTTGTTGATCGCGCCGCCGCCTATTGCGCCGAACACCGATCCGCACAGGAAACTGACCGCCAGCTTGCCCGAGACGTTGCCCAGCTTCTTGTGCACGGTGGTGCCCATGATGGCCTTGGCGAAGATGTGGAACAAGTCCGTGCCGACGGCCAGGATGCCCTTGACGCCCGCGGCCATCAGGGCCGGGGTGATGATGAAGCCGCCGCCGGCGCCGATGCAGCCGGTGATGAGACCGGCGGCCAAGCCGACCGCGATGGAAGCGAGAAAGATGGTGGTTGTGTAGTGCGCCGGCATGTAGGCCCGCTTGCCGCCGATGACATCGGCCGCCTCGACGCAGGTGAAGGCCAAGATGGGCAGGACCAGCAAAGCCAGGAACAGGAGTTTCTTCCTGTTCTTCACGATGTTCATGGACACTTCGTAGTCCCACTTTGCGTGGGCTCTCGAACCGGCCATCAAGAACTCGAACACGTTTCGAAAGAAGTTCACTGCAAAGACCTCCACTTGAGTTAAAGCCTGTTACCCTTTGACCGACTCTCCAGCGGGGACCCCTTTCGCGCGGCCTTGCGGCTGCGTCGAAGCGATCGTTATTTCCCGCATCCTTCCGACTTTCTGGCGTTCTCAAGAATCCGGCACACGGCCCGAAGCAGTCGGGCCGGGTCCTGATCCTTGGGAACGAAAACCGTGCGCCCCTCCAACAGACAGCCTTCGGCCTCCTCGGCGCTGTGGGCGCGCACCACCACGGGCAAACCGGGCTTGCGGGCGCAGACCCGGCGGATCACGCCGCCAAGGTCGATGTCGGCCGCGTCCAGGTCGAGCACCAGCACGTCGCCGCCGGACATGGCCATTTCCCCCGCTTCGCATCCCAAGGCGCAGGTCTTTACCGCGTAGCCGGCTCGCTCGAACTCGCGGCGCAGAAAGTCCCGCACGTGCCGATTGCGTTCGGCCAGGACGACGATGGGGTGGGTGGTCATGGTTTCCATGGGCATGTTCCCCTTAGGCAAAGCTCGTGCCGAAATGCACAATTTGCAACACCCTAATATAACTTACTAATTATTTTCCCTGTTCCTGGAGGAAGCGTTTTTGGTGTCAATTTTTTTTACAGTTCGTCCATTTCTTTTTTCCTTTTCCCGAAACAGACTCTTTCAGTCGTATTCAATGACGCATTTTCCTCGCCCCGGACTTGTCCTAGGGGACGAAAGCTTCTACCCTCCCGCCATGTCTTCGCAGCGCAACGATTTTCAACGGATATTGCGCGCCTTGCGCGTGGCCCCGACCGATCCCGTCGCCGACCGGGTGGCCGGGCTCTGGCAGAAAGCCCTCCGCCTCGCCCAGCCCACCACCTTTGCCAAGGATCTGGAACGCGAAGACTTTCTCGACCGTTTCGCCCCCCACGCCCGGGCCAGCCTCCGGCTCATGCACCGTCTGTGGGGCTGCGACCGGGTCTGGGTCCTGGCCGCCACCCTGGGGCCGGACCTGGAAAACCACGCCGCCAAACTCTTCGCCGACTCCCGGGCCTTCGACGGCTACGCCCTGGAGCGCATGGGGGCCTTCCTGGCGGACAAGACCATGCGCCAGCTCAAGGCCGAACTCGGGACCCTCGCCCCCTGCGGGCCGTCCTACAGCCCCGGGTATCTGGACTTCTCCCTGGAGGCCCAGGCCCCCCTGGTGGCGCTCGCCCGCCAGGGCCTGCCCCTGCTGGGCCTCACTGCGGGATACGCGCTGACTCCGTCCATGAGCGTGACCGCAGTCATGGGCCGGTTCGCGCCGTAGCGCCCTCCACTCCGCGCTGACCGCGTTGCCGCGAAAAATGCAGACCCACGAGTTCCCACTCCCCTTCGGACCTGACTTTTTGCGCGCTTTGCCAGCAGTATTGTTAACAGCCTGTTGGAAAATCCTTGCTGGCTGCGTTGCTGCGAAAGACTCAAACCCTCAACGGATGCCAACTCCGCTTCGGGCTTGACTTTTTCTCGCGTCTTGCCAGCAAGTGTTTTGAGCAGGCTGCAAGAATCGACTGTTTCAACGGGCTGTTAAACGGCCGCGAGACGAGGCGTTTGGAACGGCCTGATCGCGGACGGACCGCGCGGCCAAGGCGTGGACGAAGTGACGAAAACGCAGACACGGGCGGGAACTCCCGCTCCCACGAACGGGGCGGATCGGGAAGGAAAACCACGGGGAGGAAAGGATTCCGGGCCAACGCGCCTTGCCGGCCAAGCGGGCGGTTCAGGGCGACGAAGAGGCGGGGGACGCTCCGGGCGCGGGTCCCGGCCGGGTCAGGCGGCCTGGCGCATCAGGTCCGCGCGGACTGCCCCGCCGCTCCCGTGACGAACCGGGCGAAAGAGACGAACACGACCACGCTCCCGGCGCGCGGTCTCACCCCGGGGCGTCGCAGGTACGCACGCTCGATTCGACGACCAGACCCAGCTTGTCCATCTTGGCCAACAGGGTGGGACGCGAAACGCCCAGCAACCGGGCCGCCTTGGAGCGGTTGCCCCCGCAGACGTTGAGGGCCTCGGCCACCACCATGCCGGTGAAGCGGTCGGTCAGTTCGCTCAGCAGGTTGGGGCCGGCGTCGTTCACGGCCCGGCGCACCCACGCCTTGAGGGCGTCCTCGCCTTCGGGCCGGGGCTCGGGAGCGCGCCCGGCGATGGCGGCCTGCACGTCGGCGTCGCTGATGGGCAGGCCCCGGCTGAAAATCAGGGTCTTTTGCAGCACGTTGGCCAGCTCGCGCACGTTTCCCGGCCAACTGTGCTCGGCCAAGGCCACCAGTCCGTCGGGCGACACGCCGGGATTGACCAGATGCATGCGCGAGGCGTGCAGACTGAGAAAGTGTTCGGCCAGTTGGGGAATATCCTCTTTGCGTTCGCGCAGGGGAGGCAGGGTGATGGTCACCACCTTCAGGCGGTAGTACAGGTCCTCGCGAAAACGGCCCTCGGCCATGGCCGCGTCCAGGTCGCGGTTGGTGGCGGCCAGGATGCGCACGTCCACGCTGACGGGAGCCCCTCCCCCCAGACGCTCGATCTGCTTCTCCTGCAGAAGGCGCAGGAGCTTGGCCTGGATCGACGGTGGCATGTCGCCGATTTCGTCCAGAAACACGGTGCCGCCCCGGGCCTGTTCGATCTTGCCGGCCCGGCGCTGGTTGGCTCCGGTAAAGGCCCCCTTCTCGTGGCCAAAGAGTTCGCTTTCCAGGAGAGTCTCGGGAATGGCCACGCAATTGACCACCACAAAAGGCTTGCTCCTGCGGGGGGAATAGCTCCACAGGGCCCGGGCGGCCAACTCCTTGCCCGTGCCGGACTCGCCCTGCACCAGCACCGTGGCGTCGGTGGCGGCCACACGGCCCAACTGCTTGTACACCTCGCGCATGGCCCGGCTTTGGCCCACCAGGTTCACCTGGGGTTCGTCCACGCTGGCCGCCGGTTCGCCCTCGCGCTTTCTGGCCCGCGACGAGGCGTCCAGGGCCTGGCCGATCAGGGTGAGCATCTCGGGGATGTCGAACGGCTTGAGAATGTAGTCGAACGCGCCCTTGTTCACGGCCTCGATGGCCGTATCCGTGGCTCCGTAGGCGGTCATGATGATCACCGGAACCCCGGGGTCCTTGGCCTTCATGCGCGAGAGCGCTTCGAGTCCGCTCATTCCCGGCATGCGCACGTCCATGACCACCAGGTCCGGCCGGTCGTGCTCCACGCGGGCGACGCCCTCCTCTCCCGAAGGCGCGGTCAGGGCCTGGTGTCCGTCCTGCACGAGCAGTCGGGCGAAACTGTCGCGCAACCGGGGATCGTCGTCCACAATGAGAATCAGCGCCACCGGGCTCCTCCCTGTACTTCGGCGTCGAACGGCAGGGTCAGGGTGAACTTGGCCCCGCCGACCTTGCTCTGGGAGAGCGCAAGCGTGCCCCCGTGCTCGGTGGCGATGCGCCGGGCAATGGGCAGGCCCAGGCCTGTGCCGTCCTCCTTGGTGGTGAAAAACGGTTCGAAAACCTCGTCGCGGTGTTCCTCGGCCACGCCCGGCCCGCTGTCGGACACGGACACCACGGCCACCCGCCCCATGGCGTCCAGGAAGCCCTCTTCCTCGGTGACCACCAGGACGCCGCGTCCTTCCATGGCGTCCATGGCGTTGGTGAAGAGGTTGACCAGAAGTTCCTTGATCTGTTCAGGGTCGATGAGGATCGGGCGCAAAAGCTCCTCGCGCTCCACCACCAGGTTCACGCCCTGGCCCCGCAGGCGATGGTCGAGCAACAGCGCGGCCTGGTCCACCACTTCCGAAGGGCTCACCCGGCGCAGCTTGAGCTTGGGGGGACGGGCGAATTCGAGAAAATTCTGGATGATGCCGTCAAGATGCTTGATCTCGTCCGAAATAACCTCGAAGTCTTCCTTCTCCACGGCCGTAAGCGTCAGGGAGCGGTTGAGCGAAAACAGCCGCATCTTCACCGAGGTCAGGGGATTTCTGATGGAATGGGCCACGCCCGCGGCCATGCGCCCCACCGTGGCCATGCGCTCGGCGGCCTGGAGGTGGGCTTGGCTTTTTTCCAGCTTGGCCTTGGCCTGGCCCACCCGTTCGATGAGACCGTGCACGCGGTTTTCCAGGGCGGCCACTTCGTCCGGCCCCACGGGTTCGTCGTGGTCCTGGGCCATGCGCCGGATGGGCGCCAAAATCTGGCGCGACAACACCACCGCGAGCCCGAACCCCAGCAAAAATGTGAAGATTACCGAGGCCATGCCCAACGCATTGACCAGCTTGAGCAGGTTCACCCCGTCGTCGCGGTCGCTGGCCAGGGCCTCGTGCAGACTCTCCATGAAGGCGTCGCACAGGCCCATGAGACTGTCGAATCGGGCTCTGGCCGCCACATGCACCACGCTTGCCGCCGGTCGGTCGCCGGCGTCGAGCAGTTCCACCACGCGTTCGCGCTCCATGGTCAAACGCATGAAGCTCTGGGCGATGACGTCGAGCTGCTGGCGGGACCGTTCGCCCCCGGAAAGGGCGCGCACCCGGTTCAGGTCATGCTCGAAGGCGTTCTGCTGTTCGCTCAGCTTGGCGATCCACTTCTTGTCATGATCCAGGGAATAATACGTCAGGTAGCCGCGCTGGGCCGCGAGGGAGCTTTCCAGGCGCATGGCCGCCTCCAGGGCCAGCACCTGGCGATCGAAAATGTCGGCCAGAAATCCCTGCAGCCTGACTCCATACCAGAGCATGAAACCGCCGCCGCCCACAGTGACGGCCATCAGCAGGCCGAGCACCACGAATATGCGTAGTCGAAGCGAGAATTGAAGACGCATGGCCTCCTCTTGCAGGGGCACGAAACGATGTCAACAGGGGCCTTTGTTTCCGTCCGGTTCCCGGCCAGGGCCAACCGGGTCGCCGGGGCGAAACGGCTCCCTGCGAAAACTTCGCAACAGTTTGCAATACCTTGCTTTCTATACCGAAGACGTCGCCATGCGCCAGGGATCGGGACACAAGCCCCGACGCCACGGTTGCCAAAACCGCAAATTTCTGGGCACAAGGACCCCGCGCCAACCCCAACCCCAGAAAACGCCATGTCCCCTTTCTTCAAGCCGCCCCAAAGGATCTACGAGCGCTCCCTGTTTTCCTGGGTGCTCACCAGCAATCTCAAACTCCAGGCGCTGCTGCTCGGGGTCATCGTGGTCACGGTGGCGGTGCGGGTGTTTCCCCTGGAAATGCAGAAAAAAATCGTCAACGAGGCCATCGGCGGACACAAGGTCCATCTGCTGGTCACCTACTGCGCCTACTACCTGGCGGCCGTGGTGTCGGCCTCGACGCTCAAGTTCGTCATCAACTCGCTCCAGGCCTACATCGGGCAGGAATCCCTGGCCGACATACGCAAAAAACTCTACGCCCACATTCTCACCCTGCCCATCGGGTTCTTCCGCAAGGCCTCCCCGGGCATGATCGTGTCCTCGCTGGTCACCGAGGTGGCCACGGTGGGCGACTTCGTAGGCCAGTCCATCGCCGTGCCCGTGACCAATCTGCTCACCCTGCTGGCCTTCGCCGGATACCTTTTCTACCTGAACCCCCTGCTGGCCGGCATCTCCATGGCCATCTACCCCCTGGCCCTGGTGTTCGTGCCCATGATGCAAAAGCGCGTCAACGCCGCCAACCGAAAACGCGTGGACGCGGGGCGGGCCATGTCCACACGCATCGGCGAAACCGTGTCCGGCGTGCACGAAATCCACGCCAACGCCTCCTTCGGGGTGGAAAACCAACGCTTTTCCGAAATAACGGACCGGCAGTTCCGCATCCGCCTGCGCTGGAACCTCTGGAAGTTCGCGGTCAAGAACACCAACAACTTCTTCCAGGCCCTGGGACCGTTCCTGCTCTTTCTGGTGGGCGGCTACCTGGCCATAAACGGCCGCCTGGACCTGGGCGCGCTGGTGGCCTTTCTCTCGGCCAACGAAAAGCTCTACGACCCCTGGAAGGAAATCATCGACTTCTTCCAGACCTACCAGGACGCCAAGGTCAGCTACAACCGGGTCATGGAATACTTCGCCGAGGACTGCGAATTCGCCCTGGCCCCGGCCGAGCCCCGCCCCCCCCTGGCCCTGGACGGGTCCGTGAACGTGGAAGACCTGATCGTCACCGTACCCGGCGGGGCCACGTTGCTTTCCGGGGCGAACCTTGTCGTCGAGCCCGGCCAGCACTTGGCGCTGGTGGGTTTTTCCGGATCGGGCAAGTCCACCCTGGTGCTGTGCCTGGCCCAGATTCTTCGCTACCAGCGCGGCAAGGCCAAGTTGGGCGGCCATGACGTGGTGGAAATGACCAAGTACGACGTTGCGGCCAACATGGGCTACGTGCCCCAACGGCCCTTCGTGTTCGACGGGTCCATAGAGGACAACCTGCTCTACGGAGTCCAAGCCCAGGCCGTGGCCCAGGGCGTCGAGTTCGAGAGCGTGCGCCCCAGCCTGGACCGCCTCATCGAAGTCACCCAACAGGTGGGCCTGTTTCTCGACGTCTTGCGCTTCGGCCTGAACACGGTGTTCCGCAAGGGCAAAAAGGAACATCTGGTCAAGAAGATCATCCGCATCCGCAAGTCCTACGCCCACACCCGGGCCGAAGAGTTGGCCGGCCTGGTGGAGTTCTTCGACGAGGACCGCTACCTGCATCACTCCAGCCTGGCGGCCAACATCGTGTTCGGCAGCCCGGAGGACGACGCCTTTTTACCGGAAAACCTGCCCTGCAACCGCCACTTTCTCGAATTTCTCGAACAGGCGGGGCTGGCCGATCCCCTGCTCGAACTGGGACGCCTGCTCACCTGGCGCACCGTGGACATCCTGCGCAACGTGCCCAGCCGGGACCCGTCGTTTTTCGACAAGACCCCCATGGAGCCCGAGGAATTCGAAGACTACGCGGCCCTGGCCATGCGCCTGGACCGCGACGCCTCCACGCTCAGCGACGACGACCGGCGTCGGCTGGTCACCCTGGCCTTGCGTTTCGTGCCGGCCCGCCACACCCTGGCCGCGCTGTCCGAGGTCGCCGAACGCGCGGTGCTGGAAGGCCGGGCCGCCTTCGCCCGCTGGATCGCCGAACACGCACCCGGCGCGGTGAGCTTCTACCGGCGCGAGGAATACATCCATTCCCACACCTTGCTGGACAACATTCTCTTTGGCAAACTCAAAAGCGACAACCCGGCCGACCAGGAGCGCATCAACCAGACCATCGTCATGCTGCTGATCGAAGAAGACATGCTCGAACGCATCGTGGAACTGGGGCTGGATTTCTCGGTGGGCGTGCAGGGCGACCGCCTCTCGGGCGGACAACGCCAGAAAGTGGCCCTGGCCCGCGTCTTTTTGCGCCGCCCGCCACTGCTCCTGCTCGATGAGGCCACCTCGGCCCTGGACAACGCCTCCCAGGCCCGCGTGCAGAATCTGTTGGAAAGCAAATGGAAGGGCAAGGCTTCGGCCATCGCCGTGGTCCACCGTCTGGACACCATCAAGGGCTACGACAAGGTAGCCGTCATGAAGGCCGGACGAATCGTGGAAGTGGGGGACTACGCAACGCTCATGGCCGCCAAGGGGGTGCTCCATGAACTCGTCACAGGCGCCAAATCCGGCACCTGACGCCGCCGTGTCCCGGGAGACCGGAAACATGGCCTGCGCCTACAGCGAACACCTGGACATCTTGCGGGGATTGCCGATTTTCGCCGGTTCGCCGCCGGAAGCCCTCAAGCTTCTCGCCTATCTGTCCCAAGTCGAAAGCTACGCCGAGGGACAAACCCTGGCCGTCCAGGGGCAAGACGCCAGGGCGTTCCACCACCTGCGGCGCGGCCGCGCCCTGGCCGTGCGCGAACTCGGCGCCAGGCCGGTCCCGGTGCGCGAACTGGGTCCCGGCGACAACTTCGGAGCCCTGGTGCTGGCCGTGGGCGGAACCAACCTGTTCACCGTGCGGGCCGCCACGGAGCTGATCACCCTCACCGTGACCGGAGAGGCCCTGAACAAGGCCTGCGACAGCTTTCCGGCCCTGCGGCCGGCCCTGCTCACCGCCCTGACCCGGCAGGTGCTCGCCTGGGAAGAGGACTTCATCCGCCGCCGCCCGGACGACTTCACCACCCTCAGCCGGGAGTTCGGCATCAGCCTCTAGCGTGGCGTCCGCCACAAGCCGACGCGCGGGCTTCCCTTCCCCAGCGACAAGGCCACGCGCGCCGCGCCCTTTCGCCGGCGCGCGACAAACCGCTCCCGCGCGCCAACACAAAGACCGCGCCCGTTGCGTTGTGTCCGTTTTTCCTGTTAAGCTCACAGGCATACCGCAAGGATTCGCCTTCCGGCGTCGACCTGCGCCAGCGCCACGTCGACACCGCTCTCGGATCTTGGAGGCGCCCATGCTCATTCGTCTGAAGCCGTTCGTTCGAGGCCTGGTTTCCTATCTGCCCGGGTCGCGATTTCTCCTTCCCCGGCGCAAGGTCGGCTCGGGGAACGACCCCAGGGCCTGCTACAACGTGTGGCTGAAACACCTGAGCCTGGCCTGGCGGAGCGGTTGGACGACCATCCCGGAGACTCTGGTCGAGCTGGGACACGGAGACTCGCTCGGCGTGGGATTCGCGGCCCTGATCAGCGGAGTGAAGACCTACGTCGGCGTGGACATCGCCCGACACGCCGACACCAGCGGATGCCTCAAACTGTTCGACGCCCTGGTGGAACTCTACAAAAACAGGACCGGACGCCCCCGGACGGACTGGCCGGACTACGACGACTTTCTGGACAAACGGCGTTTTCCCCACCGCATTCTCAGCGAAAAACACCTGGCCGCGTGCCTGGCGCGGGAGCGACTGGCCCACATCCGCGAGCATGTCGCCGCCCTGGCCAAGGGACGCGCCGACACGGGCATGCTGCGTTACGTCGCCCCCTGGAAAAGCGCGGACGTGGTGCCGGAGAACTTCGCGGACATGGTGCTGTCCCATGCGGTGCTCGAGCACGTGGAGGACCTGGACATGGTCTTCGCCAGTTGTCGCCGCTGGCTCAAGCCCGGCGGCCTGATGTCCCATGACATCGACCTGCGCTGTCACAAGCTATGCACTCAATGGAACGGGCACTGGGCCATACCGGAGTGGATGTGGCGTCTGATCGTGGGACACAGGACGTTTTTGCTCAACAGGCAACCCTGCTCGACCTACGAAACCCTTACGCTTCGCTACGGATTCAAGCCCCTGGCCCTGTTCAGGGAGACGCTGCCGGGAATCCCCAGAGAGCGACTCGCCCCGCGCTGGAAGGATCTCTCCGACCAGGATCTGTGCTGTTCCAAGGCCTTTCTCCAGGCGCTCAAGCCCTAAAGTCCGGCCGGGATCATCTACCGGGACAGACCGAGCAGGCGCGACGCGCCGGTGAGCAGGTTGATCAGGTCGTGGTCCGAGGGCTTCAGGCGCTGCACCAGGCCGACGTATTCGCGCTCGGGATCGAAGAACGGGTAGTCGCTGCCGTAGAAGATGCGCTCCCTGGGATGCCCGTTCCAGATGGCGAAGAGTTGCTCGTCGGTGATGGAATGCAGGACCGAGGAGCTGTCCAGATAGACGCCGGTGCCCACCAGGTGTTCGATGGCCTCGTCCCATTGCCAGACCCCGCCCAGGTGGGCGCAGACCATGGTCAGATCGGGCAGGGCCTTGTGGATGGCGGCCAGCTTGCGCGGCTCCCCGCCCTGTCCGCCCGCGTGGAAGAGCACCACGAACCGCCCCACGGCGGCCTCCAGAATGGCCATGAGGCCCGGATCGTCCAGGAGGAACTCCTGGTAGCCGCCCACGAACTTCAGGCCCAGGATGCCCGCCCGCTCCAACCGATCGAGTTCGGCCTCGAAGTTGGCGAAACGCGGGTGCAGGGTGCCGAAGCAGTGGAACTGCACGTGCTCGCGATCCAGAGCGATGGCCAGGTTATTGGCCGGAATGACCTGGGCCGGTCCCTTGGCCGCCACGTGGACCACGGCTCCGTCCAGGCCGGCGCGGTCCAGGCAGTCTTCCAGGTCGTCGGCCAGGCCGGTGCCCGTGGGTTTGACCCCGTAGTAGTTGGTAACGGCGCTGAGCACCTTGGCGGCCACGGCGGGATGATAGACATGGGTGTGAAAGTCGAGTCTCAAGTTCCGCAAGCCTCCTTGAGCCACTGGGGAGCGGCCACGGGACGCCCTTCCGGGCTGACGCAGGCGTGCTGGGTGCTGCCGAGGCAGATCAGGCGCGAGGCGTCCGGCGGGCCATACACCTCGTAGACAAACACCACCGAGGCCCGCCCCCAGACGGATATGCCCGTGCGCACCCGGATATGCTCGTCGTAACGGGCCGAATGCAGATACCGAACGGTCATTTCACGCACGGGCAGGAGCACGCCCCGTTTTTCCACGTCCGCGTAGGACATGCCCCTGTCGCGCAGGAACTTGCCTCGGCTTCTCTCGAACCAGTGGGGATAGTTGCCGTAATAGACCACGCCCATGGCGTCGGTCTCGCCGTAGGAAACATGCAGATCGAACCAGCTGTCCTTTTCGGGGAACGGTTCGCCCGGTTTCATAGCGCTCCTTGCGTCTTCTCCAGGGCCCAGGACAACAGGTCGTGGCCGCGCTCCAGCACCAGGCCCGTGGCGCCCGCTTGGGATTCGCTAAAGGCCGTGGCCCCGTTGGACCCAAGGCCCTCGGCCCACAGGACGAAAGGCACGGGGTCGTCCACGTGGGTCTTCCTGGCAATGGGGGTCAGATGGTCGCAGGTGACCAGAAACACGGCGTCGGGCAAAGCCCGAAGCAGGGGGGCCACCACGCGTTCGTCGAACCGTCGGACCGCCTCGAGCTTGTCGGCCACGTTTCCGGCATGGCCGCATTCGTCCGGGGCCTCCACGTGCACGAACACGAAATCCCCGTCCCGGAGAAAATCCAAGGCCGCCTGGACCTTGCCCTCGTAATTGGTGTCGAGCAGGCCGGTGACCCCTTCCACCTCGGGAGCGGCCATTCCGGCGGCGCGACCCAGGCCCCGGATAAGGTCCACGGCCGAGACCACGGCCCCGCGCAACCCGCGCTCCCCGACGAAATCGGGCAGGGTCAGGGCCCGCCCCTGTCCCCACGGCCAGATGGTGTTGGCCGGGGTGGCATTTTGCGCATCGGCCAGCAGGGCCTGGGCGTCGTACACCAGGGGCTTGAGGGCCGGGCAGGCCTCCAGGGCCTCCAGGTCCGGCGCGATGGACTGGCCGGTGATGTCGTGCGGCGGGCGCAGGGCCGAAGCCGCGTCCGGGCTGCCGGCGCCGCCGCGCATCACGAGCAGGTGGCGATACTGCACCCCGAGGTGAAATTCGAAAGCCGAGCCGGCGGCCATGGCCGAAAGGCGCTCCACCAGAGGCGCGGCCTGCGCCGTGGAGATGTGGCCGGAAGAGTAGTCGAGCATGACCCCGCTCGGGTCCAGGGCGCTCACCCGGGCCAGGTTGCACCGCCAGACCACGTCCTCGGGTCCGAGAACGAGCCCCTGGGCCGCCGCCTCGATGGGGCCGCGCCCGGTGTGAAACCGTGCCGGATTAAAGCCCAACAAGGACATGTTGGCCACGTCCGATCCCGGCGGCATGCCCCGGGGTACGGTGCGGGCCAGGCCGCACAGGCCGCTTCTGGCCATGAAATCCATGCGGGGGGTGTCGGCGGCTTCCATGACGGTCTTGCCGCCCAGTTCCTCCAGGGGCCAACCGCCCATGCCGTCGGCCACGAGAAAAACGAATTTGCGTTTCATGCCTTGCCTTTTGCCTGGATGCCGTCCGACGCTGGGCCGGGCGGCGCGGTGTTTGCGCGAAGAGAGGAAATGTGGCCGCTTTTGCGGCGAAAGTCAAAGCATGCGCTGCGCGTCATTTCGAAAGCCAGAGCGCCGAGCCTTCCAGATTGCGCAACAAATTGAGGCTGGTGGAGCCAAAAATGTTGGTCAGAGCGCTGGGCCGCCCGGAGCTGCGGCCAATGGCCACGGCGGCGTAGGCCCCGTGTTTGGCTTCGTTCAGAATGGCGTCGGCCGGACTGGAGCATGTCTTGGCCAGATAGGCGATGCGCTCGGCTTCCACGCCGTTTTCCAAAAGCGTTTCCCCGGCCCTGGACAGGGAGTCCTCCACGTCCGCGCGTTCTCCGCGCGCCCCGGACATGCACTGGAAAACCGTGACCGTATGTTCGGGCTGGCCGCGCAAGATAAACCCCACGTGGTCGGCCACGCGCAGGCTGGGTTCGGAGCCGTCCACGCACAAGAGCACGCCCGAGCGCCGCCGGGCCGGATTGCGGCAGACCCACAGGGGGAAGGAAACGGCCTCCCACAGCAGGCGATGGGTAACGCTGTCGGCGAAAAGTTCGTTGAACCAGGTGAGCCCTCGCCGGCCCAGCACCACCGCGTCGTAAAAGCCCTTTTCGGCCTCTTCGGCGATGTCCTTGACCGGGCCCAGTTTCGAAGGATGGCTCTTGAGCTCCACCCGATCGGGGGGAAAGCCCATGTCCTCCAGCCATTTTCCGGCTTCCAGCAACACCTTGGACCGTCCCCCGTTCGGGGCAAAGGCCGGAGCCCGGCCGTGCGAACGCACCACCGGGTCCGGCAGGCTTGCGTCGTCGCAACGCCCCGGCTCCACGGAAAAAAGCGTCAAGCGCAGGTTGTCCTTGTGTTGGAAGAAGTCGTGCACGAACCGTAATCCGGTAAGCGCCCGGCCGTCGTCGGACACGGTGACCAGCAGATGCCTTTCCGTGGTGATCGGGTCGGAAAGCAACGGTTAATCCTTCCAGTGGATACATTCGGCCGGGCAGGCGTCCACGGCTTCCTGGGCGCAATCCGGAGGATTGATGCCGTTTACGGCCTCGGCTTTGCCGTCGTCGTTCATCGAAAAAACGGCCGGACACAACTCGACGCAGGATTCACATCCCATGCACTCTTCCTGTTCGACATAAACTTCAGCCATGACAGTACTCCTGGTTGACGTGTCGTGGTTTGTCCACAGCGCTGACGGTGAGCGGATGCGGGAAGAAAGTCAAGCGGGCGGAACGAAACGGGCGGGAACGAAGGGGAAAGCGCGCCCACGCGGCGCGACGGCCAAACGCTTCAGGTGGCGGTCTTCATCATGTTGAAGAGAATCTCGCGGCTGTCCGCCCTGTACTTGCCGGACTGCACCAGCTTCTTGATCTCGGCCACGCGCCGGGCCCGATCTTCGACGCTTTCGTCGGCGGGCTGGGGGCGAGAATCGAGGGGGAAATCGGCTGGACTGTTCACGTTCGGCTCCGGGCAAAGTGTTCACTTTCCCTATCGGCAGGTCGTCGGCGCCCTTTACCCCCGAATATTCATTTTTTCTCTTTGAATTTCAACGTATTACACGCAACAGTTCGAGATATGGACATTTTTTTCCTTTTCCGCGCCAAAGCCGTAATCCGCGCCGTGCATACATAGGACCATTTTTTGCATAAATACCAGCCCGTCACCTCCCGCGGCCACGCGCTTCGCTTCCGCGACAATCGATAGACGCAACGCCTGACGCATGGGCGTTGCGTCGCGCCGATTCCAAACCCCGCCCAAACCACGCCGTGACGGTCGTCCGGGAGCGCCGGGCCGTCTTGCCAAGGCGCACGGCCGGGTATAGGTTTTCGCCCGATCCGCGTGGAGTTTTCCGGCCGGGTCGAAACCGAAATCACACCCATGGAACCTGATGCGGTTTCCGCCGCCGGAGGGAATTCGGACGCGGGGCCGCCCCGCCCCCTCCTCGGCCGCGAACCGAGGAGAGCCCACCCATGACGTCGTTTTACGCCTCTCTGGCCGACTCCCTGTCCGAATTGCGGGCCAAGGCCCCGCTGGTGGTCAACGTCACCAACAACGTGGTCACCAACTTCACCGCCAACGTCCTGCTGGCCCTCGGGGCCTCGCCCGCCATGAGCCACGCGCCCGAAGACGCCGCCGACCTGGCCGCCCTGGCCGGGGCTCTGGTGCTCAACATGGGCACCCCGGCCCGGGACTACGCGGCCAGCATGGCCGCCGCCCAGGAATCGGCCCGATTGGCCGGCGTCCCCGTGGCGTTCGACCCCGTGGCCTGCGGCGCCACGGCCCTGCGGCGCGATCTGGCCGCGCGCGTGACGGCGCGCCCCCTGGCCGCCGTGCGGGGAAACGCCTCGGAAATCATGGCCCTGGCCGGGGACGACGCGCTCTCCAAGGGAGTGGACAGCGCCCACGAAAGCCTCCAGGCCGCGCCAGCGACAAAAGCCCTGGCCGCCCGTCTGGGTTGCGTGGTCTGCGTGAGCGGGGATGTGGATTTCGTCACCGACGGCCGGACCGGCTACGCCATAACCGGCGGGCACCCCCTCATGACCAAGGTCACGGGCATGGGGTGCGCGGCCACGGCCGTGATCGGGGCCTTTCTGGCCGTGACCGCCGACCCCCTGAAGGCCGTGGCCCAGGCCATGACGGTCATGAGCTGGTGCGGAGCCGAAGCGGCCGCCCGGGCCAAGGGACCGGGATCGCTCCAGATCGCTTTTCTCGACCAAGTGTACGCCCTGGACCCGACCGGGGACCGAACCCATGCACCCACGGTGGTCCGCCATGACCAGGCGCTTTGATCTGGGGGTCTATCTGGTGACCGACCAGGCCCTGTGCCTGGGCCGGCCGCTCGAAGACGTGGTCCGCGCCGCCGCTTCGGGCGGGGCGACCATGGTGCAACTGCGGGAAAAGGCCCTGGCCACCCGTCCGTTTGTGGAGATGGCCCGCGCCCTGGTCGCCATGTTGCGCCCGCTGGGCGTGCCGCTTCTCGTCAACGACCGCCTGGACGTGGCCCTGGCCTGCGGAGCCGACGGCCTGCACGTGGGGCAGGACGATCTGGATCCCCTCACCGCGCGCGAACTGCTCGGCCCCGAGGCCATTCTCGGACTTTCCGTGAGCACTCTGGAAGAAACCGTTGCGGCGCGCGACATGCCCGTGGACTACCTTGGGGCCGGGCCGGTATATCCCACGGCCACCAAGGCCGACGCCAAGGCGGTGTTCGGTCCCCGGGGGCTGGCCGAAATCGTGGCCGCAACGCATTTGCCCGTGGTGGCCATCGGCGGCTGTCAGGCGTCGAACGCGGCCCGGGCCGTGGAGGCAGGGGCCATGGGCGTGGCCGTGGTTTCGGCCATCTGCTCGGCCAAGGACCCGGCCCTGGCCAGCCGGGAGATCGCCCTGGCCGTGGCCCGAGGACGCCTCACGAGTGAGAAAGCAAACGCGTTTCCAAAGACTTGAGGTGGCTGTCCATGGCCTGGCGACAGGCCTGGGGATCGCGTTTTTCCAGGGCCGCCACCACGGCTTCGTGTCCGGCCAGGGAAAGGCGGTCGCGCTCGGGACTGCGCAGTCCTTCGGCCCGGGTTTCGGCCAGCATGTCGTAGAGCACGGCCACCACTTCGCGAAAGACCTCGTTTTTCGAGGCCCTGGCCAGGGCCAGGTGAAAGTGGGCGTCGTCTTCGGCCGCGTCTTCACCGCGCTGGGCGCTTTCCGCCTGACGGTCGTAGATGGTGCGGATGCGCCGGATGTCCTGGTCCGTGGCGTTGGAAGCGGCCAGAGCGGCGATTTCCGGTTCGAGCAGATGTCTGAGAGCCAGAATCTGGCGCAGACGCTCGAGAGTGGCGGCATTAGTGGGCGCTTTACGCGCCCGGGGGGTATCGGAACCGTTCATGGTTGGCCTTTGAGGGGCGTATTTCTCCCCGCGCGCCCCGGACGGGCCGCAAGAGGAGCTTTGCCAGTCTAGCCAAGCCGGCCCCGGACTTCAAGCGCCCCCTCCCCCTTGACCAGGGAGCCGCGATGTTCTACCAAATTCCCATGCTGCCTGGATACGGGCCTCCCCGTTTCCAGGCTCCATCATTTTGCACGGGCGGCAACCGCCCTTCGAGGACTACGCCATGGACAGCATTCCCATTTCCGTCGAAGGTTTCGAGCGCGTGAAAAACGAACTCGAAGAACTCAAGAAGGAACGCCCCGCGGTCATTCAGGCCATCGCCGAAGCCCGCGAAGAGGGCGACCTGCGCGAAAACGCCGGCTACGAGGCCGCCCGCGAACGCCAGGGCATGCTGGAAGCCCGCATCAACTACATCCAGTCGCGCATGCCCCGCTTCAACGTCATCGACCTCAAGACCCTGGACGGCGAAATCGTCACCTTCGGGGCCACGGTCGAAATCGAGGACATCAACACCCACGAGGTCAAGACCTTCACCTTGATGGGACCCGACGAGGCCGACCCGTCCAAGGGGTCCATCTCCATCCTCTCGCCCGTGGCCAGGGCGCTTCTGGGCAAGGAGGAAGGCGACGAAATCGTCGTGGACGCCCCGCGTGGCAAGATCCACTACGAAATTCTTTCCATCCGCTTCAATGGGGTCCACCCCAGCGCCTGACCCACCCCGGCGTCGCCGGAAATCGTCCGGCGCGTTGCATCCTTCCAGACGAGCCTGAAGACCCAACAAAACGAATTGGGGGAAGGACCTTTTGTGAACAAAAGGCCCTTCCCCCACCCCCCCATCTCCAAAAAACTTTAGGTTTGGTTGGGTTGAGGGACGGGTGTTTGCAGCACGCGCGGAGTTGAAAACGGAGCCCGCATGGACAGCCACCTCCCGATCACGTGCCTGGCCTGCCTGCTGGCCGCGCTCGCCTTCACCCCGTCCGCCCGCGCCGAAGCCGTCACCTACGACAAGGTCATGGCGGCCACCCAGGCCACTCAAACAGAAGAACAATCCCCGGCCGAGCCTTGGGACCACGAGCCTGAAGCCCTTCGAGCGGCCTTGGTCAAACGTCCGCCAAATCCGGGCTGATGCAATTTTCAGTGGTCCAGCGACCCAGTGGGCGGCGACACGTTCCTGCTGTTCCTGCTTGTGTCCACCGCCAAAAACCTTGGCCTGCTTGACCGCAAGGACATGCCGTGTCGGCTTCTGCTCTTCGATATCGCCCGCTGCTACGCACTCGACGCGGCAAGCTTGCCGGCCGGTCCCGAAGCCGACTTTCCGTATCTGCAAGGGCTTTCCGCCATGCCGGAAAACTCCAGGTTCAAACGGCTGTACGCGCTCCACAGCCGCCGAACAGGCGCGCCCCGCCCCTAGCCTCCCAGCAGGCGCAGCAGGGCGTCAGGGTCCTGGCAGTCGCCCAGGTCCTCTTCGAGCACGGCCGCGCCACGGCCGGCGTCCAGGCCGGAGGCGTTGGCGGCACGGTCCAGCAGGGCCAACTCGCGGCGCAAATCCGGGGCGTGCAGATGGGGAGGCCTGGCCCCTTGCGAAGCCATGGTTTCGAAGGTGTTCCTGGCCCACAGGGCGTCCGTCGCGGCGGCGCGGCCAAGCAGGGTCGCGAGCGTGCGACGGCGCTCGGCCAGGGCCGTCTCCACATCGCCCTGCGGAGGGACGGTGGACAAAAATCCCAGCGCCCAGTCCAAGGTCGGACCGGCCAATTCGGGGGCGTGGACTAGGCCCTCCAGGACGGCGGCGACAAAGGCCGCGCGCTCCGGAGTCCAGTCCAGGCCCGCCTGGCGCAGGGCCACCCGCAGGTCCAGGGCGTCGGTATCCCGGTAGCTGACGCCCAGGACCCGCTCCACAGGATCGGGAGCGTTGTGGCCCGGGCGCAGGGCGGCCACGAAGGTCCGGGCGTCGCCGGGCTCCAGTCCGGCCCACAACGTGCGTCCGCCGGGCAGGACGAACGCCGCCGAGCGCGCCACATGTTCGAGGCGTTCGGCGGCTTCCCGGGTCTGGGCCTCGTCCAGGCGCAGTTCCGCCAGCAGGGGCTCGACCTGGCGAAGGGTGACCGGCCCGGGGCTCAACAGCAGGCAAAAGAGCGGCCCGGCACAGGCGTCGTCGCGGTCGCGCACCAGCTCGGCCAGCCCATCAAGGTCGGTGACGCCGTGGGTCTGGGCCGCGTAGTCGAGCATGCCGCGCTCCTGGGGCAGACCCTGTTCCAGAACCGCGGCCAGGGTCCGGGCCAGGCGCTCCACGGCCTGGGCCGAGGACTTTTCGCAGCCATGTCCGCCCGCCCCATCCCGTGTCTCATCGACGGCCCCCGGCGCGGGCTGGCGGTCGACTTGCTCGCGAGCGCTCATGCGTCGTTCCCCTTGAGAGCCGGGCGCGTTTAGAAAAACAGCGTGAAGCCGTTGACGAAATACACGATGCCCACCACGCCCACGCCCACGCTGGCGTACCAAATTCCTATTTTTTTCATCAGGGCCGAGATGGAAGAGAGCAGGATGGCGATCTGCAAAAATATCACGGCCATGCCGAAGCTCGCCGAGTGGGCCTGGGTCTTGACGATGGCCGCTTCCTCGGCCCGGGCCTGGGCCTCGATCTCCTTTTTCTGCTCCTCGAATTTCTTGATCTTGTCGTCGTAGCCGGCGATTTTGCTGCGGTAGAGTTCCTGTCTGGCCCCGGTCTTGTCCTGGCTCAGAAACAGCTCCATCTCGAGGTTGTCCTTCTGCATCTCGTGGATGTAGCCCTTGAGCCCCTTGGCCTGGTAATATGCCCAAAGATTGGCCGCCTTGGACTGGCCGAGCACCGTGCGGGTGGAGAACTGACCGCCCTTGAAGGTGGAGAGCGTGGCGCACACCGCAAAAATGATGCTCGTCATGGCCACGTAGCCCAGCCATTTGTCTTTCTTGTCTTCGGCCATAATCTTTCCTCGCTCGAACACGCCCGCGCGGGCGTGGAGATGATTGTTGCAACCCGGAATCGGGGCGTTCCGTGCGTGCCCAGGTCAAACGGGTCGAAGAACGCCTCCGGCGGTCAAAGGGGGTGACCCCCTTTGAAAACCCCATGGGCGTGGCGCGCCGCCTCCGCCCGCGCCGCGGCCCAAGACGCGCGGAATGCGCGGGGGCTGAAAGGCACAAAATTTTTTTCGGAGTCGTTTTCGGGACGGCGCCCCTGGCCACCGGAGGGTTCTTCGTTATTCCTCGCGCCCTTGCGCCCGCCTATCCCAGCACCTCGCTCCACCGCGCCAGCAGGCGGCCCAGGGCTTGGCCCCTGTGGCTCCGGGCGTTTTTTTCCTCGGGGGTAAGCTCGGCGGCGGTGCGGCCCGAGGCCGTGTCCACGAAGAGGGGATCGTAGCCAAAGCCGCCCTGTCCCTTGAGTTCGCGAGCGACCGCGCCTTCCCAGGCGCCTTCGGCCACGAGCTCGCGTCCGTCCGGTGCGCAGGCCGCCACCACCGAGACAAAGCGGCAGGTCCGCTTGCCGTCCGGCACGTCGGCCATGGCGGAGAGCAGTTTGGCGTTGTTGTCGGCGTCGGAGGCTTTTTCGCCGGCAAAACGGGCCGATCGCACGCCCGGCGCACCGCCCAGAGCGTCCACGGCCAGGCCGGAGTCGTCGGCCAGCGCCAGAAGTCCCGTGGCCTGGCGCACGGCCCGGGCCTTGAGCAAGGCGTTTTCGAGGAAGGTCTCTCCGGTTTCCTCGACCTCCCCCACCTCGGGGAAGGCGTCCAGGCCGACGATATCCAGGCCCATGCCCTCGGTGAGGGCGCGCAGCTCGCGCACTTTGCCCTGGTTGCGGGTGGCCAGAACCACTCGAATCATGCGTTCTCCTTTTCGGAATCGTTTCCGGCCCGCCAGATCGCGTCGTGCCTGGGCGGCGCCTTGGCCGCCGGCGCGGTCTCGCCCTCCACGGGCGGCAGAATAAGGCGAACCACGGTCCCCTTGCCGGGTATGCTTTCCAATTCCACCTCGCCGCCCAGGTCGTCGAGGATCTTCTTGGTCATGGCCAAGCCCAGGCCTGCGCCCTTGTCCTTGGTGGAAAAGAAGGGGTTGAACACTTGACCCAAGATATCCGGCGCAATGCCCGTCCCCGTGTCCTCGACCTCCAGAGCCACCATGTCGCGGCGGCGCAGGCAACGCACGGTGACACGCCCGCCCGAAGACATGGCCTCCAGGGAGTTCTTGAGCAGGTTGATCAGGCACTGTTTGACCAATTCCGGGTCGGCCCGGCCCAGCGGGAGGTCGGGGGCGGCCTCAAGGCTCACGGACACCCCCTTGTTTTCGAACCCCAGGTTCATGATGTCCAGGGTCTGACGGGCCAGAGCCGGTACGTCCACCTCGCCCTGTTCGCCCTGGGTGGGACGGGTGAAGTCGAAGAGCGTCTTGAGCACCTTGTCCAGCCGGTTGGACTCGGCCAGGATGATGCCCACCTTCTCCCGATCCCTGTCGCCCAGGTTGGAGCTGCGCAGCAGGGAGTTGGCGAAACCGGCGATGGCGAACAGGGGATTTCTGATCTCGTGGGAAATGTAGGTGGAAAGTTCCCCGATGGCGGCCAATTTTTCGGCCTGTTCCAGGCGGCGTTCCATGGCGGTGCGCAACGTGACGTCGTGACGCGCCACCAGGGTGTGGGTGATCCCGCCCTGGTCGTCGCACACCGGATAGACGTCGACCCGGAAGTAGCGCATGCGCCCCGAACCGTCCACCAGGGTTTGCACCTTGCCAAGCGGCGTCTCCACCGCGGACTCGGCCGGCGCGGACTCGGCCGACGCGTCCTTGCCTTTGGGCTGGGGGCAGGGACTGGGGGCGCACAGGGGCAATTCGCACACGTTTTCCAGGTCGGCCAGCACGTCGCAGCAGGGTTTGCCGATCCAGTCTTCCCTGCGGGCCGATGCCTGGTCCAAGGCGACCCGGTTCGCTTCGACCACGCGGCCTTCCCTGTCGAGCAGGATGTAGCCGTCGGGCAACAGGTCGAGGACCCGCACGAGCAGGCCCTGTTCGGCGCAACGGGAGGGGTGTTCTGTCATGTGGACCAATGTAGCGGTTTTCTCCAGGTTCCCCAAGGGGCCGCGAAGAGATATTTCGCGAACGTCCGCCTAGGAGGAAATGGCCAGCCCGTTTTCCCGAAAAAGGTGCTCCACTTTCAGGCGCACGTCCGAGCAGGTGCGCCCGGCGTTGTCCACGTCGTCGATCCAGAGAAGCAGCTTGAAGCGCAGGATTCCGCCCTCCCCGAACGCGGCGAAGACCACGCCGGGTTTGGGATCGACCAGCACGTGGGGATGGCTCTTGGCCGCCAGCAGCAGAAGGTCCTGCACCCTGACGGTATCGGCTCCGTAGGGCACGCTCACGTCCACGCTTCTGCGCACCCGCCGGTCGTGGTGGGACCAGTTGATGATCTTCTGGGCGATCAGTTCGGAGTTGGGCACGAAGAGCGTGGCGTTGTCCACGGTCTGCACCACGGTATTGCGGATGTTCACCCGAGTGACCACGCCCCAGATCTCGCCGATTTGCAGAGTGTCGCCCGCCTGGATGGAACGGCCGAAGAGCAGAATGAGCCCGCTGATGAAGTTGTTGATGATGTGCTGCATGCCAAAGCCGATGCCCACGGAAAGGCCGCCGGCCACAACCGCCAGGCTCGTGAAGTCGGCCCCCACCAGATAGAGGCTGGAAATGGCGAACCCGCCCCAAACCACGTAGGTGGAAATGGTGTCGAGCAGGTTGGCCACGCCCTTTTCCATTTCCGGGTGCGTGGAGGGCAATTGCAAGATCACGCTGTCCGCCAGCCGGGAAAGGGCCCTGGCCAGACAGAACCCCAACACGATAGCGGCCAGGCGTCCCAGGTCGATGCTCAGGTTGCCCCGACCCAGGTCGAAATCCAGCACGGCCGCGAAGGTGGCGAATCCCCCCAGGTTGGAGCACAGCCAGCCCGTGGCCAGGCCGAACATCACAATGCCCACGGCCGGCGGGGTCAGGCCTTCGCCCAGGGCGCACAACGCGGCCTGGGTGGAGCTTTCACGAGGTTTGTCCAGCCACCGGATGAGCAACTCGCTCGCCGCGATCCCGGTTTGCAGAAAAACCAGGATCAGAAACCACCCCATGGCCACGAGCAGGGTCAGATTCAGCCAGCCGAACAGGGCCGGAACCGCCAGAAGGGGCATGACCCAACCGCTCTGCTTGGCGACGGCCTCCACGGCGCTCGCGCTTGGGCCCCGGTAGCGGCGTTTGCTCCACAGGCCCAGGCCCAGCATGGCCACCACCCACAGGGTTCCCCGAAGGGCCTGGGGCAGCCAGGGCAGTTGCAGAAACACCGCGAGGGAAAACACCCACCAGGACATGACCACGGCGTTTTTGCCCTGCGCCTTCTCGCCCAACTGGAGCCCGCGCAGGAACCAGGCCAGACTGAGCATGGCCCTGGCCAGCAGAATTTCGGCCACGGCTCCGGTGACCGAGCGCACGAGCACGAATCCCGGCCCGGAAGCGGCCCAACTCACCGCCGCCGCCAGGCTGGCCCACACCAGGCACGCCATGGGGCGCGAAACCGGCGCGAGCCACGGCAGACGCGAACGCAGCCGGCGCAGCGCCAGGTATCCGGCTCCGATAAGGACCACGGAAAGCCCCACGAGACGCCACAAGGCACCCAGCAGCTTCTCGCGGCCACTGTCGAACAGGTTGGTGTACATGACCAGGAACTTGGGCAGATCGGACAGACGTTGCACCGCGTCCGTCCAGGCCTGGACCGAGATCAGACTCCGGCCCGAAGCCAGGTAGTAGTCGTGCCGGGCCTTGGGCAGGCGGTCGCTTATCCCCTTGGCCGAGCGGGCGATGGCGTTTTCCAGGTCCCGCGTCGGTCCCAGACCCTGGTCCAGGACGGTCTTGGCCCGGGCCAGCTTGACCTTGAGCTTGCGCAGGTCGCCCAACAGGTCCGCCAGGGACTTGGCCAACTCCGGCGAGGGGGCCTCGGCCGCCTGGGGGGTGAATTCGGTTTCGAGCTCGCCCAGTCGGTCCTGAAAGCGCTTGAACTCGGCCGCGGCTTGCCGAAGCGGACCGCCGGCCTGCCCCACCTGGCCGGACAGAATGTCCAGCCCGGCCACCACGGAGTTCAGCTCCAGCGGATTCGATCCGCTCACCTTGGCCAACATCAGGAGTTCGTCGAGCTTTTTGCGCTGGGTGGCGACATCCTGCCGGACCTGTTTGACCAAGGGGTTCATGGCCTGAATCACCCCGTCCACGTAGTCGCTTATGTACTCAAGCTCCTCGAAGTCCTTCTGGAGCATGAGTTTCCAGGTGTCGTCGTCGGCGCGGGCGAACGAGGAGAACAGGACCAAAAAGAGGAGTGCGACGGCAAGCGGACGCTTTGTCATGGCGAGAAGACCTCTCACGACGGGATTTGTCTTTGCGGACAATGCTGATACTCTTTCGACGCGAGGGAAGCAAACACTCATGAACATACCCGTCCATACCGTTTCGCTGGGCTGTCCCAAGAACCTGACCGACACCGAGGCCATGCTCGGCGCGCTGCCGGGAACCCCGGTCCCCGTGGACTCGCCGAGCCAGGCCCGGCTCGTTCTGGTCAACACGTGCGGGTTCATCCGTCCGGCCGTGGAGGAATCCCTGGCCGCCGTGTTCGAAGCCATCGCCGACGCCTCCAAGGCTTCGCCCAGGCCGCTGGTGGCGGTGACGGGCTGCCTGGTCAGCCGCTACGGGGCCGAATTGGCCGCCGAAATCCCCGAGGTGGACCTGTGGCTCTCCACCCGCGAACTGCACCTGTGGCCCGAACGCATCGCCCAGGCTCTGGGCCTGACCCCCTGCGGCCCGGGCCGGCTCTATTCCACCCCGCCCTCCTACGCCTACCTCAAGATCAGCGAGGGGTGCCGGCACCGTTGCCGCTTCTGCACCATTCCCTCCATACGGGGCCGGCTCAAGAGTTCGCCGGAGGAGGAGCTGGTCCGCCAAGCCGAACACGCCCTGGCCACGGGCCGCAAGGAACTCATCCTCGTGGCCCAGGACCTGACCGCCTACGGCCAAGACATGGACCCCAAGCGGTCTTTGGCTTCCCTGCTCGAAAAGCTGCTCCCCCTGTCGGGACTGTCCCGGCTGCGCCTGCTCTACCTGTATCCGGCGGGCATCACCAAGGCCCTGCTGGACTTTCTGAAGCAGGCCGGTCCCGCTTTCGTTCCCTATTTCGACGTGCCCCTGCAACACGCCCACCCCGACGTGCTGGCCGCCATGGGCCGACCTTTCGCCAAGGACCCCAGGCTGGTCCTGGACCGCATCCGCGACGCCTTTCCCGAGGCGGCGGTGCGCACGAGCCTGATCGTGGGCTATCCCGGAGAAACCCGCCGGCATTTCAAATTCCTGCTCGATTTCGTGCGCCAGGCGCGCTTCCAGCACCTGGGCGTTTTCGCCTACCAGGCCGAGGAAGGCACGCCCGCGGCCACGTTGCCCCGACAGGTCCGCCCGGCCGAACGCCGCGCCCGGCGCGAGGAGCTTATGGCCGCGCAGTCCGAACTTTCGGCCGACTGGCTGGCCGGGTTCGAAGGCCGGGAACTCGACGTCCTGGTGGACGCTCCCCACCCGGAATGGCCCGGCCTGCACGTGGGACGAGCCTGGTTCCAGGCCCCGGACGTGGACGGAGTGACCTACGTGTCCGGCCCCGGCGTGGCGCCCGGAGCGTTGGTCCGGGCCCAGGTGGAGGAGGCCAAGACCTACGACCTGGTGGCCCTGGCCTGAAGCCCGGATCGAGACCCGAAGCGCCTGACGGCCGATATTCGTTTTCGCGTCGCACACCCGGCATGGACGCGCCGAACCGGCTGTGCGCAAGTCGTCCGACACTTGTGCGCGGGAACGCTTTCGTCACTGGATCGACACGGAAACGTTCCTTTTTGCGCCTTCCCGGCAAGACCCTCCAAAGGCTCCGTCAACCCTGCGTTTCATGTTTTTCTTATCCGTAAAACGTCTCAAATACTTGCGAAAAGGCGTGCGTATTGGCTTTTGCGGGTTGTCAAAAACGCCTGAGTCTGTTAGGGAGCGAAATCCTTTTCGAGGGAATATCCTGTTGGAGGTCAACAAAACCTATGGACAACTCTCAAGACCAGTCTCAACTTTCTAACGCCGCTGACATGGAGGTCAACTTCGAAGCAGCCCTGGAGAACTATCTCAACGAAGACTTCGGGGACTTGGAAGAAGGCATCATCACCAAAGGCGTGGTGGTCCGTGTGGGCAAAGAGCACATCCTCGTCGATGTGAACTTCAAGTCCGAAGGCCAGATCCCGGTGTCCGAATTCACGGACCCCGAGGGCAACGTGGCCGTCAACGTGGGCGACGAAATCGACGTCTACGTTGTGGGCAAGAACGAGTCCGAGGGCACCATCCAGCTCTCGCGCGACCGCGCCAAGCGCATGCAGCTTTTCGACAAGCTCGAAGACCTGCAGGCCAGGGACGACATCATCACGGGCCGCATCCTTCGGCGCATCAAGGGCGGCTACACCGTGGACCTGGGTGGAGTCGAAGCCTTTTTGCCCGGCTCCCACGTCGACCTGCGCCCCGTGCCCGACATGGACGCCCTGGTGGGCAAGGAATTCGAATTCCGCGTCCTCAAGATCAACCGTCGCCGCTCCAATGTCATCGTCTCCCGTCGCGTGCTGCTCGAAGAGCGCCGCGAATCCATGCGCCGTGACCTCCTCACCACCCTCGAAGAAGGTCAGACCGTGAAAGGCCGTGTGAAAAACATCACCGAATACGGCGTGTTCGTCGACCTGGGCGGACTCGACGGCCTCATGCACATCACCGACATGTCCTGGAAGCGCATCAAGCATCCCAAGGAAATGGTCGCCCTGGGAGACGAGCTCACCTTGAAGGTGCTCTCCTTCGACAAGGAGAAGCAGAAGGTGTCGCTCGGCATGAAGCAACTCACCGACGATCCCTGGCAGAACATCGCGGGCAAGTACCCCGTCGAACAGCACCTCACCGGCAAGGTTACCAACCTGGTCGACTACGGTGCGTTCGTGGAGCTCGAGCCCGGAGTCGAGGGTCTGGTGCACATCTCCGAGATGAGCTGGACCCGCAAACTGCGCCACCCGTCCCAGATGGTCCACGTGGGCGACGAGGTCGAAGTGGTGGTGCTTGGCGTCGACCAGGAGAAGAAGCGCATCTCCCTGGGCATGAAGCAGGTCAAGCCCAACCCCTGGGATCTCGTGGCCGAAAAATATCCTGAAGGCGCCGTGCTCGAAGGCACCGTCAAGAACATCACCGAATTCGGCATCTTCATCGGCATCGAAGACGGCATCGACGGCCTCATTCACGTCTCCGACATCTCCTGGACCAAGAAGGTCCGCCATCCCGGCGAGATGTACAAGGTGGGCGACGTGGTGCGCGCCAAGGTGCTCACCGTCGACAAGCAGAACGAAAAGTTCACCCTGGGCATCAAGCAGCTTGCCGACGATCCCTGGCACAACGTGCCCGCCAGCTACCCCGTTGGCGCCACCGTCAAGGGTCTGGTGACCAACATCACCGACTTCGGCCTCTTCGTCGAGGTCGAGGAAGGCATCGAAGGCCTGGTGCACGTCTCCGAAATCAGCCGCAAGAAGGTCAAGACCCCGGCCGAACTCTACAAGGAAGGCGACACCATCGAAGCCCGCGTCATCCACGTGAGCGCCGACGAACGCCGCCTGGGGCTTTCCATCAAGGCCCTCAAGGACGAAGAAGACAAGCGCAAGGCCAAGGACTACCGTTCCTCCGGCCCCGAGGTCGGCTCCAACCTGGGCGACCTGCTGCGCCAGAAGCAAGAAGAGGATGCTCAACAGTAATCAAACGCCGCCGAAACTCGGTTTCCGGCAGCGCCATCCGGTGCTGTTCCTCTTCGGCATACTCATTACGGCCATGGCCCTCTCCACGGGGGCCTTGGCCTTTTTTTCCTCGTCCTCCACTTCGTGGGACGAAGAAGTCCTTGCCTGGCCGGATTCCGAAAAACTCGGCGTGGTCTATGTTGAAGGCGCCATCGAAAATTCCGAACGCATGGTCGCCTTTCTGCGCAAATTGCGCAAAAACGACAAGGTCAAGGGCGTGCTGTTGCGCGTGAACTCCCCGGGCGGCGCCTTCGGCCCATCCCAGGAAATCAACCGCGCCGTGGCCCGCCTGGCCGCCAAAAAACCCGTGGTCGCCTCGTTCGGTTCCGTGGCCGCCTCGGGCGGCTACTACGTAGCCTGCCCGGCCAAGGTCATCTACGCCCTGCCCGGCACCCTGACCGGCTCCATCGGCGTGCGCAGCCAGTACACCACGGTCACCGGACTCACCGAAAAGATCGGCCTGACCTTTCACAACTTCGCCACCGGCAAGCTCAAGGACGCCGGGTCGCCCTACCGGCCCATGACCGAAGAGGACAAGGTCTACATCGAAAACCTGATCGGCCAGCTCCACGCCCTCTTTGTGGGCGACGTGGCGGGGGCCCGCAAGCTCGATCCGTCCAAGATCGACGCCCTGCAAGGCCGCGCCCTCACCGGAGCCGCCGCCAAGGAAGCCGGGTTGGTGGACAAGATCGGCGGCCAGGAAGACGCCCTGGACGAGCTCAAGAGACTCACCGGCGTGACCAAGAAAAACCCCTCGCTCATCAAAGGCCCCAAGAAAGAGACCTCCACCTGGGAGGAACTCATGAGCAAGCTCGGCGTGGCCTTCATCAACGGCATGCGCTCGGCCCAACCCGACAGCACGCCCCGGGCCGAATAGGAACCAAAAGAAGGCGGAGCGAAGAAGCCTCCGGAGGCCGGGAGGGAACGAATTCCCCCCGGCTCCCCGAATGGGTCCGCAAGGCGCAGGAACGAGCCGGACGCAGAGACAGGCCCTGTTTTTTCCCCGCGCCCCCGCGCCGGACCAGATTTTCGCGCCGACATCGGCTTCCCGCAGGCAACCGGGGCGATCCGAGGCGGTGCCCCCTCGAACCGCCGGAGGCATTTCTTCCCCTCCCCGCGCCGTCTAAACATTTGATAACTTGACACACGCCGCCTTTTTCGGAAACTGCCCCGGATACGGACCGTCAATCCTGCAACCAAAGGACCCCTGCATGTGCGGCATCATCGGCTACAGCGGACATCGTCCGGCTGTCCCCGTACTTATCGAAGGCCTCAAACGCCTGGAATATCGCGGTTACGATTCGGCCGGTTTGGCCTTTGTCCAGCAGCGCGAACTGACCGTGGTTCGCAGCGAAGGAAAACTCGTCAATCTGGAAAACAAACTGGCCACCCTTCCCGCCTACACGCCCACCACCGGCATGGGGCACACCCGCTGGGCCACCCACGGCCTGCCCGTTGAACGCAACGCCCACCCCCACAAGGACTGGCGCGGGCGCTTGGCCGTAATCCACAACGGCATCATCGAAAATTATCAGGAACTGCGCGACGAACTCAAGGCCCAGGGCGTCCCCTTCGCCTCCGAGACCGATACCGAAGTGCTGGCCCACCTGATCGGCAAGAATCTGGAGGCCGGGGACAAGCTCGACCAGGCCATCTCCAAGGCCCTGGGGCGAGTGGAAGGCTCCTACGCGGTGTGCGTGATTTCCCTGGACCATCCGGGCGTGCTGTACGGCGCGCGCCAGGCTTCGCCCCTGGTGCTCGGCTGCGGGGTGGGAGAAAACTTCCTCGCTTCGGACATTCCGGCCTTTCTGCCCTACACCCGCGAAGTGGTCTTTCTCGAAGACGGCGAAATGGTGCGCATCGACGCCAATTCCTGGCAAGTCATGAACACCGCCACCCTGGCCCCCATCGAAAAGACCGTGCAGCACATCACCTGGGACGTGCAGGCGGCGCAAAAGGGCGGCTACAAGCATTTCATGCTCAAGGAAATCTTCGAACAGCCCCGGGTCATCACCGACTGCCTGACCGGGCGCGTGGATTCGACTTCCATGCGGGCCAGGCTGCCCGAACTGGAAGGCACACCCGCTCCCCAGCGCCTGCATATCGTGGCCTGCGGCACCTCCTACCACGCCGGGCTGTGGGGGATGTACCTGCTGGAATCCTGGGCCAAGATTCCCACCCGGGTGGAAATCGCCTCGGAACTGCGCTACCGCGACCCCATCCTGGGGCCGGACGACACGGTCCTGGTCATTTCCCAGTCCGGGGAAACGGCCGACACGTTGGCCGGCATCAAGCTGGCCCGCCAGCGCGGAGCACGGGTCATCGGCCTGTGCAACGTGGTGGGCTCCACGGTGTCGCGCGACTGCGACCAGGTGATCTACACCCAGGCCGGACCGGAAATTTCCGTGGCCTCCACCAAGGCCATGTGCTCGCAACTGGCGCTTCTGACCCTGCTCGCCCTGCATTGGGGACAGCAAAAAGGCGTGCTTGAAGCCGGCGTCCAGTCCGAATGCGTGCGCGCCCTGTTGCGTCTGCCCGACATTCTGGCGGCCGAACTGCCGCGCATGCGGGTCAAGGCGGCCGAGCTGGCGCGCACCTACTCCGAAGCGCGCAGCTTTCTCTACCTGGGGCGCGGACCGGCCTATCCCCTGGCCCTGGAAGGCGCGCTCAAACTCAAGGAAATCAGCTATATCCACGCCGAGGGCTACGCTTCCGGCGAGATGAAGCACGGTCCCATCGCGCTTATCGACCCCAAATTCCCCACCTTCGCCCTGGCCCCCGGGGACGAACTCTTCCCCAAGGTGAAGTCCAACCTCGAAGAAGTCCAGGCCAGGGGCGGCAAGATCATCGCCCTGACCAACGCCGGGCTGGACCTGCGGGTCGACCACCCCTGGGAGATTCCCAGCGTGTTCGGCCCCATGAACACCTTCCTCATGTTGCCGGCGCTCCAACTCTTCGCCTACGAAATGGCCGACTATCTGGGCAAGGACGTGGACCAGCCCCGCAACCTGGCCAAAAGCGTCACCGTGGAGTAGCCGTGCGCCAAGGTCTGCTGGTTTTTCTCTGTATCTGCCTGACGGCGTGCCTGCTCCTGGGGCGCGCCGAACAGGCGGTTTCGGCATCGTCCAGCGATCAGACCAAATCGAAACGAGCGCGCAACGGCAAGTCCTCGACCAAGAAATCGAGCAACAAGAAATCAGAACGCAAAAAGGCGGACAAAAAGGAACCCAGCGACAAGAAATCGCGCACGCGCGCGCCCTCCAACACACGCAACGCGTCCAAAACGAAGAGCCCACGCACGAAAGCTTCCCCTCCCGCGGACCAGGACCAGCGAAAAGCCCTCTCCGCGTTGACCCTGATAAAACGGGTGGAACAGGTCTCGGGGAAAGATTATTCGCGCATAGTGGTCAGCCTTTCCGGCGAAACGCCGTACCACTACCAATTGCTGCCGCCGGACCCCAAATCGGGCAACGTGCGCCGCATCTACGTGGACATTGAGGACAGCCGCCTCTCGCCCCGGGTGCCTTCGAACCTGAAGGTCTCCTCGGGCCTGATGCGCCGGGTGCGCGTGTCGCCCTTCAAGCCCGGAGTGATCCGGGTGGTGGTGGAGGTGGAAAACCTGCGTTCCTGGAAGGTCTTCACCCTGCAGGACCCGTTTCGCGTGGTGGTGGATGTGCAGGGGGAGGAGACCAAGGCCGCCTCCACGTCCAAGCGGAGCCGCAGGTCCAAGGGACAAAGCCCCGCCAAACAGGAAGCCGAGGACAAGGCCGAAGCCGCCCAGGCGGAGGTCTGCGCCCAGGCCGAGAAAAAGCGGGCCGCCAACCCGCGCTACAAGCTGCCCCCGGCCTGCCGCAAGATGGCCAAGAAGCTTGTGGAGCAGTTGGGCCTGACCGTGAGCACCGTGATGGTGGACGCGGGCCATGGCGGCAAGGACCCCGGCGCCCAGGGCAAGAATGGACTCAGGGAAAAAAACGTGGTGTTGCGCCTGGCCAAAATGGTGGGCGATCGCCTGTCCCGAGCCGGAATCACCGTGCTCTACACGCGTACGGCCGACCGGTTCGTGCCCCTGGAAAACCGCACGGGCATGGCCAACGCCAGGAAAGCGGATCTTTTTCTTTCCATCCACTGCAACGCCAGCCCCGACCCCACCGCCCACGGGCTGGAGACCTATTCCCTCAACCTGGCCACCACGGCCGAGGAAGTCCGCGTGGCGGCCAGAGAAAACGCCGTGGACCCCAAACGCATCTCGGACATGCGCGACTTGCTGGCCGATCTCATGCTCACCTCGCGACTCAAGGAATCGCGCGATTTCGCCCGCTCCACCCATCAGGGCGCGGTCACCGAGGCCAAAAAGAACGGCCTCCAGCGCGACCGGGGCCTGCATGAAGCCCCCTTCTACGTGCTCATGGGGGCCAACATGCCCGCCGTGCTCGTCGAGGTGGGCTATATCACCAACCCCGCCGAAGCGGAAAAACTCAACTCCCGCCCCTACCTGGAAAAACTCGCCGAAGGCATCGCCGACGGCGTGCTGGCCTACAAGGCCAAACTCGATCACAAGACCGGGGGGTAGCCCGACGCCGCGCCCGCGGCAATTCTCCCCGCGATCCTTCCCACCCGGTGCCGCCGCGTAGACGCGTTGCCTCCCCGACCGCTCATGACAGCCTGTTGAACTATCCTCTTGCTGGCTGAGTTGCTGCGAAAAACGCAACCCCTCAACGGATGCCAACTCCCCTTCGAGCGTGACTCTTTTGCGCGCCTTGCCAGCAAATGTTTTGAACAGGCTGCATAAATCGCCTGTTCCAACGGACTGATGAGGCTGGTCGTTTCGCATGTTCCCGACAAGGACACACAATACTCCCCCCTTCGTCACGGACCCTCCAGATTCTATAGAAAACAACTTCTGAACGAATCAGAGATACCGAAACTCACACTATTCGTGATGGAGTATTTATTCCTTGGAATTCCAGTGCAATACCACGCGAACTATCGTGCCTGGCAACACATTTCAACGCAGTATTTGAAATCAATATTGACAAAAACAAAATTTACCGACTAGTGATGAAATACTCTAACAAGTAAAACGAACCAATTGAGTTGGCGAAAGAAAACAGAGTCATTTCAGACAAATATTCATGACCATGCCCACTGACAGGGGAGACGCTATAGCACAGGGCCCAACGCGATCGAACAAATCGTCCAACGCGCCGTCATTTTGACAAGGGAGCCAGGCCTCGACATCTTGAAGACGCACACACAGGAGGAGGTTAAGCCGATGAAATCACAAAGCAAGTATCACATTAAACTGAAAGGTGTCCTTCTTGTCGCCTGCCTTCTTGCCGCCACCTTGTCCGGGTGCGCGTCAAGCAGGATCACCGCCGCGGCAAACATGGGGGCCACGGGGAAAACCTCTACACTGCAAGCAAAAAATGCAATCCTCGTAACTGCCGACGAATTCAACAAGACGGAAGTCAGCATCAAGTTCCTCTACGGCCAATCAACAAACACCGCCACGAGAGCGGATGTCGATAAAGACATAGAGAAGCTTGCGGCCTCCTACAAGGAACTTGCGCAACGGGCCGCCGTATTCGATAAGCTTGGCGAAACGTATACGGCGTTCACCGCACTGTGCGCTTACGATGCGTCAACGCAGTTCCAGACGGCAACCGAAGGCGCGATGACCTCAGTGAATCTGTATGCAACACTTATCAAAAAGGAAGTTCCGTTCACAGACACGGCTATCAAGGCCGGATCCTTCGCTGGAGGACTGCTTGCATCCGAGATACAGCTCATGCAGATCAAGGCTTCAAGCAGACGTATCGTTACAATATTGAAGGCCATGCACACCCTGCTTTCAGACAAGAACGTCAGGGAAGAATATGTCACTGCGGCAAAGGTTTTTGCGGCGAAGCGGTATGCCGCGACGCAATCGCTCTTCGAAATCGGAGCGCTTGATTGCAGCCCTCTCTTGAACGATCTCATATGCGACAACTACTTCACTCTCAAGAAGGACTTCAAGCCCGTTGGTTTACAAAAGGAAATGATGCAAAATGGTATCAGAGCGGCACTCGAGTTTCTCTCTGCGAGAAAACTCGCATCAATTGATGACAGCTATAACACCTGCCTCGATCTTTTGCAGCAACTCATTACCGCCCACGAAGAGTTCAATTCCGGCAAGACGCTCAATCTCGCCGCTATCAATGCGTTGGCCGCAAACCTTCAACAATTTGTAAAAATCTTAAGCGAATCCAAGACAACAAGCTAGCAACTGCACGCACCGTGTAATATTCAACCGAGGAGGAACACATGACTGATCTTACCTCTGAATCGCTTACCGCCTTGAGCCAGGCCGACATAGAAACAACACTTGCGTTGCCGCTCGCCCTGTCGAAATGCACGACTCAGGACGAGGTGAACAAATTGATTGCGATCCAGGTCCAAATCCACACGAAGTATGTGGATCGCCTTTACAAAAGGCTGAGCGAAAGCGACAGCAAGGTCAAACAGGCGATACGCGACCTGGAAGCGGAAACGGAGCGACTCAAGCGAAACAAGTCGAATCTGGAAAGTGCCGAAAAATATATCGAGGCTTTTTCCAAGATTCTCTCTCTCATCATCGCCATCGCCCCGTTTATCCTCTAACAGCCTGTTGAAAGATTCTTGCTGGCTGCGTTGCTGCGAAAAACAAGCAAACCCTCAACGGATGCCAACTCCGCATCAGAATTGACTTTTTCTCGGGCCTTGCCAGCTAGTTTTTTGAACAGGCTGCAAGAAGCGACTGTTTCAACGGGCTGCTACAGCGCCTGCGAGCTGCGAAAACGCGGCAGGTTTCCGCAGCTCCTCGGCACGCCTCCCTCTTTGCAAACGGCACCACCCGCTCCGCCCGGTCAAATCTGACCGGGCGGAGCACCGCGGCGCTCGCCCCCGTGCTGGACAGCCCCGTGCCGCGCCTTTCTGGCCACGCCGCTTCACGCACGTCAGCTCTTCACGCACACGGAGTCCGTTTCGAATGTGATTGTCCGCTCCCTGGCCGGGCATTGTTCACCCGCTCCTCCCGTACCCCGTGCGCCAAGCGCCTGAACGCGGGTGGCGCCGTTTCCACTCCCAAAACGGTCACACATCCTTCACTCCACGGCGACATGGCCCGGCTATTTCCTCGAATCAGACATCGCTTGCGAGGAGGGCGTCGTGAACAATCCGCAAAGAAGCCAAGTCTTCGCCTTGAGACCTCCCACAAAGAACGTGCTGGCCAAGGCCGTGCTCCAGGCCGTGACCAAACCCGTTTCCAGGCTGCTCGCCCTGGACGGCCTCGACCGACGCTACCAGAACATCGCCCCGGAATGCACAGGCCGGGATTTTCTGCGCGAGGTCATGCGCATCTACTCCCTGGGGGTGCGCGTCAGCCCCCTTGAATTGGAACGCATTCCCAAAACCGGCCCCGTGGTCGTGGTCGCCAACCATCCCTTCGGCGGGGTGGAAGGCGTCATCCTGGCCGACATGCTGCTGGGGGTGCGTCCGGACGTGAAAATACTGGCCAACTCCCTGCTTGGACGCATCGGGGAACTGGCCAACCTCTTTATCCTGGTCAACCCCTTCGGCGGGTCCGGGGCCACGCGCACCAACATCGCGCCCCTCAAGCAGAGCCTGGGCTGGCTGCGTTCCGGCGGACTGCTCGGGGCTTTCCCCGCCGGCGAAGTGGCTTCCTTCGACCTGCGCCGGGGACGGGTGGCCGACGCGCCCTGGAGCCCCAACGTGGCCCGGCTCATCCGCAAGACCGGGGCCACCGTGGTGCCGGTGCATTTCCACGGAAACAACGGTCCCATGTTCCATCTGGCGGGGCTCATCCATCCCAGGCTGCGCACCGCGCTCTTGCCCCGCGAGTTCGTCAACAAGGCCAAAAAGACCCTGGATGTGCGCATCGGCGCGCCCATTCCCGCCGCCAAGCTGGCCGGACTGGACGATGACGCCGTCAGCCAGCGCCTGCGCCTGCGTGTGGAGATGCTCGGACGCGCGCCGTCCAAATCCCGCCTGCGCCGCTGGCTTCCCGTCGTGGGCCGCACGCGCCGGGAGTCGCTCATTGCTCCGACGGCTCCCGGGCTGCTGGCCGCCGAGGTCGCCGCCCTGCCCGCCGCCTGCCTGCTTTTGGAAAATGGCGAATACAGCGTGTTCGAGGCCTCGGCCGGGCAGATTCCCCTGGTGTTGCGCGAAATCGGCCGTCTGCGCGAGCTGTCGTTTCGCAAGGTGGGAGAAGGCACGGGCAAGGCCTGCGACCTGGACGCGTTCGACCATCACTATTCCCACTTGTTTCTCTGGAATCGACGCACGAGCGAGGTGGTCGGCGCCTATCGCCTGGGACGTACCGACGAAATCGTGAACCGGCTGGGATCGGGCGGGCTCTACGTGTCCACCCTGTTTCGGCTCAAGGGCGCCTTCCTGCGCGAACTCGGTCCCGCCCTGGAGATGGGCCGGTCCTTTGTGCGTCCCGAATACCAAAGAAGCTACAACGCCCTGCTTCTGCTCTGGAAGGGCATCGGCGCCGTGGTGGCCAGGCAGCCCCGGTATCGCACGCTCTTTGGACCGGTGAGCGTGACCGGGCAGTACCAGCTTTCCTCGCGCCAACTCATCGCCCGCTATTTCGAAGGGTTGGGCGAACTGCCCGCCCTCTCCCGCCTGGTGCGGCCGCGCAAACCCCTGCGCGGCGGCCGCTGGCTGGGCGGGGCGGCCCGCACCCTGTGCCAGGACGCGGAAAGCCTCTCCGAACTGGTCAGCGACCTGGAGCCGGACAAGTCCGGCCTGCCGGTACTCATGCGCCAGTATCTCAAGATGGGCGGCAAGCTCCTGGCCTTCAACGTGGACAAGGACTTCAGCGACGCCCTGGATGGCCTGGTCGTGGTGGACCTGATGAACACCGACTCCAGGATGCTGGAACGCTACATGGGCAAGGCCGGTGTGGCCGCCTTTCGCGCCTACCACGACGAAACGCTCCGCAAGAGCGCGTGACAACGCGCTGACGTCAAAGAGCCGACGAAAACCGCGACAATCGGACGCGGAGGCGTCGTTGCCTTCGCGCAAAACGGCGGGCGGTCGAAATTTCGACCGCCCGCCGACCGGTTTTCTGCAAACGTTCCCCCCGTCCGACCGCACGGCAACGTCCGTATCCCCCGGGCTCGCCGCTTTTCCCCGAGGCACAGACCAAAGCCCGTCGGCCATGGCACATTGCTTGCTTTTTCAACCAGTCGGCAACAATGACCGGGCAAAGCGACCGCCATGAAAGTTCTGTTCAGCAATCCCCCCTGGTGGGAGGACACGTCCTCCGCCGGTCCGGCCGTGGCCGGGGTTCGCGCCGGATCGCGCTGGCCCTTCACCCTGGCCGTGCGGTCCAGGCCGGATCGTCCCCGTTTCGGCGACTATCTGCCCTACCCCTTCTTTCTCGGCGCCGCCGCGACATACGCGGCCCGACACACCCAGGCGCGCGTGGCGTTCCGCGACTCGCTGGCGCTTCGCGAATCCTACGAATCGTTTTTCGCCTTCTTGCGCCAGGAAGACTTCGACTGCATCGTCATCGAGTCGGCTTCCCCGAGTTGGCCCCACGACCAGGCCCTGATCCGACGCCTTCACGCCCGCCAGCCGCGCACGAAGATCCTGCTCGCCGGTCCCATCGCCTGTCTGGGCCAAGCCCTGCTGGACGAACACCCCCTTTTCGCGGTCATCCAGGGAGAATACGAAAAGGGATGCGTCAAGGCCCTGAGCGGTCAAGGGGGACTGCATCCCCACGACCTGCTCACCCCCGAGGAGTTCGAAAACGCGCCCCACCCCTACCTCGACCCTCTGCACGCCCACCGCTACTGGGACGCCAACCCCAAGGGGCAGGTTTTTCCCCAGGCCCAGGTGCTGAGCTCGCGCGGCTGTCCGTTTCGCTGCATCTTCTGCGTCTGGCCGGCGGTCATGACCGGCAACGACCCCGACGGCTCGGGAGTGCGCTCGGTCAGACGATACAGCCCCGAACGCATGGCCGATTTTCTGGGACAGATCGTCAAGCGCTACCGGTACGAAAGCATCTATTTCGACGACGACACCTTCAACCTGGGCGACGACCACGTGGAGGCCATGTGCGCCGTCATGGGCAAAATCGGCCTGCCCTGGTCGGCCATGTGCCGGGCGGACACCATCTCCCGGCCCGTGTGGCGACTCATGCGCGAAAGCGGTTGCTTCGGGGTGAAGATCGGCTTCGAAAGTGGCAACCAGTGGGTGATCGACAACATCGTGGGCAAGAATTTGAACCTGGAATTGGCCCGCGAGGTAACGTTTCACCTCAAATCCCTGGGTTTCACCGTGCATGGCACCTTCACCGTGGGCCTGCCCGGCGAGACCGACGCCCAGAGGGCCGACACCGTGCGGTACAGAAAGTCCCTGCCGCTCGACAGTTGGCAGGTTTCCGGCACGGCGGAAATCGAAGGATCGCCCCTGGCCGCCCTGGGGCGCCGGGGGCGGTTGGCCCGCTACGCCGGCGCGAACCTGGACGGCTATCTGGCCGAAAGCGACGGCACCCGAAAGCTCAGACGCCTGGCCGACCAGGCGCGTTCGGAACACGCCCCGGCCGCCCAAGCGCCACGTGATCCGGCGGCCTCGGCCGGGCGAGCGCCCGTTCGCGAATCCGAAACCCTGTCGCTCCTGGCCGACGAAGCGACCAGGGCCGGCGAACTCGACGCGGCCGTGGGCCTGCTGGCCCGCGCCGTGCAGGCCGATCCTGCCGACGCCGCCCTCTGCCGCCGCCTGGGCGAAACGCTCGACGCCCTGGGCCGACCCGACCAGGCGGCCCTCTGTCATGCCAGGGCCGCCGCCCTGGAACAACGCCGCGCCCCCTCCCCCGCCCGCCCCGGCGCGGACCGCCCCGAAAACGCCTCAACCGCATCGCCTTGTCCGCGCTTTGCCCACTCCCCGGTCCAGGCCGCGAAAGGATGACCGCATGGACGCCACCGCTCCCGCCGCGTCACTGACCCTCGACGACATGCCAAACAACCGACCGCTCAGCGACGAGCCCCTGCCCTCCGACCTGCGCCTGGGCGACGCAGGGGGCTTTCGTTCGCGCCTGATCGTGCTCGACCACGGCATGCGGTTTCCGCACGGCCATCATTTTCCCTACAATTTCGGGCTGCTGCTCGAATGCCTCAAGATCGGCCTGCCCTGCGAGTTCTACGTGCATCACGACTGCGACCCCAACGTGGTGGACGCCTTGCGCGCCAAGCCCGTGCTCACCACCTCGCCCTACGTCCCCTATTCGACAGACGATCAGTGCGCCTTTCTGGAAGACTTTCTCATCTGCGCGGAGCTCACCACCCATTGCCTACGCCTGGAGTTGCCCCCCCCCGCGGTCTCCCCCTCGGACATCGTGCTCGTGCATACGGCCCAGCCCAAGACCGCCCTGGGGGTGGCGGCATGGTACCTGGGCCTGCCCGAGGACTGTCGCCCCCATCTGGTCCTTGTTTTTCAGAACCACGGGTTCGAGCACGTGCGCGAAACCTACAAGGCCTTGGCGCTCCAAACCTTTCGCCTGGCCCTCAAGCCCCTTGTCGGCCAGGCCAAGGCCCACGTGGGGGCCAGCAACGACTTGATCGCCCGCCAGATCGAACGGGTTGCCGAAAAGCCCTGCCCCGTCTATCCCGTGCCCCTGCAACGCGGCCCCGGGGACCGCTCGGCACGCCTGGCCGACCCCGACCGCTGCCTGCACATCGGCTTCGTGGGCGAAGGGCGCTGCGAACAAGGCGTGGAAAAACTGCCCGACATCATCAACCTGGTGCTGCCCAAGCACCCCGGGCTGCGCTTCACCATCCAGCTGGGATGCGCCACCGCCACCAACGCCTTCCGACGCAAGCTGTCTCGACACGGCCAAGCGGTGCGGCTCCTCGAAGGATGCCTGACCGGCGACTCCTTTCTCGAACTCATAGAAAGTTTCGACGCCCTGCTCCTGCCCTACGATCCGGCCAAGTACGTGGACCGCTCGTCCCAGATCGTGGTGGAGGCCATCGCCTGCGGCGTGCCCCTGGTGGTGGCGGACCGCACCTCCCTGGCCAGGGAGGCGGCCCTGGCCGGATGCGGCTACACCCTCATCGCGGGCCATTCGACCCAGGCCGCGGCGCAAGCCCTGGAACGCTATCTGGAAAACCACCAGACCTACGACCTCCGTTCCGCCAAAGCCGCCGGGAAATACGCCGGGTTCCATTGCGCCGGCGTCCTGCTCGACATGCTGCTGGGCGCATGCGGGCTGGAAACCATCCGACGCGACGCAACAGCCTGAAGACGAAAGCTTTTTTCAAATTTGCAACCGCGCCCGCAGACTGGCCGCCGCCCCCGTCCTTTTGCCCCCGATCCGTGACATCGCGTGGAAATACAGGGTGTCCCACGTCTGTCCACGCCCCCAATCCGACTCTCCGGCTCTCGGGGAAGCGACGGTCCCAGGTTGAACGTGTCGCACGCCGGCAATCGCCCCAGGCCGGACCGTTTTTCCTTTTCGACAACCGACCGAACGGGCTCACGAAATCCGACGCGTTGGCCTCCATTGGAATATACAAAATTGGCTTTCTTCCGTTATCCGGTCAAAAAGGGGGTTTTTGTTCTTGCAAATTTACAATTTTGTATTTATCTAGAAAAAAAGCTCGCCACAAACCCCTGGAGCCCCATGCACCCGACCAGCAGCCTCGAACTCAAAGTCCTCAACGATATTGCGCATATCATCGGGCAGGCCCTGGATCTGGACCAGACCGTCAGCGATATGCTCCATATCCTCTCGGAGACTTTGGAAATGAAACGGGCCACGGTCACCCTGCTCGACGAGGAAACCGGCACCCTGTTCATCCTGGCCTCGCACGGTCTTTCGGCCGAGGAAAAAAAACGCGGGGTGTACAAGCTCGACGAGGGCGTGACCGGACGCATCTTCCAGTCCGGAAAGCCCTTCGTGGTGCCGGACATCGCCAAGGAACCCCTGTTTCTCGACCGCACCCAGTCGCGCTCCTTCGAGCGCGGACAGATTTCCTTCCTGGGCGTGCCCATCGTGGCCAACGGCCAGCCCCTGGGTGTGCTCAACGTGGACCGACTCTTCGGCGACGAGGTGAATTTCGAGGAAGACATCCGCGTGCTTTCCATCGTGGCCACGCTCATCGGGCAGTTCGTGCTCATCAACCGCCAGGTGCGCGCCAGAGAGGAGTTGCTCAAGCGCGAAAACCTGTCGCTTCGGGTCAAGCTCTCCAAAAGCTACCAGCGCTTCTTCATCGTGGGGCAGAGCCAGGCCATGGTGCGCGTGCACCAGATGATCGAAAAGGTTTCGCCCACGCGGGCCACGGTGCTTCTGCTCGGCGAATCCGGAACGGGCAAGACCCTCACCGCCCGCATGATCCACGAGCTCTCCGACCGTGCCAAGTACGCCTTCATCAAGGTCAACTGCGCCGCCTTGCCGGAAAACCTGCTCGAATCCGAGCTGTTCGGCTACGAAAAAGGGGCCTTCACCGGAGCCGTAGCCTCCAAGCCCGGACGCCTGGAAGAGGCGGACCGGGGCACGGTCTTTCTGGATGAAATCGGCGAGTTGCCCGGCTCCATACAGGCCAAGCTCCTGCGCTTTCTGCAGGAACGGGAGTTCGAACGCCTGGGCGGAGTCAAGACCCGCAAGGTGGATGTGCGCGTCATCGCGGCCACAAACCGCGACCTGGCCGACGCCGTGACCGCCGGGGAGTTTCGCGAAGATCTCTACTACCGGCTGAACGTGTTTCCCGTGCGCGTGCCGGCCCTGCGCGAACGCCGGGAGGACATCCCCGCGCTGCTCAACCATTTCCTGGACAAGCTCTCGCGCGAATACGGACGCCGCCTCTCCTTCACGCCCAAGGCCCTGGACTGTCTGGTGCGCTACGACTGGCCCGGCAACGTGCGCGAGATGGAAAATCTGGTGGAGCGGCTCTCCATCATGGTCGAAGACGAACGCATCGACTTGAGCGACATTCCGCCCTATTTCTTCACAACGGCCGCGGCGCCCGGGCATCTGCCCCACGCCGAACCGCAGGCCGCAAGCCTGAAGGACATGGAAAAGCGCGAGGTCATCGCCGCCTTGGAGCGTCACGGCTGGGTGCAGTCGCGCGCCGCCAGGGAACTCGGGCTGACGCTTCGCCAGATGGGCTACCGGGTAAAAAAATTCGGCCTGGAAAAGCTCCTCGTGGAGCACAAGGGCCGCGAACAGGGCGTGAGCCTGGAGTAACGCCGCCGACGCCCCCTGTTCGCCCCGCGCGACAGGCCGCCCCCCACGGCGGCTCCTGACGGGCCGCACAGCGCGGCCGCTTTCACTTTCCGAACGGACAATGCGGAAACCCGCACGTTTCGCACCCCATGCAGAACCCGCCATGTCCCAGGCGCGCGACCAGGGCGCGCGTGACCGGAACCCCTGCGAGAACGCGGGGCAGCAGCACGTCCAGGCTGGTGACGCGGTGGTACAGGGCGCAGGCCGGCACGCCGATCACGTCCGCCTTTTCCACCCGCCCCACCAGGGCCATGTTACCCGGCAGCAGGGGCATCCCCCGCACCGTGTCCCGCACCCCGGCCCGTTCCAGGCCCTGGCGGGTCACGTCGTCCGGGTCCACGCTCATGCCCGCGGTGGTGAAAATCAGGTCGCAGCCGGCGTCCACGAGCGCCTTCACCCCCGCCGCGATGGCCCCTGGGTCGTCCGGGACCAGACGGGCCGTTTCCAGGCTCGATCCCAGGGCCTCCAGCTTTTGGCGCAAAATGGGGGCGAAGCGGTCCTCCACCAGGCCGGAGACCACCTCCTGACCGGTGATGAGCGCGCCGGCCCTGGCCCGGCGCAGGGGACGCACCGCAAGCACCGGAGATTGGGCCAGAAGCCCCAGGGCCTGGTCCAGGGTCTCGCGTTCGATGTAGAGCGGAATGGCCCGAACCCCGGCCAGGGATTGCCCTGCGCGGGCAAGCGTGGCGTCGTGAAGCGTGGAAAGCGCCACCTGCCCGAAAGCGTTCAGGGCGGCCAGCCGGTCCACGTCCACGGTGAAAAGCCCCGCTTGGGCGGCGGACAGGGTGATCTTGCCCTCGCGCGGGCCGGACTGGGCCTGAAGCCCGCTCCCGGCGCACAGCGCCCCGGCCAGCCGGGCGGCCGCGTCGTCCTCGTGGACAAAGGCCTGGCCCGGTTCCCCCGATTCCGTCACATAGACCCGGTTGCGCCCCATGCGTTGCAGCCGGCACAGGTCCGAACCGGTGAACACCTGGCCGCGCGCAAAGGCCACGCCCTTGGAGACGCCAGGCTCCACCCGGGTCATGTCGTGCAGGGCCGTGCGGCCCGAGGCCTCTTCCACGGGCAGGGCCGTCAGTTTCGGGGCGAGAACCGGCCGCACGTAGGGGTCATGCCCGGCGCAGGACAGGCACACCCCGCCGTCGCGCGCCGGGTAGGCCTCGCGGCAGACCGGGCACACGGCCACGGCTCCCTTTTCCCGGTGCCCCAGGCAGCCCGGGCCCGCAACCACGGGCCGCACGCGCAAAACGGACATCCCGGCCTCGAAGATCTGATCCTGGAGCAGATCCGAGTCCTGCTCGCGCTTGGGACGACGCTTGAGGAACCAGTCCCGGTATTCGACATAGGCCTCCAGCCGGGCCGGGTCCAGACTGGCCCGAAAACCGTGTCCCGTATGCTTGTCGTACAGGGCCAGGGCGTAGCGGCCCAGGTTCTTCACCCGCATCCAGCCGTTGCCCGTGGTGCAGGGCGTGAACAACTGCACCGCGTCGGGCAGGCACCAGCTCGTTTCGCACAGGGCCTCGAAAAGCATGCCTTCGGGCAGGTTGCGCCGGGCCGCGTCCACCAAAAAGCCGCCCACGATGAGCCCCGGGGCGGCATAACCGTGAAACGCGGTGATGCGTTCCAAAAAGTCCGGCCGGGGCAGGCCGCACACCGTCCTATCCATGGGAGTCGTCGTTTCCTTTGTCCTGGTAGGGGAGAATGGTCCAGGGAAAATACTTGCCGCCGCATTCCAGGGCGTAGGCTTCCACCTCGGCATGCCAGGCTCGAAAAGCGCTGGCCAGACGGCGGCCCTCTTCGGTAAGCTCGAACCCCTTGCGTCCGGCGGCCTTGGCCACCACCGGGGTGCCGAGCTGCTCTTCCGTGGCCTTGAGCCGACCCCAGGCCGCGCGGTAGGACATGCCCATGGCCTTGGCCGCGCGGTTGAGCGACCCGCACGTTTCAATATGGGCAAGCAAGGCGGCCCGTCCAACGCCAAGGAGCATGCCGTCCTCTGTTTCCAGCCACAGACGCAGGCGTACGGTGGGAGTGATGGTCTTCACGCAGGAGTGTCCTTTTCCGCTCTTATGTTATTCTTAACACATAGCCATGGTCTAGACAAGAGACCCCGAGACAGGTTGACCATGCCGGGCTCCTCCCGTAGTGGGCTTTGCCCATGACCGCCGCGCTTTCCCGACCGTACCGCTCCATTTGGCGGCTCACGTGGCCGCAAATCCTCATGATGCTGTGCAATTTCTGCATCGGGGTGGCGGACGTGTACGTCACCGGCCAGATCGGCCGGGAAGCCCAGGCCGCCATGGGGCTCATCTCCCAGGCCCTGTTTTTCTTTCAGATGGTCGCCATCGCCGTGGCCAACGGCTCGGTGGCCACCATCACGCAGTCGTTGGGAGCGGGCAAGCGCCTGCGCGCCACACGCTACGCCGGCCTTTGCCTGGCCGGTGGGGCCGGCTTCGGTCTGGCCATTCTGGCCTTCGGCCTGTTCTCCCGGGGCCTGTTTCTCGACCTTTTGAACGTCCCGGGTCCGGTGCGGGCGCCGGCCGAAGACATTCTCTTCATTTTTTTGCTGCTCGTGCCGGCCAACTCGGTGTTTCTCATTTCGAGCGCGGTGCTGCGCGCCCATCAAATGGTCAAACTGCCCCTGGCTTCCATGGCCGTGGTCTGCCTGATCAACGCCTGGCTGGACTTCGGCCTGGGACTGGGCCGGTTCGGCCTGCCGGAAATGGGCTACCGGGGCGTGGCCTGGGCCACGTTCTGGTCCGTGACCGCGGGCACGGTCCTCAATCTTTGGCTCATGCGCCGGGCCAGACTGTTGCGCCGGCGCATGCTGCCTCCCTGGCGCTGGATTCCGGCGGCCACGCCCTACCTGTTCAAGGTGGCCTTGCCCTCGGGCCTCATGCAGGTGGTATGGCACACGGGCTATCTGGTGCTTCTGGCCATCGCCGGCGGCCTGCCCCGGGGCGGGGTCGAGGCCCTGGCCGGATTCGCGGCCGGCGCGCGCATCGAATCCGGCGTGTTCCTGCCCGCCTTTGCCTTCAACCTGTCGGCCTCCATCCTGGTGGGCCACTGCCTGGGCGCGGGCGACCCGCGCGAGGCCAAACGCATGGGCTATCGCATCTGGGCCCTGGGACTGGCCCTCATGGGCCTGGTGGCCGTGGCGGTGTGGCATTTTCTGCCCGAGCTTTCCATGATTTTCAGCGACGATCCGGCGGTAATCGCCCAGACCCGGCTCTATCTGCGCTACAACATCCTGGCCGCTCCCTTCACCCTGACCGGACTCATCCTGGCCGGGGCTTTGACCGGAGCCGGGGCCACGGTCTATAATCTGGTCGTGTTCGGCGTCTCCATCTGGGGCGTGCGCTTGCCCGTGGCCTGGTGGCTGGGCTGGCACGCCTGGGGAACCGCCGAGGGCGTCTGGCTTTCCATGCTGTTGTCGCAGATGTTCCAGGCGTCGACCCTTTTTCTCGTCTACACGTTCAAGAACTGGTCCGCTTATTCCATGATCAAACCCAAGGAGCGCCCGTGAACAGGGCCTACACCCCCCTGACATTGTCCGGCAGGGAAGAATACCTGCGCCGGCTGGCCAAGTGCCCGCAACGAACGTCCGACTATTCCTTCGTCAACCTCTGGGGCTGGGCCGAAGCCTACGGCCTGGAATGGTCCTTCGGCGACACCCACGTCTGGATACGCCAGACCATTCCCGAGGTCGTGAACTGGGCCCCGGTGGGCCCCTGGCCGGACATGGACTGGACGAACTGCCCCACCCTGGCCCAGGGCGGCGTGCTCACCCGCGTGCCCGAACTGCTGGTGGACATCTGGCGAAAGGCCTTGCCCGAAGAACGCATGGTGGCCCAGGAAGCCCGCGACCACTGGGACTACGTCTACAGCGTGGACGAGCTGGTGCGTCTGTCGGGCAACCGGTTTCACAAGAAAAAGAACCTGCTCGCGCAGTTCAAGAAGCTCTACGCCTACGACTACCGCCCCCTCACCCCGGACTGCATCGAAGAGGTGTTGCAGATGCAGCTCGAATGGTGCCAATGGCGCGAAGCCGAGTGCGACCTCACCCTGGCCGCGGAAAACCAGGCCATCTCGCGGGTGGTGAAGGAGTGGGACAACCTGCCCGACCTGCTGGGCGGCGGCATCCGGGTAAACGGCCGCATGGTGGCCTACACCGTGGCCGAACCCCTGGACGACGACACCCTGGTCATCCACTTCGAGAAGGGGCATTCGGACTACAAGGGCGTGTACCAGGCCATCAATCAGATGTTTCTGGCCGACCTGAAACGCCCCTACACCTGGGTCAACCGCGAGCAGGACCTGGGGGACGAAGGGCTGCGCAAGGCCAAAACCAGTTACAACCCGGTGAAATTCTGCAAAAAATTCCGTGTTTCCATCACCGGGACAACCGGTTAGAAGGGCCTGAATCGCTCGACCGGCGAAACCCGGCCGACACGACAACAAGACGAGGTGCATCACAATGAAAACCTTGCAGCGAATCGCGGCCGCCATGGCCCTGGTCGGCCTGTTGGCCGCCTGCGCCGAAGACGGCAGACTCACCAAACGGGACGTGGGCATGGTGGCCGGCGGAGCGGCCGGAGGCGCGGCCGGCGCGGCCATCTGGTCGCACGATCCGGCGGCTCAGACGCTCGGCACCATCATGGGCGTGGTTGTGGGCGCGGCCGTGGGCGGCTGGCTGGGCAGCCAGTGGGACGACTACGACCGCCGCCAGGTGGCCCACTCCCTGGAGTACAACCGGGACAACGCCCCGGCCCAGTGGACCAACCCCAACACCAACCAGCGCTACACCGTGCGGCCGGTGAACACCTACTACGACGCCCAGGGAGCCCCCTGCCGCGAGTTCACCGAAACCATCTACGTGGACGGCAAGCCCGAAACCGGACGCGGAACGGCCTGCCGCCAGCCGGACGGCACCTGGCGCATCGTGAACGGCCAGTAGCCTGCGGGTGCGAAAACACAAAAGCAAGGGCTCCGGCTTTTTCTGCCGGAGCCCTTTTCCGTGCGTCCTGGGGACAAAACCTCGCCGCGTCGCGCGGCCCGGGGTCGCATACGGCGCAAACGTCCCTTCCGGGCGTCCCCTCCCGTCCGATCAGACCCCGACCAGCCCGGCGGCGAAAGCCGTGGCCCGTTCGCCCTTGTCCTCGCTCCAGAAGACCGTGTCGTAGCCCAGGTGGCGTTCGGCCAACATGCCGGCGTAGCGCAGTTGGGAATGCTTGCAGTAGCGTTTGACCCCTTCTTCGAAGAGGTCAGCGCCCTTTTCGGGCTTGTAGCCGCAGGTGGTGATGATGGCCACGCGCTTGCCGGCCCAGAGCGAGGGGCCTTTCTTGTCGCCGTAGTACTTGTTCATGCCGTAGACCAGACGGTCCAGCACCGCTTTCATGGGCGGCGTGCAAAAAAAAGAGTAGATGGGCGTGGCCAGCACGATTAGGTCGCTGGCCAGGATGGAATCGAAGATGGCCTGAAGATCGTCCTCCACCGGACAGCCGAACACGCTCCAATCCTCTTGGCAGGAACGGCAGGCGATACAGGGCTCTATGGACAGGTCGTGAAGCCAGAACAGGTCATGGCCGCACCCTTTGCGGTCCAACTCCGCCAGAAAGGGTTTGAGCAGCATGTTGGTGTTGCCGTCCTTTCGCGGACTGCCCATGAGTGCGCAAACGTGCATGTCGTTTCCTCCCGTTTTGGTTCTCAATATCTGTTTCACCGGGGAGGATCAATCGCGCCCTGCGGGAGCCGAACCGGACGGGGACGCGGGAAACGCGGCCCGGACGGCCGACGTCATTTCGCGGACGCCCGCTTTCGACCGACGCCCGATTCGGGCGTCATTTTTTTGCCGGCCCTTCCTTGCCCGTAAGATGATTCATGATGTAGCCGCCCTGGTAGATGAGACCGGTCTTGGTATCGAGAAGAAAATCCAACTCGCCGTCGCGCGAGTACTGGTAGCGTCCCACCCCCTGCGCGCTGGCGTAGACAAAGAGAAATCCCGCCAAAATAACCAGCAGGGCGATCTTGAAGAGCTTGTCGAAGAGGTCGTTCATGCGCGCATCTCCTTTCGCGGGCTGGCGCCCGGCCCGGTTTGGTGCCTGGTTACGCCCGTGCGGGGACCAGGTCCGTCGTTGGACGTGAGCGATGACTGCCCCCGCCGGGTCTTCAGGTCAAGAGGCGCGCGAAAACAATACCGCCCGTCCGGCGGGTGGCGCGGCGCGGCGGCAAAAACAGTCCGGTCCGGTTCTTGCTTTCTCGACGTCGGGAGCGCCGCGCGCCGGGCGGCGGACGTTTTTTCCCCTTTTCCGCCGCCAGGGCGGGCGACTCTCCTGCCGATACGCCACGCGACGAACACACACCGCCCGCCGGGCAAAGGATACAGCCATGGCCGTCAATTCCGTCAGCAACTACCAGTCGCTCATCGCCACCCTGGGCGCCCTGAACGTCGATTCCACCCAGACCAGCGCCACCTCCCAGACCCTGTTGGACGCCCTGAACAATTCGGACGACTCCTCGTCCAGTTCCAGCCAGGCCTCCACGTCGGCAACCATATCCCAGACCGCGACCCTGCTGTCCACACTCTCCAAAATTTCGTCCAACGATCCAGAAAAGTTCAAGGAAATCACCAAGGGCGTGGCCGACGACCTGAACGCCGCCGCCGAGGACGCCAGCGACCCGGTGCAGGCCTACACGCTGAAGAACCTGGCCGAGCAGTTTTCCAACGCCGCAATTTCGGGCAGCCTGTCCGACATCACCAGCGCCACCCTGAGCGGCAATTCCCTCACCAGCAGCGGCTCGACGCTCAAGGGCTACGGATCGAGCAACAAGTCGTTTCTGAGTTCCTATTTCTCGACCGGGCAGGCCCAGAGCGCCATCGACACCGTCAACACCCTGCTCACCACCAACATCGTGGAAACCTACACCGGCTCGAAGTCGTGACCGGGAGGCCGGCCCCGACCGGTGGGAGAGGCAGCGCGCCCGGACCCGCTCCGCCCGCCGCGACACTCCCGACGGCTCAGGGGGCGAACGTCAGGTCGGTCTTGCCCCGCTCGTAATGCGCCACCAGCAACATGGAACACAGCGACCTCATGTCGTCCGCCCGTTCGGTTCCGGGCCGGGTGGCTGCCCCCCGGGGAAGGCGCGCCTTGGCTTCGGACCCCGCGCGTCGCGCCGGTTCGGGTCGGCCCGTGTCCGATTCGTTTTCGCATGTCCCGGCCGTGCTCATGAGATGCTCGACCAGGCGCTTTCGCCGTTCGTCAGTCAAGGAGGACATTCCCGTACAGTCGCTGATCCATATGCCGTCCGCCGTGAACCGCAGCATTTCCCGCACCGGACACTCGGGATCCTCGTCGAAACGTTCCAGTTGCGCTCGCAACCATTCCTTCCACATCATGGTGATCGACGGTTCCAGGCTCATGGCCAGGGCGCACGCCCCGAAAAGCTTTCCTCCGGGCACCTTTTCGTGCAGCCGGCCCGCCACCGCCACGTAGGCTCGGGTAAATCGGTTCCTCGGGCACGGATCGGCGGCTATGTGCTCCCTCAGGGCGCTTCCGAACAAGTCCAGGACGTGCTGAAACAGTCCCCGTATCAGGGACTGCTTGTTCGGATAGTGGTGGATGAGTCCCCCCTTGCTGACCCCGGCGCGCCGGGCCACCCGGTCCAGGGACAAACCGGGCAGGCCGCTTTCGACCGTAATCTCCGCGGCCGCCTCCATCAGTTGCGCTCGAACCAACTCGGGACGTTTTTTCTTTTTACAGGCCTCGCTCATGTCTCAAAAAATACCGACCGGTCGGTTTCTTGTCAATCGAACGCGACAACGGATTCCGCCAACACCTTCAACAAACTGGAAAATCACAAAACGACGGCATCTGGCGACATAACCGATCGAGCGACCCATGCGACAAAAAAACCTCCTTTCCCGCACACTTCGGCTCATATTTCCAGGGGGCGTCCTGTACCCGTCTCTGGGAAATTTCCGTCATCGCAAGGGAAATTCTCGTAACCGAATGCTTCCCGCCTTTTTGTCATCCCCTTGAAATATTGCAATATTGTATTTGGCACGATTCGTGATATTCCTAGGGTTGGAGGGTATAGATATGATCAAGCGCCTGATTCTCACGGCCTTGGCCCTGGCGGTCTTCGCCACGCAAGCCATGGCTTATGGTTCCATCTCGGTGGGAACGCCGTCCATGGGCGTGACCTTGTCGGCGGGGCCGCCTCCGCCGCCCCCGCCGCCCGTGTACGTGGCTCCGCCGCCGCCTCCGGGCTATCATGCGCCGGCCTACCCGCTACCGCCCGGCCAGGCCCGCAAATACTGGCGACGCCACGGACACTATCCGCCGCCCCCGCCTCCGCCGCCGCCCGCTCCCCGGTACAAGCATCGGCACTGGTAAAAAAAAGGCCGGGGAGCAAAAGCCCCCGGCCATATTATTCGACGGCCGCCGGACGAAAGCGCGACTTCCGTCCGACGGCCTTTTGGGTTTCGAATGGGCGGGCCACAGGGCCGCCCGAGTCACTCGGCCTCGCCGGGCTGTCGCTCGATGCCGGTCACCACGAACACCCGCGAGGGTTTGCCGTCGGCCGGGTCCAACGCCTCGGCCGATCCCCGGGCGATGTCCCGGATCTCCTTGGCAGCGGCCAGTTGCAGCTTGTCGTCCGAGGCGTCCAACAGGCGTTCCAGCACGTCGAGCACCTTTTCGTCGAGCAACTTGGCGGCTCGCACGCCGGCCTTGTCCGGCCGGAGGGGTTTGGTCGTACGCGGTCTGGCCACGCGGTCACCGCACCAGTTCGCGCAAAAACTTTTCCCAGGCGGCCATGCCGAGCCACAGAAGCCCCCCGCCCACCAGCGAAGTGACGGCGGCGGAAAGCGCCTGCTTGCGCAAGGAAAAGGCGTTGCGCAACAGCTCGTGATGTCGGGCGTGTTCCCCGGGGTCGAGTTCGCACGATGCGCAACATCCGGGACCGGGCACGCCTTCGTCCAGAACCTCGCGCAGGGCCTGCTTGACCAGGGGCCGCAAGATGTCGCTTTCCATGTCAGGCCAGGGGCTTGGCGGTGAACAGCCGCAGCACCGCGTTGGTCACGGCCAAGAGACCGGCCTGCAATTCGGGGTCAACCACGGCATGGCCGATCACGGCCTGCAGCCCCACCAGGACCAAAGCGGCCCCATTGACCCAAAGAGTTTTTGAAGTGTGCCACTTCTTTGCTTCCAAACGCGCTTCTCCTCTTCTGTCTTCTCCACTGCCAGGGCGGCGTGGGAGCCTTTTCGCTCCACAGGCCGATGCCCCGCCAGCGGGCCAGGGCTTCCGCGGCCAAAAGGTCGCGGCAGTCCCGGCAGTATTTTCGATACACCCAGGCGTGACCCGTGCGCACCATTTCGGCGCACACGTCCGAGCCGTCGGGCAAAAACACCCGGCCGACAACGCGGCCGTAGGCGTCCTTGTCCATGAAGACCACCTTCACCCTGCCCCCGCGCACCAGGGCGCGCAGATGATCGCGGGAGGCCTCGCCTCCGGGCTGGGCGAGTTCCGGGGCGTCGATGCCGTAGAGGCGCACCTTGACGCCGTCCACAAGGAGGGTGTCCCCGTCGTGGACTCGTTGCACGGCTCCGGCGAAATCGCCCGTCTGGGATGTGCAAGCCGTCAGGATCAGAAGCCAACCAATCAACAACATTCGCGTTTTTATTTGGGCCATCGACCTTGGAGAGCCTTGGCTACGGCGTCGACATACGCCTGGTTGACGAAAGAGCCCCGGGGCGCGAACCGCACCGAGCCGGCGTTGTAGGCCGCCGCCACTCCGGGCCAGCCGTGGTCCTTCAGATATCGGGCCTTGAGCCTGGCCAGCAGCCGGCAACCGTAGTCGAGGCCGGTCGCCGGATCGGTCAGGGCCGAAAGAAACGGCCCGTCGAAGCCCAATTCCCGGGCGGTTTCGCCCATGACCTGCATAAGTCCCCAGGACATGGCCCGGGCCTGGCGTTCGGTTTCCAGGCTGCACGGGGGCTTGGCCCGCACCGAGGCGTTTCGCAGCACGTAGCGGTTGAAAAAACCGGGCTCGAAACGAAAGGCCAGCGGATTTGCGCCCGATTCCACACGCACCACCGCCCCCGCCAGTTCGGGGGGCAATCCGTGGGCTCGGGCGGCGGACTCCACCAGGGAAGCGATGTCCATGCGTTTCCTCACAATTATCAAAGTCGCGCGTCCAGGGCCGGCTCCGGGCCTCGCCCCCATGGACGCGCGCTGGAGACAGAATACCAGCGCGCGTCCAAAGCGCCACCCACATAGGGATATTTGGGAAAAAGGGAAAGAAGACACCAAGGCGGCCCGGTCGCGCCCGAATATCGGCCCCGGGGGCGCTTTGGACGCGCCCGACGCTGGTGGCGCACCGGCGCTTTTGGTAGGCTGACCGGGCGGGGCCCGCCCCGCCCATCCGCAAACAGGAGCAAACACTATGGGTAGACTGCGCACTCTGCGCGGGGACGTGCTCAACGCCTTGTCCCACGCCGATCTGGCCGAGGCCAGAACCCTTCTCGAGGCCCATCCCCCCAAACCTCTTCTGGGCCCGCTCTACGCCTGCCTGCTGGACACGGCCCCCCTTGTCCGGTGGCGCGCCGTGGAAGCCTTCGGCTGGACCGTGGCCCGGCTGGCGAAACAACGCCGCGAAGCCGCCCGTGAATGCATGCGCCAGATCATGTGGCGTCTCAACGAGGAGTCGGGAAACATCGCCTGGGGCGTGCCCGAGGCCTTCGGTTCGATTTTGGCCTCGGAACTCGGACTGGCCATGGAATTCCACCGCGTGCTGTGTTCCTACATTGATGAACGCGACAGCGAAACCGGCGACAACTATCTCGAACTGCCGATGCTGCGCCGGGGCGTCTACTGGGGCTTGGCCCGGCTGGCCAGCGCGACGCCGGCCATGGTGCTGCCCGCCGTGCAGGATCTCCTGAAGGCCCTGTCGGACGAAGATCCCCACAGCCGGGCCCTGGCCGCCCTGGCCCTGGGCCTGGTGCTCGCCCTGGCCGGCGAACGCGCCGACGCGGTGCGTCAGGGCCTGGCCGGCCTGGCCGCCGACCACACCCCCGTGGAGCTCTACATGGCGGGGGAACTTCGCGACATGACAGTGGCCCAGGCCGCCGCCCTGGCCCTGGAAGGCGCCACGGTCTAGCAAATAAGACAAAAAAGGTCTTGACTCTCCCCTTCGCGGTTACTATGATCTAAACCAAGAAAAGAATAATTACGGAGGACACGGAGATGGGATCGCTCAAGAGCTTCCAGGAATATGACATCGATTGGGAAATGACCCCGGAAACCGCGGTCACCCTGTACTTGGAGTGGGGAAACAACAGCTGGCTGGGAGATTTCAAGCCAGTTCGCCATCGCAGCGACTCCACCACCTATTTCGTGGTGAACACCTGGGGAACGGTGCCCATGGTTTCCCTGGTCAAGCGCACCACGGACGACGCCAAGGAACTTGTCGAAATGCCCCTGCCCGAGCATCTGCGCCCCAAGTTCATGAACGAAGTGGGATGCAACAAGGGGGTCTACGCGCCGACACCGGAGATCAAGTCCTGGCTGCGGCAAGAGCTTAATGGTTGATCTTTCAACGGGTTGCATCAAAAAAAGGCCGGCTGGACCGGCCTTTTTTGTTGCCCTGCCCCTGCCGGCGTGTTTATGGTCATCGCACGAAAATTCAGCATGCACGTGCCCCTATCATGGAACCAGCCGTTCTCATCGTCGAAGACGAACGCATCATCGCCCTGGACATGCGCCAGAAACTGCGCAGACTGGGATTCACCGTGCCCGCCGTGGCGCACAACGGCGAGGACGCCATACGCCTGGCGGCCCAGATCCGGCCGGACCTCGTGCTCATGGACATCATGCTGGAGGGCGAAATGGACGGGGTGGAAGCGGCCGAGCGCATCCGCCTGATCACCCAGGCCCCGGTGGTCTTTGTTTCGGCCTGCAACGACGAACCCACCAAAAGCCGCGCCCTCAACACCTCCCGGTCCGATTTCGTGACCAAACCCGTCAACATGGACACCCTCCGGGTGCGCATGCTGGCCATCCTGGAACGCACCGACTCCGACCGCGCCTCCTGATCGGCCGCGTTTGGACAACGCCATGCTGTTCGCCGTTTTTTCCGACATTCACGCCAATCTCGAAGCCCTGCTGGCTGCCTGGACCGAAATGGACCGCCTGTGCGCCCCCCGCGAACGACACGTCGTCTGCCTGGGCGACATGGTGGGCTACGGCGCCGACCCGGACGCCGTGGTGGACTTCCTGCGCGAAAAGCAGGTGTTGGCGATACTAGGCAACCATGAATTCGGGCTGTTGCGCCCGGGGTTTCGTCGCTCGTTCAATCCCATTTCGCTGCAAGCCCTGGAATGGACCGCACAACGCATCCGCCCGTCCACCCGGGACTGGATCGCCTCCCTGCCGCTCAGCCTGAGCCTGGCCGGTTGCCGGTTCGTGCACGGCTTTCCGCCCAACAACCCCTCCGTCTACCTGCACGAGGTGAGTCCGGCCCGCCTGGAACGCACCATGCTGTCCCTGGACGAGACGGTAAGTTTTGTGGGGCACACCCACCTGCTGCGCCGCATCACCCTGCGCGACGGCAAGCTGGAACGCTCCCGCCTGGACACGGGCCCGATCCTGCTGGAACCGGACGCCCGGCACCTGATCAACGCCGGGGCCGTGGGCCAGCCCCGCGACGCCGACCCCAGGGCGACCTTTCTGCTCTACGAGTCCGCGACCGGCCGGCTGGACGTGGTGCGCACGGTCTACGATTGGCACGCGGCCGCGACCAAGATCCGCGCGACCGGCATACCCGACGTGTACGCCGACCGACTGGAGCCGGACCGACCATGAAACACGTCGGCGATTGCGAGGTGATGGGCCTGCTCGGCCGGGGAGGCGAGGGTCTGGTGTACAAGGTGCGCATGCCCGTGACCGGACGTCTGGCGGCGCTCAAGCTCTTTCACCCCACCGAATTCCTGGCCTCCCTGGTGAATCGCGACGAACTTCTGCGCCGATTCCTGGGAGAAGCCCGCATCATGGGCCGGCTGGAGCACGACAACATCGTGCAGGTGCTCGGAGTGGGACAACACGGGGAAGATCCCTATTGCCTCTTGGAATACTTCTGCCGCGACCTGGGCCAGACCGTGGGGGAAAGCTGGCGGGTGGAAGCCGGAAGCCGTCCCCAGCCCCTGCCCCGCGCCGTGGGGTTCGTCCTGCAAACGCTTTCCGGGTTGGCCAGGCTGCATTACGCCGGGTTGGTGCATCGCGACATCAAACCCGCGAACCTCTTGCTGGACGCCGCCGACCGGGTGAAAATAGCGGACTTCGGCCTGTCGGCCCTGCGCGGCGAAATCCGCGCCCACGCTCCGGGGCTCAAGGTCGGCTCCCCTTTTTACGCCGCCCCCGAGCAGGAGCGCGACCCGGATCGCGCCGGCCCGCAGGCCGACCTCTATTCCGCGGCCATGGTGCTCCACCGGCTGCTTTTCGGATGCGTGACCGAGGAGCCCCCCACGGGAAGCCGTCGCCCGAGCCTCCTTTCGCCGGACATGGACCGGCAGTGGGACCAGTTCTTCGCCAGCGCCCTGAGTCCCGATCCGGCCGAGCGTCCGGCCTCGGCCAAGGCCATGGCCGCGCGCCTGTCCTCCTTGATGGACCACTGGCGCGAACGCCTGGGCCACGCCTGCGCCCTGCCCGACCGCTTCCCGGAAGACCGGCCCGAGACGGACCCCGACGCCCGAGCGCACGCCCCCCGCAACCGCCCGGCCAAAGCCCGCGACGACGAGGCCAGACGCCTGTTCGGCTTGGACGAACTCTTTCGCCCCCTGCGCTATGCCCGCCCGGACTTCCACAGGCAGGGGGCGGTGGTCTTCGACCGGCGCACCGGCCTGGCGTGGCAGTGGTCGGGCTGCGACTACCCCCTGGACTGGTTCGAAGCCGCCCAATATGTAGAACATCTGGACCGGACGCGCCTGGCCGGTCTTTCCGGCTGGCGCTTGCCCACGGTGGACGAACTCTCCGGCCTGCTCACTCCCCCACGACGCTTCGCCGACCATTGCGTGGACGACGTGTTCGATCCGCAGGTGCGCCTGCTCTGGAGCGCGGACCGTCGCACCTTCACCCAGGCCTGGTGCGCCGACGCCTGGCAAGGCGCGTTCTGCCCGGCCGACACCACCTGCCGCCGCTACGTGCGGGCGGTCAGCGACGGACGCCAGCCGGGGGAAACCGAAGCGCAAACGCGGTAGAAAGGGCGGGCGCATTTATTTCCGGGCGCGCTTCCGGGATGTTTCGCTCTTCTTGCCGATCCCGAGTTCCCGGCGGGTACGGCGATGACGCGCGGGCGCCATCAGACCGTTGTCGGAGGACAGGGCCTCACAGGTTCAGGAACATGGGCTCCAGTTCGGTCAAGCCGGCGATCATGCGCTCGGTGGCGGTAAACATGGCTTCCTGGGTGACGCCCAACCGTTCGAAACTCTTGTCGCACGCCACGTAGACCAATCCGTCCACCCCCAGGCCGAGACCGGCCATGCATGACAGCACATGCCCCAAATGCACGAGATCGATATCCAGGCCGGTCAGGGGAGCCGAGCAGGGATCGAGCATCCAGCGCACGCAACGCACGATCGGTTCGGGAATCTCCCAGTGTTTCAGGAGCAGGGAGCCCAACTCCGCATGGTCGATGCCCAGCACTTCGCGCTCGGCCTGTTCGAAGGGAATGTCCCGGCTGGCCGCCAGTTCGAGTATGGGCTTGGCGTCCAGTTCGAGAAATTCTCCCATGACGGTCTTGCCGATGTCGGCCAGCAGGCCCGCGGTGAACACGTGCGGCGGGGCGACCAGGCTCAGGACCGCGGCCATGGCTTCGGCCCCCACGGCCACCCCCACGGAGTGACGCAGCAGATCGCCCGGGGCCAGTCCGTACCCCTTGACCTCCCCTTTGGTCCGGGGAACCACGCCCGAGGCCAGCACCAGTTGGTAGACCCGGTTGACGCCCAGGAGAAACACCGCGTCCTGCACGGTGGTCACCCGACCGGCGGACCCGAAATAGGGAGCGTTGGCCATGCGCAGCACGTTGACCGTGATGCCGGGATCAAGTTCGATGATTTCGGCCAAGCGCCGAAAATCGGCGTCGGACTTGCCCAGGTAGGTCAAAATCCGCTGCACGGCCACGGGCATCTGGGGGAGGGCCGTGGCTTTGGCCAGTATTTCCTCGCGTGCGCTCACAGCTCCCACTCCTTTCCCTGCGAAGTGATCACCACGCGTCCCGTATCATTATAAAGATACATGGTGCGCGGAATCGACCCGCCGGTGTCTTGGGCCGCCAGGGTGACGCCGTTTTTTGCGAAAAGGTTCACCAGGGATTTGCAGTTGTGCGCCCCGGTGTCGAACGCGTTGATGATGTGCATCATGGCGGCGCATCCCGCCGCCTTGAACACCAGGTCGGCCTTGCAGGCCCCCAGGCTGATCAACCGGCGAATCATGACCGGTACGCCCAGGTTCACGTACATGTAGGGGTTTTCCACCAGGGCGGTGCGCGAGGTGGGCAGCAGACAGTGAATGAGTCCGCCAATCCCCTTTTTCGGGTCGTAGGCGGCAAGCCCCAAACAGGAGCCCAGCGAGTGCGTGACCAACACTTCGCGCGCTCTCCGGGCGATTTTCATGTCGGAGATTCCGACGGTAAGCCGAATATAGTCCACAACATCCCCGGGAAGGTCTTTTCAAGAATGCTCAAGCACTATAGGGAGAGGAACCGGTCCTGGCAACGAGGGTTCGCCGACCGCAACCGCCAAATACCGACGCGAGGGGACTCATGCTGCTTCGAGAACGCGCCTGGGACGTGATGCGCACGGACTTTCTCACCGTGCGCGAAGACATGAATCTGAGAGAGACCGCCAAGCTCCTGCTCAACGCCATGAAGGAGCAGGCGGGAGCGGCCTGCGCCGTGGTGACTTCGGCCACGGGGGAATACCGGGGCGTGGTGACGGCATGGTGGCTGCTGCTGTTCCTGGAAAAAAGCGCCCTGGAAGATTCGCTCCTGCTGTTTTCCAACCCGGAGTCCGACGACGACGCCTTTCGCGTGGTGTGCCGCAAGAGCTTTTCCCGCCTGGCCTCCGAAGTGGTGGAGCGCGACGTGCCCGTGCTGCGCCCCCAGGACACGCTCTCCATGGTGCTTGAAGCCATGCTGGCCACCAAACGGCGCTGGGCCGTGGTCATGGAAGGGGAACGGGTGCTCGGCGTGATCTCCGCCGAGGACGTTTTCCTTCAGATGGAAAGCGAAATCGTTCGGGAGTAGGAGCCGCCGGGTCGTTCGGTCGGCGGGGCGAAGTCCGTCCCGGACAGTGACGAACCGTGGCAGGGCCAAGGCGTCCGCCCCGCGAACACCCCCGCCAGACGAACGAGCCGTCCGGGCTCCTCGCATCCGGCGTGTTCGTCGCGTCCGGCGTTCAAGGCCCGGCCCCTTCCCGTGGGGGGTAAATCGCCCGCCCACGGTCGAAGCCACCGAAAACCCGCTCGCGGGGGCGCCCCGCCGCGCGGTTCTCTTTGCCCTCTTTGGTTGCCTACACCTGTCGGGTGGCCACCAGATAGTTCATGAGCTGTTTGGAAAAGCGCGTGTCGTAGTGGGCGTCCTGCCCCAGCGACGCGGCGGCGGCCTTGGGGGCCTGGGCCGGGGCGTAGGGGCGCTCCGTGATCATGGCGCAGTAGGAATCCACCACCGCCGTGAACAGGCCCGCGTCGGGAATGGTCGCGAGCTTCTGGGGATAGCCCCCGCCTCCCACGCGTTCGTGGTGATGCAGGATGCATTGCTCCACTTCGGGTATCTTCAGGTCGAGCTTGGTCAGCATCTCCACCCCGAGCAGGGGGTGCTTGACGATCTTCTGCCGCTCCTCGCTGCTGAGTTGCTGCGTCTTTTCCCGGAGAAACACGGGCAGTTTGCTCATGCCCATGTCGTGCAGGAACAGGCCCATGGCCATGCGGTCGAGGATCTGGCGTCCCTTGGCCGAGGTGCGCAGGTCTTCCGGCGCGGCCTGGAGGTAGACTTGCAGGCCAACCAGACCGCAGTTGACGCTGTGGTTGGCCAGGCTGTGCTTGGTGTGCACCCGTTTGGACACGGCCTTGGCCCGGTTGAAGTCTTCCCAGATGTACTCGGTCAACACCAGGATGTCGGCCACCAGCTTGTCGGCCACCAGTTTCACCGGCTGGTCGAGAAACTCCTCCATGCGCCGGGTGAGGGCGATCTGCAAGATGTCGGCGACCTCGGTCTCGGTGAGGTGACGATCCATGAGCACAAGGTCGAGCTGGTAGGAAATGTGCTTGACGTAGACCGAATGGTCCGCCCGGGAGACGAAGATAAGCCCCTGGGCCACCAGGCGTTCGAGCTCCTCGCTCTGCTCCTTGCTCAGGCGCTCGCCCACCCGGTAATAGGGCATGAGGCGAACCACGTCCTCCTTGAGAAGAAAAATGTTCAAAGGAGGACGAAATTTATTGAAGCTTTGAAGGATATCGGGGCTTATCTGGTAGTATTCTTCTTCCAGGCCCTCGAGGGATTCTTGCTTTTTTGGCGACATGGATGTTCCGGTCGAGGTTCTTGGGGGAGTTCTTCCACAACTATTGAATCCATAGCTTCCCCTGGTGGCACTGGCAAGAGCCACCAGGGAATTTTGTCCATCCGGGCATATTTTTTCCCTTTTTTTCCCCTGTCAAAAGGAGGCGTTCCGGACCGGAATTTTCCCCATTTCGTTGCGACGACCCTGTCCCGCGCGCCCCCCCCTTTTCCGCTTGACATGGACGGTCCTTTGCGTGACGAAGTGGAAAAATGTGGTAGAAAGTGGGATATTGTGTAGGGGGCTCCCATGTTTCGTGGGCATAGCGAGCGAAACCTCGACCCGAAGGGGCGTTTGATGCTTTCTCCCGAATTTCGGGAGGAAGTTCTCAAGGGTTCCCCCCAGGGACGGCTCGTTCTGACCACGTCTCCCGACAAGTGCGTGGCGGGCTACCCCATGCCCGAATGGGAGCGCATCGAACAAACCCTGCAACAAGGCAACATGTTGGACACGCGATTTCGCAACATTCAGCGCCTTCTGCTCTCGGGAGCCGAAGACGTGACCATAGACAAGCAGGGCCGCATCCTGGTGCCGCCCTCCCTGCGCAATTACGCCAGACTCGACCGCGACGTGATCGTGGCCGGCGTGGGCATCAAATTCGAGCTGTGGGACAAGGAGACGTTCGAGGCGAGGCGCCGGGCCACAGAGGAAACCTTTGACGCAGACATGGCCGCGCTGGGACGCGACGGCTTCGTGCTGCAACTGTAGGGCCGCGTGGGACCGGACCCGCGCCACCTCTCCGTCATGGTCAGGGAGGTGTGCGAACTGCTGGACGTACGCCCGGGCTGGCGCGTGCTCGACGCCACCGTGGGGCTGGGCGGGCACAGCCTGCGCATTCTTGACGCCTCGGGGGGAGACGTGGAGCTTCTGGGACTCGACCGAGACGAAACCGCCATCGCCAGAGCGGGTGAGACCCTGGCTCCCCACGGGGACCGGGTTCATCTGCGACGCATGCGGTTTTCGCGTTTTCCCGAGGCCCTGGCCGAGTTGGGCTGGCAAAGCGTCGACGCCATGCTGGTCGACCTGGGCGTAAGCTCGCCCCAGCTCGACGAAGCCGAACGGGGCTTCAGCTTTCTGGCCGACGGCCCGCTGGACATGCGCATGAGCCGCGCCGACGGGTTGGAGCCGGCCTCCAATCTGGTGAACAAGTTGGCGTTCGAACGGTTGCGCGACATCATCCGCGACCTGGGCGAAGAACCCCAGGCCGGGCGCATCGCCCGGGCCATCGAGTCCGCCCGGGCCAAGAGCCCCATCGAGTCCACCAAGGAGCTGGCCGATCTGGTGGAGCGGGCCTACCCGCCCAAATGGCGGGCCACCGCGCGCAACCATCCGGCCACGCGCACCTTTCAGGCCCTGCGCATGGCCGTGAACCGGGAACTCGAGGAACTGGCGGAATTTCTCGATCTGGCGCCGGCCTACCTCGCTCCTGGGGGACGCATGGCGGTCATTTCCTTCCACTCGCTGGAAGACCGCATGGTGAAACACGCGTTTCGCACCGAGGCGGCCTCATGCGTATGCCCGCCCAGGCAGCCGCTGTGCACCTGCGGCCACAAGGCCAGACTGCGCATTTTGACCAAAAAGCCCCTGGTGGCCGGCCCGGAGGAAGTGGCGGCCAACCCCAGGGCGCGGAGCGCGAAACTGCGCGCGGCCCTGCGTCTGCCGCTTGGCGAGGGGGACGAGACGTGAAGCGTGTCAGCAAGGAATGGGCGCTTTCCATGGTGTTCAGCCTGGTCTGCTTTCTGGCGCTGGGCTTGGCCCTGACCTGGGTGAACATCGAACGGGTGGACATGGCCTACGAATTGCGACGGCTCCAGACCGAGATCGACGCGCAGGAGGCGCTTATCTCCAAGCTCGAGGTGGAGCGCAACACCCTGCTCACTCCCGAGCGCATGCGCATGCTGGCCCGTGACTACGGCCTGTGCCAGGCCCGCCCGGGACAGATCCGGCGACTTTCCGAGACCGGCGAGGAACTGGCTTCCCCGGTGCTCAAGGCGGCCCAGAATATTCCGGAAAAAGGCAAGAAATGTCCGCCCATCAAGTTTGAAAAGTCGGACAAGGCCAAGGATCCGGGGAAAAAGACCAAGAAGTCCAAGAAGGACGATTCGAAACGCACCGCGCGGGAAAAACGCGCGGACGGGAAAAACCCCGCATGAGCAGAGGGCAGAAACAGATTCGCGACTACAGCCGGATGCGCCTGATCCTGGTGGGCGGGCTGTTTTTTCTGCTGTGGTCGTGCCTGTGGGTGCGGGCGGGATTTCTGCAGATCGTGCAGGGTCCGGCTCTCGCGGAGCAGGCTCTGCGCCAGCACTTGGCCTCGGAGTACGACCGGGGCCGGCGGGGGGGGATTGTCGACCGCAACGGCCAGAGTCTGGCCATGTCGGTGGAGTTCACCGCGGTTTCGGCCCAGCCCAAAGACATTCGCAACGTAAACGAGACCGCCGACCAGTTGTCCCGGATACTCGGCCAACCCCGGCGCACGATCCTGCGCAAGCTGCAAAGCCACGCCAATTTCGTGTACCTGGCGCGCAAGGTCAACGACAAGGCCGCCGCCCAGATCAAGGCCGCGGGCCTGCCCGGCGTCTCGCTTTCCACGGAGTACGGCCGATCCTATCCCAACAAGCATATGGCCGGACAGCTTTTGGGATTCGTGGGCTACGACGACCAGGGACTCGAAGGGTTGGAAAAGTCCTTCGACTCGGTTCTGGCCGGCAAGCGGGCCAAGTACGTGGTGCAGCGCGACGCCTCCGGGAGACGCCTCTACCTGGACGCCCAGGGCCGCGAGATGGTCAACACCGACGGCGGCGACGTCAAGCTCACCATCGACTCGCAGATCCAGTTTTTCGCCGAGGAAGCCCTGGCCAAGGCCGTGACGGAAAACCACGCCAAGGCCGGCGTATGCATCGTGGTACACGTCAAGAGCGCCGAGATTCTGGCCTGGGCCAACTATCCCTTTTTCAATCCCAACGGGGGCGACAACGCCGACCCGAAGGCCGCCCGCAACCGGCTGGCGCTCGACGTGCTGGAGCCCGGCTCCACCATGAAGCCCATTCTCGTGGCCGCGGCCCTGCAAGAAAAGGTGGTGCGTCCCGACACCCTGTACAACTGCGAAAAGGGGCGCTGGAACTTTCAGCACATCGCGGTCATAAACGACACCCACCCCTACGACATGCTGCCGGTGAACAAGATCCTGCGCTGGTCCTCCAACATCGGGGCGGCCAAGATCGGGCTCGACCTGGGCGCGCGCAAACTCAACGCCTATTTCCAGAAGGTGGGTTTCGGGGAACGCACCGGCCTGCCCCTGCCGGGCGAGGCCAAGGGCCTTTTGCGGCCGGTTTCGGCCTGGAGCAAACTCGATCTGGCCACCAACTCCTTTGGCCAGGGCATCGGCGTGACCCCCATCCAACTGGCCGAGGCCTTTCACGTCATCGCCAACGGCGGCGTGAAAAAGCCCCTGCGCCTGGTGATCGAGCCGCCCCAGGAAAACGCCTCGGCTCCCGAAGTGCGGGTTTTCGACGCCCAGGTGGCCAGAAACGTGCAACTCATGATGCGCGAAGTGGTGGAAGAGGAAAAGGGCACCGGCGTCAAGGCCCACATCGACGGCCTGGAACTCGGCGGAAAGACCGGCACGGCCCAGAAGGCCAAGCCCACGGGCGGCTACGGCAACAAGTATCTGGCCAATTTCGTGGGATTTATTCCGGCCGTGGACCCGGAATACATCATTTTGGTCATGGTGGACGAACCCGAGCCGAGCCACTACGGCGGCGTGGTCGCCGCTCCGGCCGTGCGCGAGGTGGCGCTCAAGTCGCTTTCGTACCTGGGACGCCTGCCCGAAACCGTGAAGCTTGCCGAGGAACGTCGGCCCGAACCGCCCCAGGTGCCAGCCTCCGAAGTGTCGGAAGGCATGGGCGTGGCGTTCCCGCCCACGAACCTTGCCGCCAACAGCGCCGAAGTGCCCAATCTGGTGGGCCTGCCCCTGCGCAAGGCCGTGGAGATCCTGGCGGGCAAGGGTGTGGTGCCCTCGCTCAAGGGAACCGGCCTGGTGGTGGGCAAGCAAGCCCCCCCGGCCGGGTCGAACTGGAGCGACGCCGACAAGGCGGCTTTCACCCTGTGGCTCTCCAAGGCGTCATAAGGACCATGGCGATGCAGCATACCACCCGGGATTGGACCACGCTCAAGCGCCTCGTGCGGGAAGGCTTGCCCGTGCGCGACGACTCGCGCCGGGTGCAGCCGGGCGACGTGTTCGTGGCCGTGTCCGGGCCCAGCGCCGATGGCGCGCGCTTCATTCCCCAGGCCCTGGAAAAGGGAGCGGCCTGGGTGGTGGCCCAGTCGGACGCGGACTGGCCCGCCCGGACCCAAGCCGCCCTGGTGGTGCGCCCGGACACGCGCCAGGCCCTGGGCGAACTGGCCGAATCGTCCTTTGGTACGGACCGGTCCGGATTTCTGCTGGCCGGCGTCACGGGCACCAACGGCAAGACCACCATCACCTACCTGGTGGAACACATCCTGGCGCGAGCCGGACTGCCGGTCGGCGTGATCGGTACGGTGGAATACCGCTGGCGGGGCCAAACCCGCCCGGCGGTGAACACCACGCCCGGATGCCTGACCCTGCACGCCCTGCTGGCCGACATGGCCGGAGACGGATGCGCCGGAGCCGTGATGGAGGTCTCCAGCCACGCCCTGGACCAGGACCGCGTGGCCGGCCTGGCCTTCGACGCCGCCGCCCTGACCAACGTCACCCAGGACCACCTGGACTACCACCGGGACATGGAGTCCTATTTCCAGGCCAAACGCCGTCTGTTCACCACCTTCCTGCGCGACCCGGCCAAGGCGGTGCTCAATTTCGACGACGCCTGCGGACGCAGGCTGCTCCAGGAATTTCCCCAGGCCGTGGGCTACGGCCTGACCCCCTACGAAGGTCCCGGCCGCAAACTCACGGCCACGGTTCGCTCCTCCACGGGCCGGGGGCTCTCCATGGAGATGACGTTCGCGGGCGAAACATGGCGCATGGCCTCGCCGCTCGTGGGGGCGTTCAACGCCTCCAACCTGCTGGCCGCCCAGGGTCTGGCCCTGGCGCTCGGCCTGCCGACGTCGGCCCTGGGCAGCCTGGCCGACTGCGCCGGAGCTCCCGGTCGGCTCGAACGCGTGGACAACACCCAAGGCCTCAACGTGTTCGTGGACTACGCCCACACCCCCGACGCCCTGGACAACGTGCTCCGCGTGTTGCGCGGGCTCGACTTCGAACGGGTGATCGCGGTGTTCGGCTGCGGCGGCGACCGCGACCGGACGAAACGTCCGCTCATGGCCCGGGCCGTGGCCCAATGGGCCGATGTGGCCGTGCTCACCTCCGACAATCCTCGTCACGAGGATCCACAGGCCATCATCGACGACGCCCTGCCCGGCCTCGCCGGCGCACGCCGGACCCTGACCCTGGTCGACCGGCGCGAGGCCATCGCCCAAGCCCTCGAAATGGCCACGCCGCGCGACGCCGTGCTCATCGCGGGCAAGGGACACGAGGACTACCAAGACATATGCGGCGTGAAGCACCCCTTTCACGACGCGAGCATTGTGAGGGAGATATTGGGATGCGCATGACCATCTCGGAGATCAAAGCCGCCGTGCAGGCCACCGGCAACATCCGCGCCCACGCCGCCCGCGAGGTGACGTCGGTCAGCGTGGACAGCCGCAAGGTGGTCCCCGGCGGACTGTTCGTCTGCCTGCCCGGAACCAGAGTCGACGGACACGACTTCGCGGCCAAGGCCGTGGACGCCGGGGCCGTGGCCGTGCTGGCGGCGCGCGAACTGCCCGAGGTGGCCACCCGCGCCGCGGTCCTGGTGGTTCCCGACGTGCTCAAGGCCCTGGGCCGGTTGGCCCGCTACTGGCGGGTGCGGGCCGGCGGTTCGGTGGCGGCTATTTCCGGCTCCGTGGGCAAGACCACCGTGAAGGAATTCGTGGCCTCCATCGTGGGCCAGATCGGCCCGGTGATGAAAAACCCCGGCAATTTCAACAACCAGTTGGGCCTTCCCCTGTCCGTGCTTTCCGCCAGCGAGGACCAGCGCATCTGGATCTTCGAAGTGGGCGTGAGCAAGCCCGGCGACATGGACGAACTGGCCGACATCTGCATGCCCGACGTGGCCCTGGTGCACAACGTGGGCCCCGCGCACCTCGAAGGACTGGGAGACGTGGCCGGCGTGGCCCGAGCCAAAGCCAGACTGTTCGGCTCCCTGCGCAGAAGCGGCTGGGGCCTGGCCAACATGGATTATCCGGAATTGTGGGACGCTGCCGGGGAAACCTTTCCCGACGTGCGCGGCCTTTCCACCAAGGTGCGCGCCGTGCCCTACTACGCCACCTACGTCGGCCCGGACGACAAGGGCGGCGAACGCTTCCGCCTGATCCTCGAAGGCGACGTCTTCGAGGCGCGCCTGCCCTTTCGCGGACCGCACATGCTGGAGAACGTGCTGGCCTCGGCGGCCATGAGCCGAATTCTGGGAGCTTCCGACAAGCAGATCGTTTCCGGATTGGCCAACGCCTCCCTGCCCGTACAGCGCTATACCTGTCGCGTCTGCGGCGGCTGGACCGTCATCGACGACACCTACAACGCCAACCCCCTGTCCATGACCCGCGCCATCGAGTCGGCCAGGGCCCAAAGCCTGGGAGCGCCCCTGGTGCTGGTGCTTGGCGAAATGGGCGAACTGGGCGCCTACAGCGCCCTGGCCCACGAGGAACTGGGACGCACCGTGGCCGGCAGCGGAGCCGTTGCCGTGTTCTACAAGGGCGCCCAGGCCGGACGTCTGGAAAAAGGCCTCGGCCAGGCCGGCTTTAGCGGCACCTTCGCCAGGATCGCCACTCCCGAGGCGTTTCTGTCCGAGTTCGAGAGGCTTGGCCTTTCGGGCGGCACGATCCTCTTCAAGGGGTCGCGCTCCCAAGGCATGGAACAGTTCGCACACGCCTTCATGGCCGCCCAGGCCGGGAACGTCCAGTGATCTACCACCTGCTCGTGCCTCTCGCCAGCCAGATGGCGGCCTTCAACGTCTTCCGGTACATCACGTTCCGGGCCATCTACGCGTTCGCCACGGCCCTGGTGGTGGCCATCGTGTTCGGTCCCAGGGTCATCGCCTGGCTGACCAAGGTCAAGTGCGGCCAGTACATCCACGAGGACGTCAAGGCCCATCAATGCAAGGCCGGCACCCCCACCATGGGCGGACTGCTCATGGCCGCGGCCATCGGCGCGGGCGTGCTGCTCTGGGCCGACCTGACCAACCTCTATATATGGATGAGTCTGCTGGTCTTCACCGGATTCGGTCTGCTGGGATTGGCCGACGACTACATCAAGGTCGTGCGCAAGCACAACAAGGGCCTGTCGGCCCGAGCCAAACTGGCCGGACAGATCGCCATCGCCTCGGTGTCGGTGTTCATCCTCATGCTCGACCCCGAATATTCCACCAAACTGGCCGTGCCGTTCTTGAAGAACATCCAGCCGGACCTGGGCTGGTTCTACCTGCCGTTTGCCGTCCTGGTGGTGGTGAGCTCCTCCAACGCCGTCAACCTGACCGACGGGCTCGACGGCTTGGCCATCGGTCCGGTGGTGGTGACCGCGGGCATGTTCTCGCTCTTCGTGTACGTGGCCGGGCACGCCCAAATCGCCCGCTACCTGCAGGTGACGCCCGTGGTGGGCGTGGGCGAGGTCACGGTGTTCTGCGCGGCCATCGCCGGCGCGGGGCTCGGATTTCTCTGGTTCAACGCCTACCCGGCCCAGGTGTTCATGGGCGACGTGGGCTCGCTGTCGCTTGGCGGCGCGGTGGGATTCGTGGCCGTCTTGTGCAAGCAGGAACTCCTGCTCATGATCGTGGGCGGCGTGTTCGTGCTGGAAACCCTCTCGGTCATCCTACAGGTGGGCTACTTCAAGTTCACGGGAGGCAAGCGGTTTTTCCGCATGGCCCCGCTGCATCACCATTTCGAACTCAAGGGCGTACCGGAATCGAAGATCATCATCCGATTCTGGATTCTCTCCATTCTTTTGGCCCTGGTGGCCCTGAGCACGCTCAAATTGAGGTAAGCATGCGCCCGCTATTGCATGACAAACAACTGGCCGGACAGACGGCCGTGGTGGTGGGGGCCGGCGCTTCGGGCGTGGCCGCCGCGCGCCTGCTCCACGCCCTGGGAGCCAAAACGCGCCTGCTGGACAGAAACCGGGACGCCCTGTCCCCGGCCGTCCGGGACGAGTTGGCCGACATGGGCGTGTCCCTGGACTTCGGCCCGCACACCGAAAGCATGTTCGCCGGGGCCGACATGGTGGTGCCCTCTCCGGGCGTGCCCGTGGCCAAGCTGGCCGGCTTTCTGGCGGCCTGCCCCCACGCCCAGGTGGTTTCGGAACTCGAACTGGCCAGTTGGTTCGTCACCGAGCCCATGGTGGCCGTGACCGGCACCAACGGCAAGACGACCACCACCACCCTCGTGGGCGAAATGCTCAAAAGCGCCGGCCGCCGGGTGTTCGTGGGCGGCAATATCGGCACGCCCCTTTCGCGGTACCTGCTAGGCGACCAGGAGGCGGACGTGGTGGTGCTGGAAGTGTCGAGCTTTCAGTTGCAAAACGTGAAGAGCTTTCGGCCCAAGGTCGGCGTGCTGCTCAACTTTTCGCCCAACCACCTGGATTACCACGCGGACCTGGCCGAATACCTGGACGCAAAGCTGAACCTGTTCGCGCGCATGACCTCCGACGACCTGGCCATCGTGCCCCTGGAGATGAAGCCCATTCTCGAAACCCGCGCCTTCACCAAGGCCCGCACCGTATATTTCGCGCCCAGCCGGCGTTTTCCCGACAACCACCTGCCCGGGGCGCACAATCTGGCCAACATGGAAGCCGCCTGGCTGGCCTGCAAGGCCATGGGCGTGACCGAGGACCAGGCCCGCCGGGCCGTGGCCGACTTCAAACCCCTGGCGCACCGCATCGAAAGCCTGGGCGAAAAGGGCGGCGTGCTCTTCGTGGACGACTCCAAGGCCACCACCGTGGACGCCATGCGCGCGGCCATCGAAAGCCAGGACCGTCCCATCCGGTTGCTGGCCGGCGGCGTGTTCAAGGGCGGAGACTTGGCCTCGCTGACCGATCTGCTGCGCTCCAAGGTCCGCCAGGTGGGACTTTTCGGAGCCAACCGGGAAATTTTCCAGGCGGCCTGGACCGGCAAAGTGGACCTCTTCTGGGAACCCACCCTGGAAGCCGCCGTGACCAGGCTCTATCGCCAGGCCGATGCCGGAGACGTGATCCTGCTCTCGCCGGCCACGGCCAGTTTCGACCTGTACGCCGACTACAAGGCCAGGGGCGCTGATTTCGCCCGCATCATGGCCCAACTGCCCGGCGAACGCGAGGCCAGACAATGATCAAGAAGGACGCCAACTTCGTCATCGCCCCCAAGCACGGCGTGGACTGGTGGCTGGCCGCGGCCGCCATCGCCCTGGCCGCGCTCGGGGTCATCATGGTGTTGTCGGCTTCCGGGGTCATGGCCGAGCGCGTGATGCACAACAAGCTCTATTTTTTCAAAAAGCAGGCCCTGTTCCTGTGCGTGGGCATCGTGCTCATGCTCGCGGTGAGCCGCATCCCGAGAAAGCTGCTCTATGGGCCGGTGTACGTCTATATCGGCTTCATTCTCGTGCTGCTGACGGCCACGCTCATTCCGCCCTTTTCGGTCAAGGCCGGCGGCGCCAGGCGGTGGATGCACCTGGGGCCCGTGCTCATCCAGCCCATGGAGCTGGCCAAGGTGGTGCTGGTGTTCTACCTGGCCTACTTCTATTCCAGCAAGCAGGCCCTGGTGAAGTCGTTTAGCGTGGGCTTCATCCCTCCGGTCGTCGTCACCCTAATCCTGGCCGCCGTGCTGCTCATTCAGCCCGACTTCGGCGGGGCAGTGTTCCTGGGCATGCTCTTTTTCTTCATGAGCCTGGTTGGCGGCACGCGCATCATCTACCTGGCCGTGGCCGGACTCATCGGAGCCGGAGCCATGGCCCTGCTCGTGGTCAGTTCGCCCTACCGGTTCAAGCGCTGGTTCGCCTTTCTCGACCCCTTCCAGGACCCGCAGGGCACAGGCTACCAGTTGGTGCAGTCGTTCTACGCCTTCGGCTCGGGCCAGATCACGGGCGTGGGATTCGGCGCGGGCAAGCAGAAACTCTTCTACCTGCCGGAAGCCCACAACGACTTCATCATGGCCGTCATCGGCGAGGAACTGGGGTTCATCGGCGTCTCGGTGGTGCTGCTCATCGTGGGCGTCATCATGTGGCGGGCCTGGCGCGTGGCCCTGGCCCAGCCGGATCTGCGCGACCGTTTCACCGCCTACGGCATGGCCCTGGTGCTGGGCATCGGGTTCCTGCTCAATCTGGCGGTGGTCACGGGCTGCGTGCCGCCCAAGGGCGTGGCCATGCCGTTTCTCTCCTACGGCGGCTCCAACATGCTGGCCTGCTTTCTGTGCGTGGGCGTCCTGCTCAACCTCTCCAGGAGCAACAGCGCATGAAGCGGGCCATGCTGACCACCGGTGGCACGGGAGGCCACATCTTTCCCGCCCTGGCCGTGGCGGAGGCGTTGCGGGCCGCGCATCCGGGCGTTGAAGTGCGCTTCGTGGGCGGACAGGGACCCGAGGGCGACATGGCCCGCTCGGCTGGTTTGACATTTTACGCCCTGCCGGTGCGCGGGGTGCTGGGCCGGGGCTGGCGGGCCGTGGGCGCCACGTTGCGCCTGGCCGTGGGCCTGGTCAGGGCCGTGGGCCTGGTCCGCGCCTTCAAGCCCCAGGTGGTGGCCGGCTTCGGCGGATACGCCGGATTCTGCCCGGTTCTGGCGGCGAAACTGTGCGGCATCCCCACCGTGGTGCACGAGCAAAACAGCGTTCCCGGAGCGGCCAACCGCATCCTGGCGCGCGTGGCGAACAGGGTGTTGACGACATACCCGGACGTGTCGGGGGCGTTTTCCAAGGACAAGGTGCTCGTCACGGGCAACCCGATCCGGCCTGAAATCGCCGCCGTGGACAAGACAGCATCCTCGCGGGTGGTGCCAAGAAGGGTGCTGGTCTTGGGAGGCAGCCAGGGGGCCAGGGCCGTAAACCGCGTGGTGACGCGGGCCTGGCCCCGGCTGGCCGCCGCAGGCATGAGCCTGTGGCACCAGACCGGCAAGGCCGACCTGGAAACCACTCGCGCCGCATACGCGGGACACGAAGGTGTCCGGGTGGAGCCCTTCATCCACGACATGGCCGCGGCCTACGCCTGGGCCGATCTGGTGATCGCCCGGGCCGGAGCCACCACTCTGGCCGAAGTGGCCGCGGTAGGTCTGCCTTCCGTGCTGATCCCGTTTCCTTTCGCCACGGCCGACCATCAGAGCGTGAACGCCTCGTACCTGGCCAAGGCCGGGGCCGCGGTGGTGATGAAAGAAAAGGACGCCGACCCGGACCTGCTGGCCCGGACGGTGCTGGAAATATTTGGCGACGAGTCCCGGCTCGCGGCCATGGGTCGGGCGGCCAAGCGCCTGGCCAGGCCGGACGCGGCGGCGGCCATCGCCCGCGAACTCGAACGATTGGCACGATAAGGAAACGACCGTGGGCGACCAGGAAAGACAACTCCATGCTGCGCGGGGCATGCGCTCCCAGGTGCACAGAATCCACATGGTGGGTATTGGCGGTTCGGGCATGAGCGGCATCGCCGAGGTGCTACTGAACCTCGGCTATCAGGTGACCGGTTCGGACATGTCCCAGTCGCCGGTGGTCAAGCGTCTCATGCGGCTGGGGGCCACCATCTACATCGGCCACGGCCGCGAGAACCTGGGCCAGGCCGACGTGCTGGTCAAATCCACGGCCATCGGCGAGGAGAACCCGGAGGTGGAGGAGGCTCGCTCCCGCGGCATTCCGGTGATCCCCCGGGCCGAGATGCTGGCCGAACTCATGCGCCTGCGCGCCGGGGTGGCCGTGGCCGGCACGCACGGCAAGACCACCACCACCTCGCTTCTGGCCCACATTTTCGGCGAGGCCGGTCTCGACCCCACGGTCATCATCGGCGGCCGGCTCAACGCCATGGGCACGGGCGCGCGCCTGGGCGAGGGCCAGTACCTCATCGCCGAGGCCGACGAATCCGACGGATCGTTTCTGTGCCTGTCGCCGGTGATCACGGTGGTGACCAACGTGGACGCCGACCACCTGGACTTCTATCCCGACCTGGACGCCATCGACGCGAGCTTCATCAAGTTCTGCAACTCGGTGCCCTTCTACGGGGCCAACGTGGTCTGCCTGGACGATCCCGGCGTGTCCCGCATTGTTTCGCGCATCAACCGCCCGGTGCTCACCTACGGCCTCACCGCGCCCAAGGCCCGGCTCAAGGGCGTGGTGAAGAAATCCGGCGAAACCTCGGTGTTCGACGTGCTGCTGGACGGCCAGTTCTGGGCCGAGGTGACGCTCAACCATCCGGGCCGCCACAACGTGCAAAACGCCCTGGGCGCCATCGGCGTGGCCCTTGAAGCCGGTCTGCCCAAGGACGCGGTTCTGCGCGGACTGGCCGGATTCGGCGGCGTGGGCCGGCGCTTCGAACGCAAGGGCGAAGCCGGCGGCGTGCTGGTGGTGGACGACTACGGACACCACCCGGCCGAGATCAAGGCCACCCTGGCCACGGCCAAGGCCTGCTATCCCGACCGGCGGCTGGTGGTGCTTTTCCAGCCCCACCGTTTCAGCCGCACCCAGGCCCTGTTCGGCGATTTCTGCAAGACTTTCGACGACGTGGACGACCTGGTGCTCACCGAGATCTATCCCGCCTCGGAAAAGCCCATTCCCGGCGTGTCCGGCCAGAGCCTGGCCCAGGGCATCCGCCAGGTGTCCCAGACGCGGGTGACGTTCGTGCCGGATTTCGAGGCCGCCTACCACGCCCTTGCGGCCATGCTGCGTCCGGGCGACCTGCTCTTGACGCTTGGCGCGGGCAACGTCTGGCAGGTGGGCGCGCGCTACCTGGAGGGGGCCCATGGCGCTTAAGGTTCTGCCCGGTCCCAAGCTTTCCGAGCGCACCACCCTGCGCCTGGGAGGGCGCGTCCAAGGCGAGATCGTCGTGACTTCGCCCGAGGACGCCGCCGGACTGGACCACGCCTTGCCCAAGGTCGCCTCGCGCGCCCTTATGCTCGGCTGGGGCAGCAATCTGCTGGCCGCCGACCGCGACCTGGACCTGGCTCTGGTCACCCTGCCTGGCGCGATGTCGCCGGAGGTGGTCCGCCGGGAAGGCGACGCGGCCATCGTGCGCATCGGAGGCGGCTTCCTGCTGCCCAAGCTCATCAATTGGGCCGGGGCGCACGGGCTTTCGGGCTTGGAAAACCTGACCGGCATTCCCGGCTCCGTGGGCGGGGCCGTGGCCATGAACGCCGGTTCCTACGGCACGCAGACCGCGGACGTGCTGGAGCGGGTGCGGGTGTGGTCCGCCGACGGCGGCGTAACCTGGCTTGCCCCCGACCAGTGGAAAGCCGGGTATCGCAGCTTTACTCCGGTGGGACCAAGCATCCCCTGGCTGGTCCTGGAGGCCGAATACCGCCTTGCCAGCGGCGCTTCCCAGGCCATCGCCCAGGCCTGCCGCGAGGTCATGGCCAAGAAGAAGGCCACCCAGCCGGTGAACGCCGCCACCTGCGGCTGCGCGTTCAAAAATCCCGAGGGGGATTCGGCCGGGCGTATGCTCGACCTGTGCGGTTTCAAGGGCAAAAGCGTGGGGGGAATGGCGTTTTCCACCCTGCACGCCAATTTTCTGGTCAATCTGGGAGCGGGAACCTCCGACGCGGCGCTGGAGCTTTTGGCCCGGGCCCGGGAGGCGGTCAAGTCCAGGTTCGGCGTGGAGCTGGAGCTGGAAGTGAGGACCATCGCATGAAAATACCTGATCGCGGGGCTTCACGCCTGGGCCTGGGCGCGGCCAAGGGCCGCAACGCCCACAGCTACGGGGCGGTCAGCCGCGAAAAACGGGCCAGACAGACGGCGGCCCGCACGGCCGCGCGGGAAAGCCGTCTGCCCCTGGTGCGAGCCAGGGTCAATCGCAGTCGCTCGCCGCGCACCTCGGCGGGCAAGCTTACGGTTTTCGGCCTGATCTCACGTCTGTTCACGCTCATGATCGTGTGCGTGGGCCTGGTGGCGGTGTCGGTGGGACTTTTGGCAGGGTATCGCTGGATGACCACCCTCAACTACTTTTCCATCAAGGACGTGCAGGTCGCGGGTCTCAACCGTATGTCGCGCGAGGACCTTCTGGCCCAGGCGGAAGTGACTCCGGGCATGAACCTCCTGGCCGTGAACATGGAGTCGGTGGAGTCGCAGCTCACGCGCAACCCGTGGATAGAGTCCGCGTCGGTGACCAGAGTGTTGCCGGACACCCTCAAAATCCGCGTGGTGGAACGCGACCCCTCGTACCTGGTGCAGTACGAGGACAAGCTCTGCTACGCCGACGGCGAAGGACGCATCATCGACACGGTGCGGCCGGACAAATTCGTGTCTCTGCCCCAGGTGGAGGTGGAAGCCGGCATGGAGCGTCACCTCGGCTTGTTGGAAGCCCTGCGCAAGGATCTGGCCCAGGGGAAGGCCCCCTTCGGCATGGAACAGGTGGCCTGGATCAGACTCTCCTGGCGCTATGGGCTCGAAATCCGTCTCCTGGACCGCAACGTGCTGTTGTGCGTCGGGGTGGACAACTGGAAACAAAACATGACGCACATCAATCTGGTTTGGGCCAACCTGGCCAAGAGAGGGGAACTCGACCAGGCGGCCATCATCTCGGCCCAAAGCCGGAAAGTCTGGGTGGAAAAGCGCGTTTAGTCAGAAAAGCGTCTGGCTACATCTTTTAGGGGGAACGGATGGCAAAGGCTTCGGAACTCATTGTCGGACTTGACATTGGCACCACCAAGATCTGCGCCGTGGTGGGCGAAATATCGCCCGAAGGCGTCGATGTGGTGGGCATCGGCACGGCGCCGTCCACGGGGCTGCGCAAAGGCGTCGTGGTAAACATCGAACAGACCGTGAGCTCCATCAAACGCGCTCTCGAAGAAGCGGAACTCATGGCCGGCTGCGAAATCCGCACTGTGTACGCGGGCATCGCCGGCAGCCACATCAAGGGATTCAATTCCCACGGAGTGATCGCCGTCAAGGGGGGCGAGGTCACCCACAAGGACGAGGAACGGGTGCTCGACGCGGCCAAGGCCGTGGCCATTCCGCTCGATCGCGAAGTGATCCACATCCTGCCGCAGGAGTTCATCGTGGACGACCAGCGCGGCATCGCCGATCCGCTGGGCATGGCCGGCGTGCGGCTGGAGGTGAAGGTCCACATCGTGACCGGCGCGGTGACCAGCGCCCAGAACATCATTCGTTCCTGCCACAGGGCGGGACTCGACGTGGCCGACATCGTGCTCGAAGCCCTGGCCTCGGCCAAGGCCGTGCTCACCGAGGAAGAACGCGAAATCGGCGTGGCCCTGGTGGACTTGGGCGGCGGCACCACCGACCTGGCGGTGTTTTCCAACGACTCCATCAAGCACACGTCGGTGCTGGCTCTTGGCGGCAACAACCTGACCAACGACATCGCCTTCGGCCTGCGCACGCCCATGGCCAGCGCGGAAAAGATCAAGATCGAATACGGATGCGCCCTGGCCGATCTGGTGCGCAAGGACGACATCATCGAGGTGATCTCGGTGGGCGGACGCGAGCCCCGTAGGCTCTCGCGCCAGGTTCTGGCCGAGATCTGCGAGCCGCGCATCGAGGAAATGCTGGCCCTGGTGGATCAGGAGCTCATCCGTTCCGGTCTCAAGAACTCCATCGCGGCGGGCGTGGTGCTCACGGGCGGCACGGCCATGATCGAAGGCATCCAAGAGCTTGGGGAACAAATTTTCAACCTGCCCACCCGAGTGGGCGCGCCCCTGCGTGTCGGCGGGCTGCGCGACGTGGTCAACAGCCCCATGTACGCCACCGCGGTGGGGCTTCTCATGTACGGCGCGGAAAAGGAAGGCGGGGAGAAACGCTTCCGCATCCGCTCCGAGGAAAAGGTGTTCAACCGAATCCTCGGACGCATGAGAAAATGGTTCGTGGACGTGAAGTAGGACGACGACGAGCATGTGTCGCTCTGATCAGGGGGAACTTTTACACGTACGAGAAGGGGGAGATATGGAACTCTACGATATCGATTTCGAAAACAACGCCCGAATCAAAGTGGTGGGCGTGGGCGGCGGCGGCGGAAACGCGGTGAACAACATGATCTGTTCCGCGCTTCGCGGGGTCACCTTCATCACCGCCAACACCGACATTCAGGCCCTGAACAAATCCAAGGCCGAGTTCAAGATCCAGCTGGGGGACAAGCTGACCAAGGGTCTGGGAGCCGGCGCCAATCCCGACTGCGGCCGCGACGCGGCGCTGGAATCCATCGACCAGATCCGCAAAAACATAAGCGATGCGGACATGGTCTTCGTTACCGCCGGCATGGGCGGCGGAACGGGCACGGGCGCGGCCCCGGTCATCGCCCAGGCCGCCAAGGAAGCCGGCGCCCTCACCGTGGGCGTTGTCACCAAGCCGTTCTACTTTGAAGGCAAGAAACGCCGGGCCGCCGCCGAAAAAGGCATCGCCGCCCTGTCGGAAGTGGTGGACTCCATCGTCACCATTCCCAACGACCGGCTGCTCTCCCTGGCCTCGAAAAAGGCCACCTTCCTCGAAATGCTCAAGAAGGCCGACGAGGTGTTGTTCTACGCGGTCAAGGGCATCTCGGACCTCATCATGGTGCCGGGCCTGATCAACCTCGACTTCGCGGACGTCAAGGCCGTGATGAGCGAAATGGGCCTGGCCATGATGGGCTTCGGCGTGGCCCGGGGCGAAAACCGGGCCAAGGAAGCCGCCCAGAAAGCCATCACCAGCCCGCTGCTCGAAGACGTGACCATCGACGGCGCCAAGGGCGTGCTCATGAACATCACCTGCGGCCCGGACCTGACCATTGAAGAGGTGGACGAAGCCGCCTCCACCGTCACCGAAGCCGTGTCCGAGGAAGCCAAAGTGTTCTTCGGCACCGTCTTCGACGATACCGCCGGGGATGAAATGCGCATTACCGTCATCGCCACGGGTATCGAAAGCGAAACCGCCACGCTTGCCCGCCCCGGACAGGTGAGCGTGCATCCGGCGGTGGCCCAATCCACCACGTCCAGGGCGATGGTGCTCAACTCTCCCCGGCCGGCTCCCCAGCCCGCGGCCCAGCCCCCCCTGCAATCCGCCCCCCAGCCGGCGCCCGCGCAGGTCGCTCCCGAGCAGACCTTCGCCCAGCCCGAACCTCAGCAGGAATACGACCAGAACGTGGCGCCCATCACCCGGCCGCGCCAGGCTCAGACCTCGCAGCCTCCCGTGAGCGAACGCACCGAACGCATTATGGCCAGCCATTCCGGCGACTTGGCCATCCCGGCCTACCTGCGCAAAAGCAAACGCGGCCCCGCTTCCGATGTTTCGGGACTGGGCCAGTACAAGGCCCACAACCCGGGCAGCGAGGACTTCGTTTTCGACGAGGAAGAATTCGAAGTGCCGGCCTTCATCCGCATGCAGGCCGATTAGCGCAAAAAAACCGTTGGCTACATGAACGAAAGTTCAGTAGTCGGTAAGGGAAAGTTCATTGACACAATATAAGTTTGTTGCACAACCTCAGCTGTGGCGGCTTCCGACGCATTCGCCAAGGAGACGCCCGTAGGCAAGCGCATTGTGTATTACGGCCGGACCGGACCGGGAGCCCCCTTTCGCGGAGGCCGGCTCCCCGTGGCCCTGGCCTTTCCCGGATCAGCCAGGACGGCCCTATCCGCCCTGGGCTGGCAGGCGGTATATCGCCTAGGTTGTGACAGCGCGTTGTTGGCCATGGAGCGTTTTTTCCTTTCCCCCGGGAAATCCGCTCCGCTCTCCGAGGACTCGTCATTCCCCCTTGGCGAGTTCCCTGTGACGGCCATCTCGCTGGGTTACGAGCTGGACGGTTTGCCCCTGGTCCAAGCCCTCGCGGCGGCCGGGATACCCCTTCTGGCCGAAAAGCGGCCCGCCTACCCTCTCGTATTGGGTGGCGGGCCGCTCGCCTTTATCAACCCCGCTCCCCTGTCCCCGATCCTGGACGCCTGGTTCGTGGGCGAGGCCGAAGCCGGGCTCGCCCCGGCCCTGGAGCGCATGGCCCGACGCGTTCTGGCCGGCATCGACAAAGAGCGCCTGCTGGACGAAATGGCCCACTGGCCCGGCTTTCACGTACCGGGCAGAAGCCGCACGCCGGTGACCCGGGTTTTGGTTCCCAACGGCCGCAAACTGGCCGCTCCGGCCGCCTCCTGTTTCGTCAGCCCCGAAGCCGAGTTCAAAGACACCCTTCTTCTGGAGATCAACCGGGGCTGCCCCCACGCCTGCCGATTTTGCGCCGCGGGCTACGTCTATCGACCGCCCCGCCAAGCCGACGTCGCGGAGCTCAAGACCATCGTGGCCGAAACCGCCCCCCGCAAGGTGGGGCTGGTGGGCACGGCGCTTACCGACTGGCCGGACTTGATCCCCTTTCTGGAATACCTTCAGACCGAAAAGGTGAAGTTCACCCTCTCGAGCGTCCGCGCCGCCGGCGTGACCCCCGAACTCTTGCATATCCTGCGCGACGCGGGGCTGCGCACCCTGACCCTGGCCCTGGAAGGACCGAGCCAACGCCTGCGCGACAAGATCAACAAGCACCTCGACGAGGACGAATTCCTTCGCGCCGTGGAGTTGGCGGCCTCGCGCGGGGTCAATCACTTGAAGGTCTACGTCATCGTGGGCTGGCCCGGCGAAACCGAAGACGATTACGCCGAGATGGCGCGCTTTCTGGCCGAAATCTGCAAGGCCGGGCGCGTGGGTTCGGGCAAGCGTGGCGTCGGACACCTGACTCTCGGGGCCAACCCCCTCATCCCCAAGCCGTTCACCCCCCTGCAATGGGCTCCCATGGCCTCGCAAGACCACCTGGAAGACCGGTTGCGCGCGCTCAAGGCCATGGCCAAGCCCCTGCGCGGGGTGCGGGTCGAAGGCGAGCAGGCCGCCCCGGCCCGGCTGCAGGGCCTGCTGGCCAGGGGGGACGAATCCCTGGCCGAACTCGTCCTGCTGGCCGCCCGGCTCGGAGGGTGGCGCAAGGCCCAAAACGCCTGGCAAGGCGACCCGGCCTGGTTCCTGGACCGCGAACGCGATCGAACCGAAGTCTTCCCGTGGGAGTGCGTGGACGTGGGCGTGGATCGCGACACCCTGTGGCGCGAATGGGAACTCTACAACGCCGGGCGCCAGACTCCGGGCTGCCCGTCCATTCCCTGCGGCCGGTGCCGGGCCTGCGACATGGCCGCTCCGACCGACGCGGGGTCGCCGATCGAACGCGCTCCCTGACCCTTGTCAAAAGCCCCGGGCGATGCGATTTTCTTTTCCGAAGGCAGTACCGGTCGATTGCGCGGCCGCGGTTTCGCCCGGCCGACGTAACCAAAGCGCCGCGCAAAGGAACTCCACAGTATGGTCCCGGCGCAAAGCCGATGACCCGGACGCGCCGCACCGGTTTTTCGGCCGCTACCGCCGGTCGCGCGGGAGGTTCGCCATGAGACGCATCCTGTTGCTGGTCGTATCGCTGATTCTGGTCCTGTCCAGCCCGGCCCTGGCTTGGCGGGGCGGATGGCATGGAGGCTGGAGAGGCTGGTGGGGTCCGAGCCTGGTGCTTTCGGTGCCGCTTTTTTCGAGCTATCCGGCCTACTCCTACTCGCCCTATTATTATGCCCCGCCCCCCTACTATCCGTATCCGGTCTACACACCGCCCCCCGCACCGCCCTCACCCGCTCAGGGGTCTTCCGAGGAGTACACGCGCGGGTACAGACAGGGATATGACCAGGGCTACAGCGCCGGCCGCAGCGGCCCATGGGGATACCGATAGACGCCCTGTCGTCTTCCGCGCCCGGCCTCGGCCGTCGCAGCCCGCCCGAAAAACACGAGGGAAGGCTTTTCGAGAGGGGGGGGCTGGCGAAAACCTCTTGCTTCCAAGACAGGGGGGCGGGGCTCACTTCGTCCCGGCCGGACTTGCACCTAGTCAAAGTCCGCCAACAAAGCCCCCACGTGCACCCGGCCCAAAAGCTCCACCGGGGCGTACTTGTTGCGAATGCGCCAGAGTCCCTGTTGCAGGTGGTCGGAAGCGATGCCGTTGCGCAAGGCGGTGTAGGCCTCCAGGAAAGCGGCCAGGGAATCGCAAACCTTGAGCAGCTCGCCGTCCTTGGGGTCGAAACGGTCCTCGTTGTAGCGATTGTGGAGTTCTTCGGTGCTAAGCGCCCTCACGTGGCCGTCGACCACGGCGCAGGCGGTGAATTCCGAGCCGATCTCCAGTCCCAGAAAGTAGCCCAGCCGGTCCACCAGATCGGCGTAGTCGTGACGCAGGGGGCCCAGGATCACCCGCTCCAGTTCGATGCCCTCGTATTCCTTGATCATGGCCCCCAGGCGCTCCACCGACTGCTTGACCGGGGAGATGATGTCGCGGGTGAGCAGTTCCGGCAGGTCATGGAAAAGCCCGCCGAAAAAATTGTTCTGCGCCCTGGCCGGACAGGCTTCCACCGAAAGGGAAAAGAAGTACGCATAGCAGGCCACGATGAACATGTGACCGAGCACGGAAGTTTCGGGAATGCGCGGGGTCTGGGACCAGCGTTTCTGGAACCGCAACTGCCCGCAGACCTGGGCGAAGCGGCCGATGGGGGATTTGCCGGCCCCGAACAGGGAGTCGATGAGTTGGGGCACGCCTTCCAGGTCTTCGTACGCGCCCAGGCCCTGACGAAAGGAGTTCTCGATGTCCTTGCCCTCGGGGTCGCGGGGATTGAGGGCCTTGATGCAGTCGAACTCCCAGCCCGAGGCGTAGAGATGGGCCGCGCCGAGAATACGCCTGGCCAGGCTGTTTTCTTCGGGAGCCTTCAGGGAGGCGGTGAGCCGGCCCCAGAACTCGCGGCCCAGGGTCTGCACGCGCGGTTCGAGTTCGGCCAGCACCCATTCGGTAAGCTCGCGGTACTGTTCGGGCACGGCTTTTATTCTATAGAAGATCGGCGGCTTGATGTCGGTGATGACCAGGCGGTAAAGATAGTCGAAAATGCCTCCTTCCACGATGCGCACGGCCAATTCCGTGCGTTCGCCCGGGGACAGGCTCTTGGCGTTGAGCTGGAAGAGCACCCAGGCCACCATCATCTTGTGACCCTGCTTGTCCACCTCCATGAGTTCGCCGGGCCGATTCTTGTCGTTCCAACGCCGCATGGACGAGCCGGAAAATATAAGCTGGAGCAGGCTTTTTCTTACGTTTGGCATGAAAGGAGCACTAGCCCGACCAAAGGCAAAGCTCAAGGTGAGAAAAACCGTCTTGCGTGTTGACAGGGAGCCGACAAATCCTTAAAGGGGTTCTCTTGCCATTTGGACGGAGGATACGACGCAATGAAGACTTTCAGCCCCAGCGGCAAAGACATCACTCGCGATTGGGTGGTGGTTGACGCATCCGACAAGGTGCTTGGCCGCCTGGCCAGTATGATAGCCGACAGACTGCGCGGCAAGCACAAACCCGAGTTCGCCCCCCATATGGACATGGGCGACTTCGTGGTGGTGGTCAACGTCGACAAGGTGAAGATCACCGGCCGCAAGCTTGACCAAAAGATGTACTACCGCCACAGCGGCTACATAGGCGGCCTCAAGGAAACCGTCATGAAAGACATGATGGCTTCCAAGCCGGGCGACGTTCTGGTGAAGGCCGTCAAGGGTATGCTTCCCAAGAATCGTCTGGGCCGGCAGCTCATCAAGAAGCTCAAGGTCTACGCCGGCGAAGCCCATCCGCACACGGCGCAGCAGCCCAAGCCCCTGGCCTAACCGCCACGAAACGACAAAAGGGAATTCCCATGAGCACCGACTTCTTCTACGGAACCGGGCGCCGCAAAACCGCCGTGGCCCGTACCCGCATCAAGCCCGGCAGCGGCCAGATTCTCGTCAACGGCCGTCCGGTCGACGAATATTTTCCCCGGAGCGCCCTGCAAGGCATCGTCAAGCAGCCCTTCGCCCTGACCCGGACCCTGGGCAAATTTGACGTCAGCGCCACGCTGGACGGCGGCGGCGTGTCCGGCCAGGCCGAGGCCCTGCGCCACGGCATCTCCCGGGCCCTGCTCAAGGCCGACCCCGAGCTGCGCGCGGCCCTCAAGAAGGCCGGCCTGCTCACCCGCGACGCCCGCGCCAAGGAACGCAAAAAGTACGGTCAGCGCTCCGCTCGCGCTCGGTTCCAGTACTCCAAGCGTTAAACCATTCTTGCCCGTATGGGCAAAGGGCCGCCCCCTTTCGGGGACGGCCCTTTTTGTGTTTGCGGCGCGAAGGTCGAAGAATCCGCGCACGGTCGCGGCAACGGTTCCCCGAACACGCGGCCGTGTCGCGTTTTGTCTTTCCCCGTGTGGTCCAGGAAATACGGGCGCCCGTATTTCCTGGACGTCACACTAAAAAATCCTGCCTCCGATCTTGGCATCCGCCGCAGGGGTAAGAAACGTGGCCTCGCCGCTGTCGGCCTTGGGAAACTGCGCACCCAAAATGAGTACCTGCGATTCCACCTCGCCCACCTGGCGCGGGGCGAAATTGAGCACCCCCACCACCAGGCGTCCGGCCATGTCCTCGGCCGCATGCCTGGTGAAACGCCCCACGCTCACCCGCGTGCCGAACTTGCCGAAATCCACCACCAGCCGGTAGGCCGGCCTGGGCGCGCTGGGCTCGGGCGTGGCCGAAACCACGCGCCCCACGCGCATTTCCAGCTTGTCGAACGTTTCAGCCATGTCCGCCACCGGTTTCACGTCTCGAGCCACGTCCTCTCCTTTCAAGTTGCGCCGACCGGCGCGGCCGATCAGCGCACCCGCACACTGCGCGCCACCAGGGCGTCCAGGGTTCCGTCCCCGCGCATGGAAGCCAGGGCCGCGTTGAAACGCTTCAACAAGTCCTTCTTGTTGGCTTGCATGTTGAAAGCCAAGTACACCCCGTCCACGAAGATCGGGCGGTCCAGGGGCCTGACCGTGCGCTCCAGACCCAGCCGGGCCAGGGTCAACTCGGCCTTCTCCTTGCTGGAGAGCACGGCGTCCAGCTTGCCGTCTCGCAAGTCCTGGAAGTTGTGCAGGTCCGAATCGCCCTCCACAGCCGTCACCCGCCCGGAAGCCGCGGCCTTGTCAAAGGCGTCGCCGTAGGTATAGCCCCGTATCACCCCCAGCCGCTTGCCGGCCAGATCGTCCAGGGACTCGAAGGGAAAACCCTGTCCGGCAACGTACACGAGCACCTTTTCCACATAGATGGGGTCCGAATAATCGAATCGCTCGGAACGGATGAAGTTGCGCGAAATCCCCCCCACCCCGCATACGCCGGCCTCCAGGCAGCCCAACACCTTCACCCAGGGCGCGGCCTCCAGACGCAACGCCTCGCCCATGCGCCGGAAGGCTTCGGCCACTATGGAAGGATACAATCCCACCGCCTGGCCGTCCCTGAGGGACATATAGGGAGGGCTGTCGTCGTCGAAGACCACCAACTCCTGGGCGTGGGCCCAACGCGCCTGGATCAGGCCGAACACAAGCGCCGCGAATACGACCCAAACCGCCAAACGGGATCCGAGCCGCCTCCAGCCCCCCGCGCGAAACGATAGCGCCGGAAGGGTTTCGTCCCCGTCCGCGCTCCGGCCCCCGCACCATGCCCGGCCACTCGGCCGATCCGGAAACAACGCCTTGGCGTGCGTCAGCAACATGGGTTCCGCCTACAGGGCCTTGGTGACGACAAGGCCGGAAAGCCGCTCGGCGGCCTTGTCCAGGGAGGGCGCGGCCCCCAGGGCCACTACGGGCGCGCCGGCCAGGGCCTTGGTCAAGGCCTGTCCGCAACGACGCAGATCCGCAAGGGACGTGTCCATCACCTGTTGCCGGAGCGTCTGCCGAGCCTGGGCCGTATCGCCCACGAAGTGGCGGGCCAAGGCGGTGTAGCCCTTGGCGTCGGGCAGTTGGTAGGCGTCCAGGTCCCCCACCGCGCCGATGACGGCGCGCTCCAGGTCGTCGTCGCACAGGTCCAGGGTTTCAAGATAGGGACCGGCCGCGTCAAAGGTGTCCAGGGTGGGCAGCAGGTTGGGGTCGCGGTAGGAGACCAGCACCACCGACCCGGCGAAACGGTCGAACATGCAGAACGCCCCGTAAGCTCCCCCGCGCACGCGCACGCGTTCCCAAAGGTAGGCGTTGCGCAGGTGGCGGCAGGCCACCAGCATGGCCCCGGCCGAAATCGTATCCAAGGGTATCGGAGCGCCCTTGGCCACGTAGTTGACCTGCACCGGAGCGCTGAGTCCCTCGGCGCAGGGCAGGTCCAGGCCGGGCCAGGTCGAAACGGCCCGCTCCCCGGACGGCAAGCCCGCCATAAGCTCGCCCAGCACCGGGGCGAAGGCCTCGAACCGGTGGGCGTCCAGGGTGACGTTGGCCACCACCCCGTCCTTGGTGAGCACCCGGTCGCGCAAGGCGTGCAGGGTCTCCAGCACCCAGGGCCAGCGGGCGTCGAAATCCGCGACCAGGGCGCGAAGCCAGGCCAGGGAGGACACCCCGTGCATGCGTTCGTCGGCCATGGCCGCCTTGTGGAACCTGGCCCGCAGACGCCTGGCCGCATAGGCGTGCCCCGAAGAGGTCAGGGCCTGCTCCTTTCTGGCCTTGGATTCAAGCACCATCTGCCGGAACCGGCGCTTGTCGTCGAAGTTGGCGTCCGCGAAGGCCTCGCGTAGGATGTCCGCCATGTCGCGGACCTTGTCCGGCGTGGACTTGGCCCGCACGACCAGCCTGGCCGAGGCCTGGTCCGGCGTTCCCCCGGCCAGCGCGCCCAGGTGGATGTCCCGGCCGATGCCGCCGGTCTTGCGGGCGATGCGCTGCAGAAAGGCTGCGAAGTCCTCGCGGGAGGTGCCCATCTCGAAAAGCGCCCGGGTGAACAGGGGCAACAGGGGCAGGGCTTCGCCGTCCACGCCCGAAAGGTCGAACCCCAAATCCAGGTAGACCACCCCTGCGGTGGGCAGGTCGTGGAAGAACACCTGCTCGGAAGGCCAGTCGCCCGGCGTCGGGGACTCCTGACGGGGCAGATCGGCCAGACGCAACTTGGGAATGGCGGCCAAAGCCTCGGGGGAGTCCGGGGTGTGCTGGAAGCGTTCGATGCGTTCGGCCAGGTGAAGCATGGCCGTACGCCCGGCCTGGTCCATGGCTCCCAGCCGGGAGTCCACGCGGGCCTTTTCCTCGGCCGCCAGGCGCTGGCCCCTTTCCGGGTCGGGCAAGAGGGTCAGGGCCACATGGTGGGGATTTTCCAGAAAATGGACGCGCAACAGCGTTTCGAGCACCCGCTCGCCCGCCTCCAGCTTGCCCTTGAGCGCGGCCAGGGGGGCCTCGAAACGGATCGGCCCCAGGGGATCGCCGTCGTGCAGCCAGGCGGTGAGCGACCGCAGCATGAGCGAGAGCCCCCGGGGGAAGGACCCGGTGTTGTTCTCGCGCAGGCGAAATTCCAAGGTGTTGAGGGCCGCTTCCACGGCCGGAGCGGGCAGTCCGTCCCGGGCCAGATCGGCCAGGGTGTCGCGCACCAGGGTCATGGCCTTTTCCACCTGGGCCGGGTCCACCCCCTTGAGGCCGACGGAAAAATACATCTGCCGCAACTCGGCTTCCAGCCCCACGCCGGTCAGGTCCTCGCCCAGGCCGGATTCGATGAGCGCCTTGCGCAAGGGAGAGGCGGCCAGACCGATGAGGGTATGTTCGAGCACGGCCAGGGCCAGCACGGTTTCGGGATTGTCATGGGCCTCGGGCAGGAGCCAACTCAGGGTGAACGAGGCCTTGGGCGGATGCGCCGGGTCCACGGGGCCGCAGTCGTAGGTCCGAGTCACGGCCTTGGGCGCGGCGAACCGGGCCTGGACCGCCACTTCGCTGCGGGGATCGCCCGGGCCGAAGTCCTTGAGGTATTCTTCAAGGATGGCCAGCCGGCTCTCCGGGTCGTCGTCGCCATAAAAAAAGAACCGGGCGTTGGACGGATGGTAGTAGCGCTGGTGAAAGGCCGTGAAGTCCCGATAGGTCAGGTCGGGGATGTGGGCCGGGTCGCCGCCGGAGTCCTGGCCGTAGGTCACGTCGGGAAACAGCTCGCGCTGGGTGTATTCGGCCAGCAGGCTGTCCGGCGAGGAGTAGGCGCCCTTCATTTCATTGTAGACCACACCCTTGAAGATGTATTCCTCGCCTTGCGGCTCGATGTGCCATCCCTCCTGCCCGAAAACCTCTTCGGGAATACGCGGATGAAACACCGCGTCGAGATAGACATCCACCAGGTTGTGGAAGTCGGCCAAATTGGCGCTGGCCACCGGGTAGCAGGTCTTATCGGGATAGGTGAACGCGTTGAGAAAAGTCTGGAGCGAACTCTTGAGCAGCTCCACGAAGGGCTCCTTCACCGGATATTTGCGCGACCCGCACAGCACGGAGTGCTCAAGAATGTGGGGCAGTCCCGTGGAGTCGGCAGCCGGGGTGCGCAAGGTGACCCCGAAGACCTTGTTTTCGTCCGGGCACGAAAGGGAAAGCAGCTCCGCTCCGGTGGGTTCGTGCCGGTAGAGCCTGGCGTCGACGTCGTATTCCTCGATGCGCTCCTGGCGCAGAAGGATGAAGGATCGCTGTTGTGACATGTATGCTCCTGAAAGGGTTGCCTGGTTTTACCCCAAGGGCCCCTTTCCGCCAAGCGAGGAAGGGGGGATCGAAAAAATGCATTTTTTGCTTGCCTTGTCCGAGCCGCATTCTGTATACATTAAAAAAAGTTCATGCTCATACGGCGATCTTTCCATGGAACCGCTGGGCATGAACCGCGCGGCAAAGGCCCAGGTTTCGCGTGAAGCGTCACGCAGTTTAGACGTAACCACACGAAATCACGCAAACAACCTTTCAAGGCTCGCCCCGGGCTGTTAGAGCTTGCCCGGTCAGCGGCCGGTTCGGCATGCCCCCGTAGGGGGCTGGGCCACACGTCGGGAAGTCCCGGCGTGAGTCCCGCATCGGCTCTGAGGGTGGCTCAGAAACTACATTTTGGCGAACATTCACTCGATCTCGGTAAGGAGGACTTATGTTTCAAAAGTCTCGCATCATCGTGGCCATGCTCATCATGGCCCTGGTGGGCACCGTGGTGCCCGCTTCCGCCAAGAAGCTGGTTCCCAAGGTCGACAACTTCATTCTTTTCATCGACCACTCCGGCTCCATGGGCTTCTCGTACAAAGGCCAGCGTTACGTCCAACTGGGCGGCGTCTCCAAGATCATGATGGCCAAGGCCACGGCCACCGAACTCAACAAGATCATTCCTGAGCTCAACTACAAGGCCGGCGTGGCCACCTTCGCCCCGTACAAGCAGTACGCCGCCGTGGCTCCCTACAGCAAGGCCGCCGTGGACAAGGGCATCGCCCCCATCAAGACCGACTACGACCTCTACGGCCGCATGACCCCCATGGGCGTCGGCCTGGGTGAACTCGACAAGGTCATCGGCGGCCTGTCGGGCAAGACCGCCGTCATCATCCTTTCCGACGGCGACTCCAACCTGGGTATCGATCCCGTGGCCGAAGCCAAGCGCATGCAGGCCAAGTACGGCGACAAGATCTGCTTTTCCGTGATCAGCTTCGCCGACAACAAGAACGGCGAACGCATCCTCAAGGAAATCGCCAATCTGTCCAAGTGCTCCTGCTTCGCTCTGGGCGAAGAGATCCTGCGCGACGCCGCCGCCCGTCAGAAGTTCGTTGAGTGCGCCCTGTACGACACCATCGACGACGAAGTGGTGATCTTCCGCTCGATCTACTTCGACTTCAACAAGTACAACATCAAGAAGGAATTCATCCCGGTCCTGAATGAAGGCGTTGCCATCATCAAGTCGAAGGCCAACCTCCAGGTGATCCTCGAAGGCCACACCGACTCCGTGGGCACCGAGAAGTACAACATGGCGCTGTCGATCCGCCGCGCCAATTCCGTCAAGGCCTACTTCGTGAAGAAGGGCATCGACACCAACCGCATCACCGCCGTGGGCTTTGGCAAGCTGCACCCCCGCTACAGCAACAAGACCGCCGAAGGCCGCAAGATGAACCGCCGCGTGGAAATCAAGTTCAAGTCGAACTAGCCTCCCGCAGCATCAAGACGTGACAAAACCAGGCGGAGCCGTTAGGCTCCGCCTGGTTCCTTTTTTTGGAGGAGGTTCGCGCATGATGCGACTTGCGATGACGGCTTTAGCCATGATGGTTCTCGTCTCCGGCTGTTCCTTCTTGGGCGACAAAACCGAACCGGCTCCGCCGCCCCCGGTCCAGGCCGCCGAACCGGCTCCGCCGCCCCCACCGCCCCCGCCGCCCCCGCTCACCCATACCGTGAAGAAAGGGGAAACCATTGCCGGCATGGCGAAACACTACCATATTTCCGCCAAGGATCTGCTTGCCGCCAACAACCTGAAAAACGCCAAAGCCGTCAGACCCGGCATGGTCTTGACCATCCCCGGGAAAACCGCGCCCGATGTCACCAAGCCCACGGGGAAGATCGACAAGGACGCTCTCTCTTCCAAGGCGGAAAAGGCCGGCAAGGGAAGCAAGAAAGACCCCTTCGGCATCGACGCCGCCATGGCTCCCGACAAGAAAGGCAAGCACAAAAAGGGTGGCAAGTTCGTCGACGACGACGCCACCTACGAGCGGGTGAAGACGGAATTCAACGATTACGCCCGCAAATGGCTGGAAAAATCCCAGCGCATGTCGGAATACAACAAGAGCAAAAAAGAAGTGAAGCAGGAAGAAGGGCGCTACGTGGCCTCGTACACCGAGATACTCCTGGACACCATTGGTACCGAGGTCAAGCGCGTGGATTACGAAGGCACGCCCTACGTGGGGCACATCACTTATCGCATGCGTGTGCACAAGACCTTCGGCCCCACCCCGCAGGCCGCCCAGGCCTCGAACGACGAACTCGTCCAGGAAGAATTCATGCGCGAAATCTTCAGCTATTCCGGACAAAAGCGCGCCTGGCGCTAACGTCCTCCCCCCGACGCGACAAAGGCCTTCGGAGCTCGACTTCGGAGGCCTTTGTCGTTTTGGGTAACGCCTGCTAGCAGCCCACCCAAAAAGTCGATTCGTACAGCCTGTTCAAAAAATGTGCTGGCAAGGCGCGAGAAAAAGTCAAGCCCGAAGCGGAGTGGGCATCCGTTGAGGGGTTGAGCGTTTCGCAGCAACGCAGCCAGCAAGAATTTTTCAACAGGTTGCTAGCGCACGGACAAGGAGTGAACCGGACTCCAGGACGAACCGACGCGGGAGGGCGGGCACCGCAGCCGCGTTCCAGAACGTCTCTCCCCTGGCCAAGCCCGGGGGCGCCGACCAAACCGTCGAGAGCGTCGTTGCCCGTGTCTCACGGCTGTTTCGTCTTTCGGGCTACTTGCCGCGCAAGGCGCGTAAGTGATGCAGGGCGCGGGGATTGATGGGATCGTAGGTGAGCATGAGCCGCCAGGTGACGACGGCCTCCCGGGTGTGTCCCTGCTGAAGCAAAACAAGGGCCTGGTCGCCGAGAACCGCGAGCAGGTGATGCAGGGCCATGGGGTTCTTGGGCTCCAGGGCCAACGCCTGACGCCAGGCGTTTTGGGCCAGGGAGGGCAGGTTCAGGCGCTGATAGACCTCGCCCACCCGCACGAGCGTGTCCACGTGCCGGGGGTTGGTTTCCAGGGCGAGTTCGAATTCCATGCGGGCGTTTACCCAGAGCCCCAGCCCGGAAAAGACCTTGCCCAGCAGGGCGTGCAGAATATGGTCGTCGCCCGCGTGGGCCTGGGCCTTGGCCAACTCTTCCACGGCGGCTTTATCCCGGTTTTCGGCCAGCAGGCAGCAGGCCAGGCCCAGATGCGCGTATCCGTTGGTGGGGGAAAGACTCAACGCCTTGGCATAGGCCTGGCGCGCCTGGTCGATCCGCCCCCGTCCGTAGAGAATGTGCCCTTGCCAGAGCGCCGCGAGCAGGTTTCCGGGGTCAGTCGCCAGCACCGTATCCAGACGGGCCAGGGCGCTGTCAGGCTTCCCCGCGAGGGCGTCGAGCTGGGCCAGACGAATGGCGGCGAAGGTGTCGCCCGGGCTTTTCTCCAGGGCCTGGACGACGGTTTGCCGCGCGGCGTCCAGCGCCCCCCGGGCCTGGAACTCCTGCGCGGTGAAGAGCAGGTCGAGCACGGCCTGATCCGCCAGGGCGTCCGCTGTCGGGGCGGTTGGCTGACCGGACACGTTGACCGCCTGGGGCTGCCGAGTCGTGGTGGCGGCCGCGAGGACTCGGGGCGACAGCGACAGCAGGCAGAAAAGGACGAGCGCCAGGCGTTTCATGCTCCGCGCTCCTGATTCCTGTAGGGCAGCATGGCGTTGAGTTCTTCCACCTGGTCGTAGGTCATGGTGTTGAGCTGGTCGATGTTGGCGTCGAAGACTCCGGTCAGGCGGGCGTCGGAGAAATGGTGCAGGCTGGTGGAGCAGATCGAACGAAATCCCCGCCGGGGCTTGTGCTCGCCGCCCATGCCTGGATCAAAGAAGCGCAGGCCGTGGCGAATGGCGTATTCCACGGGCGCGTAATAACACAGCTCGAAATGCAGAAAGGCCAGATTCCGGGAGGCTCCCCAGTAGCGGCCGTAGAGCGTGTCGTCGCTCTTGACGAAAAGGGCCAGGGCCGCGGGCCGATCGTCTTCCGGCACAAAGGCCGCGCCGAGCACGAGAAAGGTGGCCAGTTCCGGCCGCGCCAGGCCGAGAAAGAATTCGCGCGTCAGGTACTTGCAGCCCCAGGCGCCGAACTTGTCATTGGTGGAGGAGTAGTAGTCGTACATGAGGGCGAACCAGTCGGCCGGAACGTCGGGGCCTTCCACCATTTGCACGTCGACTCCCGAGGCGGCCAGGGCGCGTCGTTCATGGAGCACGTTTTTGCGAGCCCCGGAGCGAAAATCGGCGAGGTGGTCGGCGAAAGTTTGGTATCCGGCGTTTTTCCAGAGAAATCCCTGGTGACGCCAGGTTCCCAGTTCCAGGGGACGCAAGGCGTCGAGCAGGGGTTTCGCCACGAAAAGCAGGTGCAGGCCGGAGAGTTCGTTGGCCTGGCTCAGCCGAAGCATGGCCTGGAGAATGAGGGTGGTCAGATGGGCCTGATCCTCGCCCGGAGCGAAGAGGAAGCGATAACCGCTCACGGGTGTGAGCGGACTGGCCGCCACCAGTTTGGGATAATAGGACACCCCCAGCCGGGTGGCCACGTCGGCCCACAGGGCGTCATAGACGAATTCGCCCTGGCCGTGCCCCTTGAGATAGAGAGGGGCCGCGGCCACGAGCCGACCGTCCCGGCGCACCAGGCAGTGCAGGGGAAGCCATCCGGTCTGAGGACGAATGCTGCCCGAAGTTTCCAACAGGTGGAGCCAGTGGTGGTTGAGAAAGGGCAGGCGCGCGCCTTCCAGGGCGTTCCACTCCTCGGGGCGCACCTCGCCCAGGGAGCGAACGTAGGAGACGGTCAACGCGGCGGATTGCGGGGCACTCATGGAATGTCGCGCCGGGGGAGCGGCCCCCGGCGCAGAGGGATTGCGCACCAAGGGGTCGCTATTTGATGTTGGCCCAGGCGTTGCCGTCCTTGAGGAACAGCTGGATCTCCACGGCCTTGCATATGTCCACGTCCCGGATGACGAAGGTCATGCGTTTGGGGCCCATGTACTTGATGTCCCACTGGCAGCTGCCCCGGTCGTGGGGCACGGAAAGCTTGGTGGCGCGCCCGACCTTGAGCTTTCTCCTGAGCAACAGGTCGTCGGAGAACTGATCGGTTCCCGCCGGGGCGAGATACAGGCCGCGAATGTCCACGTCGGCCCTGTTGACGAAGTTGATCCATTTCTCGGCGGCGAAGCTTTCGCCGGCAAAGGCCAGTACGACAAAGGCGACCAACAGCAGTTTGCGCATGCGTTCCTCCGATTGATGATTACCCTAGTCGGGCTGTTCGTACAGGGATTTCGCCCACACCAGGGCTTCACAATACGCGCTGGCCGCCTTGACGGTATCGAGTCCCAGTTTGCGGGTCAACGCGTCCAGGCTCCCCCACTCTCCGGTTTCGAAGCACTGCGCGGTCTTGAGCCAGTCGGCGAAGGGGTTGTCATGGCCGCAGAGGGCGTCAATGATGTCCTTTTCCAACGGCAGATAGGATACCAGCTCGATCATCGGGGTGTCCAGCATGGGTTCAAGCAGGGAAAACAGCCCCATGAGAAACATGGCGTCCGGGTCGAAACGCGCCGGATCGTGCCCGTGGGCGGTCAGTTCGAGGAACTTGGCCCGGATGGCGCTGACCACGGAAAGTTCGCTCCCCTTGTCCTTGGAGGTGATGTCGGACAGCACCACCATCCAGAGCCAGCGTTTCATCTTGCGCCAGCCCAACATGGTGACCGCGTGGCGAATGGAGTGGATCTTGTGGCGAAGCCCGAACGCCGCGGAATTGATGAACGTGAGCAGGCGATAACTCAGCGACACGTCGGACTCGATGGCCTGGGCCAGGGCGGCCACGTCCATGTCCGGGCGTTCCAGGGCGGCCAGCAGGGAAAGCCTGGCCGCCTTGCCCGTCTGGATCGTGCGCCCGGGCACCAGCACGGGCTTTTCGAAAAAAAAGCCCTGAAAGAGCGTAAATCCCAGCCGCTTGGCCTGGTTGAAGGCCTCCTGGTCTTCCACGCGCTTGGCGGCCAGCACCCGTTCGCTTCCGGCCAGGGAGAGCACCTGTCCGGACAGTTCGGCCTGGCTTTTGCCGAGAATGTCCATGAACACGATGTCCACACAGCCGATCAGGGCCGGATCGCACTCGCCGGCCCGGTAGCCGCTTACGGCCAGGGTGTAGCCCTGGGCGCGCAGGGTTTTCAGGGACTTGAGCAGGGCCTGGGACGCCTGAAACACGGGGTCCACCTCCGCCAAGGTGGTCTGGGCGGGCAGGGCCAGGGGCATCTCGGACAAAATGGCCGCATGGGAAAAGTGAATGGCCACCATGCGGCCCAGCGTGTCGGCGTGGGAAGAAACCAGAGCCGTCGAAATGACGCTCAGGGTGGCGGCGTCCTTGTCGCGAATGTCCGCCACGGTGGCGTTCGCGTCGCGCCGATAGAGCAGTTCGTAGCCGAAAACCTTGCGTTTGGCGTCGAAAATGGGCTGCCGGGCGAAAAAAGTGTCGACGTAGATTTTGCGCTCGATTTCGCCCGGCATGTTTTTCGGAATCCTTCGCCCGCCTTTTGTTGCGGGCCGTATTGCGGCATGGACTTCTTCTACCCAAGACCGGGACGCCTGTCCATTTCAAGGGCCGCAGTGTCCCGCCCCGCAAGCGCTTTGACACGCTCGGACGAAATCCGCATACTCGCGGGCGTGAAGCTGCCTCCGTATAGCGTCCGTGTCTCCGCCCGGGCCAGGCGCGTCCGCCTGGTCATCAAACCCGGGGAAGGGCTCACCGTCGTGGCCCCGGCCGGGTTCGACCTCGACCGGGTGGAGCCGTTGCTGATCCAGCGTCTGGACTGGATCGAAAAGCACCTGGACCCCGCCTGGAAGACCCCCGGCCTCGCGGCCCCGGCCGGTCCTCCCGAACCGCCGGCGGAAATGCGCCTGCGGGCCGTATCCCGCCTGGTACGGGTGCGCTACCGGGCCGACGCCCGCGCGGGCGTGCGGGTGGTGAGCCTGACGACCGGAGCCCAGCCGTGGCCGGACAGGTCCCCGCAGGGGTCCGCAAGCCGGACGCCGGGCGAAAATCCCGGTGCGCCCTGCGGCCCGGACCCCGCTCGCGGCCAAGACGCGGACCCCGCCGAAACCCTGGAAGTGCGGGGCGACATCGCGGACCGCGCGGCCGTGGCCGAGTCCCTGCGAACCTGGCTCCTGCGCCAGGCCCGAAGCGAGCTGGCTCCCTGGCTGGACCGACGGGCCGGTGAACTGGGCCTGGGCTATTCGGGAATGGGCGTGCGCCTGCAACGCACGCGCTGGGGCAGTTGTTCGGCCAAGGGGGTCATCAACCTGAACGCGGCCCTGCTCTTTTTGCCCCGGCCGCTCACGGCCTACGTCATCGACCACGAGCTGGCCCACACCCGTCACCTCAACCACTCCCCGGCCTACTGGAGCCTGCTCGAAACCCTGCACCCCGGCAGCCGCCAGGCGGACAAGGCCATGCGCGACGCTCGCGTCCACGTGCCGGCCTGGGTCAAACGGGACTGAGGCGCCTCGGGCGATTCGGCGGCCCTCCCCCGCTCTTTACCGCAAGGCGCAACTCGGGCTAGTATGCCGTTTGCCAACGTCCATCCCAAGGAGCCCCACATGGCCGGACCTGTCCGCCACGGCGTCAGCCTGTTCACCGATCACGACATTTATCTTTTCAAGGAAGGCAGCCACAGCCGGCTTTACGAAAAGCTGGGCTCCCACACGATCACCCACCAAGGCCAGACCGGCACGCTGTTTTCCGTGTGGGCGCCCAACGCGCGCCAGGTGACGGTCATCGGCGACTTCAACGGCTGGGACCGCGAGGCCCACCCCTTGAGCGTGCGCCTGGACGGCTCGGGCATCTGGGAGGGCTTTGTGCCGGGCGTGGGCCACGGAGAGGTCTACAAGTATTTCGTGGCCTCGAAGTACTACGGCTACGTCGTGGAAAAGGGCGACCCCTTCGCCCGCTCCTGGGAGATTCCGCCCAGGACCGCCTCCGTGGTCTGGGACGACGCCTTTCAATGGAACGATACCGCCTGGATGGAAAATCGGCCCAAGGCCAACGGCTTTTCCGCCCCCGTCTCCATCTACGAGATGCACCTGGGATCGTGGAAGCGCCATCAGGACTCCTGGCACTCCCTGTCCTACCTGGAACTGGCCCGCGATCTGCCCGTCTACCTGACCGAAATGGGCTTCACCCACGTGGAGTTCCTGCCGGTGATGGAACACCCCTTCTACGGCTCCTGGGGCTACCAGACCGTGGGCTATTTCGCGCCCAGTTCGCGCTACGGCTCCCCCCAGGACTTCATGACCCTGGTGGACGCCCTGCACCAAGCCGGCATCGGGGTCATTCTCGACTGGGTGCCTTCGCACTTTCCCGCGGACGACTACGGCCTGGCCTACTTCGACGGCACCCACCTCTACGAACACGCCGACCCCCGCCAGGGCTACCACCCGGACTGGAAAAGCTACATCTTCAACTACGGGCGCAACGAGGTGCGGGCGTTCCTGCTCTCGTCGGCCGCCTACTGGCTGGACCAGTTCCACGCCGACGGGCTGCGCGTGGACGCCGTGGCCAGCATGCTCTACCTGGATTACTCCCGCAACGAGGGCGAATGGGTGCCCAACGTCTTCGGCGGCAAGGAGAACCTGGAGGCCATCGCCTTTCTGCGCAAGCTCAACGAAACCGCCTATACGACCTTTCCCGGCACCGAGACCACGGCCGAGGAGTCCACGGACTGGCCCCTGGTCACCCGTCCGCCCTACCTGGGCGGGCTGGGCTTCGGCATGAAGTGGAACATGGGCTGGATGCACGACACCCTGCGCTACATGAGCCTCGATCCCGTGTTCCGCAAATACCATCACGGACAGCTTTCGTTCTCCATCTGGTACGCCTTCAACGAAAACTACGTGCTGCCGCTTTCCCATGACGAGGTGGTGCACGGCAAAGGCTCGCTCTACGGCAAGATGCCGGGCGACCCCTGGCGCAAGCTGGCCGGCCTGCGCCTGCTCTACGGCTACATGTGGGGTCACCCGGGCAAGAAGCTGCTCTTCATGGGCGCGGAGTGGGGCCAGCCCGCCGAGTGGAACCACGACGCCCAGGTGGAATGGCATCTCCAGGACGTGCCCGGCCACGTCGGCCTGGCCCGCTGGGTGGCGGACCTCAACGCTCTGTACAGACGCGAGCCGGCCCTGCACGAACGCGATTTTTCCATGAAGGGCTTCGAATGGGTGGATTTCGCCGACGCCGACCAGAGCGTGTTGGCCTTTATGCGCCTGGGCAAGTCGCCTGAAGAACGGGTGTTGGCGGTCTTCAACTTCACGCCCGTCCCCCGGAAGGACTACGCCCTGGGCGTGCCCGTGGCCGGTTTGTGGGAGGAACTCCTCAACTCCGACGCGGCCCTCTACGGCGGGACCGACACAGGCAACGCCGGACAGGTGGAGGCCACGCCCGAACCCTATCTGGACCGGCCCTGCACTCTGAGGCTCACCCTGCCCCCCCTGGGCGCGCTGTTCCTCAAGCCCAAGGCCTAGAGGTCCGACGGAGTGCGCACCGTCTACGGCGTCGATTTCACCAGCGCTCCGGGCAGGAACGCTTTTCTGGCCGTCTGCCGTTGCACCCTGCGCGAAGGCGCGCTCACCCTGGAGGAGTTCCATGCCTGGCGGAACTTCGCCCCCCTGGTCGACCTGCTGGCCTCTCCGGGCCCCTGGGCCATGGGGCTGGATTTCCCCTTCGGCCAGCCGGCTTCGCTGGCCCGGGAATGTCCTGACCATTTCCGCGCGCACAATCTTCCCGCCTGGCCGCTGACCTGGTCGGAATTCGTCGAGGCCGCCACCGCCCTGGAGCGCAAGGCCTTTGTCGCGTTTCTGGAAAGCTGTCCCACCACCACGTCGAAACGAAGCGGCAAACCCATCCGGGAACGCCGCCGCATCGCCGACGCCTTGAGCGGCGCGGAAAGCCCCCAGCACGTGAACAGGCCGCCCGTGGGGCTCATGTTCCACGCCGGAGCCGGGCTCTTGCTGCGCAGCCCGGCCCACATCCACCCGGTGCGGCCAAACGGCGACCCGCGTTTGGTGTTCGAAACCTACCCCGGCGTCTTCGCCAGGGATTTCGCCGGACTGGACGGATACAAGGGATCGCAGAGCGACAAGGCCAAGGCCGCCCACCAGGCCGACAGGCGCAAAAAGCTGCTGGACTCCCTGGCTTCGCCCAAGCTGGCTCACGTCTACGGCGTCAGCGTGCGCTACACGCCCGAACAGGCCGAGCGCATGATACAGGACCGGGGCGGCGACCTGCTCGACGCCTTTGTCTGCGCCGTGCAGGCGGCCTGGGCCCAGTCCGCCCTGAAGGCCGGATTCGATCCCTGCGCCCAGGGTCCCCATACCCTGGACCAGGAAGCCGTGCGCTTCGAGGGCTGGATCATGGACCCCAGCCTGACGCCCTGGAAACCGGCCGGAGAGGGCCAGGCGGGGCCTGCCGCTCCCCTGCCGCCCGGAACCGAACCGACGAACCCCGCCGCTCCGCCGCCGATTTGCGAGCGGGCGGGCAGGAACCCCGCCACGCGGGCGACGACCCCGGAAAGTCCCGGCCCGGCCGACAAGGACGCGCCCTTCGCCGCACCCTCCACACCCGCGCGCCGGACAGAAACCGGGGAACCGGACGAAGGCGAAACCGCCGCGAAACAATCCGCCCAGCCCCACCCCCTGGTTCCACACCCCTGGTTGGCCTTTCTCGTCTGTTCCCTGGCCACCTTCATGGGCACCCTGGACGCCAGCATCGTCAACGTGGCCCTGCCCACCATAGCCGGCCAATTCGGCGTGGACGTCTCCCTGGTGCAATGGACGGTCTCCTCCTACCTGCTGACCGTGTGCATGCTGCTGCCCCTTTCCGGACGAATCGGCGACGCCATCGGCGTGGGGCTCCTCTTTCGCATCGGCATGGGAGTCTTCACCCTGGGATCGCTCTTGTGCGGCCTGTCCACCGGGCTCTGGCTCCTGGTGGGGGCCCGCGTCGCCCAGGGCCTGGGGGCCACGGTCATGATGGCCGCCGCTCCGGCCATCGTCATCATCGCTTTTCCCGGGCCGCAGCGCGGCCGCGCGCTCGGGCTCACGGCCACGGTGGTGGCCATCGGGTCCCTGGTGGGCCCGGCCGTGGGCGGCATCATCCTGGGCGGATTCGGCTGGCCGGCCATCTTTTTCATCAACATCCCCTTCGGGATCATGGGCCTCATCTTTTCCGGCAAATACCTGCCCCGGGGCCTCACCCGGCGAAACGAGCCCATGGACCTGGCCGGCGCGACCTTCTTCGCCGTCAGCGTGTGCGCCCTGGTCCTGGGCATGGGCGGTGGCAACGACTGGGGATGGCTCTCCCCGGAATCCGGCGCGTGCCTGGCGCTGACCCTGGGCTTCGGGGCCCTGTTTCTCGCGCGCGAGGTGCGCGCCGCCCACCCCCTGGTCTCGCCCTCCCTGTTTCGCAACCGACTCTTCACCACCTCGCTTGCGGCCTGCGTGCTGGCCTACATGGCCGCCATGTTCAACACCATCCTGCTCCCCTTCTACCTGCACGACCAACTCCGGCTCGCGCCGCACGAAATGGGGCTCATCCTCTCCCTGGCGCCCATGGTCACCGCCCTGTCCGCGCCACTTTCCGGCTATGCCTCGGAACGCGTCAATCCCGCCCTGCTGGCCCTGATCGGGTTCAGCCTAACGGCCATGGGCATGTTCCACCAGTCCGGGTTGAACGCCGCGAGCCCCCTCTGGAGCGTCTCCCTGGGCCAGATGATCCTGGGCCTGGGATTTGGCGTCTTCAACTCGCCCAACAACAACATCGTCATGTCCTGCGCGCCGGCCTCCATGGCCGGCCAAGTGGGCGCGGTGCAGGCCCTGGCCCGCAACATCGGACTGGTTTGCGGGGCGGCCGTGGGCACGGCCGTGTTCGAACTGGTCAGAAACCTTTCCGTCCACGCCCCGGACCCCTTTTCCCACGGCTTTCGCGCCGCGCTGGGCCTGGCCTTCGCCCTGGCCTGCGCCGGGGCGCTCCTGTGCGCCCTGGGACTGGGACCGGCCGCGCACATGGCCTTCGGACGGGCCGCGCCCGAGGAATCGTCTCCACCTCAAGCCTGAAGGATTTTCCAGTGACCGCCATCCGTTTCCGCTGTGCGCGTTGCGGCCATTGCTGCCGCGCGTCCATTCCCCTGGGACTCGAAGAAGCCCTGCATTTCGATGATCGCTTCCTGCTCGTGCTGACCATCGGGGTCGAGACCTGGAACATCGACGACTTTGCCAAGAACCGGCCGGCCCTGCCCCTGACCCACGACCAGTTGCTCACCACCCTGGCCTTCCGCAAGGCCAGCCTGTCCCGGCCGGAAAGCCGCGACGTGGTCTTTTCGGTCGGCAAACTCAAATCCACGGGCGATCGCCTGGCCACGTTCGTGAACGTGGGCGCGGCCGCCATAGGGTCCTGGTCGGACGAAGGCGCGCGTTGTCCGGCCCTGGACGAAAACAACGCCTGCACCATCTACGAAAATCGTCCGCTGGGGTGCGAAACATTTCCCCTGGACGCGCTCTTTCCCGAAATGCTCCAGAACCTGCCCCTGAACGCCCTGGCCGAAAAGATCCCCTGCGGCTTCTCCCCGGACGCCCCGGAGTTCTGGCGTGACGGGCGCCTGACGGACGAAGCCATGCGCGACGCGCTCAAGCGCCGCCAGAACGTTCTGGCCGAGGACTCGCTCTTTCTGCTCTTCCACGTTCGGCGCGTGTCGGAGTTTCCCGGCCTGCCCTCCCTGGCCCAGGTCATGACCGAATGCTTTCGCGGCGCGCACATGGACCTGCCCTTCGCCTTCGCCCTGGCCCACCTGGTGGCCAGCGGACGCGTCACGCCCGAACGCGCCCGGCTGTCCCTCGCGCGCCAAAGCGCCATGGCCCGGACCGAAGTCGACCAGGCCATGGCCGCGCGCGACAAGGCCCGTCGAGGCCGCACCACCGTGTTGCGCAACACCCTGGCCCTGACCGAACGCCTGCTTCCCCGCCTGGAAGCCCTGGCCAGCGAGGCCGACCGCCGGCAAGACGACGCCCCCGGCACAGGCCGGGATTGACACGCGGACAGCTTTCGGCAACCACTGACCGACCCGGCCGGTTCCACGCCGGGCCGGCACTTTTTCGCAAGGAGTCTCCATGCACAGACGCGGATGCGGCGTTTTGCTTCACATCACCAGCCTCCCCTCCCCCTTCGGGGTGGGCGACCTCGGCCCCGGAGCCGTGCGTTTCGCGGATTTTCTGCACCAGGCCCGACAGAGCGTCTGGCAGATCCTGCCTCTCACTCCCACGTCGCCCTTCATCGGCAACTCGCCCTATTCGAGCGACTCCGCCTTCGCGGGCAACCCCCTGCTCATAAGCCCCGAAGCCATGGCGGCCGACGGCTGGCTCGACCCCGCCCATCTGGCCGACCACGCGCGCCCCGATCCTGACCGGGCCGACTTCTCCGGCGCCCAGGCCTTCAAGGAGCGCCTCTTCGACCTGGCTTTCGCCCATCTGGCCGACAGCCTGTCCGCCAACGCGCTCTTTGCCGAATTTTGCCGCACCCAGTCCTTCTGGCTGGACGACTTCGCCCTGTTCCGGGCCATCAAGGAATCCCTCGGCGGGCTGCCCTGGTGGCTGTGGCCGCCCGAATTGCGCGACCGCGACCCCGAAGCCCTGGCCGAACGCCGCAGGACCCTGGCGGACCGGGTGCTGCACACCCGATTCGTCCAGTTTCTCTTCGACAGCCAATGGCGCGCCCTGCGCCGCGTCCTGGCCGAACGCGACATTCTGGTCATCGGCGACGCGCCCATCTACGTCACCCAGGACAGCGCCGACGTCTGGACCAACCAATCGCTTTTCAAGCTGGGGCCAGACGGCACGCCGCTTTTCGTGGCCGGAGTGCCGCCCGACTATTTCAGCGAGACCGGCCAGCGCTGGGGCAACCCGGTCTACGACTGGGACGCCCATATCCGCCAGGGCTTTGCCTGGTGGATCAAGCGCTTGGCGCGCAACTTCACCCTGTTCGACTTCGTGCGCCTGGATCACTTTCGCGGCTTTGCCGGCTACTGGGAAATTCCCGCCGAGGAAAAGACCGCGGTCAAGGGCCGCTGGGTCGACGCGCCCGGGGTCGAACTCTTCAAGACTCTGCACACCCACTTCGCCACGCTGCCCATTCTGGCCGAGGACCTGGGCGTCATCACCCCGGACGTGCGCGAACTGCGCGACGGATTCGGTTTTCCCGGCATGAAGGTCTTGCAATTCGCCTTCGGCCCGGGCGTGGGCGACAACGTGGACGCCCCGCACAATCACGTTCCCGAAAGCGTGGTCTATACCGGAACCCACGACAACAACACGACCCGGGGCTGGTTCGAACACGACGCCGGCGAAACCGGACGCGCCGTGCTGCGCGAGTACCTGGGCCGCGAGATCGCCGCCGAGGACGCAGCCTGGTCGCTCATCCGCATGGCCTACCAGAGCGTGTCGCGCCTGGCCGTGGTGCCCATGCAGGACCTTCTGGGCCTGGACGCCTCGGGACGCATGAACATGCCCTCCCTGGCCGACGGAAACTGGAGTTGGCGCTGCCGGGACGAGGCTTTTTCCCCGGAACTGGCCGCGCGTTTGGCCCACCTGGCCGACCTCACCGGACGCAGGGGACGCTCCAGGCAATCGGCATGAGCGCGCCCTCCGGCCAAGGCCGCCCTCCCGACGAATACGCCTGGATGGCCCCGCTCTACGACCCGTTCACGTCGCCCTTTCTGCGCGCCTTGCGCCGCGACATGGCCGTATGGGCCGCCCGGGCCGCCCGGAGCGGACCGCTGCTGGACGTGTGTTGCGGCACGGGCGCGCAGTTTCGCTCCTTTCACGCCATGGGTCGGACCGGTTTCGGCACGGATCTTTCCCCGGCCATGCTGGCCAGGGCCGGACGCCGCGCGCCGGGGCGGGTGTTTCTGGCCGACGCCGCGCGCCTGCCCCTGGCAGACGCGTCCGTGGCCGTGTGCTGCGTGACCCTGGCCCTGCACGAAAAGCCCTGGGAAACGGCCCAAGCCATTTTTTCCGAAACCCTGCGCGTGACCGCGCCGGAAGGCCGCATCCTGGTGGCCGACTACGCGGCGCCGCAAGGACGCGCGAACCGGCCCGGGCGCGATTCCCTCGGGGTCCGGGCCGTGGAGCGCCTGGCCGGGCGGGAGCACTACGCCTGCTACAAGACGTTCATGGAACGGGGAGGATTGGAAGGTTTTCTTTCCAGCCGCAACGGCCTGCGCTTCGAACTGCGCGCCAGGAGCATGGGCCTTTTCGCCCTGGCCGAGGTGCGACGCGTCTGAGAACGGGCGTTGTCCCCGGCCTTCCGCGACGCATTTCCCGGCCTTGACTCACCCCGCCCGGCGCACCCGGGCCTGACTCGCGAAACGCCCTTCGCGCACCAGCCGGTCCACCAGCGCGGCCACATCGGGCTCGAAAAAATCCGGCCCGGACTGGCGAAGCCGCGCCGGATCGTTGCCTCCGCTGGTCACCGCCGCGCTGAGCGTTCCGGCCCGTCTGGCCGTCAGCACGTCCTGCGGGTGGTCGCCCACCATGAGCGCCCGGTCCGCCGGCACGCCCAACACCGCCAAGGCGGCCAGAAGATGCGCCGGGTCGGGCTTGACCGCCGCCACGTCCTCGCGGGTGAGCACCGCGTCCACAAAGTCGAGAACATCGGGAAACACCATGTCCACCGAGCGGCGAATGTTGCGGGTGATGATGGCCAGGCCCGCGCCCAGGCTCTTGAGCCGGGTGAGCACGTCGCGCACGAAGGGAAACAGGCTCGTGCGCGCGGCGGCTTCCAGCTCCATGTCCGCGATAAGGCCGTGGGCCTGATCGCGAAAAGACCGGGCTTCTTCCCGCGTTCTGGCGGCGGTCACGGCCTCGATCCACTCCAGGGCCGGTCCGCCCACCTCGGGCAGGGGATCGCCGAAGCGCGCGCGGGCCAGGTCCGCCAAACGATGCTTCATGAGCGTAAAGTCCAAGGCGGGGCGGGCAAGCGTCCCGTCGAAATCGAACACCACGGCGGACAAGGACACGGGGGCCTCCCAAACGTTGCTTCCGGTCCCGCAAACGGGTAACAGGCCCAAGCCTTGGGGGCAATATGCGAAACGCCGACGTAATCATCGCCGGGGCCGGCCCGGCCGGAGCCGCCGCGGCCGCGGTTCTGGGGCGGGCCGGAGTGCGCGCCGTTCTTCTGGACAAGGCCGCCTTTCCCCGGCGCAAGCTCTGCGCCGGCCTCTTCACCTGGAAGACCGTCAAGGCCGTGGAGCGCATCTTCGGCCAGCCCATACGGTCCCTGATCGACCAGGACATCATCAACCACATAAGCCACGGCTACCGCATCCGACACCGGGGAGCCGTGCTCACCGAAGGGCCGCTGATCTATCCCTTCCACTTCGTCTCGCGCCTCGATTTCGACGCCTGGTGCGCGCGTCAGGCCTCGGCCGTGGCCGAACTGGTCGAAAACCAACGCGTGACCCGCGCCCTGCCCGAATCCGCCACGGTCCACACCAAAGACGGAACGACCTTTCAAGGACGGTTCCTCATCGGCGCGGACGGCGCGCTCAGCCAGGTGCGCCGGGCCTTTTCCCTCGACCCGGAAGCCTGGCGACGCTACCAGGGCATGGGAGCCGAAATTTCCATCCCCCGCGCCTGGTTGGACGGGCGACGCGGCCTGCATGAAGACCTGCTGGCCGACTTTCCGACCATCTATGCGGGCTTCTACGAAGCCGGCTACGCCTGGACCTTTCCCCATCGCGACGAAATCGTCATCGGCCTGGGCGGACTCTACAAAGCCGCGCCCGGACGCTTTCAGGCCGCCTTCGACGAATTCACCGCCTTCCTGGGCTTGCCCAAAAACCATGGGTTGCCCGCCTCGGCCCACCCCCTGCCCTACGGCAACTGGCTGCCCGCCCCCTGGCAAGGACGCACCCTGCTGGCCGGAGACGCCGCCGGCATCGTGGAACCGCTCCTGGGCGAAGGCATCTATTACGCCCTGCGTTCGGGCGAACTGGCCGCGCAGGCCTGCCTCCAGGCCCTGCGCACCGGACAAGACCCCGGCCCCGTGTACGCCGACGCCCTGGCCCGGCTCGTCTATCCCGAGCTTCTCTGGTCCAAACGCCTGCGCCACTGGCTTTACTGGCTCGCCAGTCGCGGCCTGGTCGGCCCGGTGCGCCTGTTCCTGCGCGGCGGAGGGGGAAAGCTCCAGGAGATGGTCCACGGCATGCGCTCCTGGAAGTGGCTCAAAAAACGCGATCCCCGGGACGTGTAGAAAACGAAGAGGCCTCCGGCGGCCAGCGGCGGAGCCCGCCCCTGGCCCCCCGCAAATGCGCGCGAAAAAGTCGCGTTCTACGCGGGTCAGGGAGGCATACCCCCTGCAAACTCCGTTTTCCCATTTTCGCGCCGAGTCCGACGCCGAGCGCGACCGGCCCCCCTCCCGCAGGCAACCGAGGGGTCCAGGGGGAATCATTCCCCCTGGCGGGGGGGGGCGGGGGCGTGCAGCCCCCGTTTCTTTCACCCTGAAGCGCAAGCCTGGCACAGATCCATCGAAAGCGCGACAAGGCCGGCTTCCTGGACATCGAGGCCCGGCAGTACGGCCAGGGTCGGCGCGAGGTTGGCTCTGCTGGCGGTTCGAAAACGCACTCGGCCCGGGGCCTGGCCGCCATGTCCCCGCAGGTAGACGAACTGCTCGCCGCGCGGCTGTTCGACCCGGACCCAGGCCTCCGCGTCGATCGGTCCCAAAGCGACCGGCACGACGATTTCGCCCGGGGGCAACGTCTCCAGACATTGGCGCGCCAAGTCGCAGGAGACGAGCGCCTCGCGCAGGCGCACCCGCACGCGGCTGTACACGTCACCATCCGGCTCGCAACACGGGGCGAAGTCGAGGCGGCCATAGCCCGCCAAGCCCAAGGCCCGCATGTCCCACTCCCACCCCGAGGCGCGAAGCACGGGACCGACCGCTCCGAGAACGCGGGCCTGTTCCCGGGGGAGGAGCCCCACGCCGCGTGTTCGCAGATTCAGCACGTAGTCGTCGAGCAGGGGCTTTTCCAGGCCGCGCAGGCCGCGCTCCAGGGCCGCGACCTCTTGGGCGAGCCAGGCAATCCGTTCGGGATCGATGTCGCGGCCCACGCCGCCGGGGATGACCACGGAGGCGATGATCCGGTCCCCGGCGGTCGCCTCCAGCACGGCCAGGACCCGCTCGCGAAGGCGCAGGCAGCGCAGAAACAGGCGTTCGAAGCCCAGGAAACGGGCCATCCGGCCCATCCAGAAGAGATGGGAGGCCACGCGATGGAGTTCCGCCCACAGAATTCGCAACATTTCGGCCCGAGGCGTCACGGCCACGCCCAACAGCGTTTCCAGCCCCAGACAAAAAGACAAGCCGTGTCCATACGAGCACAGCCCGCAGAGACGTCGCGCCAGGGGAAGGGCTTCCGTGAGAGGTCGGGACTCCATGCCCGACTCCGGGTCGCGCCCGTTGAGTTCCCGGATCGGCTCGGCCCGGACCACCCGCGCCCCTTCGACTTCCACCCGCACAAGCGCCTGGCCGAACGGCGCGAGACACCCGACCTTCACGCCGCCGGTTTCGGATGGACCCGCATGCGGTTCACCGGAAAAGACCATGCCAAAACGGTCCCGGCAATCGGCCTCGTCCAGTCCGACGCCCGGAAAAACGCCGGCCAGGGAAGGCGTGGCCTCCCCGTCCGGGACCGCGAGGCGAAGATGACTGGCCGCAAGGGCGTCGTCGAAGTGGTACAGGAGCTCAAGCCCCTGCCCGCCGAAAGCGCGCAAAGCGGTGAGGCCCAAAAACCTCTGCCCTTCCTCGCGGCGCCTGCGGGCCTCGGGCAGGAGGCTTTCCACGGCGACAGGCCATTCGTTGTCGAGCATGCGGCGTTCCCGAAAAAGGGTCAAAAAGTCCCTTGCGGCCGAGGGTCGAACGTCTCCAGGGCTTGCAGCACGCCCCTGAGCACCGCTTCGGGCCGGGGGGGACAGCCGGGGACGCCGATCCCGACGGAAACGACCGTTCCCACGCCGCCGGCCGCGTCCCGCTCTTGGCGCAAGGGTCCGCCGTTCAAGGCGCAGTCCCCCACGGCCACCACGGCCCCGGGGGAGCGCATCCGGTCGCGGACGGCGCGCAGGCCTTCCGCCGTGCGGGGACCGGGAGCGCCCATGACAAGAAGGATGTCGGCCAGATCGGGGGAATTTGTCTCGCAAAGGCCGAACCGCTGTCCGCCGAAGAGCGGGCTCAGGGCGACAAGGGCCTCCACCGAGCACCCATTGCACCCGCCGCAGTCGAAACGGACCACCCAGGGCGATTTGCGACGCTGCGCGCCGAAAAAGTTCTTGAAAATGCGCATGGACATCTCCGGCGCGCCGGTCAGGCGGCGTACAGCCACAAAAGATTCAGGACCGAAAGCGTCACCCCCCAGCCCAGGACGTGCCCAAGCGAGGCCTTCCAGGTCAAGCGAGCGCCCGACACGCCCAGGACGGCCAAGAACAGGAAAACACCGGCCACCACGCCGGCCATGCCCCAGGGACTCACGGCCCAAAACAGGGCGCACAGTCCGAAAAGAAACACCGTGTCATACCAGCCGGCCACATGGAACAGCACCCGGGCATGGCCGGAAAATCCCGCCGAATCGTCCGGCCGGGAATCGAAGGGCGGCTTGCCCAGGTTCACGGCCAGAACCCCCACCAACACCGGGAAGGCCAGCGGCAGCCTATACAGAAGGGGACGGTCCAGGGCAAACACGGACGCGGCCTTGAAGTTTCCCGCCACCACGGCCATGGACGCCACCACCAGGATGAGCAGCGGTCCCCAGGAAAGCTGGGCCGCCAACGCTTCCCGCGCCCGAACCCGGTCCCAAACCGAGGAGGAGCTGACGCCGGCCATGGCGGAAAACGTCGCGCCGGCGGCGAACACGAAACAGGCCAACAGGAGGTCCGAGCCCAGAAAGAGCAGAAACACGGCCAGGGCCGAACACGTCGCGCGCAGCCACGCCGTGAAGACCTGGCCCGGCTCGCCTGTCGCCGGAGACTTGGCCGCCAGCTTGAACGCTTCGAAAAACGGCTGCAACACAGGCGGAGCGGCTACCGAAAGCAACCGGCTCGCGATCTTGCGATCCAGGCCCACGGCCAACCCGCCGACCAGGGGAGCCAGAACCAGGGCCGCGCAGGCGAGAAGCAGCTTGTGCATCAGACCAGCCCTCCCCACACCGCGCCCAACATGACCGCCAGCAGGACGATTCCCGCGGTGTTGATGGGACCGCTCAGGCGGTTTTCGTCGAAAAGACCGTCCAGGGCCAGCGGGGCGTCCACCCGGATATCGTCTTCGTGCGCGATGGCTCCTTCCGGGCGCGGTTTCTCTGCCGGCCCATCCGGCCGGGCCGCCGCGGCGCGCCAGGCCACGACCGCCCCCAGTCCCAGCACCACAAACAGGGGATAGACCGGGAACACGCCCAGATCGCCCACGAAGTTGAATGTCCGCAACACATAGGCCACGGCCTTGTGCGAGGCGCGCACCGCCGGAACGACAAGCCCCGTGTAGAGCGGCGGAGAGCACAGCGACAGGGCGACGGCGCCCCCCGCCAAGAGCGACAGGGCGACCCGCACCGCGGGCGACAGGGTTTCCGTGGGAGCATCGCCCAGACGCAGGGAACGCAGCAGCACCCCGGCCCAGCGGGACCACAGCAGCACCCAAAATCCGGTCCCCAGGGCCAACAGCAGGAGCACCGGCATGGCCCGCGCGCCCGTGGCGGCTTCCAGGGCCATCCACAGGCCCAAGGCCAGACCGAACGGCGGCAGGAACATGGAAAGCGCCCCGATCAGGGCGGCAAGCGCGGTGCTCGGCATGACGGCGAAGAGCCGGCCCATGTCCGCCACGTCGCGCAGACCGGTTTTCTCCTCCATGACCGCCAGGCAGACGAACAGAAGGGCCTTGGACACGGCGTGGAAAATCAGGATCAATAGGCCGGCCGTGACCGCCGCCGCCGTGTTGATGCCAGCGCAGGCCAGCGCCAGCCCCAAGGCCGCGGCGGTGGATCGGACCAGGGTCCTGCCGGCGTCGGTTTGGCCCACAGCCAGGGTGGAAGCGGCAAGGAAGGTGAAGGCCCCGGCCAGACCGAGCAGGCCCGAGAGCATGGTTCCCTGAAAGGCCGGGCACAGCCGAAGCGCCAGAAAGGCTCCGGCCGGCGCCAGGGTGGCGCAGTGCACCAGGGCCAGGGCCGGAGCCGGGGCCGACGAGGCTTCGAACAACCAGCCCTGCAAGGGGACCTGGGCCGACGCGGCCAAGCCGGCCGCGCACAACAGGAACAGGGGAAGCAGGAGACGAACTTGGACCGCGCCCGATCCCGCATCGACCAACTCCCCGACGGAAAGGGGCGCTCCCGCCCGGTACAGCAAGGTCAGGCCCAAAAGCATGGCCGTTGCGCCGGCCAGGTTGGTCCGCAGGGCCTGGACGGCGCCTTGCCGGGCGCCCTCGTCCCCGTCGTAGGCGAGCAGCGCCGCCGCGCACACGGTGGAGAGGACCCAGAAACAGTGCAACCACAGCAGGTTGTCCGACAGCATCACCCCGTTGGCCGCCGCGAGCGACAGCAGGAGGAAGAAGAAAAATCGGGGTTGCCGGCTCCCGACCAGGCCCAGACGCCTCTCACGGTCCGGCATGGTTCCCAGGGCGCACACGACCGCGAGCCCCCCCACCAGGGAGACGACCAAGACCGCCACGCGCGAGAGAGGACCGGCGACCAGGCCGGGCGCGGCGCTTGCGAAATCCCATCCGCCCGACCGGGTCAGGGTGAACAGCACCGCCGCCTGTACGGCGGCCAGGACGCCGGAAGCGGCGTCCTTCGTGCGGACCACGGCCGCGAACGCGATTCCGGCCAGCAGAAGGAGATCGACCCCGATGGCCGCCCGGGTAAGGGACGCGCCCCCGAAGGTGGGCGGCACATGCGCCCAGCCCGAACGCCAGGCCAGCCCGAGCCCCGCCGCGGCCAGCAGCGCGACGGCGCAACACACGACCGGCCCGCGCGGACGCGTCCCCGGGACAAGCGCCAGCGCCGCCGCCAGTGCGGGGAGCCCAACGGGCATCGAAACCAGGAAGTCCATATCCACCTCTGATGTACTGTCCGGCGTCCGGCTTTTCGTACACGTTTCCGGCAAAACGTCCAGGCGTGCCGGGAAGCGGGCGCGCCGGAAACACGCTGGACCAATCCAGGACGCTCCAAAGCTCCGCGCCCGGAACCGGGCCGGGGAACAACGCGCGTCGCCGACCTCCGGGTGGGGGCGTCATTTTGTCTGGAGTTTCGCAAAAAGTGCTGAAAAAATACCACGTTCCGAAGAAAATTCTTCGGACTCGCAAGGCCCGGCGTTTGCCTGCGCGAACAAAACCCTGTACGAAGAATCAGCGGTGTGAAGCCGCGTTTCATGTGGAGGATCGATGCGCACGTTTTTTCTGACCGTTTTTCTCGCCGCCGCCCTGGCCGCCGGTCCGACCCGGGCCGAGGTTGTCCAGTTCATCGGCAAGACATCCAGCCCCCAGAAGTACGAGGTATGGTCGCCCCACGCCACCGAAAAGGAAATGAAGCTCTGGAAGGAGCAGGACAAAGAAGTCAAGAGCAAGCAGGGCGAAGACGCCGAGGCGCCGGCGAAACCCTTTGAAGGGGATATGAAAATCACTCGCGTGCTTGTGGACATAGGCTCCCGCGTGGAGCCCGAACAGTCGCTCATGACCTATGGTTTTCCGCTGGAGGACATGCAGGCCGAACGGCAAAAGCTTTCGAAGAGCGACATCTCCGCCCAGGAGTCCGAACTGGCCAAGAACCAGGCGCAGTTGGACGCCGCCCAGCTCGACCTGGACGAATACCGTCGCAGACTGCTCGAAGGAAAGTCCTCCACCGAGGAGGTCCGCGAGCAGGCCCGTTTGGTCGAGGTGCTCCGCCTCAAGCAGCGCGCCATGCAAGACAGCATCAACTTCGACAAGGAAATGCTCAGGGGCGAGCTCGAACTGGCCCGCGCCAAGTACGGTCCCAAGGCTTCCAGCGCCGGCATCCCGGGCGAGGCCAAGCTGCGTTCGCAGGAACGCGGCTACGTGTTGTGGGTCAATCCCGACCTCAAGCCAGGCGTGGTCCTGACGGAAAAGACCAAGCTCTTCGTTCTGGGCGGCATGGACCCGTTGTACATCCGCGCCCTGGTGCATGAAATCAAGGTGCCCCGCCTGCGGGTGGGCGACAAGGCCACGGTCACGTTCGAATCCCTGCCCGGCCAGGTCTTTCACGCCGTGATCAGCCGCATTCAGCTCACGGCGGACGCCACCGAGAACCAACTGCCTTCCCACTTCGAAGTGGAACTCACCCTGCCCAACCCCGACCTCAAGCTCAAAGACGGCTTGCGCGGCCAGGTGCGGGTCGAGGTTCCCGATGGCCCACGGGAGTAGCCATGGACGAATTCAGGTCGAGCTTTCGGGTGCAGGTGCGGGAAAGCCACGTTATTGAGCTTGCGATCTGGTTTCGTCGCAAGACCGACATGGGACACGTGTTCCTCAAAAATCTGGGCGAACCCCGTCTCGTCCAGGGCAGGCCCTACAATCCCCGCATTGAAGACATCGGGGCCTCGGGCATGGCCTTGTCGTTCGAATCCACCAAGCCCCTCGACCTGGCCAAGCTGGACCATCTGGTGGTGCTGATCTATTTTCGGCTGGTCGATCCCACCGACATGATGGGCGATCCGCTGTCCTTCATGGCCGCCTACGAGGCGGTGGCCTCGCAATACCGGCAGGGACGCGTCCTCCTGGGGTTGCGCCTGGCCTACGACGGCATTCCCGACCCGGACAACAAGGCCCTGTTTTTCGCCGACGCCCGCAAGTACGGCATTTCCGACCTGACCAAGTGGTGCGACGACATGAACCGCTGCCTCTCCGGCGGAGACTGCCATCAACAGCAACTGACCGGATTGCGCCTGGACCGGCTCATGCGCGAACTGGCCATCATCCGGGAAAACGAGGGGTTCGAAAGCGCTCCCGCCAAACCGCAAGCGTCTTGATCCCGCCTTCCGGGCGATCCAAGCCCGGAATCCGTTCCCTTCGGGAGTCGAGAAGTGAACACGGCCCGGCGTCCGCCCGGCGTGCATGACGCGGACGCGAGAGGCCGCCTGCGCCGACAGGAACGACATCCGCCGGGCGCGACGGGCTGTTAGCCCTTCTTCATGCCTTCTTCGAGTTCTTCCATGCTGGGCTGCACGTTGGTGGGAATGGCCCGCCGGGCGTATTCCACGGCCAGGATGGGAGCCAATCCTATGGAATAGCCCATGAGCGCGCTCTTCACCACCTTGAGCCGGGCCTGCTTGGCCGCGGCCTGGTGTTCGAGCAGAGTGCCCATGGGACCGATGAAGCCGTAGCACAAGAGCACGCCCAAAAAGGTGCCCACCAGAGCCGCGCCGATGTGCAAACCCAGCACCTCGGGCGGCTGGTTGATGTTGCCCATGGTGATGACGATGCCCAGCACCGCGGCCACGATGCCAAGGCCCGGCAGCGAGTCGGCCGTCTTGCTCACCATGGAGGAGGGAATCAGGTCGTGGTGCTTGCGGGTGGCGATGTCGGTGTCCATGATGGCTTCGTAATGATGCTGCTCGATGTTGCCGGCGATGACGATCTTCAGGTTGTCGCAGATGAAGTTGAGCACGGTCTTGTTCTTCATGACCGAGCCGAAGCGCCGGAAGATGTCGGAGTCCGTGGGGCGGTTGACGTGCGCGTCCAGGGCCACCGCGCCCGAGCGTCTGGCCAGTTGGAACAGCTCGTACATGAGCGATAAAAGCTCCAGGTAGAAGGCCTTGGTGTCCTCCTTGCCGGTGAAGATGGCGGGGATGTGCTTGAGCACGTCCTTGAAGACGCTCATGGGCGAGGAGATCATGAACGCACCCAGGGCCGCTCCGCAAATGATCATGACCTCGATGGGCTGGACGAGCACGGCCATGTTGCCGTGTTCCAGGATGTAGCCGCCGATCACGCAGCCAAGCACGATCACTATGCCGATGATGGCGTTCATAACGTTTCCTTGCAGACAGGTGCGGGTCCGACATCCGCATGGGGCCGCCGGAGTCCTGTCGCCGGCCCGGGGGCGACCGCGAAGGCTTGAACTCCCGGCGAAACAGCGTCGAAGGGCATCTTCCTCACGCCCATGGTCATCCCCTGAAGAGGCCGGGAAGTCAAGCCGGGAAGCGGGCTCGTGGCCCGCAAAACAAGGACTGGCGGACCTTGCCGAGCATTTTTAAGCAATTTCGAGAAATTTTTAGTTTTTCTTTGATTCAGCGAGGAATATTTCCTTAATCGCTTTTCCCTGCCAGCCATTTTTCGCGGATTTTTTGTCTTCCCCTTGTGGCCCCACCGTGCTTGTGGCTATAGGCTCCGCACGTCGTTAGCACTCGCTCCTGATGAGTGCTAACAAGCAGGACGAAAAAAACCTATCGGAGGATAATCCGCATGAAGCTCAAACCGCTCAACGACCGCGTGCTGGTGAAGCGTCTTGAGGAAGAAGTGATGACCGCCGGCGGCATCATCATTCCCGATTCCGCCAAGGAAAAGCCCATGAGGGGCGAAATCATCGCCGTGGGCCCCGGCAAGGTCGGCGAGGACGGCAAGCGCGTGGAGCTGGCCGTCAAAACGGGCGACACCGTGCTTTTCAACAAATATGCCGGTACCGAGATCAAGGTGGATGGCGTCGAGCATCTGATGATGCGTGAAGACGACATCCTGGCCGTGATCGAGTAAATTCGACCTACTTCCCCATTTCACATATCCCGAAGGAGAGCGCTATGTCCGCCAAAGAGATTCTTTACGACGCCAAAGCCCGCGAAAAGCTGAAAAGGGGCGTCGACAAGCTTGCCAACGCCGTGAAAGTCACCCTGGGCCCCAAGGGCCGCAACGTGGTCATCGAGAAGAGCTTCGGCTCCCCGATCATCACCAAGGACGGCGTCACCGTGGCCAAGGAAATCGAGCTTGACGACAAGTTCGAAAACATGGGCGCGCAGATGGTGAAGGAAGTCGCCTCCAAGACTTCCGACGTGGCCGGCGACGGCACCACCACCGCCACCATCCTGGCCCAGGCCGTGTACTCCGAAGGCGTCAAGCTGGTGGCCGCCGGCCGCAATCCCATGGCCATCAAGCGCGGCATCGACAAGGCCGTCGAGGCCATGGTCGAAGAGCTGGCCAGCCTGGCCAAGCCCACCCGCGACCAGAAGGAAATCGCCCAGGTCGGCACCATTTCCGCCAACTCCGACGCCACCATCGGCAACATCATCGCCGAGGCCATGAACAAGGTCGGCAAGGAAGGCGTCATCACCGTCGAAGAAGCCAAGGGCCTGGACACCACCCTTGACGTGGTCAAAGGCATGCAGTTCGACCGCGGCTACCTGTCGCCCTACTTCGTCACCGACACCGAAAAGATGATCTGCGAACTCGACGATCCCTTCATCCTGATCAACGAGAAGAAGATCTCCGCCATGAAGGACCTGCTGCCCGTGCTCGAGCAGGTCGCCAAGATGAGCAAGCCCCTGCTGATCGTGGCCGAGGATGTCGAAGGCGAAGCCCTGGCCACCCTGGTGGTCAACAAGCTGCGCGGCACCCTGCAGGTTTGCGCCGTGAAGGCCCCCGGCTTCGGCGAACGCCGCAAGGCCATGCTGCAGGATATCGCCATCCTCACCGGCGGCCAGGCCGTTTCCGAAGACCTGGGCATCAAGCTGGAAGGCCTGACCCTGAACGACCTGGGCCGCGCCAAGCACGTGGTGGTGGACAAGGAAAACTGCACCATCATCGACGGCGCCGGCAAGGTCGACGACATCAAGGCCCGGGTGAAGCAGATCCGCGCCCAGATCGAAGAGACCACCTCCTCCTACGACCGTGAAAAGCTCCAGGAACGCCTGGCCAAGATCGTGGGCGGCGTGGCCGTCATCAACGTCGGCGCGGCCACCGAGACCGAGATGAAGGAAAAGAAGGCCCGCGTCGAAGACGCCCTGAACGCCACCCGCGCGGCCGTCGAGGAAGGCATCGTGCCTGGCGGCGGCGTGGCCCTGGTGCGCTGCCTGAAGGCCGCCGAGAAGATCAAGCCCGCCGACGACGACGAAGCCGCCGGCATCGACATCGTGCGCCGCGCCTGCGAAGCGCCCCTGCGCCAGATATCCGGCAACGCCGGCTTCGAGGGCTCCATCGTGGTGGCCAAGGTGCGCGACGGCAAGGATGGCTTCGGCTTCAACGCCTCCACCGGCGAGTTCGAAGACCTGATCAAGGCCGGCGTCATCGACCCCAAGAAGGTCACCCGCATCGCGCTGCAGAACGCGGCTTCCGTGGCCGGTCTGCTGCTCACCACCGAGTGCGCCATCGCCGAAAAGCCCGAGCCCAAGAAGGACATGCCCGCCATGCCCGGCGGCATGGGCGGCATGGGCGGCATGGGCGGCATGTACTAGACCGACCCCGCCTCGATACGCCTTTGACTGCAAGGCCCCGGACCGAAAGGTTCGGGGCCTTTTTTTCGGCCGGCCGGAAAAACGCGGAAGGCGCCAGGCGCACCCGCAAGGGGAGCCGCGCCTTGTCCCCGCTCCAGAGGTGCGGACGAATCCGGTTGTCGACAGGGTGGCTTAGCAGTGATGAACAATCCTTGCTGGCTGCGTTGCTGCGAAAAACTCAACCCCGCAATGGATGCCAACTCCGCTTCGGGCTTGACTTTTTTGCGCGCCTTGCCAGCACGTTTTTTGAACAGGCCGCACGAATCGACTTTTTGGGCGGGCTGCTAGAACCGCCTGATCCGGTCGAAGATCGTTCCCGGCAGGGTGAGCACGCTTTTGAAAAGCCCCAGAATCTTGTCCGAAATGACCTTGGTGCGGTCGATGTCGAGCTTGGGGTCGTAGAGCGGTCCGGAAATCCGCAAGGGCGCTTCGCCTCCGCCCTGGAGTTGCGCGGTGAGCGCCAGATCGATGCGTTCGTCGGCCAAGTCCACCCAGCCTTCGCCGCGCACCACAAGTTCCTGTCCGGCCAGGACCGCGTCCCGGGTCAAGGCCACGCCGTCCCGGATGGCGAAGGTGCCCGACAGACGACCGAATCCCACCACGTCCGCCCCGGGCGGGGGAGGAGGAGGCGTCTGGGCTTCGCGTTGGGCCAAAGTCAGAGGGGGACGCGGCGACGAACTGTCGCGCAGGAGCAACTTCCCGTCCGAGAGTCTCAGTTGGGCCGTGCCCGACAAGGTGCGGCGCAAAGCCCGCTCCGTCGCGCCATGGCCTTCCACGGCCAGGGCGAACTCCACCGTGCCCCGGATCACGGAATCGATCTCGCCCAGGTCCATGAGAAAAGGATAGGCCTGGGCTCCGGCGATGCGCAACTCCAGGGAGCCCCGCAACTGGGGACCGCGCGCGTCGCCCTGGAAATCCAGATAATAGGTGCCCCCGTAAAAGCGCACGGACTGCTGGCGCATGGTCAGCTTGCCGCCGTGAGCGGACATCACGATGTCGGCGTCTCCCCAGGCCAGCTTGTCCTTGACCAGGCGGAGAATCTTGACCTTGGCGTCCAGGTCCAGGGAGCGCAGGGTCTCCAACGGGAAGGGATCGTCAAGCTTGGTCGCCGCATCGTCCTTGACGTTGTGCGGATAGAGCTTGTCCAGGTTGAGCACGTCGATGCTCAGGTCCAGCCGGGGCTTGCCTTCCACGAACACGCCGCTTCCCGTGACGAGCGTGTCGTCCAGGGAGGCCCTGATGTTGGTAAGGCGCAGTTCGCGCGCGGTGCCGCCGATCTCCAGGGAAAATCCGGCGCGACGCCAGGCCGTGGACCCGGCCTTGGCGGGCAGGGAAAATCCCAGCCGCGGCGCCAGATCGCGCGGGTTCAAGTTGGCGAACTCCACGCTGCCGGAAAGCGCGGTCCCGCCTTGGGCGCTGTTTCCGGCCACCCGGGCCCGTCCCGAAGCTCCGGCCAGACGCACGTCCACGTCCGAGTAGGCGAAGGAGCCCTTGTCCAGGTCGGCCTCGAACTTGCCCGAGGTCTGGCACGCCATGGTGCTGTGGGTCCGGCCGAAGGGCAGCCCCAGCGTGAGCGAACTTTCCAGCTTGGGCTGGCGATACCACAACGGACGGCCGTTGCGGTCGAGTCCGGCCTGTCCGTGGATGTCCAGCCGGGAACGCTTGAGCGCGCCCAGGGTGTCGGCGCTCAGTTGCCCGCTGACGTCGGCCACCACGTTTTCCGGTCCCTGGCCCGGATTCGACGCGGGATGCAGGACCGCCCGCAACGAAAGCCCCGCCCGGCTGAAGGGCCACACGGTTGCCGCGCGCCCCCCCTGCGCGCCCCAAGCGACCTGTCCCGAAGCCAGATTCAGATCGGCCTGCCCGCGCAGGGAACGCCACAGGGGTTGTCCGGCCTTGCCCGCGGACTCGACGGTCACCTTGCCGTCCACGGCGCCGACGAGCTTGACCCCGGCGGGCAGGTACTGGGCCAAGGCCTGCGCCTGCACCCCGGAAAGGGCGGCCTGCGCCGTCAGGCTCCTGCGGCCCTCGCGCGCGTCGGCGTCGCAGGTGGCGGTCACCTTGCCGCCGCCCAGGGTGGCGGTGACCGTGTTGAGCTTGAGCATGCGCGGGGAAACCTGCCCGGCCAGGGTCAGGTCGTCGAGCTCAAGCCCCTTGAGCACGAGCTTCTTCACCGACACCCGGCCTTCCATGGGGGCCAGGAAATCCTCGGAGGACTCCTGCTCGCCCTTTTCGGCCAAGGCCAGCAGCCGGTCCACATCCAGACGGTCCGTGGACAAATCCACTTCCAGGCGGCCGGCCTTGGAGGACAGGCTCCCCCCCAGGTGCGCGGCCTGGGTCTTGACGTCCACGTTCGAAGCGGTCCAACTGTCCCAGTCGTCGCTCTGGTCCGAGGACGGCCCCACATGCAGGGTGGCCTTGGCCGTCGACGCGCCCAGGGTTCGCCAGAGCCGGTCCCAGTCCTCGCCCAGCCCGGGAATGCGCCAACCCGGCGCGGGGTCGCCCAGTCCGACCTGTACCTGGGCCGTAAGCCCGGTTGAAGCGAGCGAGCCCTGAACCACGGTCTGCGCCGCCACCAGCGGGGCCTTGCCGTCGCCGGCCGGCGCGGCCGAAAGGGCGGCCACCTGCGCGCTGACCGCGAAGCCGGCTTCCGGCGCGTCCTGCCCGATCCGCATCTCCCCGGTAAACAGGGCCTCGGGCGTGCGCACGCTCACGGGATAGGCCCGGAACGCCCCGTCCTGTCCGGCAAAGGTACCGAAGGCCTCGGCGATTCGCACGTCGCCAACCCGCAGGTCAAACCCCCGGAGACTCCCGCGCATGGTCTTGACCGAGCGCAGGGCGTCCAACAGGGGCCAGCGCCCCCCCGAGTCCCGGACCTTCCACAGGGAGGTGTCGAAGCCCCTGGCCGTCAGGTCGAAGCGCAGTTCCTCGTCCACAAAGCTGGCTCGTCCCTTGAGTTGCCCCTGGCCGTCTCCGGCCACCAGATTTTCGATGCGCCAGCCTCCCGGCCCGAAAGACAGATCCAGACGCGCGGCCGGCTCCTCCTCGCCCAGGGGTTGGGCGCGCAGGGAAGGTCCCTCCCCGGCCTGGCCCGAGCCCGGGCTTTTCAACTCCACGCCCAGAAACTTGGCCCACTGCCCTTCGCGCCGGCCGTGAATCGACAGCCTGGACACCAGGGCCAGGGTCTCGTCCTTGAACCCGGCCACGTTCACCGTGCCTTCCAACTGGGCTCCGCCCCCGTTGACCTTGAGCTCGGAAAGCTCCAGGGCGCCCGACTTGGTGTTCAGGCTCACGAGCGAGGAAAGGACCGCCCGCAAGGGCTCCTTGCCGGCCCGCTCGATGGTCGGCTGGCCGGCGGGAGCGGCCACTGTGCCGGCCAGGTGGGCTTTTTCGAAGAAGAGATTTTCCTGGCTGGCGTCCATGGTGGCTTGGCCCATCATGGTGAGCTTGGCCTCCAGGTTGCGCGAAGTGGCAGTAACGTCGCAGGCCACGGAAAAATTGAAGATTTCGCCCCGGCCGGTGCGCAGGTTCACGTGGTTGAGGGTCAGGTCCCGTCCGGTGCGCTCGTCCCGGTACACCAGGGTGGCTCGGATCAAACGAAGCCCGCGCAGGGGAATGCCCGGCCGCCCGCCGCCGGAGCCCTGGAGCGCGCTCCAGTTGTTTCGGCCGTCTTCCAGGCGGACCAGACGCAAGACGGGAGCTTCCAGGCCCAAGGCGTCCACGGTCAGTCGGCCCCGGGCCAGAGCCAGCAGATCGAAGCCGATGTCCACGGCCTGCACCCACAGGAGCGGCTCGTCTCCGAAGCCCGGCGCGTTGGACACGCTCACCGGGCCGGTGCGAAGTCCCATCCAGGGCAGCATGGTCAGATGAACCGGGCCCCGCAGGCTGACCGGGCGGCCCAACGCCTTGGCCAATTCGGTTTCGATGCTGGCCTTGAGCGCGTCCTGCCCAATGAATCCCGTGACCGCCAGGGGAGCCAGGTAGGCCACCGCGGCCAGCACGGCCACGATCAGCGCCGCCAGCTTGAGTCGGGCGCGATTTTTGGGAGAGCGCGGGAAACGGGAAAATATGGTGTTCATGCATCCTGGCGGCGCGAGCCCCCGGCGGGCGAGGCGTCCGCACCGGGCTTTCTGCCGGCCCCGCCCCGACGGGGGGATAGGGTTTTATCCATACTAGCCCCTTGCGGTCCGGGCTTCAAGCGCCCTGTCCTGCAAAAGAGAAGACGCGCGCGGGCCTCAGAGTCCGAGCAGGGCGTAGACCGCCGTCATGTCGAGACTTTCGCGCACCACACGGGCAAGACGGTTCAGACTTCGCTCCAGCCCCGCCTCGGCCTGGGGCCGATCGGCCAACGCGGGCAGCCCCTTGCGGGCCCGAAGGCCGCCAAGCCACCAGCCGCGAAAGGCGTCGGCGTCGAAGACCCCGTGCAGATAGGTGCCCCAGACGCGCCCGGAACGGCCGTAGCCCAGGACCCGACCGTCTTGCGACCGCACCAGGCACGGCGCGCCGGGACCGGCCTGGCGGGTCTGGCCATGGTGTATTTCATAGCCGCGCAAAGGCAATCCGCTTTCCAGGTGGGTGGCCTCGGCCTGAGTCAGGGTCTTTTCCGGGGCGAGCTCGGTTTCCAGGTCCAGAAGTCCCAGGCCCCGCACGCGCCCCAGCGGAGACTCCAGCCCCAAGGGATCGAGCACCGCACGCCCCAGCATCTGCAACCCGGCGCACACGCCGACAATTTCCGTCCCCCGCTCGGCCAAGTCCACGATGGCCCGGTCCAACCCGCGTTCGCGCAAGGCCTCAAGATCGGCCAGGGTGTTCTTGCTGCCCGGCAGGATCAAGGCGTCCGGGCGGCCCAAATCGTCCGCAGCGCGCACCACGCGCAGGCTCACGTCGGGTTCTTCGGCCAGGGCGTCGAAATCCGTGAAGTTGGAGATGTGGGGCGGGTCCACGACGGCCACCTCCAGCTCGCGACCGGCCGCGCTCGCGGAAAAGCCCATCTCCTTGAAGGAGACGGAATCCTCCTCGGGCAGGCCCAGGTCGTCCATGTGGGGCACGACCCCGAGCACCGGCTTGCCCGTGGCGTTTCGCATGAAGTCGAAGGCGCTGGACAGCAGGGACGGATCGCCCCGAAAGCGGTTGAGCACGTAGCCGCCCACCCTGGCCCGTTCGGACTCGGTGAGCAGTTCCATGGTGCCGCACAGGGACGCGAACACCCCGCCCCGGTCGATGTCGCCGACCAAAAGCACCCTGGCCCCGGCGTACTCGGCCATGGCCATGTTCACCATGTCGTGGGCCTTGAGGTTGACCTCGGCCGGGCTGCCCGCGCCTTCGAGCACCATGGCCTGGCAGCCGGCCGCCAACTCGTCGTAGGCCCGCTTGGCCCGTTCGAAGGCCTGGGGCTTGTAGGCGAAGTACTCGCCCACCCGCATGTTCCCCACCGGCTTGCCCATGACGATCACCTGGGAACCGGTGTCCGAACAGGGTTTGAGCAGCACCGGATTCATGGCCGCCCGGGGCGCCAGTCCGCAGGCCCTGGCTTGCAACGCCTGGGCCCGGCCCATTTCCTCCCCCCAGGCGGTCACAAAGGAGTTGAGCGACATGTTCTGGGACTTGAACGGGGCCACCCGCACCCCGTCCTGAAGAAGAATCCGACACAGGGCCGCAGTCAGCACGGACTTGCCCGCGTTGGAACTGGTCCCCTGCACCATGAGGGCCGCGGTGCGCCCGGGCCTGACGGCTTGGCCCGGGACCGGACGATTAAGCGCCAGAGCCAGGGCGGCAACCAGGCGGCGATTGTCCTCCCGGCTCTTGACCGCCACCCGGAAATACCGTTCGTCCAGGCCCGCGTAGTTCGCGCAGTCGCGCACCGCCACCCGGCTCTCGCGCAAAAGGCGCGCGCGCAGGTCGGACGCCCGCCCCGTGTCCAGATGACAGAAAAGATAATTGGCCTGGCCGGAAAGAACGCGCATTCCGTCCACATCCCCCAGCCATTCCGCGAGCTCCTGGCGCAGCCCGGACACGCACGCGCGGCAACGGGCCTCGAAATCCGCGTCCCGCATGGCCCTGACGCCCACGGCCTGGGCCAGGGCGTTGACCGTCCAGGGCGGCTGGGCCGCGCGCACGTCCGCGGCCACGTCCGCCGGGGCAATCAAAAGCCCCAGGCGAAGCCCCGGCACGGCGTACATCTTGGTCAGCGAAGCCAGAACCACCACGTTGGGCTCGCCGCACGCGGCCAGACTTTCGAACCCTTCCACGAACGAGCCGAAGGCCTCGTCCACCACGACCAGGCTTCCCGGATCGGACCGGGCCAGGCGGCGGGCCAGATCCAGGATGGCGGCGGCCGGGACCACCCGCCCGGTGGGGTTGTTGGGGCTGCCGAGGAACACCGCGCCCGGTCCCCCGGCCGCAGCGCCCGGCCGGTCGGCCAACGTGGCCGAATCGCAGGCGAAGCCGTCGGCCCGGTCCAGAAGGACGGTTTCCACCGTCAACCCGGCCGAAACCGCGGCCTGGGCGTAGTCCACGTAGCACGGGGCCGGGATCACGGCGCGGCGAATCCCCCGGTCGGCCAGGACCCGACACAGGGTGTGGAGCAGTTCGCTGACGCCGTTGCCCGCCACGAGCGAGTCGACCGGCACGCCCAGGCGCTCCCGGGCGGCTGCGAGAAAGGCCCGGCATTGGGGGTCGGGGTAGCGAACCAGGTCCGAAACCGCCGCGCTCAACACCGGGCGCAACCACTCGGGCGGTCCCAGCGGATTGATGTTGGCGGAAAAGTCCAGCACCTCGCCGGGAAGGCAACCCGCTTCCCGGGCCAGGGACGCCACGTCGCCGCCGTGGGCGAAGGATTGGACGCTCACGGACGGTCCCCGCGAGAGGTCGAAGCGTCGAAGGGGCATCGGAACAGACCCTGCGGACAAAAAAAACGGGCGGGAACGGATAAAGACATGGGGTGCATGACCTGTCGCCGGCCTGGGCCGGGTTATCTGGATTGTCGCGGCCGGTCGCGTCCCTGGCGGACGTCGGACCGGGCCTCGGCCATATTTCCTTCGTCGAAGGCGCGCCGGTCAGACCATTTCCCGGGCGATTTCTCCCAGAAGGCGCACGGTTTGTTCCACGGCCGACCCCGCCGGCAGCGAGGCGGCCAGGCGCACGTAGTCGCCGAAGCGTCCGCTGGGGGAAAAGAGCGTGCCCGGAGCCACGGTAAGCCCGCGCTCCTGCGCCCGGTACAGGAAATCCACGCCGTCCGCCAGTCCCGGCAATTTCACCCAGAGCACCACGCCGCCCTGAGGGTCGCTTACGCGCACTCCCTCGGGAAAATGACGCCCCACCAGGGAGCGCATGAGGCGCATCTGGTCGCACAGCGCCGCGCGCAGCCGGGCCAGGTGACGCGGGTACTGGCCCGATTCCAGGTATTCGGCCAGGGCCATCTGGGTGGGCGTGGGCGAGGTGACGTTCAGGGTGCTTTTGATCTCGTGGGCGCGTTCCAGGTAGCGCCCGGGCCACAGCCAGCCCACCCGGTAGCCCGGCGACACGGTCTTGGAAAACGACGAGCAGGTCAGCACCAACCCCTTGGCGTCGAAGCGCTTGCACACCCCGGGGCGAACCTTGCCGAAACACAGATCGCCGTAGATGTCGTCTTCGATGAGCGGGACCTCGTGGCGGGCCATGAGCGCGACGATCTCGGCCTTGGCTTCGTCGGGCACCAGGGAGCCGTCAGGGTTGTTGAAATTGGGCGTGAGCACGCAGGCCGCCACCCGAAAGCGCGACAGGGCTCTCTCCAGATCGGCCGGACGCACGCCCTCGCCGGGGTGCGAGGGGACTTCCACCGCGCGGATGCCCATGGTTTCCAGCAGTTGCAAAAAGCTGAAATACGTGGGCGAGGCCACAAGAACCGTATCCCCCGGCCGGGCCACGCAACGAAGCGCCACGTACAGGGCCTCCATGGCGCCGCAGGTGATCAGGGTCTCGTCCGGCCGGACATGCACGCCGATCTCCAGCCCGCGCAGGACCACCTGGCGGCGCAGGGGTTCGTGGCCGAGCACGTCCCCGTAACGGGCGGCCCTTCCGCCTTCGCGACGCAGGCACTGGGCCAACAGACGCGAGAGACGGGCCGTGGGCAAAAGGTCTTCCGCCGGACAGGCCAGCCCCAGGTGCAGGGAGTCCATGCGCCCCAGCCCGGCCAGCACCTGGCGCACCAGCCTGGCCCGACGATTGGGCTCCGGGGGCACGTCGGGTTCGGGTTCGCGCTCGGGCACCGGCGGCCTGACCGGCGCGCGGCACACCACGAACCCGGACCGGGGCCTGGCTTCGAGCACGCCCTGGTCTTCCAGGGCGGCATAGGCCTGGTTCACCGTGGAAAGGCTGACGCCGAGTCTTCCGGCCAATCCGCGCAGCGACGGGGCCTTGGCTCCGGGGGCGAGCGCTCCGGATTCCACCAGGTCCAGCACGTGCCGGCGGACGGCTTCATAACGCAGGGGTTGGGACGGCATAATCTGTACCGGTATACAGGCAAAGAAACTGTATCTGTACCGGTAACAGATTTCCTGCTCAAAGCAAGGCCAACACGAGGAGGCCCCATGCCCAAGGACACCACCCCCACTCTTTGGCCCCACGTCGAGGAACACGGTATGCTCGACACCCTGTGGTCCGCCCTGTTTCGCCCGCGCGGTCGCGGCCAGGGACCAACCGCCCTGGAAGCCCCCCTCACGGCCGGCGAATGCCTGCGCCTGGAAGGCGCGGGCCGTCTGCGCCTGCGCTGCCTGCAGGGCGACGTCTGGGCCACGGGTCGTTTCGGAGGCGACCTTTTGCTCGCCCCGGGGGGCGAGGCGGAAATCGACTCCGCCGGCGTGGTGATCTCGGCCCTCAGCCCCACCGCCCGCCTCCGCCTGAGTTGGCGGTGAATGTTTTTCGAACCAGTTTCAGAGAGGGTCTGGTCAAATTGAACGACTTCTTTTATTGAGAATGCATGAAGCTTCAGGCGGGAAAACCCGGCGTCACGGACGAAACGGACAAGGGCGTCTTCGATCTGCTCGATCGGTTGAACATTCGTTGCGGATCGAAGTGGTACGCGCTTATTTTGTTCATGCGCTCCATCCGCGATTTCGACACCTACACCGTCGAACAAAAAAGCCGGATGCAGGAGCTTGTCGTCCAGGTGCTCAAGGAGGGCAATCTCAGCGAAGAGGCCTTTCAGGATACCTCCCGCAAGATCGAAGAGATCCTCTCCCTGACCTGGCGCAGACGCCTTCAGGAAGCCCTGGGCGAAATCTCGCGCCTGATCCGGGAATCGCGCAGCATGATCCTGCGCCGCAAGGGCGACCTCGAAGTGCTCGAAACCAACACCGTGGAAACTCTGCAAAGCGGACGCGACATCGATGCGGTCATCGACGACATCCGGCTGGGCTTTCAGGACGTGGTCCGGCTCATGGAAAAGGACGCCGACGACCTGGTCCGCCAGAGCCGCACCGACCAGTTGACGGGACTGGGCAATCGCCGGGCCTTTGACGAGATGCTCGAAAAGGCCGTGGACATGTCCCAGAACAGCAACAAGCCCCTGTACCTGCTCATGGTGGACGTGGACCACTTCAAGGCCTTCAACGACACGTATGGCCACCTCATCGGCGACCAGGCCCTGGCCGCCGTGGCGTCCGTGCTGCGCGACAGCCAGAAGCAGGCCGTCAGGGCCGGCAAAAGCGTGTTCTGTGCCCGTTTCGGCGGAGAGGAGTTCACGGTCCTGGTGCTCGGCGGCAGCCCCACCCAGGCCCTCAACATGGCGGAGCTCATCCGCAAGCACATCGAAAACTACAACTTTGTCATTCGCGACGTGGACGGCGGCATCCTCACCTCGGGCATCAAGCTCACCGTGAGCGTGGGCGTGGCCCTCTTCAATCCCGACTGGCTGGACAGCCAGACCCAAAGATTGATCCAGGCCTCGGACGAAGCCCTCTATGCGGCCAAAAACGCCGGGCGCAACCGCGTGTTCATGGCCCGCATCGAAGCCTGACCCCCCGCCGCCAGACGCGCAAGCGCCCCGGGCGCGCGTCCTTGCCCACGAAACAACGCGCGGCCAGCGTTCGCCGGCCGCAAGACCTCTCCCCCGCCAATTCGGCGTGCGATCACAAATTGAGTTGGGCCAGAAGGGCGTCCACGTCGGACTGGGAAACCTGGTTGACCGCGATTTCGCGCAGTTGCTCCAGGGGTTTTTGCGGATCCTTCTCGCGGGCTTTCATGAGCATGCCCGTGGAGAGATACAATTCCTCGATCATGGCGCGCACCTTGTTCAGCATGGCGATGACCCGCTTGATGCGCTGGCCGGTCAAGTCCTGAAACGACAGACAGGTCATGATCTGGATAAGGTCCGACGACAAGCGGTGGCACAGGTTCGCCGCGTCGTCGCGCCGGTCCTGACCGCAGGAGCACCCGGCGTACATTTCCGCCAGGTGTTCGGGAACGCTCAGATTGCGCTCCACCAGTTCAATGATCTCGAACGTGGCCTTTTCCGTGGCCTGAATCACCTGGTCGAGCCGTTCCGAGGCCTCGGCCATGATTTCGCCCGCCTGGGCCGCCTGCCGGGGGTCCTTGGGCTGGCCGTTCTGCACGCTGGCCAGTTCCTTGTAGATGTCGCTCAACCGGCCCATGATTTCCTGATTGAGGCGTTTGAAGAAGTCGTCGCCATCCCGACCGCCGCAAAGAGCCCGGGAGACCTCTTCCCGCACAGCGAGGCGCACGGAATGGCGAAACCGGGCTTCAAGCTTGTCGGCCAACCTTTCGGCCAGCGCCTCCAAAATGGCGTCATCCATGACCGGTCGTTCCCTCAATTCAATCGAAGTAAGCGGATTCGTTGTGAAAGGCGTAACCGTTTTTGCCGCTTTTCTTGGCCAGATACATGGCCTCGTCCGCTTTGCGGAGAAGCTCTTCCGGCTCTTCCCCGTCGCTTGGAGCCACGGAGATGCCCATGCTGGCGCTTACCCGGACCTGAAAATCCTTGTAGTCCACGGGCATTGTCACCGACTTAATGAGCCGATTGGCCGTGAGTCCCGCGTGCAACCCATTCTTGAGCTCGGCCAGCACGAGCACGAATTCGTCCCCGCCTATGCGCGAAGCCGTGTCGCCGCCGCGCATGGCCTCGACCAGACGCTTGGCCGTGACCTTGAGCACCTGGTCGCCGCATTCGTGGCCGTAGGTGTCGTTTACGGGTTTGAAGCCGTCCAGGTCGAGAAAAAGAACGGCCACGAACTCGCGGTGCCGCCCCCGCCGGGCCAGGGTCTGCCGCATGCGGTCGAGCAGCAGCACCCGGTTGGGCAGACCGGTCAGGGCGTCGTGCAGGGCCATGCGTTCGGCCTCTTCCGCCGCCAGCCGGCCGACTCCGGGACGAAACGACACGGCCAGGGCGTGGCCCTCCACGCGCGCCACCCGGGCGTCCACCACCACGCAGTGTTGCCCGCGGGGCTGAAACTTGAAACGCAAGCCCGGTTCGGATTGCAGGTCGGCGGCGCGTTCCAGGTCGTCGAGATTCTCCAGACCGACCAGTTCCGCCAGGCCGAGCCCCAAGGTCTCGCCCCTATCCATGCCCAAAAACGTCAAAAAAGCCTCGTTGGCGTGCAGCAGGCGTCCATCGGCGTCGACCAGACAGGCCGCGTCGAAGCACAGGTCGAGATACTTCCGGTTCATGGGGGCGAGCATCCTCACGCCGGCGAAATCACCTTCCGGCACCTCAGCGATATAGGGTTTTCCTTCGACCCGCAACGCCGCGCGCCGGTTTTTTCGGGATGTCCGAACCACGGCGCGGCCCTCGCCCGAAGGGTGCGAAGGCATGGCGCGGGATACGCGCGCCCGGCTTTCCGCGAAGCCGGGCCCGGACGCGAGCGGGCGAAACGCCCGCGGACAAATTTGTCTCCGCCAAACGGACCTATTTCAATTGCACCGTGGAAAGCGAATTCTTGGGCGATCCGGCGATGATCTTGCGGCTGACCGCCAGGTAGACGAGCACGTTTCGCTTTTCATCAAAGATTCGAGTAACCTGGGTATCCTTGAAAAGGATCGACGTGCCTTCGGAAAACACCTTCTTGCTCCTGGGCACCCGGGAAGGCATTTGGCACGTTCCGGTCTGGCGGCATTCGATGGAAAACTCCGAAGGGTCTTCGGCCAGGCCCACGCTGCCGGACAGTCCGCCGGTGCGCGCCTGGCTGATGTAGCAGGTCACGCAGGGAATGTCCGGGTCTTGAAAGGCGTTGACGCAAACCTTGTGGTTGGCGCCGATAAGTTTCCACTCGGTGGTGACGCAGTCGATTTCTTCGGCCCACGCGGCCTGAGCCAGGCAAAGGACCAAAAGACAGGCGATGACGCTGATGCGGGACATGACGGCCTCCAGAAAAAGGGTGTCTTCTTGTCGCCCCATACGACGCCGAAGTCGATTTTGCCAAGTCGCGAAGCGCATTTCGCCAATATTCCTATTCTTGACAACCTCCGAATTCCTCTGAACAATGGCCCCGACGAAATTCATGGCGCCGTTTTTCCCTGGCAAGACCGGCCGACGGACGACAACCATCCGCGACCGCAGCCGGAAGCGCGCCATGCCGGGCACTTCCTTCGACGACGAACGCCCCCCTCGACGCGCACGCCGCCCCATTTCCCGCCCGTTCTTCCGAAAAACCCGCAACCTTCACGAGTCATCCATGCGCAGGTACACCATTTCCACCAGAATCCTGGCCATGCTGGCCATCATGTTCGTTTTTTCCGCCGGCATCATCGTGCTGTTCCAACACAACGGCTCCACCATCGAAAGCATAAGCGTCGAAAAGGTCGGGCGCATCATCGACCAGGGCCATGCCGACAAGATCGCCGTGGCCACCCACACCATCGCCCTGGCCCTGGGAGAGGCCCTCAAGACCGTGGACGGCCGCGAGAACAAACTCGCGCTCATCCGCGGCGTCATCGACCCCATCCGCTTCGAAAAGGACCATTCCGGCTACTACTACGTCTACGAAGGCCACACCAACGTGGCCCACGCCACCCTCAAGAACCTGGTCGGCAAGGACCTGAGCGACCTCCGGGACAAGACGGGCGTCTACACCATCCGCGAATTGGCCAAGGTGGCCAAGTCCGGCGGGGGCTTTATCCGTTTCACCTTCGACAAGCCCGGCAAGGGGGACCAGCCCAAGCTCGGCTACGCCGAAATGATCCCCGGCACCGATTTCTGGATCGGCACCGGCGTGTACCTGGACAATATCCGCGAGGAACAACACGCCGTGTCCGCCGAACTCCAGGCCGTGGAACGCAAGGGCACCCTGTGGGGCGTGGGGCTTGCCGTGCTGGTGCTCGGCCTTGTGGTCCTGCCGTTGTCGCTGTCCATCAGCGCGAGCATCGTGCGGCCCATTCGGGAAACCACCGCGGCCGCGCAACGCATCGCCCGGGGAGACTACGACGTTCACCTGGACGCCAGAGGACGTGACGAAAGCGCCTCGTTGCAGGCCGCCCTGAACGCCATGGCCGAGCAGTTGACCACAAACATACGCGAAATCGAGGAAAAAACCGCCCATGCCCAGTCCAACGCGGCCCAGGCCCTGGAAGCCAAGTCCCTGGCCGAGGCCGTGGGGCGCGAAAGCCAGGCCAAGACCGAGAGCATGATCGCGGCGGCGCTCAAGCTGCGGGAGGTGGCCGACGTGGTCAGCCAGGCCTCGCAGGAGCTTTCCGCCCAGGTGGAGCAGGCCAGCAAGGGCGCGCAAACCCAGGCCGAACGCATCGGCGAGACGGCCCTTTCCATGGACGAAATGAACGCCACCGTGCTCGATGTCTCCCGCAACGCGGCCCAGGCGGCCGAAACCACCCAGGCGGCCCGGACCGACGCCGTGGCCGGGGCCGAAGTGGTGGACAACGTGGTGGCGGGCATCGGCCAGGTGCGCGCCCAAAGCGTGACCCTCATGCAGGACATGACCGCGCTCGACCACCAGGCCGAAGACATCGGCCAGATTCTCGGAGTGATTTCCGACATCGCCGACCAGACCAACCTGCTCGCCTTGAACGCCGCCATCGAAGCCGCCCGGGCCGGCGAGGCCGGACGCGGTTTCGCCGTGGTGGCCGACGAAGTGCGCAAGCTGGCCGAAAAGACCATGACCGCCACCCACCGGGTGGCCGAGGCCATCGCGGCCGTGCAGCAGGGCACGCGCCGTTGCGTGGCCGAAGTCCAGGAATCCGCTTCGGCCATCGACCAGGCCACGGAACTGGCCGAGCGCTCCGGCCGCTCGTTGCGAAACATCGTGGATCTGGTGGACAAGGCCGCCGATCAGGTGCGCTCCATCGCCACGGCGGCGGAACAGCAGTCGGCCTCCAGCGAGGCCATCAGCGCCTCCCTGGGCGACGTGAACACGGTCTCGACCCAGACGTCGGACGCCATGCGCCAGTCGGCCCTCTCCGTGACCAACCTGGCCGACCAGGTGGAAGTGCTGCACGCGCTCATCGCGGGCATTCACGGCGCAGGCCCCGGAACCGACAACGCCCGCGGGACCGTCGCCCTGCCGGCCGCGAGAAGCTGACGCAACCCGGGCCGGGCCGACCACCCGACCGCGCCATGTCCCCGGCGCGATCGGCCCGGCCCGCCCTCAACGCCCGGCGCGCACGAAGCAGGCCTCCTGGTGGTCGTCCACCATGCCCACAGCCTGCATGAAGGCGTAGCATATGGTGGAGCCCACGAAGGAAAAGCCCGCTTTCTTGAGTTCGCGGCTCATGGCGTCGCTCACCGGGGTGCTGGCCGGAATCTCGCCCAGGGTTCTGAACCGGTTCACCACCGGTTCACCGTCCACGAACTCCCACACGAAAGCGGAAAAACCGCCCGGACGTCCGGCCATGCCCAGAAATGCCGCGGCGTTTTTCACGAACGCCGCCACCTTGAGCCGGTTGCGTACGATGCCGGGATCGGCCAGCAACGCCGCCATCTTCGCCGGCCCGTAGGCGGCCATCTTTTCCGGATCGAACCCGTCGAAGGCCCGGCGATACGATTCGCGCTTGCGCAGGATGGTCAACCAGCTCAAACCGGCCTGCGCGCCTTCCAGGCACAGCATTTCGAAGAGCGCGCGGTCGTCGCGCAGGGGACGGCCCCACTCGTTGTCGTGATAGTCCCTATACAGCGGGTCGTCACCGCACCAGGCGCAGCGGGCCAGTCCGTCCGGTCCGAGCGCATGGGTGCGGGTCGCCCAGGCCGCATCGCGAGGCATCCGCCCCCCCCGGGCCTACAGGGATTCCAGGCGCACGTTTTCCAGCTCGCGCCCGAGAAACCGCTCCCCCACATCCTGAAACCGATGCGGAACGTCGGTAACATGGAACACGTGCCGGGCCGGCCCGGTCTGGGGATTTTGCAGGTGCATTTCCTTGAGGATGGCTTCGGTGCGCTCGGCGATGGACAGGGCCGAATCCACCAGCACCACGTCCGGCCCGACCACGTCCTGGATCACGGGTTTGAGCAAGGGATAGTGCGTGCAACCGAGCACCAGCGTGTCGATACCCTCGGCCAGCAGCGAGCCCAGGTACTCCCGGGCGGTGAGCCGGGTGACCGCGTGGTCCAGCCAGCCCTCCTCGGCCAGGGGCACGAACAAGGGGCAGGCCTTGGCCACCAGGGTGATCCCCGCCGACTCGTGACGGCGGATGGCTTCCTCGTAGGCCCGGCTGTGGATGGTGGCCGGCGTGCCGATGATGCCCACCCGGCGGTTGCGGGTGCGCAGGACCGCATTTCTGGCCCCGGCGTCGATGACTTCCAGGACGGGCATGCGGGCCAGGTCCCGCACGGCGGGATAGGCCGCCGCCGCCATGGTGTTGCAGGCGATGATGAGGAGCTTGACGTCCTGGCGCAGCAGAAAATTCGTGATTTCCAGGGCGTAGCGTTCCACCACCTCGGGCGACTTGACCCCGTAGGGCACCCGGGCCGTGTCGCCAAAATAGACGATGTTCTCGTGCGGCAGGCGCTCCATGACCGCGCGGGCCACCGTGAGCCCGCCCACGCCGGAATCGAAAACGCCGATGGCCGAAGAGGCGAGAGATGCCATGAATAGGGATATCCTTGCGGTTGAAAATAACGGGCTCGCGCCCGTGCCAAGCGCCTACACCCATACCATGCGGACCGCAACGCGGGCGAGAGGGGGGGGGGAGGGAGAAGAGGAAAGAGGGGGAGGAAACCCCTTTTTTGGGAAAAAGGGGTTTCCTCCCCCCAAGCCCCCTCCTTCCCCCAAAAACTTTGGCCTTGGGTGTTCAGGAAGGCGCATGTGCGGCAAACGCACGCGCGTTTTCAAAAGGATTGGTTGTGCCAAGAAGAAGAAACGCGTCCCCCTTTCCAGGCGTGAATCGAAGATTTTGGGAGGAAGGGGGAAAGGCACCTTTTGTGAACGTAAGGTTCTTTCCCCCCGAATGCTTCTCCCGTTACCCCTTGCCGAACAACTCCCGGCCCTCGCCGGGGTAGATACGGAAGTCCTTGTGCGGGGTGGGGGTGGTGACTTCGGGCCAACGCCCGGGCATGGGCTTGGGGCCTTCGCGTCCACAGGCCGGGGGATCGCGGTCCACCATCTTGGGACGGAAACTCAGGTCGATTCCGGGCTGACGCCAACAGAATTCGATGGGAATGTTGTTGGGGTCAAAGGAATAAAGCGAAAGCACGAACCCGTGGTCGATCACTTCGGACACCCAGAATCCCGCGGCGTCGAGCTTGTCCTTGAGTTCCCACAGGTCGGCCCGGTTTTCCACTCCAATGGCCAAGTGGTCGAAAACAAAAGGGCCCTTCACCGGCACGCCGTGGTCTTTTTCGGGCATGGGCTCCACGCCGTTCCACTCGTAAAAGGCGATCATGTCGGTTTCGGTGAGTTCGAGAAAGTACTGCCGGTATCCTTTTCGGCCGAGTCCGGCCACAAGGCGCAGGCCAAGCAGGTCGCGCCAGAAGTGTACAGTGGTCTCCATGTCCCGGGTGGCCATGGCCAAATGGTTGAAGCCGGTGTACTTGATCATCGAATCCCCCTTTGGTCAGGGAGTGGGAAGATGCAGCGCTTCGGGATAGAAGTCGCCGCTGAACGTGACTTCCGCCCCACCGCGCAGGTAGATGTCCCCGTCTTGCAGGCTCACGCCCAGCACTTCGCCGCCGGACGTGGTGACCTCCACCTCCGGTCCGGTCAGTCCCAGGGCGTTGGCCACCGCGGCCGAGGCGCAGGCTCCGGTGCCGCAGGCGTAGGTTTCGTCCTCCACGCCGCGTTCGTAGGTGCGCAGGTTCAGCGAACCGGAACCGGTCACGCCGACAAAGTTGGCGTTGGTGCCGGCCGGGGCGAATTCCGGGTGAAACCGAATGGCCCGGCCCAACGCCTTGACGTCCACGGAGGAAACGTCGTCGAAAAACACCACCGTGTGGGGCACGCCCGTGTTGACGAAATGCGCGGTCAGGGATTGCCCGTCCACGTCCAGGGCGATGGCGGTGCGCAAGCCCTGGGGTTTGGTCAGGCGCACGCGCACCTGGCCGTTCGGCAGCACCTTGGCCCCTATGCCCCCGGCGTCCGTGCCCAGCACGTGTTCGGGTCCGGCCATGCCCAGCAGGTTGGCCAGGCGCGCGGCGCAGCGCGATCCGTTGCCGCACATTTCGGCCCGCGACCCGTCGGCGTTGTAGAAGTGCCAAATGTAGTCGTAGCCCGAGCCCTCCGGCGCGGCGTCGAGAAAGATCATGCCGTCGGCTCCGACCCCGAAGCTCTTGCGGCACACCCGCCGGGCCCATTCGTCCATCACCGAGACGGGCACGCGTTGCACGCGGTTGTCGATGATCACGAAGTCGTTGCCGCAGCCTTGCATCTTGAAGAAAGGAACGCCCTTGCCCAGGGCGGACGAAAGCGACATGGGGATCACTCCTGATTCGTAACGTTGCGGAAGCTTACCAGAGTCCCCGCCGGCAGGGAAGGCCCGACAGGCCCCGGAATACAGGGAGAACCAGACAGCGGAAACGCGACGCGGGAGCCTTGGGGCGCGGATACGGTTTGACTTTTTTCCGCGTCGCATCCAGCATGTCGCCTCAATCATTCGGCCCGGGGAAACGGGGCCGGCTCAGGGAGACCATCATGCGGATGCTTCAGACGATCAAAGGCGCGCTCAGCTTCCAGGACAGCGGTCCGGCGCTGGCCAAATTCAAGCTCTTTTGCTCCTTGGTGAAGATCGAACACTCGGTCTTCGCCCTGCCCTTCGCCTATCTGGGCCTGTTCGCGGCGGCCAAGGGCTGGCCCGGCTGGCGAGCTTTCCTGTTCCTCGCCCTGGCCATGGTGGCCGTGCGGTCCTTCGCCATGGCGGTCAACCGCCTGGCGGACTTGCCTTACGACCGCATAAATCCGCGCACCCAGGAACGAGAACTCGTTCGCGGCGTTCTGGGAATCGGCGAGACCTGGGCCTTCACCGCCGCCTGCGCGGTAATTTTCGTGCTGGCCTGCTGGGGACTCAACCGGGTCTGCCTGATGTTGAGCCCCGTGGCCCTGGTCTGGGCGGCCCTCTACAGCTTCACCAAGCGCTTCACCTGGCTGTGCCACCTTTTTCTGGGCTCCGTGCTCGGCCTGGCCCCCCTGGCCGGCTGGCTGGCCTATCAGGGGACCATCGCCCCGGCGGCCTTTCTCTTCGCCCTGGGCGTCACCTGCTGGGTGGCCGGCTTCGACGTGCTCTATTCCTGCCAGGACGTGGAGTTCGACCGCGCCAACGGCCTGCGCGCCGCGCCCGTGCGTTTCGGCCTGGGCAAGGCCCTCACCCTGGCCGCCCGGCTCCACGCCGGGGCCGCGGTCCTGTTCGCCCTGGCCGGCTGGGCCGCCGGACTGGGACTGGGCTACTTCATCTGCCTGATCTTCACCGCCGTCGTGCTCGTCGTGGAGCATCGCCTGGTCAGCGAAAACGACCTCTCGCGCATCAATACGGCCTTCTTCACCCTAAACGGCGTGGTCGCGGCCTCGCTCTTTCTGGGTGCGCTGGTCGACCTGTTCTGGCTGAAGTAGCCTTCCACCCGAAAGACAACACAAAACGGCGCGGACATTCTCCCTTGAAAAGGGGAGCGTCCGCGCCGTTTCGTTCGGTGCTTCCGAACCGCCCGCGATCGTCAGGAGCCGGAAGGGGCCTCGCGACGCGCCGGGCGTTTGAGATCCCCGCTTTCCAGGCGGGGTTCGAGTTCGCGCCGGGCGTCCCGGGCTATCCACCGGGCGGACTTGGAGTCGCGCCGTTCCAGACGGTCGCAATAGGCCAGGGCCAGCTTGCACAGGGCCGGATTGCGTTTGCCGATTTGGCGCAGGGCCCAGTTCACGGCTTTTTTCACGAAATTGCGCTCGTCCGTGCAAAACCGCTCCACCAGACAAAGAAAGACCTCGAAATCCTCGTCCTTTTCGCGCGCATCGTGCACGGCCAACTGGGCCATGAGCGAGAACCCGGCCCGGCGAACGAATTCGTGGGGTTGCAAGGCCCAGGCTTCGGCCAGAGTCCAGGCGTGCCCGGTCTTTACCACGAGCTTGTTGCAGAACTGGTCACACAGATCCCACGAGTCGATCTCCGCGGCCCAGGCGTGAAGCTGGGCCTCGCTGACCTCTTCCGGGTCCTCCACCAGACAGGCCAGCAGACGGGCCTCGTGCATGCCGCTGTCCCAGAGATCCTCGGCCAGGAAGTGGTCCCGGCCGATGCGTTTGGCCAGCGGCCTGAGCGCGGCCATGGAGACGCCCACGGCCCGGGCGGTGTTGATGCCGTAGCGGGCCATACCCTGTCGATTTCGTTCGTCGCCCAGGTCGCGCAGTTGGTCCAGAAGGTGGTTTGCGTTCATGGTGCGGCCTTTGAAAAGCGTTTCGGGAGGGTTTGTTCTGCCATGATTCGGGCGCGATGTTCAACCGAAACGGGAGTACAGCGCCATGACGACCACCAGACTCAAGGCCCGGTAGGCCTGGTTGTGCGCAATGAGTCGAAAAGCCAGGGCCGGCTTGAATATGCCGGCGTAGTAGGGAAACTGGTGCCGGAAGGCCCGCATGGGGGTGGAGAGCACGTTGGCCAGCAGCAGGGCCAGCACCACCTCCTTGGCGGGCAGGTCGCCCGCGCCAAGGAGCGCGCCCGCCGCCGCCAGTCCGGCGGTGAACTCGGCGGCCAGCCCGAAGACCACGATGGAAGCCGCCTTGGGCGAGAGCCAGCCGAGAACGCCCAGGTGTTGGGCCATAAACCGTTCGAGCAGGGCGAACACGCCGTAGTGGTTGAGGGCGTAGACCCCCACGAAAATCGGCGTGGTGATGAGGCAGATTTTCCTGATGCGCCGCCGAAACCGGGACCAGGTTTTTTCCAGGGCCGAGCGCCAATGGATTCCCGCCTGGGGCAGTTGGCACTCCAGACAGCCCTCCTCTGGCTTGGGCAGCAGGATGCGCCCGGCCAGCACGATGCCCAGGGTGCGCACCAGGGCCGCGATCAGCGTCAGCCCCACGTAGACCACGGCGGCCCGGCCCAGAAAGGGTTGGGCCACCAGGAGCATGGTGGGCATGTGAAGAAAATAGGTGGGCAGGGAGTTGAACAGGTTGGCCAGGATGAGTTCGCGCCTGGAAAGGCGCCCCTCGGCATGGGCTTCGGCCAGCATGGTGTTGGCGGCCAGGCCCGAAAAAAAGGCCATGGAAAAGCTGGCTCCCACGGTGTCGCGCATGTGGCCCAGGCGCACCAGGGGGCTGGCGAAGCGGGCCAGATAACGCGTCCAGTTCAGCGTTTCGAGCAGGTTGGCCACGAGCAGGCTCACCGAAAGCGAGAGCAGAAGCTTGACCAGGGGCCAGCCGAGGGAGGTCCAGAGTTGATGCGCGGTCATGCAAGGGCCGTCTATAGCGCTCGGTTCCGGTCAAGCCAAGGGGTTTTCGAACCGGCCGGCGCCTGTTACAAGAAGCGCGTTTGCGATCCTGTTTGTTACGGTCAGGTGACATTGACGCCATTTCGTCAAGCCGGGCTTTTTTTTGACCTTCCGGCCTGCTACGTTGGCGCGCTTCGGCGTCGCTCCCGTCGCGAAAATGTCACGTTCACTGGAGTCTTCCATGGAAAGTCGCTCCTACTTCGGCCGCCTGCTGGCGGCCGCCCTGGCGGTCCTGGCCGTGGCCGCCGTATTCGTCTTCGTCAAGGCCAACACCCGGGCCCAGACCCTGCTCGTTCAGGAATTCGAGGGCAGGGAAGCCCGAAGTCTGGGCGTGGCGGCCTGGATTCTGGCGGAAAAGGCCCCCTATTCCGGCCTGGACCAGCTACGTTCCCTGGTGGATGAGCTGGGCAAGCGGCTGGGCGTGCGGGTGACCTACATTTCCGGGGGCAAGGTGCTGGCCGATTCCCAAGTGGCGGCCGAGCACCTGGCCGAACTGACCGACCACTCCGACCGCCCCGAGATCGTCCAGGCCCTGGACGGCCACACCATGGGCAAATCCACCCGCCACAGCGAAACCCTGGGCAAGGACATGCTCTACATGGCCCAGTCCGCGCGAGGCCTGGCCGGGTTGCCCGACGGCGTGTTGCGCATCGCCTCCCCCTACTCCGACGTGGCCCGCGAACTCGACGCCTCGCGCGAGCGGGTGCTGGCCCTGGTGGCGGTCATGGCCCTGTGCGCGGCCGGCTTGGCGGTTTTCGTGCTGGTGCGGGCCAGGCGCGTGCTGGCCCGGTTCTCCCGGGCCGTGGAGAGCATCGCCGGCGGCGAGACGCCGGACAAGATCCGGGTCTATCCCGGTTCCGAATTCAAGTCCCTGGCGGATTCCATCAACTCCCTCAGCAAAAAGCTGCGCAAGAACCGGCGCTCCCTGCACGACACCCTGTCCCAATACGAGGCCGTTCTGGACAAGATGACCGACCCCGTGGCCATCCTGGACGAAAACGGCGTGATCCTCGCCCACAATCCGGCCCTGGAAGCCCTGGTCGGCGAAGAAATCGACGGCCACCACGCCCTGGAAACGGGGCTGGGGGTCCAGGTGCACGAGGCCCTGAAGCAAGGATTGGCCGATCCCGCCCCCGCGCCCAGGCGCTTTGCCGCCACCCTGGCCACGGACAAGGACATGGACGTGGACCTGGTGGCCTTTCACACCGCCCGGGGCAAGCGCCGTTTTATTGTCGTGGCCCACGACGTGACCAGCCTCAAGCAGGCCGAACGCCTGCTTCGCGCTTTTGTCATCAACGCCTCCCACCAGTTGCGCACCCCGCTCACCAGCATTCGCGGCTACGCCGCCACGCTGCTCGACAACCCGCCCGCCGACCCGGCGCAGGCCAGGAGCATGCTGCAAACCGTGCTCAAGCGCAGCGAGGAAATGAGCGGCGTCATCACCGAACTGCTCCAGACGGCCTCGCCCCAGGCCGTGGAGGAAAAACCGGACGCCCAAACGCGCTGAAGCGCGCGTCCGCACCCAAGGACCCGAGGCAAGGAGCCAGCATGGGATTCAGTTTCTTTCCGAAGGACGTAAAATTCTTCGACCACTTCAAGGAACAAAACCGCAAACTCAAAAAGGCCGTCTCGGTTCTCGACGACCTCTTTGAAAACTTTCAGGACATCGACACCCGGTACACCGAAATCAACATCATCGAAGCCGAGGCCAACGCCATCGCCAGGCGCATCGCCACCGAGCTTTCCTCCACCTTCATCACGCCCATCGACCGGGAGGACATCCACCAGATCAACGTCACCCAGGAGACGCTCATCAACATCATCCGCAGCGCCGCCACCCGGGTGGCCCTGTTCCAGTTCTCCGACATCCACTATCCGCTCAAGCGGGTGGTCAAGAATCTGCGCCGCATGATCGAGGACGCAGGCGAGGTCATCAACCTGCTCAGCAAGGGCAAACCGGCTCACGACCAGATCGAAAACATCAAAAGCCACAAGTACGAATGCGAAATGCTCCTCGTGGTGGGACTGGGCGAAATCTACGACAGCCCGGACGAGGACCCCAAGACCCTGCTGAACATCCTCAAGTGGACCCACCTCTACAACCGCATCGAACAGGCCGTGGAGCGCACCGAAGAACTGGCCGACGTGCTGGAGGGGGTGCTTCTAAAAAATGCCTGATATCCCCCTGCTGCTCGTGGCGGTGGTGGCCATAGCCCTGGTGTTCGACTTCACCAACGGCGCCCACGACTCGGCCAACGCCATCGCCACCATCGTCTCCACCAAGGTGCTCTCCCCCAGGGCCGCCGTGTTCATGGCCGCCAGCCTCAACCTCTTCGGGGCCTTTCTGGGCACCGAGGTGGCCCACACCGTGGGCGCGGGCATCGTCTCGCCCGACATGGTGGCCGGCTGCCAGACATTGGTGCTCTCGGCGCTTTGCGGGGCCATCGCCTGGAACCTCTTCACCTGGTGGTTGGGCCTGCCCTCCTCGTCGTCCCACGCGCTCATCGGCGGGCTGATCGGCTCGGCCATCGCCTATCGGGGATTTTCCGCCCCCAATTACGCCTCCATCTTCCACAAGGTCATCGTGCCGCTGCTGCTCTCCCCCCTGGCCGGCTTTCTGGGCGGCTACCTGCTCATGGTGACGCTCAGTTGGGTATTCGTCAAAAGCCATCCCCGCACGGTCAGCCGGCTCTTCAAGAAGCTCCAGATGCTCTCCTCGGCCTTCATGGCCACCAGCCACGGCTTGAACGACGCCCAGAAAACCATGGGCATCATCGCCCTGGCCCTGTACACCTTCCATCTCTCGCCAGACATCCAGGTGCCCTTCTGGACCAAGCTGGCCTGCGCCCTGGCCATGGGACTGGGAACGGCCATGGGCGGTTGGAAAATCGTCAAGACCATGGGGCACAAGATCTTCAAGCTCGAAGCCGTGCATGGCTTCGCCGCGGAAACCGCCGCCGCCCTGGTCATCACCGGGGCCTCGCACCTGGGCATGCCCGTCAGCACCACGCACACCATTTCCACCACGGTCATCGGCGTGGGCGCCTCGAAACGCCTGTCGGCGGTGCGCTGGGGCGTGGCCGGCAACCTGGTCACGGCCTGGGTGCTGACCATTCCGGCCTCGGCCGGCGTCGCGGCCCTGTTCTTCTGGCTGCTGGAGGCCATGGGCGCGCCCTGACCCAGGGCCGGGAAACGCGCGCGGAAAATCCGCACCCCGCTTTCCCCCGGCGCGACGCGTTCCGGGGGTGGCGCGCGTCGCGCTGTCGCACGGGCCCGTCGGGCCTTGTCAGGCCTCGGGATCCACAATCGGCGTCATGACCAGCTCGCACGGAAACTCGACGTGGTGTTTGTAGGCCCACACCCGGGCCCGGTTCAGCTCGGGCTGGTATTTTTCAAGAATGGTCCGGTGCGCGTCCTCGGGGTAGGCGGCCAAAACATGCAGGGCGTCCACGATCGCCTCGCAGGTGAGCTGCGCCATGTACCGGTCCCCTTCCCGGAACACCTCCCAGGCCCCCAGCAGGGCCTCCAGGGCGACCCGGATGCCGCGCCGGGTTTTCTTCCGCCCGGCGATGGCCCTCAGGATCCAGCCAAGCCGGTAGTGCGCCTCGGCCCACCCGTGGGGAGCCGTTTCCTTTTTCCAGACGGTCAGGGCCTGGCGGCAGGCCCGCGCCGCTTCTTCCAGGCGGGCCGTGCCGGATTCCCGCTCGCCCAGGGCGCAAAGGGCGCTCCCCAGGTTTATTTGGCAACACACCCACAAATCGGCCCAACGCTCGCGCGGGGTCGTTGCGAGGAGTTCCCGAAAACCCTGCGCCGCCTCTTCCAGCAGATCGCCATCCGCCTCGCACCGGCCAAGGCTGAGAAGGACAATGGCTTCGCTGTGGCGAAGGCCGGCGTGTTCCAGAGGGAAGCGTTCCGGGCTCGCAATCCGCAGGGCTTCCTGATAGGACGCGAGGGCCTGGCGCAGGCGGTCCGTGTTGGTTGTCCGCTCGCCCAACTCCTGAAGAATGGCTCCCCAATTCCCTTGCGCCTGCACCCAGGCCCGCGGGGCGTTTGCCGGCGTCAGGCCCTCCAGGGCCTCCCGCAAGGAAGCCTCCCCAGCCTGGAGCCGGGCCACGTCTGTCTCGCGCTCGCCCAGTCGGTAAAGCGCCCAGCCGAGCGCCTGTTTGGTGTCCGCCCAGTCCAGGGGCGACCTGGCCCGGGTGCGCACTTCCAGGACCGAGGCGAAAACGGCCAGGGCCTTTTCCAGGCGCGCCGCATCCGCGTCGCACAGCCCCAAGTCCAGCAGTGTCCAACCCAGCGCCTGCCGACTCGCGGCCCACGGTTCGGGAGAGCGCTCCCGGGTGCGCACCTCCAGGGCCGCGCGCAGCAGGCGCGCGGCCTCGTCCAGCCGGGGGACGTCCTCACCTGTATTGCCCAAGACACGCAGGACCACAGCCAGGCGGTGCGTCGCTTCGGCCCACTCCTCGGGACTGCGGTCCCTGGACAACGCCTCCAGGGCCTGGCGCAACCGTCCCTCCGCCTGTTTCCACCAGGCCGGCTCGCCGTCGCACCAGCCCCGCTCGTAAAGGACCCGGGCCTGGCCGGTCAGGGAGGCGGCCCACTCCACGGGCATGGCCTGGAGCGTGCGGACTTCCAGGGCCGAGGCGAAGGCCTGGCCCGCCTCCTCCAGGGGCGACGGGTCGAGGCCTCGTCGCAGGACCTCCAGGAGGGCCAGGCCCAAGTCGTGCTGGGCCGCGGCCCAGCCGGCGGGGTCGTCTTCCCTGACGATTGCGGACAGGTTGTCCCGGCGCAGGGCCACAGCCTCCAGAAGCGGCTCGGCCGTGTCGGCGTGCCGGGCCAGAAGATCCAGGGTCTTGGCCAGGTGTCCCCGCACCTGGGCGCGTTGCGGCGGCGGCAGGTTCCCGTTGCCCAGGAACTGGCGGCAGGCCTTGGCGTGGGGCGCGAGCAGCGCGACCAACTCCCCCCCCTGCCGTTCCAGAAAGTCCGAATAGAGCGAAGCGATGGTCATGGCCAGGACATCGACCATTTCGTCGTAGAAGCGGTCTTCGATATGCAGGCTGTCCGCGTAGGTAAAGACCTTGGAGCGCTCCCACCCCTGCCCGACGGCCTGTTCGATGCGCAGTTCGAGACTGGGCTCTTTCCCCACGGTATGCGCGTAGCCCCAGATCACGAGCCGGGCTTGGGTTTTCTTCAAATACCGCCGCGCATCCCGGCGGGCCTTGGCCAGGGACTTGGTCGTGCCCCGCCCGATGCCCGCGATGCGCCGGTTGAGCCTTTCCACGACCACACCATCGATCTTCGCGGCAATGGACGAACGCAGACTGGCCGTCCGGGTGGCGTTGGACTCGTCGTTTTCCAGGTCGGCCACCAGCACGCCGAAGGTTCCGGGCTGGAAAACGGTCAGGCGAGGCCGCCTGACCAGCGCGGCCACCGGGATCACGCCGGGGACCTTGACCACCTTGTGCCAAAACACCCAGACGAGCGCCAGCGCCGCCAGGCAGACGACAAGGACCACCCCCGGCCATCCGAAATGCGCCTGCGCCCACCCCTTGAAGGCGTTCAAGGCGATCCCGAGCCACCGCTGTACCTCGTCCATGCTGAAACCTCCCCGCCGCGCATTCCCCGGCCCATGCAACACCATGCCCCCGGCCCTGTCGATACGGACGGGGCCGACCGCTCGCGACAACCGGCCGGCGAATCGACTGGCCGGATCGAAAACAGGGGATACCGCTGATCGGGGCTTCAGGTAAAGCATTCCCGTCCGGGTCCGGCGTCCGCTCGCGACCGTCCCGGGAACGGTTCCCCCGCCATACGTTTTTCTGATATACCTCGAACCTGGCCGGGTGACACCCGCATCGGCAAATTTTCGTTGCTTTTTAAACCGTACGCATGATGCCGAATACGCTTGATGCATTATCGTTGCAAAACGTGTCATTTCCCGCTTTTCCCCTTGAAAAACAAGATACTATTTTCCACAAAGGAACATGGAAACCCCGAGACGCGCGACAAACCCGTTCCCCAAGGCCGTGCCCGGTCCAGACCGGACCATCCGGGCGGCCGACGCCCGGCGCCAATCCGTTCGAACGCCGAGGCCGACGGCGCGAAACCGCGCCCGGGAACATGCCGCCGCCGTTTTCGCCCGCCCGGGGTTCGTCATACGGCAACGTGAAACGGAAAGACTGTCGCGGCGCGTCGAACAAGGAGGATTGGGTCATGCGCATTGGTGTGAGTCATGTTGTGTCCCTGGCGGTCGGTTCCACGATCCTGGCCAGCGTTCTCGGTTTGCTGTTTTACGTTTCCGACTCGACCATGTCCCTGACCGAGTCCCTTTCCAAACAAACCCTGGACCAAACCGCCGAGGCCACCGGCCGGGCCCTGGACCTGCTGGCCGACCAGACCGACTCCCTGGCCATGTCGCTGGCCCAGCGCGCCGAGGTGGCCCGCGCCTGTACCGGTGACGCCGGGCCGGTGCAACACGTTCTGGCCGACGCGCTTTCCAGCTTTCCCGGAATGCAGTCCATCGTGATCTTCGACGCCAAGGGAACGCTGGTGGCCGGACGCGGCTCGGACGGCCAGGCCTATCAACCCGGCCGGTCCTACACGGATCGCTCCTACGCGTCCGCCATTCTCGGCGGGGCCCAGAAGGCGCTCTCGCGCAACGTCATCAAGGCCAAGCACGGCGGGGCGCTCATTCTCGTCGCCGCCAGGCCGGTGCGCGACAGCGCCGGCAATCTGCTGGGCGGCGTGGGGGCCTGCGCCAACCTCAACGCCTCCACCGCGTCCCTGATCGAACCCCTGCGCTTCGGCAAGCACGGCTACGGGTTCGTCATCGACGAGACCGGGCTGATCATCGCCCACTCCGGCGACAAGGCCCTGGTCGGCGAAAACCTGGCCAACCAGGGGTGCATCCAGAAGATTCTTTCCGTGAAAAACGGCGTCATCGAATGCGATTGGGACAACGACGCCAAGGTCATGGCCTTGCACCGCTCGACGCTCACCGGCTGGATCACGGTCATGGCCGCCCAAAAGGCCGAAATTGAAGCCGTGGCCTCCAGGCAGCGCACCGTGTTGCTCATCGCCGGTCTGGCCGCGCTGGCGGGCATTTTCCTGGTGATCGGCCTGGTCACGCGGCAACTGATCCTCAAGCCGCTGCGGGCCGTCAACGACTACGCCGACCGCGTGGCCTCGGGCGACTACTCCGCAAAGCTCGACATGGCCTGCCACTTCGAACTGGCCGACCTGGCCGACCACGTTCGCCAGATGGTGGAAGACCTGAAGCGGGAACTGGGCTTCAGCAAGGGCCTGTTGCAGGGCATGCCCGTGGCCTGCCTGGTGTCCGACACCAAGGGGGACCTGCTCTACATCAACCGCCCCGTGCTCGACTTTCTCGAAGCCGACGGCACGCCCGAGGATTACATCGGCAAGCCCGTGGGCCTGTTTTTCTACGGCGACGCCTCCCGGTCCACCATCACCTCCCAGGTGGTGGCCGAGGGCCGGCCGCTGACCAAGGTGCGGCTCGAGGTTCCCACCCGCAAGGGCAACATGGCCTTCACCCAGGTGGACGCGGCCCCGCTCATGGACCTGAGCGGGGAATGCATAGGCGGAGTGGCCCTGTTCTCCGACCTCTCGGAGCTTCGCCGCCAGCAACTGCGCGTCGTGGAGCAAAACGCCCTCATCGCCCGCACCGCGGCCCAGGCCGCCGCCGTGGCCGAACGCATGGCCAGGGCGTCCGAGGAGCTGTCCACCCAGATCGAACACTCGAGCCACGGCGCTTCCGAGCAGAACGACCGGGTGCACGGCGCGGCCACCGCGGTGGACCAGATGAACGCCACCATTCTGGAAGTGGCCCAAAACGCCACCCGGACGGCCCACGCGGCCGACACCGCCCGGGACAAGGCCCACGAAGGCGCGAACATCGTGCAGGACGTCGTGACCGCCGTGACCGCCGTCCGCCAGGAGGCCCAGGCCCTTTCCGACACCATGCGCGAACTGGGCGAACAGGCCCAGGGCATCGGACGCATCATGAACGTGATTTCCGACATCGCGGACCAGACCAACCTCCTGGCCTTGAACGCCGCCATCGAGGCGGCCCGGGCCGGCGAGGCCGGACGCGGCTTCGCCGTGGTGGCCGACGAGGTGCGCAAGCTGGCCGAAAAGACCATGACCGCCACCAAGGAAGTGGGCGACGCCATCGCGGGGATACAACACGGCTCCTCCGAGACCCTGGTCCGGGTGGACCGCGCGGCCTCGGCCGTGAACGAAGCCACCGGCCTGGCCGAGCGGTCGGGCGGGGTGTTGTCCGACATCGTGTCCATGGTGGAGGACGCCGGCGACCAGGTGCGTTCCATAGCGGCCGCCGCCGAGGAGCAGTCCGCCTCCTTCGCGGAGATCAACCGGGCCGTGGAGGCCATAAGCGCCATCGCCACCGAAACCGCCCAGGCCATGGAGCATTCCACCACGGCCGTCACCGAACTGGCCGGCCAGGCCCATACGTTAAGCACGCTCATCGCCGATCTGCGTGAAAGCGGCGAATCCGCCGAGCCGGAAACCGGCGGAAACGGCTCCAGGGCCCTGCCGGCGTAGGACGACCGGGCGGGGAAGCCTTCGGGTTTTCCGGCCGCGGGGAGACGCCTTCGAAGCGGCGAACCGCCCGCTTCGGCAGGGTTCCGAACGGGTCGCCGCAACACCTTCCGCAAAACAACTGCGGGCCGGACATCCTGTCCGGCCCGCAACGATTGTCCGAGCGCCCCAAGTCCGGCGCGTCAAACGCGATTCAGGCCTTGAATCCGGCCGTCTCTTCGAGAAACTCGTCCAGAGCGGCCAAAAAGGCGTCGATCAGATCCTCGCGCGACGCGCTTTCGCGCAGTCCGGCCTTGAGGTCCAGGCAGGCCCGGTGCAGCTTGGCCCCGCCCAGGTTGGCGGCCAAGCCCGACATCTCGCCCAGCAACGACTCGGCCTGGAACAATTCTCCCTTGTTCAGCATGGTCTGCAAACGGGCCCCGGCCTGGCCGTATTCCCGAGTGAAGCCCTCCAGCAAACGGTGCAGAAACGCGGTGTTGCCCAGCAGAGGCTCCAGGGCCCTGCGCGGGTCGAACACGCGCTCCTCCGGGGGGATGGCGCTCTGGTCCGGGCGCGCGCGCCCGTGCGGGCCGGTCGCGTCCCGAACGTCCGTCGCCTCCGGGATTTCCGCGCCGTCCGCGCGCGCGCCCTCGGGAGCGGGCGAACCCTCGATTTCCGCCTCCCCCTCGTCCAGGCCGGACTCGGCCACGGGCAGGGCGATCTCCAGCCAGAAAAGGCTGCCCTTTTCCGGCTCGCTGTGCGCGGTGATGGCGCCGCCCATGAGAGCGAAGAGACGCCTGGCGATGGAAAGCCCCAGTCCGGTGCCGCCGAAGCGCCTGGCCGTGGACACGTCGGCCTGCACGAACGGCTCGAAGACGCGCGAAATCTGCTCCTTGTCCATGCCTATGCCGGTATCGCGCACGCTAAACACCAGCCGGGCCTTGTGCTGGTCGCAGCCAAGCATGTGCAGGCGCACCTCCACCACCCCGTGCTCCGTGAACTTCACCGCGTTGCCCACCACGTTGATGAGCACCTGCTCCAGGCGCAGGGCGTCGCCCACCAGGCCTTCGGGCACGTCCGAAGCTGCCTCCACCGTAAGGGCCAGGCCCTTGTCCCGGGCCTTGGGCGCGAAAAGCCCCTCCACCCGCCTGAGAATGGACCGGGGGCGAAACGGGGTGGGACACAGTTCGAGCTTGCCCGCCTCGATTTTCGAAATGTCCAGGATGTCGTTGACCACCCGCAACAGCACGTGGCTCGAAGCGACAATCTTTTCCAGATAGCCCTGAATGTCCGGCGCGGGATTGCACCGCAGGGCCAGCTCGGTCAGGCCCAGGATGCCGTTCAGGGGCGAACGGATCTCGTGGCTGACGTTGGCCAGAAAGGTGCTCTTGGCCTGGTTGGCGGATTCGGCCCGTTCCCTGGCGGCCACAAGAGCGCTTTCGAGCTCCTTGCGTCCGGTGATGTCGCTCATGAGCCAGAGCAGGCAGGGCTCGCCGAAGAGATTGCCCAGGGCCCCGGTGAGTTGCAGGATGCGCTTGCGGCCGCGCCGGTCCACATGGAGCAGTTCGTAGTTGGCTATGGCCTTGTCGCGCATGGCCTTGGCCACGATGTCCATGCGGGTCTTGGCGTCGCGGAACAGCCCCAGCTCGATGGAGGTCTTGCCCTGCACCTGGTCGGCTGGACATCCCACAAGGGTGCAGAAGGCCGTGTTGGCCTGGTAGATGAGCCCGGTTTCGATCTGGCTGATGGCCAGGGCCACGGGACAGAACTCGAACATGTCGGAAAAAGTGCGCTGGCTCTGGAACAGCGCCTCGGACATCTTGGTCCGCCGCTCCACCTCCTGGCGCAGGGTGTCGTTCTGCCGGGTCAGGAGTTCCTCCAGCTCGCGCCGGCGCGTGTTGACCGCGTGCAGGCGCAACGTCAACCACAGGCACAGGCACAGCACCGCGAAGGCGGCCAGGGCCACCGCGGCCAACACCCAGGCGCTCGCGCCGGACGAAGCCGGCTCCGTCGCCAGGGAAAGGGCCGAATCGTCCCGGGTGGCCCAGGCCGCTTTCGCGAACCACATCGCCTGGCCCGCCACGAGCAGCCCCGTCCGCGCGGCCCGGAACGCCACCCGGCCGCCCAAGCCGTTTCCAACACCAAAGCGCGCGACACGGTTCACGTCTTTGCCTCCGGATGAAAAAGCGGCCCGCGTCGAAACAGCGCGCCGACGCCTGTCTTGTGCCCGGTCAGGCCCTGTCCGGCGACAAACGCCCGGAAGACGGCGAAACGCGGGAAATGGCATACGAATTTCGCCCCCCTGGCGGGGTGCGCCCCCCGGCGGACTCCCGACAGGGACGACCGCGCGGCCATGCACGGGAAGACGACGACCAAACGCGGGGAAACGGCCGGCCCAAGGGAGGAAACCTTGTCGACCGAGTCGGGTTCTTTTGCCCAATTTCGCCATTTCAGGCAACCCGGGCCCGCACGGTCCGATTGCGCGTCCGGCGCGGAAAAAGTCGCGTGTCCCTCTTGCCGAATCTCGACAGTATTGTTAATCAGCCCCGGACAAAAATGCCACTTAACATTTTTGTCATGCAGTAGCCATTGAAATAACAATCTTTTTTTGTTTCCGGGCGAATGCCGCCTCCCGGAAAAACACCCGCCGAAAATCCTCTCCGAGGGCGACGGCAGGTCGCGCTCCCCCCTGCGGCCCAGGAGATTGTGATCCATGATTCAGTCGGGCGACACCGCGTTCATGTTGGTGTGCGCGGCCCTGGTGCTCCTCATGACGCCGGGGTTGGCTCTGTTCTACGGCGGCATGGTCCGGCGCAAGAACGTGCTGGGCACCATCATGCAAAGCTTCATCATGATTTCGCTCATCAGCTTCGAATGGGTCTACCTGGGCTACACCATGAGCTTCGGACCGGACATCAAGGGCCTGGTGGGCAGCCTGGCCTGGGCCGGCCTGTCCGGGGTGGGCGTCGCGCCAAATCCCGACTACGCGCCGACCATTCCCCACAACGTGTTCATGATCTACCAGTGCATGTTCGCGGTCATCACCCCGGCGCTCATCAGCGGGGCCTTTGCCGAGCGGGTGCGCTTCGGCTCGTTCGCGGTGTTCAGCGTGGCCTGGGCCGTGCTGGTCTACAACCCGGTGTGCCACTGGGTGTGGGGCGCGGGCGGCTGGCTCAAGACCCTGGGCGTGCTCGACTTCGCCGGCGGACTGGTGGTGCACCTGACCTGCGGCATGGCCGCCCTGGCCTCGGTCATGGTCATCGGGGCGCGCCGCGACCACGGCAAGCGCCAGTTCTTTCCCCACAATCTCCCCATGACCCTCCTGGGCACGGGACTGCTCTGGTTCGGCTGGTTCGGCTTCAACGGCGGCAGCGCCCTGGCCGCCGACGGCCTGGCCGCCAACGCCTTCATCGCCACCCACCTGGGCGGCATGGCCGGCATGGCCATGTGGACGGCCATGGAATGGCTCTACCAGGGCAAGCCCACCACCCTGGGCGCGGCCTCGGGCGCGGTGGCCGGCTTGGCCACCATCACCCCGGCCGCCGGATTCGTCGGCCCCAACTCGGCCGTCTGCATCGGGCTGCTGGCCGGGCTGTGCTGCTACTTCGCGGTGGTGTTCAAGTCGCGCATGCGCTTCGACGACAGCCTGGACGTGGTGGGCATCCACGGACTGGGCGGACTTCTGGGCACCTTCCTGGCCGGCTTTTTCGCCTCCACGGCGATCAATCCCGCCGGCGCCGACGGCCTGTTCTTCGGCAACGCCTCGCAAGTGGGCATCCAGGCCCTTGGCATCGTGGCCGTTGGCGGCTATGCTTTCGTGGTGAGCTACGTGCTCCTCAAGATCGTCAACGCCCTCATGGGCCTGCGTCTGAGCCCCGACGCCGAGGGCGTCGGACTCGACGTGAGCGAGCACAACGAGACCGCCTACAGCGAATAAGGCCGCCGGCCGAAGGAGCCCCATGAAAAAGATAGAAGTGATCACCAGGCCCCACAAGCTCGACGACGTCAAACAGGCCCTCACCGAGATGGGCGTCAAGGGCATGACCGTGTCCGAGGTCAAGGGCTTCGGCCGTCAGCGCGGACACACCGAGTTCTACCGGGGAGCCGAATACAAGGTGGACTTCGTGGGCAAGGTCAAGATCGACATCGTCGTAGCCGACGAAGCGGCCGCCAAGGTCATCGCCGTGGTGCGCCAGGCCGCCCACACGGGCGAGGTGGGCGACGGCAAGATCTTCGTGCTCGATGTCGAGGAAGTGGTGCGCATCCGCACCGGCGAGACCGGCCCCAACGCGATCTGACCCCGGGTCGTCCAACGTTTCTTGAGGCCGCGCACCGCGCGGCCTTTTTCTTTTGCCGCCCCGAATCCGGGCGCGCCCCGGTCTTCTTGCCAAGGGTGGCGTTTTTGCCTACCGTTTCCCGATCAAATCGCCCGGCGTTTCTCACGCCCGCCAATCCACTCAATCGAGGTGCCTTCCCATGGGTCTTTCGCGTTGGATCGTCCGTCATTTCGGCAAGCAGCGCCTCCCCCGCCTGCTCGAACACTACGAACCCGTGGGCAAGGCCCCGCTGATCATCGAAGCGGCCCTCAAGGAATACGCCACCGGCGCGGGCTCCAAGGCCTTCGCCGCCCTGTGCGCGGAAATCGACACCCTGGAAGGACAAGCCGACAAGATCAAGCGCCGCATCCGCAACCATCTGCCCAGGGCCGCGTTCTTCGAAGTCGACAAGGTCTTGTACTTCAACTACACCCGCAACCAGGACAACATCCTCGACTGCGCCCAGGAAGCCCTGAGCTGGCTGGGCATGCGACGCCTGAGCCTCCCGGCGGAACTCCTGCGGGAACTCCTGGAGTTCTCGCGCTTGGTGGCGGTGAGCGTGGGACTTCTGCGCCCGGCTCTGCAGGCCACCATCAGCCTCATCTACGGCGACGGCGCGGAACGCTCCTCCACCAAGAAGACCTACCACCGCATCCGTCTGAACCACCTCAAGGTCTCGCGCGGCAAGCGCCATCTGGTGCGCTCCGTCCTGGAATGCGGCGCCGAGTTCGAAAACATCTACCAATATGTCAAATGCGTGGAGTACCTCCACGAAATGAGCCACAACGCCGAAGCCTGCGCCGACGTGCTGCGGGCCATGATCGCCCGGTAAGACCGGACCCGGGCGGCGGTCCTCCGGCCCGAAAGGGCCTTGCCGCGCCGACCGCCCCCGGCGGCGGAGAGTGGCGCGGGGGCGTGCGCTCGTCCCCCCGTCTGCCGGCGTGCGGGGCCGCTCACGGCCTCAGCCCGGAGCGCGCGGCCCGCGACGCCGGGTCCGGACGCCTCACGGGATCGCTCGCGGTCCCCGGGCCGAAGCCTGCTCATGGGACAGGCAATGCAGGGTGCCCAGGCCCCAGACCAGGTCCACGGCGTGCACGCCCACGACCTGCCGGTCGGGGAAGCATTCGGACAAAATGCCCAGGGCCATGCGGTCTTTTTCGTCGTTGAAGGTGGGCACCAGAACGCAGCCGTCGCCAATGTAGAAATTGGCGTAGCTGGCCGGCAGGCGCACGCCGTCGAAGGTCAGGGGGTCGGGCATGGGCAGGTCGATCACTTCCAGCTTGCCCAGGCCGTCGAGCGCCACGGTTTCGAGAAGTTCCCGATTTTCCTCCAGCACCCGGTAATTGGGATCGGCCGGGTCCTTCTCCCGGCACAGCACCACCCGGTTCGGGGCCACGAACCGACACAGGTCGTCCACGTGGCCGTGAGTATCGTCGCCGGCAATGCCCCGATCCAGCCAGATGGTGCGCTCCACGCCGAAATAGCGGCGGAACACCGCTTCGTAGTCGCGTTGGGAAAACCCCGGATTCCTGGTCTGCACCATGGGGTCGAGCAGGCACTCGCGCGTGGTGAGCAAAACCCCCTGGCCGTTGCAGTCGATGGACCCGCCTTCGAGCACCACGCGGCGTCCCTCGTGTTCGGCCGGCAGGACCGCCACGCGGACGCCTTGCGCCACCTGTTCGGCCACGCGCGCGTCGAGAGCGTGATCGGCATACTTGGCCCAGGCGTTGAAACCGAAACACACGGCCGCCGCCCTGGGGCTCTCGTCGCGCAAAACGAAGGCCGGCAGCATGTCGCGCGCCCAGCTTCTGTCGGTGGGAATGTGGTGGAAACGCACGTTTTCCAGGAACGCGCCCACGCGTTGCAGCACACGACGGACCTTGCCCTCGACCGCGGCGTCATCCACCAGGATGCGCACGGTTTCGTACGGCGCGAGCTTGCGCACGATCTCGCCGTACACCCAGGCGATCGGCGCGAACTTGCCCGGCCAGTCGCTGACGTTTTTGGGCCAGGCCAACCAGGTGGCGGCGTGAGGCTCCCATTCGGCGGGCAGACGATACGTTGCGGCGTCGGTCATCATACAGAGCCTCCGGCGGCCGGGGGCGAAGCTCGCCCCCGGACCCCCGCGTAACGCTTCGCGTCCGGAGCGGCCCAGGCGAAGCATATGTGAAGTTTTTGGGGAAAGGGGTTTTCCCCCGGTCGTTCTCTTGTTTTCGCTTCAATCGTCGATATAGCGCCGTTCGATGGCCTGGTAGGCGTCTATGCGACGGTCGCGCAGGAAGGGCCAGTGGGTGCGGATGGTGTCCACTTCCTTGGGATCAATTTCGGCGGTCAGGATTTCCTCCCGATCCGTAGCGGCCTGGGCCAGGACTTCGCCGAAGGGGTCGCAGACGAAGCTCGATCCCCAGAATTCGATGCCCGGTCCGCCGGTGGGGGGAATCTCGTGTCCCACGCGATTGACGCTGGCCACGTAACAGCCGTTGGCGATGGCGTGGGAGCGCTGGATGGTTATCCAGGCGTCGCGCTGCTTGACGCCGAACGCGGCCTTTTCCTCCGGGTGCCAGCCGATGGCCGTGGGATAGAACAGGATGATGGCCCCGGTCAGGGCGGTGAGGCGCGCGGCTTCGGGATACCACTGGTCCCAGCAGATGAGCGTGCCGATGGGGCCCACCGGAGTCGTAAAGCGTTTGAATCCAAGGTCGCCGGGAGTGAAATAGAATTTCTCGTAGTAGCCCGGGTCGTCGGGGATGTGCATCTTGCGATACACGCCCAGGACCTCGCCCTTCGGGTCGATGACGGCCAGGCTGTTGTGAAAGACGCCGGGACCGCGCCGCTCGAAAAGCGGGGCCACCACGGTGACGCCCTTGTCCTTGGCCACGCGGCCCAGGGCCCGGGTGGTGGGGCCGGGCACGGTTTCGGCCAGGGCGAAATGGGCGTGGTCTTCCGTCTGACAGAAGTACGGCGTAGCGAAGAGTTCCGGCAGGCAGACGACGCGCGCTCCCCGGTCGGCCGCCTGGGCCGTGAAGTCCGCGGCCTTTTGCAGGGTGGCGGCGGGGGTGTCTTCCGGAGCCATCTGGACAAGGCCCGCGACGAAGGGATCGACGTGATGCATGGCTTTCCTCCGAAACGTATTTGGGAGTCCCGTTTACCCGGCCCAGGGCGTGCGGGCAAGACCGAGCCGGGACAAACCGTCCCAGAACAGTCCGGCGGCGGCCAGAAGAAGCAGAAGGCCGATGACGCGCATGGTCGCCACGTAGGCCCGACCGGAGAGAAAGGTCCGAAACCGCCCGGAAAGCCAGACCAGGCCCAGGTTCGTTCCGATCAGGCAGAGGTAGAAGCCCGAGAGGTAGCCCCCCGCGCAGGCCGCTCCCCGCTCCAGGGAGGAAAGCAACATGGGGGAACCCACCGTGGCCCAGTACAGGTGCATTTTGGGGTTGAAGAAGTTGGTGGACAATCCCTTGGCCCAGGACCCGGGAGCGCCCGTGGGCGCGGCCAGGACCAGGGGGCCGCTGCGCAGGCAGCCCAGGCCGAAACGCACCACCACGCCCCCGCCCACCAGGCCGATCAGGCCCAAGGCGGCGGGAAACGCGCTCAAGGCGTTCAGGGCCGCCAGGTAGAAGAGCATCACCGGCCCGTCGGTGAAGAGCGGCGCCGCGGCCACCTTGGAGCCCTCGCCCGGACCGTGGGTCAGCGTCTGGGCGAAGAGGAGCATCATGAGCGGTCCGGGCGTAAGCCCGGAGGCCAGGCCCAGGGTCGCGCCCGTGGAGAAGAAGGCCAGCGCCTCGTGCATGGGAAAACGTCTCCTGCCGGCAGGGGCTTGGCGGCCCGCAAACAAAATCCCCGCCGGCCGCGCCCGCTTCGCACACGGCAAGCCCGCCAGTCTTCGACTCCGATTCAGGCTTGCCGTGCCTTCGCGCTCGCCGGCGAGTGTCTTGAACAGGCCGTGGGAATAAATTCTTTCAACGCCCCGTCGGCTAGCGGTCGACCGCGTCCGCCAGACGCAATCCCAGGGCCGTCGCTCCGGCCACAACGCCAAGCAGCGCGGCTTGACGCAGATCGAGATAGAAGACCAGGGCCATGGCGGCCGTGGCCGCTCCCACGCACGCGCCCCGGACCAGGGCCTGGCGCGTCCTGACGCGCGCGGTCATTTCCCGGGAGCCGTGATGACTTCAAGCCCGCCCATGTAGGGTTGCAAGGCCGTGGGAATGGCCACCGAGCCGTCCTCGCGCTGGCAGTTTTCCAGAATGGCCACCATGGTGCGTCCCACGGCCAGGCCGGAGCCGTTCAGGGTGTGCACCAACTGGGTCTTGCCTCCGCCCTTGGGCTTGAAGCGAATGCCCGCGCGCCTGGCCTGGAAGTCCTCGAAGTTGGAACAGGAGGAAATCTCGCGGTAGGTGTTCTGCCCGGGCAGCCAGACCTCGATGTCGTAGGTCTTGGCCGAAGAAAAGCCCAAATCGCCGGAGCACAGGCTGATGACCCGGTAGGGCAGCTCCAGGCGCTTGAGCACTTCCTCGGCCTGGGTGGTGAGCAGCTCCAACTCTTCGTAGGACCGGCCGGGATGCGTCAGGCGCACCAACTCCACCTTGCCGAACTGATGCTGGCGGATAAGGCCCTTGGTGTCCTTGCCGTAGGACCCGGCCTCGGACCGGAAGCAGGCGGTGTAGGCCGTGTAGGTGCGGGGCAGGCTGGCTTCGTCCAGGGTCTCGTCGCGGTGCAGGTTGGTGACGGGCACCTCCGCGGTGGGAATGAGGTAATAGTCCCAGCCTTCCAGTTTGAAGAGGTCCTCGGCGAACTTGGGCAGTTGTCCCGTACCCATCAGGCTCTGGGAATTGACCATGTAGGGCGTGGCGATCTCGGTGTAGCCGTGGGTGAGCGTGTGCAGATCGAGCATAAACGCGGCCAGGGCGCGTTCCAGCTTGGCGGCCCAGCCCCAGAGCACGGCGAAACGCGCCCCCGTCAGCTTGGCGGCCCGCTCGAAATCGAGACCGGCCAGGTTTTGGCCGATTTCCCAGTGCTCCTTGGGCGCGAAGGGAAACGTGGTCTTTTCGCCCACCACCCGCACCACCGGGTTGTCGGCCTCGGTCTTGCCAATGGGCGTGGAGGCGTGGGGCACATTGGGCACCGAATAGAGAAAGGCTTCCGAGGCTTCGTCGGCCAGGCGGGCCTTGCCCTCCAGGGCGGCGATGGAATCGCCCACGGCGGAGGCCCGGCCCATGAGTTCGGATGCGTCTTCGCCTTGGCGCTTGCGCTTGGCCACCTCGGCCGAGAGCTTGTTGCGCTCGCCCTTGAGGGCTTCCACCTCGCTCAGAAGGGCACGGCGTTCTTCGTCCAGGCGGGCGAATTCGTCCAGGTTCAACTGCATGTTGCGATTGGCCAGAGCCTGGCGCACAAGGTCCAGGTTCTTGCGCACGAAGCGCGGATCAAGCATGAAAGGCCTCCGGGGAGCGTATTTCTCGTAGCCGGGTCTTACGTCGGGTGACAAACGCGGTCAAGCGGGCCGCAAAGAGAGGATACCTTCATGACGACGCAACCTTGCGTGGAACGCATCGCCAAGGGCTTGACCGAACGCGGCTGGCTGTTGTCCACGGCCGAATCGTGCACCGGCGGCCTCATCGGACACACCCTCACCGGCCTTGCCGGCAGTTCGTCCTGGTACGTGGGCGGGGCCGTGGCCTACGCCAACCCGATCAAGCGCGATCTCCTGGGCGTGCCCCAGGAGGTTCTCGACCGCTTCGGCGCGGTGAGCCGCGAAACCGTGGAGGCCATGGTCCGGGGAGCCGCCGGTGTCTTCAAGACCCAGACGGCCGTGGCGGTCTCCGGCGTGGCCGGTCCCACCGGCGGCACGCCGGAAAAGCCCGTGGGCACGGTGTGGATGGCCTGGCTCGTGGACGGCCACGTGTCGGCCAAATGTTACGCCTTCACGGGCGACCGGGCTTCCATCAAGGAGCAGTCCGCCCTGGCAGCCCTGGAGGGTCTGGCCGAACGTTTGGCCCGGCGCTGATCCGACGCGGCGATGTCACACCCCCGCCACACGTTCGCCGCCCGGGGGAAACCTCCATGACGTAGACGAAAAGGCTATGCGCACCATAGCCTTGCTCAATCAGAAAGGCGGCGTGGGCAAGACCACCACCGCCGTCAACATCGGAGCGGGACTCTCCCGCCTGGGCCTGCGCGTGGCCCTGGCCGATCTCGACCCCCAGGGGTGCCTGGGGGCCTCGCTCGGCGTGGAGGCCCAGCCCGGCCGCACCACCTACGAGGCGCTCAAGGGCGAAATCGGACTGGGCGAAATTCTGCGGGGCCGGCGCGGGCTCAAGGTCGCTCCGTCCTCGCTGGGGCTGTCCGGCGTCGACTCCGAACTGGCCGCCCTTCCCGGCAAGCAACGTCTACTGGCCCAAGCCGTTGCCGGGTTGACCGGATTCGACGTGCTTCTGCTCGACTGCCCGCCCAACCTGGGGCTCATCACGGTCAACGCCCTGGCCGCGGCCGGCGAGGTGCTCATCCCCGTTCAGGCCGAATACCTGGCCCTGGCCAGCCTGGCCGACCTGCTCGGCACGGTGGAGTCGGCCAGGGTTTTCAACGGCCGGATCACCATCCTGGGCGTGGTCCTGACCCGCTACAACCACCGCAAACGCCTGTGTCGCGAAGTGGCCCAGGCCATTCGCTCGCACTTTCCCCGTCTGCTTTTCGAAACCCGCATCCGCGACTGCGTGGCCCTGGCCGAAGCGCCGGGCTTCGGCCAACCCATCTTCGACTACGCCGCCTCCAGCCAGGGCGCCCTGGACTACCTGAACCTCTGTCGCGAGATTCTCGCAAGGAAAATACCATGAAACCGGGCTCCCGTCTGGGCAAGGATCCCCTGGGCCGCCAGACCGGGGCCGATGCGGCCCTCGCGTTGCGAAACATCCTGGAGCCTTCGACCGTCGCGGTCCCGCCCAAAACAGGGGAGGCGCTCTCCCTGGCCGGCGAACGCTTCACCAAGGCCCTCTCCCGCCTCATGACCCTGGCCGCCCAGGCCGGACTGCTCCCCGACGACGGCCCCCGGGACAGGACCATGCTCCTGCTCATCCGGCTGATCGAAGCCCTGCGCCTGCGACCGGACAGCGACGGCGTGGACATGGCCGCCTACCTGGACGGCGTGTCCGGGCCCTGGACCCTGGACTGCGCCCACGACCTTTCCCCCGCGCATCTCCGAGCGGCCCTCAGCCTGGCCCTGGGCCTCGACGCCCTGAACGCCTGCCTGCGCGCCCACACCGCGCCCGCGGCCGCTCCCCTGACGCTTCGCGTCGAAGGCAACGGGGCGGACTGCTCGCGCCTGCGGCTGTACGGCGCGCGCGAGGCCTTTCCCGAAACCCTGGAGCATCTTGAAGGCCCCCTGGCGGCCGATATCAAAACCCTGGCTCGGCGCGGCCTGCTGAGCGTGCGCCTGCTTTCGTCCCAGAACGCGCGCGAAGTACGCCTGGACGCCCCCATGAGCTTGTGAACAGGAGAACACAGTATGGGCAAGGACAAAAACAGAGACAAAGTCAAACTGGAAGGCGTCATGACCCTGTCCGAGGCGGCCTCCACCGTGGCCGACGTGGCCTCGGGCCTCAAGGCCGGATCGGTCTGCATGGCCGTGGGCGAAGACTGCCTGACTCTGCGCCCCTCGGCCATGGTCGAAGTGGAAATGAAACTCGCCCGCAAAAAAGACCGCGAATGCGTGCAGATAGAACTCAACTGGCCCGCCGGCGCCCGCATCGTCAGCGAAACGCCCGCCGGGGAAGAAGCCTGCGGGTAAGGACGGGAGGGGGCAGGGAAGAAGCAAGAGCGGGGGAAGAACCTTTTGTGAACAAAAGGTCCTTCCCCCACACCCCCATCTCCAAAAAACTTTAGCTCTTACTCTATGTTAGCAATATACTTTGTTCAAAGCGGTCCCATTGCGCATTGCCGCTCGTTTCCCCAACCTTTACATTGAAGTTTTTTGGGAAAGAGGGGGCCTGGGGGAGAAACCCCTTTTGTTCACAAAAGGGGTTTCTCCCCCAGTCTTCCTCCCCATCCTTCGCCCCTTTCCGGGGCCTCCCGCCAATATCAGCTAAACCCCGCCTCTGACAGGACTTTTTCCCCCTTGGCCGAGATGACGTAGCCTTTGGCCGCGCCCCTGTCATCGGTGGAGACCTTGAGCTTGAGCAGATACCCTCGTACAAAAAGATCGTTTAAATCTTCCTGATTGTAAATTTTGGCTTTTTTTGCCGGAAGCATGAAGCGGTATCGGGGCATGTGCGAAAAATGGAGCACATCCTGGAGAAGCACGAGGTGCTCAAGGGTCAATTCCGCGGGATCGTCTGCGCCCTGCGGGTGCTGCTCGTCTTCGATCTCCAGGCGTCCCTGGGGGGTGAGGCGCACGGCTTTGAGGGTTTTTCCGCAATTGTAGGTGAGCTCCACCTCTTCGATCAACCCCAGACGCTCCAGGCGCGCGGTCAGGTCCTGGCCGAAGGTGACCAGATGTTTCCCGGGCATGAGTCCCTGATAGCGCCCGATGGTTTCGAAGCGGGACACCGAGGCCAGAAGTGCGCGTTCTTGCGGGGAAAGGTGCATGGTTGTCCGTATGGCCAGTGGCCGTGTGGCGGTTGCGATGGGCTTCGTCCTAGCCTGTGGGTTTGTCCCTGTAAACTCCCGGCCAGAGGGGCTTTCCACCCGGTCCTGGGCACGGCTTTGCGCACTTTGTTGATATAGTCTTTACATGACATGGCTTTTCGGGGTAAGGGAAGAAAGATTGTGACGATGGGAACAAGCTCATCAAATTCCATGCAATCCAAAAAGATCCAATTATGAATGTCGTACTGACGCTTCTCGCCGAGCAGCGGGGCCCTATTGTCAAAGAGTGGTACAACCAGGTTCTGGACACCTATCCCCCTGAAACAGCGAAACTTTGGAAAAAGTCCTCGGACCAGTTCCTCAACCCCGTGGCCTGGAGGCTTCGCGAGGGTCTTGAAGAAGTGTGCTCCGCCGTCCTTGACCCCAAGAACCAGGAAGCCCTGGACAAAGCCATGTTCGCCCTGGACGAGGTCGTCCGGGTGCGGGCGGTTCAGAATTTCAGCCCGTCGGGTGCGGCGGGCTTTCTCGTGACCTTCAAAAAGGTTCTACGTGAGAGGCTGTGGTCCGAAATCAAGCGCCGCGAGGCCTGGGTGGATCTGCTGGCCGTCGAATCCTTCATCGACGGGCTCGTGCTCACCTGCCTGGACCTCTACACCGCCTGTAGGGAAAAGCTTAACGAGATCAGGGTGAGGGAACTCGAAAAGCACCAGCATCTCTTGTTGAAACATGCCCGCCTCATAGTGGGCGTCGGTGAGGAGGAGCCGGCTGAATAGCCGGCGTCGGCATTGGAACATAGCGAGGTGGAGGGTACATGGCAGCATTTCTTTCCTTGCTGGCTGTCACGGCGTTGATCGCCTTGTCGGCTTTTGGGGCAGGGGCGGGCATGGCCAACGTCTTCGGGATTTACGTCCCGTACGCGGCCGTGACCATTTTTATCGTGGGGTTCGTGTCAAAAGTTATCGGCTGGGCGGCCACGCCTGTGCCATTCAACATCCCCACGACCGGCGGGCAGCAGTATGGTCTGCCGTGGGTCAAGCATCAAAAGTTCGACAACCCCAAAACCGGTTTCCAGACCGTTGTGCGCATGCTGTTGGAAGTGCTCTGCTTCCGCAGTCTGTTCCGCAACTTCTACCTGGACAACCGCTACAAAGATGGGCGCGTGGGTTACGGGCCGGCCAAAGGGCTCTGGTTCTTCGCCCTCCTGTTCCACTGGACGTTCCTCATCGTGGTGATTCGCCACCTGCGTTTCTTTCTTGAGCCCGTCCCGACCGCCGTCACCGGCATCGAGTTCGTGGACAACATCCTGCAGATCGGCGTTCCCACCCTCTACCTGACCGACGTCACCTTCCTGGCCGCCCTGGCCTTCCTGCTGGGACGCCGCTTCTGGGACCGGAAAGTTCGCTACATCTCCTTGATCAACGACTACTTTCCGTTGCTGTTGCTCATCGGCATCGGCCTTACGGGCATCTACATGCGCTATTTCGTCAAGGTGGACGTCATCGCGGTCAAGCAGTTGGCCATGGGTCTGGTGACCTTCCACCCCGAAATTCCCAAGAACGTGGATCCGGCGTTCTACGCGCACTTCTTCCTGGTTTGCGTTCTGTGGGCCTACTTTCCTTTCAGCAAGCTCATGCACGCCCCGGGCATCTTCTTCAGTCCCACGCGCAACGTGCCCAACGACACGCGTATGGTCCATCATGTCAATCCCTGGAACGACCCGAGCGTGAAGCCCCATTCGTACGAGCATTACGAGGACGAATACCGGGAGAAGATGATCGAGGCCGAAATTCCCGTGGACAAGCAAGCCTAAGCCCCCCGTGGCGAACGACCTGAGAGGAATACGTTATGGCCAAAATGGCGCCGCCTGAAGAACTGATGAGCATTGATTACACCACGCCGGTAAAGACGTGGATGGATATCAAGCCGGAATTTCGTCCCGGCAATTTCTCCTATCCCGGCAAACCCGAGGTGCTCAAATACCTGGGGATGGCCAACCCCCGCGACTGGAGCCCCACGGACGAAGACTGGAAACTGCCCCCCGACTGGCGCGAGATCATCACCGAAGGATTTCGCGAACGCCTGAAGAAGTACCGCTCGCTCAAGGTGTTCATGGACATCTGCGTGCGTTGCGGCGCCTGCGCCGACAAGTGTCACTTCTTCATCGGCTCCGGTGACCCCAAGAACATGCCGGTGCTGCGCGCCGAGCTTTTGCGCTCCATCTACCGCGGCGACTTCACCATGGCCGGCAAGGTTCTGGGCCGGCTGGCCGGCGCGCGCAAGCTCGAAGAAGACGTGATCAAAGAATGGTTCATGTACTTCTACCAGTGCACCCAGTGCCGCCGCTGTTCGCTGTTCTGCCCCTACGGCATCGACATGGCCGAGATCACGATCCTGGCCCGTGAAATGATGCACCTCGTGGGACTCAACATCAACTGGATCCTCGAACCGGTGGCCAACTGCAACCGCACCGGCAACCACTTGGGCATCCAGCCCCACGCCTTCAAGGAAATGATGGGCTACCTGGTCGACGATATCGAAACCATCACCGGTATCGCCATCGAGCCCCAGCTCAACAAGAAGGGCGCCGAGATTCTTTTCGTCACTCCTTCGGGCGACATTTTCGCCGAGCCCGGCATCTACACCTTCATGGGCTATCTGCTGCTCTTCCACCAGTTGGGTCTGGACGTCACCTGGTCCACCTACGCTTCGGAAGGCGGCAACTTCGGCTCCTTCACCAACGACACCTGGATGAAGAAGCTCAACGCCAAGATGTACGCCGAAGCCAAACGCCTGGGCGTCAAATACATCATCGGCGGCGAGTGCGGCCACATGTGGCGCGTCATCAACCAGTTCATGGACACCATGAATGGACCGCCGGAGTTCCTGGAAGTGCCCAAGAGCCCCATCACCGGCACGGTGTTCGACAACGCCAAGTCCACGAAGATGATCCACCTTGTCGAGTTCACCGCCGACCTCATCAAGCACGGCAAGCTCAAGCTGGACAAGAGCCGCAACGCGGGCATCAAGCCCACGTGGCACGACTCCTGTAACACGGCTCGCGGCATGGGCTTCTTCGACGAACCCCGCTACGTGCTCAACGCCGTCACCGACGGCTTCACGGAAATGCCCGCCCAGTGCATCCGCGAACAGACCTTCTGCTGCGGCGGCGGCGCCGGCCTCAACAACGGCGAGTTTCTTGAAATGCGCCTGCGCGGCGGCCTCCCCCGCGGCAACGCCCTGAACTACGTGCAGCAGAAGTTCGGTGTGAACACCATGGGCTGCATCTGCGCCATCGACCGCGCCACCCTGCCCGCGCTGGCCGACTATTGGGCCCCCGGAGTCCGCGTGGCCGGCCTGCACGAGCTTGTGGGCAACGCCCTGATTCTCGACGACGAGGAACAGGAGCGCACCATGAACCTGCGCCAGGAACCCTTGCCCGGCTTTGAGGAGGAGGAATAATGTATCACGGCAAATACGTCATTCCAGGCCTGGTGATTTTCCTGTGCCTGGCGCTGTTCCCCTTCTTGCGGGGAGTTGGGCAGGCCAAGTTCGACGTGCAGCCCGAATTGCCCAAGAACGTCAAGGATTGCGTGCTTCCCACCAATGAAATGCGCGACCGCCACATGACGCTTCTCAACGAATGGCGTGACAAGGTGATCCGCGAGAACACCCGCGTCTTCACGAACCAGGCCGGCAAGGAATTCAACATGAGCCTGACCGACACCTGCATGAACTGCCACACCGACAAGGAAAAGTTCTGCGACAAGTGTCACAACGCCGTTGGCGTGAATCCCTACTGCTGGAACTGCCACAACATCTCGCCCGTGAAGAAGGGAGAGAAATAATTATGAAGAGAACCAGACGCGACTTTCTCAAAATCGCCGGCGTCTCCGCCGCTGTCGTTTCCGCCGGAACCCTCGGGTTTCTGGGCGAAGGAGCCAACGCCGCCGACTCCCTGATCCCCACGGCCGAGGACTTCGCCCATCCGCTCACCGCCAAGCGCTGGGCCATGGTCATCGATACCGGCAAGTTCGACGACGCGTTGCAGGCCAAGTGCATCGAAGCCTGTCACAGCTTCCACAACGTGCCCTCCATCGAAGGCAAGCAGGAAATCAAGTGGATGTGGACCGACACCTTCGAGGCCACTTTCCCCACCGAACGCCCCAAGTTCCTGGCCGAGGCCATTGAACACCGCAAGTTCCTGCTGCTCTGCAACCACTGCACTCATCCGCCGTGTGTGCGGGTCTGCCCCACCAAGGCCACGTTCCAGCGTCCCGACGGCCTGGTTGTCATGGACTACCACCGCTGCATCGGATGCCGTTACTGCATGGCCGGCTGCCCCTTCGGCGCCCGCAGCTTCAACTTCCGCGATCCCGCTCCCTTCGTCAAAAACATGAACAACATCTATCCGCACCGCACCCGCGGCGTGGTGGAAAAATGCACCTTCTGCGTGGAAAAGCTCAACAAGGGTGAAATGCCCGCCTGCGTGCAGGCTGCTAACGGGGCCATCTACTTCGGTGACCTGGAAGATCCGAACTCCACGGTGCGCCAGGTCCTGAAGGAACGTTACGCCATTCGGCGCAAACCCGATGTCGGCACCGAACCCGGTGTGTACTACATCCTCTAGGAGTGCCCCATGCTTGAAAAAGCCCTCAAGGGAAGCCCCCGTTACTTCGGCGCACTGATTGTCTTGCTTGTCATCATGGGCGTCTGTTCCGGCTTCTACCTCTACCAGTTGAACAACGGTCTGATGATCACGGGCCTGTCGCGCGACGTCTCCTGGGGATTCTACATCGCCCAGTTCACCTACATGGTCGGCGTCGCGGCCTCGGCGGTCATGCTCGTGCTGCCCTACTACTTCCACCACTACAAAGCCTATTCCAAGCTCATCATCATGGGTGAATTTCTGGCCATCGCGGCCGTCATCATGTGCATGGGCTTCATCGTCATCGACTTGGGCCAGCCGCAGCGCCTTATGAACGTGATCCTGCACCCCACGCCCAACTCGATCCTGTTCTGGGACATGATGGTCTTGACCGGCTACCTGTTGCTGAACGTGGTTATCGGCTGGACCACCTTGACCGCCTATTGGAAGCGCGTGACCCCTCCCGGCTGGGTCAAGCCCCTGGTCTACCTCTCGGTGATCTGGGCCTTTTCGATCCATACCGTGACGGCCTTCCTGTACGCCGGTCTGCCCGGACGCCACTACTGGCTGACGGCTATCCTGGCCGCCCGCTTCCTTTCGAGCGCGTTTTGCTCCGGTCCCGCGCTGCTCATGCTGCTGATCCTGGTGGTCAAGCGCGTGACCGGCTTCGACCCCGGCAAGGAAGCCATGAAGAGCCTTTCCACCACCATCACCTACGCCATGTGCGTGAACGTGTTCTTCTTCTTCCTGGAAGTGTTCACGTCCTTCTACTCGAACATCCCCGGCCACAAGGACCCGCTGATCTTCCTGTTCTCGGGATTCGAGGGCCACACCTACATGACTCCCTTCATGTGGGCCGCCGGCGTGCTGGGCCTGGGCTCCATGTTCATGCTCATCCCTTACCAGTGGCGCTACAACACCAAGGTGCTCGTGCCCGCCCTCATCATGCTGGTCATCGGCACCTGGCTGGACAAGGGCATGGGCCTGATCACCGGCGGTTTCACGCCCAACCCCTTCGAACGCGTTACCGAATACCTGCCCACCGGACCGGAGCTCATGGTCGCCACCATGATCTACGCCCTGGGCTTTATCATCCTGACCATCCTGTGGAAGGTGGCTCTGGAAGTACGCGCCGAGGTGGAAAACGGATTGAACAACTAGTCCTTCAGTCCAACCCTGTCTTCCAAGGCCGCCCTTCGGGGCGGCCTTTTATTTTTCGATATCAGGGAAAACTATGGCAGAAAGAGAGGATACGCACCTGTTCTTGGACCATAACCGGAAAACAGGCATGAAACCAATGCCGCCACCTTGCGTATTCCCCCCACTCGGCCTACAAATGAACCAATGTCGCTCAGGCCCCTGTTCATAGCTCTCGGATATGCGCTGTTTGGAGCGCTGTGGATATTGTTTTCCGACCAGGCCATCATGTATCTGGTCCAGGATTCGCCCCGGACGTTGGTCTGGATGAGCATGCTCAAGGGATGGCTGTTCGTCGCGGTGACCGCAGTGCTGCTCTGGACGACGCTCGTCAGAACCAAGCGCATTTCGGATCGCCAGGCCGACGACCTGCAAGCCAGTGAAGCACGCTACCGTCTGATCGTGGAAACCGCGTCGGAAGGCATCGAGGGCATCGATCCCGACCAGCACATCGTGTTCACCAATCCCGCTCGGGCTCGCATGCTTGGCTACACGCCGGAAGAAATGATCGGCATGTCCATCGATCGGTTCATTTTTCCCGAAGATCTGCCGGACCACCATGCCCGCTTGGACCAGCGGAAAAAGGGCATGCGGGAGCGCTACGAACGCCGTCTGCGCCACAAGGACGGCTCAGCCGTCTGGGTGATCGTGTCCGTGGCCCCCTGGCTGAACGCCAAGGGTGAATTCCTGGGCTCGTACGCCACGTTCACGGACATCACCCAACGCAAGATCATCGAAGGCGAATTGTGTCGTTCGCGACAGTTCCTCTACAATGTAGTGGACAATATCGCCGATCCCATCTTCGTCAAAAATCAAGACCACCGCTTTCTTCTGGTCAACCAGGCCCTGTGCGACATGGTCGGCATCAGCCGGGAGGGCATGCTTGGCCATACCGATCTGGATTTCTTCCCCAAGGAACAGGCCGTGGGGTACAAGAAGCAGGACCGCTTCGTCATGGAGACGGGCCAAACCGACACCACGGAGGAAATCCTCACCTCGTCCGACGGCAAAGAGTTCACCGTGGTGACCCGCAAGAATCTCTACGTGGACGACCAGGGGCAAAAGCACATCGTGGGTGTCATCCGCGACATCACCGACCGCAACCAGGCGCTCAAGGCGTTGCGTCAAAGCGAGGAAACCTTTCGAAAGATTTTCGAAAACTCGTCCGACGCCATCCTGCTCATGACGCGTCAGGAACGTTTCACCGCCTGCAACCAAGCCTGCCTCGGCCTCCTCGGTCTCCGGAAGAAAGACGAACTCGTGGGCAAGATGCCCACGGATTTTTCACCGGAACGTCAACCGGACGGCTCCTTAACCACAGAGGTCGTCGACCGCAACATCGAAAAGGCCCTTACCCAGGGAGTGTGCCGGGTGGAATGGATGAGCACGCGGGCCGACGGCTCCCCGCTGCTTCTTGATGTGACCGTGGTGCCCGTGACCATAGACAACGAACAGCTCCTGCACCTGACGTGTCGCGACATCACCGAAACCAAGCGCATGCAGGAGCTCATGATCCAGACGGAAAAGATGATGAGCGTGGGCGGGCTTGCCGCCGGCATGGCCCACGAAATCAACAACCCCCTGAGCGGCATTCTGCAAAGCGTGCAAGTGATCAAGCGTCGGCTTCAGCCAGGCAACCGGCGCAACGTTGAAACCTCCAAGGCCATGAACTGCCCCCAGGACGCCCTGACCCACTATATGGAAGGCCTGCAGATCCCCGAATTTTTGGAAACCATTCAACAGGCCGGTGAACGGGCCTCGGCAATCGTGGCCAACATGTTGGAGTTCAGCCGGAAAAGTCAACAAGACGGCCGCCCCGCCGACATCAACACCCTGGTGGAAAAAACCGTGGCTCTGGCCGGCAACGACTTCGACCTGCGCAAGAAGTATGACATCAAAAAGGTGTCCATCGTGTGCGAACTGGCCGAAGACCTTCCGGCCGTGTCCATGATCGCAAGCGAAATCAGCCAGGTGCTCTTCAACCTCATCAAGAACGCCGTGCAAGCCCTGGCCGATCGGGACGACGCGTCCCGGCCCACGATCTGGGTGCGCACCCGAAGGCACGACGGAAAGGTCATCCTCGAAGTGGAAGACAATGGCCCCGGCGTGAGCCTGGAACATACCCGCCGCATCTTCGAGCCTTTCTTCACCACCAAGGAACCGGGCGGCGGCACAGGGTTGGGCCTTTCCGTCTCCTACTACATCGTCACCACCCACCATGGCGGTTCCATGCGCCTGGAACAGCGCCCCGGCGGTGGTGCCCGGTTCGTGGTCGAGTTGCCGATATAATTCCTCGCCTGCCCCGCCTTTTTTCCACATAGCCCCATATGGGCTGACAGGACCGAAAACCCGGGTATGCTCCCGGGTTCATGACGCCTGACATCACCGTTCACACCGGCTACGTCCCCCACCCTTTCCAGCTGCAAATCCACACCGGGCTCATGCGCTTTTCCGTGCTGGTCTGCCATCGCCGTTTTGGCAAGACCGTGCTCTGCGTCAACGCCCTCATCGACGCCGCCCATCGCATCCGGCTCCCCGCGCCGCGCCTGGGCTACGTGGCTCCCACCCTTATCCAGGCCAAACGCCTGGCCTGGGACTACCTCAAGCGTTTCGCCTCGGGCATTCCAGGCGTGCGCTTCCACGAAAACGAACTGCGAGCCGACTTCGAAAACGGCGCGCGCATCAGCCTCTACGGGGCGGACAATCCCGACAGCCTGCGCGGCATATACCTGGACGGAGCGGTGCTGGACGAATACGCGGACTTTCGCCCCGAGGCCTTCGCCACGGTCATTCGCCCGGCCCTGTCCGACCGGCGGGGATTCGCCCTTTTCATCGGCACTCCGCGCGGCCACGACCATTTCCACGAACTGTTTCAAAAGGCCCTGGCCAGGCCGGACTGGTACGCCGAGTCGTTTCCCGCCTCGCGCACCAACCTGTTGCCCGCATCCGAACTCGAGTCGGCCCGCCAAGCCATGTCCCCCGCGCAATACAAACAGGAATACGAGTGCGATTTCGACGTCAGCGGGGAGGATGCGCTCATTCCACTGTCGCTCGTGCTCGAAGCCTTGGACAGGCCCGTATCCTACCAGGGGGTGCGTCCGGTCATGGGCCTGGACGTGGGCCTTTCGCTCGGCGGCGACCCCTCGGCCATCGTGGTGCGCCAGGGCGGCAAGATCCTCCACATCGAAGAGTTTCGACGCGACGACACCCTGGCCGTGGCCGCCATCGCCCGCGACCGCTTCGACGAACTGCGGCCCGAAGCCCTTTACGTGGACTCCATAGGCTGGGGAGCGGGCACGGCCCATGTGCTCTCCGGCTGGGGGCTGCCCGTGTGTTGTGTGAACGTGGCCGAATCGGCGGCCGCACAGGACCGTTTCAACCGCCGCCGCGACGAACTCTGGTGGCTGGCCCGCGAATTTTTCGCCTCGCGCCTGTGCGCCATCGACTCGACCCTGCCCCTGGCCCACAGGTTGGGGGCCGAGCTGAGCGGTCCCCGTTACGCATCCCTGCCTTCCGGTCGCATCAAGGTCGAAGGCAAGGACGAACTCAAGCGACGGGGTCTGCCCTCCCCCAACCTGGCCGACGCCTTCGTGTTGACCATGGCCCACGCCGACCGCTTCCGGACGGCGGACGATTTCGCCTGGGAAGGCGGCGCTTCCCCTTCCCGATTCCTTTAGCCTCAAACGGAGTACCCATGCGCCCCATATCCGACGAGGATCTCCTCGTCCTTCTCGCCCCGCATATGGACAAGGCTCGCGCCTTCCAGGCCGAGCTTTCCGCCGAGCGGGAAAAGCACTTTCGCCTGTACCGGGCCGAGCCCTACGGCAACGAGCGCCCCGGCTGGTCCCAGACCGTGCATCCCACCATTTTCTCGGTGGTGGAATGGATGAAACCCGGCCTGATCGAGGTCTTCACCGGCGATTTTTTCACCTTGAGTCCCGTGGTCAAGGACATCGGCGACATGGAACGCCGCGAAGTCCGGGACCGGGCGGATCGACTCAAGCGCTACGTGCGCCACAAGTTTTTTAACCAGCTCGAAGGCGAGCGCCTGATCGAAGACTTCGTGCACGACTGCCTGGTCTCCCACTACGGGGTGATGAAGGTCACCCAGCGCGACGACTTCGACCTGAAAACCGCTCCCTTGCCCGACATGACCACGGCCCAACTCGAGGCCATGGCCCAGACCGACCCCACCCTGGTGGACGTGCGCGGCGGTCGTCGCGTCCGCCTGGTCGACCCTGCCACGGGCGCGCCCGCCGCCGGGTTGAGCGGAGCCAAGGCCGTGCGCAAGACCCCGCGCTACCGAGGATTCTGCCTCGAAGTGGTGCCCGCGCGCGAGCTTTACATGCTTCCCGGCTACGCCGATCTGACCCGCAATCCCTTTGTGGCCCACGTGGTCAAGCGCGATCTGGACCACATCCGCCGCATGGAGATCACCGGCGTGTACCGCAAGGGCAGCGTGGACAAGGTCAGCGCCCGGCTGGACGAACGCGGGGCTTCCGGCACGGAAGTGGCCGGCGAGTACGCCTCGCAATTCTCCGTGGACGGACTCTCCACGCCCGACGCCCTGGGAACGGGCGAATCCTTCGGCGCCGGGAGCGACCCGCGTCTGGGCTCGGGGGAAGTCTTCGTCTGGGAGTGCTACGTCAGGCTGCAAGACGACACCGGCCTGCTCGTGCCGTCCATCGTCACCCTCTGCGAGGACGTGGTGCTGCGCGGCCCGGTGGAAAATCCCTACGGTTCGCCCCCGTTCGAATTGGGCTACATCTACAAAGAACCGCACAAGGCCATCGGACGCCCCATCGCCTCGGTGCTGGACCATCGTCAGCGCGTGCTGTCCAACCTGTTGCGCAACATTCAGGACCAGGCGGCCATGAGCACCTACCGGGGCTTCTTCACCACCGACGCCCGCACCAAAAAGGCCCTGGCCGAAATGGGACCAGGCGACGTCTCGCTGGTGTCGGCCCTCAACACCGTACAGGAGATCGTTCCCACCCCGGCGGACGGGTTTCTCCTCAACGCCTTTCAGCTCACGTTGCAGGAGGTGGCCAAGGAGTCCGGCATCAACGAGAACATGCAGGGCCTGGACCTCAATGCCCTGAACAAGACTGCGGCGGGCATGCAGATGCGCCTCACCGCCGGCATGCAGCGTCAAAAACTCTACGCCAGGCGCCTGGCCCGCACGTTCAAGCGCATTCTGGCCCGCATCCTGGACATCATCAGGCTCTACCCGCCCGAAGACGACCGGAACATCCTCGGCGCGGACGTGGCCCTGGAGCCGGACGACCTCGCCGGCGAATACACCGTGCTCATCGATGTGGGCGTGGGGCCGCAGGAGCGCCAGAGCAGCGCCCATATCATGGACGAACTCATCCAGATCATGCTCAAGGCCGGGCTGCAACTGGGCATCTGCGAGCCCAAGGGGCTCATCAAGGCCATCCGGGCCAAGTACGAATACCTGGACATCGACGTGAGCGAGTACCTGCTGCCCGAAGAACGGTTCGACAAGATGGCCGAGCAGAACAAGCGCATCGAGGAGTTGCAGGGGCAGGTGGCCGGACTCACCCGGGCCATCGCCGAACACACCGGACAACTGCGCGGACACGGCGGCAAGGGCCCGGCGAACGCGCCCGGAGCCGGGACGCCCCCCGCGCCCGGCGGTCCGGGACACCCCGGAACGTCCGGCCCCGCCGCCACACGGTCACGCGCCGCCGGTCCCGACACCCAGGCTCCCGCACCCGCCGCCGGTCCCCAGCCCGCCGGACCTCCCGGCGCCATGGCGGCGCGAGGTCCGCGATGACCCTGGACGATCTGGAAACCCAGGCCGCCCTGGGCGAGGATGTGGAACGCCTGCTGGCCAATCCTCTGGTCCAGGCCTGCCTGAAGGAGCACCTGGCCGGCCTGCGCGCCTCGATCCTGGATCTGGGCGCGGACCAGACCGCCGCCTTCACCCGGCAAAAGGCCGGGCTGGAGGCCGTGCTGGAGCTTGTGGCCAGTCTCGAAACCGTGGCCGAACTTGGCCGGCAAGCCCGACAAAAGTTGGCTTGCCCCCCCGAAACCCCTGAAAACAGGAGGCGCGTGCTGTGAACGTGCTGTTCGTCGGTCCCCGTTCCCGGACCTCCGGAGAAACGCGGACCCCCCGTCTGGACATGGCCCGGCGCATCGAGGAGCTCTCGGCGCGCCTGGACGAACTGGAACAGGCCGTAATCGCCAGAAAAACCGTGAAAAAGCCGGCAAAAAAAGCCGCCAGTCCCAAGCAAACCACCTGACCGTCCGGGCGGCCGCCACCGTGTGCGCGGCCGCCCGACGCAATTCGGACTCCCCGGCAATCGCCTCGCAGCCCTTTCCCCCAGGGCTTTTCAGCAAGGACCAAGCCACTGCCCCTATGGCAGGCATGCAGGAAGAATAGCCGATCTCTCAGAAACGACCAGCCCTCTCCAGACTGGTCCTGGCCGTGCGGGCCAAAATCACGGCCTCGCGCCTTGTCAGGGTCCAGGTCTTGCCCGCGTTTTCCGGGGGCTTGAACTTTTCCAGGGCGTCAGTCAGGGCCGTAAGCTCGGTTATTCCCGCCTCCGTCCGCCTGCCGAACCGGCTGTAGGGAAAGATCATGTGGGCCCACCACGGTCAGGCGTTGGTACGCGGCGCGATCCAGGACCGGCCAGTCCACATGGTCCTCCTTGCGAGAGGGGATTTCCGGCAGGGGATCGACGGTCGGGGTTTTGCCGTCGGGCCCCAGGGTGACAGCGGGCTTATCGCACGATTTGTCCTCCCTCTTCCCCTGGGCGCGAGCAGGCGCGGAGAAAAGAAAAACGGCCAAGAGGCAGATCAGGGCAAGAACGCGGGGCGACACGTGGGCATGGGGGCTCCTGAGGGCGAAAAAAACTCGCCTTTCCGAACGACATATCGTACAGTAATATATACAATACCATATCGGAACCGCACGGTACGAAGTCCCTGAGCCCGATGTTTCTCGCGTCGCCCCCACGCCACGGCGGGAGCGAAGAGGCCTTTTCCGGGCTGCGATCATGGACAGAAAAACCGTTTGCGGGCATGACGACTCCATGGACTTCGGTCAGGCCCCCCCTCCCCACCGATCCGCTGCTTCGGACCACCGCCTGGAAAAACTCAAGCGCTGCTTCGAACTGGGCGAACTCATCACCGCCTCCCTTGACCTGGACGTGGTGCTCGAACGCATCATGACCACCACCCGCCAGGCCCTGGAGGCCGAGACGTGCAGCCTGTTGCTCACCGAATCCCCCGACGGCGAGGGCCGGCTCGTGTTCACCGTGGCCCAGGGACCGGTGTCCCACCTGCTGCCCAAGGGGCGCATGCTGCCCAGAGGACAAGGACTGGCCGGCTGGGTGCTCGAACACGGGCAAGCCCTGCTCGTGCCCGACGTCTACGCCGACCCCCGGTTCAATCCCGGCGTGGACAGGCGCACCGGCTACCGCACCCGCACCATGCTCTGCGCCCCCCTGGCCGTGAAAGGACGCATCATCGGCGTGGCCCAGCTCATCAACCGGCTCGACGCCACCCCCTTCACCCCGGAGGACCTGGAATTCTTCAGCCTGCTTTGCGTCCAGGCCGCCATCGCCATCGACAACGCCCGACTTCACCAGGCCATGCTCGAAAAACAGCGCATGGAGTTCGACATGGAATTGGCCGCCAGCATCCAACGCGGATTCCTGCCCAAGACCCCGCCCCCCATGCCCGGCCTGGAGACCGCGGCCGTGAACATCCCCTGCGATTCCACGGGCGGCGACTACTACGACTACATCCCCCTTTCGAACGACCGCGTGCTCATCGCCGTGGGGGACGTGAGCGGACACGGCATTCCGGCCGCCCTGCTCATGGCCAGCGTCCGGGCCTATCTGCGCGCCCGCGCCCTGCACGAGGAAACGCTCGACGCCCTGGCCCGCGACGTCAACACCCTGCTCTGCCAGGATACCGGCGACACCGGAAACTTCATGACCCTGTTTCTTCTGCTCCTGCACCCGCCCACGCGAACGCTCCGCTTTCTGCGGGCGGGACACGACCCGGCCGTGATCGTCGACGCGGAGTCGAAAAGAACCCTGCGTCTGTCGCCTCCCGGCATCCCCCTGGGCATCGAGTCCGGACAGCGCTTCCCCCAGGACGGCCCCGTCAGCCTGGAACCGGGGCAGATCCTCTATTTGGGCACGGACGGCATCTGGGAAACGTTTGACCCCCAGGGGGCCATGTACGGCAGGAAGCGGCTGGAAGAGGTGGTGGCGGCCAACGTCACCCGTTCGGCCACAGAAATCGTGGACGCGGTGCTGGCCGACGTGGCGAGCTTTCGCCAGGGCACCAGGCAAGAGGACGACGTGACCCTCCTGGTGATCAAGTCCCTGGAGTGACGCACGGAAGCGGTCCTGCCGACAAAATTGTCGACACCACGGAGAGTCCGACATTTTTGTCGGTCCACCCCGCGCCACCCGTCTCATTTTTTCGGAACAATTCAGAGAGTTGCCCGTTTTTCTCTTCTGGCACGCATTATGCTTAGGAGTCAGGGAACGGTCCAATCACGACCACCCCAGAAGGAGGAAACGGCCATGGGCGAAACCCTGTTCATTTTTACCGTGTTCGGCGTCGTGGCCCTGCACTGGATAGCGGAGCTTCTTCCGACCAAACGGTCCATGTGGCTTTCGGAACTCCACCTCGACCAGACGCACATCTGGGACGATCCCGCCAGGAACGCCCCGCCGCCCGCAACGCGTTCCTAAAGCGGCGCCCACGGAACAGGCGTTGCCGGGTCTCGTGAACGACACACCGCAACGTCTGGTTGTCCGAGAGAAATGCGGCGTCATCCTCTTCAGAAATGCCGGACGAATACCGAATCGCTTTGCCGTCCGGGTCGACAAACGCCGTCCGGGGAGCCTTCGAACCACGCCGAAGACTCCCCGGACGATCGCGCCGATCCGGCGCGCGAAGACCTTTTCCCGCCTTCCTACGCGCGAATGTCCTTGACCGCCACATGCACCACCACGATGCCCGAAGCCATGGGCTCATGCCACACCCGAACGAAGCCGGCGTTTTTCAGCTCCTGCTCCAGGGTCTTGGCGTCGGGAAACTCGCGGATGGTGCGGGCCAGGTATTCGTACGCCCCGTCGTCCTTGGAGAACAGCTTCCCCAACCGGGGCAAAAGCCGGTTCAGGTAGAAGTTGTAGATTCCGCCCCAGATGCGCTGGCGTCCGGAGCCGAACTCCAGGATGCAAAGCCGCCCTCCGGGCTTGAGGGTGCGCAGGATTTCGGCATAGGCCGCGTCGCGGGGCAAAATGTTGCGGATGCCAAAGGCGATGGTGACCCCCTCGAAGCTTTCCTCGGCAAACGGCAGGGCCAGGGCGTCGGCCTGCACCGGATCGATGGAGCCCGCCTTGCGTCTGGCGAGCTTGGCCTGGCCGCGCCGGAGCATGGGCAGGCAGAAGTCCGCCGCCGCGACGCGACACAGAGGATGGCGCCGGGTCACGGCCAGGGAGACGTCCAGGGTGCCGGCGGCCAGGTCCAGCACCCGGGTCGGCCGGGTGGAGGGCAGACCGAGCTGGGCCACCAGCCGCGACCGCCAATGGATGTCCAGCCCCAGGCTCAAAAAGTGGTTGAGAAAGTCGTACCAGCCGGCGATGCGGCCGAACATGCCGGCCACCTGACAGCCATGGGAGGCGCTCACGGTTCAGTCGTCCTTTCCGGAGGCCAGGCCGTCGGGCAGGGTCTCCTCGCTTAGGGTGCGCAGCACTTCCAGATAGATCTTGGCGAAATGGGTGGTGAAATTGGTGGGAGTGATGCGCCCGGTTTCCACAAATTTGACCACGATCTCCTTGGTCATCTGCATGGCCTGGGCCTTGAGCTTGTCCATGGGGCCTCCGGAGCCGCTTGACGGGCCGGAAGACGAAGCCCGGACCCGTCCGTTGAAAAACCGCCCGGGGGGAAATGGCCTTTGACCGCCAAAGGACCAACCGGGCGGAAAAAGGGAAATACCTGAGAAAGCACTCCCCCTTTTTTTCGTGAAGCGGCCTTAGCATGCCGGGGTCCCGGCGTCGAGGGGCGCCGCCCCCGAGCGCCGGCGCGTCCGGGAAGAAAGGGCTCCCGGCGACGCGGGGAGAGCATGCGTCGGACGCCGCTTCCGACGTCCGACGCCCAAAGACGCGCGCCGTGTCCGCGAAAATGTGGTCCTAGATTTCCACCAGTTCGTACTGGGTTGTGCCCAGGCCGATCTCCTCGGCGTAGCTGAGTTGCAGGTCGCCCATGGTGTGGGTCCACAACCCCTTGAACTTGTGCTCGCCCGGGGCGTGGTTGCAAGCCAACTGGGTGCCGACCAGGGCGGCCTGGGCGTTGACCATGTCCAGACAGGCCTTGTCCAGGGCCACGGGATCTGTGGAAGCCATCATGCCGATGTCGGGCACGATGGGCGCGTCGGACCAGGGGATGCAGTCGCAGTCCGGCGTGATGTTCATAAGAAAAGTCAAAAAGCCCACCTTGTTCTTGCGCCCCTTGATGGCCGCGAAGGCGTATTCCACCATGCGCTCGGTGAAAGGAGCCATTTCCGTGGCCCAGTCCATGTAGATGGCCTTTTCCTGGCACACGGTCAGGCACTCGCCGCAGCCGATGCACTTTTCCCGGTCGATGCTGGCTTTTTTCTCGGCGATGGTGATGGCTTTCTGGGGGCAGACCTTGAAACAGGCCGCGCACCCCACGCACCGCTTGTCGCTGACCTTGAAGCGCGGGGAATGCTGGTCCCGCTTGCCGGCCGGCGGGGCGCAGCCCATGGCCAAATTCTTGATGGCTCCGCCGAAGCCGGCCATCTCGTGTCCCTTGAAGTGGCTGACCACCATGAGCGCGTCGGCCTCGGCGATGCCCAGGGCGACCTTGGCGGTTTTGAAGTGCTTCTTGCCTATGTTGATGGATTTCCAGCAATTGCCGCGCAGACCGTCGGCAATGACGATGGGCGCTCCGGCCGTTTCCGGGCCGAAACCGTGAGCCAAGGCGGTTTTCATGTGGTCCACGGCGTTCTCGCGCGAACCGGAATAGAGTGTGGCCGTGTCGGTGAGGAACGGCTTGGCGCCGTAATGAACAAGCTTGTCCACCACGGCCCGCACCAGCACGGGGCTGATGAAGGTGTCATTGCCGAGTTCGCCGAAATGCACCTTCACGGCGGTGAGGGAATCTTTCCAGGCGAGCTTTTTGAACCCGGCCACCTCGAAAAGCTTGGCGATGCGCGAAAGCTTGTTTTCCTTGACGGTTCGGGCACGGAAATTGGCGAAATACACCGGACTGGGTTTCTTGGCGGGGCTGGCGCTCATGGCGTCTCCTTGGCTGCGGAATAGACGTATTGTGACCGCAGGCCCCCCTCCGGTCAAGTCCGCCCGTTTTCCCCTTTTCCCTTGCCCGCCGGCTTGGCTCCGGCCGCCCACTTCATCTGGCGACAGATCCCCATGAGCAGGTTGAACTCGTTGCGCTTGAGTCCCACTCGGTCGGCGAAACGGCGCACCGGCAGCATCCAGTACTCGGGGTTGTCGTCCTTCAAGAAGTCGATGGCCAACAGGGCCTCCTGCAGATTGGCGAACAGGGCCTCCCGCTCCTCGTGGGTGGCCTGACGAGAGTCCGGCGGCCCGCCGGGCTTGAAGGGCATTTTCAGACTCGCCTTGAAAAATTCGTAGAGCACGATGAGCACGGCCTGGGCCAAATTGAGCGATGACGCCGCGACGCTCGTGGGAATGGTGATCAAACGCCCGCAAATGCGCGTCTCGTCGTTGGTCAGCCCCCTGTCCTCGGGACCGAAGACCACCGCCGCGCTCGCGCCCGAACGCAAGATATCCACCCCCCTGGCCGCGGCCGTCTCCGGCGTGAGCATGCCCTTGCGCCAACCACCGGTGCGGGCCGTGGTTCCGTACACCATCTCGAAGGGAGCCAAAGCCCCGGCCAAGTCGTCGGTCACGGTCATGGCTTCCAGAATGGGCTGGCCCTTCTGGGTGGCCAAAGCCCTGGCTCGACCGGGATCATAGTCCTGAGGCGAAACAACGATGAGTTCACTCACCCCCATGTTGGCCATGGCCCGAGCCGTGGAACCCACGTTCACGGAAAACTTGGGCGAAAAAAGCACCACCGCCAGCCTCGAAAGCGCGTCGCTGTCCATGGTCGGGCTCTGTATCCCGCAAGGGAAAGAGCGGCAAGGAGAATGCGAAGAAGAGAGGAAGAGGGAAGAGAGCCTCCGGCGGCCGGGGGGAATGATTCCCCCCGGTCCCCCCCGGGTGAAAGCGGACACGGGAACCACGGCGCTGGCGACGACCAGGCCGGCTGGCTGGCGAAAACATTGCGTTGGTCATTCGGGGCCGGGCTTTGCCGGCCCCGAATGACCAACGCGATTTCTCACGACAGCGCATAGCGCCGTGGGCCGTGTTTCGGGCCGTTCCGGGACCGCAAGGCCGGTCCCGGAACGGCCCGAAACAATACTTTTCCCCCACCCCGCGCCTGTCCATCCCCCCTCTCGCCCCCCCTTCTCCCGCAGGCAACCGGGGAGTCCAGAGGGGGTCACCCCCTCTGGCCGCCGAAGGCATTTCTTCCCCATTCCCCCTCTTTCCCAACGCGCCTTGACGAGACCCACAGGGGGGGAATACCGAGAAATATCGTCCCTTCAACCCGTGCGCCGCATGGCGCCAAGCGACGCGCTACCGACCGCCCATGGAAACACTCTTCAGCATCATCACGCCAAGCTGCGGCAGACGTCCCAGGGCGCTCGCCCTGGCCATCAAAAGCCTTGAGGACTCGGTGGCACACGCCGGCCTGCCCCCAGGCAGCGTCGAACTGCTCGTGGGCTTCGACGGGGTAAAATGCCCGCGCCCGGAAACGTCGCTCCCCGCCCGGTTCGTCGATTTTCCCAAATCACCCGGCGGATTCGGCAACGAAATACGCGACCGCCTGATACGGGTGGCCAAGGGACGCCATCTGCTATTCCTGGACGACGACAACGCCTACACTCCGGGGGCCATATCCGCGTTTCTGCGCTGCGTGGAGCACGAAATGATCATCGGGCGCATCGACGTCAGCCGGGCGTTCGCCATCGACATCCTTCCCGCGCCGGGTGAGCCCGAGGAAAAATGCGTGCGCCAGGGAAACATCGACCCGTTGTGCCTGTGCCTTTCGCGCGAGCTCGTAGTGATACGTTGCGGCGGCTGGAACAACGAGGGCGGATACGAATCGGACTTTCTCAACATCCGTCGCTATCATCGCCGGGCGCGCGGCGTGGCCCTGCTCGACGAGGTGGTGGGCGTCTACGACGCCGGTGCGGGCCTGGACCCCCAGGGAATCAACCCCCGCCAGGCGCGCGGGCGGCGATAAAGGAACCACGCCTCCGGCCGGGCCACAGGGGAGTTTCCGCTTCGCTCAAGTGGACAATCCCCTGGCCAAGGCGGTGATGCAACGCTCCACGTCCCCATCGCTGACAAAGGCGTGACAGGCCAGGCGCAAACGCGTTCCCCTGGCCCCTACGTGAACGCCCATGCGGGCCAGGTCGGCGGCAAGGGGCCTGGCGTCGCGGCCATGGGGCAGGGCCAGGCCCAGCAGATGGGGGGCTCGCTCCCCCACCGGGGTGGGAATGAGCCCGAAGGCTTGGCCGGCGGCCGCCAAACGGGTGATCTTGGGCCGCAGGCTCTCGGACAGGGCCGTGGCGCCCCAGGCGTTCATGAGGTCCAGGGAAGCGGCGACCATGGCCATGCGGAGGCCATCGCCGACTTGCCCCATGTCGTAGCGCCTGGCTCCGGGCCGATAGTCCATGCGGTCTTGAACGGAACCGGAAAAGTCTTCCGCATTCTGGCGGTTGAACCAGTTTTCCTCCAGAGGCTCGCCGTCCAACCACTGGTCGGCCAGATAGAGAAAGGCCACCCCGTAGGGACACAGCAGCCATTTGTGGGCCGTGACGGCGAGAACGTCGGGACGTACGGCCGCCAGATCCAGGGGAAGCATGCCTGCGGACTGGGTGGCGTCCACCGCCAGGCGGGCTCCCACCCGGTCGCAGGCGACGCGTATGGCGGCCAGATCGAACACCGTGCCGTCGATCCAGTGGCAGTGCGGCAGGGCCACCAAGCCCACGTCGGCGGTAACGGCGTCCTCCACGGCCCGGCTCCAGGTTCCTTCGGCCGGTCGGGGAACCGGAACCACAACCGCTCCGGGCACTTTACGCCAGGGATGGACGTTGGACGGGAACTGCCCGTCCAGCACCACGACCTTTTGCCCCGGTTCAAGGGACAGATTTTTGGCGGCCACGGCCATGGCGTAGGAAACGGAACCCACCACGGCCACGTTGGCCTCGGGCGCGCCCAGGAGCGTGGCAAAGCCCCGGCGGGCGGCTTCCAGGCCGGCGAAGCGCACGTCGGCCGCCATGTTCCAGGGCTGACGACGCCGGGCCATGGCCTCGATACCGGCCCGTTCGGCGGCCAAGGGCAGCGGGGAAGTGTGGGCGCAATCCAGATAGGCGACGTCCTCGGGGATGTCGAAACGATGGCGTTGGCAGTCGAGCATGGTCTCTCCGCGATTGGTGGGATGGAGGGCTCAAGCCAGGAGCCCGGCCGTCGGGCCCGGTCCCGCTCTTTCGGAAGTGTGGCCCGGCGCGTCCGGGAAGGCAAGCGCGAAAAAAAGGCCGCCCGTTTCCGGGCGGCCGCGAAATCGTGAACCGGAGAGTCTACAGCACGGGCAGGTAACGCTCGATTTCCCACTCGGTGACCTGGGTGCGGTACTGATCCCATTCCATCTTTTTGTAGTCCACCAGGGCGCCGTGCAGGTGCTCGCCCAGGATCTCGCGCATGAGCGCGCTCTTTTCCAGGTTGAGGATGGCCTCGTGGAGCGATCCCGGCAGGGCGGTGATGCCGTTTTTCTTCATCTCTTTTTCGTTCATGTGGAAGATGTTCTCTTCAATGGGCTTGGAGAGCTTGTAGCCTTCCTCAATGCCCTTGAGTCCCGCGCCGAGCATGACCGCAAAGGCCAGGTAGGGGTTGCAGGCCGGGTCCGGGCTTCTCAGTTCGATGCGAGTGGCGGCTTCCTTGCCGGGCTTGTACATGGGCACGCGCACCAGGGCCGAACGGTTGCGCTGGGCCCAGGCCACATAGACCGGGGCTTCGTAGCCGGGCACCAGGCGCTTGTAGGAGTTGACCCACTGGTTGGTGACCAGGGTGAACTCCGAGGCGTGCTTGAGTATGCCGGCGATGTAGCTTTGGGCTTCCTTGGAGAGATGCCCCGGCGCCTGGGCGTCGAAAAAGGCGTTCTTGGACCCCTTGAACAACGACTGGTGCACGTGCATTCCCGAGCCGTTCTCGCCGAACAGGGGCTTGGGCATGAAGGTGGCGTAGCAGCCGTGTTTGCGGGCGATTTCCTTGACCACCACCCGGTAGGTGATGGCGGTGTCGGCCATGGACAGGCCTTCGCTGTAGCGCAGGTCGATCTCGTGCTGGGAGGGCGCCACCTCGTGGTGGGAGTACTCCACGGCGATGCCCATGGATTCCAGGGCGAAGTTGATGTCGCGGCGCACGTCGTTGGCCAAGTCGAGCGGCGGGGCGTCGAAGTATCCGCCCCGGTCGAGAATGCGCGGTTCGGAGGAGTTGGCGAAGAGAAAAAACTCGAGTTCCGGGCCAACGTAATAGGTGTAGCCCTTGTCGGCGGCCTTCTTGAGCATTTTCTTCAGCACAAAGCGCGAATCGGCGGCAAAGGGGGTGCCGTCGGGGTTCTTGATGTCGCAGAACAGGCGGGCCACCGGCCGGTCGCTGGGACGCCAGGCCACGAGCTGAAACGTGGTGGGATCGGGGAAGGCCACCATGTCCGATTCCTGGATTTTGGTGAACCCGGTGATGGAAGAGCCATCGAAGCCCATGCCCTCCTCAAAGGCGGATTCCAGTTCGCGGGGCGCGATCTGAAAGCTTTTGAGCGTGCCCAGAATGTCGATGAACCAGAACTGGATGAACGACACATTGTAGTCTTTGACCGCCTTGAGCACGTCGTCAGCGTTTTTGCACTTGAAAACCGCCATGGGTAACCTCCGTATGGGGTGTGGCTGCGCGGGACCGGCCGTACGGGCGCGCATATTTCCGCTAGCGTACCGGAAAGCGACGGCAAGCGCTTTCCCGAGTTTCCGAATCGGCCGCGCCGGGCCTGGCCCCGCGCGAGCGCGCCTCCGGTCGTTTTTGAACGCGCAAGCGCGTCGAAACCGACAGGATTGTGGCCACGCATACACCATAATAGCCAAAGCCCGCCTCGACTTCAAGACGGCATGCGTTTTTGGCTTGACAAAATTGTGAGTCGTTTCTTCCCAGATCAGGGGGAAAGGACGCGACGACAACTCCCCTACGACGTCAACAAAACAAAGACTGCGAACTTTGCTCAAAACAGGGCGAGGAAAATCTTGCTCAACTCTACACCAGAAGAGGCAGCTCATACAGAGCCGCTAAACCGTAAGTCCAACATCAATAATTTGTCACAAGAAGACAATAGGCATACGCCATCAGGCGAACAACAAAATACAAAACCAAACGAATACATATTCCTTGGAGCAGATAGTATTTAACGCTGCATCCCGTTGGCCGACAGGGATCAAGGCTGGACATCATCCCCTGCGTCAGCGTGCCAGACATTTCATGCCTTAAACAATGTTACTAGCCCGAAACAAGCATACGCCGACCAGCAAGCACAAGGAGTCAAGAGAACTGCCACCCCCAGCAAACATTCTTACAGAACAACATACAAACCCCACCATCAGATATCAACAAATCGTAACACCAACAATGACGAGTAGGTCTGTGTTACACAGCAACTTCATCCTTCGCATCGAGCATTTTTGTCCCAACAACAGCGCCAATCACGGAGCAGATCAACAAGATTCCATACACTGCAACCTCTTTATAATGCTGAGCATTATCTCTCGTCGCAAACTCAACAAAAGACTTTGCCCCATCGATACCAAGCCTGGAAGACTCTATCTCTCGTATATCGGCTTCAGAAAAATGCACAATATCCTTTGCACTCTGATACCCATTATACCCACTAAAACCAAACATAGCCAAAGAAAGCAAAATAATAATCACTCCCCACACTTTTTTCCCTGACATTATACCCCCCCTGTAACGAATAAAAAAGTTATTCTACAGCCACCGCAAGTTCAAGCCGTTTCATTTAGCATTTACCATCTTTGTCCCAACGACAGCACCAAATACAGAACAGAGCATGAGCACTCCACAGAGAGCGACATCGTGATAACGTTCCGAATTACCTCTCTGTGTATAACGAATAATATACCTTTCAGCATCACTCATCTCACCAGCCGATTCCTTTTGTTTTATATAACGCTCAGAGATGTGGATAACCCCTTTCATACTTGTATACCCAATATACCCACTAATTCCAAACACGGCCACTGAAAGTAGGATAATAATCGTTCCCCAGACCTTTTTCGCTGTCATTGCCGCCCTCCAATAAATATAAAATCTACTCTCTGATCATGGCAAACGCAAGCATTTTCACGCTGCATATTTTCCTAGTGTATTGATTCCCACCGAGACGCACACTTGACTGTCTATTCTTCCGGGTATGGAACACCTGATACCGTGCTTCAGGGAAAGGTGCCCTGCCTTGATCCCTGTCGCTCAGCGCAGACACGATGTTAAAGACACAATGCGCCCAGTAATAAGCCTGGAGGTTGGAAATAGCCTTCGAAGAAACATAACGATACGGCAGTCGAAAAATTCTTGGCGCAAGAAAAAAGAGAAGGGCCGGAGCGATTGCTCCGGCCCTTGAAAAGACCCTTGAGGGGGTTACGCAGTTTCCTGTTTCCAGGGCCTTGCCATACCTGCCGCGCTTTTTCGGGTTGCTTGTTTTTCCGTTGTCCGGGCACGGGCCCGAACGATTCAGGGTTTGTTCCGTCGGTCTTGCGCGGCGTACCGAGCCTGACGTCAGGCCGTTTGAACGAGGTTCGTCAGGGTTTTCACTCCTGCTTGGTCGTGCACGATCCCCCCTCGTTCACCCATGTTTTGAAAAATAAGCACTCCAGGGAGGTTGTCTAGGGCCTGTCATGAAAAAAATGCAAAAAAGAGCTTCCCCGGCCCAGGAAATATCCTGGGCAAAAACATCCAAAGACTTCAAGGTGTTGTACGCTTCAACAAGACGCATGCCGGCAGGCGGCCCGCCCGGGGACAAAAAGAGCGGCCCCGAACGTCCACGCCCCGAACAGGGCGCGCCCGCGGGGGCTCCGCGCTAGGCCAGATCCGCCGCGGCCTGGCGCCCCGTGGGAGTGAGAAACACCAGGGCCGTGCGCCCGCGTTTGAGTCGCTGCACCAGTCCCATCTCCTCCAGACAGCGCAACCGGTTCTCGATCTCGCCCAGCGGGGCTCCCAACTCCAGGGCCAGCTTGGCCGAAACCACGCCATCGCTCAGGAGCAGGCCACCCAGGATGTCCCGATCGGACTGGCAGGCCCCCACCTCTTCGGCCAACTCGTCGGACGTGCGGGTGTCGAGTTTGGTCCGGGCCAGGTCGAGCATGATGTCGATGCCCCCCATGTAGCGTTCCACCTTTGGCCATTCCGGCTTGTTGGTCCGGTAGAACCAGGTGGAGAAGTCCGACAGGCTGGCGTACCGCCTGGCCAGGGCCACGTTGTCCTGGCCGAAGATGAGCCTGCGAAACGAGGAAAGAAGCACGAAGTGATCCTTTCGGAAGGCTTCGAAATCCTGGGCGATAACATCTTGTTTCATGCGTTCGATCAAGGGATCCATGGTCGTGTCCTTGGCCGGAGGCCTACATGAGCTGATGGAGCCGGTAGATGAGCAAGGGAGGCGAATCCAACCGTTCCACCCGGCTCTTGCCGTGTTTCCCGCTGAACTTCTTGGACGGGGCGTAAAGAAACGAGAGTTCGACCCCTTCGCCCCTGAAAAGCTGGGTGCAGCTCACCGAGGCGCAACAGGCCGTCACCATGTTGAACTGGCCGCCGAAGATGTCCCGGGCCTTGCTGTGGAACTTGTCGATGCCCAGCGTCATGGCAGGAACGAAGAGAAAGTCGCACGGCACGCGCGAGATGATGGACTCCACGGAGGGCAACAGCATGTCCAGACAGATCACCGTGGCCATGCGCCCGATGGGGGTGTCGACAAAGACCACCGGGCTTTCGGTATGGATGTATTCCACCAGTTCCTCGCCGGCCACGAGGTCGAATTCCCTGCGGATGAAGTCGCGGTTGGGACTTTTTTCGATGATGTCCGCAGTGAGCACGAAGGGACGTTTTTTCGTGTGCTCCCAGACCACGTTGCCCTGCCAGTCGAGCATGGTGGCCAAGTTGACGTAGCCGGCGTGGGGGCGCTCCTTGTGGAAGCTTCCGGCCACCACCAGCTTGAGCTGGTGCGGCCCGTTGTGGGTCGAGAGATATTCCACCATGGAGGTGAGGGCGTCGTGGTCCACCGTGAGCTCGGGGAAGATCAGGATGTCCACCCGTTCCTCCTGGGCCTTGGCCAGGATGGAGCAGACGTACTCTTCCATCGTGTCCCGGTCCGGGCTTTTCAAGTTCACGTAGCGGAAGGGCACCTTCATGCCCACGCCTTTTTTGCGGTAGGTTTCCACGTCAAAGACAAAGCCGGCGTCCATGGGCGACAGGGCGATGGTCAGGGTTTCCAGGTTGGCCAGGCTGCGGTGAAACGACGAGCCGGACTGGCGGCTCACCTTGCCCGGCGAGAGAATCACCCTGTGATTGTTCACCCGGCCGTCCTTGACCAGGGTGTGATGTTCGAGAAAATGATAGGAAATGGTGGCCGAAAAATAGGCCTCGTCGTAATCCAGGGGGTCGGCGCCGATCCAGCGGGAAAAGATGGGCTTGATGCGCGGGGCGATGACGTATTCGCCCTTGCTGCCGCCGACTTCCACCTGGATGGGCGTGTAGTAGTTGGAGTTCATGAGCCGGACGAGGGGATCGCTCGGGGGCAGCACCTGGGCCTGCGTCCCCGCGGTCTGCACGCCGAGCCCCGCCAGTTGGGCGTCGAGCCGGGGCAGAAGCGCGGCCACGAAGAGTTTGGCCGTCCGCTCGGAATGGATATTGCGACGGATATACTCGTTGAGCGTCCACATGCAGGCCGGGGAGTCTTCCTCCTCCAGGGGCAAGGTGGCCACGTCGCGGGCTATGCGCACGTCCTGGTCGACTTCGAGCACACTGATGAGTTCCTCTTCGTAGTCCAACGCCACGTGGTAGATGGTGGCGAAGAGTTCGTACAAGCGGGCCAGTTTGCAGAAGTCTATGGATTGTAACGTCTCGAGCAAGGACGCCACGGGACGAACCTCCTGAATTGGTCCGCCGTGCGGACCGGGATGGACCTTCTGGTCGGTCTCTTTCTCTGGATACCCGGACGAAAGGCGGTTGTCCAACCCCCTTTGCCCGGGTCGGCGTTATTGCACCATGGGCACGCCCCAGTACTGCTTGGGCACGAAATCCTTTTCCTTGAGAAACTTGGTCAGCTCCCAGGCGAGAACCCCGCTGGCCGCCTCGTTGGGATGGCGAAAGGGGTCGTGGGCCAGAACCATTTCGTCGTTGACCAGGGGCGTGCCCACGTAGAGGCACGGGGGACCGCCCTGTTTAAAGGCGTCCACGAACATCTGGCCCACCCGGGTGAACAGGATGAACTTGGCCCCGTGTTCCTGGCTTTCGCGGTCGAAAAGGCGGGCGATGTCCAGTCCCAGCCCCACGGTGTCGGCCCAGAACTTGGGATCGAGCGGAGGTCCGACCTCGCCGGGCTTGGCCTTGGGGATGGCCATCCAATACACGGTGTTGCGCAGGATCTCGTAGGTACGACACCAGGTCGCGGCAAACCGGTCCGCCGCCACAAGAGCCATGAACAGGGGAGAATTGTTGGTCACGGGAGAATTCTTGAGCTCCAGCTTGCCGTTTTCCTCCACGAAACGCGGCTTGCCCAGGCGCCAAATGCTGTCGGTCATGTGCCGAAAGTCGGCAAAGTGCGGCACGTAGCAGATCACCAGATCCGGGTGGAGCTTGTAGCCGTCGCGGCGCACCCGCAAGAGCATCTGGTCGATGCCGTAGCCGCTCACGGCCAGGTTCACCACCTCGACGTTCTTGAAGTACCCCTGAAGCAACACGGGCAAGGTGAACCGTTCGCGCAGTCCGAAACCGAACGCGTGGGAGTCGCCCACCACCACGATGCGGAACGTGCCTTCGGGCTTTTCGGGCGTCACCACCGGTCCGCGATAGCCCTGGTCGTTGATGGCGTATTCCACGTCCACCCCGGTGGTCTTGGACCAGGCCGTGGCCCCGGGCTTGAGCGACCATCCCAAGTCCGGATCAAAGCACCCGATCTGTTGCGGCACCACAAAGCCCCAGGTGCGATCGAGCATGCGCCAAAAAATGCGCGACGACACTTCAATAAAAGCAAGCAGGCAGAGAATGTAGAGAATTGCACGCTTCATGCTGGGGCCGGTAGCAGTTTGACGGGGCGTTTTGCAAGACCCTCTTTGACAGGGGTCGGGCTTTGTCCTAGGAAACTGGCGTTCCGGCCCCCTGAATATGGGGCGCTTGCGAGGGAATCCGGTGCGAAACCGGAGCGGTCCCGCCGCTGTGACCGGGGACGAAACCCGCCAGACGCCACTGCCCACGGGCGGGAAGGCGCGGGGAGTAGAATGATCCGGAAGCCAGAAGACCTGCCGGAACGCCGGGCGCGGCCATGCTCCCGGACCGGGCGAACACGTCCGCCCGGCCGGGAGCATGGCCGACTTCCACGATCGGTTTCCGAAGTCGCATGCCGCGCGTCACGGAGCCGAATGCGGAAGCGCCCGGCCGCCTGGCCCGGATTCCCTGGCGGACGCCCGAGCCCGGTTCCCGAGGAGGAAACACCGTGATTTTGTCCCGCGCGTCCCGCATTCGACGCCTTTCGTCCTTGCCGCCCCGCCGCGCATGCGGCAACGCGTTTCGTCAGGCCGAGCCCGCGACCAGCGCTCGTCGCCTGGGCGCGCGTGCGCGTTTCGCCCGTTTCGCGGTCCGCGTCGCCTCTCCCCTCCCCGGAGCCCGTCCTTGACCCCCCTTCCGGGGCGCTCACGCGCCGGCGCAACGGCCCTGGCCCTGATCGCCGCCTTGGCCCTGCTGGTGGCCTGGGCCGCTTCCAACGGACCGGCCCCCCTGCCCGCCGGGCTGGTGGGGCGCATCCTGGCCGGCAAGCTCCTGGCCTGCTCCTCCTGCCTGGACGGCGTGGGCGACGTGGCCCAACGCCTGGTTCTCGAAATCCGACTGCCCCGCATCGTCGCCGCCGGAGCCGTGGGCGCGGCCCTGGCCCTCTCCGGCGGACTGTTCCAGGGACTTCTGCAAAACCCCCTGGCCGATTCCTACACCCTGGGCGTCTCGGCCGGGGGAGCGCTCGGGGCCTGCCTGGGCCTGCTGGCCGGCGTGGGCGGCCACGGCGAACTGGCCCTGGCCGCCTGTTCCCTGGCGGGCTCCCTGGCCGCGCTCGCCGTGGTGCTGACCCTGGCCACGGCCAGGGGACGCCTCGATCCGGTCACCCTGGTTCTGGCCGGAGTCATCGTGTCCGCCACCTTGCAGGCGGGACTGGGATTCGTGAAGTTTCTGGCCGGCGACAACGTGGCCGGCCTGGTGTTCTGGCTCATGGGCGGATTCGTGGCCAAGACCTGGTCCGAGGCCTGGCTGGCCCTGGGCGGCCTGGGCATGGGACTGGCCGGGGCCGTGGCCTTCGCCCGCGACCTGGACGCCCTGTGCGCGGGCGACGAAACCGCGAAGGGGCTGGGCGTGAACGTGGCCGCGGTGCGCCTGGGGCTCCTCGTCTGCGCCTCGGCCTGTGTCGCGGCCTGCGTGGCCGTCTCGGGCATCATCGGTTTCGTGGGCCTGGTGGTGCCCCACATGGTGCGCCTGGCCGCCGGCCCGGCCCATCGCCGTCTCCTGCCCCTGTCCGCCCTGGCCGGAGCCGTCCTCCTGCTGGCGGCGGATACGGCCGTGCGCACGGTCCTGCCCCACGAGGTGCCGGTGGGCGTGCTGACGGCGCTCTTGGGCGGCCCCTACTTCTGCCTGCTCTTCGTGCGCGGAGCGGCCCGTGTGTAGCGCGCGGACGCCCGACCCGGTTCTTTTGCGCGGGACCGGCCTGCGGGTGGTGCGCGGTGGACACGAAGCCCTGGCCGGAGCCGACATCGCGCTGCGAGCCGGCGAAGTGCTGGGCGTGGTCGGGCCCAACGGGGCGGGCAAATCCACCCTGCTTCACTGCCTGGCCGCGCTGGAACGTCCGGCCGCCGGGCGGGTGGAGCTGGCCGGAATCGACGTCTTCACCCTGTCCCGACGCGCCCTGGCCCGCCAAGTGGGCTTTCTTCCCCAGGAAACCCTGGACCGCTTCGGTTTCACGGTGCTCGACTGCGCCCTCATGGGCCGCTACCCCCACCTGGGCCGCTTCGCCGCCCCCGGGGCCCCGGACCTGGACGCGGCCAGGCGGGCCCTGTCCGAAACAGACCTGGCCCACTTGGCGGACCGGTCCGTGACCACCCTTTCCGGCGGAGAAAAACGCCGCGCCGCCCTGGCCCGGGTGCTGGCCCAGGAGACGCGCGTCATGCTGCTCGACGAGCCGGCCTCGGGCCTCGACATCCGCCACGCCCTGGCGGCCATGCGCCTTTTGCGCCAGCGGACCGCCGAAGGGGCCGGCGTGGCCGTGGTGCTGCACGATCTCAACCTGGCCGGAGCCTTCTGCCACAGCGTGCTGATTCTGTCCCAAGGCCGGGTTCTGGCCTGCGGGCCCACGCCCGAAACCCTTACCCGGGAGAACGTGGCCGCCGCCTTCGGCGTGAACTCCCTGGTGGACATCCTGCCCGGCGGGGCCGTGCGGGTGACGTATCTGGAGGCATAATGCGCGTTTTGCTTCGATTTGCCGCATTGGCGCTGCTTTTTCTCCCGACCCTGGCCCTTGGCGCCGAGGTGACCGGAGACGACGGGCGCACTCTGCGTTTTGACAAACCCTTCACCCGCGTGGTTTCGCTCTACGCCGCCCACGAGGAAAACCTCGCGGCCATGGGGGCCGCTTCCGCCCTGGTGGGAGTTTGCGAGCCCGGTTCCGTCCGTCCCGGCGTCACGCTCGTCTCGGCCAGGGATTCGGCCGAGGCCCTGGCCGCCCTCAAACCCGACCTGGTGCTGGCCCGGCCCATGCATTTGGCCGCCCATCCCGGACTGGTCAGCCAGCTCGACCGGCTGGGCGTGGCCGTAGTCTGCCTGCAACCCAGCGGTCCCCAGGCCCTGGAAAACTATTGGCTCGCCCTCGGCCGCCTGGTCGGACGCGAACAGGCGGCCCGCGACATGATCCGCACCTTCCACGCGGACATGGCCCACCTCTCCGCCCTGACCGCCGCCATTGCCCCGGACAAACGCCAGCGGGTGTTTCTGGAATCCATCCACCGCCAGATGAAGACCGTGAGCCCCGGCTCCATGGCGGCCCACGTGCTGGAGCGCGCCGGGGTGGTGAACCTGGCCGCCGACGCCGAGCCGGTTTCCGGCAGCAACATCGCCCGGTTCGGGCTGGAGCGCCTGGTGGCCCTTGGCCCGAAGGTGGACGTGTACCTGGCCCAGGTCGGTCCCATGAACCCGGTCACGCGCGAGGAAATACTGGCCACGCCGGGTTTCGGGGCGGTCAAGGCCGTGGCCGAAGGCCGCGTGGCGCTTCTGGAAGAGGCGGTGGTGAGCCGACCCACCCCGCGCCTGGTCGAGGGAGTGCGCCAAGTGATCGCGGTCTGTTACCCCGAGCTGGCCGACAAGGCCAAGGAGGCCCAATGAGCGGCCTGGGAACCCTGCACGGCGTTGGGGTGGGTCCGGGCGATCCCGAACTTCTCACCCTGCGCGCGGCGCGTCTTCTGGGCGAGGCGGCGGTGGTGTTCGCGGCGGCCTCCTCGAAGAACGACTATTCCGTGGCCTTTTCCATAGTCGGTCCCCACATCGGCGAAAGCACCACGGTGGAGCGGCTCGACTTCCCCATGACCAAGGACAAGGACCGCCTCGAAACCGCCTGGCGCGTCGGAGCCCGTCGGGTGCTGGACACCCTGGAGACCGGACGGGATGCGGTCTTCATCACCCTGGGCGACCCCATGACCTATTCCACCTTCCTCTACCTGGCGCGCACCCTGCGCGCCCTGCGCCCCGAGGTTCCGCTCTCGGTGACCCCGGGCATAAGCTCGGTGCAGGCGGCGGCCGCCGCGGCCGGGATGGGACTGGCCGAATCCACGGGGAACTTCGCCGTGCTTTCCGGGGTGGACTCCCCCGAGCGGTTGCGCCGGTCCCTGGAAGCGGCGGACACGGCGGTGATTCTCAAGGCCTATCGCACGTACCCGGCGCTGCGCTCCCTGCTGGTCGACATGGGCCTGGCCGACAAGGCCGTGCTAGTGAGCCGGTTGGGCCTGCCCGGACAGGCCGTGGTGCGAGGTCTTGACGACGACTCCCTGACGCCTCCCTATTTCTCCCTGATTCTGGTCCAAAAATAAGCTTGACAAAAAAAGCGTGGAACCGCGCGGTCTTCCGGTGTTTTTCCCGGATGGCCAGCGCGGTTTTCGCGTTTTTTTCCCGAGGAGGCCTAAAGTTGGCCTCCGGGAAAACGATAAGAGCGCCAGAAAGGGTGCGATATCGACCAGCGCCGCAGGACCTCCAGGTCCGGCGGGGGGAGGGGTTCCCGGCCGGTCGAAAAGGCAAGGAAGCCACCTGCATTCAAGGAGGAAGCACAATGTCTCTCGTTATCAATCACAATATGATGGCGACGACCGCCACCCGGAACCTGAACACCGCCTATTCCCAGTTGGCCACTTCGACCAGGCGCCTGTCTTCAGGACTTCGCGTGGGAACGGCCGCGGACGACGCCGCCGGCCTGGCGGTGCGCGAGTTGATGCGTGCCGACATCGCCTCGCTCAATCAGGGCGTGCGCAACGCCAACGACGCCATCTCGCTGATCCAGACCGCCGACGGCGCCCTGGGCGTGGTGGACGAAAAGCTCATCCGCATGAAGGAACTGGCCACCCAGGCGGCCACGGGCACCTACACTTCCGACCAGCGTCTGATCATCGACTCCGAATATCAGGCCATGGCCTCGGAAATCACCCGTATCGCCAAGGCCACGGACTTCAACGGCATCTACCTGCTCAACGGCAACCTCTCCGGGGATACCTACAACGGCACGGGGCTGACCTCCACCGGCAGGCTCAAGGTCCACTTCGGTTCGGGCAACCTGTCGGCGGAAGACTACTACTACATCAAGATCGACAATTCCACGGCTTCCGCCTTCGGCCTGGGCCTGGGCGCAACGGCCACCACCGACAACGCCGGGCGGTCCATCTCCACCCAGGAACTGGCGCAAAAGGCCCTGGACCAGATCAACAAGGCCATCATTTCCAAGGACAAGATCCGCGCCAACCTGGGCGCCCTGCAGAACCGCCTGAGCAACACGGTGCAGAACCTGCAGATCCAGGGCGAGAACCTCCAGGCCGCCGAGTCGCAGATCTCCGACACCGACGTGGCCACGGAAATGACCCAGTTCGTGCGGTCCCAGATCCTCACCCAGTCCGCGGTGGCCATGCTCTCCCAGGCCAACAGCCTGCCCAGAATGGCCCTGTCGCTCATGAGCTAGACGCGGCTCGCCCTTTTGCCTCCGCATGACTGAAAGGACCGCCTTCGGGCGGTCCTTTTCTTTTGTCATCCCGCCAGGAAACGCTCCGCTCCGCCCCGTTTCGTTCCCGATCGGCCTTCGACCTCCGGGGAATTCTCGTCACAGCCCCTAAAGGATTTTCCAGCTCCACCGATAGGAAGGTCAAATTCGCAACGCCACGCGCGGGGCCACCGCCCCAAGCGGAAGGAACGTTTCCGGGCGCGGCGAACAAGGCAAGGACGCCAATCTTTTTCACGGAGGAAATGTTATGTCGCTCGTTATCAACCACAACATGATGGCGATGACCGCCACCCGGAACCTGAACAGCGCCTATTCTTCGCTGGCCACTTCAACCAGGCGTCTGTCCTCGGGACTTCGCGTCGGCACCGCCGCCGACGACGCCGCCGGACTGGCCGTGCGTGAGCTGATGCGTTCGGACATCTCTTCGCTCAACCAGGGCGTGCGCAACGCCAACGACGCCATTTCGCTGATCCAGACCGCAGACGGCGCCCTGGGCGTGGTGGACGAAAAGCTCATCCGTATGAAGGAACTGGCCACACAGGCGGCCACGGGTACCTACACCTCCGACCAGCGTCTGATCATCGACTCCGAATATCAGGCCATGGCTTCGGAAATCACCCGTATCGCCAACTCCACGGACTTCAACGGCATCCACCTGCTCAACGGCAACCTCTCCGGGGATACCTACAACGGCACGGGGCTGACCTCCACCGGCAAGCTCAAGGTCCACTTTGGCACCAGCAACCTGTCGGCGGAAGACTACTACTACATCAAGATCGACACCTCCACGGCTTCCGCCTTCGGCCTGGGCCTGGGCGCAGCGGCCAGCACCGACAACGCCGGGCGGTCCATCTCCACCCAGGAACTGGCCCAGAAGGCCCTGGAACAGCTCGACAAGGCCATTATCTCCAAGGACAAGATCCGCGCCAACCTGGGCGCCCTGCAGAACCGCCTGAGCAACACGGTGCAGAACCTGCAGATCCAGGGCGAGAACCTCCAGGCCGCCGAGTCGCAGATCTCCGACACCGACGTGGCCACGGAAATGACCCAGTTCGTGCGGAACCAGATCCTCACCCAGTCCGCGGTGGCCATGCTCTCCCAGGCCAACAGCCTGCCCAGAATGGCTCTGTCGCTGATTCAGGGTTAACATCGGCAAAGACGGCGGACGGCCGGGCCTTCGCGAAAAGGCCCGGCCTCCACCCCGGTGGCGCGAGGATTGCTACTTCCTGACAGGGACGCCCGTCCCGGCAAGAATTACCGAGGGAAGAGCCATGCCAATTGGAGACGTCACCGCTGGAAGCATAGCCGGCCAAGTCCATTTTTCGGGCCTGGGCAACGGCACGGACTTCGATACGCTCATCACCAAGCTGGTCCAGGTGGAGCAGAACCGCTCCGACATCTACAAGACCTGGAAGCAATCCTGGCTGGACAAGAATACCGCCTTCAAGGACCTGAACGCCCAGATGCTCACGCTGCGCACGAGTCTGCTCAGCATGAACACCATGGGAACGTTTCTCGCCAAGTCCGCCACCACGACGTCCTCCACCACCTCGGCGACGGTGATCACCGCCACGGCCAATGGAGATGCGGAGGTGGGCTCGCACACGTTCGAAGTCAAGCAACTGGCCCAGAACAAGGTCATGGTCACGGATACCGGCTACTCCTCGCTCACGTCCAACGTGAACTCCTTGGGCACGACGGCCACGTTCAACTACACGTACAAGGGTGTCACGGTTTCCAACGCCATTCCGGCCAGCGCCTCCCTGTCCGACGTGATGAACATCATCAACATGAACCCCGGCAACAACGGGGTCCGCGCCATCACCATTTACGACGGGTCGAGGTACTACCTGCAGGTGCGCGGCCTGGACACCGGAGCGGCGGCCTCGCTGGCCATCGCCTCCAGCACAACCCTGGTCGGTTTCGGCGCCGCCAACTTCGACACGTCCCAGAACAACCAGGACGCCCAGCTCAAGGTGGACGGCTGGCCCTCGGGAACCAACTACATCTCGCGCCCGAGCAACTCCGTCTCGGACATTCTGACCGGCATCACCATGAACCTCAAGGCGTCGGGAGCGGGCACGATCACCGTGGCCACGAACGTCGACTCCGTGGTTCAGAACGTGCAGACCTTCGTCAACCAGGTGAACCTGGTGCGCCAGAAGCTCCTCAGCCTCACCAAGTACGACGCCACCACCAAGCAGGGCTCCATTCTGACGGGCAACTACGGCCTGCAGATGATCAACAGCATCATGAACGACATAACGGCCAACATGGGGGTGGGTTTCGATCCCCAGCAGGACCGTTTTTCATCCCTTTCCTCGCTCAACTACTCCTCCAACGGCAACTCCACGTACCAGATCCTCTATACGGACGCCATGGAAGGGTCGACGACCGAGGGCATGCTCCTCTTGAACACGACCAAGCTCAGACAGTTGTTGACCACCGACGCCAACGCCGTGGGGGAAATCTTTTCCGCCAACATGATCGGAACGACCAACTCGGCGGACGTGAGCTACGGGTCCTACATCACGAACCTCACCAAGGGGGGAACCTACGACCTCAAGTACACCGTGACCGGTGGCAAGATCGTTTCGGCCACCCTCAACGGCCACCCGGCCCTGTTCCACTCCAATTCCAACACCATCACCGGCATGGGCGGCTACCCGGAAGCCGGTCTTTCCGTGCGCGTCAACAACCTGACCACCGGCAGCTACGACCATGTCGTGCGCCTCAAGCAGGGCAAGATTCCCGAACTGGCCGACGAGTTGAACGACCTGACCAACGCCACCAACGGCCCGCTCAACATTTTGCAGAAGAACTACGTCACCATCGCCGACGACATTCAAAAGAAGATCGATCAGGAAACAGCCCGCGTTTCCCGTTTGGAGACGCATCTGCGAAACCAGTTCGCCAAGCTCGACGCGCTGCTCGGCACCTACAACCAGCAGGGTACGGCTTTGGCCCAGCAGATTTCGCAGATGTCCCAAAGCAGTTGAACCTAAGGAGCGACCATCGTGTACAAGGCAGCCCAGGCGTATATGCAGACCCAGGTCACCACCACCACCCAGGGTGACCTGCTCATCATGCTCTTCGACGCCTGCATCAAGTTTCTCAAGCAGGCCAAGGAACGGATAACGGCCAGAGACTTCGCCAACAAGGGCGTGCTCATCTCCAAGGCGCTCGACATCATCGCCGAACTGCAAAGCAGCCTGAATCCCCAAAAGGGCGGCGACCTGGCGGACAACTTGAGCAAGCTCTACCTGTTGTGTTCGAGCAAGCTCCTCATGGCCAACCTGCACATGGATCTCAACCAGATCGACCAGGTCATCGACATGCTCGGCGGCATCCGCGACGCCTTCGCCCAGATCAACACGCCGGAACTGAGCCCCCAGGCCCCGACCCCGGTCCAAACCAGCCGTTTCACAGGCACCGGAGCGACCTTGGCCACCATGCCCAAGCCCGCTCCCTCGGCCACCCCAAACCACAAGGCCTTCGCGGCCTACGCCATGGCGGGAAAGAACAGGGCGGTGGGTTAGCCGCCGCCCTGTCCTACAACCCCTTGCTTCTGGCCTGCTTGGCCTCCTCGGTCTTGCCCTGGGCCTCCAGGGCGCGGGCCAATTCCAGCCAGAAGGGCTTCTGTTCGGGTCGAAGCGCCGCGCTTTGTCGCGCCAGCAGTTCGGCTATGCCGGGATCTTCCTCTCCATCCAGATAGAGTTTGGCCAACATGTGCAGGGCGAAGGCGTCCTTGGGGTCGTGCACCAGGGCCTGGTGCAGGTGCTCGCGGGCCTCTTCGGGCCGGCCGCGCAGCAGGGCCAGCCGGGCCAGGTGCCTTCTGGTCGGCGCCGTGCCCGCGGGCAGGGAGGCCGCGCGTTCGTAGTACTTTCTGGCCTGGGCGAGCTTGCCCGCTTCCTCGGCCATGCGCCCCAGACGCAACAGGCAGTAGACGTCCGTAGGATTGAGGCGCAGACAGCGCTGATAGTCCTTGCGGGCCTGGGCGTCCTCTCCCAGGCGCTGGCAGGCGTAGCCGTGGTTGTAGAGCGCCATGAGGTTCTTTTTGTCCCGGGCCAGCACCCGTTCGAATTCGGCCTTGGCCTGGGGCATGCGTCCGAGCCGGGCCAGGCAGATGCCTAGGGAATTGCGGGCCAGCAGGTTGCCCTCGTCGGCCAGGAGGGCCAGCTTGTACTCCTCGATGGCCCCGTAGACATCGCCCAGGGTGAACAGCCTGTCCGCGCTGATGGTCAACGAAATGGAGTCGAACGCCGCCAGCTTGCGCCCCTGGGCGATGAGCAGGCTGTGATCCAGGGCCTTGCGACAGTTTTCCAGCACCTGGGCCTTGCCGAAGTTGAGAAAGGGATAGCCGGCCAGACCGCAGGCCAATTCCAGGCCCAGGCGGGTCTTGGCCTGGTCGATGAGCTCCTCGAAACGGGGCGTGAGCGACTGGGGGTCCTGTCCGGGCGCGAAAAGGATGAGGCTGCCCGAAGAAAATCTCCCCCCCTGGAAGTCCGCCCCGAAAATCTCCCGGCACAGGGCCGTGACTTCCTGCACCCGGGCCTCGGTGGACCCCTGGGTGCGGTCCTTGCCCGGCTCGGGCAGGCGCACCAGGCCCAGGGTAAAGACCGAAAGGCTCTCGCGGGCCTGGCCCACGTGGCGCAGAAAGTCCCGGTGGCCGAGCAGTCCGCTCACCATGTCGCGCTTGGGCGGGGCATTGGAGTCGGAATCGGTGGAAAAACGCTCCTCGGGTTCCTGGGCGAGCAGCAGACGGTCGCCGGGCTCCACGTTCCAAGTGGGATCGGTCAGGTGCAGGGTCTCGGCGAACGACACGTCCTGCTGCACTTCGAGCAGCATGATTTCGGCCTTGACCATGGAAGGATAACGCCCCGTGAGCCGGGAGTCGGCTCCCCGGCGCAGATCGGCGTCGCGCTCGAACCGGGGAGACCAGACCAGAAAGCGCTGCCCCTCCTTGGCGTCCACGCCGCGCCCCAGGCTCACGGCCATGCGTCCCAGGGGAAGAATCTCCAGCACTTGGCCGCCCTCGCGCAACAGTTTTCCAAAGCTCATGGTCTGGTCGCGGCCCAGGTCCTTGGCGCACAAGAGGGCCTGCCGGGCCTTTTCCACCAGCACCCGGGCCTGCTCGCCCACGGGAGCGGCCAACTGCCCGCCGTGCAGGTCCTGCGGAAAGGCGGCCACGCCCGCGCTCACCGTCAGTTTCAGATGGTCGCCGCTCACCGGATATTCGAACACTTCGGCGGCCACGGCGGCGCGGTAGGCGTCGGCCGCCTCCTGGCTGCGGGCCAGGGACGCGCCGGGTAAAAACAGGGCGAACACGTCCTCTCCCAGACGCGCGGTCAAGGCGTCGCCCGGAGCGACTCGGGTCAGCACGGCGGCCGCCCTGGCCAGCACCTGTTCGCCGAAGAGATAGCCGTAATGCTGGTTGATCCAGGCGAAACGGTCCATGTCGAAAAGCGCCAAGCCGAAACACCCGCGCGAATGCTCGGCCGGAGTTTCCATGACATTGGCCGATCCGGGCAGGATGCACTGTTGCACCAGTCCGATCTCGTGCTCCAGCGCGGCCAGCAGACGCGACCGCGTGGCCAGCCCGGTCACGGGGTCCTGCCTGGCGGCCTTGCGCAGGGCCAGGTTGGCGAGGCACACCCGCACCGCCTTGGCCAGCAGGGGCAGGCTGGTCTTGGAATGGGCCAGCCTGGCGCCCTTGGCCAGAAACAGCCCGAAAAATTCTTCGTCCAGCACCAGGGGGACGAGCAGGCGCTGCTCGCGGGAGTGGTACTGGGGCTCGGGTGGCTGCTGGCCTGGCGGGGGGAAGTAGATGCTGTGGGATTTGAACGGAATAAGCGAGGCGACGAGATCCCGCAGGGCGTGTTCGTAGCGCAGGATGTCCGCACGGGTGAGGCGCGCGCCCTTGGGGCCTGGGAGTTCCGGCTGGTTTGGCATAGACAGGGTGTACAGACCGCAAGCCAGGACCGCAAGGGGGCTTGCGGGGACTCGGGACCATAGGCTAGACACCAGCCTTGGCCGCTCGCGTCGGCCGCATTCCAGACCACAAAGAGCCCACAGGCGGGAGGCCCCATGAAAGTCGCTATTTTTCCCATCGGACCCCTGGAAACCAACAGCTACCTGGCCATAGAAGGCGACAAGGCCGTGGCCGTGGACGTGGGCGGCGATCCCACGCCCATGCTCAAGGTGTTGTCGAAAAACGAACTCACCCTGACCCACATCCTGCTCACGCACCTGCACTTCGACCACATCTACGGCGTCAAGGCCCTGCAGGAGGCCACCAGCGCCCCGGTGCTCACCGGCGAAAAAGACCTCTACCTCATGCGCGACGAACTGGGCATGGGCGGAGTCATGGGACTGCCCCGGGTTCCCCCCTTCAAGGCCGAAGCCATCTCCCTGGGCGAACACACCATCCTCGACCAGCCCTGCATGGTGCTGCACACGCCCGGACACACCCCGGGGCACCTGTGTTTCTCCTTTCCCAAGGCCAAGGTGCTCTTCGCCGGCGACCTCATCTTTTACCGTTCCATCGGACGCACGGACTTCCCCGGCGGCGACTACGACCAGCTCATCGAAAGCGTGAGGACCCAGGTCTTCACCCTGCCCGGCGACACCATGGTCTATCCCGGACACGGACCGGAAACCACGGTCGCCGACGAAAAGATGCACAACCCCTTCTTCACGGAATTCACCCGGTGAACCCGGACCCGGCGTGCGCCGCGGGGCCTCTGGTCGTGGCCTGCGGCCCCCGGCCCGGCGGCAACACCGCCTGGGCCGCGAACCGCATACGTGACGCGCTCGCGGCCCAGGGGCTTTCGCCGGTCCTGGCGCGCCTGGCGGACTTCGACGTCCTGCCCTGCACCGGCTGCCAGGCCTGCGCCCACACCCCCGGCCACGCCTGCGTTCTGGCCGGACAGGACCAGGCCGAGGAACTCTTCGCCGCCATCGAGCAGGCAAGCGGACTGTTTTTCGTCTCGCCCATCTATTTTTACCACCTGCCGGCCCTGTTCAAAGCCTTGATAGACCGCTCGCAACGCTTCTTCGCGGCGCGCCAGGCCGGGGACCTCTCCCACGTGGGGCCGCAGGGACGCCAGGCCCACGTCTGCCTGGTGGCCGGTCGGCCACGCGGGGCCAAGCTTTTCGAAGGCTCGCTCCTCACCCTGCGCTATTTCCTCTGGCCCTTCGGGATCGCCCTGGCCGAGCCGCTCACTCTCATGGGCCTGGACGGGCCGGGCGACCTGGCCGCCGACACCGAGGCCGTCCCGCGCCTGGACGACTGGACCGCGAACGCGGCCCGCGCGTGAACACCCCCCGTCGCACGCCCCGGCGCGGACCGCTCGGCCTGGCCGCGAGCCTGGGGCGCTGGGCCGGCGCGCTCGTATCCTCCCAGGTGCTGGCCGGACGTTGCGCCATGTGCGCCGCCATGGTCCAACACCCGGACAAGCGGCTGGGCCTGTGCCCGGCCTGCCTGGAAACCCTGACCACCCTGCCGGACGACCTGTGCCCGATCTGCGGCGAGCCCTTCTCCGCCCGGTCGACAACCAAGGGCCGGGACCAGACGCCCGCCCCGACCGACGCCCCGCCTCACGCCGAAGCCGTCGCGGTGTGTCCGGCCTGCCTGGAATCCCCCCGCCCCTGGGACGCCCTGGGCTTTTGCGGCCTCTACCGGGGGAACTTGCGCGAACTCATCCTGGCCTTCAAGTTCCGGGGCGGACTCGGACGCGCGGACCTTCTGGCCGGCCTTCTTCTGCACGCCTACCGTCAAGGACTTGGCCGTCCGGGCGGCTTCGACTCCGCCGGGCCCGACCTGGTGGCCGCCGCCCCCCTGCACGGCGGACGACTTTTGCGTCGCGGCTACAACCAGAGCTTCGAGCTGGCTCGTCTCCTGGCCCGGCGGCTGGACCTCGCGGCCCCGGCCCGGGCCGTGGTCAAGGTGCGCTCCACCACGCCCCAGAGCCGACTGGGCCGGGAAGCCCGGCTGCAAAACACGCTCGGGGCGTTCAAGGCCGACCCGGGCCTGGTGGCGGGACGCCGGGTGCTGCTGGTGGACGACGTGCTCACCACCGGGGCGACCCTGGGCGAAGTGAGCCGGGCGCTGAAGGCGGCCGGGGCCGTTTACGTGGAAGCATTGGTTCTGGCCAAGGATTGACAAATCCGGGCTTGACTTTTTGCTCCCACGCCTTGTAAGAACGGTTTCCCCGTTTCGGAGGTTGACATGTACGCGATAGTTGAAACCGGCGGTAAACAGTACCGCGTGGAAGAAGGCGCCAAGATCAACGTGGAATTGCTTCCCGTGGAAAACGGCGCCGAGGTGGCCCTGGAAAAAGTGCTCCTCGTGGATGCGGGCGGCGACGTCAAAGTCGGCGCTCCCTACGTTGACGGCGCGAAGGTGACTTGCGAGGTCGTGGACCGGATTCGCGGCCCCAAGGTCGTGATCTTCCACAAGTGGCGTCGCAACGACGCCCACAAGAAGATCGGCCACCGGCAGGACTACACCACCCTGAAGATCAAGTCGATTCAGGCTTAGGAGACAGGCCATGGCTCATAAAAAAGCAGGCGGCTCCTCGCGCAACGGTCGCGACAGCGCCGGACAGCGTCGGGGCGTGAAGCGTTTCGGCGGCCAGGCTGTGCGCGCGGGCAATATTCTCGTGCGTCAGTTGGGCACCAAGTTCCACCCCGGTCAGAATGTGGGCCTGGGCAGAGACTACACCCTGTTCGCTCTTATCGATGGGACTGTGTCCTTCGAGAAGTATACCCGCAACAAAGTGGTGAAGACCAGGGTGCATGTAGTTCCGACCGCCTGACGGTCGGATGCGATTTTGCCATAGACGCGGAGCGACTGCATGTCGCTCCGCGTTTTTGTGTTTGCTTTCCCTCCCCCCTGTCGGCTTGCGCACTTTTCCGCCAGGCCCTATAGCTTTTGCACGTGTGGCGAGCGCCGGGCGCCCTGCCCGCGCAACCGCCCGGGCGGTGGTGTATGGCCCGCGTTTTGCAGGAAATTCCTGAGACCACGTTGAGGGAACTTCATGGCCGACAAGGAACATAAAAAAATCATCATCAAGAAGGTGAAGAAGGGCGGACACGGCGGCGCTCACGGCGGCAGTTGGAAAGTCGCCTACGCCGACTTCGTCACCGCCATGATGGCCTTTTTTCTGGTCATGTGGCTGGTCAATTCCGTGACGCAGGAAAAGCGGGAACAGATCGCCCAGTATTTCCAGAGCTTCAGCCTGTTCGACAATGCCGGCAAGCCCGGCCTGGTTCCCTCGCAGGACCTCTCGGCCCTGAACCCCGAGACCACACCTCCCCCCATCCAGCCCATTTTCGAAAGCCCCCAGGGCCCCGCCCAGGAAGCCAGCCAGGCCGAAATCAAGGCGGAAGAGATCAAGAAGGAAATCGAGGCCAAGACCCCGGACCTGGCCAAGCAGGTCAGCGTGAAGACCGTCAACGACAAGGTGATTTTCGACCTTACCGAAGACTCCAAGGGCAAGCCCCTGTTCGCCCTGGGCCGGGCCGACCTCACCCTCGACGCCAAGCGGGCCCTGGCCGCCGTGGCTCCCAAACTCCTGGTGGCGGGAGCGAAGCTGACCATAGAAGGCCACACCGACGCCTACGAGTATTCCGGGGACAAGTTCACCAACTGGGAGCTTTCCACGGACAGGGCGTCCGCCGCCCGGCGCGAGCTGGAAAAGGCCGGCCTGCCGGCCGACGAACTGGCCGCTGTTTCCGGCTATGCGGCCACACAACCCTTTGTGCCGAACAATATCTATGATCCGCGCAACAGGCGCATCCGCCTGGTGCTCGAGGTTCCGCCCAAGCCCGGCGAAAAGCCCCAGGGTCAAGCCGGCGCCAACGGGGCCGGCCAGGGGCAGACGGCCGGCCAGACCGCGCCGGGCAAGACGCCCGACAAGACCGCCAAGCCCGAGGAACCGCCTGTCCCCGCCTCGCCCATCCCCAAGGAAAAGCGTGAGATTCTGGACCAGCGCATGGACAATCTCTACGACGCGCAGACCCGAGGCAAACTCTAACCAGGAAAAACGCCAGACATGTTCGCCATTGTCGGAATCGCCATCGTCCTCGGGGCGGTCATACTGGGCTACACCCTGGAGCACGGGAATTTCGGCGTGCTCTGGCAGCCCGCCGAGCTCATCATCATCTTTGGCGCGGCATTCGGCTCCCTGATTCTGGCCTCGCCCAAGGATATCATCATCGCCGTGTTCAAGGGCGTGGGGGGCATTTTCGGCTCGGGCAAGGGCAGCAAGCCGTTTTTTCTCGACATGCTCATCATGTTGTCCATGCTCTTCATGAAAATTCGTCGCGAAGGCCTGGTGGCTATCGAAAAAGACATCGAAGGCCCGGAGTCCAGCCAGATCTTCACCGGATTCCTCAAGGACAAATCCAACAAGTTCATCGTGGAGTTCGTCTGCGACACCATGCGGGTGTTTTCCACGGTGAACATTGAACAGCACGAGTTCGACAACATCATGGAAGCCGACATCGAGGCCTACATGCACGAGGCCCTGGCTCCCTCCCAGGCCGTGAGCAAGGTGGCCGACGCCCTGCCGGGCCTTGGCATCGTGGCCGCGGTGCTCGGCGTCGTCATCACCATGGGCTTCATCAGCGAGCCCCCCGAGGTCATCGGCCATCACGTGGGCGCGGCCCTGGTGGGAACGTTTCTGGGCGTGCTCATGTGCTACGGCTTTGTGGGGCCCATAGCCACCAACATGGAATACAAGGCCAAGCAGGGCGAAGTGTGCCTGACGGTCATCAAAAGCGCCCTGGGTTCGTTCGTGGGCGGCAACCCTCCCCCGGTGGCTTTGGAAGCCGGCCGGAGGGCCATACCGAACCACCACCGTCCCTCGTTCCAGGAGCTCGAAGAGGCGGTGAAGGCCTCCAAGGGCAAGTAGGCCGTCCCGGACGGCTCGATGTCACACACGGACAACGCGAGCGGAGACAACATGGGTCAAAAAAATTGCCCGCCCCCGCACGGGAGCGAACAGGACCGAAACCCGTCCGCCGAAAACGCGGCCGAGCCCTTGCGCGTGTTGCTGGTTGACGACCTGGAGCTGGTCCGACGGGCCTTGAGCCTGGGACTGAGCGCCCAGGACGGCCTGGCGGTGGTGGGCGGGGCCCAGGACGGGGCGCAGGCCCTGGTGTTGGCCCAACAACTCGTCCCGGACGTCGTGCTGCTCGATCTGTGCATGCCCGGCCCGCCCACGGCCTTGACCGTATCGGGCCTCAAGGCCCTTCCCCACGTTCCGGTGGTGCTGGCCCTCTCCGCCAGACAAGACCCCGAAGCCCTGCGCCACGCCCTGGCCGCCGGGGCGGACGGCTACCTTTCCAAGGCCATGCCCCCGGACGAACTCGCCGACGCGATCAAACAGGCCTGCGACGCCGCTGAGCGCCGGCCCTGACGCGGTTGCGTCCCGGGGACCAGAACCGAGGGAACCTTCCCCAAGCGCCCCGCCTCTCGGGGCGCGTCTCTCACCGGAGCCGTGCAGCCGGCCGGCCATAAAAAAAGCTCCCGGCGTGAACCGGGAGCGTATGGCGCTTGCACAAACTTTCCGCGCGTCGAAGAGCGAAGCCCCGTCGTGATCGTGTTGTTCAGGTCGTCCGGTTGGCCAACTGCCCCTTGAGCGTTTCCACCACGATGGTGCTGGAACTGCTGCTGGCGCTGATAAAGGCGTCAAGATCCTTGTTTCGCACCTTGGCCGCGGCCACCCCGTTCTGAACGACCAAATCGTTGATGATGTTGGCCACGGGCTCCTTGGGCATCCCGGTTTCCGGGGAGGTGGGGTAGAGGTCCATATCGACGCTCCTTGCTTCTCTCTCTTCTAAGCGCGCCAAGATTTCCTGGCAAGAGGCTAGGCTTCCTCGCCGCGCATTTCCCCGGCCTGGGGCAGGTCGGTATCCGAGAAGACCTTGTCGATGTCCAGCACGATGATGAATGCGTCTCCGTGCTTGCCGATACCCGAAATGAACTCGGACCGAATCGACGTGCCCATCTTGGGAGCCGGTTCGATGTCGGCCTCGGCCAAGTCCATCACTTCCTTCACCGAGTCGGCCAGGGCGCCGAGCAGGGTTTCTTCCCCGTCGATGGTCACCTCGACGATGATGATGCAGGTGTCCACGGTGCGCACGTTCTCGCTCATGCCGAACTTGAGCCGGACATCCACCACGGGAACGGCGCGGCCGCGCAGGTTGATGACTCCCCGAATATGTTCCTGGGTCCTGGGGACCTTGGTGATCGGGGTGTATTCGAGCACCTCGCGCACCGAGGCGATGTCCAGGGCGAAGATTTCTTCGCCCAGAGTGAACGTGAGGTATTGGTTGGCGCTGTCGCTCATGACCCTGTCCCGCTAGAATTTCTCGAAATCGTCGTCATCGGCCGAGCCGAGGTCCAGATTGATCTTGGCCCCGCCGGACTTCTTGGGCGCGGCGGACTTGGCCTTGACGGGCTTGTAGTCCGAGTGGGACGCCATCAGGGCCTTGGGCTGACGCCTGCGGCCGGTGGTGTTGAGCTTGAAAAAGCCGATGGTCGCCAGGAGCTGCTCGGCCTGGCTGGAAAGCTCTTCGGACGTGGAGGCCATTTCCTCGGAGGCGGAAGCGTTCTGCTGCACCACCTGGTCGAGTTGCTGCACGGCCTTGTTGATCTGGTCGGACCCGGCGTTCTGTTCCCGGGAGGCGGCGGCGATTTCCTGCACGAGTTCAGCCGTGCGTTTGATGTCCGGCACGATGGCGGCCAGCATGACGCCGGCCTGCTCGGCCACGGCCACGGACTGGGAGGACAGGCCCGAAATCTCGGCGGCGGCCAGACCGGAGCGTTCCGCCAGTTTGCGCACTTCGGCGGCCACCACGGCGAACCCCTTGCCGTGCTCGCCGGCGCGCGCGGCCTCGATGGCCGCGTTCAGGGCCAGCAGGTTGGTCTGGCGGGCGATCTCTTCGATGATGGAAATCTTTTCCGCGATCTGCTTCATGGCATCCACGGTCTGGGCGACGGCCTGACCGCCCTGCTCCGCGTCACGGGCGGCCTTGAGGGCCATGGCTTCGGTCTGCACGGCGTTGTCGGCGTTCTGCTGGATGTTGGAGGCCATTTCTTCCATCGAGGAGGAAACTTCCTCGACGCTGGCCGCCTGCTCGGAAGCTCCCTGGGACAGGGACTCGGCCGTGGCCGACAACTCGGTGGAACCCGAGGCCACGTTGTCCGCGCCTTCGGAGATTTCCTCCATCACCTCGGAGAGGCGTTTGGTCATCTGGCGCAAGGCCTCGGCCAGCATGCCGATCTCGTCCTTCTGATTGACGTCGAGCCGCTGGGTGAGGTCGCCTTCGCTCATGCGCTGGGCAAAGGCCACGCCCAGGGCCACCGGACCGGTGATGCCCCTGGTGATGACCACGGCCACCACCACGCCCAGGATCAAGGCCAAAACCAAGCCGATGCTCACGCTGGTGACGGCCGAGGAAAGCTTTTCCACGGCCAGAGCCGTGCCTTCCGTGGTCTGCTTCAGACCGGCAAGGGCCGTTTCCTTGGCGGCGGCCGTGACGGCGAGGGCCACGCCCAAGCGCTTTTCGCTCACATCCTGAAGGGCCTGCAAATTCTTGACGTAGATGTTTATTCCCTCGCGGTAGCTGGCCAGGGAGCTGGTGATCACCGCCAATTGCTTGATGTTCTTCTCCTGCCTCACCACCGGGCGCAGCTTGGCCAGCAGGGCGGAGATCTCGTCGAATTGCTTGAGGTTGTCCTGGATGAACTTCGGATCCTTGTTGGCCATGCCGTAGAGAAAGGCCACGCGGATGTTGCCGGTCTTGACCAGCACCTCTTCCATCCAGGAGAGTTTCTGCACCCGCTCCCGCATGACGCCCGATTCGAACTTGGATGTGATGTCCTGGTTGGCGGCGTCGACCTGATCGCCGTAGAAATCGGCGGCCATCTTCACGTAGGTTTCACCGGTCCGACGCATGGTGACCAGATTTTCCGCCAGGGCCTTGTTGATGACGTTGGTCTGGTCCAGCAGCTTTCGGAATTCGCCCACCAATTGGGTGGCCTTCTCGGTGTTCCGCTTGAGATCTTCAAGGCGAGGATATTTCTGGGCCAGGGCGCGGGCGTCGGCCAGAGCCTGTTCCACAGCGGCGAGCCTTTTCTGGCTGGCTTCCCAGGATTTTTCATCACCCGTGAAGCCGTAGATGCGGGTTTCAAGCATCATGGCCCGGGCGGTGCGTTCGACCGCGGAGGCCACGTCCACCTGGGGGGCGATTTCCTGGCTGAGCTGGCTGGCCATGTTGCCGACGCCGTTCATGTTCAGGATGGCCAACCCCCCGACACAAACCAGGATGAAGATGAGGATCCCGAAGCCAAGTCCGATTTTCAGGCCGAGTTTCATATTCTTCATAAGTCACCTTTCCGTGCAGGGGGAGGAGGAGCCGTCCCTATGGACGCTGTTTCGCCAAATGTGAACACTCTAGCCGAGAAGTGCCGTCCAAGTCGAGCGCTAAGCGCTCCTTGACGAAAAAAACACGCATTCTTCTCAGCCAAGGTCCGCAAAGATCGTTTCCCACCAGGGAGTGAAGGCCTGTCCGCCCAGCAGACACGGCCCGATCACCACGTCGGGGTCGTAGGTCCACAGCACGCGTCCGGGTACGCGGTCCAGCCCCAGGGCGGCCTCGGGAGTGGCCAGGACATGGGGGGTTTTCATGCGCGTGGCCTCTTGGGCTATCTGGGCCCTGTCCTGCGGCGTAAAATGGTGGGCGTCGTCCACGATAATCTGAAAGCGGGGCCCCTGGCCCAAAAAGGCGCGCGCGGCCTTGGCGGCCATGTCGTGATGGGAGTCGCCGGCCACCAGCATGTAGGGCTCGCCGTCCAGGGTTTCGGTGGTCTCCCCGGTGGTGGGGCGACGCAGACGCCACAGGCGCGGGTGCAGCGGAAAGACGGGTTTCCCGAACTTGGCCAGCCTGCGCTCCACCAGGTTGCGGCGCAGGGTCAGGTCTTCGGGGCTTATGCACACCACAAAGGCCGCCGCTCGATTCAGGGCCTGGGCCGATTCCCTCCACCACCCGGCCGGCAGCGGCCGGTTCCAGCCCTTGTCCAGATCCTGGGGGGTCAAGACCACCACGTCCGCGCCGCGCCTGGCGGAAAGATCGCTGAAGTGTCCGCACAAAAGATAGAAGTCGGGATTGGCGGCCTTTTTCGCGGCTCGTCCCGCCCGCGCCGGCCTGCGGTCGCAATAGACCAGGGCTTCCGGCCGGTAGCGCGCCAGCAGGGCGGCTTGCGCTCCGCAGTGAAAGGGGTCGGTGCCGGCATCCACGCGCATGGGGGGATCGCTCGGCCCGCCCCATCCGGGATGAACCAGGGCCGCCGCGCGAAGCCCCCGCGCCCGGGCCCAGCCGAGCATCCAGGCCGAGACGAGCGTTTCTCCCCACGCCCCCACGGCCAGGGTGCCCACCCCGACGCACGGGGCCTTGGGATTCCAGGACGGAAGCAGGCGCTTGCGGTACAGCCAAGCCGAGGCCCGACGCCCCAAAGCGTACAGGCCGGCGGGAAGGGAAAGCAGGGGACGCAGACGACGCTGCCAGTCAAGAAGCTCGTTCATGGGAAGAAAGGCCGGGAACCCGCAGGTCCCCGGCCCGATTCGGTGCTAGTCGCGGCTGGAGCCGAAGAGGCGAAGCATCATGAGGAAGAGGTTGATGAAGTCGAGATACAGGGTGAGCGCGCCCATGATGGAGCCCCGGCGCAGGGCCGCGGCGTCGTCCATGGGGGCGTAGTCGCCCATGTCCTTGAGCTTCTGGGTGTCGTAGGCGGTGAGTCCCGTGAAGATCAACACGCCCACGCAGCTGATGATGAGATCCATCATCGTGTTCTTGAGAAAGACGTTGACCAGCATGGCCAGCAACAGGCCGATGAGGCCCATGAAAAGAAAGCTGCCCAGGGAGGTCAGGTCGCGCTTGGTGACCATGCCGTAGACGCTCATGGCCACGAACATGCCCGCGCTCACGGCAAAGGCCGAGGCGATGGAAGAGCCCGTGTACACGAGAAAGATCGGAGCCAGGGTGACGCCGTTGAGTCCGCTGTAGACCAGGAACAGGCCGGTGGCCGCTCCGGGAGACATGCGCGAAACGCGGGCCGAGAGGTAGAACACCATGCCCAGTTCCGCGATGAGCAGCACCCAGATGAGCGGGGAGCCGAAAATGGCCTGCATCAGGGCCGGACTGGAAACCACGGCCAGGGACATGACGGCCGTGAGGGCCAGGCCGCCGGCCATCCAGCTGCAGACGCCGCGCATGAAGGCGCTCAGAACCTCGGCGCGCGCGGCTGACTGTTGGGCGTTATAGCTGTACATGTATCGTCCTCCTTGGGGGGGTGCTCGTAATAATCACGCGATGAGATAACGCGCCAGGCCGGAACTGGCAAGAGGGGGATCGAGCCCGAACGTTAGCGGCGAAAACGAAGTTGCTAACGCGACCCGCGCCGGACCTGGCCGAACGCCGCACCGGCCAGGGGCTGAAACCGGGCGCGCGCGTCCGGGCTTGACGCGGTTTCGGCCGGGAGCTATTGGCCAAGGGTCTGCCTTATGACCTTTCGAGAAACGGAAGACGGTGCAAATCCGTCGCAGACGCGCTGCTGTAAGCGGGGAGAATCGGCCGCATCCACTGGGTAAGCCCCGGGAAGGATGCCGGCCATGAGACCCTGGTCCCGCGAAGGGACCGACCCGCAAGCCAGAAGACGCCTCGAAACGGTCGGCGTCCGAGCCTCGCGACATGGGCCGGAGTGACCAGGACGGGCGTCGCTTGCCGGCCACGCCGCGTCGTATCACCCCGTGCCCGTTTTCCCTCCAGGGAGAACGGGCGGATTCGTTTTCGCCCTCCCGCATCCGGTTCGTTTCGGTTCGCCGACCACAACCCGCGCCCAGCGCGGCGGAAACGGTTCGGACGCGCCCAAGTTTCGCGCCCGCCTGGCCGTCCAGGTCCGACCGGCTCCGTCCGCGCCCGCGCCGACGAGGGACCATGATACCGCTCGCCCGGATGCGCATCATCCAGATCGACATCACCAACGCCTGCCGCAACCGGTGCTCCAACTGCACCCGGTTCACCGGCCATCACCGCAAACCGTTCTTCATGGACTGGGATACGTTCCGCAGGGCCGTGGATTCCCTGGCGGACTTCCCGGGCATGGTGGGCATGATCGGCGGCGAGCCCCTGCTCCATCCCCGATTCGCCCGCATGGCAAAATACCTGGCCGAACGCGTGCCCGACAAGACCCGACGCGGGCTGTGGTCCACCGTGCCGGCGGATCTGGGCCGGCGCTACGGCCCCCTGGTGCGCGAAATCTTCGGCCATCTCTTCTGCAACGACCACAGCGCCGACCGCATCCTGCACCAACCCCTGCTCGTGGCCGCGCGCGAGATGGTGCCCGACGAAAACGAAATGTGGCGGCTGATCGACGCCTGCTGGGTGCAGACCACCTGGTCGGCCTCCATCACGCCCAAGGGGGCGTTTTTCTGCGAGGTGGCCGCCAGCCTGGACATGCTTTTCCACGGCCCCGGGGGCTGGCCTATCGAGCCCGGCTGGTGGCGACGCGTGCCCGAGGACTACCGGGAGCAAAAACTGCGCTCCTGCCCCCGTTGCGGCTGCGCCATTCCGCTCCAGCGCCGCCCGAGCGTCGAAGAGATCGACGACGTGAGCCCCGGCAACCTGGAAGCGCTCCTGGCCATCCGCTCGCCCAAGGCCCTGGCCGGTCGGGTGCGGATCTACGACGCGGGTCGGGCCAAGGACTGGAACCCGGACCCCAATTGGTACATGTCCGACATGCGGGACGAAAAGGCCTATCGCGAGCGCATAGAAGCCCGCTTCGCCGCGGCCCCCGACAGCGACGCGCGCCCCTGCGACGCGCCGTCCCCGCACCCCCTGGACAAAGGACCGCACGTCTCATGACGATCCATCATCTGCTGAGCCGGCCCGGCGCGATCGGCCAGGCCATGCGCCAGGCCCAGGCCCTTTCGTCCGGACGCGCCGCCGGCCCGGACCAGGTTCACGCCCGCAAGCCGCGCGTCAGCTTCATCGTGACCAGCTACAACTACGCCCGGTACATCGTGGAGTGTCTGCGTTCGGTCCTGGCCCAGACCTACGACAACTGGGAGTGCGTGGTGGTGGACGACGCCTCGTGCGATCAGAGCGTGGCCCTGGTGCGCGAGTTCCTGGAACAAAACCGGTCCGGGGAGCGTTTTCGGCTCCTCGAACGTGCGGCCAACGGTGGCCAAATGGAAGCCTTTCGCGACGGCCTGGCCCTGTCCACGGGCAGTTTCGTGGTCATGCTGGACGCCGACGACACGCTGTTGCCCGACTTCGCCCTGGCCCACCTGCGCGCCCACCTGACCCTGGGGCCCACCGTGGCCTTCACCAGTTCGAACCAGTACCAGATGAGCTCCACCGGCGAGATCATCGGCGGCCAGCACATGGATCACCAGTCCAAGGGGCGGTTCCGCCACGTGCGCGCGACGAGCTTTCAGCGGGGATTCTGGGTCTGGGCCACGGCCAGCAGCATGATGTTTCGCCGCTCCACCCTGGAGCTGGTCATGCCTCCGCCCAGCTCCACGTTCTCCATCTGCGCGGACTACTACATCGCGCACTTCTGCAACCTGATCGGCGACTCCCTGCTCATCCCCACGATCCACGGCTGCTACCGCCGCCACGGGAAGAACAATTTCGGCTCCAACCCGTTGCTGGGCAATTTGAACAGCGTGGGCGACATGCGCAACCATCCGCCGCACGAGAGCTTCCGCAGGGCCATGGTGGCTCATGTTCTGGGGAACATCGACCGATTCCGGCCCATTTTCATGGAAAAAGGACTGGTGAACCTGCTGCTGCGCATGGTCAAGCCCGGCGAGCTCCCGGGCCTGGTCAAGCACCATCCCGAGGCGTTTCCCAGGCCCCTGCCCTACTACCTGCTCCAGGCTTGGAAGTGCTGGTGGAAAAAGAAAACGACGCCCGCCAGCGAAAAATTCGCCGTGGTGGACAAGCCGACCTGAGCCTTCGCCCGGCGGCCGGAAGGCTTCCAGGCCCGCCGGGAAGGCGAAAGACCGCCCGGTCCTTCACGGGCCCGGCGCGCTACACGTTGAAAAGAAAATGCACCACGTCGCCGTCCTTGACCACGTACTCCTTGCCCTCCTGGCGCAGGACTCCGGCGGAGCGGCAGGCGGCCTCGGTCTTGTGGGTCACGTAGTCGCCGTAAGAAATGACTTCGGCCCGGATGAATCCCCGCTCGAAGTCCGTGTGAATGACCGCCGCCGCCCTGGGGGCCTTGTCGCCGTCGTGGATGGTCCAGGCGCGCACCTCCTTGGGGCCGGCGGTGAAGTAACTGACCAGCCCCAACACCTGGTATCCGGTGCGGATGACCTGATCCAGGCCCGAACTCTCCACGCCGTAGGAGGTCAGGAACTCGGCCCGCTCCTCGTCGGAAAGCGCGGCCAGCTCCTCTTCCATTCGAGCCGAAACCACCACCATGCGGGCGTCGCGAGCCTGGGCGTGTCCGGCCAGGGCCGCGACCAGGGGACCGGGCTCGGCCAGTTGGTCTTCCGAGACGTTGGCGCAGTAGATCACGGGCTTGTCGGTGATGGGACGCATCTCGTCGTAGAGTTCGACAAAAGCGTCCTGGTCGCGCTCGGGCAGACTGGCGGCGGGCTTGCCTTCCATGAGGTGGGCCAGCAGCCGTTCGGCGCAGGCCAGGCGGGCCTGATGCTCCTTTCCGGCCTTGGCCTGCTTGCGCAGACGGTCCATGCGGTTTTCCAAGGCCTGGGCGTCGGCCAGGATGAGCTCGGTTTCGATGACGTTCACGTCTTCCAGGGGATCGATGGCCCCGTGCACGTGCACCACGTCGTCGTCCACAAAACAGCGCACCACGTGCAAAATGGCCTGGGTCTCGCGGATGTTGGCCAGGAACTTGTTGCCAAGCCCTTCCCCCTGGCTCGCGCCCTTGACCAAACCGGCGATGTCGGTGAACTCCACCGTGGCCGGCGTCACCTTTTGGGGGCTCACCAAAGCGGCCAAGGCGTCCAGCCGGGAGTCCGGCACCGGCACCACGGCCTTGTTGGGCTCGATGGTGCAGAAGGGATAGTTGGCGGCCTGGGCGTTTTGGGCTCGGGTCAGGGCGTTGAACAGGGTGGACTTGCCCACGTTGGGCAGGCCGACGATTCCGATGCTAAGCGACATGGCGACACCTTGGCGCCCGCCGGGACCGGCCCGGGCGGGACGAACGGACTGAAGGGTTCGATTTCGCGCCGGATCTCGACGCGGCGTTCGGACGCATTCCCGGGCCGAAGCGCGGGGTCGAAAAGGCCAGGCGCCAGATCCGGGGCCCGGCCGGCGCGTTCCGGGGCGCTTCTACCCCGGCTTCGCCCCGGAGTCCAGGGGGAGACGAAGCCCGCTTGTAAGGACCGACCGGAATTGTTACGAACAGGCGTCGCTCGTTTCCAGCCTCAGCCCAGCGCTCGCACGCACCACGGGCGGATTGTTTGGACCCTTATCGCCCGGAGTGCGCTCATGCCCGGCGTCTACATCGGCCACGTCGTCACCGCCGACCCGCTCTACGCCTTTATGCGCGACGATCTTCTGCCCCAGATGGGCGTGTTCTCCCGCACGCCCAGGTTGCGCGTGTTCGCCCTGTCGGGGTCGCGCGCGGTCTATCTGTACGAAGACGCCGGCAGCGGCGCGCGCGTGGCGGGCAAGTTTCAGCGCCTGCCCGGCCGGTCGGGCCTGCCGCCGCGCTACGCCACCCAGACCGAGTACAACAACCTCGTGCACCTGCGCTCCCTGGGGTTCGACCACCACCCCGACTACGTGGTGCGTCCCCTGGGATACAACGCCGCCATGGGGCACGCGCTCTTCACCGAATTTCTCGAAGGCGATCCGCTGGACTCGGTGATCCGGGGCGCCATGCACCAGAACCGGCGTTCCCGGCTCTATCGCAAGCTCACGAACCTGGCCCGGTTCCTTTCCCGGCTGCACAACCGCACCGCCGGGGACTGGGGCGTGAACTTCGACCATGTGCACGCCTATTCCGACCGCCTGGTGGGATCGTTGGTGATCAAGCGCGGCCTGGGTTTCGACCAGGCCGACGAACTGCACCGCCTGCGCAACGCCTGGCGGGCCAACCCCGTCATGTGGCAGGACCGGGCGGTGCTCGTGCATGGCGACGCCACCCCGGCCAATTTTCTCTTCGGCAGCGGCCCCCACGTCATGGCCATCGACCTGGAACGCATGCAGTGGGCCGACCGGTGCTTCGATCTGGGGCGACTCTGCGGGGAGCTTGGCCACTTTTTCCACCAGGGGCTTGGCGATCCCCTGGCGGCCGAGCCTTTCATCGGCCACTTTCTCTGGGAGTACGCCTGTCACTTTCCCGACCGACAGCGGGCCTTTTCCGCCATCACCGCGCGCATTCCCTATTACATGGGCATCACCCTGCTGCGCATCGCCCGCAATTCCTGGATCGACCCGCACTACCGCCGGCAACTGGTGGAACGGGCCAAAACCGTTCTCAGAGGACACGCATGAAGATCAAGGGTCTGCTCTTCGACATCAACGGCACCCTCATCGACATCAACACCAACGAAGCCTACGACGAAATCTACCGCGCCATCAGCCGGTTTCTCCTCTACCAGGGGATCCTCCTCTCCGCGCAGGACGTGCGCGCCGAATACTACCGCCGCATGGACGAACAGAAAAAGGCCAGCGCCGAGTCCTTTGTCGAGTTCGACGCCGTGGAGGTGTGGCGGGCCTTTCTCCAGGCCCGGCCCGAGGCCTGCCGCGCGTTGCCGCCGGACAAGCTGATCTGGCTGCCCACGGTTCTGGCCGAGATGTACCGGGGGCTGTCCCTGTTTCGCCTGGAACTCTACGCCGAGGTACGCCAAACCCTGGACGCCCTGCGCCCCCGTTTCAGGATGGCGGCGGTTTCGGACGCCCAGAGCGCCTGGGCCCTGCCCGAAATACGCGCCATGGGGCTGGAGAGCTTTTTCGATCCCATCGTGGTCTCTGGCGACCTGGGATTTCGCAAACCCGACCAGCGCATCTTCGAACTGGCCCTCATGGGCATGGAGCTTGCCCCCTCGGAGGTGCTGTTCGTGGGCAACGACATGTACCGCGACGTGTTCGGGGCCTCCCGGCTGGGCATGAAGACCGTGTACTACGCCTCCAACCAGGGGCGCAAAAAAAGCGCCGGCGTGGAGCCGGACTACATTCTGTACCACTTCGGCCAATTGCTGGAAGCGGTGGACTTTTTCGAAAAATAACGACAACCAGAAGAAGTGCTATTGACAGGCTGGCACAGCAGATCAGCCGACCACATTCCACGTCCTGCCATACGAAAACCTATCGATCATTTATCTAAGTATATATTTATATACAAATATAAACTTAGCTCTTCAACACCAAGAAGGCAACTTGGCGAGAGAGTTAAAGAATATCAAAACAATCGAACGTGACAAAACGAACCGACTCGCAACGACGCCGCCCGCCAAGAACGCCGCTCAGGCCGCCAGGGCGAGTCCGAAGAAGAACGGCCGCCGTTACATTGCGGGAATCAAGAAGTCGAAAAGGCGGACCGTGCGGCAAAGATTCAGGATTCGAACTCCGTCACAAGCTCAGGACTTCCCCGCCCGTTTGGGCTGGTAGGAACACAGGGGCTCCGGTCCCATGGGGTCGCCGCCCATGGTGTAGGCCCGGGCCCGGCAGCCGCCGCACACCTTGTGGTATTCGCATGGACCGCACTTGCCTAGGTAGGCGCTCTGGTCGCGAAACTTGCGGAACCACTCGGTGTTGGCCCACAGTTCGGGAAACCGGGTTTGGAGCACGTTGCCGCAGTCGAGTTCGAGGTATCCGCAGGGCTGCACCACTCCCGAATGGGAAATGAAACAGAACCCCACCCCGCCCAGACAGCCCCGGGTCATGGCGTCCAGGCCGAAGGTGTCCGGGGTCACAGCCAGGCCTTCGGCGCGGGCGCGCTGGCGCATGATGCGGTAGTAGTGCGGAGCGCAGGTGGCCTTGAGGTGCATGGAGGTGGTTTTCCGGAAGTCGTAGAACCAGCCGAGCACTTCCTCGTATTCCTGGGGGCTTATGATCTGGCTCTCCAACTCGGCCCCGCGCCCGGTGGGAACGAGCAAAAAGATGTGCCAGGCTTCGGCGCCCAGGGACTGGGCCAGCTCGAAAATGCGCTTGAAGTTGTGCAGGTTGGACTTGGTGACCGTGGTGTTGATCTGAAATTCGATACCTGCCCGTTTCAGATGCTCGATACCTTGCAGGGCCTCGTCAAAGGCGCCGGGCACGCCGCGAAAGGCGTCGTGGGTGGCGGCCTCGGGACCGTCGATGGAGATGGAACAGCGCATCACCCCCACCTCTTTCATGAGCGTGGCGTTGTCCTCGTCCACCAGGGTGCCGTTGGGAGCCATGACGCATCGCAACCCCTTGGCGTTCGCGTAGGAGACCAGATCGGCCCAGTCCGGGCGCATGAGCGGCTCCCCGCCGGTGAAGATCACGATGGGCTCGCCCACCTCGGGAAAGGTGTCGATGAGCGCCCTGGCCTGGGCGTTGGTGAGCTCGCCGGGATAGGGCGCGAAATGCGCCTCGGCCCGGCAGTGCTTGCAGGCCAGGTTGCAGCGCCGGGTGATCTCCCAGGCGATAAGGCGCACGGGCGGCGCGCCGTTGGGCAACAACTTGGGCGGACCGCCGGGATGGGAGCCGGGATGGCCGGAAGGTTTCCCCGAGGGCCGCTTGTCCAAAGGCCGGTCGTCGGGCGTCCGGGCGTTTTGCGTGTCGGCGTCCCGCCCGTCCTCGGACCGTGTGCGATGGGAAGGCATGACGATGTGTCCTTGTCCTTGAATCCTGTCCGCCCCGGACCGGGCATCGGCCTCCGGTCCGGTCTGGCGGCCGGCGCTACAAGAGCCCCAGCAGCTCTTCGGCGAAATAGGTGATGATGATGTCGGCCCCGGCCCGCTTGATGGCCAGCACGGATTCGAGCATCACCTTGTCGTGATCCATCCAGCCCAGTTGGGCCGCGGCCTTGATCTGGGCGTATTCGCCGCTCACCTGATAGGCGGCCAGGGGCAGCTCGAAACTCTCGCGCACCAGGCGGATGATATCCAGGCAGGGACCGGCCGGCTTGACCATGAGAAAGTCCGCGCCCTCGGCCACGTCGGCCCCGGCTTCGCGCAGGGCTTCGCGCCAGTTTCCCGGGTCCATCTGGTAGGTCTTGCGGTCGCCGAACTGCGGGGCGGACTCGGCCGCCTCGCGAAACGGCCCGTAAAAGGCCGAGGCGTATTTCACCGCGTAGCTCATGATGGGGGTGTTCTTGAACCCGGTGTGGTCGAGCGCCTGGCGGATGGCCAGGACCCGGCCGTCCATCATGTCCGAGGGGGCCACGATGTCGGCCCCGGCCTTGGCGTGGGACACGGCCGTGCGGGCCAGAAGCTCCAGGGTCACGTCGTTTCGCACGTCTCCCGCCGGGGTCACCATGCCGCAATGGCCGTGCGAGGTGTACTCGCACAGGCACACGTCCGTTAGGACCAAAAGCCCCGGATAGGCGGCTTTGAGCGCGGCCACGGCCCGCTGCACGATGCCCTCGTCCGCGTAGGCCTGGGACCCGCTGGCGTCCTTCTTGGCCGGGATGCCGAACAGCATGACCGCCCGCAGCCCCTTGTCCATGGCCCGGCCCACGCGCGCCACCAGGGCCTTGAGCCCCAACTGGGACTGGCCCGGCATGGTGGTGATGGGCTTGTCCAGATTTTCGTCCTCGGCCTCGACGGCGAAATAGGGCATCACCAGATGCTCTGGCGACACCTTGGTCTCGCGCACGAAATCGCGCAGGGCCGCGCTGGCCCGAAGCCGTCTGCCGCGATAGAAATCGCCTTGTACCGTGGGAAGCATTGTCGCCTCGCTTGCTTAGGAGTCCTTGTTCCGCGCCCGGCCCCGGCCGGGTCAGCGAATCTCGTCGTCGGTCAGGTAACAGGCCGGGTCCTCGGCCCAGGGGTCTCCGTAATAGGCTTCGGCCCTGGCCCGGAAGTTGCCGCCGCAGATGGGCAGGAACCTGCACGTCTTGCAGCGCCCGCCCACATGGGCCTTTTTGTCCTTGAGCTTGTGCAACAGCTCGATGGCCGGATCGTCCCAGATTTGGGAGAACGGCCGCTCCAGCACGTTGCCGAAGGTGTGGTTGCGCCAGAACTGGTCCGCGTGCACCGAACCGTCCCACGAGATGCAGCCGATGCCCCGGCCGGAATTGTTGCCTTCGTTGAACGAAAGCAACTCCATAACCTCGGCCGCCCGGGCCGGATCTTCCTTGAGAAGCCGGAAGTACACGTAGGGGCCGTCGGCGTGGTTGTCCACGGTGAGCACTTCCTTTTGCAGGCCGGCGTCAAAAAGATCGCGGGTGCGGTCCAGGATCAGGTCCACCACCTGCCGGGTCTCGGCGTGGTCCAGATCCTCCTTGATGAGTTCGGACCCGCGTCCGGAATAGACCAGATGATAAAAACAGATGCGCGGCACTTCGCGCTCGCGAAGCAGGTCGAAGACCTTGGGGATCTCTGCCGCGTTGCGCTTGTTGATGGTGAAACGCAACCCCACCTTGAGCCCCTCGGCCTGACAGTTGGCGATGCCGCGCAAGGCCTTCCGGAACGAACCGGGCACGCCCCGGAACTCGTCGTGTATGTCTTCCATGCCGTCGAGCGAAATGCCCACGTAGGAAAGCCCCACCGCCTTGAGCTCGCGGGCTTTTTCCTGAGTGATGAGGGTGCCGTTGGTGGAGATGACCGCGCGCATGCCCCGGCTCACCGCGTGATGGGCCAATTCGGTCAGGTCCTTGCGCACCAGGGGCTCGCCCCCGGAAAAGAGCATCACGGGCGCGCCGTAGGCGGCCAGATCGTCGATCATGGCCTTGGCCCGTTCGGTGGAAATGGGGTCCGAGCCGGACTCGTCCACGGCCTTGGCGTAGCAGTGCACGCACTTCAGGTTGCACCGCTTGGTCATGTTCCAGACCACCACGGGCTTCTTGTCCTTGGAGAACTGGAGCAGATGGGAGGGCAACGCCTTGGAATGGCGGCCGTAGCGCAACGCGTCGGAGACCTCCACCGCGCCGCAGTAGAGCTTGGATATGCCGATCATTGAATTTTCCTTGGGGACGAGTGTCTGGGGGCAGCCTGTAACACGTTTGCCGCCGGCCGGAAAGGACCCCGGACGGGTGACGATGGAAACAAAAGCGCGCGGAAAGCCGAAAGGTCCGCGGGAGGGCGAGGGCGAAAGGATTCCCCGGATACGGCCGGGCGAGAGCGGAGAAATCCCCGGAAAAAGCGCGGGGGCGTGTTTCGCCACCTTGCGCCGCGGCGCCTGTCCACGCTTGACCGGGCGGACCATCCCGCGCGGGCAACCGGGGCCCCACGCGGAGCCCGTCCCGGGCCGCCGGAGGCGATGCGTCGCTCGGGGCCTCCGCCGGCCTGACGCCGCGCCCGCGGTCAGCTCTCCAGATAGGAGCTTTGCAGCGGCTTTTTGGGCGGAGGCGGCGGGGCCTGCTCTTGAGGAATCGAGACCGGGGCCGGGGTGGCCCCGGCCTGCTTGTATTGCATGCCGTAGTTCCAGTTCTTGACCGGTCCTCCCAGGTCCGCGGCCAACCCGGTCATGATGGCCCAGAGCGGGTCCATGGGCATGCGGGTCTTGCGCGTGAAGAGGATGAAGTCGTCGGCCTTGCCCGGCTCCATGCGCCCGGCGTGGGCCATGGACCAGATGCGCTGCCCGGTGTTGACGTCAAAAATCTCCACCGAAAGCGAGATGGCCGAATCCGACTGGGTGCCGCCGGCCAGAAGGTAGCCGATGCGCCCCACCACGGCGCAGTCCGCCCCCCGGTCGCGGGCCATGAGAACGGCCTGTTCCGGGGTGACGTTGTCCACGCCCTGCTCGTAGTAGCAGGCGGGGAACACGCCGTCGCGGCTCCAGATCTGCCAGAACACTTCGGTGAGCTGCTTGCCCAGGTCCCGGGCGCTGAGGATATCCTGCTGCACCTTGAACGGCACGATAAGGGCCTTGAAAGGCCTGGACGGCGCGTTCATGGGTTGCACGTACACCGCGGGGTTGTTGCGTTTGACCCAGGCGTCCACGTACAGGGTCGACTGTTCCGTCAACTTGGGGTCGAAGGCGCAGGCCGCAAGGGCCGTCGCCAGCGCCAAAACAATGGCGATGCGTCTCATGTTTGCCTCACTGGGACGATTTCACGACATGCTCGCGCCGCAACGGTCCGCCCTCCATATCGAGGAAGAGGCCCGTGGTGGCGAGGGGTTACGCCGGACGAACAATCCGGGTCGCTGTTTCGGGCCGGTCGCCGAAACGAGTTCTGCAAGATCCGCGCCTGCCGAGTCACTGCGGCCTTGTCGTGGGGGGCGGCGCGGTGGAGACCGTATCCATGAGCTGCGTTTTGGAAACCAGAAGGCTCTCGCGCAACTCCAGACGTTTCTTGAGCGGCAGCAGCCGGAACTCCGGCTTGGACGTCAATTCATCAAGCTGGTCCATCTCTTCGCGAATATTGACGATCTTCTGCTGAAACGACGGTTCTTCCGGCCACACCCGCGAGGCGACCTCGGCCAATTCCCGCAGTTCGCGCGCCAGGTCCTGAAAAGCTCTGGGATGGGTCTCCCGGGCTTGGCGGCGACGGTTCACCAGCTTGCTCCAGAAGTGTTTCAGCCAATTGCTCAAGGGCGTATTCTCCGGGGCGTCCGGCACGGCCGAAGACCGCCGGACCGAAAGGAGCGATTCCGCGCTCAGGCGCGCAGAGCCAGCACGTACAGGGCGAAAAAGACCATGAGGTAAAACGACCACTTGACCAGCACCGAAGCCAGCACCTGGGAATACCCGGACTGATGCTGCTTCTTGAGTCCGATGGCCTGCAAGGCCATGTGCCAGATAATCACCACCGGCAGCAGGTATTGCAGAGGCACGGGCGCGGCGGCCAGCAGCCAGGGGGTTCCCGCGTAGCACAGCATGCGGAAGGTGGCCTCGAAGGGCCGGGTCACGCCGCGCAGCAGCCCGAGCAGAAAGTGGCTGAGGGCCGCGTCCAGGAACGAAAATCCGACCATGAGCACCGGAGCCAGGCCCAGAAAAGCCAGGCTGCCCAGCCCGCTCACTCCCAGCCCCTGAAACCCCTCGGTCCGGGTGAGTTCGGAAAAGGCCGGGCCCAGGCCGAAGAACTTCCAGATCATCCAGAACAGGGCCACCAGTTCGCTCACCGCCATGGCGTAGATCAGCGGACGCACCCGACCGGCTTCCGGGTTGAGATTTTCGAAAAAATCACCCGGTTTGAACAGCACGTTGCGCACGGTCTTGAGAAACGCCGGAGCCACGCCCACCTGTTCGAACTCGTCCCAGGGAGCGGCCGCTTCGGCGACGTGGGAAACCTCCTTGGGGGGTTTCTTGCTCTCCTTGCCCGGCGGGGGGGACGGAACCGGATCGCCGCCCATGGCCTGCAACCGGGCCCAGATGTCGCGCACGGGCTCGTCGCCAGTGGTGGCCTCGTGCGGGGTACGGGAGGCCGTCCGGGCGGATTCCCAGAAATCGGGCTCCGGCGGCTTGGGCGGTCTGGGCGGTTCGGGGGGCGGGCTCGGTTCGGGATCGGGCGTCAGGCCGGGTTCCTCGCCGCGCAGGGCCTCTCCCAACTCCGACAGGCTCGCTCCCGAGGCGTCAAGCCCGGCCGTGTCGCTGGGCGTGTGTCTGCCGACAGAAACGGGCTCCTCGCGCGAAAATTCGTCCTCCGGGCGCGTCTCGGCTTCCGGGGCATGGGGTGCCGAAGGTTCCGGCGCGAAAACCGGCTCCCGTTGCGGGGCGTACACCGCTTCCGGAGCAGGCCCCCCGGCGCGGGGCGCCACGTCGTCTTCGCCGCCGAAGTCGGCCGGCTCGGCCTGGTCGCGCACGACCTCGTTCGGAACATGGTCGACCGGGCGGACGAACTCGGTCCGGGCCTGCGCCTCGTGGTCCGAATCCGGCTTCGCGTCGGCCACGCGCTCCTCGTCCGGCTCGTGGCCGGGCACCCTCCGGACGTCGACCGGCCGTCCCGAAAAGCCCTGGGCGTCGGTTTCCTGGTCAACGGAAACCCCGGGCTTCGGCTTGGGGGCGGGACGCCAGGACCGGGGCGGCTCTTCCTTCGGAATCGGGTTCGTCTCCCAGCGGGAGCCCGCATCCTTCTCGGGCCGTACCCAGCTGCGTTGCGGAGGCTCGGGCCAGGGGCCGGAGTCGCGCTCCTGGCCGCGCCGGTCGCTTTCCGGCTGCCTGGGCGTGGGGGACTCCTCCCCGGGCTCCGGATCGGGCAGCCAGCGCGCCGTGGACTTCAGGGTGCGCGGGGGCCTGGTTTTGGGCTCCCACACGTCGTCCGGCAAGGGCCTGTAGGTCACGCCCAAGGGGGCGAAATACGGAGGCGGCGTGGAGCGCATGTCCTCCGGCGAAGGGGCCGGGGAGGGACGCGAAGGACTGGGCGGATAGGCCGGCGCGTTCGAGGGAGGAGCGTTCACCACATTGGGCGCGGGCGAGGAATCCTCCCGAAACCGGAATCGAAACCGGCACTTCGGGCAGGTGGCGACGCTGGAGCGCGCCGGAATTTTGCTTGCGGAAATTTCCCGGCTGTAACCGCATTGGGGGCAGACGATGCGCATCGGTAACCTTCAGGCCCTTTGGCCTGGCAAGGCTGTAGCCCGCCTGAAGCCGCAAATCAACTCGAAAGCCCGGCCAAATTGACGCGGGGAGCAAACTTCCCCGCCACCACGCGTTCGATCGCGGTCCGAAAAACACGTTCCGGCAGTTCGGGAAAAGCCGCGTTCTGCCGATGGCGCACGCCGCCGCCCCCGGCCTTGTCGAACAGGGCGTGCTTGCGGGCCAGGGCCGCCTGGTCCTTGACCAGATCGCCCAGGTGGAGCAGCGCCGGAGCCAGCACCAGGCCGGTCGAGCCGGCCAGTCCCTCCAGGCGTTCGTGCACGGGGCGCACGTAGCGCAGCCCGGGCGTCTTGCGGAAAAGCCGAAGTTGCGCGTCGGGCCACAGGCCGTAGCCCACCCGCACCCCGCCCGGTCGCAGACCGTGACGGGCCAGGGCCACCGCGTTCCAGTCCGGCCGGGCCATCAGCTCCGGCAACAGGGCGGCCAGGGCGTCGGGCATGCGCTCGTCGCCGTCCAGGACCAGCACCCACTCTCCCCGGCAGGCCGCGAGCATGCGGTTGCGCTGGGCCGCGAAATCGGCCTTCAGCGGATGGGCCAGATGCAGGACCGGACAATGCGCCCCCGGGGGGGCGTCCGGGGGGCGCTCGGCGTCCCACACCACCACGGCCCGGTCGCAACGGCGCGGCAGAGCGGCGAAAAACCCCTCCAGGTCCGGCTCGTCCGGATGCAAAATGGCCCCCAGGCACAACCCCTCGTCCGGGCCGGGAACGCCCCGCGAAGCGTCCCCGCGCGCGCCGTGCTCCCCGGCGGACCGGGCCAGCTCCGCCGGCTGGTAGGCGGCCAGCAGCCGGCCCAGATCGCGCAAGCGGTTTCGGGCTTCCGGTTCGGCCACTTCGGGATTGATGCCCTGGGCCGCTCCCGGCCACAGCCCGCCCAGGACGACAAGCGCCAGAAGCGCCAGGGGGGAGGTGTCGACCACCAGCCTGGACCGTCCGATCCGTCCGCCCGCGCGTCGGGCCTGGTCGGGCGAAAGTTCCAGCACCACGATTTCCGTCTCCGGCGGCAGGTCGCGTTCCAGAGCGGCCACGGCCCGGCCCGAGCCCAGGCCCAGGAGAACGAGCCGACCGGCCCGCCGGCCGGCCCGCTCCAACGGGGCCAGGGCTTGGGGCGACGCCGGGACGTCGGCGTACCCTCCGTCGCCCGCGCCCAGACGGTGGGCGAGCACCTGGGCGGTGTACAGGGACAACAGCTCGGTCATGATTCCAGCAACTCCTGGTAGATCGCTCCCAGGCGCGCGGCCACGGTCTGGGCGCGCCAGAGCGCGGCGGCCTTTTCCCGACCGGCCTGGCCCATGGCCCGGGCGCGGTCGGGGTTTCGCCACAGCCAGGCCAGGGCCCGGGCGTACTCTTCCCCCGTGGTCGCCACCAGGCCGGTCCGGCCGTGCTCCACGAGTTCGAGCTGGGCGTTGTCGCGTAGCCCGGCGGCCGGATGCGTCACCACGGGCAGGCCGGCGGCCATGGCCTCGGCGATGGCCATGCCGAAGGATTCCCCGGTGTCGTTGGCATGGGCCAGGACGGACAGCCCGCCGAAGAACCGGGCCAGCTCCGCGTCGGTTTCCCGCTGGTCCAGACACACCACGTTGCGCTCGAAGCCTCCCTCGGCCACAAAGGCCAGAAACCGTTCCGTGGCCCCCACCACCTCGAACCTAAAATCGGGGACCAGCTCGCGTAGCGTGGGCAGCATGGCGAAGACAAGTTCGCTCCACTTGCCGGGATCGGGACGGGAAAGCCGGCCGGCCACGGGGCGAAAAAAGTCCTGGGCCGGGGTGTCCGCGGCGAAACGATCCGTATCCACGGGATTGGGCAGCACGAGGTAGCGCTCGGGACGGTCCAGGCCGTAAACGGCGGCGTACCGCTCCAGACAGAAGCGCGAAACGAAAAGATGGCGATGGATGCGCGCCTGCGCCGAAGACGCGTCCTTGCGGCCGAACACGTTGGTCTCCACCAGGGCTCTTGGCCGGTAGCGCACGACAGGCTCTATGAGAGCGGGTTCGGCCCAGCCCGCCCGGTGCACGTGCACCACCTGGGGGCGCAATTGTTCGAGAAGGGCCAGGAGATCCCCTCCCACGATGACCGGAACCCCGGACCGCCGAATCTGCCCCCGTCGCTCGCCGTCCACGGGGGACCAGACGAAGGGGGCAAATCGCCGGCGGTCCAGGTGCTCGACCAAAAGTTGCATGGCCTTCTGCGTGCCGCCGAGCCCCAGGCCGGACACGACGTGCAGAACGCGCACGGGAAGATGCGACACCGTTTTCTTGTCCGTCTGGCTACAGGTTGCGCTTCACCGACGCCCCACGCATACGACCGTGGGCGCCCCGGGGCAAGCCGCCCCGCCCGTCTCCGGCTCCGCTTCGCCGTAAACCGCGCGCACGCGCTCCCGCTTGCGGGCCAGGTCCCGCGCCAACAGGTCCTCGTCGCGTCGGCGCAGGGCTTCCAGCGCGTCCGGCGGATGCTTGGCCGCCAGCTTGCGCAGGTTGGCCATGCTGTTGGCCGTAGCCCTCTCGTCCAGATGCAAAAGCGCCCCGGAGAGTCTGGCGTGCAGCACCTTGAGGTGTCCCTGGTAGATCGTCGCGCCGCCGGCGCGGGCCTGACGCAGATCGTGGTCCAGGTCGTCGTACTGGGTGGGCGAAAAGCGGATGTCGAACCCGCCGCCGGCCAGCAGCGCCTCGGTGCGAAACAGGTGGCAACAGCCCGTGACCGACAGGCTGGGCCGCAAATAGGCGAACTGGCCGTAGTCCAGATCCTGGGCGCAGAGGCAGGCCGGATTCGGGGCGTCGCCGCGCTCCCATTCCAGGTGGATGTCGGCGTTCTGCAGCCGTCCGGGCGCGGCCTGGTCGGCGGTCAGGCAGCCCCAGACCCAGGCGTCGGGGAAGGCCGACACGGCGGTGCCGAAACGGCCGAGCCAGTCCGGGGGGACCAGGGCGTCGTCGTCCAGGTAGGCGGTAAAGGCGCAGGCCCGCACCTCGGGCCGGGTCATGAGCCAGTTTCGCGCCGCCGGGGCCCCGATATTCACGGGCAGGCGAAAGGCGACCAGCTTCTCGCCCAGCCGGTCGGACCACGCGCCAAGCACCTCGGGAGTGCGGTCCGGGCTTGCGTTGTCCAGGACCAGAAACCGGGTCTCCCGGGGGTTCGACGCGGCCAGGGCGGCCAGCGTGGCGTCGAGTTCGTCGGCCTTGCCCGAGGTGTAGAGGCACACGGCCACGCCTCCGGGCGGCGGGGGGCCCGGTTGGTCGAGCTCCTGAAGGATGTCGTGAAGCCGCAACAGCGCGCCGACGTTCCAGGGATCGGCGCGCACCGCCCGGGCCAGGAGAGCCGCGCCCTCCTCCCGCCGGCCGAGGCGCACGAGCGCGCAAGCCCATCGTTCGTCGCACAGGGGAACGGCCTCGGCGTAGAACCTGGCGGCCGTCTCCGGGTCGCCGGTCTGAAAGGCCAGGTCGCCGATCGACTTGGCCCGCGCCGGCTCGGTTCCCTGCGGCCAGGGCCGGTGCGCGAGTTCGCGCGCGCGGTCCCAGTCGGCCAGCAGAAAGGCCAGGTCCAACCGGTGGGCACGCCAAAAGAGTTCGTGGTCTCCGGCGGCCAGGCGTTGGTCCAGGAACCGGGCCAATCCGGCGTGATCGCGCCTGGCCGCCAGTTCGGCCAGGGGGCCGGTGTCGGCCGGGGGACGGGCCTGCGCGGCCACGGCGCGAACGCAGGCGGCCGTTTCCGGGGAAAGAAACGCCCTCCCCCGGTTCAGGGCGTCCAGCGCACCGGCCAGGGAGGCGTCCAGGGGAGCGGCCCGCCAGGCCGCGTGCAAAAGCGACAGCCCCAAATCCTGGGTCGCGGGCGTGGCCAGGGCCAGGCGGGCCAGTCCCGCCAGATGAGGCCTTCCCGAAGAGCCCAGCAACAGCCCGTAACGCAGGGGGCCGGGCAGAGCGGCCCAGTCCAACTCAGCCGGTCGGTCCATGACGTCGGTCCCTTGTTCGGGGCGTTTCACGCCCGGTTTTCATGCGCACGGCCTCGCGCCAGGCCTCAAGGTAGGCCGCGGCCCCGCTGTCCAGCCGGTGACGGCCGAAGACTTCGGCCCGGGCCTGGCGGCCGAGTCTTCTCCGGGAAACCGCGTCTTCCAGCAGGCCTGCCAGGGCCTCTTCCCAGAGGGCTGGGGCCGCGCCGACTTTCACCCCGGTGCGTCCGTTCTCCACCGGGGCGTACGGAGGAAGGTCGGCATAGACGCCGGCCGCGCCCAGGGCCGAATATTCCAGCCACTTCACCGCCGATTTGCAACGATTGAACGCGCTGTCCGAAAGGGGCGCCAGGCCGATGTCCGGCCCGAGACCGGCCAGGGCGCGGGCATAGGCCGCGTAGTCGGGCTCGAAGGGAACGCGCCTGGCCGAAAGCTCCGGCGCGTCGCACCCCATGAGCGTCAGAACCATCCTCGGCCCGAAATGCGCCTGCAGCCGGGACAACGCGGGAGCCAGGGCTTCCAGATCGCCGCGATGCGACGGCGTGCCGGCAAAGACCACGTGCGCGGCCTCGTTTGGTTCCCGCTGCGGCGCGCGCGCACTCCTTCGCCACAATCCCGGGTCCACCAGGTTGGGCAGCACGCGCACCCGCCGGCACAGGGGCGCCACGGCCTCGGCCAATTCCGGCGTGGACACGGTGACCAGATCGGCCAGGCGCAGGAGTTTTTCGGCCCAGGGCCGAACCGGGGCCAGGGCTTCGGCCATGGGATGGTCTTGCGGCACGGCGAGGAAATTGTCGTCCAGGTCGTAGACCACGGCCGCGCCGCTTGAAAGCGCCAAATCCACCAAAGGCCAGGTGCGCTCCATGGGGAAATAGCGTTGAAAAAGCACTACGTCGGCCCCGGGCAGGACATCGGCCGAAAGGGCGTACTGCACGCCGTCCGTGCGCGCGCCCATGCGCGGGCGCACCAGGCCGGTCAACACCCCCAGGGGGCCCGAGAGCCGCAGCCGGGCGCAGGCGTACCAGGGCAGCTCCAGGGTGTAGGCGGCCAGGGTGAGGGGGGCTTCCGGCACGCTCAAACGCTCCGAGTCCTGGCGGCCAGTTCGAGATAAAAGCCGCGATGTTCGGCCGGCAGAGGCAGGGACTCGTCCGTGGCCAGCACGGCGTACGCCGTGGCCATGCGCGCCCGCATGGACCGTCCGTCGGTCAGTCGGGAACGGTGCGACTGTTTTCTGACCAGCGCGGCCAGATGGGCCGCCACGGACTCGGCCCGCGCCCGCACGGTGTGGCGCGCAAGCACCGCGCGTCGTCCGGCCGCCGCGATCTCGCCCAAACGGGGCTCATCCAGCCACACCCTGGCCAGGGCCGCCGCCCGGACCGCGTCCCCGCGCGGATAGGTGAGAAGATGTTCGCCCGGCGTAAACAAGACCTCCAGCCCGTTGTCCACGGCCTCGGTGAGCACGGCCGCCCCGCAGGCCATGGCCTGGAACAGACGGAAGTTGAGCTCCCCCGCGGCCGACTGGTTGATCACCATGCGACTGCGTCCGAACAGCGACACATAGTCCCCCGTGGACACGTCCAGGGGAGCCAAACGCCCCACGGCATCGAGAAACGGCCCCCTGGCCGGATTGGCCGGACTGCCCACCGTGCCCACGAAACACAACGGCACGTCGCGCGCGGTTCCGGGGTCCCGATCGCGTTCGGGATTGCAGAACAGGGGCATCCAGCGAACGGGCCGGGGATGCTCGGCCGCGAACAGGGGCACGTAATCGCGCTGGGCCACCAGAAACAGGTCGAACCCGACCGAGAACGGCACGTGCCAGGGATTGAGGTATTGATCGATGGAATAGCCCAACGTGGGCCAGGGCAGCGACTCCAATCCGGCCACGGAGGGAGGCTGGCAGGTGTCGGCCCAGACCGCGACGTCCGGGACGAACCCCCTGGAGTCGAGCAGTTCGAGCAGCTTTCGCAGGGAAAGCGGACGCGCGAGCCGCACGTCCAGGCCCGGCGACGTGCCGATGCCAAGGACCTGATGGCCCATGGCCCGCCACGCGTCCAGGAAATAGGGACCGTCCACGCAGAGGATGCGCATGTCCCGCCATACCCGACTGGCGGGGAGCGGGCAAGCGTGCTATCCTTGCGAAAAACGGCCGACACGCCGCCGCCACCCCACAGGGAGGACCGCCATGGAGCGCTTTCGTTTTTCGCTCACCGACCAGGAAAAGGCCTACCTCAAGGATTTGGCCCTGCAAACCGTGGCCCACGACCTGAACGCCCCCGCCCCGCCCCAGGCCCCCCGCCCCGACTCCCCCCGGCTGGGCGAGCCCCTGGGGGCCTTCGTCACCCTGACCAAACAGGGCCAGTTGCGCGGGTGCATCGGCAACCTCGTGGGACAGGGACCGCTCGAAAACACCGTGACCTCCATGGCCCGGGCCGCCGCCTTCCGGGACCCTCGCTTTCCCCCGCTCGAAGCCCGGGAACTGCCCGAATTGGCCGTGGAAATCTCCATCATGGGCCCCATAACCCCCTGCCCGGACCCGAACCTGGTGCAAGTGGGACGACACGGCCTCATCATGCGCCGAGGCCCCCTCCAAGGCCTGCTTTTGCCCCAGGTGCCCGTGGAGTGGGGCTGGGACCGCGAAACCTTCCTGGCCCAAACCTGCCGCAAGGCCGGACTGCCCCCCGACGCCTGGAAAGATCCGGAAACCGAAATCTATTGGTTCGAGGCCGAAGTGTTTTGAAGCGGGAAGAAGAAAAGCATTGGGGGAAGGAACCTTTTGTGAACACGAGGTTCCCTCCCCCCCCCCTCCCTCCCAAAAGCTTCGAGTCGGGTGCGTGGCCAGGCGCGCGAGGTTGACCGGGGGCGAAAAACTCGACAAGGGGGCCTTGCGTGAAAAATCGCAGCGCAGGGCCCGCGGCACCGGATGACGAACGCCGCCGAATCTCACGGCCCATGCGTTTCGCCATACCAAGGAGCTGTCCATGATTTTTCGTCCCGTGCTGCTGTTTCTCGTCATGCTGGTCATCGCCTATCTCCTGGCCTTCGTCTGGAACAGGCGGCTGCCCAAGGAAGCGCCCATGGGCCTGATCCTGGCCATGTTCCTGCCCGCCCTCGGCCATCTCTACATCCTCAAGATGTCGAGCGTCCCCTACATCCTGGTCATGGTGGTCTTCGGCTGGCTGACCCACCTTTTTCTGGGCAACATGGCCGCCTACATCCTCACTTCCGCCGTTTCCATGTGGCTCATGTACCACCGCATCGTGGTGCGCGGGGAGCGCTGAGTCCGAAAAGCCCGGCTCCCGCGTTTTCTCTGGGCCGCCCGGCGATTGCGCCGCGCCAGGAAGCGAACGCGACGCCCGCTTAAGCAAAAACAAAGGCCTACGCCGATCGCATCGCGGTGTACGCCTGGTTTTGCGCCTCCATAAGATGGCGCTCGAATTTTCTATTGCCGCGTATTGTACAATGCGTTATTTCTTCGAAAAATCGCACGCACATCCAGCCAGCCGGCGTCGACACCGCGAAGAAAATGACGCGGCAAGCCCCTCGTATCGGTTCGTCGCCGCCCGAGCCTTGGTCCCATGCCCACGCCCCGAAACGCCATCGCCCGGTCCCGGCTGTACAGCGTGACGCCTGCGATCTCGAAGGAGCACACGCATGATCGACACCCTTCCCGTTCCGTTTCATCTGATGACCATTCAGATGCCCGCCTTTTACGCCGCGATGCTTGTCCTGGCCTACATTCTGGCTTGGCCCCTGGCCTCCAGACTGCCCAAGGACACCCCCATGGGCCTGATCATGTGCCTGTTCATCCCCGCATTCGGCCACCTGTATATTCTGCGCGCCGTCAGCCTGGCCTACGTGGCCGGCCTGTTCGTCCTGGACATCGTCTTGCATGCCCGTTTCGGCTGGCTGACATCCAAGCTTGTGGTGACGGCGCTTTCCGCCGCGCTCATGTATCGAAGACTTCAACCCACGCCCGGCGCACAGGTGGCCCAGGCGAGCCCGGAAGAAGCCGATCGCGTCGCCCTGCTCCTGAGCCTGCCCCCGGACATGAACCGCCGCCTGGCCAACCTGGCCTACGACCTGGACCTGAGCCGCGAACAGGCCGGACTGCGCGCCCTGGAGGCCTATCTCGCCCGCGAGGACCGGTTGCGCGAAGAGGCGGAGGATTCCTCCATGCCGCGTTGACGCGCGCAAGGCGCACGGGCGTCAGGAAACCACGCCAAACGCCGATCCGGCAGGCAATCGCCGTCCATGGCGGCAAAAGCCCGCCGACTCCTTGACGGACGGGGTTCGGGGAGCTAGTTCCCACGAAAAGCAACTCAAAGAAGCCCCCGAGGTCGCCATAGCCAGCAAAGTTCTCGGCAACACCGAAGGTCTCAAGCACAGCCAGGTCAAGGCGCTGGAACGCCTCTACACCCGGCGTTATCCTTCCCGAGGCGGATACTCGCCCGAGCAGGCTCGCGAGTTGGCCGTGCTCTCCCACTCCATGGGTCGCCAGGTGGCCCTGCTCATCGACCGCAAGGGACGCCCCGAAATGGTGCTGGTGGGCGAGCCCAACGCCATCTTCATCCCGGAACTCGAACGCTCCCGTCTGGGGTCGGGGCGCCTGCGCGGCCTGCGCCTGCTCCACACCCACCTGACCCAGGCCTCCCTGGACCAGGAAGACCTCACCGACATGCTCTTCCTGCGCCTGGACAGCGTCATCGCCCTCACCGTGGACGACATGGCCTCGCCCGCCAAGGCGCACCTGGCCCACCTGAAGCCCGTGGCCGAAGGCGAAGACGGCAAACCCTACGAAATATTTCCCCCCGCGGACTGGGACAAGACCGACTGGGATCTGGCCGGCGTCACCCAGGCCCTGGAGGACGAATTCGCCCGCATCGACCAGCCCGTGGCCGGAGAAGAGGCCGGACACGGCGACAGGGCCGTGCTGGTGGCCGTGGGCAGCGCCCCCCGGCTGGACCTGGAGGCCTCCCTGGACGAACTGGAAGCCCTGGCCCACACGGCCGGCCTTTCCGTGGCCGGACGGGTGATCCAGCGCACGCCCCAGGTCAACCCCAAGACCATCATCGGCAAGGGCAAGCTCTCGGAGCTGGAGATCCTGGCCCTTTCCACCGGCGCGGCCGTGCTGCTCTTCGACGGCGAACTGACCCCGGCTCAGATGCGCAACCTGGCCGACCAGACCGAACGCAAGATTCTCGACCGCACCCAGCTCATTTTGGACATCTTCGCCCAGCGGGCCACCTCGCGTTCGGGCAAGCTGCAGGTGGAGATGGCCCAACTCAAGTACACCCAACCCCGGCTGGTGGGGAAAAACCCGGCCATGAGCCGACTCATGGGCGGCATCGGCGGGCGCGGCCCCGGCGAGACCAAGCTGGAAGTGGACAGGCGACGCATTCGCGAACGCATCACCCGCATCAAGCGCGAGCTCACCGACCTGCGTCAGCACCGGGCCAAGGCCAGGGCCAGGCGGGCCAAGGCCGGGCTGCCCATCGTTTCCCTGGTGGGCTACACCAATGCGGGCAAGTCCACGCTGCTCAACACGCTCACCCAGTCGCGCGTGTTGGCCGAAGACAAACTGTTCGCCACCCTGGACCCGGTCAGCCGTCGTCTGCGCTTTCCCGAGGAGCGCGAACTCGTGCTCACCGACACGGTGGGATTCATCCGCCACCTGCCCGGTGAACTGAAGGAAGCCTTCCGGGCCACACTCGAAGAGCTGGAAAGCGCGGACCTGCTCGTGCAGGTGGCCGACGCCGGACACCCGGAACTGGCCATGCAGGTGGAAGCGGTGGAGTCCATTTTGCGGGAAATGCAGCTCGACGCCGTGCCCAGGCTGCTGGCGCTCAACAAGTGCGACACCCTGACCCCGGACCAACTGGCCTGGGTCACGCACCGCTACCCGGACGCGGTGGCCATCTCCGCTGTTTCGCGCGAGGGCCTGGACCCCCTGGTTCAGGCCATTTTGGAAAGTTTGCGCTGGCGTGGATCGGAAGCGCAAAAAAGTCTTGCCAGCGCCGCGCAATCGGTATAAATGCATTTTCCCACGCGCCGAGGTAGCTCAGTCGGTAGAGCAAGGGACTGAAAATCCCTGTGTCGGGTGTTCGATTCACCCCCTCGGCACCATAGAAATCAAGGCCTTACGATGAACGTCGTAGGGCCTTTTTCTTTGTGCCGGGATTTTGTCCCCCATCTGTCCCCCGATTTGTGATTATGCGGGGTGAAGCCGAGTGAAAACGGGCCTGGAAAGGTTGGTCGGAATACGGCCCGTGGGGGACAGTCCCCCGGCCGCCACCCCATGCCTTCGCCCTCGCACGTAGTTGTTTCCGATGCCTATTTTTGCCTATCGCCTCGCCACCGTGTCAGTGTCTACTTTTCCCCACGTCATCGCCAAAGACAGCCTTCCTCGCGGCGTCCAGGCTCGGGGCGCAAGTCACCTTCAGGGGCAACGCACGTTGTTCGGCAAGCCGCCTTTCGAATGCCGCCGCCTCGCGGCCTTTCAATACAGGGGTCGGGTGTATCGGTATGGCCATGTCGTGATGACATCTCCGGCGGGATGAATGGCAAACGGCCCGCTCTCCAAGGAAGGCGGGCCGCAAAAGTACCAAGCAGAGTGGTCATCAAGCCGCGAGCGGACAACACGCTCACGCCACGGCATACCGTCCTTCTTCCAATTTGCGCACCTGCCCTAGGCTGGCCAGGGTTTCCAGAAGCTCTGCGACACGTTCGCGCTTGGCTCTTTTGAAGGCTTTGGCCACCTGTTCGGCAGTCACGGGCTTGGATTGGGCGGCGAGAACCGCAGCCACGGCGGCGGCCTGTTCCGGCAGGCTGCCCGGCCAGGGAAGCGCGGCTTTCTTGGCCTTGGTGGGCAGGGCCGCCACTCCAGAGGGCAGTTGCACCACGCGGGGGGCGTGCGGGGCCTGGTATTCGGGCCTGATCCACCGCACCAGGCCTTGGGCTTCTTCGGCTTGGCGCTCCTGGTTCAGGGCCAGGAGACGGGAAAGTATTTCCTGCTCCGAAAGATCGGCGGGCCAGCCGTAGGCCTGAGCCACGGCTTCGTCGAGCTGCTGGTGCAGTTCGAGCAGCAAGGTCACCAGCCCTTTTTCGTGGATTTCCTTTTCCGCGTCGTTCAAGGGGCGCTTGGCGCGCAGTGTTTCCAGAACGTTGTAGAGCCGAGTCAAGGCCAGCTTTGGATGCTCGGCAAGACGCTCCTTGCGATGGGCGTCGATACGTTCGGCCAAGTCACGGATTCTGGCCTTGAGCGCGGGAGTCGGATCGGAAGGAAAGGGAAAGGTCTCGAAGCAGCGGGTCTTGTTGTAGCGGGGTGTATGCCCGACTCCAAGACGGCCCCCAGCTTCGACGGCCCAAAGTCCATGAAAGGAACTTGACAACACCCCAAGAATGTATGCGTCATCGCTCGCGATGTTCACCAGCATGTTGTCTGGAATGATCGACGCATCCAGGAACTGGAATACCCGGTGCTTGGCTGTCTCCACAGTTGCGATGTAACGGAAAAGACCTGCGAGGGCCGGTCGAAAGTCTTTGCGCGGCTCACCAAAAATCCACCAGTATTTTGTATAACTGGCTCTGTTGTTGGCGTCTCGCTCAGGCTTCACACGATCCACGAGCCACTGGTACACTTCGGGGTACTGGTCGCGCACTTGTTCCGCCGTCAGGCCGTAGCAGTCGATCACCCTGGCCCCGCGCGAGTTGGCCGTCAGGTCCCGGCCATTGACGTAGGGGCGGATGTGTCGCTCCAGGCCGGGCCGTCTGCCAAGTCCCAAGCTTGTAGCCTGCTCAGGAGTAACGATGAATCCCGCCCCATGCAGTTTGACCCCAGGGCAACTCACGCCTTCGTTGGCCCGCAAGGCCTGAGCGAGAGTAAGGTCCGCTCCGATGGTCAAGTCCGAGTTGATGCGGCCAAGGCTCTCTCCGAGAAGCACGTCAACTTCGCCATTCTCCCCGGTTGTCTCTTTCACCACACGAACGAGCCGTCCTTCCGCCGACCCGACGTTCGCGACGGTCAGGCTGATACGCACGTCGGCGGACTCCGAATCGTCCTTCCACGGGTGGTCCGCCACGGCGAACACAATGCTGACCGGGTGCTTGGGATTGCTCAGAAAGGGTTCGATGACCCGGCGATTGAAGGTTTGGCTCAGGGAATTCGTGGTGATGAAGCCGAACCTCCGCACCCGCCCCACCTGGGCGGCCAAAGCGGCCTTGTACCACCAGAACATGACGAAATCCGACGCCTTCGGCACTTTGGGATAGGCTTTGTGCAAGGCCTCGAAATACGCTTCGCCAAATTCGTCGCGCTTATCCTTTCCGCCGAGAAACGGAGGGTTGCCCACAACGAAGTCCGCATCGGGCCACGTGTATGGCCTGGGGTTCTTCATGCGCAAGACGGGCGCTCGCTGGGTTGCGTCCGGCATGGGTCTGCCGGTGGTCGGGTTCGGCACGGTGCTTACCCCGTCCCAACGCGTCCGGGGTTGGCCATGCTTGTCCAGAACGGGTTCCAGGCCGTCCTGGTCGATGAGGGCGTCGCGCTCCATGATGTTGCCGAAATTCTGAACCACCGGCACAGGCGGAACCACGTCCCCCTTGGTGCGGAAGTGCCATTGCAGGTAGCCGATCCACAGCACAAGCTCCGCGATGGCGGCGGCGCGGGGGTTGATCTCCAGGCCAAGGAACTGGCGGGGGTCCACGGTGAGATTCTTCATCTCGGCCAGGTATTCCTGGGAGAGGCCTTCGCGTCCCAGGTCGCCCTCGAAGTCGAGCACTTCGGCTTCCAGGCGTTTGAGATGCTCCAGGCAGACATAGAGAAAGTTTGCCGTGCCGCAGGCCGGATCGAGCACCTTCACCTGGGTCAACCGCCTATGAAAGCCTTTGACCTCCTCCCAGGCTTCCCTGGTCTTGCCCTGGCTCAAAAGCAGCGTCGAAGCCGTCTGCACCCCTCGCCATTCCTCGCGCAGGGGCTCGATGACCGTGGGCAGGACCAAACGCTCGACGTAGGCTCGCGGGGTGTAGTGGGCTCCCAGGCGATGCCTGACCTTGGGGTCGAGCGCCTGTTCCAGAAGGGTGCCGAAAATCGCGGGTTCAACGTCTTTCCAGTCAGCGCGTGAAGCCTCCAAAAGCATGGTCAGTTGGCTCCAGTCGAGAGGCAAGGCGCGGGCGTCCCGGAAAAGGCCGCCGTTGAAATAGAGCACTTCCTTTTTCAGGGCCACGCACCAGCCGCCGGTATTCATCTTGGCCCAAAGCTCCTCCACGGTGGGGACAAAGCCGGCAGGCGCGTCGAGAAGCGACTCCAGAAGCGAACTGAAGGCGTTCGAGGGCAAGAGCCCCACGTCCTCGGCGAACATGGTGAAGAGACAGCGCATGAGAAAATCAGCCACCACGCGAGGCGGGTTGTCGGCGCTCTCCAGGGATTTGGCGAGACGCGCCAGGTTCTTCGCCACCTGTAACGTCACCTGGGCTTGGCGCTTGCTGGGGTCCAGGCTCAGGGGATCGAGCCAGACAGTGCGCAGGAGGTCGCGCTTTTCGCCGTCTCGAAGATCGTCGAGAAGGATGCGGTGGTTTTTCGCGTCGGGGAACGGGGTGTAGGTGGCCCCGGAGCGGGAGAACTCGCTGTACAGTTCGAAGCAATGCCCGATGTCGCAGACGATGAGAAAGGGAGGTCGCCCCTCCTGGGGTGGAAGCGCGCGGGCGTAGGATTCGGCCTGGTTCTTGGCTCGCAGCATGGCTGTTTTCCAAGCGCCGGTGCCGCGTTTCAGCCCGACTTTTGACCCTACCGTCGGCACAAGACCGGGTTCGATGGTCCCTTCCTGGGCCTGCTTGGCTTCCAGTACGAAAGCCCCGCAACGGTAGAGGTCGATGCGGCCACGACTCTCGCTTCCGTCACCGTGCTTGAAGACAACCTTGCGCTCGAATCCGTAGGAAGTCGTTTCGCCAAGCCGTGCCGGCTCCGGTTCGGGAAGGGCCAGCAAACGGCAAAAATCGAGCAGAAACGGCTGGGAATTGGCCTGCTCTGACCCGCCCGAGGGCTTCCATTTTGCGATGAACCGGTCGACGTTGGCTGTCATGACGGGCTGTTATGGAATAGCATGGAGAAAGGGTCAAGCCAGCGTTTGCGTTCGTAGTGTCCGTATTGGGTCAGTTTTGAGCTACGTTAGGGGTTGCCGAGCGCGGAGCGCCCTTGGCGTGGGATGCTTAGGTAAGCCGGCCAGGAACGATCCTGGAAGCCGATTCGGGCTGTGGACAGGCGAAAATTTGGAAGTGTTTGGCCTCGGACATGATTGAACCCAACACGCCTTCGGGGTAAGCTCATCCTACCTGGAACGAGGGCGCTCCCACGGGTCGTCAAGGATGGAGTCTTTTCGGAGACTGTAGACGGCGGTGCATAGGGGAGGCGCGGATTGCTTCCACCGCTTGGATTCACCGATGCGAAAGTATCGCTCCCACCCCAGGACGGGTCAACGTAGGCCTGAGGTGCGTAGGCCAAGATCGGACCATCCTTACCTGCCTCCCCATCGCCAGATTCCAGGTTTTCTTTTGGCCCATTCTCGCACAGAGGGTGGGCCTTCTCTTTGACTTCGTGAGGCCTCATGGTATGCTCTCCTACCTGGAACGAGAGCGCTCCCACGGGTCGTCAAGGATGGAGTCTCTTCAGAGACTGTAGACGGCGGTGCATAGGGATGGCGCGGATTGCTACTACCGCTTGGATTCACCGATGCAAAAGCATCGCTCCCATTCTGGGACGGGTCGACGTAGGCCCAGAGTGCGTAGGCCAAGGGCGGACCATCCTTACCCTCCATCTCAACGCCAGATTCCAGGCATCAAAAAGCCCGCCTCCATTTCTGGAGGCGGGCTTTTTAATGCCTATGGCATGTAAGACCTTAGTTCACCATTTCGCCAGCGCCTGTTCGATCTGCCGCAGCTCATGCACCGCGTCAGCCAGCACATCCATGGCGGCCTCGATTGATGATTCACTGAATTGCTTGAGTGCGCCAACACGAGTGCCCAGAGCCTCATAAATAAAATCGATTCGGTTTGTTGCAAGACCAAGACGACTTGTCAAGTCTTCGACGCCGCAGATATCCATGGTTTGTCTCCATACTGAATTTTGAAGACATTATCATGAATATGACACCTGTCATCATAAATCATTTATTCCCGTTGCATTGGCTTCCCCTGCAAACTTCATTTCTCAAGGTTTGCATTTTATGCATACTTTCTGCCGTTAAATTGCGATTTACAGCCTGTCATGCGAGAAGAGCACCAAGAGTGAGTCGTCAAACTCGATCGGTATTGCTGGAGTTTCACGACTTTCAGTGTCCCTTTCTTTCTCTTTGCCGAAGTTCCCGAGCCCTTCCGCCATCTTCTCTAGTTTCGCGGTCAGGTCAGACAAGCCGGGGATGTTGATGTTGTTCATGGCCGTGCCGAACGTCGGGCTTATGTCCGCCACGGAGGGAGGCGTGGTCAGTTTTTGCATCGTGGAGACGGCAAGCACAGACTGCGCCATGTTGCCGACCATGGCCGCCATGGACTTCGGGGTTTCATCGACCATGTTGCCCGCGAACGATGCGAACTGCGCCTGTGCCGCCTTCATGTCCTGGGCAAGGCCTTTTGCCTCGGCCGTAGCGTCCACTGCCGGGGTCGCTTCGGCTTGTTTCGGTTCCGGATTGGCGGTTTTGCTTGCGGAAAAGGCACGCCATTTGTCAGCGCTGGCCGTGTCACCGGACGCTTCGGCTTGGGCGATACGGCGCTGTACGGCTGCATCCCTAGTGGTGGCGTTCATGGCGAGTTCTGTAGGTGTTACCGGCTTGGCCTCGACAGTCGATTTGGCATTGAGGTCGACGCCTTCTCTGGCTGCTATTTTACGGTAGGCATCGGCCCTGCTGGTGTTACCGGAAGCCTCGGCATCGGCAATCTTTTGGTTCAAGTCAGCCCGCCGCTGGTCAACGCCAGAGGCCAAAGGCTGTACGGCAGGGACGGCCTCGGCAGAGGCCCCCTTCTTTTCCTGGAAGTTCGAGTTGAGGGCAAGAACATCCTGAATCTCACGTTTGTACCTTCCACTCCCTGCCGCTGGCGTTACGCCCAGGCTGTCGGCGTACTGGCTCCTCGCATCGTACATGGCTTTGATCTGATCTTCAGCCGACATTGAGCGCAGGTCTTTGCCCGCCGCCGCCTTTTCCAGCACTTTGCCAAAACGGCCATGCTGGATCGAGCCCGACCAAACCGCATCGCGCAGGGCCGGATTGCTCATGTCGAAGCCAAGACTATCCGCCTTCGCTGCCTGGAGAACAAAGTGGGTGCGCTCAAGGTACGCTTTTTCAGCCTTATGCAGGCCCTCGGGGTCTTTGGCCGCAACTTCTTTCCATTTGGCGGAAAATTCAGGCGTGCCAGGGGTCAGGCCCGCAAATTGTGGACTAAATGCACCGGCCTCTTTCGACCGCATGAACGCCGCCGCCGTGCCGGTTTTGGAGGCGAGTTGATATGTGCCGTAGCTCACGCCTCCGGGGTCGCCCTGGCCATTCGAAACCGTCGATACTCCCCGAGAACCGCTCTCGTACTTCTTCGTCGAGTCGCCAAGGCCGGTCCACCTCGTTACTGTCTCCCATGCCGCCCCACCGGCCTCCTTGGTCGCATCCCAGGCTTTCCCCGCACCGCCCTTAGCTGCGTCATAGGCCCCTCCCACGGCCCCCTTGGTGGCCTCCCATCCCTTGCCTACGGTGTCCTTTGCCCCGCTCCAGGCGTTCGACAAAAAGTCGAAGAATCCGCCAGAAGGTTTTGATCCCTTGGCCTCGCGCTCGTGTTTCTTGTCCGAGTCCTCAACGGCGGTGGTCAGGCCCATGAGAGCATCAACCAACCCGCCGGCTTTCGACCCGAGCCAGTCACCGGCCATACCGCCGAGCACCGCGCCACCCACAGTGCCAGCCGGGCCAAGCACACTACCCAAGGCCCCGCCAGCAATGGCCCCCACCGTGGACCCCACGCCTGACCCAACGCCTTTGGCCACGCTCCCGGTCAGGGCATACTCCATGCCCCCGGACAGCAGGCCACCCAGGACGGGCAGGCCCCGCGAGGCGATCTTGCTGGCCCCGCCAAGCCAACCGCCCACTTTCGAGCCTGCCGCGCCAATGGCGTTGCCCACGGTTTCGCCGATGGCCCCGCCTGCCTCGCCAACCCCGAACAAACTGCCCAGCAAACTTCCGGCACCACGCCCAAAGCGGCCCATGCGTCCCATGCGGCCAATCTTTCCGACCTTGCCGCCTTTCCCTCCACCGGCCATATCCAGAGCGGTGTCAAGAAGTCCGCCACCGCCGCCACCACCTTGAGCAATGGCCTGCTTGATCTCTTGGGTGTTCTTGTCGTCAGCGCGCCGGGCTTCCTGGCTCTGGCTTACGAGCTTCTTTTGCTCTTCCAGCACGGCTTCTTGCACCGCAACGCCCTTGTCTCCGGAATCTGCAAACCGCGTAAACCTGCCCACGGCGTCACGGATGAGCCCCGTCGTGGTCGTTTCGGCCTTGGCCAAAGGGCTGGCTTTGTCACCACGAACGCGGTCAAGGGCGTCTTTTGCGTCCCCGGCGAACTCGCCCATCTCTTGGATAGCGCCCCAGATAGGACCAGCTGCGGACAAGGCTGCGGCGTCCTTCGCATCCCCACCGCCTTTGAGGACGGATGGCTTGCCCATCGCGGACTTGAGCACGTCGAGCAAGCCTTTACGCTGTAGCTCCTGAGCCCGTTCGTCGCGGCGTTCGGCCATGGCCGTGGCAGACTTCGCCTCGGCTTGGCTCGAATCCTTGCGTTCGACAAACCAGCCCTTTGTCCCGCGCCTGTACGCCACGGCCTGCGGAGCGGTTGGGGTAGACGGCGAAGACGCGGACTTGGGCGCGCTCTTCCGAGACGCCGCCGTGCCCTTCGCCACGGCCTTGGCGACCTCGCCCGCCACCACGTCGGCCACGTCCTTCATCGCGGCCTTGGCGTTTGAGGACTGGTTCTTTTCTGCCTTGGCCGGGGATTGTCTTGCCGTTCGGGATGACGCTCTTCTGGCCTCGGCATTCTGCGTTTTGGCCGCCGCCTTCGTGGCGTCCTTGACTGCCTGCCCCACGCCGGAAACGATGCCAGCAGTGTTTCGCTCGATCTTGCTCAGGAGAGGCAAAACATCTTGGCGCAGAATGGCCGGGGCTTCGTTGCGGGTGTTCTGTTCCAGCGCCGAAGCGAACTTGGTCAGGTTGTCCATGGGGTCTTTCGGCATCATCAAATATCACTCTTGCTGAGCATTGCGATTGTTGAAATCTGCATGTTGATCGTGGAGCGAATCCACTTCCCATCCTTACCTATCTCTTTGTCGTAAGGTATGGAAAGGTTCTCTATGACACAGTCTTTGTATATCATCGTCCCACGCATACACAGTTGTACTACTGTTGGGGTGTCTCCGACATTGAACCCATCCGCCCCAAAGACTGGAACGGCACTGTTCGCATTGGGCGAGGCGAGGCGCTTCAGGGTCCGTATAGCCTGCATGACCTCAGTTTCGGGGTCTTGGAGGGCGTATAGTTTCAACTCAAGTTGGAACTTGTAGGGCTGGTTTCCCTGCCAAACCTGCCTGGAGTTCAACGTGGTCTTGGACGTCTTTCCCGTTTCGCCCTGGATAAATCCGCCCACCTTCTGGAGCTTGTCGCCAAGGCTGTCGCCTTCGAATGGACTGATCCAGTTAGCGGTCAAATCCTCGGTTGTGCCGGGGCCTATGACGCCACAGACGGCTTCACCGGCTCCGGTTATCCACGCTTTGAGTCGTTCGCTCACCCTCGGGTCACGATTCCCGTAGGCCGACGTGGCTGGCATTGCATAGAATGGCATGTGCTATCTCCCTATGAACTTCGCTACGGACTATTCCGTCCCTTCGTCCTTCACGTTCTCGGGAGCAAAGGAGTCACCACGGCCGTTTTGGGCCATCTCCTTCTTGATCTGGGCGACCTGCTCACGGCGCTCGGGTAGGAAGGTTTCCCGCTGGGCATTGATCTCACGCATCTTGGCCTCTGCCCTGGCCGCCATCTCTTCCGGCGTCGGAATGACCATGGGGCCGTCGTCTTCGGGCGTTTCGCCGGCCTGTTTGCTCAACATGATGAGCAGGGTTTGCGGAATCGGCACACCGGCCTCTTCCAGATCAAGGCAGGCATCGATCACGCTCTTTTTCTTCGACCTCACGGCCTGGATGGCGGCTTTTTGGAGCTTGTGTGGTTCGACGGCAGACTGCCGGGAGGGGTTGTCCGCTCCGAGCACGCGCAAGAGCTTTTCCAAGGCCGGGTAGGGGTCACGGAATTTAATCCGGGTGGCCGTGCCGAATTCGCCCGGCGTTTGTTCCACGCCGGCAATGATAGCTTTGTGGTTCGCCTTGAGCGTGTCAAAATTCTTAATGTTGACCTTGCCGTCTTTGAAATCCACCACATCGGTGGAATCGGTCATGGCAAGGTCCACAAGCCGCTTGAGCACCTTGTACATGTCCATATCAAGGCGCTTCATCACGTCTTGCATCCGCTCGTGGATGGCCTCTTGCACGGCAGGCTTGCGCCACATGGCCGAGCCCCTGAAGGGGTAGAACTTTGGGTCGCAAGGGTAGCCGATCTCGGTCAAGATTTCCGCATTCGTCTTGGTCGGATCGGCGCAATAAAATAGGACATAACGATGCTCCCACTCGGTAAGCTTGGTCCCAGGAATGCGCCGGTGATGAACGCGGCCTGTCATTCCGTGAGTTTCATTTTTGGCCATGCTAAAGCCTCCTTCGCGCACGCGCGCGTGCGCACGAAAATTATATTATGTTGTCCTCGCTAGCCCGGCCAAGAGTTCGCAAAGCTGGTCCAGGTTCAGGGCAAGGCCCTCCGGGCTGGGGCGCATCTCGCCCGTGGCCTTGTCGGGAAACCATGTCCGCACGTCCACGAATTTGCGGCCCTTAAATTCTTGCAGGGCAACTTGAACTACTTCTCCGTGTCCATTTTTTTCAAAAACATGAACGATGATGCGATTATTAGCCATTACGACCTCCAAGCGTTCTCGGGCGTCTGAAGGCCCGGCAGGTGTTCAGGTCAGGGCAACCGCCGAACGCGGTGCAAGCCGTGCGGGGATGGTCCTCACCCGTGACAGGGCAACGCACCACCTCCACGGACGGGGGCCGGTGCTCGGGGGCCACAAGGCCCGCTGCGCCGTCCTCGAACGTGTGCGGGCGGGCGGAAGCGAAGAATCGGTCGAGGGACGCCAGAACGTCCCGTCCAGGGATCGGGGTTTTGCGAGCCCCCAGGGTGGCGATGATTTCGGCGCGGCTGGCCTTGGCGACTTCCACGGCGCGGGCCGCCGCGTCGGGTGCCAGACGGTCGAGGCCGGAGAGTTTGATTTTGTCTTCGACCAGGGAAACGGAAACTCCCAGGTCGGAAAGAACGCGGGCCGGGTTCATATCAGAACCTCCCCCGGTCCTTCCCATCGGTCAGGGGGACAGGCAGGGGGACATGGGGACACCCCTAAAGGGGTGTGTCCCCTTTGTCCCCCCCTTATGCCCAGGGACATTGGGGGGACATGTCCCCCTTGTCCCCTTTGTCCCCCTGGGAAAGGCGACCACAGAGAGTTCTCAAAGCAGACCAAACCGGTCTCCTCAAGCTCTTTGCGCGCCCGAGCGAAGGCCTTCTTCTTGGCGTCCTGACCGCCGGGAGAAATGCCCCGCGCATAGGCCGCCTGTCGCCACTCGCTGAGGGGAACCGGCCCGCCCCTTTCGGCGTAGGCCTCCGTGAGCGCTTCCAGGGCAATACGCTTCGCCCCTGTCGGCTCCTGCCCGGTCTCTTCGATTGGCGCTTCCGTCTCGCGCAGGACCACGGACGTGATTTCCCGCAAGGTTTCCGGGTCCGTCCAGCCCGTGCCTACTTCCTCGGGCTCGAAGGCCATGTCCTGCGGGGGCTCATGGTCCTTGCTCTTGGTGCAGGACAGCACGCGGACGTTTCCCTTGACGGCAAGCCGATACTCGAAATCCAAGGCCGCCCGGAGCACGCTCGAACCCCGAGAGCGGTCCTTGTTGGCAAGGCCGGAGTGATGCACCACCAGGATCGCGCAACCGAAGCGGGCCTTCAGGGCGTCCAGGGCCGCGACAAAGCGGGTCATGTCCTGGGAGTTGTTCTCGTCTCCGGGGCCGAAGTTGCGGTTGAGCGTGTCCACGATGACCAGTTTGGGGGGGCCGTGTTCTTCGGCCAGGGCCGCCACCGCGTCCGCCACGTCCGCCACGCCGTCGGCGTCCAGAAGCTGCGCCGGAGCGTTGGAAACGAAAAACGGAATGGTGGCCGGGTCCACGCCGTGGGCCACGGTCCAGGCCTGTATGCGCTTGGACAGCCCGTGGAACCCTTCGCCGGCCAGGTAGAACACCGCGCCGGGGTTTGGAACGGCGTGGCCGTGCCAGGGCGTTCTCGAGGCGATACAAAGCCCCTGGTCAATGGCCAGGAAGCTCTTCATGGTCTCGGAATCGCCAAACATTTCAGCTAGGCATCCCTCTTCCAGGAAAGGGGAAATGAGCCACCGCGTGGGCCTTGGCGCGGAAAGGAGGGCCAAAAGGGGCAGGAACCGGAAGGCTCGCGCTTGAGCCGCCGCCTGGTCCCCTGAGGGCTTCCACTCCTGAGCCGCCTTTGCCAAGTCCACCAGGGCCTCGCGCGTTCCCCCGGCCCCCAGCCAGTCGGAAACGTCGCCTTTAGGCTGGAGGCCGGGCAAGTCGAGAACCTTGACCACTTCGGCAATTCCATGAAGCCGCGCGGCCACGTCCTGGACATGCTTGCGCCCAGGTTCGTCATTGTCGGGCAAAAGGCATACGCGCCTGCCCGCAAAGTGTTGGTTGTAGCTGTCGCGCCACTTGCCCGCGCCTTGCGCGCACGTCGTGGCCGTAAGTCCCATCGCCGCCAGGGCGTCCGCGTCCTTCTCGCCTTCCACGATGAAGATGGTGCGGGCCTTGAGCACCTCAGGCAGTCGGTAAGGCACAAGGTCGATTCCCTTGACGCTGGGAATCCAGCCACCTTGGCCGTCTGGTCTGCGCTGCGTGAAGGTCTTGGGTTCCCACCGGGTCACCTGGAAGACAAGTTGACCGTCCGCCCCGAAATAGTCGTAAGCCGCCACCATGCGCTTGCGCGCCTGCTCCCTTGTCCCGGCCGGAGCCGCGCCGTCCCCAGGATCAAGGCCAAGCTCCCGCGCCAGTTTGCGGGCGGCTTCTCCCTGCTTGAGCCCCTGAAGGGCCGCATACAGGCTCACAGGGTCATTCCACCGCGCTTCCCCCGCGAAGTCCCCGCCTACGCATGTGGCCAAGTTCGTGGAGCACGAGCTGCCGGGTTCGCCTCCGATGGAGCCGCAAACCCACTCCCCCCCCTCGCGCTTGCCGCCGGGCAACCACCGCTCCAACAGAGCGGGCAGGTTCGCCAAGGCCGCCGTGTTGACGCGGACGAAGTCGATGCGACCGTTCATCTCCCCCCCCCCCTAGCGAAGGATGTACCTGGCCACGCGGTGCGGCCTGCCCTCGGGCGTGAGGTCCACGGTCCAGACGGTCACGATGCTATGCCCCCGTCGGCGAAGCTCCATGACGCGCGCGGCGGGGTGCAGCACGTCCAGCTTGCTCCGGGCCTCCAGCGTGGTCAAACTCTCACGGCGCAAGGCGTCAAGGAGGCGGGCGCGCTGGGCGGAAGCGGTGTTGTTGTCGTGTTCCGGCATCAGGCCACCCCCAGGTGAAAGGCGCGCGCCGGGAAAGCCGCCAGGATGGCGGGGGCACATTCGCAGGCGGCCAGGGGAACGAGAAACGTCTTGACGGCGCGGGCCTGGTTGGCGAGAAAAGGGGTGTCCGGTCCCATTTCCCGCAACCCCCGGCCCATGTGGTTGGGGGTTTTGCGTTTCATGGCTACGCGCTCCTACCGGCTTGACCGCCCATGCATTCGAGGCCCTTTTTGCGAATCGACTGCTGGGGCTTGAGGTGCTTGCCCTCCTTGATGACAACCATGGGCTAAGATCCCTCATTACGCCGGGGAGATTCACTCAGAGATGTCTGCCACCAGTGTAGAAAAGCGTCGCGGCAGACAAGGACCTTGCGCCCCGAGTAGACAAAGCAACTTTCCGGGATTTGTTTGTTGGACCGAGCGTTCTGAACTGTTCTCCAAAGGATGGCATCGCCGGTTAACCTGTCCAAGGCCGCCCCAGCAAATACTGGCGGCAGAGAGTCTTTAAGCTCTTGAACAAGAGCATCAACTGTGTTCGGCATAAAAGCACTCCTCCTGTGAGATATGAATTTCACGGGAAGAGTATCAGAGACGGGAGGGCACTCCAAAAGGTTTTGGGGCATATACGACGCATATGCCCTCAGATGAAAAATATTCCTCACAGGGTGGATGTCGCGGCCTACGATTTGGCCCCACAGAATTACACGCTCCCGATGATCCCCGACATCCGCAAGACGACATTCGTAGCGTCAAGCTCCGCACCGGCTTTCCCTGCCGAGGCCGCTATTTTTTTCACCCATTTTTTGTGCAGCCCGCCGGCAACACGCTCTACGTCCTCGACCATGGCGGGATTGGACAAGATGGCCTTGGCGACGGCTTCCACCTGCCGGTAATCCTTCAGGCGCTTGTCTTCCTTGCGACGCTCCGAGGCCACGAGCAGCTTGTGGAGGAGGAAAGCCGCCATGGACGGCACCACCACCCGGCCAAGGTCTCGGGCTTTGACCTCCATGGGATTGGACAGCAGAATTCGCATGTAGGGGACCGCCACCGGGGCGATGCCGATGTCGGCCTCATACACACCGCCGCGCTCCCGGCCATCCCCCACCCTGTCCTTGAGAAATTCCACGGCCAGTTCGCCGCCCCGGTAGAAAACCGTTCCGTCCGCGTGGTTGATGACTTCTTCGAGCCCCAGATTCTTGAGCATATCCCCGAGGTTGACCTTTTTTCCACGGTAGGGGAGGCGAATGGCGAAATCCACGTCAAGAGTACGCTCCGGGAAGTATTCCACGCCGCAGTAGTTTTGATAGACCTTGAAGCACCAGGAGCCGACGAGAGCCATTCCTTCGTCCCAGAGCCCGCTATCGGCCATGACTTGAAAAAGCTGTTGCAAGACGGGAAAGTAATCCTCGGTTTTTATTTCCTTGCTGGACATTCCAAGTTCCTTCATGGCGGCTTTGGCTTCACGGACTGCGCCAACGGCCTTGGTGTGCAGGGCAAGTCCCTGGGAAATGAGGGAGGCATAGGCGGAATCACTCTTGCCGATGTAGATATGTCGCTTTGCTCCTTTCTCAACCCTGCGCAGGTAGAGAAAGGAGCTTTCGCCTTCATCCTTTCGGTATAAAGAGCCTCTTGGATTTATGAGCAAGCGACCAACGTTTTCCAGCTTCAGCTTGCGGTAGTAGTCCCGGCTTTCTTCAAGGATTCCTTTGATGACAAGCGCCATGGTTACGGTACCCCCTTGCCTGACTTACCGCCCAAAAACGATGAAAGTCAATTTGTGGCGGTAATCATTCCATCCCCCGGACATCCAGGCTCACCACCTTGGCGCGCTTGGTCCGTGCGTCCATGGCCGCCTCGAAAGCTCGCGTGGCCCGCGCCGCCCCTTCCGGGCTCAAGTGGCCGTACCGGGCGGTCATGGCAGGCGTCTTGTGGCCCATGAGCCTGCCCAGCGTGTAGAGGTCCGTCCCGGCCAAAACATGCCAGCTTGCGAACGTGTGGCGCAGGGTATGGAAGCAGACGCGCTCCCTTGCGTCCTCCCGCCCGGCGTTCAGCCCGAGGCGGTCCACGGCCTGCATAAAGGTCTTGGATATGCGGTCCCGCTGGCCCCCACCACGGGCGGGGAACACTAGGCCGGTGGGTTCATCCCATGCCCGGTCTTGAAGCATGGCCTTGACCAGGGCGGTCATGGGCACCTGCCTATCGCCGTGCTTCGTGTCCAGCAGGGTCAAGAGCCCCTTGGAGAAGTCCACGTTGTTCCATGTCAGGGCGGCGGCCTCTCCGAAGCGTAGACCGCAATGCAGCGACAGAAAGGCCATGTCCCTCACGTCCGGGCTTACCTCCCCCAAGGCCTGAAGGAGGGATTCCGCCTCGGAATGCTCCATGTAGCGCAAGCGGGCATTGCTCACCTTGGGTTTCTTCACCAGCCTGGTGGGGGAGTCCCCCGCATAGAAGCCCAGACGGCGCGCATGGTTGAAAACCTGACGAACCACGGCCAGGGCATATTCGACGGTGCGGGGCTTCAGACCGCCTTCGTTCATGGCGCGCTTGAGGCGTTCCAGGTCCACCACACCAATCTTCCGAAGGGGGCGCGAACCGATGGCCTTGGATATCCAGTTGCGAAACAGCGAGTCTTCCCGTGTAAAGGAACACGCCTTCTTGTCCTGACAGGCGTGCGGGGCATAGTGGTTCGTGAAGAACTCGGTAAAGGTCATCGCCTCACGGGCTTCTTGGGCTTCGGCTTCCTGCCTGGCCTTGCGCTCGGTTTCGGCCTGTGCGCGCTTTTCTGCCAAGGTCACGGCCCCTTCGCCTGTCCGGTGAGCCTCCTTGAGCTTGGCAAGCTCCAAGGCCGCTTTTTGGGCGGTCCACCCCTGGCTTGCCCATCCCAAACTTTCTTCCCGACGCTTACCGTCCACGCGGTAGCGAATGGCGAAATACTGATCGAGCTTGACGCCATGCCTCCGGGTCGGGTGCTCCCGATACCTTACGCCCTCGTGCTTGGTCTGGTGCCACTGGTAGCCCATCTTGTCCCCCGGACTTTCTGTCCCCCACCTGTCCCCCAAAAACAGAGGAAACGAGGTGTTTTCGAGTGAAGCTCTGTGAAGGTAAATAGGCCTGGAAGTGGCTCCAGTCAACGGTTTTAGTGGAATCCAGTGAAGGCGAGTGAAAGCATTGTGAAGGGACTGAAAATCCCTGTGTCGGGTGTTCGATTCACCCCCTCGGCACCATGAAAGCAAGGGTCCGCGACGAAAGTCGCGGACCCTTTTTGGGTTTGCGAGGACTTTGTTCCCTACCGAATCCTCAGACCTGAAAAGCGTAATGAAAAGCGCGGTGCAAGACGCCGCTGGTCATGCGTATGGCATAGCAGCCTTTTGGAAAATCCTTGCCGGCTGCGTTGCTGCGAAAAAAGTCATGCCCTCAACACGGGCAAATCCCTGCCATCATGTGCATGCGTCTGCGCCCCCCGCGCCTTGGGGGTGACTCCAGTAGTCGGCCAGGGCTTCGCCGTTACGAAAGGCGATGGGCAGGCCGGCGAGTTCCTCTCTGTTCGCCCAGAGGCACTCGGAGGATTCGCTGTTGAGCTTGAGCGTTCCCTCGACCGCGCAGGCGAAATAGAGGTTGAGGCAATGCATGCCGTCTGGCGTCTGAGGCAGGCTGTCCTGATAGAAGAGAAACGTCTGTTTCACCACCGTGAGCGCGGTTTCTTCCAGCACTTCGCGGATCACGGCCGCTTCCGCGGTCTGTCCGTGGTCGATCTTTCCTCCCGGCAGGCACCACTGCCCCGAGGCATAGCCGGTATTGTCGCGCCTCAGCAGCAGGACTCTTTTCTTCGGGTCCACGATGATCGCCCGGACCACGGGCACGGGGGAGTGCGTATTCATGCGGGTGTTCCTGGCACAACCAGCCCGGAAGCGCCAGCCGGAAAGACGCGCCGTGGCCTTGTCGCGCAGCGTGGCGACGCGCGGCGCGTGCGTTGTTTTGTCTTGCCCGTCCGTACGGCTGGACGATCAGCCCCCCGCGAAGTATGCAGCATGGGCAAGAGGTATTGGTCACGCCTGCCCCTTTTGACGTGGAATGCGAGATAGGCTTGTCGAATGGCCGACAGCCCTGCCCGCCCCGACTCGTCCCGAAGGCTCCCCTCGGACTTGTCTCCACCGCGAAAACCGGACGAATCGGAGTCCCGCATGAAAACCGCCCCCGAGGCGCGCAAGCGCATCTTTCTCAGCTACGGCCACGACGAGCACGCCGAATTCGCCAACCGTCTGAAAGACGACCTGACCGCCTGCGGCCACACGGTCTGGATCGACCACGAGCGCCTGGTTCCGGGGACTCCGGCCTTTGACCACGCCATCGAACAAGGACTGGCCTGGCTGGCCGAAGCGCCCGACCAGAGTTGCCTGGTGTTTCTGGTCACCCCCCATTCCGCCCGCCGGCCGGACGGATTCTGCCTGAACGAACTGAGCCGCGCCCTGGACAAGCACCTGCGCATCGTGCCGGTGATGGTGGTCTGGTGCGAGTTGCCCCTTTCCATCGCCCGCTACCAGTGGCTGGACATGCGCGACAGCATTCCCCTGGCCGAGCGGGAGGAACGCTACCAGGCCGGCCTGGCCCGGCTGCGCCAGGCCCTGGAGCACGGACGCCTGGACGAGGAAGGCGGCCGCTCGCGGCTTCTGGCCCTTCTGGGGGACGACCTGACCCGGGCCGACGCCGAGATCGAGCGCCACCTGGCCGGATTCGAAGGCCGCCAGTGGCTGAAGGACCATGTGGACGCTTGGCTGCGCGACGAAAACGCCCAGAAGCTCTACTGGCTCACGGGCAGGCCCGGCAGCGGCAAGACAGCCTTCGCCAGTTGGCTGTGCCGCAAGCGCCGCGAGGTGGGCGGGGTGTTTCTCTGCTCGTGGGACAACGTCTTCCGGTCCAATCCGCGCACCTGCGTGCTCTCCCTGGCCTGCCAGCTGGGCACGCAGTTGCCCGACTACCACGACCGCCTGGCGGCCCTCGACCTGGAGAAAATTCTCGCCGAGGCCGACGCCTCGACCCTTTTCGAGAGCCTGATTCTCGAACCGCTCTCCTCCAACTTTCCCCGGCCGGACCGGAACGTGGTGCTGTGCATCGACGCCCTGGACGAGGCCACGCAAAACGGGCGCAACGACCTGGCGAACATGCTGGCCCAGGGGCTGGAGAAGGCGCCCCCCTGGCTCAAGGTGTTTCTCACCAGCCGGCCGGAACAGGAGGTGCTCCACCCGTTGCAAGGCTTCAGCCACGTGTCCATGGACACCTTCGAAGGCGAGAACCGGGCGGACCTGCGTGACTACCTGGCCCGGCATCTGCGCGCATTCAACCGGGACGAGCCCGTTGCCGATCAGGTTCTGGAGACGATTCTCGATCGTAGCGAGGGCATCTTTCTCTATGTGCGTTGCGTTCTCGACGAGTTGCGCCAGGACCGGCTCAGCCTGGACGACGTTCAGGCCTTTCCCCAGGGCCTGGGCGGCTACTACGCCCGTTTTTTCGCCAGGCAGTTTCCCCTAGACGGGGCGGGGAACGCGCCCGAGGCCTACAAAGCAGTGGCCCGCCCGCTTTTGGAAGTCATGGCCGCCGCACGCGTGCCCTTGGCCCTGGACCACGCCGGGCGACTACTGGGCTGGGACGAGTACGAAACGGAAGAAAACCCAGGCATGTTCGGGGCGTTGGTGCTTGTGGAGGGGGGAGTGTTGCGTCCCTGCCACCGCACCCTGTTGGAGTGGCTGGCCGACCGGGACAAGGCCGGAAAGTATCTGGTGCTGGCGAAAAAAGGGCACGAGCGCCTGGCCGACGCGGGCTGGGCCGCGTTCCAGCGCGGCGCGGGGGACATGGACGCCTACGCCCGCGACCACCTGGCCGAACACCTGGTGGCCACCGGGCGGTGGAGGGAGCTGAAGACGTTTCTCTCCCACCCGGTTATGATCGCCCGCATGACCGCCGACGCGCGCGTCTACGACCTGGTAGCCCTGTGGCTCACCATCGGCGACAACCTGGACATGGCCGCCACCTACCGTCAGGCCGTGGAGGCCTGCGAGCAAGACGGCATGCCGGGAGAGGAACTGGCCGGGGTTTGCGGTAGCGTTTCCACCCTGCTTTGGCGAAGCGGAAACTACGAAGAGGCCAGGTACCACAGCGAAAAAAGCCTCACCCTGAGTGAAGCCACCCTGGGCTCCGACCACTTGGATGTCGCAACCGGTTTGAACAACCTGGCCATGCTGCTTTACGCTCAGGGCGACTACCAGGGCGCGGAGCCGCTGTACAGGCGGGCCCTGCTGATATGGGAGAATTCCCTGGGGCCGGAACACCCCCATGTCGCCATCAACCTGAGCAACCTGGCCATGCTGCTCAAGGCCCAGGGGGACTACCCTGGCGCGGAGCCGCTTTATAGGCGAGCCCTGCATATCATGGAGAAAGCCTTGGGGCTGGACCACCCCCATGTCGCCACAAGCCTGAACAACCTGGCGGAGTTGTTGCGCGTTCAGGGCGATTTCCAGGGCGCGGAGCCGCTCTCCAGGCGAGCCCTCCACATCCGGGAGAAAACTCTAGGGCCGGAACACCCCCATGTCGCGCAAATCCTGAACAACCTGGCCCTGCTGCTTTACGCCCAAGGCGATTTCCAGGGCGCGGAGCCGCTCTTCAGGCGGGCCCTGCACATCTGGGAGAAAGCCCTGGGGCCGAAGCACCCCGATGTCGCCAACAGCCTGAACAACCTGGCCGGGCTGCTTTACGCCCAAGGCGACTACCAGGGCGCGGAGCCGCTCTTCAGGCGATCCCTCCAAATCTGGGAGAAAGCCCTGGGGCCGGACCACCCCGATGTCGCGCAAAGCCTGAACAACCTGGCAACGCTGCTTCACTCCCAAGGCGATTTCCAAAGCGCGGAGCCGCTCTACAGACGGGCCCTGCACATCCGAGAGAAAACCCTGGGGCCGGACAACCCGGATGTCGCGCAAAGCCTGAACAACCTGGCATCGCTGCTTCAGGCCCTGGGCGATTTCCAAGGCGCAGAGCCGCTCTACAGGCGAGCCCTGCACATCCGAGAGAAAACCCTGGGGCCGGAGCACCCCGATGTCGCCAACAGCCTGAACAACCTGGCCATGGTGCTCAAGGCCCAGGGGGACTACCCTGGCGCGGAGCCGCTCTTCAGGCGATCCCTCCAAATCTGGGAGAAAGCCCTGGGGCCTGACCACCCCGATGTCGCGCAAAGCCTGAACAACCTGGCGGAGTTGTTGCGCGTTCAAGGCGATTTCCCGGCGCGGAGCAGTTCCACAGACGGGCTCTGGAAATCCGGGAGAAAGCCCTGGGGCCGGACCACCCGGATGTCGCACAAAGCCTGAACAACCTGGCGGAGTTGTTGCGCGTTCAAGGCGATTTCCCGGGCGCGGAGCAGTTCCACAGGCGGGCTCTGGAAATCCGGGAGAAAGCCTTGGGGCCTGACCACCCGGATGTCGCCATCAGCCTGAACAACCTGGCAACGCTGGTTTACGCCCAGGGCGACTACCAGGGCGCAAAGCCCCTCCTCAGGAGGGCCTTGCAAATATGGGAAAAAAAACTGGGGCCAGATCATCCCCACACGCGAATAGTGCGCCAAAACCTCGAAAACCTTTTGCGAGAACGCGATGCCTGACACCCAATCCCCGGAGCCGGCCGTTCGGGCCTTCAACGACCCCGAAGGCGCGTCCCACCTGATCCCCCTGGTGGTGGCCGTCACCGGCCATCGCGACATCGACCCCATCCACGACGAAAAGCTGTTGTCGTGTATCAAGAGCAGACTGAAAACAATTCGCAAGCAGTACCGACACACGCCCATCCGCTGTCTGAGCGGCCTGGCCGAAGGCGCGGACATGATCTTCGCCCGGGCCGCCCTGGAGATGGGATGCGAACTGGTGGCCGTGCTGCCCGGATCGGCGGACCATTTCGAAAAAGACTTCGACGCCCCGGCCCATCCGCATCGTAAGCCCCAGGAACTGCGCCGCGAGTTTCGGACGCTGCTCCAAAGCTGCGTCGAAACGTTCACCATCCCGTTGCCGCCCCGTTTCGAGGACAATCAGAACCAGTACACCCTGGTGGGAAGCTACCTGGCCAGGCACAGCCATCTCCTGCTCGCGTTGTGGGACGGCAAGGAGTCTTCCAAGGCCGGCGGCACCCGTTGCGTCATGAAACAATTTCTGCGCGGCCCCTCCCGACGCGACCGCACGGACCCGGCCATGCTGCTCGACGCGCCCGAGTCGCGGATCGTACACGCCCTGTACGTGCCTCGAAAGGGCTCGGGCCGAATCGAAAACCTGTTCCAATGGGTCGTGCTCGACAAGGACCGGGCCCGGGAAACCACTGCCATGCTGCGGGCCTTGGACACGTTCAACGCCGAATCCGAACGCCTGAAGCGGTCGAAACCCGAACTTCTGGAGCAGTCCAGACAATACCTCGGACTCGATGAGGCCAAAGTTCCTCTGCATTCCGGAGAAAAACACATCCTCGGCGCATTCTCCGCTGCGGACGCACTGGCCGGAGAACTGCAACGTCGAGCCCATCGGCGAATGCAAGCCATCTTCGCCGCGGCCGGACTCATGCTGCTTGCCTTCAACTGGTATTCCAACATCGCGTCCGTTCCTGTGGCGCTTGGGGCGTACATCCTGTTTTTCGTCGCCGGTTTTTCGGTGTACGCCTGGGACAAGACCGGAGGCGGGTCCACGCGCTATATCGACTACAGGGGACTCGCGGAAGGACTGCGGGTTCTGCTGTTCTACAGGCTGGCCGCCGTGCCCATCAAGGCGTCGGACCAGTACCTGCGCAAGTACCGCAGCGAAATCACCTGGATTCGCGACGCCCTGCGCACCATCGACCTGCACGCCGCGCGAAACAAGCCGGAAACGGCGATTGTCACAAAATGCTGGATCGCCGACCAGGCCGCATACTTCGCCAAGCGAAACAGGGAAGACAGCGCCCGCAAAAAACGCCTGGACCTCGCCGCCCTGGCCCTTTTCGTCTCCGGCCTCGTTCTGGCGGTGGCCTGGTTCGCGCTGCAAAGCGAACACACCGCCATGGGCGACAACCCCGGCGTCAAGGTCTGGGCCATCACCGGCATCGGCCTGCTGCCGGCCCTGGCGGCCCTTCTTTCCGGCTACGTGTTTCGCCTCGGCCTGGACCAGCACATCAAACAGTACGCGCGCATGGCCGCCATCTTTCAACGCGCCGCCGACCTCGCCGGTCCGCCCCCCGAATCGCCCGGCGCAAACAAAACGAACCGCCCAGGCCCGGACGAGGCGCAGTTCATCACCCTGGTCATGGAGCTGGGCCGGGAATCCCTGGCCGAAAACGCCGACTGGATGCTCATGCACCGCGACCGCCCCGTGACCTGGCCGCAATAGCCGGGGGCGTGCGCGTGTTCTGAGGCGCACCCCCCCACCCCCCAACCCCGCGAGCGACCATGAGCGACCAGCACGACACACCCGATCTTACGTCCCACGTGACCGCCTTCGCCGGCATGCGAGAACGCTACGCCGCCCTGGCCAAGGTTCTCGAAGCCGCGCTTCGGCAGACCGGCAAGGAACTGGACATCCACTCCCTGGTTCAGGGCCGGGTGAAAACCCTGGAGAGCTTCGCCGAAAAGATCGAACGCAAGAAGTACGGCGATCCCTTCGCCCAGATGACCGACCTGTGCGGGGTGCGGGTCGTCACCGAGACCACGGACCAGGTGCGACGCTTTTGCGCGCGCATCCGCGACCTGTTCGAGATCGACGAACGAAACTCCCTGGACAAGGCCGACCAGCTCAAGGACTCGGAATTCGGCTACCGCTCGGTGCATTTCGTGGTGTGCCTGCGCAAAAATGCGGACAGCGACGCGATTCTCCCCCTCCCAGGCCAGGAAAACCCGGACACCGAGCACCAGCTTGGCGGCCTCAAGGCCGAAATACAGGTGCGCACGCTCATGCAGCACGCCTGGGCCAGTGTGGTGCACGACAACCTCTACAAGAGCGATTTCAAGACGTTGAAAAAGAAATGGTCGCGCGACGCCGCCCGCATCGCCGCCCTCATCGAAGACGCGGACACCTGTTTCACTCGCCTTCTGGAAGACATCGCCGAGCACAAGACCATGCAGGGCGACGTTCTGGACGAAGAGACCGTGCGCAAGCAGGTCGACCGCCTGGCCATGCTGCTCGACCACGGGGGCGACACGGTCGCCACGGCCTGCAAGATGGCCCGGCTCTGGATACGCGCCGACAACCTGGACCGGGCCGAAGAGGCCCTGAAGCCCTTGGGGCCAAGCCAGGACCCCCGCCTTGAACGCGTGTTGGCCGAAATACGCATCGCGTCGGGCGACGAGGCCAAGGTCACACACGGACGGGAAGACCTGAAAAGGCTCCTGGCCGACGACCCTCAGGGCGGCGACCCCGTGGGGCTGGTGCTGGTCGGCCGGTCCTACGGCTGGAACGACCTGCAGGAATCCGTGGACTGGTACGCCAAGGCCTTCGCCGCTCACCCCACGGAGCCGGCCATTTTGCGCGGCTACCTGGAACGCAAGATCATCCTGGAGCGGACCGCCGACTTTCTGCCCCTGCTCCACCCCGCCCTGGACAAGGCCCTGGAGATCTCCCGGGGACGCGCGGACATGGACACCGGCATGCCCTGGACCTGCCACGACATCGGCATGCTCGAACTGCTGCGCGGGCGCGGCCGCGAAGCCCTGGAGGCCTTTGCCCAGGCCGTAATACGCGACGGTTCCCTGCGCCGCGTGGACGAATTGATCGAGACCCTGCGCCGTATGGAGAGCGTGGCCGGTCGGGACCTGCCCGGTCTGGACTGGGCCAGGGAATTTCTGATTCTGGCCAAGGCGAACCAGGCGCGGCGCCAGGCCTTGGAGGCCAGCAAAGACCCGGCCGAGGCGGCCAGGGACTGCCTGAAGGCCCACGGCGAGCCCTTTGACCCGCCCCTGGACGGACCGGTGTGCATCGTGGCCGGCGGATGCGACCCCGTGGCCGCGTCCGGCCTGGAGGACTGCCGCGCCCTTGTCGAACACGCCCTGGCCGACGCCTCGGGCACGGTCATCTGCGCGGGGATCACGACGGGCGTCAGCGGCCTGGTTGGCGACCTGCTGGGCGGTCGGGACGCGGTTCGATTGGTCTGCCGCCTGCCCGAATTCCTGCCGCGAAAGCTCGGTGCAACACCTATCACCGAGCACCCGGCCTATGAACCGGGCAAACGCTTGTTTCCGGGACACGAGTTCACGCCTCTGGGGCCGCTTCGGGTCTGGGCGGACATTCTGGCCTCGGGCCTGGCCCCGGAAGACGTGACCGTTTTCGCCTTCGACAACGCCGGCCCGATGAGCGTCTGCGAATGTGTCATCGCGGCCGCCCTGGGCGCCCGGATCGGCCTGATGCGAGGCGGCCCAGGCCAGGGACTCAGGCTGCTAAGCGACCCGTTCTGGTCTTCGCGGCCAAACCTCCTGCCCCTGCCCGCCGACCTGGAAACCCTGCGCCTCTTTGTCCGTCCGCCCGCCCCCAGCCAGGTCCTGACCGACGAGGACCGGGAGCGCCTGGCCAGAAACGCCCATGCGGAATACCGAAAGGAGCGCGGCAAGAAGCTCTCTTCCATCGAACCGGCCCTGGCCGACTGGGACGACCTGGCCCCGAGCATGCGCGAGTCGAACCTCAAGCAGGTGGACCACATCGAGGCCAAGCTGCGCCGGGTCGGCCTGGGACTGCGCAAGGTTTCGGACCGCGAGATCGTGGCGTTCGACATGAGCGGAGCCGGCGTGGTCGAGGAACTGGCCGAGTTGGAGCACGCCCGTTGGAACCTGGAGCGCCTGCAGGACGGCTGGCGGCCAGGCGACCGCGACCACCTGAAGAAGACCAGTCCCTATCTGGTTCCCTGGAACGAGCTGCCCAAAGACATCAAGGACTATGATCGCCAGGCCGTGATCAAGATACCGGCCATAGTCAAAGAGCAGGGATACGAGGTTTATAGGCCGTCGCGCCATCGAAAGGTACACGCTCCAAACCAAGGCCACGCCGTTCCCCCTTCGGGAAGGGGGGACGGGGAATGAAGCGACACACCGGGAAGCGGACGCGACGGATCGAAGCGACACAGGCGTGACGTGGAAGCTTCTATGGGGTTCCTGCTCCGCCAGGTTTCGCCCGCCCGGGGGAGAAGGTGGGGGCCGCGCGAGAAAGTTCCTCAATTATGGCAAGGTCGCACGAAACTCCCTGAGCCTGATCGAACGGCACGACAACACCGTGAAGTTGCGCCCGCAGGTCGGCCCATCTTTCCATGAGCACTTGCCAGTTGTATTCGTCGTACGTTCCGCGAAAAATCACGGGTTTCACCAGGATGCGCGGCAAAGACTCCCCGGATGCGTTTTCAGCCACCGCCTGTTTCAGCATGGCGCCCCAATGGCTTCCCACCCTGTCCACGCGTCCGATCTGCTGTTCCACGACCCCGGGATTCCATTCCGGGTGCAACAAAATGACGACGCGACAGGCCTGATGCAGGTTGAGCCCTTCTCGTCCGACCAGGGATTGGGCCACCAGCACCCGTGGGAAGCTCCCCGGCCGGTTGAAGCCGGCCTGGATGATCCGCCGCGAGGGATGGGAGGTGTTTCCGTACATGAGACGGGCGAAACCTCCCCGATTCACGCCGAACTCCTCTTCCAGACGCTGCTCCACAAGGGGCCACAGGGCGTGCGTCTCCTCCTCATCCAGGAGGCCATCGCCGTTGACGTCTCCCTCGTTCTTGTCGGTAACCGCGTCCATGAGATCGATAAACGCCCGAGCCAGTTCCTCAGTCGAGGCCTCCAGCGCTTCGTCCGGCCCAATGAGGTTCATGACGGCACGACTGACGAGTTGAAGAGGGGCTTTCAGACCAGTTGCCGCTTCCTGGTTCCGGGTGGCGTCTTTGAACGCCGCGAACAACGTTACCGCACGCGAAGACAGCGCCCCGATGGGCCCGGCCAACCCCGCCTCCACACGCTCGATGAAGTTTTTCCGAAAGGTTTCCCGCATCCTTTCCAGACGGTTATATTGTGTACCGAGCGTCGCGTTGAGAGAGGACACGCTCTTACGCACCTGCATTTGGGAGATCGCCGCGAGAACGGCCGCGGTCATGCTGTCTTCGTCTGACTCGGCGTCGTGGATTTTCGCTTGCGGCCAACTCCGCCCGGCCTGAAGGCTGCGAAGCATTTCACGCGCGTTGAGGAGCTGTACGAGAGCACGCATGGGCACGGTATAACGCCCAAAGACAAGAACTTTTTCACCACATTGCACAAGGCGTTCAATTTCTTCGACAGTGGCCCGAATGGCCGGATGTTCAAACAGCACGCCTTTCGCCGAAGTGAAAACACCCTGCACCCGTCCCTTCCACCAATCGACGCGTTCCCTGCGTTTGTCCTGGCCCTGTCCGGCGGGCTCCTCGTTGTTGGTTGCAGCGTTGTCCCCTGTGTCCTGCCGGGTCTGTTCCGCGTCCAGCGTGTCGTCGCATTTGGCCTCGTCCAGAATTTTGGCCAGTCCATGTCCATTGGCGAAAGTGAGCCGGAGTCTCTTGGTTTTCGAATCCCAAGAGTTCGATTCGGCCACGGAAAGGGATTCCGCCGCGCATACGGCCTGCTTCCAGGGTCTGGTGAGATTGAGGACATCGATGTCAATCTCGATGCATTGGCGGTAGGCGTAATACGGTTCTTGCGAACTTCTTTCAAACAGTTGAACGGTTTCGTCCTCGCGCTTGTCGCGCCGGATCAGAAAGGGCGAGAGCGCCTCCTGGTAGGCCACGGCCGCCTTCTTAAAGCACTCCCTGCAAGACACATTGCCGCGCCAGCGTTGACGCACCTCTCGCGTCGCCTCGGCGAACTCCTGAAGAACGGGACCGATGCGCTCCAACTGGACATCTTCCATGCCGATACGTTGCAGGGATTGCCGCCACTGGTTGACATCCAACTCCACGGGAGTCGCGGTCATGGCCAACCTGCGAGCTTGGGCCGAGTGCAGGACCACGGTATCGATGAGGCGCGTCAAAGCGCTGTCCACGCTCCGGCTCTTGTGCGCCTCGTCCACCACGATCAAGTCGAAAGTGCCCAGGCCAAGGCCAACGACGCGTTCAAACGGCTCACGCAACGACTGCCCCGCACCATAGAGTTCTCCATCCAGGAGATTCGTCCCTTTACAACGTTCGCGTATTTCCTCCATGCGACGATAAGCCGCATGGTCCGTATCCCCGGGGATCGCCTCGCAGATACTTTTCGCGGCCGCCAGTACCCAGGTGTCCTTGAGCGCCTCGTCCTTCCCCCACCTCGGAAACGGAAGACCCTGGCGTTTTCGCCAATAGGCATACAGCGTGGGAAGCAGCGCCCAGCGCCAACTCTTTCCCGCCGCGTGAAAACGCCAGTTGGAAAACAGGTGGGAAACCAGCACCGCATTGCACTGAAACCAAGGAGAGGGTTCCGCCCCCGGTTCCCAAGCCTTGAGGTAATCCCACAAGCTGCGCAGCACCGGAGGCGCGAAAACCTTGCTGTCCCGGAGTTCCCTGTTCCATTGGTAGCCCAGTCCGGGGGGAATGAACATGACCGCTCGCCCCCCGGCGTCCATCACGGCTTTGACCACGGCCGCGACAATGCGGGTTTTCCCCATGCCGACTTCGTCGGCAAGGATGAGCCCGTGATGGTTGATGCGTTCGGCGATGGCCTCCAGGGAGTCGCGCTGTCCCTGGTTCAGCCAGGGGTCGGCTCGCGAAGCTTCCTGCTTGACGCGGTGGCGCAAACGCTTACCGACTTCATCCCATCCCTGGAATTGCCCTTTCACGAAAGGTCTCCCAGGCCTGGGAGACCGGCCATGCCCCAGGCGTTCTCCACGCGCGTCAGGGCCGCGTCATAGAGGCTGCCGGGCGTCCCGTCCGAATTCTCGGCGAACGGAGGTCGAAAGGCGCAATGACGCAACGGGTGCAGAGGATTCAAACCCAGCAGGAGGAAATACTGCAACTCCTGACTGCCCGACGCCAGACAGAGCACCTGCTCCAGACGTGAACACCACGACGGCCAGTCGACTTCCGACAGCCTGGTTTGTTTGTCGGCTACGGCCTCGATAAACTGCATCATCCTGCGAATCGGATAGGCAGACTCCGGCAAGGAGGACCTGTCGTCCCGGCCTTCCCGGAAACACCCCCCTTCGTCTGAAATATCGTCTCCCGGACCATCATCCTGGGGCGGCGCGGGGAACTCGTAGAGACTCCACCAGGCTTGGTCCAAATCCAGGCGGGGCAGTTCCGTGGCGGCCACCCTTCCGTAATCGTCCAGCACCGGCACTTCGGACTCCAGGGAACGGCCTCCGGCCAACCAGCGAACTTTGACCTGTCGGGGAGGATGCTCCTCGGGCCAGAACACGCGGCGATCTTTCTTTGCCGCCTCACACACGGCGCCCGAGGGTGTGAGCACCTCGTATGGCCCGCGCGCGTCGCCTGAATCTTCGAGCATTCCCCGCCCTTTTTCGCGAAACCAGCGCAGCCAGGAGATCGGCGGAGCAACAAATTCGCCATCGTGGGGAGACATGTCCGCTCCAGCGGTGAGATCCGATTGCACCAGGGCGCTCTCCTCGTCCCACTGCACGGGAAGAAGGTCCTCCACGGGCGTACCGTCCGGATCGGAGGAATCCTCCCGCCAAAGGAGCCCCTTGGGAGCGATCAGCACGCCGGCCTCCAGGTTGCCCTGTTGCGGGTGGACGGCCGAAGCGAAGCCCGCCTTGGTCAGGTTGCCCGAGCCGAGATACAACCAGGCGCTGCGACACGTGTTGGACCGTTGGTTGGCGCTGAAAAGGAACTTGGCGTGCAACAATCGCTGCGCATTGCCAAAACAGGCATGCACACCCGGACGGCGCAGCGTCCATCCCGCGCGCAACATGGCCTGGGCCGCGTCGGCCACGCCCTGACAGGCCTCGGGATTGGCAAAGACATCCACTTTGGCGGACCTGGTCAACAACCCCTCCTTCCGCAGCAGGCTCACGATCGCTTGCAGCACGGAAGGCGGGGCGCTGTGGTCGGCGTGCGCCTGGAAAAAGCCTGACCCCATGGCCAGACCGCCACGCGACACCGCACCGCCTTCTTGTCGGATACGGGAAGGAAGTTGATCCAGCAGGGACCGTTTCCTGTTGTCCAGGTAGCGCGATTGAACCGCCTGACCGGTCCTGTCCTCAGCCACCTTCCGCACCCAGGTCCCAAACAGCGCGGCCGCGCGCTCTGTCTCGCAAACACGTCCGGCAAGGGCCTGCGCGTTCAGGATTCGGGTGTCGAAATACGCAAACAACCACTTGAACATGTCCCAGGCGGCAAGGATATCGGAGCGAACCCTCTCCACTTCGGGCGAAGCGGCGTCCGTGCTTTCCAAATCCGCCCTCCAGACCAGATCCAGGGTGCGCTCCAAGGTATGCACGGTCCAATTGCCGGTGGAAACAAGCAGCCGGAGCATCCACTGGTCCGACTTTTCCGCGTGCCGGTATCCCAGCAGGCCAACCTTGGCATGCAACAGAGCGAAAGGTTTGGGCTTGTCGATTAAAGAGCCAAGGTGGATGACCCCTGGAACTTCGACCGGGGCGATTTGCCGGTGGCCTGGGTCCAAAAGCAGAGCCAGGGATATTTTTCCCCCATACGCGCGACGCGGGGCCGTAAAACCGGTAAACCGCTCCGCGGCCAGGTCCAGGAAAGTGGCGTCCGCCGAAAATCCGCACAACCATCCGAAATGGCCTACATACCCTTGAGGCGCCTCGAAATGATCGATCAGGGACAAAGGAGCGCTCCGCCGGTTATTGGACATGCTCCCCCTCCTCCTTCTGGGTCGGTTTGAGCCATGTACCGAGTTCACCGGTCAGATCGAGTCTGAAAAGGAACATGTTGTGTATGCGAAATGAAATGCCGGGCGGTAATGTGTCGATCCGTTGAGTCTGGCCGGCGCCTTCTTCATCCGCTTCCGACTTCTCCGCTGGCGCGCCCTGCGCGGCCTGTCCTCCCAGGAAGGCCGGACCCGGAAAGATATCCTCCCCTCGTCTTCGCAGGCAACGCCCGTCGCGCTCCACCAGGGCGCGCAAGGTCGTGACCGGATCGCTTGCAGCGCATTCCCGGCAGAAGACCGAGGCCATGTCCTGCGGGGAACCGTCCCCCGCCAAATCCAGGAAGTCTTGGGCAAGCTTCCTCAGCCTGTCGGCGGACGCTTCCAGTGCGTCCGGAAACTCCCCGCCCAGGCTCAAACATTTGCCCGGGGCGACCTCGCCCAGGAAGACCTCCACACTGTCCAAAAAATCAAGCGCCGCGTCCCGGGCCAAAAAAAAGGACGCTCCAGTATGCAGGTCGCGCCAATGCTCGTCCGACAGGCAGTCAGGCTTTTGGCTCCAGGTCACGGGTTGCGTTGCCGCGACGGCCAGCTCTCCCGCCCAGACAAGGACATCCTTCCTGCGTTTGGCGTCATCCCCGCCTCCACGCGTGAGCAGGTCCGCCAGGTCGCCGCGCGCCTGCGCGGGAAGCGGTTCCAGAGGCGATAAAAGCCCGCTCAACTTGTTCTGGGCGTTCGGGGCTCTGCCGCCATCAACGGCCCAGTCGCACAGGACATCCAGCGCGCTCTTGGAATAGTAGCATGGCCCTGTCAATCCCGCATCTTTCAGGAAATCCCAGCCGGCTTGGGCGCATTCATAGGCATTGAACATGCCGGAATCAGACCGGACCAGGCCAAGCGTCGCAAGAGCCTGCACAGCGGCCATGCGCATGGGCTGGGAAACGTAGAAACCCGGCCGGCGCAGCAGAGAAAAAGACCGGTTCGATTTGTTCCTGAGTTTCTCCACACCTCGGAGACGCTGGTCGGACTGGTGGCCGTTGCTCTCCAGGGCGAACATACAGGCCAGCGCCTCCACGGCGTTGGCGGTTTCGATGTTTCTGACCGGCTTGCCGCGCGACCGAACGGATTGGGCCACATAAATACCCACCAGGGCCAGAAGCACTTGTCGGCCGAACCAGACGCCGCCCACACCGGGAACGGCCCGATTGTTGAAATACCGCACTGCCGCGCCGAGCCCGAGCGTTCGGACCCGTCGAATGGACATTCCACATTCTGGGCCAAGCAACCCCCAGAGGACTTCCATGCCTCGCCCTCCCGCAATGCTCAATACCAATCAGCGACGGAACACCCTCGCTTTCCGAATATAAAGCGAGGTGAAACAAGACCATACCGTCAACCCGCATAGCAAACAATTGAGATATTGCATCGCCGGGCGCGCGACGCACCATTCGCGTCCCGAAAGGAACGCCCTTTCTCAACCGGCCTTGTCCCGGCAGGCGGGAGCGCTTGGTTCATCCCTTGTCGTAGCGCCTGGCCAGCTCGTGAAGCTCGCGCCGGATCTCCTCGCGCAGATCCTCCGGCTCCAGGAGTTCCGCGCCCGTTCCCAGCGACAGCACCCAGCTTTTCAGGTCATGCCGGCCCGAGGTGGTCAGGACGATCTCGACCCCCCCGTCCGTCAGGCGATGCATTTCCTGTTTCTGGAAAAAGCGTCGCTCCAGAACGTATTTGGCCTGGTCCGGCGCGATGCGCACCCGCGCGCTCACCGGGTCGTCAAAGGTCAGGTTGAAGGCCTGCCCGAGCTTGACCTCGGGGTCGAAACCTTCCGGGTACTGGAACGTGTCGGGCGTGTCCTCCAGGGCCTGAATCCGCTCCACGGCCAGCACCCGGATGTCCCCGTAGGCCGTGGTCCGCACGAAAATATAGAGGCCGCCCTTTTTTTCGAAAAAATGCAGGGGATCGATGCGGTAGGTCTTGCACGCGCCCGTGGAAAACGCGGCATAGGTCACCAGACAGGTGCGCTGGGCCAGCATGGCCCTGGTGAGGGATTCGACCAGCGCCTCCTTGCCTTCCAGACTTTTCTCGAACCCGTCGCTGAACAAGAAGAGCGACCGGAACCTTTCGAGCCGGGACAAAACGCCCGGAGGCAGAAAGGCCTCGAACTTGGCGAAGGCCGAGGCCAGGGCGTCCTCGATGGCGCTGCCCCTAAGCGGTCCCGGGTCGCTCCCGGCCAGGTAGAGCGCGATCATTTCCCGCATGGTGAGATCGGGTCTGGGCAGGCTGAGGTTGGGCAGACGTTTGGCGTAGCCTTCCTCGATGCGCCAGCGTTTGGCCCGCTGCAGGGGAGGCTGCTCGTCGTAGATTGGGAAGCCCATCCCCTGCATGATGTCCAGGATGCGGTAGACCTGACGTTCGCTCACGCCAAGGCCCTGGGCAAGCTCCTTGAGCGTGGCCCCCTGTGGTCGGTTGAGAAAATCCAGCCCCTGAAGAATCTTGGCAATTTGCTGCAAGCGCATGAGTCCCCCAAAACGGTCTTTCCCCTCTGACCGCTTTTGTCAGGGTGGTCTTCTAGCATCAGGACACCGACACGGCAAACAGCCACCGTTCGATTCCACAAGCGTCCGCCGGCGCGAACGAAACGCCCGCGCGGTTCCTACGAAACGAACAACTCCTGGAGAAACACCATGACGGAAGCCTTTGAGCGTCGCAGGATCATCGGCATGGCGGCAAACATCATGAAAGGCATGACCTGGCGTCATCCCCTGGCCCCCGAGATGCTCTCCTGGGTCGAGGAGAACAAGGATATTCTGCGCACGCCCGCGGACCTTCGGATGAACTTCGAAATCAAGGAGACCCTGGCGCCCCGAAGCCTGTGGACCAAGGCCCGGGATCTGGTCGAAGACCGCAGGGCCGCGCTCAAGTCCGCCAGGCCAGGGCTTATAGAGACGCATCTGCAACGCGTGGGGGAACTTTTCGGCCTGGACGCCCTGGAACGCGCGATCCTGGGCCTTGCCGTGGCCTACGCCAGCCAGAAGGAGGCCGAAAGCCTGATCGACATGACCGCCGGCGCGGAACTTCGCGGCCCGGCCCTGGTGGCCAAGCTTCTCCGGGCCAGACAGGACGCGGTGTTCAAGCGCCTGGACAAGGGCTCCCGCCTGGGCTCGACCGGGCTCATGGAGATGGGAATCAGCCTGAAGCGCTACGCCGATCTTTTCAATGTCTCCGACGGCCTGCTGCGGGCCTTGTCCCCCCCGCGCAAGAACGTGGCGGCCATGCGTCAGGCTCTGCTGGGCCCCGTCCCCCGGGCCGAGCTTCTCTGGGAGGACTTCGATCATCTGGCCAAACAGCGCGACTTCCTGGCCAGACTCCTGCGCGGAGCCGCCAAAAGCGACGAGACCGGGCTCAACGTGCTGGTCTACGGCCCCCCGGGCACGGGAAAGACCGAATTCTGCAAGGTCGTGGCCGAACGGCTCGGCTTCGCCCTGTACCCCGTTGGCGAATGCGACGAGGACGGCGACCAGCCCACCCGCGGCGAACGCCTGCGAAGCCTGAAAATGCACCAGATGCTCCTCAGCGGCCAGCCGGAGGCCCTGGTGCTCGTCGACGAGATGGAGGACCTCTTCGGCCAATTCGGCCAGGAACGTTTTTCGCGGGTGTTCGCCCACCGCGCCCTGGAAACCAACCCCAGGCCGGTGCTGTGGACCTGCAACCACATCGAAAGTTTCGACCAGGCCATTTTGCGGCGCATGGCAATGGTCATCGAGGTCAAAACGCCGACGCCGCGGGTGCGCGAACGGGTGTGGGTCAGGGTGCTCAAGAGCCAACGGCTGAGCCTCGGGTCCGAGGAGATTCGCCTGCTCAGCCGGGAATTCGAGGCCCCGCCCGCCGTGGCCGCCGCCGCGGCCCGGGCGGCCCGGTTGGCCGACGGCGGCTGGCCGGAGATCCGCATGCTGGTCCGGGGGGTGAGCAAGGTGCTCACCGGGCGGGAGGTCCTGGACACGACCGCGGGCGAAACCACGTTCGACCCGGGACTGGCCCGGGCCGACCACGACCTGGCCAGCCTGGCCGAGCTGCTGGCGCGAAACGGCTCCCGACGTTTTTCGCTCTGCCTCGCCGGTCCTTCGGGAACGGGCAAGAGCGCCTACGCCCGATTCCTGGCCGAACGCCTCGGCCTTCCGGTCCTGAGCAAACGCGGCTCCGACCTGCTCGCGCCCTATGTGGGAGAGACGGAACGAGCCATAGCCCGGGCCTTTGCCCAGGCCCGCGAGGAAGGGGCCCTCATGGTGTTCGACGAAGCCGACTCCCTGCTTTCCGAAAGGGCGGGGGCGAGTCGCGTGTGGGAGGTCAGCCAGGTGAACGAGATGCTCACCTGGATGGAAAGTCATCCCCTGCCCTTCGTCTGCACCACCAACCTGATGGAACGCCTGGACCGGGCCTGTTTGCGGCGGTTCACCTTCAAGGTGCGCTTCGACTCCCTGCCGCCGGAACAAATCCGCCTGGCCTTTCGGCGATTCTTCGGCCTGGAGTCGCCGGCGCGGCTTTTGTCCGGCGCGGTCGAGCTCACCCCCGGGGACTTCGCCCTGGTCGCCCGCAAGGCCCTCCTGCTCGGCACGTCCGAGGACGCTTCGGCCCTGGCGGCAATGCTCGAAGCCGAAGCCCTGGCGCGGCCACGGGGGACGGCCAAGGCCATCGGGTTTTCCTGTGGCGCCCCGAAAGACGCGCTTGTTCCTTTCTTAGGTAACACACTGGAACAATAAGTCTCTTTATCGACAACACCGCGCCCCGGCCGGGGCGCGGCGCGCGTGACGGGCGGCCGGGCCGGGACTCGGCCGCCTTGACGGTCAGCGCAGGGCCAGGCTGATGAGAGCGTGACCGAGACGGCAGGATTTCTCCTCGCCCGTCAGGCCCTGGTGCCGACAGACGCGCCTGACTTCCCGGCGTTCGATCTTCAGCGTGGCGTTGTACCGTCCCCGGCAAGGGTGCCGGGACAGGCCGGGACCGTACCCCGGGTCGAGAAGAAACAGGTTCACGATCTCGTCGTCCGTCTCGCGTTTTCTTTCCATGCCGATGCAGGCAACGAAATGTCCGGAGTCCACGGACCAGGACAGGGGCAACACCAAGGCCTGGCCGTTGTCTATCGCCCGTTCGATGCATTCGAGCTTTTCGTCGAGACGTTCGTTCTCGTGCAGGTTCACCTCCACGAGCTTGCCGTATGTCCGCGAGATGGCCTCGCGCAGGTTTTTGAGTTTGGTTCCGCCGTTGAAGAATCCCCGACTGTAGCGGTTGAAAAAGTTGAAGAGTTTTCCCAGGCGCTCTCGACCGTCCAACGTTCCGTAGACGCTCGCGTCCAGCTCCTCCCGGTCGATGGCCCCCAGGGCCAGGAGGGCCATGATGGTGGCGTAGGGACCGCATGCGCCGTCCAGGTCTCCTTGGCGCAGATAATAGTTCTGATCCGCAAGGGCGATATAGGGCATGTCGATCTCCATGTTCGGACGAGGCGACAGGGTTCGCCTGGCCGTGTCCTATCAACAGGGCGGTTGCGACACCATCGCGCCGACGCGTCGACGCCCGGAACAACGGCGCCCCCCCTGTGGGACCAATCCCCGCTGGCGGACGCCGTGTCCAGACTCGGCGGGCCGGCCTGGGCCGGACGGGCCCGAGTTCGAAACAACAAACGCCGGGCGAAAATTTTGCGCCCGGCGTCCGTTGTTTTTTCTTTTTCGTCTTGCGTTTTCGCTAATCCGCCCACTTGATCAGTCCCAGCGAGTGGGAGTCGAGCAGCAGGGGGTGGTGGGGCAAAATGCGCACGGTAAAGCCGAAGCGACCGGCCTCCACGGGCATGACCTCTCCCGTGAACACCTGCCAGCCGTCTTCCAGCTTGGCTTCCGGGCTCATGATGGTGGTCTCGCGCTGGGCGAACTTGCCGTCGTAATCCACGGGACCGCAATAGATTTCCACCCGAACGTCCTGGGTGCGGATGCCGTTGAGCCAGACTTCGGCCGACACCGGGATGGGTTCGCCCACATAGACCTGGCCGGGATCGGCGGCCTGGATGTTGCGCACCTGCAGGTTGCCCCACTTGGTCATCATCTCCATGCGCCACTGGGCCAAGTCCTTGGCGGCGGCGTAATCGGCGCGCACCAGGCGGTTGTAGTTGTCGATGGCCGGCACATAGGCGTTCTTGGCGTAGTCTTCCACCATGCGGTGGGAGGTGAAGACCGGACCCAGCACCCGCAGGGCGTTCTTCATCTTTCGGATCCAGGACCTGGGCAGGTTGCCGTGTCCCCGGTCGTAGAACGTGGGAATGATCTCGTTTTCCAACAGGTTGTAGAGCGTCTGGGATTCCACGAAGTCCTGGTAGGACAGATCCTCGTACTCCTCGCCCTGGCCGATGGCCCAGCCGTAGGCGTTGTCCGGGCTCCAGGCCTCGGCCCACCAGCCGTCCAGGGTGGAGCAGTTGAGCACGCCGTTGCACATGGCCTTCATGCCCGACGTGCCGCAGGCTTCAAGGGGACGGCGCGGGGTGTTGAGCCACACGTCGCAGCCCTGGTACATGGTGGACGAAATTTCCATGTCGTAGTCTTCGAGAAAGACCATGGAATAGCGGCATTCGGGCGTATTGCACAACTGCACGATCTGCTGGATGAACTTTTTGCCCTCGTTGTCCTGGGGGTGGGCCTTGCCCGCGAAAATGAACTGCAGCGGACGCGAGGTGTCGGACAGGAGCTTCATGAACCGCTCCTGCTCCTGGAGCACCAGGGTGGCCCGCTTGTAGGTGGCGAAGCGCCGGGCGAAACCGATGGTCAGGGTCTGGGGGTCGAGCACTTCGTCGGCGGTTTCCAGTTCCTTGCGCTTGGCCCCCCGGGCCATGAGCTGGTCGCGCAGCCGGCGGCGCACGAAATCCACCAGGCGTTCGCGCAGCCGCTCGTGGGTGCGCCACAGTTCGGCGTCGGAAATGGCCTCGGCCTGTTCGAACACCCGGGTGCAGTCCGGATCTTCACGCCAGTTGGCTCCCATGTAGCGGTCGAAGAGCAGAGCCATGTCCGGCGCGACCCAACTCGGGGCGTGTACCCCGTTGGTGATGGCCCCGATGGGCACGTCCTCTTCGGGGTACTGGGGCCAGACCCGCTTCCACATGGCCCGCGACACCTTGCCGTGCAGCTGGGACACGCCGTTGTTGAAGCGCGACAGGCGCAGGGCCAGAACGGTCATGCAAAAGGGTTCGGCGTCGTTTCTCGGATCTTCCCGGCCAAGGGCCAGAAAAACCTTGTAGGCCAGCCCCAGTTTTCGGGCGTAGTCTTCGAAATAGGGGGCCATGAGGTCCGGCGGAAAGCGGTCGTTGCCGGCCGGCACCGGGGTGTGGGTGGTGAAGACCGAACTGGAGGCCACGAGTTCCGTGGCGGCCTCGAAGGTTATGCCGGAGGATTCCATGAAGCGGCGGATGCGTTCCAGGCCGGCGAAGGCCGAGTGGCCCTCGTTCATGTGAATGACCTTGGGGTGCAGCCCCAGGACGTCCAGGGCCTTGATGCCGCCGATGCCCAAAAGAATTTCCTGCCACAGGCGCATTTCCAGATTGCCGCCGTAGAGACGCGAGGTCATGGCCTTGTACTGGGGCGGGTTCTCGGCCACGTTGGTGTCGAGAAGGTAGAGGGTGATGCGCCCCACGGCCACTTTCCACACCTGGGCGTAGACGGTGTCACCCTTGAGATCCACGGTGACCAGCAGACGCTTGCCTTCGTCGTCGACGGCCAGGGTCATGGGCATCTGCTCGAAATCGTAGTTGGGATAGCGCTCCTGCTGCCAGCCGTCCGGGGTCAGGTACTGGCGGAAATAGCCCTGCTGATAGGCCAGGCCGATGCCCACCAGGGGCAGACAGAGGTCGCTGGCGCTTTTCAGGTGGTCGCCGGCCAGGATGCCCAACCCGCCAGAATAAATGGGCAAGGCCGTGGACACGCCGTATTCCAGGCTGAAATAGGCGATAACCGGCGCCTTGGTGTCCCCTTCGGGAAAGGGGATGGCCGTGGTCTTGCGGGCCAGATAGGTATCCAGGCTCTTGCGCATTTCGCGCAGCCGGTCGAGAAAAAATTCGTCCGCGGCCAAATTTTCCAGGGTGCGCTGGGGCAGGCGGTTGAGAAAGGCCACGGGGTTGGCGTCGCACTCGCGCCAGAGTTTCTGGTCCACCTGGGCGAAGAGTTCGGCGATATCGGTATTCCAGGAAAACCAAAAATTATAGGCCATTTCCCACAGGGGCTTAAGCCTGGGGGGAAGCTTGGGAACGACACTGTAGACGCGAAGCGGCTGCATGGGGAATCACCTCGACTGGTCTTATGGTTCGAGAGCATGCCAGTCCTTGGCCCGAATGGCAAGAAAGCCCGCCCGGCAAGGCCCGGATACGGGAATTTTCCCTTTTTCCCGAAGCGTAATTTCGCTATGGATCATTCGCGTTACGTGAAAAACGTTTTTTGGAGCCATCCGTGAGCCTTGTCCACCCCACCGCCGCCCTGAAGGTCAAATACCTCCATCCCCTTTGGCGCGACACGCCCCTGACCCCGGCCACGCCGGACTCGGCCGGGCTCGACCTGCGCGCGGCCCTGGACGTCCCCTCCGTGACCGTGGGTCCCGGACAACGCCTGGCCGTGCCCACCGGGCTGGCCATCGAGATCGACCATCCCGGCCTGGCCGCCTTCGTCTACTCCCGTTCGGGCCTGGGCGCGCGCGACGGCCTCACGGTGGCCCAGGGCGTGGGCGTCATCGATCCGGACTACCGGGGGGAAATCGTGGTCTGGCTGCTCAACACCTCCGAACGGGAGCGCACCGTGACCCGCGGCGAACGCATCGCCCAACTGGTGCTCGCACCCTTCGTGCAGGCCCGGGTCTTTCCGGTGGACCAACTGGGCGACACCCGCCGAGGCAGCGGCGGCTTCGGCCACACCGGCAAGCTCTAGCCGGCCGGCCAGCTCGCCATTTCCGGGCCCGTTCGGGCCTTCGCCGATCCGAAACACCTCACGCCGCCGGCCCCGCCGACGCGCGCGAAACACTCCAAGCCCCAACAAGCGAGAACGACGTGAGCGATTCCTTTACGGCCCTCAAGGCCAGGTACGCGGACTCCATCATGAACAGCTACGGCCGGTATCCGCTGGCCCTTTCCCACGGCAAGGCCCAGTTTCTCTACGACCTGGACGGCCGCGAATATCTCGACCTGCTGGCCGGCATCGCCGTGGCCAACCTGGGACACGCCAACCCCGAAGTGGCCCGGGCGGTGGCCGAGCAGGTCCAAAAGCTCGTGCACGTGAGCAACCTCTTTTACCTCACCCTGCAGGCCGACCTGGCCGAGGCCCTGCTGGCCACCTGGCGTCCCGGACGGGTGTTCTTCTGCAACTCCGGCGCGGAAGCCAACGAAGGGGCCATCAAGCTCGCCCGGCGCTACATGCGCAAGGTCAAAAAGCAGGAGCGCTATGAAATCGTGAGCCTGACCAGCTCGTTTCACGGCCGCACCTTGGCCACCCTCACCGCCACCGGACAGGACAAGGTCAAGGACGGCTTCGCCCCCCTGCCGGAGGGTTTCGTCACCGTGCCCGCCGGCGACCTGGCGGCCATGGACGCCGCCATCGGAGAGCGCACCGCCGCCGTGCTGCTCGAAGTGATCCAGGGCGAGGGCGGGGTGAACCCCTTTGACGCCGAGTATCTGCGTGGCGTGGAAAAGCTCTGCCACGACCGGGGCGCGCTCTTCATGGTGGACGAAATCCAGACCGGCCTGTGCCGTACGGGCGTGTTCTGGGCCCACCAGCACGACGGCCTGCATCCGGACATCATCACGGTCTCCAAGGGCCTGGCCAACGGGCTGCCCATGGGCGCGGTCCTGGCCACGCCCGAGGTGTCCGCCGGATTCGAGCCGGGCAGCCACGCCACAACCTTCGGCGGCGGACCGGTGCTGTGCGCCGCGGCCCTGAAGACCGTGGAAATCCTGGTGCGCGACAAGATGGCCGAACGTTCGGCCCGGATGGGCGATTTCGCCCAATCCCTGTTCGCGAACCTGCGCGCCGCGCATCCGGACAAGATCAAAGGCGTGCGGGGCCGGGGCCTCATGATTGGCATTGAGCTGGCCATGGACGGCCAGAAAATCTGGGAGGCGCTGCTGTCCCGGGGCTTCATCCTGAACCTCACCCAGGGCACGGTGCTCAGGCTGCTGCCGCCCCTGGTGGTGGAAAGCCAGGACCTGGAACGTTTCGCCAAGGCCCTGGACGAGGTGCTGTCCGAAGCGTAGCCCCGCCCCCGGGGAAGCCTCCCGCCGGCCGCCGCCTTTTCTCTGCTTTCCGGCGGGCTCCCGGAGGGGCGCGCGAAGCGGCGGCGCTCTCGGACTGTCGCGGTCCCAAGGCAACCGCTCGACAAAACACGGCGCGGGAGCCGGAAAAAACTGTTCCGGCTCCCGCTTGCGTCCTTATCCCGGCCGACGCCGGTTCCTGATTCCGGCCCTGCTTGACCCCGGCGCGGATATCGCCCAAAACGCCTGTGTCCCATCATTACTTCAAAGCGATCGGAAGGAACGTTGCGCATGTCGAAACTGCTCAAGATCGAATTGCTCGTGCCCGCCCCCCGGGAGGGATTCGACCAGGAAGCCCTGGTGGACGACCTGTCCGCCTGGCTGTCCGCCAACTCCCTGCAGGGATGGGAGGAGTTCACCGCTCCCCTGACCCGCGAGGTGACCCTGCGCTTCTATCTGGAGCCCGAAGCCCCCCTGGCCGCCACCCTGGACCGCCTGTGCGCCGAACGCTGGCCCGAGGTGGAACTGGCGGTGGAATCCATGGAGCAACAGGACTGGTCCGCCGCCTGGCGGGAGTTCTTCACGCCCATCGACATCGGCGGACGCTTCGAAATTCTGCCCCCCTGGCTGGAAGGCCGGGAGGACTCCGGGCTGGAGCCCATCATCATCGAGCCCAAGATGGCCTTCGGCACCGGCCACCACGCCACCACGGCCCTGTGCCTGGAGGGCCTGGCCAAGCTGTGCGCCTCCGGCCGGCTGAACGAAGAAACCGTCTTTCTCGACCTGGGCACGGGATCGGGAATCCTGGCCATCGGATTGGCCAAGATGGGATGCCGAGGCTTCGGCATCGACATCGATCCCCAGGCCGTGCTCTGCGCCGAGGAGAACCTGGCCCTCAACCGTCTTCCGGCCTCGGGCGACCCCAGGGCGCGGCTGCGCCTGGGCGTGGGCGGACTGGAATGCCTGGGAGAAAACGCCCGGTTTGACGTGATCGTGGCCAACATTCTGGCCCAGCCGCTCATCGACATGGCGCCGCACCTGGCAAGCAAACTCAAGCCCGGAGCGGCCCTGGTGCTCTCGGGGCTTCTGACCGCCCAGGCCCCGGCCGTGACCAAGGCCTACACCAACCTGGGCATGCCCGAACCCGAGCGGCGCGACCAGGGAGAGTGGAGCGCGCTGTTCTGGGTGTGACCGCACGGACGCGGGAGCGCGTCCCGGACGTTACGCCCCGCCGTTTTCCCCCGCGCGCTTGAGGTCCGCCACCAGGGCCTGAAGCTCCTGCCCCAGCCTGGCCAGGTCGGCCAGGGCCTGGGACGCCTCGCCCATGGCCTGGGAGGTTTGCGTGGAGATGCGGTCGATATCCTCCAGTGTGCGGTTTATCTCTTCCGAAGCCGCGGACTGCTCCTCGGCGGCCGTGGCGATGGCCGAAATCTGGCCGGCCACGTCGCCCACGTGGTCCGCGATCTTTTCAATGGCCGCCCCGGAATTGCGCGCCATGCCCGTGACCTTTTCGATGCCTTCCACGGCCCGGTCCACGTTGTCCATGTTGCGCCGCGTGCCCCCCTGCACCGCCTTGATGGCGTCGCCCACTTCGGTGACCGCGCCCATGGTCTTTTCGGCCAGCTTGCGCACCTCGTCGGCCACCACCGCGAAACCGCGCCCGGCCTCGCCGGCCCGCGCCGCCTCGATGGCCGCGTTCAGGGCCAACAGGTTCGTTTGATCGGCTATATCGTTTATCACATTCATGATCTTGCCGATGTCCTCGGCCTGGCGTCCCAGTCCGGCCATGTCGCTCTTGAGCCTGGTGGTCTGCTCCTGCACCTGGCCGATGCCCTGCACCACGCTGCCCAGCTCGCGCGAGCCGCCGGTGGCGTCGTTCAAGGCGCTCTGGGCCGCCTGGGCCGCGCTGGAGGCGTTCTTGGCCACTTCGAGCACCGTGGCGTTCATCTGCTCCATGGCCGAGGCCGTGCTGGTGACGCGCAAGGCCTGCTCGGAAGCGCCCTGGCTGGATTGCTCCACCCGGTGCGACAACTCCTGCGAGGCGCCGGAGATTCTGTCCACGGCCGACTCCAGTCGCCGGGCCGCTTCAAGCAGCCCCTGGGCCTTGGCCTTGACCGCACGCAGCCGGGCGTCCTCGGCGTCGCGGGCGCAACGGTTGGCTTCCTCGCTGGCCTTGTCGGCCTCCTGGGTCTTGCGCCAGGCCTCTTCCATCTTGACCTTGAGCTTGTCCACCATGCTGGCTATGGCGTCGCGCAAGACCAGAAGCTCCCCGGTGAACCGGCCCTCGGGCGCGGCCTCCAGATCGCCGTCGGCCACCGCCCTGGAAAATCGTTGGATCCGTCCCAGGGGCTTGAGAATTCCCGCCGCAGTCACCCACCAAGCCAGAAGCACGATGCCGACCAGCACCGCCAACGTGGTGGAGCCGATGGTGATGGCGCGCTTTCTGGTCAGGGCGTCGGCCCGCTCAAGGGAGGTGATGATCTCGAAGGCCCCGTGTTGCTCGCCGACTTTCCAGCCTTCCTTGACCCCTCCCAGAGGGTCGCGCCCGCCCTTGGGATCGCCGTGGCAGAACAGGCACTCCTTGGTAAGACGAATGGCGCGGAAATACCGGACCTTGTCCGGCTCGCGCACCACGAGTTCGTCAAGGTTTCCGGCCTGCATTTCCAGCAGGGCCTTGCGTTCGACCGCCGTGGGTTCGTTGGTCGGATTGCGGGGCGACTGCTTGGGCACACGGAAGGTGAAGCCCAGCTTGTTGGCGTTCAGCCTGGCCATGTTGATGGCCGTGATGACCGGAACGGCCTCGACCAGATGGTCGGGCGGAATGGAATCCAGGGGGCGCACCACCCCGAGGTCGAGCTTTTTCGACATCTCGTTGCGCCCGGCCTCGGCCATGTACACGATGCCCCGCGCCTCTTGCAGAATGGCGTGTTCCGAGGCCTCGCCCACAGCGGATACCGTCTGAAAGAACGTCACAATGGCCAGAAGGAACGGACCCGTGACGGCCACGAGCAGAATCTTCCATTTGATATTCATGCGCCCTCCATCAACTCGCCATCCGTGCGGAAGAGACCTCTTTCTCCTTACTTTGTGCGTTTTTTTCCAATTCCGGTCAAGCTGCGGATATCGAACACGCAACCCACGGCAAACACTCGGGTTTGATTTCGACCCGGCCGAAGGCTCCCGTTCGCGCCGCCGGCACGTCCGGTTCCCCGCGAACGCCCGTTCCTCCGGACTGGACAGAACCGGCCGCCAAACGGTAACAAAGCGAAATTCGTCTTCCTCGATCGACCGCCTCCCCCAACCGGACAGCCGCCACGGACCCGACCATGAACCTGCTCCAACGCGTTCTTCACCACCCCCTGACCGAACTGTGCGTGGGCCTGGCCCTGCTCATCTCCGGGCTCCTGGAAATGCGCGAGATCATGCTGGTCAAGCTGCCCAACCGAGGGCCCATGGCTCCCCACGCCCTGGCCCTGCTCGGCGCGGCCCTGATCGCCCGGTCCCTGCCCGCGTTTTTCCTGGGGCTGGACTTCGTGCGCCAGGCCCTGCCCGCCGAACTGCACGGATTCCTGGTTCGGGGACTCGACCGCCTGACCCACTGCCACGCGGCGGCCCTGACCATGGGGTTGATCCTCGTGGCCTCGGGCCTGGCCGACCTCGTCGACCTGGCCGCCCAGCCCGGCGCGGTCTGGCCCATCAACAGCGCCGCGGGAATCCTGGCCCTGGGCCTGGCCCCGGCCATCGACGCCCTCATCGCCATTTACAAGGGCCTGCGCGGAGTGGACAACGCCCGCCCCTTCCACCTGCTCGACCGGGCGGTGCAAAATCCCTGGACGCGCGGGCTCGCGGGCGCGGCCATGCTCCTGGGGGGACTGGCCGAGTTGTTCGCCGCAAGCAGCGGCCACCACCTGCTGGGCTACGGGCCGCGCATCAGCCGGGCCACGGCCGTGCTCGGTCTGTTCGGTCTGGGCCAGGCCCTGCCCGGCATCTACCTGGGCCTGCGCGCCCTGGGCGGCATGGGCCGCAAGCACAACTGACGTTTACAAACGGAAAAAACCGGTTTACAGCCTGCCGGGCGTGTCCAATCCATACATCTCATATAAGGATCATCCGTCATGCATCTCAACAAACGAGTGCTCGTAACCGGCGGGGCCGGATTTCTGGGCTCGCATCTGTGCGAACGCCTGATTAGCGAGGGCTGCGAAGTGGTCTGCCTGGACAACTATTTCACAGGCTCCAAGCAGAACGTAAAGCACCTGCTCGACAACCCCAATTTCGAGCTGATGCGCCACGACGTGACCTTCCCCCTCTATATCGAGGTGGACGAAATCTACAATCTGGCCTGCCCGGCCTCTCCCATACATTACCAGTTCGACCCCGTGCAGACCACCAAGACCAGTGTCCACGGGGCCATCAACATGCTGGGACTGGCCAAACGCGTGCGGGCCAAGATCATGCAGGCCTCCACGTCGGAAGTGTACGGCGACCCGTCGGTGCATCCCCAGCCGGAAACCTACTGGGGCAACGTCAATCCCATCGGATTCCGCTCCTGCTACGACGAGGGCAAGCGCTGCGCGGAGACCCTGTTCTTCGACTACCGCCGCCAGCACAATCTGAAGATCAAAGTGGTGCGCATTTTCAACACCTACGGCCCGCGCATGCATCCCAACGACGGCCGGGTGGTGTCGAATTTCATCGTGCAGGCCTTGCAGGGCCAGCCCATCACGGTCTACGGCGAAGGGGCGCAGACCCGTTCCTTCTGCTACGTGGACGACCTGATCGAAGGCTTCGTGCGCTCCATGAAGACCCCGGACGAATTCACCGGGCCGGTGAACCTGGGCAACCCCGGAGAGTTCACCATTCTGGAGCTGGCCAAGCTGGTGATCGAGTACACGGGCTCCAAGTCCAAGATCGACTACCGCCCCCTGCCCGCGGACGACCCCAAGCAGCGCAAGCCCGACATCACGCTGGCCAAGAGCGTTCTGGGCTGGGAGCCCAAGGTCAAGCTGGCCGAGGGTCTCAAAAAGACCATCGAATACTTCGACTGGTTCCTCAAAAACCGGTAACCGCGTTTTCACCGGGCGGGCCTTTGGCCCGCCCGACGACGACGCGACAACTGTTTCACCCGCAAGGAGCGCTTCGAAAACCCTGGGCCCAGACCGGGTTTTCTTCCGTTTACCCATGAGCACAGCCTGCCCTTCCCCTTCCGTCGGTCCCAAGTCCCTGGCCGTGGTGGTGCCGGTCTACAACGAGGCCCAAGGTCTCTCGGCCCTATACGCCCGTCTCAAAAGCGTGCTGGAGTCGTTGCCCTACGCCTGGCAGATCATCCTGGTGGATGACGGTAGCCGCGATCGCTCGTGGGAGGCCATCAAGGAACTCGCCTGCCAGGACACACGGGTCAAAGGCCTCACCTTGTCGCGCAACTTCGGCAAGGAGATGGCCCTCACCGCCGGCGTCGAACTCTGTCCCGAGGTGGACGCGGTGGTCTGCATCGACGCCGATTTGCAGCATCCGCCCGAAATCATCCCCCAGTTGTGCGAAAAGTGGGAGGAAGGCTACGAAATCGTGGCCACCATCCGCGAATCCGTGGCCGGGGCCTCGGCGGTCAAGCGGGTGGGCTCCAAGGCCTTCTACTGGATCATGACCCGGTATTCCGATCTGGACATCCCGCCGTCGAGCACCGACTTTCGCCTCATGGACAAGAAAGTGGTCAAGACGCTTCTGCGCTTTACCGAGCGCACCCGCATGTTCCGGGGGCTCATCGACTGGATGGGATTCCGCAAGATCTACATCCCCTTCACCGCGCCGGCCCGCGACACCGGCGAGGCCGGGTACTCGGTGAAAAAGCTCTTCAACCTGGCGGTCAACAGCTTCACCTCGTTTTCGCTCCTGCCGCTGCGCTTCACGGGCTACCTGGGACTCTCCATCATCGGGGTGTCGCTCGCGCTCCTGGTTTTCATGATGACGGGCAACGTGCTCTGGGGAGCCAACTACACCCCCATGGCCTTCTTCACAGTATTCAACACCTTCCTCATCGGCATCGTGCTCTGCGGACTGGGCATGGTTTCGCTCTACATCGGACACATCCACACCGAGGTGGTCCAGCGCCCGCTCTACATCATCCGGGAACGCGCCGGGACCTGGGAGTAGCCATGTCGTCGGGCCCGCTTTTTTCCATCATCATTCCCTTCAAGGAAGCCACGGACCTGCTGGACGAGTGCCTGCGCCACCTCTTGACCCAGCGCGAGACCAGCTACGAAATCATCCTGCTGCCCGACGGCCCCCTGCGCCGGGAAGGACTCTTCGCCCGGCCCGAAGTGGACGTCATCCCCACCGGACCGGTCAGCCCGGCCATCAAGCGCGACCTGGGCGCCAAGGCCGCCAAGGGCGAATTCCTGGCCTTCATCGACGACGACGCCTATCCCGAACCCGACTGGCTGAGCGTGGCCCGAAAGGCCTTCGCGGAAAATCCCCGGGCGGCGGCCCTGGGCGGACCGGCAAAGACGCCGGCCTCGGACCCTTTCTTCGCCCGGGCCTCGGGCGCGGTGTTTCTGTCGCGCCTGTCGGGCGGCTTTCCCGAGCGCTACCTGCCCCTGCCCCCCAGACGCGACGTGGACGACTGGCCCACTGTCAACCTCATGGTGCGCAAGGACGCCTTCTGGCAAGTGGGTGGTTTCGGCAGTGAATTCTGGCCCGGAGAGGACACCAAATTCTGCATGGAGCTGGTGAAAAAGACCGGCGGAACCATCCTCTACCTGCCGGAAATGCTCGTGTGGCACCACCGCCGCGCCGGACTCAGGAAACATCTGCGCCAGGTGGGCAACTACGGCGCGCACCGGGGCTATTTTTCCCGCCATTTTCCCGAAACCTCGCGCCGGCCAGCCTATTTCGTGCCCAGTTTGTGGCTGCTCTTCGTCACCCTGGGCTTTTTTCTGCTCCCGGGCTGGCTCTACGCCACCGGCGTGGCCTGCTACCTGGCGGCCCTGGGCGTGGCCTTCGCGAGCATCCTGCGCCACGAACCCCTTTCCGTGAGCCTGGCCGCCCTGCCCTTCATCGTGCTCACGCACCTGTGGTACGGCTGGCGCTTTCTGCGCGGACTCTTCACCAACGACCTGAAAAGCACCCTCGGCAGGTAAATGAACGTCTCGATCTCGTACCCCCCCCTGGAATCCGGCAAGGGCGTGGCCCTGCTCACCCAGAACCGGCAGTTCCAGTGGTTCACCAATCCCACGTACATCTACCCCATGGTGCCGTCCTACGCGGCCAGCCTGCTCAAGGTCCGGGGACACGACGTGTTCTGGGACGACGCCATCGCCCAGGAGCTCTCCTACGCCGACTGGCTGGCCCGGCTCAAGGCCAAGGCCCCGGCGTTGGTGGCCCTGGAATCCAAAACCCCGGTCATCAAGCGCCACTGGCGCATCGTGCGCGAAATCAAGGACGCCCTGCCAGGCACCAAGGTCGCGCTCATGGGCGACCACGTCACGGCCCTGCCCGAGGAGTCCATGGAGAACTGTCCGGCGGACTTCGTGCTGGCCGGCGGCGACTTTGACTTCATGCTGGCCGACCTGGCCGACTTTCTGTCCGGCAAGGCCCAGGCCCTGCCCGGCGGGGTGTGGTTTCGCGAAAACGGCGAAATCAAGAACTCCGGCCCGGCCAGCCTGGATCACGACCTGGACTCCCTGCCGCCCATCGACAGGGAACTCACCCAGTGGAAGCTGTACGCCTACAAGAACGGCAATTTCAAATACACCCCCGGCACCTACGTCTACGCCGGACGCGACTGCTGGTGGGGCAAGTGCGCCTTCTGCTCCTGGACCACGCTCTACCCCGGGCGCAACTACCGCACCCGTTCGGTGGAACGCCAGCTCGACGAAATTGAAAGCCTGGTCAAACTGGGCGTGAAGGAAATCTTCGACGACTCCGGGTGTTTTCCCAAGGGCAAATGGCTGGAGGACTTCTGCAACGGCCTGATCCGCCGGGGACTCCACAAGAAGGTGGTCCTGGGCTGCAACATGCGCGTGGGCGCGCTCAGCCAGGAGCAGTGGAACCTGCTCAAGCGGGCCAATTTCCGCTTCATCCTCATCGGGCTGGAGTCCGTGGCCCAGTCCACTCTGGACCGGCTGACCAAGGGCATCAAGGTGGCCCAGATCGAAGAGACGCTTCGCATGTGCAAGAAGGCCGGGCTCTCGCCCCACATCACCACCATGGTGGGCTACCCCTGGGAAACCCGTCAGGACGCCCAGGCCACCGTGGACTTCGCCAAGCGCATGTTCGTGGAAGGCGTTATCGACACCTTGCAGGCCACCATCGTGGTGCCCTACCCCGGAACGCCGCTGTTTGCCGAAGCCAAGAAGCAGGGCTGGCTCACCACCGAGAACTGGGACGACTACGACATGCGCCAGAGCGTGTGGCGCTCGCCCGTGTCCAACGACGACGTGCTGGGATTCAAGAACGAACTCTACAAGGCCGCCCTGACCCCGCGCTTTCTGCTGCGCAAGGTGCTTTCGATCCGCAGCGTGGACGACGTGGCCTTCTTCTGGCGGGCCGCGCAAAAGCTCGTCGGGCATCTGCTCAACACCCGCAAGGGATGCGCGTGCAAGAAATAGAGACAGACGGGAAAGCTCGCAGAACATGACGAAGACACGCGTATCCGTGGTGGTCACCACCAGAAACGAGGCGAAGAACATCGCCAACTGCCTGGAATCCGTCCGCGCCCAGACCTATCCCGCCGAGTTGGTGGAAATTCTCGTGGTGGACAACGCTTCGCGCGACGACACCAAGGCCCTCGCCGCCCGCTATGCCGATCAGGTCCTGGACAAGGGGCCCGAACGCAGCGCCCAGCGCAACTTCGGCTTCGCCAAGGCCACGGGCGAGGTGTTCGTGTTTCTCGACGCGGACATGATCCTCTCGGCCACGGTCATCGAGCGATCGGTGGAAAAACTGGCCCGCGAACGGCTGTGCGCCCTCTACATACCAGAAATCGTGCTGGGCAAGGGGTTCTTTCCCGAGGTGCGCCGTTTTGAGCGCAGTTTCTACGACGGCACGGTCATCGACTGCGTGCGGGTCTTCACCCGCCGGGCCTTCGAGGCCGTGGGCGGCTTCGACGAGACCCTGACCGGGCCCGAGGACTGGGACTTCGACCGGCGCATGCGCGACCACGGGCCCGTGGCCGTGCTCTGCGCCTACGACTTCGACACGGTGGACGCCTACGTGCGCGCCCTGCCGGATCAGGACTTCACCGCCCGGCTCACGGCTTTCGAGGCCAAAAGCGGACACGCCAGGCCCCTGGTTTTTCACAACGAGGCCGCCTTTCACCTCTGGCGCTACCTGACCAAGAAGACCTACTACGGCGGGTCCTTCGCGGCCTACGCGGCCAAGTATCCGGCCGACGATCCCGACCTCAAGCGTCAATTCGGCATGGCCTACAGATTTTTCGGCGTTTTCTGCGAAAACGGCCGCTGGCGGCGTCTTGTCACGCATCCGCGCCTGAGCTGCGGCATGTACGTCCTGCGTTTTCTCGTCGGGCTCTTTTTCGTGCTGGGCAAACTCAAACGCTAACCCCTCCGAAACGGGTCCGGGCCTGTCCCGGCGCGTGCGGGCCTGTCCCGCCGGAGGTATGGGGCGACTCGCCCCAGGCAATTTTGCAAGGAGCTTTTCATGTCAGTCGCCATTGTCACCGGCTCGGCCGGGCTCATCGGGAGCGAAACCGTCCGCTTCTTCGCCGCCAAGGGATTCGATGTCGTTGGCATCGACAACAACCTGCGCAAGACCTTCTTCGGCGAGGACGCCTCCACCCATTGGAACCGGCACCGCCTCGAAGAAGAGATCAAGGGCTACACCCATTATGACGCGGACATCCGCGACAACGACGCCATCAAGAAAATCTTCGACCGCTACGGCACGTCCATAAAGGCCGTCATCCACTGCGCCGCCCAGCCCTCGCACGACTGGGCCGCCTCCGACCCGTTCATGGATTTCACGGTCAACGCCAACGGCACCCTGGTCATGCTGGAGAACTTCCGCCAGCACTGCCCGGAGGGGGTGTTTCTCTTCACCTCCACCAACAAGGTCTACGGCGACACGCCCAACTTCCTGCCCCTGGTGGAATTGGACAAGCGTTTCGAGATCGCTCCCGGCCACAAGTGGGAACGCGGCATCGACGAAACCATGTCCATCGACCAGACCAAGCACAGCCTGTTCGGGGCCTCCAAGGTGGCGGCCGACGTGCTGGTGCAGGAATACGGCCGCTATTTCGGCCTGCACACCGGCATTTTCCGGGGCGGCTGCCTGACCGGTCCGGCCCACTCCGGCACCAAGCTGCACGGGTTCCTGTCCTATCTCATGCGCTGCTGCATCACGGGCAACAAGTATTTCATCTACGGCTACAAGGGCAAGCAGGTCCGCGACAACATCCACTCCTACGACCTGGTCAACGCCCTGTGGCACTTCTTCGACAAGCCCCGCGTGGCCGAAGTGTACAACATGGGCGGGGGCCGGTACTCCAACTGCTCCATGGCCGAAGCCATCGAGATGTGCGAAGCCATCACCGGCAACAAGATGAATTACGAATACCAGGAAGACAACCGCATCGGCGACCACATCTGGTGGATTTCCGGGCTGTCCAAGTTCGAATCCCACTATCCCGACTGGAAGATCACCTACGACGTGCCCCGTATCCTGCGCGAGATCTACGAAGTGCAAAAGGACGTTCTGCAGGAAATCAAAGTGGGCGGAAGCTGCTGAAGATTTCGACCGACTCCGGCTTTTGGGCGCGCTCCGACAGGAGCGCGCTTTTTTTGTGCGTCGCCTCCGGCTGGACAGCCGCCGCCACCGGATTGTAACAAACCCGGCAGCCTCGCGAGCCAGCGCCAAGGGGAAATGTCACCCATTCGTCTCCGAACCACCACCGCAACGTCACGTCCCCGTGATTTCTGACCAAATTGGAGGACATCGGGCATGACCAAGGACACCGTGCTGATCGTGGAGGATGACGAAGACATCCTCCAACTCCTGGACTACAACATGCAAAACGCCGGGTTCGAAACCGTGACCTGCCGCGACGGCCTGGAGGCCGTGACCCTTATCAAGCGTCGCAAGCCCGACCTGGTGCTGCTCGACCTCATGCTGCCCGGCATCGACGGTTTCGAGATCTGCAAGACCGTCAAGCGCGATCCCAAGACCGCCCACGTGCCGGTCATCATGCTCACCGCCCGGGGCGAGGAAGTGGACCGCATCGTGGGGCTGGAATTGGGCGCCGACGACTACGTGGTCAAGCCCTTCAGCCCGCGCGAGCTCATCTTGCGGGCCAAGGCCGTGCTCAAACGTTCGGGTCCCGACTCCCAACCCAAAAAGGTGCTCAGCCAGGCCGGGCTCACCGTGGACCTGGACGCCCACCGGGCCGAGTCCGACGGGGTGGAGATCGCCCTGACCGCCACGGAGTTCAAGCTCCTGGCGGAACTTTTCCAGAATCCGGGCCGGGTGCATACCCGCGACCAGTTGCTGGCCTCGGTCTGGGGCTACGAATTCGAGGGCTACGCCCGCACCGTGGACACCCACGTGCGCCGCCTGCGTCAGAAGCTCGGTCCCCACGCCGACCTCATCGAAACCGTGCGCGGCGTGGGCTACCGGTTCAAGGGCTAGGGTCGCGGTGAACGCCTTCTGGTTGCGCCTGTTCCTCAGCCATGTGGCCGTGGCCGTCTTGGTCCTTGTCCTGGTTCCCTGGGACACGGCCCACGACCGCTTGATCGCCTGCGCCCTGGCCGGCATGGTCGGCGCGGGAGTGTTCGCCGGGCTCCTGGCCCGGTCCCAGGCCAGACGCGCCCGGGAGTGCGTCCAGGCCCTGGCCGCCCTGGCCGAGGGCGAAACCGGCGTGCGCCTGTGGCTGGAGCCCTCCTCCGGACTGGGCGAAGTGGCCGGAGCCGTCAACGACGTGGCCGCCGCCGTGGAGTCCCGCTCCCGCACCCTGACCTGCCGGGCCGAACGCATGGAGTCCGTGCTGGACGGCATGCGCGAGGGGCTCATGGTGCTGGACCGGGCCGGACGCATTCTGGTGGTGAACAAGGCCTTCGAGGACATGTTTCGCCCGGCGCAGTCCTGCCTGGGCCGCCGTCCCATCGAGGTCGTAGCCAGCCCGGAGCTGCAAAACGCCTGCGACACCGTGGTCAACTGGGCCGACCGCGAACGTGGGGCCGCGGTCTCCATCGAGATCGAACCAGGAGGAGCGCGCGCCCTGGACGTGAGCCTGGTCCGCCCCGGGCAATCCCGAGCCCAGGCCGAACTCGGCGCGGTGGTGGTGTTTCACGACCTGACCGAAATCCGACGCATGGACAAAGTGCGCCGCGATTTCGTGGCCAACGTGTCCCACGAGTTGCGCACGCCGCTCACCTCCATCAAGGGCTACGCCGAAACCCTTCTGGGCGAAGCCGGCGAACGCGAAGGACCGAGCCGGCGTTTTCTCGAAGTCATTCTCAAGAACGCCAACCACATGTCGAAAATGGTGGACGACCTTTTGAGCCTGGCCCGCATAGAAAACGCGCGCGAGCCGGCCACCACCCTCGCCGCCGACGCCCTCATCGCCTTTCGCGCCGCCCAGGCCGAGTGCGCCCCCCTGGCCACCCAGCGCCAGGTGAAGATCGAATGCGCCATCGCCGAGCCGGGGCCTTCGGTGCGGGCCGACGCCGGCCAGCTTGCGCAAGTGTTTCGCAATCTCCTCGAAAACGCCATCAAATATGGCCCTGTCGGAGGGCACGTTGTGGTCTCGCATCGCCGCGAACTCCAGACGCACGTCTTCCGGGTGGAAGACATGGGGCCCGGCGTGGCCGAGTCCGAACGCCAGCGCGTGTTCGAACGCTTCTACCGCTCCGACCGGCCCCGCATACGCGGCGAAGGCGGCACCGGGCTCGGCCTGGCCATAGCCAAGCACATTGTGGACCGCCATGGCGGACGCATCTGGGTGGAGCCGGCCCAGGGCGAAATGACCGGCGCGGCGTTCTGTTTCACCATACCAGAGGCCAGTGCGCCCAAGAGCTCGCAAGGACCAACCGCATGACCACCAACGAATTGAAAATGGCCGCCCGGAACCTGGACTTCTACTACGGTTCATTCAAGGCCCTGCACTCCGTGACGCTCGACATCCAGGCCAACCAGGCCACGGCCCTGATCGGACCGTCGGGCTGCGGCAAATCCACGTTCCTGCGCTGCCTGAACCGCATGAACGACCTCATCGCCTCCGCGCGCGTGGAGGGCGAACTCACCCTGGACGGGCAGGACATCTACACCTCGGGCATGGACGTGGTGGAACTGCGCCGCCGGGTGGGCATGGTGTTCCAGAAACCCAATCCGTTTCCCAAGAGCATTTTCGAAAACGTGGCCTACGGGCTCCGGGTCAACGGGATCTCGGACAACGCCTTCGTGGCCCGCCAGGTGGAAAAAAGCCTCAAGCAGGCCGCCCTGTGGGGCGAGGTGAAGGACCGCCTCCACTCCAGCGCCCTGGGCCTGTCCGGCGGCCAACAGCAGCGCCTGTGCATAGCCCGCGCCCTGGCCGTGGAGCCCGAAGTGCTGCTCATGGACGAGCCCGCCTCGGCGTTGGACCCCATCGCCACCCAGAAGATCGAAGAACTCATCCATGAGCTGAAAAAAGACCTGACCATCATCATCGTCACCCACTCCATGCAGCAGGCGGCCCGAGTATCGGACATGACCGCCTTTTTCTACCTGGGGCAGCTCATTGAAATGGATCAGACCGAAATCATCTTTACCCGGCCCGCCAACAAGCAGACCGAAGACTACATCACCGGCCGCTTCGGCTAGGAGCTAGCGCTATGGATTCCCGATTTCAAAAGGAGCTCGAGGAGCTCAAGGTCAAGGTGCTCCAGATGGCGGCGTACACCGACCGGGCGCTGGAAAAGTCCCTGGCCGCCCTGGACGGACGCGACGTCGACCTGGCCGTCCAGGTCATCGACGGCGACCGGGAAATAAACGCCATGGAATGCGAGGTGGACAACCTGTGCCTGCGCCTTCTCGCCCTGGATCAGCCCGTGGCCATGGACCTGCGGTTCATCGTGGCCTCCATGCGCCTGGTGGTGGATCTGGAGCGCATCGGCGACGAAGCCGTGAACATCGCCGAACAGGTGGTGCTCCTGGCCCACATGCCGCTCCTGGAAGCCAGCGAGCGCCTGGCCCAGATGGCCGAACAGATCACCCGCATGCTGCGCATGGGCATCGAGTCCTTCAAGGACCAGGACGTGGAGACCGCCAAACAGGTGTGCATGGCCGACTCCACCGCCGACGAACTGAACATGCTCGTGCTCAAGGAGTGCATGGATCAGGCCCCCGAAGCCGGTGGACTGGACCGGGCCATTCGGGGCGTACTCATCGCCCGCTCCATGGAACGCGTGGGCGATTTGGCCACCAACATCGCCGAATCGGCCATCTTCGTGGTGCGCGGCGTATCCATCAAACACCACTGCCAGCCGTTCTAGCAGCCTTTTGAAAAATCCTTGCTGGCTGCGTTGCTGCGAAAAACTCAAACCCTCAGCGGATGCCAACTCCGCTTCGGGCTTGACTTTTTTGCGCGCCTTGCCAGCACGTTTTTTGAATAGGCTGCACGAATCGACGTTTTGGGCGGGCTGCTAGCACCCAGGAGGATGCCGTCCCGAGGAAGGAAAGGAAACGGCCTCTACCGCGCGGCGGAAGCGGCCTTGTCCACCGGCCGCTTCAAGAGTCCCGGCCCCACCCACGGCAGGGGCGGGTTGCCCAACTGGATGGCGTGCTGGTAGCGCTCCACCGCCTCGAACACCACCACGTCGGGCTTTTCGGCCAGGATGATGTCGGGCAGGAACTGGTGCACCCAGATGTAGACGCTGCGGTTGAACCGTTCGGAGAGAAAGGGAATGGCGGCCTTGGCGAACGAGTCGCGAAAGACCAGGGCGTTCGGCAGGGCCGGGTCGTCGGTCTCGCGGATGACCATTTCGCGCCCCGAATAGGTGGTCGGGTTGGCGTAACCGCGCGAAGGACCGGGCTTGGCCTTGGGCGTGAAGTTCGGGACCATCTTTTCGAACCGCTCGGTAAAACGGTCCTCCAGCAGCATGAGCCTGGCCAAGTCCCCGCCGGGGACCACGACCGTCTCGGGGCGATAGTCCTCCAGCGCGATGGAGGGCATGTCGGGAAAGCGGGGTCGCAGGGCTTCCACGATGGCGGCCGATCCCACCAGCGCGCCCCAGTCGTTCCAGTGCGTGTCGGTCTTCCAGTAGGCTTGACGCACGGACTTGGCCTGGCGCATGGCCGGGCGCAGATCCAGAAAGTCCAGACCGGCCGTTTCGAGCCTGTCGCGCAACCGGTCCAACCGGGGGACGCGTCCCAGCTTGTGAAATCCGGTGGGCAAAAATTCGTGGTACACCGTCGTCTTGTTGGGACAGATCACCACGAGATAGGCAATGCCCTGGGCGGCCAGCCAGTCGCGCCGCTCGGTCAGGATGCGCTCGGCCGAGTCCAGCTCCTCGTCGGAGACGCTCCAGAGGTTGAGCCAGTCCTCCAGATCGGACTCCATGTTGTAGAAAAGCCATCCGTCGCGTCCGACAATCACGGTGCGCACGGGCGACTCCCGAAACACGGCCAGCTTGAGTTCGTTGTTCTTGCGAATCAACCAATCGCGAAAGGGAAAGTTGTCCGCGTACGAGGCCGCCAGCTTGCGCCCGTACGTGCCGGGGTCGGAAAGCAGCAGCGATGCCGGCGGAATTTCGGCCTTGCGTCGTTTTTCCTCGGCCTTGGGGCCTTCCGACACGCCGAAAAATCCCAGGGCCTGGGGCAAGACCAGGGGGGCCAGAAGCAGGGCCAGGGCCAGGATTCGTGTGAGGCTCTTCATGTCAGAACTGGGCGTAAATGAAGGGAGAAAGGGTGCCCGAGGCAAGCTGCATGACCGACAGGGCCATGAGCGCCGGGGCGGCCACGCTCCGGGCCAGGGGAGCCAGGCCCCCCAAACGTTCGCGCAGCCAGGGAACCGCCGGCGCCGCGCCCACGCAAGCCACGGCCAGCACCGTGAGGAACTGGGCGTTCACGCGCACCATCCAGGTGTAGGAAAAATCCCAGGAGCCACACCCGGCCAGGGCCTGAAAATAGGCCAGGGCCGAGGGAAAATCCGGGGCCCGGAAAAACACCCAGCCCAGGCCCACCGCCAGCAGGCAGTACACGTGGCGCAGGGGTGCGGGAGCCCGGTCCAATACGCGCCCGGCCGCGGTGCGCTCGAACACGAGAAAGACGCCGTGCCACAGGCCCCAGATCACGAAGCTCCAGGACGCCCCGTGCCACAAGCCGCATAGGGTGAACACGATGACCAAATTGCGGTAGACCTTCCAGGTCGCGCCCCGACCACCCCCCAGGGGAATATAGAGGTAGTCGCGGAACCAGGCGGAAAGGGTCATGTGCCAGCGCCGCCAGAACTCGCGCACGGAGCGGGACACGTAGGGGTAGTTGAAATTTTCCGGGACCGAATAGCCAAAAATGCGACCAAGGCCCACGGCCATGTCGGTATAGCCGGAAAAATCGTAGTAGAGTTGCAGGGTGTAGCAGACAAGCCCCAGCCAGGCCGTGCCCAGATCGAGGTTTCCGGCGCGCTCGCCAAAGGCGGCGTCGGCCAGAAAGCCCAGCTGCCCGGCCACCAGAGTCTTCTTGGCCAGGCCCACGGCGAAACGGGTCAGCCCCTGGACCGCGCCGTCCAGGGTGATGCGCCCCACTTCGGTCCCGTCCGGGAACATCTGCTGGTATCGGGCGATGGGACCGGCCGTGATCTTGGGGAAAAACGTCATGAACAGGGTGAAACGCCCCACGTCGCGTTGGGCTCGGCAGTCGCCCCGGAACACGTCCACCAGGTAGGCCACGGCCGAAAAGGTGAAAAAGGACACCCCCAGGGGCAGGGCACGGGGAACCGAGACGGCCAGGTTTTCCAGGCCCGGAATCTGGGCCAACAGGAAGGCGCTGTATTTGACGTAGGCCAAAAGCCCCAGGTTGGCGGCGACGCCGACCACCAGCACCCGTTTGCGTCCGACCGACTCCAGCCGCTCCATCCACAGGGCGGCCAGCAGGTTCATGACGATGGAAGCCGCGAACACGGGGAGGGCTTTGGCGTCGGCCAGGGCGTAGAAAGCCAGGGACGCCGCCAGCATGAGCCACCGTCCGACACGCGCGGAGGTGAGCGCATAGACCGCCATGAGCGCGGGCAGACACACGAGCAGGAACAGCGGCGAATCCAGACCCATTGGGGAAATTTACACGGCAAATTCCCCCAGCACAAGGCCAAACCCCCGATTCCTCCGGTTCGAAACACGGATTCCCGCGCTCCGGGCCCTCGCCAGCCGGCTTTGTCCCGGCGTATCAGGTCGTCCGCGATCCCCAGGCGTTTTTTCCGCGACGCCGGGACCGAACGGCTCCCGGACTGTTTCGCCTTGCCTGCGTCAAGGAGCGGATCGGGCCGCGTCCGCCAGGACCACCAGCGGGTGCGTCGGATCGAACCAGAGTTGGGCCGCGCCGCGCAGGGTGAAAACCAGGCGCACGCTGCGCCCCGAGCAGTCCGCGCGGGTTCGGGCCAGCACGTCCCACTGCGGGGTCCAGCCCGTACGCCCCTGGCCTCCCCGCAGGGTCCAGATGGTTTTTGAACCGCGCGCGTCGTCCAAGGCCAGCTCCAACACGGTGTCCGACGACTTCTGGTCGATGCGGGGAAAAAACAACGCCCCGACCGAGGCCAGATCCGCATCGGAATCGATTTCCACGACCAGCCGCCCCACGCCGATCCGCTTGTCGGCGGTCACGAAGCCCGGCTCGACATCGAGATTCTCCAACGACACGATCCGGGCCTGCACCCGGGGCGCGCCCTCCCGCGCGGTCGCGGGCGACGCGCCGGCGTCTGCGGCGGGCCCCATCCCGGACGCCACCCCGCCCAGGGCGGGGCCGGACAAAGCGTCGAAGGCCAACACGGCGGTGTCCGGCCTGGGAACAAATGCCGTCACTCCGGAAGCGGTGGCGGTGGGCAGGTAGAACAGGCCCAGCAGGCTGATCAGGCCCTGCGGCTGAAACGTGGGCGTGACCAGGGCCAGGGCGTATTCCCGGGACACGATCCCCCTCCCGAGAGACGAATCCGGCGCGGCGAACAGACCCAGGCGCTCGAAAATACGGGTTTCGAAGGCGTCATACACCCGCAAACGGGAGAGGTCGCCTCCCAAAAAAACGTAGGCGCTTTCGGCGTCGCTGAGCACCAGGCCGGGCCTTTGCGCCAACCGGTCCAGCTCGGCCCGTTTGATCGCGCGGCTGGCCGTGTCGGCGCTCATCTTGGCCAGGGACGACGGGAGGTCGCCGATCGGCCACACGGCCAAGGCCAGGACCAGGGCGGCCAGGGACGCCGCGACCCGGGGGAACGCCGAGGCCCTGGCCAGCAGCGCCCCGGCCGCCAGGTGCGCCACCACCATGACCGACAGAAAGTGGTTGTATTCCGCCCCGGTCCAGCGCAGCACCACATAAAGCGGGGCCAGAACGCAAAGCGCCAACACCTCGCAGACCCAAAGCCGCCGCGACGCCAGGGCCGAGAGCGCATACGCCGCGATCAGCACCGCTTCGCGCCAGTTGAGCGAGAAATAAATGCGCAACCGCTCCCGCGCCGAAGCGTCGGAATTCATTTCCGTAATCTCCGCCATGCGGCGGGGGAATTCCAGATTCTGCGCCCAGAAGCCCCCATGGGTGGCCAGATCGAGCCACCAAAAGGCCGCTCCGCACAACACCGCCATCCCAAGACCGAAATACACCGCCAGACGGACCCGTCCCTTGAGCAACGCGTACAGGCCAAGCGCCCCCAGGGCGGGCCAAGTTTGCTGTTTGGTAAGGGCCGCGGCCAATCCGAGCAGCAGCGAAGCCCAGAACGCCGGCCCCGTCCGACCCGAACGAAGCGCGCGCAAGAGCGCCCAGGCGGCCCAAAAGAAAAAAGCCCAGGCGAGCATGTCCGGCCGGGCGAAATGGCCGTACTCCATGAGCGGGGCGCAGGCCAGGGTCAAGGCCGCGGCCAGTGCGCCCGGCCGATTGCGCGTTTCCTGAAGGACCAGGGCGTAAACCGCCGCCACGAGAGCCAGCGCGGCGGCCAAACTCACCATCCGGGCCTGGGGAAGCCCCGGCCCGAACAGCGACTGGCTCAGCCCGGCCAAGGCGTAATAGCCGGGCCCGTACAGCGTGATCAACCCGCCCCCGGAACCCAATCCTTCATAGATGTTGCGCCCCTGGATCAGGAGCCAAGCCTTGAAGGCTTCGCGGCCCTCGATGGAGTTGACGGCCAGGGGAGTGGTCAACCCCTCGATGAAGCCCCAGCCCTGCACCAGAAGGGAACGCCCCAGGCACCACAGACCAAGACACAGGGCGGCCGCGCCCAACGCCTTCCCCGCGCGCCCCAGCGGCGATCCGGTCCCCTTGCCGAACAGTCCGACCACCAACGCGGCCAGGGACACGGACAGGGCCAACCGGTCGGGCGTCGCGCGCCGACCCGCCAGGACAAGAAGCGCGGCAGCCAGCCCGGCTCCCGCCAAAATTTGCGCCCAGCCGCCGGAAAACAACACGGCCCAGTCCGACCGGCCGTCGCCTTTTCCCTGACCGGCACCGCCTTCGCGGACCGCAACGCCCGGTTTTGTCTGGTCCATGCATCCTCCTCGCGTGGGGGCCGCGTCAGGCGACCACGCGGCGCACGGTTTCGCACGTTCCGGCCCCCAGGGCAACTCCCGCCGCCACCCGCCGCGTCTTTCGAGCCAGGCGGCAGAATCCAGGCCCGGAAGGCCGGCACAACCCGCTCCCCCGGCCTTCGGCGCGCTGGGAAATATTTGCCTGATCCATGTTCGCCAGAAACGAACCCTTTCGCTCTCGGGGCAAAATATACCCCTCCCCGTTCCGCAACGCGCCTGTGGGCCTTTCCGACGAACGCAGCGCCACGGCGCCCCAATTCCTGAGCCTTCGCCGAAAGTCCGCGCCTGCCTGGATTGTTGCAAGTGGAACCAAATTGGTTCCATTACCAACATTACACTTTGGAGAGTCGGTGCATCCTCGGGCCGCAAGAGCCGTAAAATCCGCTTCCAGGGTATCCCGCTTGCTATTCCCGCATGGCGCCGTCTTGAAAAGCACCGGGGAAAAATCTTCCCTCCCCTCGATTTCCAGGGCGTCACGCAAGGAGGAAGCCCATGTCCATTTCATCGGTATCGAGCTACGATCCCCTGTCGTCGATATATGGAATCGACGCGATCAGTTCGAATCTCGGTTCCTCGAACGGCACATCGTCCACGAGTTCCTTTTCATCCACCACGGACAAGAGCAGCGTATCCGAGATGGGAAAGCTCATGAGCCAGCTCATGACCCTCTCCAAGACAGACAACGACGCCTTCAAGGAACTGGCCTCGCAGATATCTGCGGACCTCACCACCCAGGCGTCCAGCACCTCGGACACCACCGAAAGCACCATGCTCACCGAGCTGGCGGGCAAGTTCTCCACGGCGGCCGAAACCGGCAGCATGGACAGCCTCAAGCCGGACGGCCCTCCGCCACCGCCGCCATCGTCGTCCCAGACATCGAGCGCTTCGGACGGGTCGCAGACCTCGAGCTCCGGTCAGGACGGCCTGTCCAGCGCCGCGAGCATCATCGCGTCCGACCTGTCGTCCACCAGCTCCAACGCGTCCACGAGCTTTTCATCCGCCCTGTCCCAGGCCTCCAACGCCGGCTCCTATCTGGACCAACTGATCCAGGAGCTCAACAAGTTGCAGGCCACCAACCAGGACATGTACAAGGAGCTCACCGAGACCATCGCCGAGGACCTGGCCACCCAGGCCGGACAATCCACCGACCCAGGCGAAAGCGCCATGCTCTCCCAGATGTCCGCGACCTTCAACCAGGCGTCCCAGACCGGCTCGGCCCTGACCACGCAGGACGCAACGCCTCCGCCACCGCCGCCTCCGCCGACGACGGCGTCCCAGACCCAGGGGCAGTCGGACTCGGACACGGAATCGAGCCAGCAGTACGCGGGATTTCTCTACAACCAGAGCTCCAACAGCCTGCTGACCAGCCTGCTCATGCGCGATCTGTCCTCGTCACAGCTCAGCGCTCTGGGTTGACCGACCGGCTGAAACACGAAAGCGGACACGGATCGTCCGCCGAAAACGCGCCGCGCATGACGGACCGCACGAAAACGACAGGGATGTTCACAGCCGCATCAAGCGGGGGTGGGGGAACGATTTCGCTCGCACCATGCGGCCGGTCCGACACGCGCGACACAGGGCAATACGGCCCGCCATCCGGCATCCTCTCCCGGCAGGCCGGGCGTGCGTGGGCCATTTGCGGGGGACGCCCTGGCGGCGTCCCCTATTTGCTCGTCGTTTAATAAGATAAAGCGGAAAGGCCGGACTCAAGCGGTGGTTTCGGCCGCGCGTCCATGGTCCAGAGGAAGGGAAAGGGTGAAGCGGCACCCCTTGCCGGGCGTGGATTCCACCCGGATGTCGCCATGGTGGTCGCTCATGATGCGAAAACACACGGCCAATCCCAAGCCGGTGCCGTGCTCCTTGGTGGTGAAGAAGGGGTTGAAGACCATCTTCAGTTGATCGGGAGCCAATCCCGGCCCGGTGTCTTCCACCAGGATTTCCGCGCAGTTCTGGTCGGCGCGGCTTGTCAACGTGACGGTTCCGCCGGACTCCATGGCCTCGGCGGCGTTCTTGATCAGGTTGAGGAGCACCTGGCGCATCTGGGCCGGATCATGCGGAGTCGGCGGAAGAATCGGGGCCAAATTCATCTTGATGGCCACGTTGCGCGCGGTCAGTTCGGCTTCCACCAGGGCGACGGTATCGCGCACCGTGGCGTTGATGTCGAAAAATTCCAGCTTGGGCGCCGCCGGACGAGTGAAGTCGCGCACCTCGTTCAGCATGGATTCCAGGCGCTGGGTTTCTTCCTCCACCATTTCCAGCTTGTGCGCCTCCTTGCTCGACGGATCGAGCACGCGGCGCACCTGTCGGGCAAATCCGCCGATGATCATAAGCGGATTCTTGATCTCATGGGAAATGTGGGCCGCGGCCTCGCCAATGGCCGCGAAACGTTCGGACCGGATGAGCCGCTCCTGCGTGTCGATGAGCTTTTTCAGGTTGGCGTGCAGGGTGTCGCGCGCCTCGATCAGTTCGGCCGTGCGGATGTCCACTTCGCTCTTGAGCGAGGACGACCAGCGCAGAGCAAAGTAGACGGTCACCGCCAGGCCGCAGAACACCACCACCTGAAAGGCCCCGGCCATGAGCATTTCGCGCGACAGAACCGAGGAAATGATCTCTTCGGCCTCGGAAATGGGCGCGACCACGGCCACGGACCAGAATACCGGCTCTTGGCGGTCGCGTCCCAGGGGGGCGGGGTGATAGGCGATGAGCTTCTTCACGATGCCCCGGGACGCGCGGTGCCAGCCGCTGACGTACCAGTCCTCCCCCTGCTCGCCGGCCAGCATGCGGTCGCGCATGATGGTGTTGACCCGGCTGAAATCGATCTCGGCGTTCAGGGCGGAACGGGCATGGAACGCGCTCTTGCCGATGAACTCCTCGACATAGTGGTCGAGAAAATCCCCCCGCGAGTCGATCACCCAGGCGTACCCGGTCTGTCCCGAGCGCACGTCGTGGGCGTAGCGCCTGGCCACGGCCTGGGCGTCCACCACGAAAAAGAGCGTGCCCGGCTCCTGGATGCCGGCCTGTTCGGAGTGCAGCCGGGTGACCAGCGTATTGACCGTGCGCCCGACAAAGGGCCCGGCCGAAGGCGTGACGCACCGCGTGGTGAGAACGGTCTCTTCGGAGGGCGCGTGCTTGGACCAGTCGGAAAGGGCGTCCACGTCCAGGCCGAACGGCGGGTTGAGAAAGCCGTCCTGGGTGAGCAGTTTCGGCGAACCGCCCGGCAGGACCACGCCGATGGCCAACACGCAGCTTTGGCGCAGGATTTCCTGGAAGTCGCCGAAGGGCACGGAGTGGTCCTCGCGCCGGGGGGCCTGTCTGCGCCAGATCTGGGCCAGTTCGAGCAGATTGGTCTGAAGGAATTGGTAATGCAGAGTGATGTCGTGGGCGATTTTTTCAGCCAGAATGAACTGCTGCCGGTTGAACTGGCTGTTGGCCACGGCGGAAAGATCTTGTTGCGCGCGCAATCCCAAACGCCACATGCAAAGCCCCAACACGATGAGGGCCGCCGAGGCGAATATGAAAAATTTCTTGGTCATGGGCGCTTTTTCCGGGGAGATCGAAACGTTGTCGAGACTACCCTAGTTATTCGATGCGGGCAATGGCGCAACGCAGGCGCGTCACTCCCGACGAAACACGTTATATTTCAGCCTGTTATGACATTTCCTCCAAAACTGAGATGAAATGGTATTCGGGCTTTATGACGGATCGGAGCAAACGGCTCCCGTAAAGATCGACGCCGACGCGGCGTGACCTTTCCCGTGCGCCGGCGCTTGCGACCAGCAGCCCGAAATCGTCCGGGGTAAAGTACCGACGCGGGACCGAGACGCCGTATCCCCAGTTTCCTACGAAATCCATCAGGCGCAGCGTGGCGTTGCTGACCACCCCGTATTGAAAGTGGTCCTTGACGATCACATGGCGGCCCACACGGACGGCCTCACGCAAAAGATGCGGCCGATTTTCCGCCTCGGCGTGATGCAGGACATCCACGAGAAGCACGACATCGTAGCGTTTGTCGGCAAACTCGAGCCGCGTGCCGTCGAACCGTCTGTACTTGGCCCACCGGGAGGCATCCGGCCCCCCCTGCGGAGGCGAATAGACGTCGAGGCAGGTCAATTCGACATCCGGGCGCGCCCCGGCCAGGGACTCGGAAAGGCGCATGTCGCCGCACCCCACGTCGAGCATGGAGATCCCCCCGCCGCCCAAGGGCAGACTTTGCAGGGTTTCCCCAAGAACGACGCGCAATTTTTCCAGCCGTTTTCCATGGGCGGCGCGCTGGTGAAAGCCGACAAGCAATCTGTCGACGAAGGATTTCCTCTGCTTGGCCAAGGGAGAACTCACGGCACGCTCCGTTTTTCTTCGCAAAAAGACCGGGTTGGCTCACCGCATTCGCTCGCCGGGTCACCCGGCCAGCGTACTGGAGGGGCGAATGCCCTGCGCAAGAGGATGCGGTTATTTGCGCGCGTCGATCTTCGAGATGATCGTGTACAAAAAGCTGGAAAAAAACAATTGCACGCTGCTAGTGATTAACGTGATACCGAACATCAACAATCTGTCGAGCTCTCGGACATAAATGTCCTGAAATGTTATGCTGGCCCAATAGTATACGCAATAGCCGACCATGGCCAGGCCCGCGGCGGCGAGCACCCCAACGACGATGAGAATGTCTTCCTGAATGACCCGGTTGATGAACTGGGACGTCTTGGTATGGGGAAGTATTTCCAGCCGAGCGGCAAGCAGCCGGGTAAGCGCTCCGAACGTCAATACCTGAACGCCCAAGAGCAGAATAAGACAGCAGCAGTAGAAGGTCTTGTTTTCGAAATTGATGCCGCCGATGGTCACCCGGCTAAACCCCGTGGCCAGGGCGCCGATCACGCCCAGCAGGACGAGCGCGATCCCCGGGTACAAAAACAGCCAGCGCGGGGAGAGCATCAACAGTAGGCGCAAATGCCTCCAGCCGTCGCGCCAGGTGCGCAGGTGGGGCTTTCGCGATCTCCCGTCCGGATAGAGTTTGGTGGGCACTTCGCGGATGCGCAACTTGTTCAACGCGGAAACCGCGATCATTTCGCTGGCGAACTCCATTCCCGGAGAACTGATGTTCAAGGCCAGGATGCTTGTTCGCTTGAAGCCGCGCAGTCCGCAATTGAAGTCCCCGATGGGGGCCTTGAAGAACAGCCGCCCGATCAGACTGATGACCGGCGTCCCCAGGTACTGGTGCAACGGCGGCATGGCGCCATCCTGAATGCCGCCGCGAAAGCGGTTGCCCATGACCAGTTCGGCGCCGTTGCGCAGGGCGGACAAAAAGCCTGAAAGATCCGAGAAATCATAGCTGTCGTCCGCGTCGCCGACAATGACGTACTCCCCCTTGGCGGCGAGTATGCCCCCGCGTATGGCCGCGCCGTATCCGCGCTCGGACACGTTGACGACCCGGGCCCCGGCCTCCTCGGCTATGCGCTGGGAGCCATCGGTGCTCCCGTTGTCGGCGATGAGGATTTCCCCTTCGACGGAGTTTGCATCCAGAAACGCTCTGGCTTTTGCGATGCACGTCTGCAACGTCTCGGCTTCATTCAAGCACGGCATGAGAATAGTCAGCTCCATCACACCTCCGACGAACGCAATGCCTGTATCCGAATCAACCGGACTGAGTTTGACGTGCCTCTCGCGCTCGCCTTGACAGCCCGCCCCAAAAGTCGATTCTTGCGGCCTGTTCAAACAACCTGCTGGCAAGGCGCGAAAAAAAGTCAATCCCGAAGCGTAGTTGGCATCCGTTCAGGGGTTGACTTTTTCGCAGCAACACAGCCAGCAAGGATTTTTCACCAGGCGGTTGAGCCCCTGCGAAACTCCAGACTCACGACATGAATCCCTTGACCAGATCGTACGCCTTGCGCTCAAGCAGAAACCTGTCAATACCATGCTTCAGCCTGAAGCGGGCGATCGGTCCGTACAAGGCGTTCAACAGCTTCAGGACCCTGATGAACATGGTATTTCCGGTTTCCATCTTGTTGATCTTGTTGTCGATGAAGTAACTGCTCATCAACATCATACTGATAAAATGCATGTTGGCGGGCGAGACCCACGGCAGATCGTATCCCGTTTCCACTTCGACGTTGCCCCACTCCTCCAGGGTTTTCGGAGGCTGGAAATTCCAGCCGGAACGGACCTTATCAAAAAGCTCCGTGCCCGGAAGAGGACGAAACAGGTTCGGCGTGCTTATTATGCACCGGGGATTTTCCTCTATGAGCCGAAGCATCAACCTGCACGTGGCCTTGAGATCATCCATGGTCTCCGTGGGAAGCCCCAGGATGAAATTGTAAAAGGACCGTATCCGCGAATGTTTCGCCAATTTCCTGTTGCATTCGAGGATGTCGGCGACGGTGCAGTTCTTGCGCACCATTTCCAGCAGCCTGTCGCTGCCCGTTTCCGCGCCGATATGCAGGATGTCCGTTCCACTGTCGACCAGCTTGTCGATGAAGTCGTGGCTCATCTTCTTGATTTCGTTTATCCGAGCCCCGCGAAACCCCAGGCCGACCTTGATGTTTCTTTGCGCGATGAGATCGATGATGCGTTCGACATGGTCAAGGTCCACGAACGAGTCGTCATCGATAAAATAGATGTACTCGGCCCCGTAGTTTTCCACGACATGCTGTATGTGGTCGACGACGTCCGTCGACGAATAGGGAATCCAGCGATCTTTTTTGATGTTTTTGTAGAGCGCGGGAGAGCTGCAAAACGCGCACCTGTACGGGCAGCCCATGGCGCTGTAGAGGGAAAAGATGACCTTCTTGTTGTCCAACTGCCCGTAGACGGAGTAGTCCTTGATGAGATCGTAGGGAATATCCTGATATTCCACGATTTCATGCGCGCTCCAGTCCGCCGGCGTGGAAACCAGGCCGCCGTCTTCCCCGCGCATTGTCACCCCGGGAATCCGGGGCAGAGGTTGGTCGCGCAAGAGCGTTTCCACCAGGGTGAAAAACGGCAGGGCCCCATAGCCGCTCACCACATAATCCGTATTGGGGTCCTGCTCCAAAATGACTTCCGGATTGAACGTGGCGAACGGCCCCCCCCACACCACGGAGATGCCCGGGTCATGGCGCTTGACGACTTCCGCGATTTCGACCGCCCGCATGACCGGCGCGCCCGTCATCACGGAAATCCCCACCAGGAAAACCGAAGCGTCAAGCCGGGCGAGAAGCTCCTCGCGCCAGGTGGAAGCGCAAAGCCTGGCGTCGAAGACTTCCACGTCGAAGCCCTGTTTCACCAGGCGGCTGGAAGCATAAAGCAGGCTGATCGGCGCATGTCTGACAAAGGACCCCGACATGCCGAGGGGGGGAAAGACCATCAGGATTTTCTTTTTGCTCTTCATGAAAACACGTCCAGAAATCATTTCGAAACTTTATTAAATATACCAATCGAAACACCCGCGCAAGTTTTTTGACATGGCCACGCAGTGAAATGAATCTGGACAGAAGAGCGCGTCGCATGATACTTCATCATGAATGTTGCATGGAATTCGCTTCTTCAACATGTCCATCCAGACAACGCTCCTCATATCGCAAGAGCCGTGCATCAACAAGCCTTCTTTCCCTGCTTCAAGCACCGGCTGTGTCCCTTCCCTGTATTTCTTACAGAAATGACTTTTCTTTTCGAGCTTTTCCCATGAAAATCGACTGGAAGCCTTTTCTTCGTTGGTATCCCGCGCTGGTCTTCATGTTCCTGCTTTGCTACGGCGTCTTTTCCGAAAAAATTCCCATCAATGGCGGCCTCGGCTATCACGCCAGCAGTTGGGCCGAACGTGTGGCCCACCCCGAGGACGTCCTACAGGGAAAGGCCAGCCTCTACGAACTGCAACACATGCTGCCGGCCTTTCTGTTGGGCATGGTCTTCAAGCTGACGCATCTCCCCGCGTCCCCCCGCAACATTGTCGCGGCCTGCGCGGCGCTGAGCGCCATCTGCTCACTGCTCGCGCTGCTCTTCTGGCGTTCCATCTGCAAGACGCTTTCCATCGGCCCGGCGGGCGAGGTCCTGGGCGCATGCGCCTTGTGCCTGAACGGAATGACCAAAAACGTGCTCTTTTATCCCACCATGACCTACGACGCGGCGTTTTTCGCCCTGGCCGCGGGCATGGTTCGCTACTGGCTGACCGGCGGGTTTGTCGGCCAGTGCGTGGTGTTCGTCTTGAGCCAACTGGTCAATCCGCTGGCCATGCTCACCTCCCTGCCGCTCATGATGTTTCCCGTTTCGCGTGACACCCCGCCCTGTCGCCCGCTGTCCTGGCGCTGGGCCGCGACCCTTACCGCGGCCATCACCGCCGCTTTTTTCGTCATGATGCTCATGGCCGACATCAACGCCTTCCGTCAGCTCAACTACCGGAAAATATCCGGAAATCCCTTCGCCTGGGCCAGCATCGCCGTGGCCTTGGCCTATTGTGTTCTGGCCGTGTATCCCCTGGTCAGGACCAATCCGGTCCGCTGCGTGCTGCAAGCCCTCAACCGGCGCAGCCTGTTCCGTCTCGGCGTGGCCGCGATCTTGCTCCTGGGCGTCGGGCACGCCCTGCGGCACCTGTCCAACGGAGCGATGAACGACTGGTCGCTCACGCAGGTGTTGCGCTATTTCCTCTGGCTCCCGGTGTTTGATTTGCCGGGCTACTTCCTGATCAACAAGCTCGTCTCCTTCGGCCCCATCTGCCTGCTGGCCGCGTTCCGCTGGCGCGCGGTCGTGGAGGGCATGGCCTCCTTCGGCGCCGGCGGAATCGTGGCCCTGGGCATCAGCCTGCTGCGCTGCCTCGATTCGGAATTTCGCCATCTGGCCGACATCTTCGTCCTGATGACGCCCTTTGTGGTCCTTGCCTGGCATCGCGACCTGGACGCGAAGCGTCTGACCGCCTTCGGGCTGGCTTCGCTGGTGTTTTCCAAGTTCTGGCTGCCCATGGCCAAGGACTTTCCCGAATACTATTTCTGGGGCTACGGCAGCTTGTATTCCTCCACCACGGGCTACCTCTGGCAGGCCGCAGCCAGCCTGATTCTGCTCGCCGTGTTCTGGCCATTGTTCGGCCGTTCGGACAGACGGACCGCCGCCCCCGGGATACTGTAGCCGCCCGTTGCAATGTGGACGCAAAGAGTGGTCTTTGCGACAAGCACGCGCAGGGGCTTTCGCCCCGGAAGAAAATCCCCCAGCCGTGTTGAATCCGCGCCCAAGAGGGCGTAAACTGCATCAGCAGCGCCGCAAGGCGAATCGTTTTCATCCCCTGCGGCATCTCAAACAGGGCCCGCGCGCCGGGTCGTTCGTGCGCGGGTGTCCTTCTTTTTCTCAAAGCGTTGCGTTGTGGCGTTTCCGGTAAGCAGTCTCATCAGCATGCCGCCTCCAGGCACCGCAACGTCTCTTTACAACCGGAGAGAAACCATGGCCGACGCGTATGCCACCTTCAGCGAATACGTCGCTTCCAAGCAGCTCAAGATGACGCCGCAACGCCGGCACATCCTCGACGTATTCCTCCAGCAGGAGGGACACGTCACGTCCGAGGAACTCTACGCCCAGGTCAAGAAAGACTACAAGACCATAGGCCAAGCCACAGTCTATCGCACCTTGAAGCTGCTCTCGGAATCGGGGTTGGCCAAGGAAGTGGACTTCGGCGACGGAATGACCCGCTACGAACAGCACCAGGGCAAGGCCCATCACGATCATCTCATCTGCGAAGTCTGCGGACTCAACGAGGAAATTTTCGACGAAACCATCGAGCGGCTTCAGGAGCAATTGGCCGAAAAGCACGGGTTTCTCCTGACGAGCCACAAAATGTATCTCTACGGCATTTGTCCCAAGTGTCAGGCGGCCAAAAAAAAATGACAGCCCGGAACTGCCGGACTGTCATTTCAGAAAGACGCTCCCTCCCGTGACCGCGCACTCGAACAGGCCGCCTAAAAAGTCGATTCGTGCAGCCAGCGAGGATTTTCCAACAGCCTGCTAAGGACGCGGACCGGGGCCGAACTCTCCGTCCGGCGGCCCAGGCGGCGGACCGCCCAACGGCCCCAAGGGAAGCGGCCCTCCTCCGGGCGGGGGAGGCGGCGGGCCGAAGCGATCATCCGGTGGAGGCGGAAAGCCCGCGTCTCGCATTTTCTTCATGCGCGCGATAAGTTCTTCCTGCTTGCGCCGCTGATCCGGCGTGAGATGCTGGGCGATCTTGGCCTGGTACTCGGTGAAAATGGCCTCCTCGGCTTTCTGGAAGGGCTTTCGGGCCTCATGGAGTTTTTCCACCATTTCCTCGACCACCGGCTTCAACTCGCTGACTTGTTCCTTGCTCAAATCCAGGTCGTGTTGCATATGGTCGAGCACCATGACCGGCATGGGCTTGTGGGGGGGGCGCTTGAACGGCTCCATCGGTCTGGCCAAAACCAGCAGCAGGAGCGCCCCCACCACGGCTCCGGTGAAAAATATGGCCGCGCCGGCCAGCCATGGTGAATATTTCGTCATCAAACGCCTCTACAACGTGAAGTAGTTCAAGAGCGACCCGCCGGCGACCAGCCAGTTCATGCCCGTCGCCTGCGTCGGAAGCGATCCCCGTGCGGCCATGATCGCCAGCACCCCCGCCACGGCCCAGCCGGAAAGCAGCAAAGGCCTGGCCACGCGCCAGAACATGCGCGAAAACACCGTGCCGGACTGACGATCGCCAACATGGGCCATCACCCTTCCCGTGAACCCAAGAGGCGGCTGCGCGTCGGAATCGGCCCTGAAAACACCCGACAGCAGGGCGTCGATTCGTTCTTCAGGGGTCATGCGGCTCATTGTTTCTCCTCCTGCGTCAACGCATCGAGTTTGCGGGCCATGGCCTTCCTGGCCCTGTGCATGCGCACCTTCACCTTTTCCACGCTCCAGCCGAGCATCTGGGCGATTTCGGCCGTGTCGTGTTCCTGTACGTAATACAGCCCCAGGGCGATGCGGTCCTCGGGCTTGAGATCTTCCATGAGCCGGGCCACCAGGGCCTTGGCTTCCCGCGCGCGTGACAAGGCTTCGAAGCGCTCGCGCGAGTCGGCGGTCAGCAGGTCGTCCAGCCAGGTGGCCGACTGTTCCTGCGCGGCATCGAGGCTGAGCGTGCGCCGGTTCTGGCCCGTACGCCAATGGCGGATGCACCAGCGGGACGCTATGGCATACAACCAGGACTTGAAGGCCTCGGGCGAACGCAGTTGCTCCAATTTTTCATAGGCCTGCACAAAGCTTTCCTGGGCGGCCTCCGCCACCTCGCACGTCGGCAGATGCCGACCGAGGTAGGCGAACAACGGTCCCTGATGGCGTTCGACCAGCACGGCGAAGGCTTGCGTGTCGCCTTCAAGCGTCCGCTGAACGGCTTGCGCGTCGGACAGCGCCGGTTTCCCAGTATGTTTCATGTGTCCCTTGGCCGCAAGCCCCGTCGGTTCGACGCCCGCTCCCTGCAAGACCCGCCGGGTTCGCGCCCGACGCTTGGCGATGGTGTTTGTGGGTCCCAGGGGGGAGCTCCCCCCTGGGCTTGAGCAAGAAGGACTCCCCTCCCCCTTGCGTCAGGACCCATGGCGCGTCGCCCTGCGCATCCGGGTCTTCGTATTCATTGGAGCCACGGACGGGCGCGGCGGTTACGTCCTTTTTTACAGGCAAAGCCCCCCTTCGACAATGTGCAGTCGCGATTTTCTCTTCCCCTCGGCGTGGGACCGAAAGGCCACGTTCCGCACCACCCGGCAGGCCCCGGCGCGTACTCGCCTCCCACAACGAAAACGTCCCCACCCGTCGCACTCTGCCGGATGGGGACGCCTATGCATGCGTCGGGCTGTTCGCTCTTTCGCTTGCGAACCGTTTATTCCTTCGGTTTGTCGTCCAAACTTTTTCTTGAATCCCTCACCGAGCAACTGCATCCCGGAGGACAACTGGCGCATCCTCCACTCTTCCTGGTGAAGCGAACCACCAAAAACGCCACCGCCGCCAATATGGCGACGCTCACGACAATCGTATCCAACATGGTTTTTTCCTCCCCAGGCGATCCGGTGAAACAATCCCGTCGAGCTTTTCCAGGGTCGTTTCGGCCGCCTTCGCGCGCAAGCCTTCACGCCTCGCTAGGACACGCCACCGCCTGGGCCGTTTCGGATCGACCGGTCAGGGTAATTCCTTGACCATGACCTCTCTGGCCAGATTGTCCCCCAGGCAGACTTCCCCACCGCGCACGCGCAGTCGGCATCCTCCGCCTCGGCCGCAGACCCTCGCTTCCACGCCAGGGGTGAGCCCCATGGCGCACAGCCTGCACCGGCACCGGGAATCTCGACAGAGGGAAACGATGCGCACCCTGCTGCCTTCCTGACATTGATTGAGCGGGACCATGGGATCTCCTTTCTCGTTGCTTACGCGAGAGAAATAGTGCAATTGAGAATCAATGTCAATACGCACCCTCAACATTGCCCCGTCCGCCCGTGCCCTCGCCTTTGCCACGCGGTGATAGATACCGCAAATCCCATACATTTATTCTCTGGATAAGTGCTTGCCGACGTGGCATAGAAAGCCACCGCCGGTCCGATGTCCGGTCCGGCCCGCCCCTTCCGGACGCGCCAGCCCCCGACGGCCGCGGCAAGGTCATGCGACGCGCACCGGATGCAAACTCGCTTAAGGAAGGAGAGCTTCATGCGCGCAGTTGTCAGCCTCGTTCTCGCTTTGACGGTGTTTGCCGCCATACCCCAGGCGGCCTCGGCCGACCCCCTGGTTTCCCTGTTCTTCAGCGCCAATGACGGCGGAACGTTCATCCCCTGCCCTGTCTGCGGCAACAAGGCCCTGGGGGGCTTGCCCAGGCGAGCCACGCTTTTCGAAAGAATCCGGGCCAACGCCGAAGCCAGCCGCTGGTCGGTGTTCGTGGCGGGTCCCTACGAATTCCTGGCCGCGGACGGTCAGGAGGAACCCGAGAACCAAGCCTGGCCGGCCCTGGTCAAGGCCTTCGACCGCCTGGGATACCAGGCCGGCGCGCTCGGCTCCCGCGAGGCCAAGATGTTGGCCGATCGCGGTCTCGCCCCGCCCACCGGTTGGAAGACCCTCTCGAACAAGGTCCAAAGCCAGGTGATCGACGTGCCGAACGGCAAAATCGGTTTGATCTTTTTCCCCGAACTCAAGGACCCCAAGGCCGATCCCTCCGTGTCCGCCATCGAGGCCGTGGAGCGGGAAGCCGCCAGCATCCGCCCCACGGTCAACCTGGTGGTGGGCGTGAGCGGTTGGGGCGTGCGCGGTGAGGAAATCTATCTCGCCAAGGCCAAGCCCGTGCTGCATGTGCTGCTGGGCGCTGGCGATGGCGTGGGTTTTTCGGCCCGTTCCGAAGCGGATGGCAAGACGCTGTGGATGCGCTCCTACACCAAGGGACGCGCCATCTACGAACTCGACGTGCGCACCTGGCCCACGGGCGAGGATTTCGCCTGGACTCCGGGCGTGCAGTTCGCCACCCAGGCCATTCCCCTGGACGTGCACTTTCCCGACGCCCCCTGGGCCGTCGACTTGTTCAAGGGTGTTCCCACCCCCTCCGACACGTCCAAGCAGTAGAAGGGCTTGCCCCGACGGCCAGGGGGAAAACCCGGCCGGGCGTAACCCAAAGCAAACCCGCGACGCAATTTCCTTGCGCGCGGGTTTGCTTTTCGTGATGCGGACGCCAACCGGCGTCTCGCTACAGGCGGCTACCTCAAAGCCAAAGGCGCGATCTTTTCGGCACTTCCATCCCGCTTCAATTCTTCGATAAGCTTTTTGAGCACCTGCGCCTGCCGGGCCAGTTCCTCCACGCCCTCCGATGCGGCACGCATCGCCAGGGACGTCCCGGAGCAGATCGCGTTCACCCCGTCGATGTTGCTGTTGATCTCGGCGCTGGCCGTGGTGTGCTGTTCCGAAGCGATGGCGATGGTCCGCACCTGGTCCGTGGCCAACCCCACCAGGCGCACGATGCTGGCCAGGGCTTCCCCGGACTCGTTGGCCAGGGCCGTGGCTTCCTCGATGGTTTTGACCGTGCTCTCCACGCTATCGATGTTGGAACGCGTCCCCTCCTGGATGTTGTGAATGGCCTGCCCCACTTCCTTGGTGGCGCTCATGGTCTTTTCGGCCAATTTGCGCACTTCGTCGGCCACCACGGCAAAACCGCGCCCGGCTTCGCCGGCCCTGGCCGCCTCGATGGCGGCGTTGAGCGCCAAAAGGTTGGTCTGGTCCGCGATGTCCGAAATCACGTTTATGATCTGGCCGATGCCCAGGGCCTGTTCGCCCAGAGAGGACATGCCTTCCTTCATGGTCAAGGCCTGGCGTTGCAGGTGGTCGATCCCCCGCACCACCTGGTTGACCACCCTGGCGCCATTTTCGGCCTGGCCTCTGGCCTGGTCCGTGGTTTCGGCGGCCTGGGCCGCATTGCGCGACACTTCGAGCACCGTGTCGTTCATCCGCTCCATGGCCGTGGCCACTTCGCTCGTCCGGCCCGCCTGCTCATTGGTGCCCTGACTGGACTGGGTAATCTGCTCATAAAGCTTTTCGGACGTGGACGTGAGAATTTCGGTCACGTCCTCAAGTTGGCACGCCGCATCCAATCGTCCGGCCTGGGTCGCGCGTTCGGCCTCCTGCCTGGCCGATTCCACGTCGGCCAACGCGTTTTCGATGCGCGCTGTTTTTTCCGACAACTCCCGGTTGGAGATGTCGGCCTCCTGCATCATCGTCTTGATGTGTTCGAGCATCGTATGCAACGACAAGGACAGTTGGCCGATTTCGTCTTCCCGCCGCGAATGGAAATTCACGCTGAAATCGCCGGACGCGATCCTGTTCGCCAATTGGGCCAGGCAGCGTATGGGATTCACGCAGATCTTGCGAATGATCAAAATGCTGGCGGTGACCAGAAGCACCAGTCCGACCAGGCCCACGCCGGTCGAGACGTACGTCTGGCGCCGCATGAGGCTCCACTGGCTGGACACGTCCGTCAGGACCACCAACTGGCCTACGAACGCGTGTGAACTGCCGTGGCAGTGATGACAGCGCGCTTCGTTGGGAATGCTGATGACCCGGGCCAGCATGTCGCGTCCGTTTTCCCGCACGAAGACGGTCTCGCGAACCGACTGTTTGAGACCGCGCCGATGCAACTCCTTCAGTGTGTCCCCCTGCAGGAGGCTGCCAAAATCCTTGCGAATCGTCGCGGCGTCGGTACTGTAGGTGACGTTTCCGGAATACGACGTCAGGTAGACGGACATATCCTTGAATTTGCGTTTGATCGTGGCAAATTCGAGCATTGTGGCGTTGTTGTCTCCCACCAGCATGGGTTTTTCGATACCAATGAAGGCCAGATCCGCCTCGGTTTCGGCGGCATGACGTATCTGCTGTTGCAATAGTGTGTTAACATTGAAAGCGTCTATGGCAACGATCGCGGAAACGACCACACAGGAAATACAAACGACCGACAACGTGACTTTTGCACTGATTGATTTTGCGACTTTCATGACGGCTTCCTAGTGAGCGCCCGAATACAGCAACGGCTTGAACCGAAAGCTTTCCACCCGCTGGCTGTTGTGACACTCGGTGCAAACTTTTTCCGAAGGACGCCTGACGATCGAACTTTTTTCACCGGTGTCGCAATGTTCGCTCCCCGGGGAATGGCAGGTTTCACACCCCACCTGGGCCATATCAGGCGTCTCTTGCCGACTCACGAATCCGCCCTGCTGGCCGTACCCCGTGGTGTGGCATTTATAGCACTGTTTGACTTCTTCGCTTGTCAGCTTGGGAAGCATCAGGGAAAGAGTTTCCCAGGAATTTGCTTTTTTGGAATACTTGGTGAAATTCTTATACTGTTCTTCGTGGCATTCGGCGCAACGCGCAGAGCCGACATAATATCGCCCTTTGGCATGGGCAACGGTAGCTGCGGAACAGACCGCTACGATAAAGACTCCTATCGTCCAACATTTCATAACTGGCGACACTCCTTTCGGAACGCAGTGGGCCGGCTCCGTTTCGGCCAAGAAAAGCTCTGCGAATATCCTCCCTGACGATCTGCCGTCATGCCTTTTCGGTCACGTCGCGGTGTCAGTGGTCCAACGGCATGTCGGCTCCGCTGCCTCGTCCAGCAACGCAGCGAAAAAATTATGAAAAAAGCCGCCAAGAAACCCTGTACATTCTCCTTGGCGGCCTGGCTGTCTCAAACCGAGACCCATGGCTTTCCGTCACACCACCTCACGGTGGGGTTGGCTTTTTCAGTTTGTCTATCGGGTAGTCTGCACTTGACTTTTTTGTCAAGGCAAAACGCTTTGTAATTGCACGGGATAAAGATGTAACGTTCTTTTTCCGTTCTTCTTGTTACGCTTTGCCTTGAGAGTGTCGTTCATGATCCTTCGCTGTTGCACGCTCTTTCAACCGCTCCAACCCCCGAACAAAAATGCACACCGCAACTCTCTCGGAAGCACGCGTCGTTGCCGGGGAATCGGACCTGCAAGGCTTTGCGAAAAACAAACGCAAAACGGGGGAAGGGCCGTCCCGCAGGACCGCCTTTCCCCCGTTGTCATGCACTGTGTCCGAGGCTTTCGCTATTGAAAACGCACCGGCAGGCTCTTCGTCAAGGCCTTGCACAACGCCTGATGTACGGAATCAACTTCCTTGTCCTTCAGGGTGCGGTCGGCGTGCCGATACGTCAAACGGAAGGTAACGTTCTTTTCCGGCTTGCCCTCGGGTTCGAACAGGTCGATGACGGCCACGTCTTCGAGCAGCGCGGGCCGATCCTGATCCACGCCGGCCAACATGGCGCCGACAGCCAGATCGCGAGGGGCCACCAGGGTCATGTCGCGACGCACGGGGGGGAACTTGGGCAGGCCGGCGTACACGATTTTTTTGCGATTATGCAGGGAGAACAGGGCCTCGGCGTCGAGTTCGGCCATCCAGAGCGGTCCCTTGGCCTCATACGACTCGGCCACGTCCGGCAGCACGCGGCCGAAGCAGCCGATGGAAACGCCCGCGACCGTTGCCTCCACGCAGGGCAGCAGCCAGGGATGATCCTTGATCTGAACGAAGACGGCTTCCGGCAGACCGAGCGAGCGCACCAGGTGCTCCACCAGCCCTTTGAGGTCCATATAGTCGGTTTTTTCGTCCGGCCAGGGATATCCGGAGAACCGGGCGCCGTAGAGCGCCACTCCCAGCCGCTCGGATTCACGGACCGTGGTTTCGCTGTCCCGGTCGGCGGTAAAGACCTTGGCGAGTTCGAACAGGCGCAAGTTGCCGTTGCCCTGGGTGAGGTTGGCCCGCACGCTGCGCAACAGTCCGGCGGCCAGGGCCGTACGCATGACGCCCTGGTCTTCGGAAAGGGGGTTGGCCACGGGCACGCGTCCCTCGCCGGTCAGGCCCAAAAGGTCCAGATCCTGGGGCGAAACGAAACTGTAGTTCACGGTCTCGCGCAGGCCCGCGCCCACGGCCCAGGCGCGCAAGCGGCGCTGGAAGGGATAGGTCGCGCCCAGGGTGTCGGTCACGGTCATGGTCTTGGCCAGATGGGGTAGCACGGCCGGAATGCGGTCCATGCCGTAGACCCGGCCGACCTCTTCGACCAGATCCTCTTCGCGCTCCAGGTCCACGCGGCAGGGGGCCGGGACCACGCTCCAGGGCTGGCCGGGCTTGATGGTCACGTCGCAGGCCAGGTTTTGCAGGGTCTTGCGGCAGAATTCCGGGGTCATCTCCACGCCCAAAAGGGCGGTGGCGCGCTCGGGGCGGAAGGAAATCACCGGGCTTTTCCACGGCTTGGGTTCGTGTCCCACGATTCCCGGCAGCAACCTGGCCCCGGAAAGTTCGGCCATGAGAGCGGCGGCGCGATTCAGGGCGAAAAGCGATCCGGGCTGATCCACCCCGCGCTCGAAACGGTAGGACGACTCGCTGGAAAGTCCCAGGCGACGGGCGGTCTTGCGAATTGTGGCCGGATTGAACACCGCGCATTCGAGAAGCACGTCGGAGCTGCGGTCGTTGATTTCGGTGTTTTCCCCGCCCATGACGCCGGCCAGGGCCACGGTTTTGGCCTGGTCGCAGATGGTGAGGTCGCGGGCGGTGAGGATGCGTTCCTGCCCGTCCAGCGTGGTGAAGCGTTGTCCTTCCTGGGCCAGTCGGACGCTGATCACGTCGCCGGCCAGGAGCGACCGGTCAAAGGCGTGCAGGGGCTGCCCGAGTTCGAGCATAACGTAGTTGGTCACGTCCACGAGGTTGTTGACCGGACGCTGGCCCACGGCGCGCAGCCGGTACCGCATGGGCGCGGGGCTGGGAAGAAGCTCCGCTCCGCGCAGGATGCGGGCGCGGTACACCGGGCACTGGTCGGGCTCGGGAATCTCGATGCGCACCAGGCTCTGGCAGTCCGGGCCCTGTTCGACCAGGCGGACCTTGGGCAGGGAGAGCGGCAGATCGAAGGCCAGGGCGGTTTCGCGCGCGATGCCCAGCACCGACAGGCAGTCGGCCCGGTTGGGCGTGATGGAGATTTCCAGCACGTCCGTATCCAGCCCCAGAGCTTCGGTGAGCCCGCTCCCCGGAGTGGGCTGGCCTTCCAGCACCAGGATGCCGGCGCTCGTGTCGGCAAGCCCCAGCTCCGACTCGGAGCAGATCATGCCGTGGGACTCCACGCCCCGGATGGCGCTTTTCTTGATTTTGATCCCGCCGGGCAACTCGGTCCCGATGGTGGCCACGGGCACGTACTGGCCGGCGGCCACGTTGGGCGCGCCGCAGACGATGGTCAAGGGATCTCCCCGGCCCACGTCCACGGTGCAGACCGAGAGCTTGTCCGCGCCGGGGTGCTTGTCCCGTGTGAGCACATGGCCCACCACAACCTGCTCGCAGGCGGCGAAGGGGCGGTGGATTCCTTCGACCTCCAGCCCCAGCATGGTCAGCCGGTCGGCAAGGGTCGTGACGGAGCCTTCGTAGGGGACGAATTCACGCAGCCAATTGAGGGAAAGAAGCATGGACAAGGCCTCCGGTGACGTGGGGCGGACCGGGGCGCGATCTTGCCCGCACGGCGATGTCTTAAGTGCCTGGCGTGGGGTATGGGATCCGGCGGCCTGGCGAAAATCCTTTCGGTGTTGTCGTCAACCGTTTCCGGCCGAAAAACGCAGGTCCCGGCTCGGTCCGGATTGGGCCGGGCGTGAGCCCCTCCCGCCGGACGCGGACCGGGAACCTAGGAAAACTGGCTCAGAAAACGCACGTCGTTTTCGAAGAACAGGCGCAGGTCTCCCACCTGATACTTGAGCATGGTCACCCGCTCCACCCCCATGCCGAAGGCGAAGCCCGAATAGCGCTGGGGATCGACATCCACGGCGTTCAGCACGTTGGGGTCGATCATGCCGCAGCCCAGGATTTCCACCCAGCCGGTGGACTTGCACACCCGGCAGGTTTCGCCATCCACATGGCCCTTGCCGCCGCACATCACGCAAGAGATGTCCACTTCGGCGCTGGGCTCCGTGAAGGGAAAGAAACTGGGGCGAAAGCGCACCCGGGTGTCCGGGCCGAAAATCTTGCGCACAAAATAGGTCAGCGTGCCCCGCAGATGGGCCATGGTCACGCCCTCGCCCACGAGCATGCCCTCGATCTGGTGGAACATGGGCGAGTGGGTGAGGTCGGAATCGCGCCGGTACACCCGCCCCGGAGCCACCACGCCCACGGGCGGACGACGCGAGAGCAGGGTGCGAATCTGCAGGGGCGAGGTGTGCGTGCGCAGCAGCACGTCCTCGGTGATATAGAGGGTGTCCTGCATATCGCGCGCGGGGTGTTCGGGAGGAAAATTCAGGGCTTCGAAATTGTAGTAGTCGGTCTCGATTTCGGGACCGCTCACCACGTCGAAGCCCATGCCCGCGAACACCTGGCAGATTTCGTCCGAAACCTGGGTCAGGGGATGGGCTCCGCCCACGGCGGGAGCGCGTCCCGGCAGGGTCGGGTCGAAATCGGCCAGCCATGCGGCTTCCTGGGTCCGGGTCAACTCGGTCAGGCGCAGGGTGTGCCAGGCGGTGAGTTGCTCCTTCAGGGAGTTGGCCTCCTGTCCGGCCTGGCGCTTTTCCTCGCTGGAAAGCCCGGGCAGGCGGGACATGATCTCGGCCAGGCGGCCTTTGCGTCCCAGAAAGCTCACGCGAAGCTCTTCCAGGGCCGAAAACGACTCGGCCCCGGAAAGAGCGTGCCTGGCTTCGGCCCTCAGGGCGGCCAGCGCCTCGGTAAGGGCCTGGGCCTCGCTCATGCGTTCACCTTGGCTTTGGCCATTTCCGCGAGCTTGGCGAAGCCGGCCTTTTCCCGAACGGCCATGTCGGCGAGCACCTTGCGGTTGAGCTCGACACCGGCCAGGGACAGCCCGCGAATGAACTGGCCGTAGTTCAGGCCATGCTCACGGGCGGCGGCGTTGATGCGCATGATCCACAGTTTGCGGAACTCGCGCTTCTTGACCTTGCGATCGCGGTAGGAATAGGCCATGGCCCGTTCGACGTTCTCGCGCGCGGTTTCGTACAGAACCGAGCGCGCGCCAACGAACCCCTTGGCCATCTTGAGAAACTTCTTGTGCCGCTTGTGGGCGGCTTGTCCGCGTTTGACACGCATGGATGCGTCCTCCTTGGGAAAAAGACGGCCGGGGTCGACCCCGCGCGTTCGCCGCCTTTGAAAACGTAATTCGTCTGCGCCTCGAAAGCTCCCGCGCGGACCCGGCCAGGGCCGTTTCCGTCCGGGCCGTATTCGTCCTCGCCGGTCGCCTACCGGCTAGGCGTAGGGCAGCATGCGCCGGAGCGAACGCTCGTTGGCGCTGTCCACGATGGCGGGCTGACCCAGGGTGCGTTTGCGCTTGGCGCTCTTCTTGGTCAGAATGTGGCGCAGGTTCTGGCGACGGCGGCGGAACTTGCCGGTGCCGGTGACGCTGAAACGCTTGGCCGCGCTCTTGTTGCTCTTCATCTTGGGCATGTCGTCCTCCTCGAAAAATTCGTGCGCCGGAGCGCATAGGCAGGCCAAACCTGCGAACGCTATTTCTTCTTGACCAGCGGGGCCAGCATCAAATGCATGACCCTGCCCTCGAAACGAGGCTCCTGCTCCACCTTGGCGATTTCGGTCAGGTCCTGGACGATGCGCTCGAGCAGGGAAGCCCCCCTGTCTTTATGCACCACCTCTCGCCCCCTGAAGAAAACCGAAACCTTGCACCGGTCGCCCTCTTCGAGAAAACGGCGGATGTGCTTGACCTTGGTCAGGTAGTCATGCTCGTCGGTCTTGGGTCGGACTTTTATTTCCTTGACCTGGATGACCGTCGACTTCTTGCGGGCTTCCTGCTGCTTCTTTTGCTGCTGGTATTTATATTTCCCGTAATCCATGATCCGGCAGACGGGCGGATCGGCCTGCGCGGCCACCTCCACCAAGTCAAGCCCCTTTTCCTGGGCTTGGCGCAGGGCGTCGATGGTGGGCATGATGCCCAGTTGCTGGCCGTCGTCCGCTATAACCCGCACTTCACGGGCGCGGATCTGATGGTTGCAGCGGGCGGAGTCACTGGCAGAAGTTATAGCGCATACCTCCTCGTTTAAAAGGCGCCTGGCATGCCTCGGCGATGGCCTCGGCCACCTGCTCGATGCTCATAAGCCCCAGGTTTTCACCGGAGCGCAGACGCACGTTCACGGCCCCCTTTTCCTTTTCCTGGTCGCCAATGACCAGCATGTAGGGGACCTTCTCCAATTGGGCTTCGCGCACCTTGTAGCCGAGCTTCTCGTTGCGAAGGTCGGCCACGGCGCGGATGCCCCGCTCCTTGAGCTCCTGCTCGACAAAGCGAGCGTGGGCGTCATGGGCGTCGGTCACGGTGAGGATCTTGGCCTGCACCGGAGCCAGCCAAATGGGCAAGGCACCGGCCGTATGCTCGATGAGCACACCCAGGAATCTCTCGACCGCGCCCAAAATGACCCGGTGCAACATGACCGGGCGGTGGCGCTCGCCATCGGCGCCCGTGTACACCAGGTCGAAGCGTTCCGGCAAGGTGAAGTCGCACTGCACCGTGGCACACTGCCAACGTCGGTCCAGGGCGTCCTTGAGTTTGATGTCGATCTTGGGGCCGTAGAACGCGCCGTCGCCGGCGTTGATCTTGTAGGGCAGGCCGGCGGCGTTCAGGGCCTCGATCAGGGCGTTGGTGGCCAACTCCCAGTTTTCGTCCGAGCCGATGGACTTTTCCGGCCGCGTGGACAACTCGGCCTCGAACTCGAAGTCGAACAGGCCCACCACGTCGCGCACGAAGTTGATGACCCCGATGATTTCTTCCTGCAACTGGTCCGGACGGCAGATGATGTGGGCGTCGTCCTGGGTAAACTGGCGCACGCGCAGCAGCCCGTGCAGAACGCCGGACTTTTCGTGACGGTGCACCACGCCCAGCTCGAAATAGCGCTGGGGCAGGTCACGGTAGGAGCGCACCCGCGATTTGTAGATGATCATGTGCGACAGGCAGTTCATGGGCTTGATGCCGTAGGCCTGTTCGTCGATCTCGGTGAAATACATGTTTTCGCGGTAATTGTCGTAGTGACCCGACCGCTCCCACAATTCGCGCTTGAGCAGTTGCGGCCCCTGCACGATGTGGTAGCCCCGGCGCAGGTGTTCCTTGCGCTCGAAGTCTTCGAGAATGGTGCGCACCAGCGCGCCGTTGGGATGCCAGATCACCATGCCCGCTCCCGCTTCTTCGGAAAAGCTGAACATGTCGAGTTGGGTTCCCAGACGCCGATGGTCGCGCCGTTTGGCTTCCTCGATATGGTGCAGGTACTTCTTGAGCGCGTTCGGATCGGCGAAGGCCGTGCCGTAGATGCGGGTGAGCATGGGACGCTTTTCGTCCCCGCGCCAGTAGGCCCCGGCCACATGGGTCAGCTTCACCGCACCCAGAAACCGCGTGGACGGCACGTGGGGGCCGCGGCACAAATCCGTGAACTGCCCCTGGCTGTAAAGATTGACGGTGTCGCCGGGGATGTCGGCCAGCACCTCGAGCTTGTAGTCCTCCCCCATCTTCTTGAACAGGGCCTGGGCGTCCTCCTTGGACACGGCCCGGCAAAAGAACGGATGATCGGCCTGCACGAGCTCTTTCATGCGGGCTTCGATGGCTTCCAGATCTTCGGGGGTAAAGGGACGCGCGAAAGCGAAATCGTAGTAGAAACCGTTCTCGATGGCCGGACCGATGGTCACCTGGGCGGTCGGGTACAGAGCCTTGACCGCCTCGGCCATGACGTGGGCCGCGCTGTGACGCACGACCTCAAGCCCCTCGGGGCTGTCGGCCGCGACCGGGACGAGCTCCTCGCAATCCTGAGGCGCGACGGCGCTCAGATCAAGAAGACGTTCGCCGCAGCGGGCCACCACGGTGTTCTTGAAAGCCTTTTTCGACAGGGCCTTGGCCAGCACTTGGCCAACGCAATCGCCAGGCGCCACGTCCACCATGCCTTCACCGACGCGGATTTGCACGGCCTTCTCTCCATCCGTCTATAAAAAAGGGAGGCAGGGCCTCCCTTTGGGGTTTTTCCTGGTAGGACCGAGGGGATTTGAACCCCTGACCCCTTGCGCGTCAAGCAAGTGCTCTCCCCCTGAGCTACGGTCCTCCGAAATGCAAAAGGAGACGGTGAACTACCCCCGGAACCGGAAACTGTCAAGCGATTCGGAAAATTTTTTCGTCTATCCCTCGCATCCGGGGTCCCCCCGGCGGGTGGGCCCTCTTCCGCTCGCGACCGCCCGCCCTGTTTGACCGGCTATTTGCCCGGCCCGCCTTGTCAAACCGTCACCGGATGCTTAATCAGACTTTTTCCGTATAGTCTTTTACCATTCAATGGAACCTTTCATCCAGGAGCGCAACATGTCGCAATACCCCATAGCCGTCGTGGTCGGCAGTCTCCGTCGCGAATCCTTCAACCGCAAGCTGGCCTCGGCCCTGGCCAAACTGGGCCCCTCGGAGTTCGATTTCCGCCAGGTCTCCATCGCGGACCTCCCGCTCTACAACCAGGACGACGACGACAACCAGGCCGAATCGGTCAAACGCTTCAAGGCGCAAATCGCCGAGGCCAAGGCGGTGTTGTTCGTCACGCCCGAATACAACCGCTCCGTTCCGGGTGTGCTGAAAAACGCGCTCGACCACGGTTCGCGGCCCTACGGCCAAGGCGTGTGGGGCGGCAAGCCGGCCGGGATCGTGGGCGTGTCGCCCGGGGCCATGGGCACGGCCATGGCCCAACAGCACCTGCGCAACGTGCTGTCCTTTCTGGACATGCCCACTCTGAGCCAGCCCGAATGCTTTCTTCAGGCCAAGGACACCCTGTTCGACGCCGCAGGGGACATCGGCCCGGACAGCCGGCCCTTTCTCCAGGCCTGGATGGACCGTTTCGCGGCCTGGGTGAAAAAACACGCGGCCTGACGCGCCCGTCGCTTCGGCCGGTCTTCACGAGTGAGGGGGGCCTGCGCTCTTTCGGGGACGCGGACGCGACGGTGCGTCCGGCCCTTGCGAAAGGCCCCCGTCACTCGAACCGTGCTCAGGCGCGACCGAGGGCAAGCGGGCGAGGCGTCGTCGCGCCTCCCCCGTCGGACTTCATGCCCGCGAGGAGATTCTGGAGCACCTGGCTCTGCCTGGCCAGATCCGTGACCGCCTGGGAGGCCTGGGACATGGCCTGGGCCGTTTCGGACGATATGGTCGCCACGTGCTCGATAGAGCGGTTGATCTCCTCGCTCGCGGCGGACTGCTCCTCGGAAGCCGTGGCGATGGACCGGACCTGGTCGGACGTGTGGTCCACCAGGTTGACGATTTCCGTCAGGGCCTCGCCGGACTGCGTGGCCAGCAGCGTGGCTTCCTCGATGGTCTTGGCCGTGCGGTCCACGTTGTCCATGTTCTTTCGAGTGCCTTCCTGAATGCCCCGGATGGAGTCTCCCACTTCCTTGGTGGCGGTCATGGTCTTTTCGGCGAGCTTGCGGACCTCGTCGGCCACCACGGCGAATCCCCGTCCGGCCTCGCCGGCGCGCGCGGCCTCGATGGCGGCATTGAGCGCGAGCAGGTTGGTCTGGTCGGCTATGTCCGAAATGACGTTCATGACCTGGCCGATGCCTTCGGCCTGCTTGCCCAGCGCGCTCATGTCCTGCTTGAGGGCCTGGGCCTGCTTGCGCACCTCGGCGATGCCCTGCACCACCTGGCCGACAATGCCGGCGCCATCCACGGCCTTTTGCCGCGCGTTGTCCGAGCTCTCGGAAGCCATGGCCGCATTCTTGGCCACCTCCAGCACGGTGGCGTTCATCTCTTCCATGGCCGTGGCGGTTTCGCCGACCCGCTGCGACTGTTGTTCCGCCCCCCGGCTGGACTGCTCGACCTGGGACGAAAGCTCCTCGGACGCCGACGTCACCACTTCCACCACGCTCTCAAGCTCGCCGGCCGCCTGAAGCATGCCCTCGGCCTTGGCGCGTTCGGCCTGGCGCGTGGCCTCCTCGGCCTGCTGAGTGGCCTCCCTGGCCACCTGCGCCTCGCGGGCCGCTTCGCCGGTCTTCTGATCCGCCTCGAGGATCTTCGCCTTCAGCGTGTCCACCATCTTGACGAGCACCCCGTACACGCCGCCCTGGCCGATGACCGGCTTGAATTGCAGGTCCAGGTTGCCGCCGGCGATCTCGCGGGCAATGTGTTCCAGATACCCCGGATCTTCGCCCAACTGTCCGAAAACGTTACGGCTAATGAGAATGGTCAACCCGATGCCGAACGCCACGGACACCAGGATGGCGCCCCATATCCACATCTTGCCGCTGAAATAGGCTCCCACGGATCCATCGGCGAGCTTTTGCGCGCCCTGGGCGTTGATGTCCACGAGGAGCTCCGCATACCGAACGACTTCGCGAAAGGATTGCCGCTGCTGGCCAGTGGCGATCTTCGTCGCGGCTTCGTTTTCATTTTTCCGGGACAGGACGAATATCTCATTTTGCAGTTCGACGTACTTCTTCCAGGCCTGCATCATCTTCGGGTAGTTTTCCTTCTCGGCGGGTTCGCTGATCAAGGATTCGTAGCGCTGCATGGCCTGGTCGAGCTTCTTCTGGACCGCCGCCATTTCCTGCTCCTGGCGATGGATCTCGGTGGGGTCCGTATACAGGATATGCACGAGCCCGGCGCGCCTGTATTGGCTCAACAGATCATTGAGCTCCCCGATGGCCTTGATGCTTGGAAGCCAGTTCGTCGATATTTCATGAACGTCTTCATACAACACCGCCATGCGCGTCAGGGAAAACACCCCGATGCCGATCAGCAGCACCAAGAGGCAACTGAACGAGACGATAAGTTTCACCGTAAGTTTCATGGCGGCTCCTTTTCTCCGGCTGCGGAGAGCAAAATGCTTTCTTTGGACGCCCTTTCACACGTCCTCGTGGTGAATGCGACGGATCAGGAAGCGTCTTTTTCCTGTCCGCCGCCAAAGCCGATACGGTTCGATTTCCCGAGCCAAGCCGAGCGGGACTCCGCCCCCGGAAGCGAACCGCCACGCGATTTTCCCCTTCCCGTTGCGGCCTTGCGTTCGGGAAAATCGGGACAATCGCCATTGTTTCCCTCATATCCGATAGAGGAACTTCTTGCCAGTGCGTTTGAAAAAAACAGGCCTGTTTTCCCGCGACGCGAACGGTCCGCAAGCGCTGTCCGTCACCGCCGCGCGCCACCGCCAGCCGACAAAAACGGGCGCTCCGTTATCGACAATGCCTTGGGAGAGTTCAGCTTTTCGCGAGGCGCGGCAAAGGCGCGCCCGGGGACTCCGGCGGCCGGATGTTTCGGAGGGAGTGCTTGCGCGCTTGCACCACGAACGTTGCGGGAAGGATAGGGGATATGGTATAAATCGTAAAATGGGCGGCAGAAAACGCTCACCCATTGGACGGATTAATACCTTTTTCCAGGCGCTCGTTCCATGCGATTTGACCCAAGTTCGCTTTCCGTTGCGGTCTTGTCCCGCGACCCCAACCATTTATCCCTGGACAAGGGCATTCTCGTGCGCATGCGGTTCCAGGACGTGCGGGTCTACTCGTCCCTGGGAAAGTCGCTCGACTACCTGCGTTCCGGGCAGGCCAACATCGCCCTGATCGACGCCTCCCTGACCGACATGGACGGCATCGAGTGCCTGCGCCGCATCGTCTCGGACCGCCGCCTTCCCGTGAAGGCCCTGGTCATGGTCACCAGCCAGTGCGCGCAGGATTTCGTCATGGCGGCCGTCTCGGCCGGCTGCTCGGGCTACGTCATCCGCCCCTACTCCCTGGACACCCTGGAAAAACACATGCGCGCCTCGTGGAATTCGCTGTCGCCGGGCGAAATCGAGGAAGAAATGCTGCACAGCGCCACCGAGGCCCTGCTACGCCAAGACTACGACCTGGCCATCGAGGAGTTCGAAGAGGTCGTGGAGGAAAAAAACGACGCGCTCAAATACTTCAACCTGGGCATGGAGTACCTGCGCGCCAACAGTTTCGGAAAGGCCATCCTGGCCTTCAACAAGGCCCTGGCCCTGAACGCCCTGTACGCCGAGGCCCATCGCGGCCTGGCCTACGCCCACAAGGGCAAGGGCGACGACAGCGCCTACAAGGAACACCTCAAGCACGCCGCCGACCTTTTCGCCATGCAGGACAAGCTCAACGAGCTCAAGGAAGTCTTCGTGGAAATCCTCAAGGACGACCCGGCGGCGGTCAACCCCTACAACACCCTGGGCGTGAAACTGCGACGGGGTGGAGATTACCTGGGCGCCCTGCACGCCTACAACCAGGCCTTGAAGCTCACCCCCGAGGACGAGAACCTGCACTACAATATCGCCAAGGCCTACCTCTACTCGGGCGACAAGAAAAAAGCCCTCTTCCACCTGCGTCAGGCCGTGGTCCTGCGGGGAGACTTCCGGGAGGCGCTGCGTCTGATCGAAAACATCCGCAAGGGCGTCGTCGACGAGCAACCGGCCCCCTCCGCCACCGAGCGGACCGGCAGCGGTCTGCTCATCGACTGACCCGTCGTCTGGAAACCGCGCGCAAACAAAGGTTCGGAATGACTCTGACCCACGTCAAACTGAACGGCATCTTTTCCCAAAGCACCGAGGTGGTTCTGGGCTCGGGAAGCACCCGCAGAAAGGTCCTTTCCCAAACCCTCTGGTTCGTGCGGGAACACGGGGCGGACACGGTCGAGGTTCGCAGCCTGGACCTGCACTGCAAGCCGCAGGGCGGCTTCGCGGTCGTGGACAAGCGGGAGGTGCTCGAAAAGTACACGCCCGAACCCCAGTTGACCTACAAGCACCTGAGCAAGCCGCTCATGACCGGCGACACCTGCCGGGAAAACCGCGACTACCGGGCGGCCACGCTCGAATACGAGAAGGTGCGGGCCATCGACGAGGCCAACATCCGGGCCAATTTCGGCCTGGGCATCTCGCTTTTGGCCCTGGGGCAGCTCGACAAGGCCCTCTACGTCTTTCACACCCTGCTCGAACTCGAAGAGACCTTCGCCGAGGAGCACAAGCACCTCTTCAACGAAATGGGCATCCGCCTGCGCCGGCGGGGACTTTTCGACGAAACGCTCCGCTACTACTTCAAGGCCCTGGCCATGACCTCGCTGGACGAAAACCTGCTCTTCAACATCGCCCGGGCCTACCACGAAAAAGGGGACACCGAGAACGCCGTGACCTACCTGGCCAACGCCCTGGACAGCGCCCCCGGTTTCGAGGAAGGGCTTCGTTTCGGGCGCTACCTGTGGAACAACGGCATGCTCAGCCTGAGAAACCCCACCCACGAACGCGTTCTGGCCGCCCTGCGCGCGGCGGGACAACTCGACTGATCCGCGGCGCGGTCCCCGCTCAGCCCTTTTGCGTTTCGTCCGCCGCCAAGGACGCCACATGGCGCGTTCCCGTGGGGGTCTCGACGACACAGGAAAAATACCTACGCTTGAACCACAGGGCCACGTTGACCAGGCCGATCAGCACCGGCACCTCCACCAGCGGTCCGATGACGGCCGCGAAGGCCTGGCCCGAGTCCAGGCCGAACACGGCCACGGCCACGGCGATGGCCAGTTCGAAGTTGTTCGAGGCCGCGGTGAAGGAGAGCGTGGCGGCCTGCTCGTACGTGGCCCGGGCCTTGATGGAGAGGCGAAACGACAGCAGGAACATGATCACGAAGTACAAAAGCAGCGGAACGGCGATGCGCACCACGTCCATGGGCAGCCGCACGATGTACTCGCCCTTCAGGGAGAACATGACCACGATGGTGAACAGCAGGGCGATCAGGGTCATGGGGCTGATCCTGGGGATGAAGACTTCCTCGTACCACTGCCGCCCCTTGAGCGTGAGGCCGACGATTCTGGAGACGACTCCGGCCAGGAAGGGAATGCCCAGGTAGATGAACACGCTCTGGGCGATCTGGCCCATGGAAATGTCCACCACCGCTCCCTTGAGGCCCATCCAGGAAGGCAACACCGTGATGAACACGTAGGCGTAGACGGAAAAGAACAGCACCTGGAAGATGGAATTGAAGGCCACGAGCCCGGCGCAGTATTCGCGGTCGCCGGACGCCAGATCGTTCCAGACGATGACCATGGCGATGCAGCGGGCCAAACCGATCATGATGAGTCCCATCATGTACTCGGGATAGCCGTGAAGAAACACGATGGCCAAAACGAACATGAGAACCGGCCCGATGAGCCAGTTCTGCGCCAGAGAGAGACCGAGCACCCGGTAATCGCGAAAAATTTTGCCCAACAGTTCGTAACGCACCTTGGCCAGGGGCGGATACATCATGAGAATCAGGCCGAGGGCGATGGGAATGTTGGTGGTTCCGACCTGGAAAAATCCCACCACGCTTTTGATCCAGGGCATGAGGTATCCGGCCGAAACGCCCAGGAACATGGCCAGGAAAATCCACAGGGTCAGAAAACGATCGAGAAAGGACAGCTTTTTCGTTACGCCGTCAGTCATGACGAGCCTCCGGGCTTTGCGTGTTGATGCGCGGCGCGGCGGCACAACGCCGGCCACGGCGGTCGAACGTCTCGTCCTCAGTCGACAAGGGGTTTGATAAGAAAATACGCGCCGAGCAAGGCGACGAGCCCCGCCGCCGCTTTGCGAAACCACGGGGCCCCGTCGCGCATGCTTCGTGTTTCCAGCCAGCGTTGGACCAGGGCGGTGGAGCTCCCGGCCACCACGAGGGGCAGACAATGGCCCGCGGCGAAGGCGACGACGAGCGCCACGCCGGCCATGATCTTCTTCTGGACCGTGATGACGGCCAGTATGGGGGCGAGGAATCCGAACGTGCACGTCCCGGAGAGCACCCCGTAGGCCAGTCCCAGCAGCAGCGCCCCCCAAAGGCCCTTGACCCGCAGGCGGCCCGGGAGCCCGGAGGGCAGGGCGCATTGCACCACGCCGAACATGTCCAGGGCCACCCAGACCAGCACGGCCCCCATCGGAATGGTCCAATAGGGACCGATGTCGCCCAGCATGCGCCCCAGCAGTGAACAGGCCAGCCCCACCGCCGCGATGGTCATGAACAGGCCGAAGCCGAACGCCAGGGCGTACTTCGCCGCTTCGCGCCCCTGAATGAGCTTGCCCTGCCCGGCCACGTAGCCAACGATAAGCGGCAGGGAAGCCAGGTGGCAGGGGCTAAACAGCACGCTGACCAGGCCCCACAACAGGCACCCCGCGACCGCGAAGGCGAACCGGTCCGTCATCAGGGTGTTGATTGTCAGGAAAAGACTCTCGAGCATCACGGGTCACTGTTTGAGAAGGTTGTCCAAAACCTCGGCGATGGCGTCCTTGTCGAAGAAGCCTTCGTGCCTGAACGCCTCCTTGCCGTGCCTGTCGTAAAAAATCTGGGTGGGGATGACCCGCACGCCATACTGCTTGCCCATGTCCGGGGTCTGCCGAATGTCGATGAAGACGATGCTCGCCCGTCCGGCATAGTCCTTTTCGACCGCTTCCAGCACGGGAATCATCATCTTGCACGGTATGCAGGATTTCGCGCCCAGATCCACCATGGTGACGGTCCCCTTCGCGGGAACGTCCGGCACGCTTTCGGCATGCGCGGGCGCCGCGAGAAAAAGGACCGCCACCAGAAGAAAACCGAAACCTCGCACGCGGCCAGCCCTCAGGACGCGTCGCAGGCTGAAACGGCGGCCTTGATGGCCTGTTTCACCTTTTCCAGGGCCTCGGGATCCAGGACGAGCGCCCTGTCCTTCACCTTTTCGATGCCCAGATCGGCAAGCTGGATGTAGTGCTTCATGGGGATTTCCGCGCCCTCCATGATGCCCTTGGCGCATCCCACCGGGCAGCCGTCCAGAACCACGACCTTGGGCGTGTCCATGGCGGACTGCACGAATCCGGTCAGGCCCGCGCCGATGCCGGCCAGGCAAAACATCTTGCCGAACCCCTCGCGGGTGAGTTCCACGGCGGCCTGATTGGTCAACTGCCCCACGTTGGACCCGCCGGAACAGGCCAGGATCATGACTTCACCGCCACCTTTGCAACAACAGGAACCAGACATTTCTTTTTCTCCTTGGTTCGGTTTCTTCATTTGAGCCAAGACGCGATATCAGCCTTGCTGGGCACCTTGCCCACGCACTTCACCTTGCCGTCCACCGCCACGGCCGGGGTGGCGAAGACCCCCATCATGGCGATTTCCTGCAAGTCGCTGACCTTGACCACGTCGGCCTTTATGGACCCTTCCGCCAGTACTTCGCGCACCAGCTTCTCCGTCTCGTGACACTTGGCGCAGCCGGGACCGAGCACCTTGATTTCCATGGCGACTCCTCACGTTACAGGATGAAATTGAACAGATACCCCACAAGCAATATCCCCATGGCCACCACGCCGATGAAGGTGCCGATGAGCCTGGGTCTGAGAACCTTGCGCAAGATCACGGTCTCGGGAAGCGACAGGGCGATCACGGACATCATGAAGGCCAGCACCGTGCCCAGGGCCGCGCCCTTTTCCAGAAGGGCCTGCACCACCGGCACGATACCGGCGGCGTTGGAATACATGGGCACGCCGATGAGCACGGCGGCCGGCACGGACCACCAGGCCTCCTTGCCCATGATCTGGGCCAGGAATCCCTCGGGAACGTACCCGTGGATGCCCGCCCCCACGGCGATGCCCAAAATGACCCACGCCCAGACCTTGCCCACGATGTCGCGCACGGCGTCCAGCCCGTACTGAATGCGTCCGCTCCAGTTCAGCCGGGTCTCCTCCTCGTCGGCGCCGCTGGCACGGATGAGGCGCACCCATTCTTCAATGTGATTTTCCATGCCCATCCGTCCGATGACCCATCCCGCGAAGATGGCCACGAACAAGCCGGTGCCCACGTAGAGGGCCGCGATCTTCCAGCCGAGCAGGCCGTAGAGCAGCACCACCGCGATTTCGTTGATCATGGGCGCGGAGATGAGAAACGAAAACGTCACCCCGAGCGGCACGCCCGCGGTGACGAATCCGATGAACAGCGGCACGGCGGAACACGAGCAGAACGGGGTGACGATGCCCAGAAGCGCGGCCAGCACGTTTCCGAACGACTCCCGCTTGCCGGCAAGCACCTTCCGGGTGCGCGCCGGGGTGAAGAACGAGCGGATGACGCCCACGCCGAACACCACCAGGACCAACAGCATGAGCACCTTGGGCGTGTCGTAAAAGAAAAACTCCACCGAGTCGGCCAGGTGGGTGCCCGGAACAAGCCCGAACAGGGAGTAGGTCACCAGACGCGAAAAGGCCGGGAGCGCCCCGTAGACGAACCACCACGCGACCAGCCCGACCACGCCCAGAACGATCTTTGCGGCCATGCGCCCGGAGGGCTCGCCCGGCGACTGACCGCCTTGGCTCTCTTCCTTCTTTTGGCCGCAGGCGCAGGAAACATTTTGAAGCGGCTTGAGTTCCAATGGTTGCATGGCGCTTCTCCTCGCAAATGACGTTTTCTTTTTTGGCTAAATAGCCAAGTTTGAGCGCAAAAAAAACATTACCCCGCCAGGCTGTCCCGACGCTTCGCCTGGTCCAGGGTCGCGATCTGCTCTTCCAGGCGCTGGCCGAGAAAATTGCCGACGCAGCGCAGAAAGCCGGAAACGCAGACCATACGCAAGGAATAATAGACGTTGGTCCCCCGGCGTTCGTCCGCCACGACTCCCGCTTCCTTGAGCACGGCCAAGTGCTTGGAGACCGTGGACATGTCCGAGCCCACCAGTTCCTGAAGCTCGCACACGCACCGCTCGCCCCCGCACAGGCTCTCCACCATCTTGAGGCGACTGGGATGGCCCAACGCCTTGAACACGTTGGCCTGAAGCTTGAGGTACCGGTCGGCCGGCGACAATTGTCCCTTCATATTTGGCAAAATAGCCAAGCAAGGACGGTTTGTCAAGGGCCACCCCGGCGCTCCCTTCCCTCCTCCACGCGCATCCCCCGACTCCCCCCTTCCAAAAAAGAAACCCCCGAAAAGCCTCCGCGCCCCACTTGACCTTTTCGTCCCTTGGCCTACTATCTCCCCATGCGAAGCACATCCCCGAAATCCCCTTTCAGTCCGCGTCGTGAGGAACACCGTTCCCGACGCGTTCGGTCAGGCGGCCTGGGGAATTCTTCCCGGCCGTCCCGTTTCGCTCCCCGTCCGAGCCTTTCCGCCTCCGCTCCCCTCGCAGCAGCCTCCGCAGCCGCCGTTGCCGGATAGCCGGGCCGCGCGTCCAAGCGCCCAGCTCGGCTGATCCTCGTGATCCTGAACAACTCGTTGGCCCAGGCCATACCGACGCGACCGCCCGCCGCGATCCGTTCGCGACGTTGCGGGATGTCGCCCGTTGACAGCACACGCAGCACGGAGAGTCTTTCATGTATTTGCCCCAGTCCGCCCATGTCCAGTTTTCCCAGGTCCCGACCCAGCAGCCGTTCGGGGCCGACCCGGCCGGCTCCGGCCACGTGCCGGGTTTTCGCAATGTTCCGCGCACGGGCGTCATCCACGTCATGCACCGGGCCCGGGAGCGCGGCTTCACCCCGGACAACCCCGAATGGGCCAACCTGGGCCAGGGCCAGCCTTCCACCTCCACCATCCCCAACGCCCCGGCGCGCATCGAACACGTGGGCTGCGACACCTGGGATCAGGAGTACGCGCCCGTGGCCGGCCGAAAGGATCTGCGCAGCAAGGTGGCCGAATTCTACAACCACTTCCACCGCCAGGGAAAAAGCTCGCAATACACCTGGCGAAACGTCTGCATCGCCCCCGGTGGCAGAGCGGCCCTGACCCGCATCGCCGCGGCCCTGGGCAACGTGAACCTCGGCCATTTCATTCCCGACTACACGGCCTACGAAGAGCTTTTGTCCGTATTTCGGTCCTTCACCTCCATCCCCATCCTGCTGGACCCGGCCGCCGGGTATCGGCTGGACCCCGCCGCCCTGGAGCGCGAAATCCTCTACCGCGGCCTGGGCGCCCTGCTCATGTCCAACCCGTCCAATCCCACGGGACGCCTGGTGGCCGGAGAGGAACTGCGCCAGTGGGTGGAGCTCTCCCGACAGCACGGCTGCGCGCTCATCATGGACGAATTCTACTCCCACTACGTGTACGGCCGGCCCGAACGACGCGTTTCGGCCGCCGAATTCGTGGAGGACGTCAACCGCGACCCCGTGCTCGTAGTGGACGGCGTGACCAAGAACTGGCGCTATCCCGGCTGGCGGATCGGCTGGATCGTGGGCCCCGAGGAGGTCATCGAGGCCGTGGCCAGCGCCGGATCGTTCCTGGACGGGGGGGCCAACCACCCGCTGCAGCGCGCGGCCATCGACCTGCTCTCGCCCGAGACGGCCGAACGGGAAATCGCAGCCATTCAGACCGAGTTCGGGCGCAAGCGCGCCTATCTGCTGGGCGAACTGGCCCGTCTGGGCCTGAGCGTCGAGGCCGAACCCCAAGGAACGTTCTACGTCTGGGCCAGTCTCTCCGGCCTGCCCGAACGCTTCCGCGACGCGATGGCCTTTTTCGAACTCGCCCTGGAACAAAACGTCATCGTGGTTCCCGGCGTGTTTTTCGACGTGAACCCGGACCGCCGCCGTCCCCACTGCTGCTATCAGGACCATATCCGCCTGAGTTTCGGACCGGACATGGAGGTGCTCAGACGCGGCGTAGCCGGGCTCGAACGGATGCTCGGAAAGGAGACGGCGCGCTGACGCTTCCAGACGGGAGCCGGACCAGGATTTCCGTCGGTTGCAACCGACGCCCGTGCGGACCGGGGCAACGGCCTTGAGATCGGCGAAAAGTCGGACTAGTATCCGCCGGCTTTCAATCGCCGTCACTTCGCCGGCCCCACGATGCCCCGCGCGGGACAATGTTCAACCGACAGGCTCCGAAAATGAAACTGAACACCTCAGGCAAGTTTGTTTCCCTGGTTGTTGGGCTGCTCGTGTCCGCAGCCGTGCTCATCGCCCTGGAAATGGCCAGCCGGGTCGCGTTGTCCTTCCTGAACGACGGACGGGGCCCGGAAGCATCCGTCGATGCGCGCGGCGCGGGCAAGGGCATGGATTTGTTTCGCGGGACCAAATATGCCGACGCCGATCCCGTTCTCGGGTATCGTTTAAAAAAGAACTACCATGTCGACGAATACACCTTCAATTCGCTCGGCTTTCGGGACAAGGAGTTCAAAAAAGAAAAGGATCCCGGCGTCTTCAGAATCATCTGCCTTGGCGGATCGACGACCATAGGGTCCCATGCCGGAGACAACGCCTACACCTATCCCAGCCTTCTTCAGGATCTTCTGAACTTTTCCCCGAACGGCGGCGCCAACAGGATCGAAGTGATCAACGCCGGGGTTTTCGGCTACCACAGTTGGCACTCGCTGCTGCGCGTGATGACGGAACTCGACGCCCTGCACCCGGACATGTACATCATAATGGACGGGCTCAACGATATCGCGACGGCTTCGCTGATGTCCCTGAAGGAGATAGACGCCCTACGAAACAACAACCACGCCGCGCTGACACGGTTGGTCCGCAGCGACAAGGACAAGTTTCTCCTCAAGGCGGACGCCGTTCTTCAACGCCTGGCGACCTACAGCATACTAAAACGCCTAGCGGCCAAACTTCGGGCGTCTCTTGGGGAAGGGAAGACGCGGAACGAACTCGCCGTAAAGCTGGAACACTTCGGGTTCAAGCAGAATGTGCAAGCCATCATCGACCACTGCAACCAGCGCAATATCCTCGTCATGCTGGTCAACTATCCCTGGAAGGTGAAACCCGGCACGGGCAGCGGCGCAGACCTTGCCAGAAACAGCAACATCTCGGCCGATCGCATTCCCCTGTACAGCTTTGGCCGGGACTTCATCCCGCCCATTTTGCAATCCCTGGCGAACAACGCCACGGTCTCCTACGTGGATCCGCAACCCGTCTTTGACGCCGCGACGCCGGACCCCGCGCACGCATACCGTGTCTATTCCGACGACATCCACTTCACCCGGTACGGTAATTTTCTCCTGGCGAAATACCTGTACCAGGCGATTGTCCGACTCCCCGCGGTGCAGGAAAAGCTGGGGAGAAGCTTGCCCGTTGTTGACAACGCCGTATTCGACTCGAAATTTTCCGGCCTTACCACTTGGATTCCCGTGGACGTGTTCGGCTGCGTCAACAAACAAATCATCGCGGAACGCTACACCTGCCCGCTTGAAGAGACGATGCGCCTTTCGGGCATCGGCTCCCCGGAGGCGGACGCCGTTGGGAAATGGCGCTGGTCCCTCGGACCGACCACATCCCTTGCCTTTGTCGCCGGGGCAAAACACAAGTACCGGCTGGAGTATTCCCTCAACAACGCCGTCAACGGCCAAGACATCCAGGTGGAAATCAACGGCAGGACCGTCAAACGCTACGACGCGCTTCCCCCTTCCCCCTGGCTGACCCGCCAGATTCAGGATGCGGTCGAATTTGAAACCAGCGAAGGAAACAACTCCGTGATCTTCCGATTCAGCCGGTGGAATGCCGGGGAAAACATCTTCGCCCCGTCCGACGATCGTCCCATGGGCGTCGCGTTTCTGTCGCTTCGCGTCATGGATCTTTCCCAAACCAAGCCGGACCGCGGCGCGCATGCGCCCGTCGCATCAAAGGCGGCAAGCCAAAGCGGCACAACGCAATAGCCGTCCCCCGGCCCCTCCCGACCACCTCACGCTTGCGCGTGGTTCCCAGGCGTCGCCTTGACGCCAACGGTCCAGGAACCCCGAACGCCCTTTTGTCGAAACCGGCGCACCGGAACGCGCCGCGCCGTCCGCCCTACTCCGACACCGCATGCCCACGCCCTACGCCGGGAGATTCTCCCCATGGCCTTGCCACGTGTTACGGTAACGAGACGATTTTTCGTAACCGCTCAGGGGGGCAGCATTTGACCTGGTGAATCCAGTCGATCTCCGGTGATGAGCCCTTGAAGAAAGCCCCCATGGCCTCCCCGAGCACGGGGAAGATCCTTGGGGAAAACGCCAACCGCTCAAGCCCTGGTGCTCCCGTCCGGCGGCATCGGAACGAAAGGGGCGGATTGTCGTAAGGGTCGAAAAGGAATTGAGGTCTTGGAATCCGCTTTTTCGCTATGAAACCGACAAGGTCCCTGCCCGAGTCCGTCATGCACCATGGGAGGCCGGGGAAGAGTGGAGATGAAACACACAGAGTTTGGAAAACTCGCCAGGCAAGTGACCTCCTGCGTCCTGCTGACCAAGTGACGCGCAGGCGCCCGGGCAGGCAGAAGATGGACGCGGGTGCCACCCTGGACCGCATCTTCGGCCGGGGACGCCCCCCGGCGGCCGCCTTGCCCGGTTGCCCCCACCCATATTACTGGACGCTATTCATCCTCATGGGCAACTGGCGGGAGCACACCGCATTCGACACAAAGAGGCACGACCATGAAACGTTACGCAATCGTTTTCCCTTTGTTGGTCCTGCTGGCAGGACTTTGCGTCTCCGCGACGTGCGGTGCGACAAGCAGCGCGACGGACACGATGAAATCCCTGTGGGCCAAAGGCAGCGCCGCCTTTCACAGGTCCGAGTACAAGGCCGCCCTGGCGGCCTACGAGCAGGGCTTGGCCTTGGCGCGCCAGGGCAAGAACAAACTGTACACGGGGAGATTTCTCACCTGTATCGGCAACGTGCGCTCTTCCCTCGGGCAGTACCCCGAGGCGCTGAGAAACTACCAGCAGGCCCTGGCCATCGACCGGGAGATCGGCGACCGGCGAGGCGAAGGGAACGCTCTCGGGAACATCGGTATCGTGTGCTCTTCCCTCGGGCAGTATCCCCAGGCGCTGGAGCACTACCAGCAGGCCCTGGCCATCCACCGGGAGACCGCTGATCGGCGGGGCGAGGGGGCCGATCTCGGGAACATCGGCCTCGTGTACCAATCCCTCGGGCAGTACCCTCAGGCCCTGGAGCGCTACCAGCAGGCCCTGGCCATCCACCGGAAGATCGGCGACCGGCGAGGCGAAGGGAACAACCTCGGGAACATCGGCCTTGTGTACCAATCCCTCGGGCAGTACCCTCAGGCCCTGGAGCGCTACCAGCAGGCCCTGGCCATCCACCGGAAGATCGGCGACCGGCAGGACGAGGGAAGCGCTCTCACCAACATCGGCATCGTGTACAAATCCCTCGGGCAGTACCCCCAGGCCCTGGAGCACTACCAGCAGGCCCTGGCCATCGACCGGGAGATCGGCGACCGGCGAGGCGAGGGAGCCGATCTCGGGAACATCGGCAACGTGCACTATGCCCTCGGGCAGTATCCCCAGGCCCTGGAGCGCCACCAGCAGGCCCTGGCCATCGCTCGGGAGATCGGCGACCGACAAGGCGAGGGGGGCGAGCTCTGGAACATCGGTATCGTGCACGCCACGCTCGGAGAGTACTCCCAGGCGCGCGAGCTCCTGAAGCAGGCCCTGAACGTGTTCCGGCAGATCGGCGCGTCGGCGCGCGAAGGGGCGGTGCTGGTCTGTATAGGGGATATAGAGCTTGCGGCAGGCGACGTTCGGGCGGCCCGTTCGGCGTACGAACTGGCCCTGCCCCTGCTGGACCAAACCGGCGAACCCGACTGGCTCTGGCGCTGCAAGGACGGCTTGGCCGAGGTCCAGGCCAGGACCGGCAACCCCACGGCGGCCATATTTTTCGGCAAGCAGGCCGTGAACACCCTCCAGTCCCTGCGTCGAAACATCTCCTCCCTGGACACGTCTCTCCAGAAGTCCTTCCTGGGCGACAAGGAGGGCGTCTACCGCCGCCTGGCCGACCTGCTCATCGAGCAGGGCCGCCTGGACGAGGGGCAACAGGTCCTGGGGCTTCTGAAGCAGGAGGAATACTTCGACTTCGTGCGCCGCGACGCCTCGGGCAAGGACGTCGCCCTCACCCCCGTCACCCTGACCCCGGACGAACGCGCCGCGCAGCAGCGCTACGACAAGGACTCGCAAGGACTGGCCGCCCTGGGCAAGGAGGCCGCCCAACTGGAAAAGAAGGGCGACGCACGCACCGAGGCCGAAAACGAGCGCCTGAAAAATATCCGCGCGTCACTCGACGAGGCCCACAAACGCTTCCGGAAGACCCTCGCGGAAATTGCCGAAGCCTTCAAGAGACAAGGCGAGGCCCGCAACGCCGAACTGACCGCCAAGCAACTCGACACCGACCTGCGCGGCATGGTCCGCGACCTGGGGCCCGCCGTCACCCTGGTGCACTATCTGGTGCTCCCGGACAGCCTGCGCATCCTGGTCACCACCCCCAAGGTGATCCTCCCCCGCAAGGTGGAGATCAAGGAGGCGGACTTGAACCGCCTGGTCCACGAGTTCCGCCAGGCCCTGCAAAACCCGGCGAGCAACCCCGGCCCGGCAGCGCAAAAGCTGTACGCCCTTCTCATCGCGCCCATCGAGCAGGACCTGGCCGCGGCCGGAACCAAGACCCTCATGGTTTCCCTGGATGGGACCCTGCGCTACATCCCCCTGGAGGCGTTGCGTGACGACTCGTCCTACGTGGCCGAGCGCTACGCCGTGGCCGTGTTCACCGAGGCGGCCCGGGACAAGATCAAGGACAAGCCCAAAGACGACTGGAAGCTGGCCGGTTTCGGGGTGAGCAAGGCCCACAAGGGGTTCACGCCCTTGGCCGCCGTGCCTGCGGAGCTGCGCGGCATCGTGCGCGACGCCACGGGCGGCGGTGTGCTGCCCGGAGTGGCGCGCCTGGACGAGGCCTTCACCCTGCAAAGCTTCCGCGACGCCTTGGGTGGGAGCTACCCGGCCCTGCACCTGGCCAGCCACTTCAAGTTCGAGCCGGTCGACAACCTCTCTTCGTTTTTGCTCCTGGGCGATGGCACGTATCTGACGCTCGCTGCATTGCGCGACGGAGATTTCGACCTGGGAGGAGTGGACCTTTTGACGCTCTCGGCCTGCGACACGGCCATGGGCGGCAACGGCGCGGGCGGCCGGGAGGTGGAGGGCTTCGGCGCGCTGGTCCAGAAGAAGGGGGCCAAGGGCGTGCTGGCCACGCTCTGGCCGGTGGCGGACGCGAGCACGGCCCAGCTCATGCGCGAGCTCTACCGACTGCGCCAGGAGGACCACCTGAGCAAGGCCGAGGCCCTGCGCCGGGCGCAACTGGAGATGATCCAGGGCGGCGGAACCTCACGGCGGGGCGACGCGGACCGCGGCCAGGCCGTGGCCGTGGCCGCCTCCGCGCCCGCCTCAACGCCCCAGGCCGCCTTCCCCGGCTACTCCCACCCGTATTACTGGGCGCCGTTCATTCTCATGGGCAACTGGCGGTAGCAAATCGTATTCGACACAAAGAGGCACGACCATGAAACGTTGCGCGATCGTTTTCCCTTTGTTGATCCTGCTGGCATGGTGCGCTACAGCAATGCACTCCACGCCTACCAGCGCTACTGACACTGTTGAATCCCTGCTGAGCAAAGGCAACGCCGCCTTTGACAGGTCCGAGTACAAGGCCGCCCTGGCGGCCTATGAGCAGGGCCTGGCCTTGGCGCGCCAGGACAAGAACAAACTGTACACGGGGAAGTTTCTCACCAGTATCGGCAACGTGTACTCTTCCCTCGGAAAGTACCCCCAGGCGCTGGAACACTACCAGCAGGCCCTGGCCATCCGCCGGGAGATCGGCGACCGGCAGGGCGAGGCGAACGATCTCACCAACATCGGCATCGTGTACAAATCCCTCGGGCAGTACCCCCAGGCGCTGGAGCGCTATCAGCAGGCCCTGGTCATCGATCAGGAGATCGGCGACCGGCGGGGCGAGGGAGCCGTTCGCGGGAACATCGGCAACATGCACTTTGCCCTCGGGCAGTACCCCCAGGCGCTGAAGCGCCACCAGCAGGCCCTGGCCATCGATCAGGAGATCGGCGACCGGCGGGGCGAGGGGGCCGATCTCACCAACATCGGCCTCGTTTACTCTTCCCTCGGGCAGTACCCCCAGGCGCTGGAGCGCTATCAGCAGGCCCTGGCCATCCACCGGGAGATCGGCGACCGGCGGGGTGCGGGGGCTGATCTCGGGAACATCGGCCTCGTGCACTTTGCCCTCGGGCAGTACCCCCAGGCGCTGGAGCGCCACCAGCAGGCCCTGGCAATTGATCAGGAGATCGGCGACCGGCGGGGCGAAGGGTACGATCTCGGGAACATCGGCCTCGTTTACTCTTCCCTCGGGCAGTACCCCCAGGCGCTGGAGCGCTATCAGCAGGCCCTGGCCATCCGCCGGGAGATCGGCGACCGGCGGGGTGCGGGGGCCGATCTCGGGAACATCGGCCTCGTTTACTCTTCCCTCGGGCAGTACCCCCAGGCGCTGGAGCACCACCAGCAGGCCCTGGCCATCCGCCGGGAGATCGGCGACCGACAGGGCGAGGGGATCGATCTCACCAACATCGGCGTCGCACACGCCACGCTCGAAGAGTACTCCCGGGCGCGCGAGCACCTGAAGCAGTCCCTGGACCTGTTCCGGCAGATCGGCGCGAAGGCGCTCGAAGGGGCGGCGCTGGTCTGTATAGGGGATATAGAGCTCGCGGCAGGCGACGCCCGGGCGGCCCGTTCCGCGTACGAACTGGCCCTGCCCCTGCTGGACCAAACCGGCGAACCCGAAAGGCTCTGGCGCTGCAAGGACGGCTTGGCCCAGGTCCAGGCCAGGACCGGCAACACCACGGCGGCCATATTTTTCGGCAAGCAGGCCGTGAACACCCTCCAGTCCCTGCGTCGAAACATCTCCTCCCTGGACACGTCTCTCCAGAAGTCCTTCCTGGGCAACAAGGAGGGCGTCTACCGCCGCTTGGCCGACCTGCTCATGGCCGAGGGCCGACTGAGCGAGGCCGAACAGGTGCTGCGCATGCTCAAGCAGGAGGAATATTTCGACTACACCCGGCGCGATCAGGGCGCCGAGGACCCGCGCCGGATCACGGCGTCCTACAACTCTTTTGAAAGGGGCTGGGCCGAACGCTTGGACCAGGCCTCGGAGAAGCTCGCCGCCCACGGAAAGGAGCTGGAGCCCCTGGAGCGCAACAAGCTCCGCTCGCCCGAGGAGGAAAAACGCTTTCAGGAGCTCAAGTCCCAGGTTCAAACGGAGCAGGCCGCGTTTGCGGCCATGTTGGACGACTGCTCCAAGGCCTTCGCCGCGCTCGCGCGCGATCAATACGCCGCCATCAAGGCCGAGCGCATTGAGGACGATGCCCGGACAGAGCTGGAAGGCCTGCCCGGCAGGCCGGCGCTGGTCTCCTACCTTGTCCTCAAGGAGGGCCTGCGCATCCTGCTCACCGCGCCGGACAAGCAGATCCTGCGCAAGGTGGACGTCTCCTCGGCGGACCTGAACCGGAAGATCGGACGCTTCCGCCAGGCCCTGCTGGCCCCCGGCCAGGATCCCCGCCCCCAGGCCAAGGAGCTTTACGACCTGCTCATTGCGCCCATCCAGGCCGACCTCACCGAGATCGGGGCCGGGCAACTGACATTCTCCCTGGACGGCAGCCTGCGCTACATCCCCATGGCCGCCCTGCACGACGGCACGTCCTGGCTTGTGGAGCGCTACCCTCTTTCGGTGTTCACGCCGGCTGGCCGGGGGCGTCTGAAGCCCGTGCCCGCGGAGCATTGGCGGGTGGCTGGCTTTGGGACCAGCCGGGCCATTGAGGGCTTCGCCCCCCTGCCCGCCGTGCCGATGGAGCTGCGGGGCATCGTCCACGGGAAGTCCGGGACCAGTGAGGGCGTGCTGGACGGCGAGGTTCTGCTGAACCAGGACTTTACCACGAAGGCTCTGCGGGAGGCGTTCCAAAGCCAGTATCCGGTGGTACACATCGCCTCGCACTTCAAGTTCACGCCCGGCGGCACGGAGAACGACTCCTACCTTTTGCTGGGCGACGGCACGCACTTGACGCTGGGCGACCTGCGCCGCAACAACTTCAACCTCATGGGCGTGGATCTCCTGACGCTCTCGGCCTGCGAGACGGCGGTGCAAAGCCAGAACGCGGACGGCCGCGAGCTGGACGGGCTGGGCATCACGGCCCAACGCCGCGGGGCCAAGGGCGTGCTGGCCACGCTCTGGCCGGTGGCGGACGCGAGCACGGCCCAGCTCATGCGCGAGCTCTACCGACTGCGCCAGGAGAACCACCTGAGCAAGGCCGAGGCCCTGCGCCGGGCGCAATTGGAGATGATCCAGGCCGGCGGCACCCCGGGCCGGAGCGACGCGGACCGCGGCCAAGCCGTGGCCGTGGCCGCCTCCGCGCCCGCCTCAACGCCCCAGGCCGCCTTCCCCGGCTACTCCCACCCGTATTACTGGGCGCCGTTCATTCTCATGGGCAACTGGCGCTGAGCCGTCGCACCGCTCGACATGCGCCATTTTCACAACCGGCCAACGCGACAGGAGAGTGCCATGGGGAAGATCATTCAGGCCAAGTTCTCGTCCGAAGAGATCGAGAAGAATCTCGACCCCGTCAGGGTCTGTTCGGGAAGAGGTCACACATCGTATTTTGTGTCCGGACCGATCCTCAAGATCTGCCCGAACTGCGACCACCGTTTCATGAGCTTCCGCAATTACAACGGCGGGCGCTACGGACAAGTGGGCAGCTTTCATTGCCACGGGTGTGACACCTGGATTTTGCTGAGCGATGACGACACCGTCGGCGGGACTGTCGAATATACCTACAAATATTACCTAAACCGAGACCCGAAAGACGGCGGAGACGCGCGCAAGGATGTGCGCATCGACTACACGGAACTATACAAGCTTGGAGACATCGCGTCAGTCTGCGCCAGGCTCGGCTTTGACTCCATGACGGAAATGGTCCCGGATTGGGAGACGAAATTCGTCCCCTTGGCGCGTATCACCCACAGGCTCGAATCTGCCCTGGTCGAACGTGGCCTCGTCCCGCACGAGGGTCCCTTCCGCCATGGGCGCCATCCCTTGCCGCCGGAAATTGCGGGATGGCTCGGCATCCGCGCGGCGATCGAATGCCTCCCGATGGCCGACGGAGACTGAACCGACCGCGAGCGGTCACTCGGGCGAATGTCCTCACTGCCCGGGGCCATTTGGAAAAAGGGCGGAATTTAGCGCGCGCGGGGTATAGTGCTGGGTACGCTGGAACAGCTGAATTTCGAAAACCCCAGGAAATGGCGGAGGGAGAGGGATTCGAACCCCCGGACGGGTCTCCCCGTCAATGGTTTTCAAGACCACCGCCTTCAACCGCTCGGCCATCCCTCCGTGTCTGGGGAAACCGTCCTACACGGCCCGGACGCGCGGGGCAAGACCCCGAGGCCTTGCCGGGAGCTTCCGCAGTCTCGGATTTCACGGGATTGACGCCTTGGGAGAACGCCACGGGCGCAGACGCCCGGCAACATACGGCGCACCGGCTTCCGGGAGCGCCCCCGGGGTGCCGCATGCTCGGCCGCCCCAATGCGCCCCCACGGAAGGCCGGGACCTCGCCGGCCTCCGGCGTCCCCGAAGCCCGGGGCGTCAGGCGGCCCGGCGACCCTTCTGGTCGATGAGCGTCTTGGCCCGCTTGGTCAGTTCGCCGATCTCGGGTTTGGTGATCTGGTCGTCGGCGCCCACGGACAGCCCCTTGTGAAAGAGCTTGTCGTTGATGAGCGACGAGAACAAAATCACCGGGATGTCGCGCAGCACCGGGTCGTCCTTGATGCGCTTGCACAGGTTGTGTCCGTCCATGGCGGGCATTTCGATGTCGGTGACCACCAGGTTCAGCCGGTCGAACACGTCCGCGCCGGAGTCGGCGCAGTCGCGCTTGATCTCCATCAGCCGGTCCCAGGCGTTCTGGCCGTTGATGTCTTCGGTGATCTCGTAGCCGTCGCGCTTGAGCGTGGACACGATGAGCTTGCGGATGGCGCTGGAATCGTCCACCACCAAGGCCCGGTAGGCCCTCTGCGGAGTGGAGATCACCTTCGCGGCCTCGACCTCGGGCTCCTCGCGCATGGCCAGGCTGGGGTTCAGGTCCCAGATGATTTTTTCCATGTCGAGAAGCAGGACGATGCGGTCGTCGAACTTGATGACCCCGGTGAAGCTGTTGCCGGAAAAGCTGGCCACGTAGCCGCTGGGCGGCTCCACCTGGCTCCAGCTCAGACGGTGGATGCGGGTCACGCCCGAAACGAGAAAGGCGTTGGTGATGCCGTTGAACTCGCCCACGATGACCTTGGGGGCTTCCACGTCCACCATGTCTTTGGAAAGCCACACGGCCAGGTCGATGAGGGGGATGATGCGCGAACGCAGGTTAAAGGTGCCCTTCACCGCCGGATGCGGAGTGCTGGGCATCTCCGTCACCTTGGGCTTGCGGATGATTTCAAGCACCTTGGCCACGTTGACACCGAAATAGCTGCGGTAGGTCCCGCCGTCCTCGGTTTTTTCGTCGATGAAAAATTCGACGATTTCCAGCTCGTTGGTGCCTGTTTCCAGCAGAATGTTGGTATGGCTCATCCCCGCCCCCGCTTTCGGAAGGATTATTGTGCGTAGAAGACCCGCAAAACCTTTTGCGCCTTGATTGTCGATGCTTCACCTTTTCCGCTTTGTCAAGGTTCATGCGCGCTTCGGCGGTTTCGCTTTACACCGTCAGCCACCTGGACTAGAAACCCGCACGGCCGCTTGACGGCTCAACCTCTCAAGGACCACGATTTGAACCCGCCCAAGATAGCCTACGTCCTTCTCTGGTTCCCCCTTTCCTCCGAGACATTCATCTTTCGCGAGGTGGTCACCCTGCGCCGTCTGGGCCTGCCGGTGGAGGTGTATTCCCTCTACGGCCCCAGGTTGCGCAACTGCTCGCAAGAGATGCTGGCCGAAGCCCGAAACGTCACCCGCCTGGGCGCGCGCGCCCTGCCCTCCCTGGCGGCCGATCTCGTCTACTGGCTGCGCCGCGACTCCGACACCGTCGCCAGCCTCTTCAAGGAGGTCCCGCTTCGCCGCTGGAGTTGCCTGGAAGTGGCCGGGGAAAGCCTGTGGGCCTTTTTCGCCGGATTCACCCTGGCCAGACGGTTCGAAAAGAGCGCCGTCCTGCACATTCACGCGCCCTGGGCCAACGGACCGGCCACGGCCGCCTGGGTGGCCTCGCGCCTGACCGGCATTCCCTTCTCCCTGGCCGGGCGGGCCGGCGACATCTATCCGCCCGACGGCGCCCTGAAGGAAAAACTGCGCGACTGCCTCTTCGCCCGCACCAACAACCGCACCAACGTGGCCTACCTGCAGAGCCTGGCCCCGGACCGGGCCGGCGACATCCACCACGTCTACAACAGCCTTACCCTGCGCAAGAACGGCCAGAGCCCGGTGAACATGACCCCGCCCTACAAGCTGTTGGCCGTGGGTCGGTTCGCCCGCACCAAGGGGTTCGACGTGCTGCTGCGGGCCGCCCATATCCTGGACAAGCAGGGATTTCCCTTCCATCTTTCCCTGGTGGGGGCCGGATTCCAGAAAACCAAACTCGCCATGCTGCGCAAGACCTTGCGCCTGACCGACAAGGTGGACATGCCCGGCTTCGTCTCCCACGACCGACTGACCGAACTGCTCGACTCCCACGACATGCTCGTGGTGCCGAGCGTGGTGCACGCCACCGGCGACCGGGACGGCATCCCCAACGTCATCATGGAGGCCCTGTCCCACCGCCTGCCCGTGGTGGCCACGGACGTGTGCGGCATTCCCGAGGTGGTGCGCCATCTCGACACGGGACTGGTGGCGCCCCAACACGACCCCGAGGCCCTGGCCCGCGCCATCCGCGAAATGGCCTCGGACCGCGCCCGGGCCATCGCCATGGCCGAACGGGGCAAGGCCCTGGTCATGGAGATGTTCGACCCCGAGGCCAACGCCGCCAAGCTGTTCGACCTCTTCATGTCGCAGATCGGACGCAGCCTGGGGAGTCGCTGACCCGTGTGCGGCATCGCCGGTATCGTGCGCGTCTCGGGCGAGCCCCTGCCCGCGGAAACCCGGGACCACCTGGAGTCCATGACCGCCGCCCTGGCCCACCGGGGCCCCGACGGCCAAGGCCTCTGGATGGAAGGCCCGGCCGCCCTGGGCCATCGCCGCCTCTCCATCATCGACCTTTCCACCGGAGCCCAGCCCATGGCCTACGCCCCCAGCGGGGCCGTGGTCACCTTCAACGGAGAGATCTATAATTTCCAGGAGGTGCGGGCCGAACTCGAAGCCGAAGGTCTGGCCTTTCACACCCATTCCGATACCGAAGTCATCCTGGCCGCCTGGACCGCCTGGGGGCCCGACTGCCTGGACCGGCTCGAAGGCATGTTCGCCTTCGCCCTCTGGGATCCGCGCGATCGCACCCTTTTCGCCGCCAGGGACCGTTTCGGCAAGAAACCCTTTTTCTACACCCTGCAAAACGGACTCTTCGCCTTCGCCTCGGAGCTCACGGCGCTCACCCGCCTGCCCGCGCTGCGCCTGAGCGTGGACCCGGCCACCCTGGCCCGGTTCCTGGCCTACGAGGACGTGCCTTCGCCCACGTCCATCTACCGGGAAGTCTCGAAGCTCCCTCCGGCCCACTCGCTTCTGTTGCGAAACGGCCGGCTCACCCTGGCCCGCTACTGGGACCTGCCCGCGCCCGAACCCGCCCGGGCCGACGATGTCGAACTCGGCCGGGAACTCAAGCGCCTGCTGTCGCGCGCGGTCAAACGCCGCCTGGTGTCCGACGTGCCCCTGGGCGTGTTTCTCTCGGGCGGCATCGATTCGTCCATCGTGGCCGGACTCATGGCCGCCCAGTGCAACCGGGTGAAGACCTTCTCTATCGGCTTCCGCGAGGCCAGCTACGACGAATCGCGCTACGCCCGCATCGTGGCCGAACGCATCGGCTCCGACCATCACGAACGCATCCTCTCGGCCGAGGACTGCGCGGACCTTCTGCCCGAAATCGTGCGCCGTTTCGACGAACCCCTGGCCGATCCCTCCATCGCGCCCACCTATCTGCTCTCCCAGATCACCAGGGAGCGGGTCACCGTGGCCCTGGGCGGCGACGGGGCCGACGAGCTCTTCGCCGGCTACGAACATTTTCAGGGTTTCAAGGCCGCCGGCTGGTACAACGCCCTGCCCGCCTGGCTGCGACGGGGCGTGGTGGACCCGATATGCGCCCGGCTGCCCGCCTCGGACGGCTACGTGAACCTGCGTCTGGGGGCCCAGACCTTTCTTAAAGGCGCGCGCCAACCCGAATGGCTGCGCATACAGACCTGGCTCACGGCCCTGGGCCCCGAGCTCCAGGCCGGGCTCTGGTCCCGGCCCGATCCGGCCGCGCTGGCCCCGGCGACCCTTTTCGCCCCCACCCGCGAGCTTTACGACCACTTTCCCAGCCCCGACCCCTTGGCCAAGGCCTTCTACGTGTACGCCCGGCAATACCTGCTCGACTACATCCTGGTGAAGGTGGACCGCTGTTCCATGATGCACTCGCTCGAAGCGCGTGCCCCGTTCCTGGACCGGGACGTGGCCGAGTTCGCGGCCCGGCTGCCCGTGGACCGCAAACTTCGCGGGCTCAGGCGAAAATACCTGCTCAAGAAAGCCTGCGCCGACGTTTTGCCGCGGGAAATCCTCACCCGCAACAAGCGCGGCTTCCTCATTCCCGTGGCCCGCTGGCTGCGCACGCGTCTGAAGCCCCTGGTGGACGACCTGCTGGGCGAAACCCACCTGCGCCGCCAGGGACTCTTCGACCCCAAGGCCGTGCGATCCCTGGTGGACGAACACCAGTCCGGCCGCGCCGACCGCCGCAAGGAACTGTGGACCCTGCTCGTGCTGCAACTCTGGCTGGAGCACAACAAGCCGAGCATCGGCTGAAGCCTTGGGGGACTCCCCCCGCCTCTTCCCTTCCGCAAAAAAACTTTCCCCCGAGCGCGAAGCGACGCGACCTGCCCGGCCGTCCGCCGGGAGCCGGGAGCCGGGAGCCCCACGCCGGACGGTTGTGCCGCTGCGCGGGAAGATTTGGCTCCAACACCTCAGCCCGGCTCAAGTTTTTTCAAGAAGAAGGCTCGGGGGAAACGCCGTGCGTTCCCCGGAGGCCCCGCTCCAGAATCTTCCCCCCAGGTTGGCGTTCCGCTTTCTTCCAACCCGCTCGGGGTTTTGGGCGTTGGCAAAAGAGCGCGGATCGGTTACGGTTATGCGTTTTTGGCGAACAGACGTCTTTCCCGTTGCGACGTATTCGTTCCGGGAGAGGCCGCGAAGATCCGGTAGCCGCGAACGGTTCGCCTTGGCCTTTCTCCACAAAGCACATGGCGAAAATACTCTACGGCGTCCACGGCTCCCAGCACGGCCATGCCATCCGCGCCTTGACCCTGGCCAGGCGGTTTCCGTCCCACGATTTTCTCTTCGTCACCAGCGAAGAGGCGCGGGGTATCCTGTCGCGGGAGTATCCGGTGGAAACGGCCCTCAACCCCGGCACGCGCTACAAGGACTACCGCCTGGACGTCTGGGAGACGCTCAAACTCGGGGCGTCCACCCTGGCCCAAGGCCGAAACGAGCTCGACCGCCTGGGCCGGGTGATCGAACGGTTCCAGCCGGACGTGTGCCTTTCCGACTACGAATATTTTGTGCCGCTGGCGGCAAAACGGGCCGGCCTGCCCTGTCTGTCGCTGGACCATCAGCACGTCATCACCCTGTGCCGTCATGACCTGCCGGCCTCGGCCTGGTGGGACTTCGTCTCCACCTCGGCCTCGGTGCGCGGCCTCTTCACCAACGCCACGGACCATCTGGTGATTTCGTTCTATCATCCTCCGCTCCGGTCCGCGCCGCGCGTCGCCCTGGCGCCGCCCATCCTGCGCGAAAAGGTCTTCGAACACGAGCCGAGCGTGGGCGAACACGTGCTGGTGTACCAGAGCTGCTCCATTTGCGCCTCGTTCGTGCCCCTGCTCAAGACCCTGAAACGCAAGGTGATCGTCTACGGATACAACCGGGCCGCCACCGACGGCAATCTGGTCTTCAAGACCTTCAGCGAAGACGGTCTGCTGGCGGACATGGCCTCCAGCGCCTACGTGGTCTGCGGCGGCGGACACACCCTGATGAGCGAGGCCCTGTACTACGGCAAACCCATTCTCTCCCTGCCCGTGCGGGGAGCTTTCGAGCAATGGCTCAACGCCTTCTACCTGCAAAGGTTGGGATACGGCCTGCACCGCGACATGTTCGCCCTGGACGCCCAGTCCCTGGCCGACTTCGAGCGCCAGGTGGAGGGATTTCGGACCAAGGTGACCGGCGACAACTTTCGAGGCAACGAGAAGGCCTTCGCCCAGGTGGAGGCTTTTGTGGCCGGACGCGGCCCGGGCGGACGCGTCTTGCCTTGAGCGAACGATTGTTGTTAGGAATTGGCCGGTTTATTATTCGACATAGCCAACGACCAGGAGCGTGGAACCCGATGCATGCCAAACGCCCCCTTACCCCGGAGCTCTACTACCGTCTGCCGTGGAACCTGGCGGATAACGCCATCACGTGGCTTGAACCCACCACCAAGTGCAACCTGTACTGCGAAGGTTGCTATCGCGAAAACGATCCCCATGGGCACAAGCCGCTCGAAGAGGTGATCCGCGACCTGGAAGCCGGACGCGACCTGCGCCGCACGGACGGCATCTCCATCGCCGGGGGCGAGCCGCTCATCTATCCCCACATCATCGACCTGGTGCGCTACATTTCGAGCCAGGGATGGAAACCCATCATCAACTCCAACGGCCAGGCCCTGACCCCCACCCTGGTGCGCGAGCTGACCCGGGCCGGACTGGTGGGCTTCACCATGCACGTGGACTCGCACCAGCGGCGTCCGGGCTGGAACGGCAAGTCCGAACTGGAGTTGTGCGCCCTGCGCCTGCACCTGGCCCGCATGATCCGGGAAAACAGCGGTGGCAAGGTGGCCTGCGCCTTCAACGCCACCATCTACCGCGACACCCTGGATCAGGTGGCCCCGCTCACCCGCTGGGCCCAGGAGCACATGGACCTGGTGCAGACCATGGTGTTCATCCTGTTCCGGTCCATCAAGGCCCAGGACGGACACGAATGCTACGTGCACGGCCAGCGCATCAATCCGGGCCAACTCGTCTACCAGCTCGACCACATGGAGTCCCACAAGGACATCATGGCCCAGGAAGTGGTGGACCAGATCCGGGTGCTCTATCCCGATTTCGAACCCTGCGCGTTCTTAAACGGCACCGAGGATCCCCGGTCCATGAAATGGCTGCTCACCATGCGGGTGGGCAACTCCAAGGGCATTTTCGGCTACATCGATCCCAAGTTCGCCGAGATCGTGCAGACCGTTCACCACCTGTTCTACGACACCTATGTGGCCTACACCCGGCCCTGGCTCACCCGCACCGCCCAGGTGCTGTTCCCCTTGGCGCTCATCAACAAGTCGTTGCGCAAGATTTTCGGCCGCTGGCTGAAAAATCCTTCGGCCTGGTGCCGCAGAATGGACATTCAGTCCATCATGATCATCCAGCCCTGCGACCTGTTCGCCGACGGACGCCAGAACATGTGCGACGGCTGTCCCGACGCCATCCACTACAAGGGGAAGATGGTCTGGAGCTGTCGGATGGACGAACTGGAGAAGTTCGACGGGTTCGTGAGCTGCGCGCCGCTGGGCGGAGCCAAGCCGTTGGGCGACGACGCCCTGTTGGACGCTCCGGCGCCCGAGCCGGAACCGGCCCCCGAACCGGCCCCGCAACCGGAGCCTGCGCCCGAACCCGAACCGGTCAAACCCGAGCCCGTGGCTGAAACGCCCGCGCCCGACCCCACTCCGGAACCCGAGCCCGCGCCCGAACCCACGCCGGAGCCTGCGCCCGAACCCACTCCGGAGCCCGAGCCCGCGCCCGAGCCGGCGCCTGAGCCCGAGCCGGAAAAGCCGGCCGAGCCCGCCGCCGCTCCCCTGACAGTTCGGCCAGAAGCCGAACTGGCCCTGCGCGAGCCGGCCGACGTGGCTGTGAAGGAAGAGGCGCCGTTGGCCGTGAAGGAAGAAGCCCCGGTGGTCGCCAAGGCCGAGACGCCTCCCGCCGAGCCCGCGCCGGTGGAAACTCCCGTGGTCGCCGAAGCGCCGGCCCAGCCCGAGCCCGCGCCCGAACCGGCGGCTCCCGAACCGGCGGCGGTTGAACCCGAGCCCGTTGCGGAGCAGCCCGAGCCTGTGGTTGAAGCCCCGGCGCAGCCCGAACCCGTGGCCGAAGCGCCCGCCGAGCCCGCGCCGGTGGAAACTCCCGTGGTCGCCGAAGCGCCGGCCCAGCCCGAGCCCGTGGTGGAAGAAGTCCCGCAGGCCAAGGCCGAGCCGGAAGCGCAAGCCCCGGCCGAACCCGTGGCCGAAGTCCCGGCCGCCGAGCCCGCTGCGGCCCCGGAAGCCGAACCCGCCAAGGCCGCCAAGACCACAAAGGCGGCCAAGGGGACCAAGACCACCAAGTCCTCAAGCAAGACGACCAAAAAGGCCGCCGCTCCCAAGAGCGAAAAGACCAAGGCCAAGTCCACCAAGACCAAGACCGCCAAGAAGAAATAACAACCTCCCGGGGCGGACCGTGGTCCGCCCCGGTTTTTTCTCCCGGCCGCACAAGGGAAAGGACACCCGCCACCCATGTCAGAAGATCAACACGCCCCGAAACCGGGCGGGGCCGCTTCCCACGGCATTCTGGGCAAGTTCTTCCATCTCGCCTCGGCCCAGACCGTTCGCGACCTCCTGCACACCATTTTTTTCATCTACCTGGCCCGGGTGAACGCCAGCCATTACGGCGAATTCCAATTGGCCTTCAGCACGGCCATGATCGTTCTGTTTCTGGGCGAATTCGGGCTCAACCAGCCCCTGGTGACTTCGCTTTCCAAAAAATACGGGCACAAGGGCGACACCCTGGTGCAGTACACCCTCATCAAAGCCATTATCCTGATTTGCGGATGGCTGGGCGTACTGGCCTTCATCTACCAGCAAGGCTACACATCCGGGCTCAAGAACCTGGTGTTGGTGATCAGCGCGGGCGTGGGACTCGAAGCCCTGGCCAGTTCGTTTTTCGTGGCCTGCCGGGTGCAGGGCCGCCAGGATCTGGAAGCAAAGATCAAGACCGTTGGGGCGGTCGTCGGCTACGGCTGGGCCCTGGGCACGCTCTATCTGGGGATGCAGGCCCACTGGATCGCGCTTTTCAAGATCATCGAGAACGGCATCAACCTGGTGGGCGGAGCCTGGATCGCCGTCAACCGCACCGACGTGCAGGGACTCACCCTCAAAAGCAAAGCCCTGGCCCGTACCTGGAGCACGGCCAAGGCCGGCTTGGTGTTCGTGTTCATGGCCCTGTTCTCCATCCTCTACAACAAGGCCAACCTCTTTTTTCTCCAGCGCCTTTCCGGTCCCCACGCCGTTGCCAACTACTCCGCCACCTGGGAGGTGGTGGACGCCGTTCAGACTCCCATCTCCAACCTGCTCATGAAAAGCGTGCTCTTTCCCCTGTTCGTGGGACTGTGGCGAAACGACAAGGCCGGCTTCGACCGGCTCAAGGACAATTCGGTCAAATGGCTGCTGGGGGCGTCGATTCCCCTGATGTTCGTGCTCTACGTCGAGTCCGACCGCATCATCGGCACCATTTACGGACCGGCCTACATCCAGGCCGTTTGGCTGCAAAAGTACCTGGTGCCCTCGGTGCTTTTCAGCTTCATCCACAATCTGGCCGCCTATCTCATGATGAGCCAACACAAGGAAAAGATCCTCTTCTGGATATATCTGGGCGGGCTTATCCTGAACCTCTCCCTGTGCTCCTTCCTCATTCCCCACCAGACGCTCCTGGGCGCGGCCATAGCCATCGTGGCCACCAAGGGAGCCGTGGCCGTGTGCACCACCTGGTATTGCCAACGCACCATGAAACTCATCAAGCTTTCCGCCCTGGCCCCGCCGCTTCTGGCCGCCGCCGTGGGAGGCGGACTCTATTTCGGGACACAACCCCTGGGAATCCGCGAGCTTTCGGAAGTCCTGGCCCTTTGCCCCTTCTTTCTCATGGGCTGGCGGTGGTGGAAACAGATGAAGGCCGAAACGCGGCAATAGCGCTCCGGCCTTCGGCAAAGCGTCCAGGGACGCCCGGAAAATTAGTCACCACGCATCGTCAGGCGGCAGAAAAACCCGCGCCCGACGCCGAGGCGCTACCCGCCCAGAACCTCCACCACCTTGCCGCCCCAGGTCACCTTGTAGGAAATTCCCCGCCAGGACATGGTGAACGTGATCCATGTACGGGCGTAGCACCATACGCTGGCCAGCATGGTGGCCGCAAACCCGGTGAGCCAGGCCGCGCGCGGAACCTTTATGGGCGAAAGCGTCCGAAAGCGCATTCCCATCCAGGAAAACGCCGCCAGATAAATCCCGCCCGCCACGAGCCACCAGGCCGAAGCCTGCCCAAGAAGCCAGGACAGGAATCCGCCGGCGGCCAGAATCAACGGCCCGCCGAACAGCCAGACCGCCACCGCCCCACCGAGCCACTGCCCGGGGGTGCAAAACTTGAGGTACAGCAACTGGCGGGTGTACCACTCCAGCCACTGGGGCACGGGAATGGCCCGAAGCGGGGTTTCCAGGCAGGCCTCGCCCACGGCGAAACACCGGATGCCCTTTTTGACCAGGTGCGGTCCCATGGAAAAGTCGTCCACGATGTTCTCGGCCCACACCGCGCCCACCCCCTGCTCCTCGAAGGTGTTTCGCGTAACGGCCATGGCTCCGCCCCAGGGCTGGGTGATGGCCCGAATGGACTGCATGCAGTGCAGGGCCAGGCAGACGTTCAACATGCCGAGCGTTCCCACGGAGTCGTCCAGGGGATTGACCCGGTGAAAACCGCCGCTCAGCACGGCCCGGCCGTCGGCCAGGGGCTCCACGAGCAGGCGGGCCAAGTCGGGCCGGGCCAAATGGGTGGAGTCGCAGAAAAGGTAGATTTCCGGCCAATCCCCCAGGCTGCGCACCCCGGCGAGCAGGTTGTGGTTCTTCTGGCCGCAGGTCCTGGCCCCGCCGGCCACCACGAGCGAGATGTCCGGCCGCCCCTGGGCCAGCTCGCGCACCAGGGCCACCGCGGGGTCGGCCTCGTCCTTCACCGTGAAGACCAGGCGCAGACCGGGATAATCCTGGGCCATGAGCGAAGCCAGTCCCACCCGCACGGGCGGCGCGTCGCCGGTGACGGGAACCACCATGGCGGTCCTGGGTTCGCGGGACAGGCGCCGCGGTCCCCGGTACGGATTGTCCAGGCCGGCGCGTACGTGGCGACGCCCCAAACAGTAGAGACCGGCCAAAAGAGCCAGCTGGAAGACAGCCGACAGCACGAAAAAGGTTTTCACGGAATGTCCTTGCGGTTGGAGGGGACGGGGGGGGGGCGGATTACTGCTGCTGGGGCGGCGGGTAGTTCGGGGGCCAGTCCAGGCCGCCGGGCAGGGTCTTGCCACAGCGTTCCCGACGGGCTTGCATGGCGACCTTGGCCCCGTTGGCGAAATTCATGAGGCCTTCCACCTTGTCGTCACTTTCGAGCGTGCCTTGAAAGTTGCTGCCGCCCCCGTGCCAGGCGTAAAAGACCTTTCCCTGAAGGGTGCCGGCCACGTGGTAGGTGTTGCGCTCTCCCGAAGCGGTGGTGACGAAAGCCAAGCCATAGAGATAAATCCCGCGCTGCTCCAGGTGGCATTCCACCAGGTTGCCCATGAAGTTGGCCACCCACAGGCCGGTGGCGTCGGGCTGACGCCCCCAGGCGGGCAGGCTCACAATCAGGACCGTTGCCACGGCCAAACACAAGCGTCGCATCGCGAAGACCTCCGCCACTGGCCGGTCGCCGGGTTCATGCGTCGGCCGACCGTCGCCTTTTCTCTACTGTTAAGGTCTCAAATGGGTGGTTTTCGTTACAGAAATTTTACATACCGGCGGTCCGTTCGCAACGCCCCGGTCAATTCGAAAAACCGCCCCACATTCTTCTTGTCGTCACAAGGTGTTCACGGGTTTCACCCGAAGAGAGCCGCTCGGACATACCCGGAAAGTCGTCGCTTGAACAGTCCGAATATCGCTTGATTGATGACGCCCGGCCCGCCGTGATGTTGCCGGAGTCAAGCCGTCTTTTTTCGCTCGGCGAACACGACGAAACGTCGCGCGGGCGTGACGACATGCCCCCACGATCCGCGCCATCGCCCAGGTCCATGGCGGACCCGGCGACGCGTGTCCCCTCCCCGGGCCTGAAAGAAACGGATCACTCCCGGCCGAGCAGCCGGTCGAACAAGGCTTCGTGGGCCGCCACCATGGCCCGCAGGCTGTAGCGGGAAACGGCCCGTTGGCGCGCGGCTTCGCCCATGGCCAGACGACGCTCCTCGTCGCCCAGCAGGGCCGTCAGGGACGCGGCGAAAGCTTCCGCGTCCTGGGCCGGACTCAAAAGCCCGGTCACCGCGTGCTCCACCACCTCGGGCACCCCGCCCACGGCTGTCGCCGCCACCGGCAGGCCCGAGGCCATGGCTTCCAGAATCACGTTGGGCAGTCCCTCGCGCAGGCTGGTGAGCGCGAGCACGCTGGCCTGCTGATAGAAGGGGGCCATTTCGTCCCCGCCGGGGAAAAAACGGATGCGCTCCCGGCTGGGCAGTCCCCTGGCCAGACGCTCCAGTCGGATCTTGAGAGGACCGTCCCCCACCAGCCAAAGTTCGGCTTCGGGGCGCTGGCGGGCGGCCAGATCGAAGGCCTGCAGCAGGGTCTTGTGGTCCTTGTCTTCCACCAGCCGGGCCACGCAGAGCACCACCTCGCGCACCGGGCGAAACTCCGGCGCGGGCGGAGCAAAGCGCACCGTGTCCACCCCGTTGGCAATGACGCTCACCTGGTCGTCGCGCCGGCCCAGGGCCAGCAACTGGTCCTTGAGGGCCTGGGTGTTCACGGCGTGGTGATGGGCCAGGCCGGCCAGGAGGCGTTCATGCTGGCGGTCGACGGCCCCGCCGCCCCGGCAGGTGGCCAGCACCACGCCGGCTCCGGTCAGGCGTCCCAGGGACCGAGCCCAGATGTTGGGCACGGCGGTCAGCGGCAGCACGATGTCGGGCTTGTGGCGTCGCAGTCGTCCGCACAGGGCGGCCACCGCTCCCGGCGTCACCGTGGATTTGGTGGAAAGCCACACCAGGGGCGCTCCGGACTGGCTGGCCTGTCCGGCGAAGTCGGCCCCGCCGGCCATCATCCAGAATTCGGGGGCGAACCGCTCGCGGTCCAAGCCTCTGGCCAGCTCCAGGGCGTGACGCTGACTGCCGCCGAAAAGCAGGTCCTGCAAGACGATGGCTACCGTGGCCGGCGTGCGCGGAGTTCCGGATGTGCCCATGAGCGTCCGCCTAGTACCCCATGAGTCCGCAACAGCGCGTACAGGCCGGCATCAATCCCCGGGTGGTCAGGCTGGAGCGGAACTTTCGGTAGGCCGGATTGTTCCATATCTGGGAGATGGTCTGCTCCTTGACGTTGCCCACCACGTAATCATGGTAGTCGCGGCAGGGGGACATGTCGCCGTTGGAATCGATCTCCACGGCCTGATAAATGGAAATGCACTGGTCGTAGCCGAACGTGGCCGAGTGGTCGTTGTAGTACCGGCGCAGGTTGTCCACCCCGGTGATGTTGGGGATGATGTTCACGGCCGGGGAGCTCCACGACTTGGAGCGGCGCTGAACCTCTTCGAGCTGGGTGTTCAGGGTCTGGTAGTCCTTGATGGTCCAGTCACCGACCCAGCCCCAGTGCAGCTTGGGCGCGAAGCCGAAGCGGCTCTGGAAGTCCCGATCGTGGGCCTTGGCGCTCGATTCGTCGATCCACCAGGAGAGATAGAAGACGAAGAGGTCGACCTTGTCCTTGAACGTCTCGTAAATGTCCACAAGCCGGCCCACGTTGGCGCGCGAGATGGTGGTGAGCGAAGCCGTGAGGGGAAGCTTGCGTCCGGTCCGTCGCTTGACCTCGTTGATGGTCTCCAGGGCGTTCACGATGTCGCGGAAGTTGTCGCCCCCGCCGGCGGCGGGACGGGCCGCGTTGTGGACTTCGGGAGTCGGGCCGTCGATGGAGATCTGGCAGAGAAACATGGGGGCTTCGACCAGACGTTCGGCCGCCTTGGCCACATGGGTGGCGTTGGTGGCGATGGAGGTCGGCATGCCCAGCTTGGTGGCGTGCTCGATGATTTCGAGCCATCCCTTATACATGGTGGGTTCGCCGCCCCAGAGGTAGACCGAGGGGAAATGGCCGTTTTTGGCCAGATCGTCGAGCAGTTCGTGATACCGTTCGGGCGAAACTTCCGCGCGTTTCAAGGTTTTGAGGTCCGCGCAGTGGAGGAACCCCTGGTCACCCCACTGGCCGCAGGTATGGCAGCGCAGGTTGCACATGTCGGTGATGCGGATGGACACCTGGCGAATGGAGCGAGCCACGCCCTGGTCGGCTTTGGGATTGAGCCATTTGAAAAGGAGCTTTTCCTTTTCAAGGGCCACGAGACGCGACGCGATCCAGGGATGACGCGCCACGCGGGCGAAATTCTTGAGAACGGTTCCAAGGGCGATGCTTGAGCGTTTGGACATGGGGCCTTCCTGAAATAAAGAGCGCCGTTGGCGCGGGTGGGGGGTCAGGCGGAGCGGAAACACGGCTCCCGGCCGCGATTTCCTACGCCCGGCCAGCCCGCGAGTCAACCTTGACACCCGCAGCCGCCTGGGCAAAAGTCCGGCCATGCAAGCCCTCGTCTACCGCAAGAGCGTTCCGCTCTACCTGCTCACGTCGTTTTTTTCCAGGCTCCAGCGCCGTCGCTTCCACCACCTGGTCACCCCGCTCACCCTCAAGGACGTGCCCTTCAAGCCGGCCAGGCCCCACTGGGCCGTGCTCAAGACCCGGCTGTGCGGCATATGCGGTTCGGACCTGAACCTGCTCAAGGGCGCGGAATCCTTGCTGTTGGAACCCTACGCCTCCATGCCCATGATCATCGGCCACGAAATCGTGGCCACGGTGGAATCTTCGCCGGCCGGGTCAGGCCTCCAGCCCGGCCAACGCGTGGTCGTGGAACCCGTGCTCGACTGCCTGGTGCGCGAGCTGCCCCCCTGCCGGTACTGCGCCCAGGGCGACTACCACCTGTGCGAGCGCTACCGCGAAGGCGCGCTGCCGCCGGGATCGGTGCTGGGCTTCAACGCCGCCGCGTCCGGCGGCATGGCCGAACGCACGGCCGCGCACCCGGCCCGCATCCTGCCCGTGCCGGAAAACGTCAGCGACGAGGAGGCCGTGCTCACCGACTCCATGGCTTCCGTGCTGCAGCCGGTGCTGGAAAACTTTCCCGAGCCGGATGAAACGGTGGTGGTCTGGGGGCTCGGCATCCTCGGCCAGCACGCGGTGCGCTGCCTGCGCGCCCTGGGGTTTGCGGGACGCATCGTGGCCGTGGGACGCCACCGGTTCCAGTGCGAACTGGCCCTGGCCGGCGGCGCCGACGAAGCCCCGCGATCGCCTTCGCGCAAGGAGCTGGCCCGCCTGGTGGGAGGCACGTTCCTGCGCACCACCCTGGGCGGCGGAAACATCGAAGGCGGGGCCGACCGGGTCTTCGACTGCGTGGCCTCCTCGAAAACCTTCGAGGAATCGCTGCTGTGTTTGCGCGCCCGTGGCCGCTACGTCATGGTGGGCACGGCCGCGAGCCTGCAAAAAGTGGACGTGTCCAGCCTGTGGTATCGCCAACTCACGGTGACCGGGACCATCAGCTACGCCACGGCCATGTTTCGGGGCGAACGCGTGCGCACCTACCAGAAGTGTCTGGACCTGCTCGCCTCCGGCACATACCCCACGCAGGGCCTGCTCACGGGCCTCTACAAGCTTGAGGACTGGAAAACGGCCTTCCAGGCCGCCTTCGACAAGAAGGGAAGCGGAGCCATGAAGTTGGGGTTCGATCTGCGCCGGTGAGGGGGCCGCGCAGCGCGTCGGGGCCTCTCTATTCTGCCTCCTTGCCGGTCCCCTCGCCCACGTCGAGGCTCTGGACCGCTGACAGAACTTCGCAGCTTTCACTTTCCGGCAGCGACTCCACGCCGCGCAGGGTTCTTTCCACGGCCCGCGTACGGGTCGATATATTCTCCAGATGATTTGTCGCGGCGTTCAGGGACTTTCTCACCTTGTCGACCACATCCCCATATTTCTTGAATTCCGTCTTGACCGCGCCCAAGAGCTTCCAGACTTCCTCCGAACGCTTGCTGATGGCGGTGACGGCTAACCCCATTTGTATGCTCGACAAAATGGCGGCCAAGGTCGTCGGACCAGCCACTATGACCTTGTGATCGCGTTGCAACGTCTCGACCAGGCCCGGCCGCCTCAGGGCCTCTGCGAACAGCCCCTCGACGGGCAAAAAAAGAATCGCGAACATGGTCGTCTGTGGCGGGCATATGTACTTCTCTTGTATATACTTGGCGAACGCCTTGAGTGTGCTTTCTATCTGCTTGCCAGAGGTGTCCGCAGCCGAAGCGTCGTTCTTTTCCAGTGCGTCGAGCAGCCTATCGTAGTCGGATGTCGGAAATTTCGCGTCAATGGGCAGCATGCACTCTCCGTCCCCATCGCGTCCCGCGATCTTGATGGCGAACTCGACCACATCACCTGAATCATCACGCGGCTTGTAATTTTTGACATACTGCGCTGGCGCGAAGACCTGCTCGATAAGCCGCTCAAGTTGTATCTCGCCGAAAGTTCCCCGCGTTTTGACGTTGCTCAATATCTTCTTCAGGTCGCCCACGCCGTTCGCGAGCGCCTGCATCTCGCCCAGCCCCTTATGGACGGCTTCCAGCCGTTGCGAAACAAGACTGAACGAATCGTTCAACCGCTTTTCAAGCACTCCCTGCAGCTGCTCGTCGACGGTTTTTCGCATCTCATCGAGCTTCTTCTCGTTCATGCTTTGAATCTGCGACAACTTCGACTCCACCGTCTTCGACAGCTCGCCCAGCCTGCTTTCGAGCGAATCTGAAAAGACCTTCAGGTTGTTCGCCGTCTCCGCCCTATTCAGCCTGGACTGTTCGGCAAGCAACTCCCGCAAGACATTGGCCCTTTGTTCACTGACCTGCGAATACTTCGTAAGGTTGTCAGAAAATACCTCAAGCTGGCCCTTTTGCATCGCCGACACGTCCATAATGCGTGACGACACGGAATCGCCAAACGCCCCAAGTGTCCTCACCATTTCTTCCCGTTGCGCCTGTACGGAATGCGCAAGCTCCATGCGACTCCTGCCTATTTCATCCCGCACAGAGGCCTCCACCCTGGACTGATGCTGCGTGAAGAGCTTGATTTCTTCACTGAGAGTCGAGGCGTCAACGCCCTTGAATCGCTTCAGCACCAGGATGGAGAAAAGAACACTGATGGCGCAAAGAAATGCGACGCCATACAAAATCAACTCGTGCACATGCCCTCCTCGGGAAAGCCCATGACGACCCCGCCACCGACAAGAGGATATAACGGATCATTTCACGTATCTTTCAAACCGGCGGCGACTTCGAAAATCAGAATATGTTTGATATTTATAGCGCAATACAATTTGAACCTCAACCACCCGCGCACGCCCTATCATAGAGCAGATTACGACTCCGTTGCCCCTTCCACGAGGAAAAGCCGTCTCTAGAGCCCGTTGAAACAGTCGATTCTTGCAGCCTGTTCAAAATACATGCTGGCAAGGCGCGAGAAAAAGCCAAGCCCGAAGCGGAGTGGGCATCCGTTGAGGGTTTGCGTTTTTCGCAGCAACGCAGCCAGCACGGATTCTTCAACAACCGGGCAGGACATACGCCGTTTCCCACGCACGGCTTCGTCAACCTGCATTCCCAGCATTTATTTCGTATATTTGAATTTCTAATCCGACAAAAACCTATACTCAATCTCGTTAGACAACATTTTTCATCGTAAAAAATCGCTCATTACGTATTCCTGCTTGACCAAAATCAGCGGCACGAATAATGAAGAAAAAAAAGGAATCGCCAATGACGAACCTCCCTAATCTCACGCAGATCCTCTCCATGCTGACCTTGCGCAATGCCACCATACTCTTGATATTTCTTGGAGCAGCCGTCATTGGCTACGCAAGCTATCTGACTTTCAAAAAAATGAAACTGGCGCAGACCGATCAAATTCGGCATACAACGGTCTATGACGTCATCAGCACCAGCCTCGAGTTGGTATACTCCATATTTCAGAACGTTTACAGAAAAGTTCGCGCCCTTCCCCTGTCCATTACCGGAACCCACCCATACATCTTCGACAGAGAATGCAAAATTCATTTGAGTCTTTACTCAAAATCAAAAATCTGGCTCTTCGGCGGTATGTCAGTTCTTGTATCCTTTTACGTTTTTACATCTATGTATGGATCGCTCAAAGAATTTTACAACATACAAAACAACTACATAGCAACAATCGTCTCGACAATCGCAAGCCTCATCGTATACTCTTGCGACAAGGCTATCCTGAGCTACCCATCAGTAACGTACGACATTAGAGAACTTATCGCAAAAGAGAGATCACTCAGCCGGAGCCTCTTCACGTTCAAAGGCCTTTATTATTATGCAAGGTATATTATTCTTCGTGTATACCACTACTTTCAGCAATCAATATTCATGACAATGCGCATCATTCTTGCGCTGACGATATCACTCTTTTTAATAATTCCGTCCTATGTCACATCAAATAAAGAAGTTGTCGAGCGCAACAAAAAACAACAGCAGGCCGTCAAAGACGAAAAACAACAGGAACAGAGATCGACCAGAGCAAGTCTCATTTCGAGCTATATCAATGCCAGAGACGATTACAACAGAAAATACAATGTCTACTACGAAAATGCCGCGCTCGCATATCTTTGCGAGCAAGCCAAGGCGCCCGTACTCAAGCTCCGTAAATACGAATCGTACAGAACGACTTTCCATGTTTCACAAATGGGGGAAGCCAAAATCAAAAACCATGACCCACGGTTGGGTAAGGCCGATCCCGTATGGGTCGAGCCCAAGACCCCCACGATATCCATCACAAGAAAGCCTTACCGGCGGACCACCCTGGCTGAAATAGACAGCAACATCGCTGAATACACGAACAACGCCCAGGACGCCTGGTTGAAAACGCAAGAGGCATTCGACAAATACAACCCCCTTGCAGCTGAAATTGAAAAACAGAAACTGCAGCACTTGGTCGCGTCACCGGCATTGCTCTCCCAGGCGGCAAACCCGCTGAACACTTCTTCCGCAGCCCAATCGAATGGGGATACGTCAAGCCCCTCAGGCAAAAATATCATAAAAGAGACAAAACAAAACTTTGGCCAGGCAATGCAAGACACGAAAGAATACCTCATGTCCTTGTACAACGACGTAAGGGGCAACAACTTCAGCGTGAGTTTCATGTTTGAAATGCTCATAAACCTTCCGTTTTTCATGATCCTCATGCTTTTCGAAACGCTTCCCGTCGTGGCGAAACTGCTGTTTCCTCCCTCTGGATTCGAGCGAATGGTCGCGCTCCAGGACTTGGACCATACCTTGAAGTATACCTATTTCCACGATCAAGCCGCGCTCGATACAATTCGGAACAAACACACCAACCTGTTCAAGAATACGCAATACGACGACTTTTCCTCCGAGCTTCGCTCTCTAGACACCGTTCAAAAAAAGAAAGATTCCGAACTGAGGGTAGCCGTTGAAAATTTCAAGAACTCATTCATCGATTACATGACCGAGTTGACCATATACCCCGTTCTTGCGGCCATACTCGTCTTTCTTCTCATCCTGCTTTTGGCCTTTTCGGCCGCGTACTCCATCGGTTTCTTTCCCGGATCGGGACAGCGGCTCGCGCTGACTCTCCCACCGATCCAGGCATGAGTGGTCGGGCAAACCCCAAAAAAGCCGCCGCCATCTTTCGGATGGCGGCGGCTTTTTATTCAGAAACCGTGTCGCTTCGCGCGGTGTCAGCTCGCGCAGCTCACGCTCGACTTGTCAGTATAGTATTCCGGCGAAACGTCCTGCAGTTTGCGGCCCCTGGGGTCGAACAGCGCGGACTTTCCCCAGCCCAACTTCTGCATGCGGAACTGCCACGAGGTGCGCATGCACCCGATTCCGTACACGCAACTGCGCTTGAAGTTGATAGAACTGGCTTCCTTGAAATACTTGGTCGGACAGCTCACTTCTCCGACCTTGAAGCCGAAGTACCAGGCCTGGGCCAGCATCTGGTTGTCGAAGACGAAATCGTCGGAATTCTCCCACAGGGGCAGGGTCTCCAGCACCTTGCGGGTGAAGGCCCGGTAGCCGGTGTGGTATTCCGACATTTTGGCCCCGATCATGAGGTTCTGCGCCAGGGTGAGAAAGCGGTTGGCCACGTATTTGTATCGGGGCATGCCGCCTTGCAGCGCGGTCTTGCCCAGGATGCGCGAGGCCAGCACCACGTCGTATTCGCCGCAGGTGGCCAGATTGGCCATGGCCGGAATGATCTTGGGCGTGTATTGATAATCGGGGTGCACCATGATCACCACGTCGGCCCCGAGCTTCAGGGCTTCGGCGTAGCAGGTCTTCTGGTTGCGTCCGTAGCCCCAGTTGCGTTCGTGCAGAAAACACTTGATGCCGAGTCTGCGGGCGTGTTCGATGGTGTTGTCCCGGCTGGCGTCGTCCACCAGGATCACGTCGTCCACGATATCCAAGGGAACTTCGGCGTAGGTGCGCTCCAAAGTGGCGGCGGCGTTGTAGGCCGGCATGACCACCACCACCTTTTTACCATTCATCATCTGATCTTTCCTCCAGGGAAAATCGCCCAAAACAGGGCGCAACGGCGGATTAATCCTCAAACGCCACGCGGTGTCAACCCTAAATTCTTGCCTGTGACCTTGAGTTCCTGGAAAAATGCAGGTAGAAGGCCGCGCCGACCCAACATGAAGAAAATCGCTGAAACCCCTCTCCGCGCCTGGCGCGACCCGTGGTTCCTGGCCATCCTGGTCCTGGGCGCGTTCCTCATTTTCAAGGGACTTGGCGACCGTCCCCTGTGGCAGGACGAAGCCGAAACGGCCAATCTGGCCGTCAACGTGCTCAAGACCGGACTGCCCCATGTCTTCGACGGCGTGAACATCGTCTCCCAGGAGGAACGCCGCGAGTTCGGCCCGGACATGCTCTGGCGCTGGTCGCCCTGGATGCAGATTTATATGTCTGCCGCCGGGCTGGCCATTGCCAAGACCACCTTTTTCGCCCGTTTTTTCTTCGCCCTTTCCGGGCTGCTGTGCATCGCGGGCACCTACCTGCTCATTCTGCGCCGCTTCGGGGACCGGGCCTGGGCCCTCGTCTCGGCCGCCCTGCTCACCGCCTATGTCCCCTTTTTGCTCTTCGCCCGTCAGGGGCGCTACTATTCCGCCGGCGGGCTGCTTCTGCTCGTGGTGCTCTGGGGCTTCCTGGGCGACTGGCAGAAAAGAAACGGCCCCATGCTGGCCATCGCCCTGGGGCTCGGAGCGTTGTTTCACGCCAACTACCTCTTGTTCATAAGCCTTGTCCCGCCCTTTCTGTTCGCCTCCCTGGCGCTCTATCCCGAATCCAGGAATTTCAAACGGGTCGCCGTCATCACCGGAATCACCTCCGCCATGGTGATCCCCGGCATGATCCTCTACCGCTTCGGGCGTCAAAGCGCCATGTTCGACATCATGCTGGTGCCCGAAAACCTCATGCTCTATTTCGCGGACTGGGTGATGTTCATGATGCCCCTGCCGGTTCTGGCCGGACTGGCCTGGCGCTGGCGGCGCACCCTGGCGGGCGGACCGGCACCCACCGATCCCAGGGAGCGATTCAGTCTGTTTCTCGTCCTCATGATGATCGGCGGATTTCTCCTGCTGGCCCTGGTTCCCCAGCGCTTCCACCGCTACATCGTGCATTTCTACCCGGCCTGCGCCATCGTCATGGCCTGGGTGGGCTTGGCCCTGTGGCGTTTCTTCAAGCCGGCCGGGGTGCTTTTTCTCCTGCTGGTGGGACTGACCAACTGGCTCCACATCATTCCCATGGAACGGTTGGGCATAGTCAACCGTCCCTGGCAGAACGACTTTCGCATGCTCACATCGGTCAACATTCCGCTCAAGCTCCACGTGACCGAAATCCTGTGCGGCTATCCCGACGTCAACCGGGCGCTTATCGAGTTCTTCAACAAAAACGCCAAGCCGGGGCAAACCCTACTGGCCGAATACGGCGACATGCCCCTCCAGTTCTACACCAACCTGCGCGTGATCGGCGGCCTGCAAGGCCCTGTGAATCCGGACGAAAAACCGGACTGGGTGAGCCTGCGCCGCGACGTGCGCGTCAACCGCGACGGCCTGCTCTTCGGAGCGCGCGATTTCGTGGTCAAAAACCTGGATCTGGAACGGGACTACGAACGCGTCCCCGTGGACACCCCGGACGAAACCTTCGGCAACCGGGCCGACCCGTATTTTCACGCGTTTCTTTCCCCCGGCGCGCCCCAGTCCCCGTTAGTGCTGTACAAGCGCAAGGAGCCCGGCCATGCACGCTAGGCTTCTCCTGGCCGTCAAGCTCGGCCTTCTGGCCTGCCTGGCCCTCACGCTCTGGAAGGGCGCGACCAAACTCCCCGAAGTGGCCTCGGTGGCGGACCCGGCGAAGTTCTTCCGCGACATGGAAAACAACGCCGAAAATAGCGCCATCATGAAGGAACGCCATTTCGACATGAACCACGAAACCCTGAAGGCCCTGGAACAGCGCCAGGCCCAAGTCGGTGTGCCCCTGCCCCCGGACAGCTTGGCCACCGCCCAAAACATAAGCCGGGCCATCGGCAAGGCCAAGGCCAAGGACGTGCGCAACGCGGACTACGTGGCGCTGGCCCGCGAGGCCCTGGACCGGGCCAAACGCATGCGCGACCAGGGTTGGCGCATGGGCGTGCTGCGCTGTCCGGCCGCCCCGGGAACGCCCGACTGCCCGGCGCGGGCGGAGATCGACCGGTGAGGCCCCTTCGCTTGGTGAAGATCGCGTTCACGGCGGCGCTGTGCCTGGCCGTGGTCGGGGCTTTGACGTTCGCGGCGTTCAACGCCTGGTTCTATCCCCCCCACGGCATCGAGAACCTGCGCAAGGACCAGGACTTCACCGCCTGGGAACGGGCCGCCAAGGATTTCTGCTCCTCGTCCGGCCTGACCTACCAGGGCGTGGACCTCTACAAGTTCCGCAAGGTCGACACCGGTCCCGAAGCCTACGCCTGGGGCACGGCAAAGTGTTTGACCCCTGACGGGCACGAACGCCTGGCCTGGATCTATTTGTACTGGTCCACCAAGCGCCACCTTTGGATGCGAAACACCCTGACCGTACTGGCCGACGACGACGACGAGGTCTACTACTCGCCCACCGCTCCCAGACAGTTCGATCGGGCAAGGATAGCGCTTTCGAAAATCATGGCCGAAAACGCCAGACGGGTACGCGAGTATCGCCAAGCTGGCTCAAGGTGATATGGGCTTGCAGGGACTACGCATTTGCGCTAGCTTGCGACGCCTAGCCAAATGCGTTTTTTACCGTCCCTTCGACGCCGCAAGGCAAATTCAACGTTAAGGAACACACTGCCGATGAAATTGCACGATCGCTGCCAAAAGTTTGTCGGTCTTGCCCGCAACGTGAAAGTCGCCGGCATCTACCCCTATTTCCGCCCCATTGATAAATCCTGGGGCACCGAAGTCGAAGTGGACGGCAAACGACTGGTGATGATCGGCTCCAACGACTACCTTGGTCTGGCCCACGATCCCCGAGTCAAGGAAGCCGCCTGCCAGGCCATCGCCCTCATGGGCACCGGCCCGGGCGGATCGCGGTTTCTGTCCGGCAACATGGTGCTGCACAAGACCCTGGAAGAACGCCTGGCGGCTTTCGTAGGCAAAAAACGTGCCGTCCTGCACGTGACCGGTTTTTCCACCAACCTGGGGGCCTTGGGCTGTCTGCTCACGCCGGCGGACTTCGTGCTCTGCGACCGGGAATGCCACGCCTCGATCTTCGAAGGCGTTCGTTCCACCAAACGCCTGGGAACCTTCGCCCACAACAACCCCGCCTCGGCCGAGCGACGCATCGCCGCCGAACAGGGCAAAAAAGACTTCAAGGGCGAAACCCTGCTCATCACCGAAGGCATCTTCTCCATGTCCGGCGACGTGGCCTGCATCGCCGAGCTGGCGAGCCTCAAGAACAAGCACCCCGAGCTGCTCATCTATTTCGACGAAGCCCACAGCCTGGGCGTGCTCGGCGAAAACGGACGCGGCGCGGCCAACCACTTCGGCGTGACCGACAAGATGGATTTCATCATGGGCACGTTTTCCAAGGCCTTCGCCTCCATCGGCGGCTTCATCGCCTCGGACGACACGGACGTGCTCGAATACGTGCAACACCAGTCGCGCACCCAGATTTTTTCGGCCGCCTTGCCCGCGGCCAACACCACCGCGGCGCTCACCTGCCTGGACATCCTGGAAAAGGAGCCCGAACGCGTGGAGCGGCTGCGCGCCATCACCGCCCGCATGCGCCGGGGATATCGCGAGATCGGCCTGGCCACGGACGACTGTCCCTCGCCCATCATCCCCATCACCATCGGGTCCGACGAGATGGCTTTCATGTTTTCGAAAGAACTGTTCGAGCGCGGCATCTTCGCCCTGCCGGCCATCTATCCGGCCGTGCCGCGCGGACATGCGCTCATCCGTACGGCCTACATGTCCACGCACCAGGATCGTCAACTCGACTTCGTTCTGGAAACCCTGGACGACATGGCCCGCAAGTACCGCATCCGCCTGCAAGATCGGGAAGAAGAGCCCGCTTCCGGGGAAATTCCCGCCGGGCAGGTAACCGGAGGCAAGCCCAGACGATCCTACCTGTGACGCCCCAGGGCTCTTGCAACTATGCTCCTGTACGACATTTTTCGGTCAGGCTCCGGCCAGTCCGCAACCGCCAACCCTATCCGGCGACCTTTCAAGCCTGGGGCATGCGTTTTCCGGCCGGACCGACCTCCGGCGGAGAGTGAAGATTAATTTATGGCCAAACTATCCTATTCCGGCCTGAACGGGACCAAATTCTCTTCCGAAGCCCGCGAATCCCGGCTGCTGCGTTACGCGGACCTCGTGCGTATCAGCATTCGCGAGGTCATGCGCAAACGTCGACGCTACATTGGCGTCATGGCAGCCATCGCCCTGGGCACGGCCGGCTTCATCACCATCGTGACCATGGGCCGCGATCTCAAAATGAACTTCAACAACGACCTCGACCTCCTGGGCGGGGCCACCATCATCGCCGCCCACTTCGATCCCCCCATGTACGATCGGCAGGAATGGTTCCACGCCAACACCCTGCAGGCCATCCGCGAAATCCCCGGCGTCAAGGACATCACCACCGTGCGCCTCCGAGGCAGCGTGCGCACCACATGGCACGAAAAAGCCTACGATTTCAGCCTGCTCGGCGTAGACGACAACTACTGGAACCTCTTCTCCTTCCATCCCCAGAAGGGGATCCTCTTCGGCAAGAACGAAGTCGACGAGGGACTCAAGGTGGTGGTGCTCGGCGCCGACCTGGCCAAGACCATCTTCGGCAGCGTGGACATCGCCGTGGGCCAGATCATCACCATGGACAACAACCTCTACCGCGTGGTGGGGGTTCTGGGCGGCGTGCGGGCCTCCGACAAGAGCATGTGGGCGCTCATGCCCATCACCACCGCCGCGGCCCGCATCCAGTCCATTTCCGAGGTATCGAGCGTCTATATCCGCTGCGCGACCTGGGACGACGTGGCCCCGGTGGCCGCCGAACTGGCCAAAGTCATTCCGGCCAGCCAGTCCTCCAAGAATCTGCGCATCCAGGTGGCGTGGGAGCCGCTCAAACAGGTGCAGCGCATGTTCTGGTGGGTGAGCCTGTTCATCTACGCCTCCATCGGCGCCACCCTGGTGTTGGGCGGCTTCGGCATCTGGAACATCATGATGGCCGCGGTCACCTCGCGCACGCGCGAGATCGGCCTGAAAAAAGCCATGGGCGCGCAAGACTCGGACATTCTGCTGCAATTTCTTTTCGAGGCGTTGTCGGTCACGTTCACCTCCGCGCTGACCGGGGTGCTCCTCGGGCGCGTCGGCATCGAATACATGAGCCGCATGCTCGGCAGCAGACCTCCCGAAGGGATGTTTCTCTTGTGTCTTGTGGCCGGTCTGCTTTTCGCCGCGGTTCTGGGCGTGGGGGCGGGCCTGTACCCATCCATCCGGGCCAGCCGGATGCAAGTCGTGGACGCCATGCGCTATGAATAAAGACAACGACCTGGTCATCGACATCAACCACTTGACCAAGGACTACAACTCGGGCGACGAGGCCATTCACGTCCTGCGCGATATCAATTTGCAGGTGTACAAAGGGGAAATGGCCGCCATCATGGGACCTTCGGGGTCGGGCAAGTCCACGCTCCTATTCATTCTGGGCATTTTTCAGCCCCCGACCTCGGGCACCTACACCGTGGCCGGCGTGGACGTCCTCTCGCTCAGCCGCGACGACCAGGCCGTGTTTCGCCGCGAGAAAATGGGCTTCGTCTTCCAGAGCTGCGACCTGCTGGAAAACTCCACCGTGTACGAGAACCTGGAGCTGCCGCTTATCTACACCGGGGTCCCCAAACGCGAACGCCCCGAAATGATTCTCGAAGCCCTGCACCGGGTGAACCTTGAACACCGGGTGCATCAGCCTTCCAACCGTCTCTCCGGCGGCGAACGCCAGCGCGTGGCCATCGCGCGCGCCCTGGTGAACGAGCCGGAATTCATTCTGGCCGACGAGCCCACCGGCCAGCTCGACCGCGCCAATTCCGAGCGGGTCATGGACTATTTCGTCAAGATCACCGACGAGGCCAGGGTGGCCATGGTGGTGGTCACGCACGACTCCGGCACCGCGGAACGCTGCTCCCGTCAGCTGCTGCTTTCCGACGGAATGCTCAAGCCCTACTAGCCATCGAGGGATATCCATCCATGCGCACTCCGACTGCTCAAGCAACCATCGGCCCGGCGGCCCGTCTTCTGGGCCTCGTCTGCCTGCTTGCGCTCCTTGCGGCCAGCCCCGCTTGGGCTCAGCAGAAAAGTTCTTCGTCCAAGTCCGCCGGGTCCATGACCACGACGTCCGACCTTCGCGATGGTGAACCCCAGACGGTCATCTTCAATGGCAAGAGCAAAAGCAAGGGCAAGGGGAAAGCCTCGGTTTCCGAAGAAATTCCCGTCACGTCCGAATCCTTGCCCAACCCGACCCAGGTGGGAGCCATATCGGCCGGCAACATCAAGCAGCCGGCCGATTTTCACGAGTGCGTACGCGTGGCCCTGGTGCAGTCCCCGGTATTGACCAAGTCGGCCCTGGAAATCGAATCCCGCCGCCTGGACGTGCAGGACGCCTGGTCCACCTTCATCCCCACCATCAGCCTGAGCACCACCTACTGGTTCAAGCAGCCGCCCAGCACCAGTTCGAGCACCAACAACCGTCCGTTCACCATCAGCTTCTCCACGGGCAGTTGGAACCCCTTTATTTCCGGTTTCGACGTCAAGGCCAAACAGGAAATGGTCAACATCGCGGTTCTGGCCCACCTCAAGGTCATTTCCACGGGCATCCTGCGCCTGGCCACGGACTTTCTCCAGCTCTCCATTCTCAACGAGCAGCGCGAACTGACCCGCAAGAAGCAGAGCCTGAACAAGCAGAACGTCGAATTCTTCAAGACGCGCATGTCGCTGGGCCACGCCACCCAGGTCGAAGTCCAGATCGCCGAGACCAAGTATCAGTTGGCCAAGGCCGAGGAAGACAAAATCCTCTCCGTGCGCAACATGGTCATGGACGACATAAAATTCATTCTGGGTATTCCTTTCGTGTCCAAGCTCGAGTTGGACGTGAAGACCGCCAAGCAGCAAATCCTGGGCAACTTCACACCCGCCGACGTGACCGACGACAAGGTCCGCAACTATTCGTTCGAACTGCGCATGGGCGAATACGAAAAAAGTCTGCAGAAAAAGAACATCGGTCTGTCCTACGTGAAGATGCTGCCCTCGTTCAACTTCACCTTCCAGACCGTGGACGCCCTCAGCAACGACCAGAAGCGCCTGGAAAAAGGCGTTCCCTTCTACCCCGGCGTGAGCTTCACGCTCCCCCTGGACTACTGGACCAAGGGCCGCGAGGTGGCCAGACAGTACAAGAAGCTCGACCAGCTTTCCGCCACCAGCCGCACCAAAGAATATGAACTCATGGCCTTGGTGCAGAAGGGCATGAGCGAATACCTCAGCGCCACGTCGGACGTGAACATGGCCAAGGCCAAGGCGGAGCTCACCCGCCTGAAGGACGAGCAAACCGAATACCGTCACCGCACCGGTCAGACCGACTTCGACACGCTGGTCACGGACCGTTCGGAATACTACGACTACCTCCAGAAGCAGTATATTTTCCAGCTGAACCGCGACACCGCGCTTCTCAACCTCAAACATCTGTGCGGCGACCTGCAGCGTCAGTACATCGACGTGGCCGCCTGGGAGAAATAAGTGAACATCCGTCTCTTCGCTCTCACGCTGGCCGCGATGTTGATCTCGGTTCCCGCCTGGGGACAGGCGCCGCAGCAGGCCAACGCGCCCGAAGCCGCCACGCCGTCGCCCCTGGCCAAGGAAATCATTTTCTCGGGCAAGCTCTACAGTCCCCTCAAGCTTACCGCACGGTTGCCCTACACCTCGCTCGTCACCAACATGCCTTCCACCATCGGGCAGAAGGTCAAGAAAGATCAGGTGCTGCTCACGTACGAGATTCCCCTGGAAACCAGGCTCTCGGAAAAGCGCAACCTCTCCCTGGCCCAGGTCAAGGATCTGGAACATCAGGTGGCCAGCGCCATCAAGGAGATCGACAAGCTCAAGGTGAAACGCAAAGAGCTTGAGGTCATGGAAAAGCAAAACATGGCCACCTCCCAGGCCCTGAAGCAGAACGCCCAGGACATCGAGGTGCAGGAAAAAAGCCGCGCTTCGGCCCAGGAACGGTTGAACCTGGAGCGGGACTTGGCCCAGCAGCGTCTGGAACTGGCCCGGGACCGGTTCGGGGCCAAGGCCAATTTCGGTCACCTGCCCAACGAGGGCATCATCAAGTCGCCCACCGACGGCTACATTCTCTGGATCAATCCCGAATTGCGCAAGGGCGTGAAGCTCCCCCGGGAAACCGAACTCTTTCAGGTGGGCACCCTGGACCCCATCCTCATTCGCGCCCAGGTGCACGAGATCGAGGCCTCGCGCCTGCATCTCGGCGACACGGCCACGGTGGTCTTCGACTCCTTTCCGGGAAAATCCTTCACGGCCACGGTAAGCCGTATCCCCTGGGCTCCCCTGCCCACCTCGTTGCAGTTGCCGTCCTACTATGAAATCGAACTCACCATGCCCAACCCCGACCTCACCCTCAAGGAAGGTCTGAAGGGGCAAGTGACCATCATCCCAAAGCAGTAACATTATGAGCGTTCGCATCGTACCCGTGTCCACCAAGCAGGACATGGATGATTTTCTCGCCCTGCCCTTTCGCATCTACGAAGACGACGGCGCCTGGGTGCCCCCGGTCATGGGACACCTGCGCAAGATGCTCGACCCCAAAAAAGGCCCGTTCTTCGAGATCGGCCAGGCCCAGTATTTCCTGGCCAAGAAAAATGGCGTGGTGGTGGGCCGGATCAGCGCCCACTTGAACTTCGCCTATGAGCGTTATCACGACACCAACACTGGATTTTTCGGTTTTTTCGAATGCATAGACGACCAGGAAACCGCCGACGCCCTGTTTCAGGCCGCGGCCGACTGGGTGAAAGAGCGCGGCAAGACCAAACTGCACGGCCCTCTGTCGTTTGGCATCTACGACGAAGTCGGCCTGCTCGTGCAGGGCTACGGCGAGCGGCCGGTGTTTTTTCACTCCTACAATCCGCCCTATTACGAGGCCCTGGTCGAGAACCACGGCTTCACCAAGGCGTTCAACTGGTACGCCTACGCCTTCAAGCTGCCCGCCCAGCACACCCTGGAACGGTACAAGGAAATGCAGCGCGCCATCCTGGAACCCCACGGGTTGACCATCCAGGAAGGCAATCCCAAGGAGTTCATCACCAGGGCCGCCGAGGTGCGCGATCTTTTCAACCATCTCTGGCACAAGAACTGGGGACATGTGCCCCTGACCGAAAAGCAGTTCGCCGACTTCTTCACCCAACTGCGCCCCATCGTGCGCCCGGACCTCATCAACTTCATCCTTGAAGACGACAAACTGCTGGCTTTCAACATTCTGGTTCCGGACATCAACATCACCTTGCACAAGACCAGGGGCAAACTCGGTCCGCTGCAGATGGCCCGCCTGTTCTGGGACTGCCGCATCGTCAAGCCCAGAGGCATCCGCGCCGTGATCATGGGCGTGAGCAAGGCCCATCAGTGGAAACGGCTTCACCACGCCCTCATCATCCAGAACCACATCACCTTCCTGAGCCACTATCCCAAGATCGAATACGTGGACTGTTCGCTCATTCCCGAGTCGCTCACCAAATGGAACAAGACCTTGCAGATGTTCGGGGCCACGCGCACGCGCACGTTCCGCCTCTATGACAAAACCATCTGAGCGCTCCCGTCCAGCGGGCGCGCTCCTGAAACGCGCGGGCACGAGCGGCTATTTCCCAACAGGCGGGCTTTCCCCCGCCGGGAAAAACGCGTCGGAGCGGCCCGTTGCGGCGCGAACGTCTCATGTGGTCCCAGGACTTGCCGCGTGAGCTCCCGTTTTCCCCCGCTGCCTGACCGAGCGGTTCGTTCTTCCGGTCGCCCGGCCGCGTGCGCGTCACCGACCGGTCCCGGCCTCGCCTCGCTCTATCCCGCCAAAGACACGGCCCTGGCCGTCGGGTTGACCCTGTGCGTCTTCGTCGTGGCCCATTTTTCCGCTCTGGTCAGTCCCCTGGTCATCAACGACGACGTTCGCCAACAACTCTTCTGGATGCAACGGTGGCGCGACCCGGCTCTCTACCCGCCGGACCTGCTCAACATGTACGCCCAGGCGTACGTGCCCTGGGGGGGCAAGGCCCTGTACCGCCTGGGCGCGGTATTTTGCAATCCGGTGCAGTTTTCCAAGGCCGTGGCCGCCGTCCTGTTCGTGGCGCAGGGAATTTTCCTCATGGGGCTGGGCCGATTCCTTGGGGGCCGCACCCTGGCCTGGGGCGCCTTGGCGTCGGTCTGGGTGATGCCGTTTTTCCTGGACAATATCTCCGGCGGCCTCTCCCGAGGGTTCGCCAGCCCCAGCCTGGCCGCCCTGGCCCTGGCCTGGCTGCTGCGAAACGCCCGCCTGGCCTGCCTCGCCCTGGCCGTACAAGCCCTGTTCATCCCCTACATTTTCGCCCCGTGCGCCCTGGCCGTCATGGCCGAGCGCATATACGCGTGGTTCCGTTCCCGCCCGGGTCTTATGCTGAACACCCGTGCCCAGTGGGTGTGCTTCGTGTTTTGCGCCGGAGCGGTGTTAGCCTTCACGGCGCTCTTTTCCCTCAAGGGCTTCGGCCCCCTGGTGCGCCTGGCCGACGCGGCCGCACGGCCCGAGTTCGGTCCCAAGGGACGCCTCGACCTGGCGCCCCTACCCCATCCGTTTCTCGATTTCGTCTATTTTCCCTTTGAAGGCGTGGGGCTGTTCAAGGAATGGGGCCTCGCCGGGGGCATTCTCACCCTGGCCCTCCTGGCCTGGCCCGTGTGGCTGGGCGCCCGGCGCATCGCCTGGACCGAGTACGCCGCAAAAGCCGCTTCCCTGGGCTGGTTGGCCGGGGCTTTTCTGCTTTTTTACGTGGTGGCGCGCATGACGGCTTTCGCCCTCTTCGTGCCCGACCGCTACGTGCAATACCCCATGAACCTCCTGTACGCCCTGCTCTTGTCGGCCTGTTGCGCGGCCACCTGGCGGATACGACCGCGCGGACGCGCGGCGGCCTGCCTGGTCGTGGCCGGCCTGGCCTTGTTCGGGGCGCTGCGTCTGAGAAACGTGGGGCTCTACGACCTGCGGGCGGACGCCCCCCTCTACGCCGGCGTGGAAGCGCAGACCCCCAAAGAGGCCATGGTGGCCGGGCATCCCGGACTCATGGACAACGTGCTCACCTTTTCCAAGCGCAACGCCTTCGCCACGTTCGAACTGGCCCACTGCTGGAGCGTGGGCTACTGGACCGACTATTCCAAGAGGCTCACGGCCTTTTTCGACGCCTACTACGCAAAAGACCCCGAGACCGTACGTCGCTTCGCGGCCGAACAGGGCGTGGACTTTCTCGTGGTGCAACCCGCGCACTTCACGCCCGAATATCTCGCGGGAGAGCCCTTTTTCGAACCCTACGGCCACATGGTGCGGACCATGACCCGGGACCGACGCGACTTCGCGGTCTTCGACCAAGACCTTTTTCCCCGCATTCCGCTGGCCCCGGGGGCCTTTCTCATCGACCTGCGCCCATGGCGCGACCAGGGAAAAGCCCCCTGACCCCCCGCCCGGGCCGCGCTTGAACTCGACAGGCGAGTGGTATAGCGGTACCCTCACCACTCGGGAGCCCAAACACCCATGCTCGAACAGTCGCTTTCCATCATCATTCCCCTCTACAACGAAGAAGACAACGTGGAGCCGCTGCACGCCAGGCTTTCCGACGTGCTCACCACCCTGAACGCCGCCTACGAAATCATCCTCGTCGACGACGGCTCCACCGACAACACCGCCGCCCGCCTGGGCACGCTGGCCGCCAAGGATCCCTTGGTCAAGGTCATCCACCTGCGGCGCAACTTCGGCCAAACCGCGGCCATGATGGCCGGCATCGACGCCGCCCAGGGCGAAATCCTCATCCCCATGGACGGCGACCTGCAAAACGACCCGTCCGACATCCCCAAGCTCCTGGCCAAGCTCGACGAGGGCTACGACTGCGTGTCCGGCTGGCGCAAGGACAGGCAGGACCACCCCCTCAAGCGCAATTTCCCCAGCCGGGTGGCCAATTTTCTCATCTCGGCCATTTCGGGCGTCAAGTTGCACGACTACGGCTGCTCGCTCAAGGTCTATCGGCGCAAGATCATCAAGGACGTCAAGCTCTACGGCGAAATGCACCGTTTCATTCCCATCTACGCCTGCTGGCAGGGGGCGCGGGTGACGGAAGTGGGGGTGACCCATCATCCGCGCATTCACGGAGTGTCCAAGTACGGCATCAACCGCACCATCAAGGTCATTCTCGACCTCATGGTCGTGAAGTTCCTGGACAAGTTCGCCCAGAAGCCCATGTACCTGTTCGGCGGGTTCGGGCTGGCGTCGATCCTGATCTCCCTGCTGCTCTTCGTGTGGATGCTCTACCTCAAGTATTTCGCCGGAACGAGCTTCATCGCCACGCCCCTGCCCATCGCGGTGACGTTGTTCTTTCTCATGGGATTCATGTCCATCTTCATGGGGCTCATCAGCGAAATCCTCATGCGTACCTACCACGAGTCCCAGAACAAACCCACCTACCTTGTGGACAAAACCCGCAACTGCGACTGCAAGGACTAGCCCGTGTGCGGCATATGCGGCTTCGCCGGTCCGGGCGACCGGACGGCGATCGAGGCCATGATGGCCCGCATGGCCTATCGGGGCCCGGACGGCTCGGGCGTCTATGAACATCCGCAGGACGCCCTGCGCCTGGGGCACCTGCGCCTGGCCATCGTGGACCTGTCCGGCGGGGCCCAGCCCATGCGCTCCGCGGACGACGCCCTGGCCGTGACCTTCAACGGCGAGATCTACAATCACCTGGAACTTCGCCGCGAGCTCGAAGGCCTGGGCTGCCGTTTCCAGACCAGCCACTGCGACACCGAAGTGCTCCTGCACGGCTACCGCCAGTGGGGAGCCGACGTAACCTCGCGCCTGAACGGCATGTGGGCTTTCGCCATCCACGACGCCACAAAGCGCCAGGTGTTTCTCTCCCGCGACCGGTTCGGCAAAAAACCCCTCTACTACACCTTGCGCCCCGGCTTTTTCGCCTTCGCCTCGGAACTGGCCGCCCTGCTCGCCCATCCCCAGGTCCCGCGCCGGGTGAGCCCCCTGGCGCTCAAGAAATACTTCGCCTACGGCTTCATTCCCGCGCCGAACTCCCTCTACGCCGGGGTGAACAAACTTCCCGGCGGCCACAACCTGCTGGTGGACCTCACGAACTTTTCCGGCCGCGCGAGCCGTTTCTGGGCCTTTCATGTGGACCCGGAGCCGACCGTCCCCCGAAACCCGGTGGCGACATGGGGCGAAGAAATCCGCGAGACCCTGACCCGCGCGGTCAAGCGGCGACTCATGAGCGACGTGCCCCTGGGCGTGTTTCTCTCGGGCGGAGTGGACTCCTCGGCCGTGACCGCCGTGGCCGCCGGGCTCGCGCCGGGGCTGCGCACGTTCTCCATCGGCTTCGAGGAGGCCAGTTTCGACGAGTCGCGCTTCAGCCTGCGCGTGGCCAAGCTTCTGGGGACAAACCACCGGCAGGACACCCTGAACCTGGACGAAGCCCTGGCCATAGCCCCCCGGATCATGGCCGACCTGGACGAGCCCATGGGCGACAGCTCCATTTTGCCCACCTGGCTTCTCTCGCGCCAGACCCGCCGCCACGTGACCGTTGCCCTGGGCGGCGACGGGGCGGACGAGCTCTTCGCCGGCTACGCCACGTTCCAGGCGCTGGGGATCGCCAAGGCCTTGGCGACCCTGTGTCCCAAACCGGTTCACCGGGCGCTTCGGGCCGTGGCCGCCCGGTTGCCCGTGTCGCATGGGTACATGACCTTCGGATTCAAGGTGGGCCGGCTGCTCATGGGGCTCGATTCCCCCATGCGGCTGTGGAATCCCGCCTGGCTCTCCTGCGTGGAGCCCGCGCGCATGGGCGAGCTCTTCGGCGAACCCTGCGACCCGGAAGAGCTCTACAGCGAGGCCATAGAGGCCTGGGAACAGTGTCCCGGCACCGACCTCACGGACAAGACCCTGGAGTTCTACACCCGCCTCTACCTGCAAGACGGCGTGCTGACCAAGGTGGACCGGGCCAGCATGCAAAACTCCCTGGAAGTGCGCGCGCCGTTTCTGGACGTGGAAATGGCCGAGTTGGCCAGGCGCATTCCGCATCGCTACAAATTCCGCCATGGCCAAGGCAAATGGGTGCTCAAGAAGGCCCTGGAGCCCTGGTTGCCCAGGGACGTGCTCTACCGTGCCAAGCAGGGTTTCGGCGCGCCCGTGGGCCTCTGGCTGGCCCGGGGACGCTTCCCCCTGCCTCCGGAGGCCGACCTGGTTCCCTGGCTGCGCCGCGATTTCATGACCAGGAGCCTGGCCGAACATGTGGACGGCAAGGCCGACAACCGCCTCTTTCTCTGGAATCTCTGGGTGCTCGACCAACACCTGTCCCGGCAACGACAAACCAAGGCGGCGTGATGCTCGGCGACATCGAATACGTGGTCCTGCGTCTGGCGCGGCGTTTTTTCTTCAACGCCCAGACCCTGGACGCCCTGGGCTGGCTCGTGCCCTACTGGCGGGAGAACCAGGCCAGGCAGGACCCCGGCCCCATTCTCGACGCCTATCAGGAAATGGCTGAACAGGCCCGCGCGACGCTTGCCACCGTGCGCGTGGCCGAACTGGGCTGCGGGGCCACGGATTCCACGGGGTACGAGTGGCTGGGCCGGCTGGGCGGGGAGTGGACCGGAGTGGAGCCCTTTGCCGGTCGCAACGCCGCGCTGTGCGACACCCTGCGCCGTCAGGCCCAGGCCCGACACCCGGGCGCGGACCTGACCCGCGTGCGCCGCGCGCGCGACCTGAAGGAACTCGCGGACGCCTCGGTGGACGTCATCGTCTCCAACTCGGTGCTCGAACACGTGGCCGATCCGGACGCGCTCTTCGCCCAGTGCCGTCGCGTGCTCGTTCCGGGTGGCGTCATGCTGCACCAGGTGGACTACCGGGATCACTTCTTCAAATATCCCTTTCACTTCCTCAAATTTTCCCGTCGCACCTGGGAGGCCTGGCTCAACCCCGGCGACCTGCCGCGCCTGCGCCTGGACGACCATCTGTCCGCCCTGGACCGGGCCGGTTTCACGGCCTGGACGCTCTCGTCCGTGGCCGACCCCCTGGGACTGGCCGAAGTGCTGCCCCACCTGTCGCGCGATTTCCGGGACAAGGACCTGGAAGCCCTGGCCGTGACCCAGGCCCGGATCGCCGCGAGGCCGCGCCCGTGAGCCGCATCCTGCTCATCAACTACGAATATCCGCCCCTGGGCGGAGGCGCGGGCAACGCCACGGCCCACATCGCCCGGCACATGGCCGAGGCCGGAGCCGAGGTCCTGGTGGTGACCTCCACCTTCAAGGACCTGCCCCGCGAGGAAAGCGTGGACGGCTACCGGGTGCGACGCATTCCCTCGCTCCGGGCCCGAGCCGAAAAAAGCAACCCCCTGGAGATGGCCGCCTTCATGCTGAGCGCCTGCCTGGCCGCGCCGGGACTCATGCGCCGCTTTCGGCCCCACGCGGCGGTGGCGTTTTTTTCCGTGCCCTGCGGCCCGTCCGCCCTGGCCCTTCGCCTACTGTGCGGCACGCCCTACGTGGTCAGCCTGCGCGGCGGCGACGTGCCCGGCTTTCAACCCTACGACTTGGCCACGTTCCACAAGCTCACCGGATGGCTGATCCGACTGGTGTGGCGCAGGGCCTCGGCCGTGGTGGCCAACAGCCAGGGCTTGGCCGACCTGGCCCGCAAGACCGCCGCGAGCCTGGACGTGCCGGTCATCCCCAACGGGGCCGACACCGATCTGTTCCGCCCGCGCACCGGCCCCCGGCGCCAAGGACCGGTCCGTCTGGGCTTTTCCGGGCGGGTGGTGCGACAAAAAGGGCTCGATGTCGCCTTGCGCGCCCTGGCCCTGCTGCCCGCGACACCGGCCTGGGAACTCCATGTGGCGGGCGACGGCCCGGCCCGCCCGGAACTGGAAGCCACGGCCCGCGCCTTGGGCCTGGCCGAGCGGATCAAGTTCCTGGGATGGAAATCGCGCACCGAACTGGCCGAGATCCTGCGCGACATGGACGCCTTCGTCTTCGCCTCGCGCGACGAGGGCATGCCCAACGCCGTGCTCGAAGCCATGGCCTCGGGCCTGCCCGTGGCCGCCACCCGCATCGCGGGCAACGAAGAGCTGGTGCTGGACGCCGTGACCGGATTTCTCACCCCCCCGGAATCGCCCGGCGACCTGGCCTTGGCCCTGGGAACGCTGATCGGATCGGAAAACGTCCGCCAGACCATGGGCGCGGCGGCCAGGGCCAGGGTGGAGGCCCACTACAGTTGGCGCGAGACGGCCAAAAGCTACCTGGCCCTGTGCCAGGGGCTCAAGTAGGACACGCGTCATGTGCGGCATCGTCGGATATCTGGCTTCCAAGGACCGGGCGGCGGACCGGGAAATCCTGGCCGCCATGGCCGGGAGCATCGCCTACCGGGGACCGGACGGTCAGGGCATCCACACCGACGGACGCCTGGGACTGGGCCACCGCCGCCTGGCCATCATCGACCTGGCCACGGGCGACCAGCCCATGCAAAGCGTGGACGGTTCCCTGTGGATCGTGTTCAACGGCGAAATCTACAATTTTCAGTCCCTGCGGACCGAGCTGGAAACAACGGGACACCGTTTCGCCACCCGCTCCGACACCGAGGTGATCCTGGCCGCCTACCGCCAGTGGGGCCCGGCCTGCCTGGAGCGGCTGCGCGGCATGTTCGCCCTGGCCCTGTGGGATCAACGGGAAAAGCGCCTGTTTCTGGCTCGCGACCGCATGGGCAAGAAGCCCCTGTACTACGCCCGGGTGGACGGGGCTTTTGTCTTCGCCTCGGAAATCGCGGCCCTGCTGGCCTATCCCGGCCTCTCGCGCGAGATCGACTGCGAAGCCGTGGGACTGTATCTCGGGCTGCAATACGTGCCCGATCCCCTGAGTGCCTTCAAGGCCATCCGCAAGCTGCCGCCCGGCCACTGCCTGGCCCTGGACGAACACGGACAGGAGCGCGTCGAACGCTACCACACCCCCGCCTTCGAACCCAAGTGGACGGCCGACGAAGAGCACCTGTGCGAGCAGTTGCGCACCACCCTTTCCGAGGCCGTGCGCCTGCGCCTCATCGCGGACGTCCCTCTGGGCGCGCACCTTTCGGGCGGAGTGGATTCGTCCATCGTCACCGCGCTCATGGCCGAGCATGCCGACGCCGCCGTAAAGACCTTCTCCATAGGATTTCGCGAGCAGGGATTCTCCGAGCTGCCCAAGGCCCGCCTGGTGGCCGAACGCTACGGGTGCGAACACCACGAGTTCATCGTGGACTTCGGCCACGTGCCGGACGCCCTGACCCGGGTGGCCGCGCACTGCGGCGAACCTTTCGCCGACCCGTCGGCGCTGCCCAGCCTCTTCCTGGCCCGGATGACCCGGGGGCACGTCACCGTGGCCCTGAACGGCGACGGCGGAGACGAGCTGTTCGCCGGCTACCAGCGCTACTGGCTCGATCCCCTGGCGGCGCCCTATGCCGCCTTGCCCCGTTTCGTCACCCAAGAGCTGGTTCCGGCCCTGGCCGGGCTTTTGCCGCGCGGAGCCGACAGGCCCATCGAAACCGACTGGGCCGAGGGGTTCAGACGCCTGGCCCAGGTCGCGGCCATCAGCGACAAGGCCAGCATCCTGCGTTGGGGCTCGTACTTCGCGCCCTGGCAGGCGCGGGAACTCTGGCGCGAGGACGTCCGCCCCCAGGCCGACGCCGAGAGATGGCTGGCCAACGCCTTCGACCAGGCCCGGGCGAAAACCTTTCTCGACCGCACCCTGGCCTGCGACCAGGCCTGCTACCTGCCCGGCGACCTGCTGGTGAAGGCCGACCGCATGGCCATGGCCCACTCCCTGGAAGGACGCTCCCCCCTGCTGGACCAGGACCTGGCCGCCTTCGCCGCCCGACTGCCCGCGCGCATGAAACTGCGCGGACGCCGGGGCAAATACCTTCTGCGCAAGGCCTTTGCCCACCTGCTGCCGCCCGAGGTGCTCGCCCAGGGCAAGCAGGGCTTCGGCGTGCCGGTGAGCACATGGCTGCGCGAGGACCTGCACGCCTGGTGCCGGGAACGCCTGCTCCACGGCGAGGCGACCCGCCGCCTGTTTCGGGCCCAGCCCATCGTCCGACTGCTGGACGAACACCGCGCCGGCAAAGCCGACCACGGCAAACGCCTCTGGGCTCTGCTCTCGCTCGAGGAGTGGCTGCGCACGGTGGTCCGGCCCTAAAACGGCGCGACCTGCCACGCGCCGCTCCCATCACGCCCCCGCGAAACCCGCCGCGCCGACGCCGTCGGCCGTACAGCGCCTTCCGGGGCGTCCCTCGTGCTTCCTCCCGGAGCGTCCCCATACTGCCGACTCCGGGCCCTCCCCGCGCTTTTGTTTCCGGCCGTCCCCCGAGGCCGCACGCCGGACGCACAAGACGACGTCCCGACGCATGAGGAGATTTCTTTACTTCGCCCCACACTTTGCCCTAACGTCTCCAAAGGACATCCCTCCTCCTGGGCTCCGTCAGCCTTCGAAGGCAACAACATGGTAGAATCGCCGCCCACCCGGCCGGAATGCGCCCATAACGCTCCCGCCCACCGCCCCCTGGCCATTTACGTGGCCTGGGCCACGGCCATCTTTTTCCTGTGCATGCTGCCGAGCGTGGTGCTGTTCCTCAATGTCCGGGCGGCCTCCTTCAAGCAGATGCGCGAACACTTCGAAGCCGACGCCTCGCTTTCGGCCACCCTGATCGAAGGAGCGCTGTTCCTCCACCTGGTGGACGTGAGCGCCCTGGGCAGATTTCTCGACATCACCCAGCCGCCGCGGCTGGAGACGTTCGCCAAATTCATCCAGCCGGTGCTCTCCGAGCACGGCGGAGCCCAGGCCTACGAATGGATTCCCCTTGTCCCCGCGGACAAGCGCCGCGAGTTCGAGGATACGGCCGGCGCCCTCTGGCGTCGTCCCATTCCCATCACCCAGCGCCTGGCCGACGGGTCCCTGGCCCCATCCGACCCCAAGCCCGTGTATTATCCCGTGCTGCTGATCGAGCCCTACGACTCCAACTCCCCGGCCCTGGGCTTTGACCTGGGCAGCAGCCCTTCGCGCCTGCAAGCGCTGGAAGCCGCGCGCGATTCGGGTTTTCCCATGGCCTCGGCCCGCGTGAAGCTCGTGCAGGACGTGGGCTCCCACTACGGCTTTCTGCTCTTCTATCCGGTCTACGCCTCCGCAAAGCCGCTGCTGACGGTCGAACAACGCCGCGAGGCCCTGCTCGGTTTCGCCCTCGGCGTCTTCCGCTACTCCGACATGCTGCAAAACGCCTTGTCCGCCCTGCGCAACCGCAAGATGGGCCTGGAGCTGCGCGACCTTTCCGCGCCCGAAGGCGAACAGTTGCTCTACAGCGACTTCGGCGTCCAGTGGGGCCTCTCCGGCGAATCCGGGTCACGCCTCCCGGAGAATCTCTTCAAGCAGGACCTGACCTTCGCCGGACGCAAGTGGCAGATCTGGGTCATGGCCAGACAAGCCTACGTGGACGCCAACAAGCCCTGGTCGTACTGGCTCATCCTGCCGGCCGGAGGCGTCATCAGCCTTATGGTGTCAGTGTTTCTCACGGCGCTCATCCTGAACAAGGCCCGCCTGGAACGACGCACCGCCGCATTGGCCGAGGTCAACGAATGCCTGGAAACGGAGGCCAACGAACGCAAGCAGGCCCTGCGTAGCGTGGACCAGGTGCTCACCGCCGTGTCCGCCATCCTCATCGGCGTGGACAACGCCGGCAAGGTGACCAAATGGAACGCCTCGGCCGAACAGGCCCTGGCCATGCCCGCCTCGTGCGCCATGGGGCGCATGTTCGCCCTGCTCTCCCTGCCCTGGGACAAGAACCGCGTGCGCGAGGCCATGGCCACCTGCCTGGAGGAACAACGGGCGGTCAAGGTGAGCAACCTGGCCCTCAACCACAAGGGCGCCAAGGAGGCCTACCTGCTGCTCACGGTCAATCCCATCATGGGCGACCGGGGCGAGTTCGAAGGTTTTCTGCTGCTCGGTGACGACATCACCGAGCTCAAGCATCTGGAAACGCAGCTCATCCACTCCCAGAAGCTCGAATCCATCGGCCAACTGGCCGCTGGAATCGCCCATGAGATCAACACGCCCATCCAGTACGTTTCCGACTCGACCCAGTTTCTCAAGGAAGCCTTCACCGACGTGGGCAAGGTGTTGGTCCTGGACGAAAAGCTCTCGAGCCCCGACCTGGCGCAGGCGGACGTGACGGCCACGGCCCAGGCCATCCGGGAGGAGCTGGAGAGCATCGACTACGAATTTCTCAAGATCGAGGTGCCCAAGTCCTTCGTCAGGGTGCAGGACGGCATCGAACGGGTGAGCACCATCGTGGCGGCCATGAAGCGCTTTTCCCATCCCGGCGGGGAGGACATGCAGCTCCACGACCTGAACAAGGCCCTGGAAAACACCCTGGTGGTTTCGCGCAACGAGTGGAAATACGTGGCCGATGTCGTCAAGAAGCTCGACCCGGAACTGCCGCTGGTGTCCTGCGTTCCGGGGGACATCAATCAGGTGCTGCTCAACATCGTGGTCAACGCGGCCCATGCCATAGGCGACGTGGTCAAGGGCACCGCCAACCGGGGAACCATCACCGTGAGCACCCGCCACGAACCCGGGTGGACCGAAGTGAGCGTGTCCGACACCGGCACGGGCATTCCGGCGGCCAACCGGGAAAAGGTGTTCGACCCCTTCTTCACCACCAAGGAGGTGGGCAAAGGCACGGGACAGGGACTGGCCATCGCCTACGACATCGTGGTGAAAAAGCACGGGGGACAAATCACCTTCGACTCCGAGGAAGGCCGGGGGACCACGTTTCACATCCGCCTGCCCGACCGCGCGGAAGGCTCCGAAGACCATCAGGGCGCGCCATGACCCAGAAGCCGAAAATACTCTTCGTCGACGACGAGCCCTTCATTCTGGACGGGCTGCGCCTGATGCTGCGCGACAAGCGCCCCGAATGGGATATGGCGTTCGTCCAGGGATCGGAAGAGGCCTTGAAGCTTCTGGACCGCTTCACCATCGACGTGGTGGTCACCGACCTGCGCATGCCCGGCCTCGACGGCGCCGGACTTCTGGCCGTGGTGCGCGACCGGCACCCGGGCACGGCGCGCATCGTGCTCTCGGGCTATTCGGACCAGGAGACGTCCCTGCGCACCGTGAAACTGGCCCACCAGTACCTTTCCAAACCCATTCCGCCCGAGACCCTCAAACAGGCCATCGCCAAGGCCCTGGGGCTTCGCCACATCCTGGGCGACCCCAACCTCAAGCACCTGATCCTGGGCATCGATTCGCTGCCCTCGCTGCCGCCGATCTACACCAGGCTCACCATGGCCCTGGAGGACGACAACGCCCCCCTTTCCGAGATCGGCGACATCATCAGCCAGGACGTGGGCATGTCCGCCAACATCCTGCGCCTGGTGAACTCGGCCTTTTTCGGACTGCCCGCCCACGTGTCCAGCATCCACCACGCGGTCAACCTGCTCGGCACGGACACCATCCGGTCGCTGGTGCTTTCCCTGCATCTGTTCTCGGCCTTTGACCAGAAGAAGCTGCCCGGGTTTTCCCTGGGCGCCGTCTGGGAGCACAGCACCCGGGTGTCGGGCTTCGCCAAAACCGTGGCCGAGGTGGAAGGCATGGACCGCATCCTGCGCGACGACTGCTTCATCGCCGGCATGCTCCACGACGTGGGCAAGCTCATCCTGGCCCAATCCATGCCCAAGGAATACGCCACGGTCCTGGAACTGGCCGACACGGAACACCTGCCCATGCATCTGGCCGAATACCGGCTGCTGGGATCGAGCCACGCCGAAATCGGCGCGTATCTCATCAACACCTGGGGATTTCCCGACTCCATCGTGGAGACCCTGTGCTGGCACCACACGCCCGAGCGCGTGGACTGCGCCGCCTGCACCCCGCTCATGGCCGTGGCCGTGGCCAACGCCTACGACCACTGCCTGTCGCTGCCCCAGGGCGTGACCCCCGTGGGCGCGCCGGAAGTGCCCTGCATCGCCAAGGAAGAGTACATGGTCCACCTGAGCAAGTGGCAGAACATGTGCAAGGAAACATTCGAAAAAACCAAGTGAAGGGCCCGCGCGTCCCGTCCGGGGGCTCGCCCCGGGCCCAGACGACGATTCGGCGCAATCTCCGCGCCGCCCCGCTCCGCTCCGAAATAAACGTCATGCGGACGCGCGGACTTCGCGCTCCCCGCGCTACACCGCCTGCAATCCTCCGGCGGCCTGGCGCGGAACATCCGAACGCTTGCGCGCCACCACGACCCGGTTCTTGCCTGCGGCCTTGGCCGCGTACAGGGCCTTGTCCGCCGCCTGGATGAGCCCCGCCTCGGTGACGGCCTCGCCCGGGACGAATCCGGCCACGCCCACGCTCATGGTCAGGGGCACGTCGCGCCCGCCGTGACGCAGCTTGGCCCCCGCCACCTCGCGGCGCAACCGCTCGGCCAGCATCCAGGCCTGGGCCTGGCCGGTGTGGGGCAGAATCAGGGCGAACTCCTCCCCGCCGTAGCGGGCGGCCATGTCCGTGTCGCGCAGGTCCGAACCGAGTATCTGGGACACCAGCTTGAGGGCCGCGTCCCCGGCCTGGTGGCCGAAGGTGTCATTGACCGACTTGAAGTCGTCCAGATCCACCAGGACCAGGCTGAAAGCCTCCCGGTGGCGCAGGTGGCGCTTGAGCTCCATGGAGAGCCTGGCGTCAAAGCTCCGTCGGTTGAAGAGCCCCGTCAGACCATCCAGGTCCGCCTTGCGTCTGAGCCTGGCGTAGGCCAGGGCGTTGCCCAGACAGGGAAGCACCTGGTCCACGGCCTGACGAATGGTTTCCTGCTCCTGGCGGGCCAGGTCGCGCTCCAGATGCGCCACCAGACACCCGAAGGCCGTTCTGTCCTTGCGCAGGGGCACCAGAAGCGCCCGCCTGGGGTCCATGCCCGCAAGCGACGCGGCCACGGCCGGAATCTCGCGCACCAGATATCCGCCCACCGGCCCTCCGCGCAGGCGTTCGGCCAATCCCAACAGATAGGAAATGCGCTGTTCCCGGTCCGCCTCCGCCAGGCCCGAGGGCAGGTAGAGCTGGTTTTCCGAGCTTTCGTCCCAGAAGACCCCCAGAATTTCCGTGACCGGGTAGGCCTGGGCCAAGGCGTCGCCCACCTGGGCCAGGATGTCGCCCAGGTCCAGGGTGGTCATGGCCTGGGTCAGCATGTGCTGGAAAAAGGCCAGGCGGCCGTTCTCCTTGGCCAAACTGTCCCGCTGGCGCAGGGCTTCGTCCAGGACCGAGGACACCTCGGCCAGGGCTTGGACGTTCTTTTCCGCAAGGTCCAGGGCATGGCGCACCTTGGCCTTGGCCAAGGGCAGGGTCAGGCAACAGAGAAAGCCGTGGGCCAGGACCTCCTGGGCGCGGGCCCGGCTTTCTTCGCCCGCGTCGACCAGAATGCGCCGGGAGGTATTCAGCCAGGCAGGACTTTCCAGCCGGCCGGAAAGAAATCCCCGCCACATTTCCAGATCGACAAACACCGCCAAAGGTTCGTCGCGCGCGTACTCGGCGGCTCCCGGCAGGGAGTCGACGTCGTAGCGGCGCAAGTCTTCCCCGGGCTTCAGGGCCGCCCGGACGCGCTTGGCCACCTGGTTCGGTCCGCCGAGCAGCCAGACGGGAAGGGAACGCATTTTCATCTTGGGCATGCGGTTTCTCCGCTCCTGGGGTTCATGCCCCATGCAAGCAAGAACCGCGCCGGAAGAATTTTCCGGTCCGCCCCCGACTTGACACGACGCCCAAAACGTGAACTTCTTCCCCTGGTGCGCACGCGCCGCGGACCGCCCGTCGGTCCGCATCCCCAACCTCCCCGCCTCCAAGACGAAGCGGGAAGCGAGTCCCCCATGCACATGCCCCCCATGGAGCTTCTCAAGGCTGCGGGATCACGGCCCTGCGAGGTCGATCTCGACTCGATCGATCCCGAACCCACCGAACAGGATTCCCAGGCCTTTCGCTACATTACCACCAGGACCCTGACCGAGGAGCAGGCCCGTCGCATCCAGACCCCGGTCGACACCTTTCCCCGGCAGGAATTCGTTCTGGCCGTGCACTGGCACCCCGAGCAGGTGCCCCTCCACATGGCGCAAAACCGGGTGCGCGCCATGTTTCCCGGTGCGCGCGACGAGCTGATCATCCCCACCCAGCACAACCAGTTGCTCACTCTGGGCGACTACGCCGGCGTGGAGGTGGACTGCTACTCCCACGGATTCAACCGCAAGGTGCAACTGCTCGTGCACCTCAAGGCCGAAACCGCCCAGAAGGCCACCACCTTCGCCAACATGCTGGAGCACACCTTCAAGTACCGGGCGACCCAGCTCCACGACTACCTGGACGCCCTCACCAGCCCCACATGGCAGGACGACCGCAACAAGGCCGCCCGCGTGGCCGGTTCGGACGAGGACGTGGTGGAGTTTTGCACCCTGTTCGCCGGGAAATTGCGGAAAATGCTTCTGGCTTCGGAACCCTCGGTCCACCCGGACGCGTACAAAAACAAGCTCGTGCGCGACTTCTTTGACACCCTGCGTCAGTTCTACGGCCAACGGTTCATCGCCAAGGCCCAGTTGTTTCTGAAGGCCGTGAAGGAACGGGTCAAGGAGCGCTTCTCCCTGGCCTACTTCTACCGCACCTCGGAAATCATCGAGGAGGTACGCCATCTCGGCGGGTGCATCGTCATTCCCCACCCCGAGCAGTTCTGGCCCATCCTGCTCGCGGACTACGACGTGGACGGCATCGAGGTCTGGAATCCCCAGTCGCAGGAGTACACCGAGTTTCTCATCAAGGGGGTGGTGCGGCGCAATCACCAGGGACGGGCCCACGGGCGCGACGTGCTCACCTTCATGGGCGACGACTGCCATTTGTCGGAAAAACTCAAGAAGCCCGAAGAGCAGAACCCCGAAAAGGTGCAACGGGAAGTGGGACTCCAACCCGCCTGGGACGACCTGCTCATCCGCAAGAGCCTCATCACCGCCGGGGTAAGCCGCAAGACCGTCATGGACGAATACCGCGCCCGACTGGGCTGAGGCGGGACGGACGACGGGACGTCCCGCGCGGGGAGTGCGCGTTTTTGAGAGGGTGGCGTTTTCTGAAGCGACCCGGCCGGAAAAGGGCGAACAGGCCGGCCGGCGCGCGACAGCCGGACTCGGCCTGGCCTCACGCCGCCGGTCGCGCTCCCTCGCACGGGCATTCGCGCGACTCCGGCGCTCCCAGGGGGGCGCGGCGGTCGCGCACGTAGACGTTGCCCGGCAGGGACTTGGCGTATTTCTTCATCTCGGCCGAACGCTGGGACACGGACTCCAGGGAGCATACCCCCTGGCAGTCCACGATGGCCAGGGAGACCGACACCAGGGGGAAACGCCCCTCGCGTCCCGAGCGGTCCTGGCCGGTGATGTAGCCGGCCGCGCGGTCGGTTTCGCAGTAGCATCCCCGCACCAGCCGTCCAAAACAGCGCACCACGGCCCGGCAGACGCGCTCGGCCTTTTCCGGGGTGGTGCAGAAGAGAAAATCGTCCCCGCCCACATGGCCCACAAAGTCGCCGGGATTGCCGTGCCGGCGCACCGCCTTGACCAGGATGCGGGCCACCAGCAAGATGATTGAGTCGCCGGCCTTGAAGCCGTACAGGTCATTGTAGACCTTGAAATTGTCCAGGTCCGCGTAGACGAAGCTTGCGCCCTGTCCGCTTTTGACCCGCACTTCCAGCTCCCGCTCGATGGCCACGTTGCCGGGCAGGCCGGTGAGGGGGTTGGCGCCCTTGGCCATTTCCATCTGCACCTGGGCCAGGGCGTCAAGAATGCGCTGCACCGAGGCCAGGCCCGCGAGTCGGCCCTCGCGCGTGACCAGCACGTGATCGTACACCTTGGCCGGATCGCGGCTCATGGCCGCTTGGGCGGCCTGTTCCACCGGGGCGTTGCAGTCCACCACCAGGGGCTGGGCGTCCATGACCTTGGCCACCGACCGCTTGCCGTACAGGGCCAGGCCATAGCGCGACGAAAGCATGCGGTCCAGGTGATGGCGCATGATCAGGCCCACGGGGCGCATGTGGTCCACCACTGCGGCGCAGGTCAGCTCGGGCCGGGCCTCCATCATGCGTTTGACCTCCTCCACCGTGGCCTGGGCCGGCACATGCATGGCCGAAACGCAGTGGTCGCCTATGGGCGAGGAGCACTTGAGGTCCGCCGGTCCGCGCCTGGCCACGGAGAGAATCACCCGCGAAGCTTCGGCCGTAGGTTGGGGCAATCCCTCCCCCGGGCAGGCCAGGTAGAAGCCCTGGCCGTAGTGCACGCCCATGGAGGCCAGGGTCGACAACTCGGTCTCGGTTTCCACGCCTTCGGTGATGACGGCCGCGCCCACTTTTTCGGAAAAGGTGAGAAAGGTTTCGATGAGCGCCCGCTTGACCGGATTGTGGTCGATACCCCGAATGAGCGACATGTCGAGCTTCATGAAGTCCGGGCGGATCTCGGCGATGGACCACAGGCCGGAATACCCCGTGCCCACGTCGTCCACCGCCACCTTGAAGCCCTCGCCCCGGTAGTGTTCCAGGGTGCGGTGAAACAGCGAGAAGTCCTGGGTGGAATGGCGTTCGGTGATTTCCAGCACCACGTCGTGGGGCTCCATGCCGTACTGCTTGAGCAGCTTGCCGGTCTCGCCGGGCGTAAAGGCCGGGTCCACAAGGGTGCGGGGATGCACGTTGAGAAAAAGCCTGTTTCCGCCCGGGCCGCCGAACCCCCGCACGGCCGCCTGGCGGCAGGCCTGCTCCAGGCTGAAAATGAGGTTGTTTTCCTCGGCGAAGCCGAACAGCATGGCCGGAGTTTCGAAATTGCTCCCCTTGGGGCCGCGGGCCAGGGCTTCCCAGGCGAAGACCTTGCCGGAGCGCAGGTCCACAATGGGCTGATAGACGCTGCGAACGCTTCCCGAGTCGACTATGGTGTGGTACTCGCGAAGCAAAGTGGCCACGCTGCTGTCCATAAGACCGCGGGCCATGCGCTGGGCGCTGTCGAGCGCGGCGTAAAGGGCGTGTTCGGGGCTGAGGTCCGTTCCCGCGGGCAGGGGGGAGGCCCCCACCGAAACGTCCAGGGGCTGGCCGGTGAGGCTCAGGGCCTTGGGCTTGATCCTGGCCTGAAGGGCCAGACGCATGAGGGCGGCCGTGTGCTGCAGGGCCTCCTGGCTCATGACGGACCCGCCCACCAGCACCGCGAACTTGTCGGCGTCGAGCCGGTCCACGCAAACGTAGGGCAGCGCGCCCAGACGTTCGCCGGTCAAGGCGTCGAGCTCGGACTCGATCACGCCGGAGAGGGCCTCGGCGGTTTCGGCTCCGTAGAGCCGCGAAAAGATGTAGAAATCCTGTATCTCGAAAAAGATCAGGCAGACCGGATCGCCATCGGCCAGACACAGGCTCAGAAAATCCCCGCTGGAATCGCGCAGACGCGAATACCCGGTCCGACCGCGTAAACGCATCTGGTGAACCGGCGCGAAAACGCTGCGCCCCCGTCTGCCGCTCTGTTCGGTACCACTGGAAAACATGGCCCCGAACTACACCTCCGCACAGGGGGGCTGGTTTCGAATCCGTGAAGAATGGAAGGCAAATACGCTCCGGGCGGTCCTCGGCCCCAACCCGGTTCTTGCCAAAGCCCCGGGGCGCGCCTACAAAAAAAACGGAAAACACCGGAGAAAACCGCCATGGCCAAGCCGGATTTTTTCGACAGCTTCTACACCGAAGCCATGTCCGAGATGGCGCAGAATTTTTTTACCCGGCGCAAGGAGATCGAAACCCGCCTGGAGGGTTTCGCCACTCTCGCGGCCCAGGTGCGTTCCGTGTCGGAAAAGGTGCAGAGGCGACTGGTCACCTTTCTCGCCCTGACCCACGACGACCCCCTGGCCCTGGCCTTTCTGGCCAAGGCCGGCGGCGACTTCATCGGCCTGGTTCCCTGCACCGCCCGCAACCAGGAGCCCTGGCCCCTCAAGACGCCTTTCGCCTTCACCTTCGCGGGCAGGCACGAAAAGGCCTTGCAGCGCGCCTACGCCGCCCTGCAACAGGCCGTGCACGAATACCGCGAGGGCTCCTACGGCCCGGACCCCAAAGACCCGCGCCGCAAGGTGCTTCTGCCCAACTACCGTTCGGTGCGCGAACTGGCCGAGACCATCAACAAGGAAGTGGACACCGTCAACACGGCCCAGACTCCCGCCACCGTGCTGGCCTACGCCAAGAGCCTGGACCCCCAGGCGGCCGGACGCGAATCCGTCACCGGAGGGCTGATAGGGCTCGACGTGGGCAAGATCGACCGCGACTTGGCCTTTCGCCCCATCGATTTCGACGCCTTGGGCCTGCCGGACTACCCGAACTTGCGCCCGGCGGACGAAATGGAAAACGAACTGGAAGAGCTCGGACGCGCCGTGCGCGCCGGGCATTCCCGCGCCCAGTTGGAGCGAGCCCTGCGCCGCGTGGCCCCGAAATCGGCCTGATCCGCACCGATGCGCGCCCCGGCCCCCGGAGAAGCCACGATCGACTCCCGGTCGACCCTCATCCTCGACGCCGTGGGCGAAGACGATAGGCCTGGACGGTTCCGTTCCGCCGGACGGTTTCCCGTCACGGCCGAAGGCGTCCCCGCCGTGGACCGCACCGGTCTGGAGGCGTTGCGCGTTTCGGGCAGCGCCCAGCCCACGCCCGAGGCCTTTGCCGAAAGCGTGGCCGCACTGGCCCCGAAGGTCCTGGTGGTGGACCTGCGCGAGGAATCCCACCTGTTTCTGGACAATAGGCCGGTGAGCCTTTTCGGTTGGCGCAACTGGGCCAACCGGGGCCTGGACGCCGCCGCCATCGAAGCCTCGGAACACGCCCTGGCCCGCGCGCTCCAGGGACGCCGCCGCGTGTGCGCGGTCACGCCCCTGAGCAAGGGCGACGACGGATTCATCGCCGAAGGCGTCACCGAACGTCTGGACTTTTCCCGGGCGCGCACCCAGGCCCAGGTCCTGGCCGAACTCGGCCTGGAGAGCGTGCGTCTGCCCGTAACGGACCACACCCCGCCCTCGCCCCGGACCGTGGACGCCTTTCTCGCCCTGCTGGCCGCCCTGCCGGCCGACACCTGGACGCACCTGCACTGCCACGCCGGCGAAGGCCGAACCACGGTCTTTCTCGCCCTGTACGACATGCTGCGAAACGCCCGGCGCGTGGCCTTCGAAGACATCCTGGCCCGCCAGACGCTCCTGGGCGGAGCCGACCTGGCCCGCACCAGCGTGCGCCCCGCCTGGAAAGAGCCCTTCTACCGGGAACGCGCCGCCCTGGTGCGCCGCTTTTACGACTACGCCCGCACCCAAGATCCCGCACGTACGACCTGGAGCCAGTACCTGCGCCAAGACCCCGACGCCGCCCCCGCGCGCGACCCCTGAGCGGACGGCGAAACGCCCCGCCAGCCCCGCCTCCGTCCCTGCCCGCGCGCGGCGTTTTCCCCGGACTTTGGCTCGCGCCTCAGGCCACGGTCACAAGGGTGGGGGTCGAGTCGGCAAGCGCGCCCTGGGCCTTGGCGTAGGCGGACAAGCCCTTGCGCCACTGGTGGTCCGGATGGCTGGCGGCGATGGACTGGATGTGCGTCTGGTCCGCGGCCGCTTCGAAGCGGGCCTTGGCCTGCTGATAGGTCTGGTCGAGGGAGGGTTGCCCGCTTTGGCCCGAATCCTGCTTGTCGGGATCGAGTTCGACGCGCTGGGACGAATAGTCCACACCCAACGGCCCGATACGAAAGCCGATGGCCGTGGTGACCACGCGCGCCTTGAGCGTTTGCAAGAGCGTAATTTGGGAAGCTTCGCCTAAAGCGCTGGATGCTTCCATGGACCAACTCCACAGGGGGCTGTGGGTTCGGGCTGCCATGCCGCCGGGCGCGGACCGTGCCGCGCAGGCTTTCCCGTCCATGGAAAGCGGTAGACGCTATACGTATAAGCGAGACATGGTGGCTTGGCAAGAGGGAGTTGGCCACGCGGTCGCGCAGGGCCGACATCCGCGCAATCGGCGCGGTTGGCCCGGGACGCGAGTTGGCCGCACGGTCATGCGGGGCCAACGCAGCCACGCGATCTCGAAACGCACGCGCGAAGCGTTGACCACGCGGTCGCGTGGGGCCAACTCCGGTTCGATCCGGCGCGACCCTGGCGCGCCATGACGAAAGGGAATGTCTCAACAACCCGGAAAGAAACTTCATTTTCAAATCGTCACCGGCCCGTCACGCATTCTCCGATGGGGTGTCACGCGATTGTAAAGAGCGGTTTTTAGCTTCCGCCCAACAACGCTCGCACCCCCAAAGGAGATTCAAGCATGAAACGTCTGCTCAGCCTGGTCCTGTCCCTGGCCCTGTGCTTCGCCGCCGCCTCGGCTTTCGCCGAAACCAACATCCGCGTGGACGGCTCCACCACGGTTCTGCCCGCCATGCAAAAGATCGTCGAGGCCTACATGAAGGCCAATCCCGGCGTGAACATCACCGTGTCCGGCGGCGGATCGGGCAACGGCATCAAGGCCATCATCGACGGCACCACCGACATCGCCATGGCCTCGCGCGAAATGAAGCAGAAAGAAATCGACACCGCCAAGGAAAAAGGCAACGTCGTAAAGCCCATGGAAATCGCCATGGACGCCATCGTGCCTATCGTCAACCCGGCCAACCCGGTCACGAACCTGACCACCGAGCAGTTGCAGGGCATCTTCTCCGGCAAGATCAAGAACTGGAAGGAAGTCGGCGGCGAGGACAAGGAAATCGTGGTCATCTCCCGCGACTCGTCCTCCGGCACCTACGAAGCCTGGAACGAACTCATCATGAAGGGCCAGAAAGTTTCGCCCTCCGCCCTGCTGCAGGCTTCTTCCGGCGCGGTGCTCCAGGTGGTTGGCAAGAACAAGTACGCCATCGCCTATGACGGCTTCGCCTACGTCAACAAGACCGTGAAGGGCGTGAGCGTCAACGGCGTGGCCGGCGGCGAGAAGTCCGTGGCGGACAAGACCTACCCCGTGGCCCGCCCGCTGTTCATCATCGTGCCCGACAAGATAAGCGACCCGGTCAAGAAGTTCGTGGCCTACATCATGGACCCCGCCCACGGCCAGAAGATCATCAAGGAAGTCGGCTACTTCCCCATCAAGAAGTAACGAACGCAACCAACCGCTGCTTCGGGCTCCCCCCTGCGCGGGGGGAGCCTTTCCGGAGAACGCCGTGGCCCTTAGCCGCAAGCTCAAAGACGACCTGATCCGCTACTTTTTTCTGATCACCGCCATGGTGTCCATCATCGCCCTGGCCCTGATCATGCTCTATCTTTTCATAGAAGGACTGCCCATCTTCAAGGTGGTGAGCCCGACGGACTTTCTCTTCGGCCAGTTCTGGTATCCCACGGCCGAGCCCGGCGAGTTCGGCATCGCCCCGCTGATCGTGGCCTCCCTGGCGGTGACCGCCTTTTCCTCGGCCATCGCCATCCCGCTCGGGGTCATGACCGCCATCTACCTGGCCGAAATCGCCGGGCTGCGCGTGCGCAACGTGCTCAAACCCGTGGTGGAGCTGCTGGCGGCCCTGCCCTCGGTGGTCATCGGCTTCTTCGGCATGGTGGTGGTGGCCCCCTTTCTGCAAGACACCTTCGACCTGCCCACGGGCCTCAACCTCTTCAACGCCGGCCTCATGCTGGCCTTCATGAGCGTGCCCACCATCTGCTCCGTGTCCGAGGACGCCATCTTCGCCGTGCCCCGCGACCTCAAGGAGGCCTCCCTGGCTCTGGGCGCCACCCACTGGGAAACCATACGGCGGGTTATCCTGCCCGCGTCGCTCTCGGGCATCTCCACGGCCGTGATCCTGGGCATGTCCCGGGCCATCGGCGAAACCATGGTCGTGCTCATGGTGGCCGGCGGCGCGGCCGTGGCCCCCACCTCGCTGTTTTCGCCCATACGCCCCATGCCGTCGTCCATCGCGGCGGAAATGGCCGAGGCCCCCTTCCGCTCGGACCACTACCACGCCCTGTTCGCCATCGGCATCGTGCTCTTCGTGTTCACCCTGCTCTTCAACATCATCGCCAGCCACATCGCCGAAAAGCACAAGCAGGTCGGCGCGGCCACCCTGTAGGGACCAACACCATGCAATTCGCCAATCTCGGTCGCAGAAAGGCCCGCCAGACGGGCATGTGGGGCGTGTTCACCTTGGCCGCGGCCATCAACGGCCTGGCCCTGCTGGTCATCTGCGGCTTTTTGCTGGTCAATGGCATCGGCGCCATCAACTGGGAATTCCTCACCGCCTATCCCAGGGCTTCCATGACCGAAGGCGGCATCTTTCCCTGCATCGTGGGCACCATCATCCTGTCGGTGGGGTCCATGCTGGTGGCCTTTCCCCTGGGCGTGTGCGCGGCCATCTACCTCAACGAATACGCCAGGGGCGGGCGCACCGTGCGCATCATCCGCCTGGGCATCGCCAACCTGGCCGGCGTGCCTTCGGTGGTGTTCGGCCTGTTCGGGCTGGCCTTTTTCGTCACCTTTTTCGGCATGGGCGTAAGCATCGCCTCGGGCGTGTTGACGCTCACCATCCTGGTGCTGCCCGTCATCATCGGCACGGCCGAAGAGGCGCTCAAGTCCGTGCCCAGCACCTACCGCGAGGCCTCACTGGGCCTGGGGGCCACCAAGTGGCAGACCATCCGCCTGGTGGTGCTGCCGGCGGCCCTGCCCGGCATGCTCACCGGGGCCATCCTGGCCCTGTCGCGCGCGGCCGGAGAAACCGCGGCCATCATGTTCACCGCTTCCGTGTTCTACGCGCCCAAACTGCCCCGGAGCATCTTCTCCGACGTCATGGCCCTGCCCTACCACGTTTACGTCCTGGCCACCGCCGGCACGGAAATCGACAAGACCCGGCCCCTGCAATACGGCACCGCCCTGGTGCTCATCGCCCTGGTGCTGGGCATGAACCTGGTGGCCATCATCCTGCGGGCCAGGCTCCAGGCCAAGCGGTAGGCATGCCCGAATCCCGTCCGTTTTCTTCGCTCCGGCGAACGTTCGACGCCACGCGTCGGGCTTTGCGCGTCCTTTTTCCCGTGTCAGCCCGAAGTCTCCCCGCACGCACACCCTAAGCCAAGGAAGCGTTCATGGCGGCAAACGCATCGGCCAAAAAGAACTACGTTCTCGACACCAACGTCCTGATCGAAAACCCCGGCTCCATCCTCGCCCTGCGCAACGGCAACGAAAACAACGTCCACATTCCCTACCACGTGCTCATGGAGTTGGAAAAACTCAAGAACACGCCCAAGCTCCGCCACATCGTCTCCAAGGTGATCGCCCTGCTCATCGAGCACCGGGAGAACATCACCTTCATCCGCAACGCCAACTCCGAGTCGCCCTTCACGGGCATCGTGGACAACTTCATTCTCAAGGAAATCGAGGCCGCGCGCGAGATCGACGATCCCATCCTGGTGACCAACGACCGCATGCTCCAGTTGCAGGCCTCGCTACGGGGCATAAAAAGCGAGGAACTGCGCGACTCCAAGCCCTTCGAGTCCGAATCGCAACTCCACACCGGCTTCGTGGAGGAAGGCGAACAGCCCTGGCCCAACGCCTTTGTCTGGCGCGAGGGCAAGCCCGTGCTGCTGGCCCCGGAAGGCGAAAAGCCCATCACCTACACCAACGACATCTGGAATCTCAAACCGCGCACCGTCTACCAGAACCTGGCCCTGGAGCTCATCGTGAGCCCGCATGTGGACATGATCTCCATCCAAAGCGAGGCCGGATTCGGCAAAACCTACCTGGCCCTGGCCGCAGCCCTGTACATGACGCTCGAACGCAAGGCCTTCGACAAGATCTACGTGATCAAGCCCACCATCGAGATCGGGGCCAAGCTGGGCTACCTGCCCGGCGATATTGCCGAAAAGATGGAGCCCTACGTCAAGTACATTCACGAACTCCTGCTCAAGCTTCACCGGACCAGGCCCGCCAACAAGCTGTTCCTCAATCCCGGCGAGGACTCCCCCCGCTTCAACCCCAAACGGTTCGAAACCCTCCCCCTGGCCTACGTGCGGGGCATGAACGTGGAGAACGCCTTCGTCATCATCGACGAGGCCCAGAACCTGTCCCGGTCCGAGGTGCGGGCGCTTCTCACCCGCATGGGCGAAGGCGTGAAGTGCGTGTGCCTGGGCGACACCTCCCAGGTGGACAACCCCTACCTGAACGAGTCCAACAACGGACTCAACTGGATCGTGCGCAAGTTTCGCGGCTACCCCAACTACGGCCACATCGTGCTCAAGGGCGACCGCTCGCGCGGTCCCATCACGGACCTGGTGCTCAAGTCCAAGTTGTGAGGCCTGTCGCCCGGCTTCGCCCCATGGGACAAGGGGAATCGGCCAAGCGCATCAAAAAAAAACTTGCCCGCAATGGTCGCGTCCGATAGGCGGAAGAGACTCGGTTCAGACTTCCGGCACGCCGCACACTGGTCACCGGCGCGGGACACACGCTCGCGGAACCGGTTGCGCCGCGCGCGCGTCCCACCGGCCTGTTACGCGGAGGCGAACGTCCCATGTCGCTTTTGATCAACGACCCCCTGTACGCTCAACAGTGGCATCTCGACGATACCGGCCAGACCGGCGGCACGGCGGGCATCGACCTGAATCTGACCAAGGTGTGGACCGACTATACCGGCAAGGGCGTGGTCGTGGGGGTGATGGACCAGGGCATCGAGTTCGACCATCCGGACCTGGCGGCCAACGTGAACCCCGCCCTGAGCATTTCCACCACCGTCTCCATCACCGGCGACGGCCAGCCCCGCCTGGCCACCGACACCCACGGCATGAACGTGGCCGGCATCATCGCCGGAGTGGCCGGCAACGGCATCGGCGTGGTGGGCATCGCCCCCGAGGCCACTCTGGGCTCGGTGTACACGCCCCTGGACGACAACTCCGTCCTGGACGACGCCAAACTGGGCTTCACCTGGGCGGCGGAACACTATGACGTCATCAACAACAGTTGGGGCAGCGTCTACACCTCGTTTTACAGCTTCACCGGGTCCAACGAGTATGAGGTCGCCACGGGCGAGGGCATCGAGACCGCCGCCACCACGGGCCGCGACGGACTGGGCACGGTGATCGTGTTCTCGGCCGGCAACGACCGGCTGCCCGGAGCCAACACCAATAGCCAAAACCTCACCAACTCCCCCTACACCATCGCCGTGGCCGCCATCGACTACAACGGGAAAGTGTGCTCCTACAGCACGCCCGGAGCCAGCATCCTGGTGGGCGCGCCTTCCGGCAACGTGATCTTCGCCAACGTGGACAGCGACGGCGACGGCACGCCCGACAGCGAAGAAAGCGGCGGCGACCCGATTGCAGACGATTCGGCCGGGGCGAACGGCCTCAAGATCCTCCGGGTGGACGGCGGCATCGTCACCACGGAGCGAGCGGGCCTGGGCAAGACCGAAACCGGGGCCTCCGGCGGCGACTACTCCTACGCTTTCGACGGCACCTCTGCGGCCGCGCCCATGGTTTCCGGCGTGGCGGCGCTGATGCTCGAAGCCAATCCCGACCTCGGCTACCGCGACGTGCAGGACATTCTGGCCCTCACCGCCCGCAACACCGACACCCAGGCCACCTGGACCGTCAACGGGGCCACCAACTGGAACGGCGGCGGCATGCACGTCAACAGCGACGTGGGCTACGGGCTGGTGGACGCCCTGGCCGCCGTGCGCCTGGCCGAAACCTGGACCCGGTCCAGCACGGCCGCCAACGTGAGCCAGACCTCGGCCGAGGCCGCGGTCAACGCCAACCTGCCCGACGGCGGACCGGGCGTCACGTCCACGGTTCAGGCGCAGTCCGGCGTCCAGGTGGAGCGGGCCGAAGTCCAGATCGACCTGGACCATCCCCTGGCCTCGGACCTGACCATCACCCTGACCTCGCCCTCGGGCACCAAGAGCGTGCTGCTCACCACCACCGAAAACCTGGAGCCCGACGAACCCGACGCCATCGCCACCGCCTTTCCCGCAAGCTCCTACTCCATGACCTCCACCCAGTACCTGGGCGAAGACTCGGCCGGGACCTGGACGCTGACCGTTTCCGACGACCACGCCAACGGCCAGACGGGAATCCTCAAGGACTGGCGGCTCATCCTGCACGGGCAGGACGCCTCGGCCCCCCTGCCCCTGGTGTACACCAACGAGTTCTCCCACTACGCCGCCCAGGACCCGACCCGCACCACCATCACCGACACGTCGGGCCAGACCGTGATCAACGCCTCGGCCGTCACGGCCAACCAGGTGATAAACGCCAACGCGGGCTCCCTGAGCCGCATCGACAACACGACCGTGGGCGCGGCTTCCTGGGTCACGGTGGCGGATGTCTATTCCGGCGACGGCAACGACATTCTGCTGGGCAACGGCAAGTCCGACCTGCTTTCCGGCGGCCGAGGCGACGACAGACTCGTGGCCGGCGCGGGGTCCGACACCCTGGAAGGCGGCGCGGGAACGGACACCGCCGTGTTCGCCACGGGGCTCCTGGACAATATCTACAGCGTACAGAACGGCCTGGCCACGGTGTCCACGGCCTTCGGCGCGCAGACGCTCAACAATGTGGAGTACCTGGCCTTCAACGACGGCGTGTATCCCCTGACCTCACTGCCGACGTTCGCGTCTCTTGGTGTCGATACAACCAGGAATTCCGGTCTGCTGAGTGCTGCCGTAAGCTAACGCTGCGTCCACGAAGAAAGCGTATGCGCATTTCGCGGGCAACAGATTGAAAGAAGGAGTTTGTCCTTGAGAAGCGGAGGCATGCTTTTCAAGGACGCGCCCCGAACGCCGCACGCGCCCCCCTGGCATGAGGCGACGCAAGCTCCGGTCCGAAGCGCAGCCCGCCCGCGAGCGCGGCATGGCGTTCCTGAAGCGATGCGGCCTGCTGGCCAATGAAAGATGCATCCCCCAGATATACGCTTTACGAAATCTTCTCCGCACGAAAAACGTCTCCCGCCATGACGTCAGACTCGTTTTTTCGCCGCGCCACCTAAAGATCCCCCGCGCAATGTCGATCCCTTGAATTATTGTCTCAGCAATGATTGAAGAGTCTCCTTCAGGAGGGCCACCCCCCTGCTTGGGGCGTCTTCCCGATCGAGGACAAAACGTTCCAGCCCACACACTGGAGGTCGGCGTGATCCAGGCCACCACACTCTCCGCGCCGCTGGGGAGTTCTCGTTTCTTCCTGACTCCAGCGGCCGAGGCGAAACTCCCGGTTTCCGCCACCCCATCGGGCGATACGGTCACCATTTCCCAGGAAGCCCTGACCAAAAGCCGAGAACTGACCGCCCCAAGCGACAAGGCCGACCAGCCGGAAGGTGAAGTCGCGCCAAGTCTGTGGGAGACGCGATACGGCCTGAAGGCGGGCGAGACGTTCCTGTCCAATGGCCACAAGCGAAAGACCATCCTCGACGGCGACGACATGCAGATTCTGGAATACGACGGCAGCCGGCTCTTGCGCAAAGAGACCGGAGCCCTCTCGCAGGGCAACGTCGCCAAGACCATCGAGGAATACGACCAGACCGGCCAACTGACCCGCCGCGTCCGCTCCGAACTGTACGCGGCCAGCAGCGGCGAGGCCAAGAACACCCGCTCCACATTGCGGCGCGACATCGAGTGGTTCAAGAACGGAACCGTGTCCAAGGAGCTGCACGACTCCATGGATGTCGACGCCCTGTACAAGGGCGAGGCCTTTCTCAATGGCGAGGACGTGATAACGCCGGACGGCGTGGAAAAACTCGTTCAGTATATGACCAAAGACTTTCTCTCCACCAACTACGTGGCGAATATTCTCGAATATGGCGACACGGGAAAGCTCTTCCGCTCGACGCGCGTCTCGCAGTCCGTCCAGACGAAAAACCAGACCAATCGCGGCAACGCGATGCAGGACGGCCTCAGGCCAAACACCACCGTCGAGTTGGCCAAGGCCACGGACTTGTCCATCGACCAGGCCACGTTCGACAGCGAAGGAAATATCGCGAGCCAGGTTTCCTTTTCCGACAGCTCCATCAAGGGTGTTTCCCAATCGCAGCGGCTCGACGTGAGCGTGTACAAGGACGGGAAGCTCGTCCAGAACAGCAAAGCCGAGGCAATCCAGCGCCAAACCAAGGACCACAGCCTGCGCGAGCGTCCGACCATCTTCGAAACGCTCGGCCTGACCCAGCGGCAATACAGCGCCAGCACGCCGCTCGACGCCCGGGAGTTGCTGGACGCGGGCCATGCACAACATGTGGACGACGCCGCGACCTTTCTCGATCCCACCCTGGAAGACGTCTCCAAGGGCGTCTTCAACCCGGCCGGGGACATGTCGCTCGACGCGGCCGGCTCGGTCCCGCACAGCATCACCTGGGAAAGCACCCTGTACCAAAACGGCAAGCCCACCGCGAGGCAGCAACACGCGGAATCCGTCCGGGAGAACCCTGTGCCTTCCACCAGCGGATTTCGCACCCGCACCGGCCTGACGGAAGACAAGGAGCCCGCGTATCTGCGCGAAACCAGCCATTCGGTGGAAACCTACCAGGACGGCGCTGTGCGCGACCATTCCGCGGTCGCCATGCGGGAAACCCCTGTGGATGACGCGCGCGGCATCACCCACACCCAGACCGACGTTGCCACGTCATCGGGTTCGCGCGGCATGGAACGCACCACGCACCATGCGGTCGCCGACACCGTCGCCGGATTGGACAAGGATTGGACCGCCGCCTCCCGCAACGTGGAGCGGTCCATCCAGACGCTGCTCGACGACTTTGTCGCGGCGTTCCAGTCGGAGGCCGCCGCGTAAGTCCCGCCCATCCGGCGCGACGGAAACGATGCGAAGAAAACGCGCGGTTGTCTTTCCGCACGCCCCAAGGAGGAAGACGGCCAAGTCAGGCCACGTGAGGCAGTTGGGCGGAACGGACTCCGGGCAGGGCGATGAGTTCGGGCGCGGGCTGGAAACGTCCCCCGGCCGGGACTTCGCTCCTGCGCGCCGCGCGCACGCTGGCCAGGTTGGCGCAGCCGATGGGGTCGAAAGCCAACACGGAGGACCCGTGCGGATCGCGAAGCACGCTCACCACGGCGCGAAGCGACAGGTCGTACATGTCCGCCAGTCGGCAATCGCCGTCAGGCAGGGGCATCACCCGCTGGGCCAGGCGCAGGGAGGAATTCCAGGCCTTGGCCCGGCTCAGGCTTTCCCCGCCCCGGAACAGGCGCTTGCGCAGGCTCAGGGTAAAGAAGTCCTTGCGCAGGGCGTGGGCCAGGGTCAGGTCGGCGGCCCGTTGTCCGCGACCGGCCAGGGCGGCCCGGGGCTGGGCGCCGCCGGTCAGGCGCGAGTCGGCCTGGGCCTCCACGTAGACGTGGGCCAGGGAGCCGCCGGCCGGGGACCGGGTGAGCACGCTCGGCACGTAGTAGTTGTGGGCCAGCACGTCGGCGGCCAGGTGGCTCAGGTAGCCCAGGGAGTAGGCTTGCAGGCGTTCGGAGCGGGCGGTTTCGAGAAGCGCCAGGCCGGACTCCCAGTTGTGGCTGTGTCCGGGGCGGTTGCGGCTGCCCTTGCCCACGAAGAAATCGGCGGCAAGGCTGCCGTAGACGAAAAAGTCCTTGTGCTTGAGAAGCAGGGCGGCCACCACGGCGGGCAAGAGCCCGACGTTGGACAGAACGAAACGCGACACGGCCAGATGCACTCCCGGCCCCCAGGCCAGGGCGTTGTCCGGCGCGGCCAAAGCGGCCACAGTCAGGGCGACCACGAGCAGTATGCGGATCACGACGCGCCTCCCCCGCTAGCGGCGGGCGGATTGTCTATAAGCCCTCCGCAACGGGAGTCAAGCCCGAAGCGGCCTGGGTTCGCGTGGGGATCGCGTTTTTCAGGCCGGGGCGTTGCGCCCGGCGTTCGCCCAACGGACGCGGGACGCCCTCATCCCGACCGCAGGGCTTCCACGATGTTCAGCCGGGCGGCCCGCACGGCCGGCAAAAGGCCTCCCACCGCGCCCATGAACAGGGAAAATCCCATCCCCGAGGCCGCTATGGGCCAGGTGAGGGTAAAGGTGAAGGCCAGTTCCGAAAACGTCTGGAAGTTCATGGTGGAGAAGGTCAGGAACCCCAAAAGCGACGAGGCCGCCACACCGGCCGCTCCGCCCACGGCCCCGAGCAGGAGGGCCTCGGCCAGGAAGGCGAGCAGGATGTCGCGCCGTTGAAACCCCAGGGCGCGCAAGGCTCCGATCTCTCCCACCCGGCTGGCCACGGCCGAGTGCATGGTGATGGTAGCCCCGAGCATGGCCCCTATGGAAAAAATGGCGGTCAGGGACACGCCCAGCACCTTGAGGAACCGGGACATGGCCTTGGACTGGGCCTCGTAGAACTCCCTTTCGCGTCTGACCTCGATTTGCAGCCTGGGGTCGGCCTCCAGCCGGGACTTGAGCCCGGGAAACGTCGCCGGGTCGCTCAGCCGGGCCACCACGATGGAATAGGCCTGGCGGCGAAAGGCCTGCATGAGCTGGTTGGCGTCGCCCCAGATTTCCGAAGCGAAGGCGGTCTGTCCGGCGTCGAACACGCCCACCACGGTCCACAGGCGCTGGGCGAAACGCAGGGTCGAGCCCAGTTCCACCCCGGCGAACTTCTTGGCCACGTTCTGGCCCACCATGATCTCGCTCGATCCCCTGGCCGGAGCGCGTCCCTCGATCAGACGCAGATGGGGCCGCAGGGAAAGCGACGCCCGGCCCACGCCGCGCACCACCACATTGCTCGACGCGCGGCCGTCCTTCTTGGGCAGCACCATGAGCACCACCACCTCCCGGGCCGAGGCCAGATCGCCTTCGGAGTCCGGGGAGTACTCGGGCTGGGTGGCCGCCACCTGGGCCACCTGACGATCGAGGCCCGACTGGACCTCGGTCTCCGACCCCTTGCGCAGCATGAGCACGTTGTCCGGCTGGCCCGTGGCCACCAGGGTCTGACGCAACCCCTCGGCCAGCATGAGCGTGGCCATGAGCACAAACACCACCAGGGCCATGCCCGCGGCGGTCAGGGCGGTGGTCAGGCGGCGGGTGAGCAGGTTGCGCCAGGAATAGCTCAGGGGAATGGGCACGGCTTATCCCACCTTGCGCAGGGCTTCGGCGATGCGCAGCGACACCGCCAGGTGAACCGGATAGGCCGCCGAAGCCAACCCCACCACCAGCCCGGCCCCCAGCCCCCAGAACACGGTTTCTGCCGACACCGTGAACACGGGGAAAAAGTCGCTCATGTGCGAGGCGAAGGCCCTGGCGCAGGGGCCGATCAGGGCCACGCCGAGTCCGGCCCCGGCCAGGCTTATGGTGAGCGATTCGCCCAGCACCACCGCGCCGATGGTCGCGCCGCCGAAGCCCAGGGTCTTGAGCACGGCGTATTCGCCGGTGCGCTCCCTGGCGCTCATGGCCATGGTGTTGGCGGCCACGGCCAAAATAATGAGCACCACCACGAACGACACCAGGCGCACGGCCACCAGGATGGCCTCGGTCATGGCCACAAAGCCCAGATTGAAGGCCTTTTCCGTTTCGGTGAGCGTTTCCGCCAGGGAGTTGGCGAACTGGGCGTCGATGGCCTTGCTCATCTCGGCCGAGCGCGAGGGGTCGGCGATGCCCACGAGATACCAGCCCGCCTTGCCGGCCCGGTCGGGCATGTCGCGCCGCATGACCTCGTCCAGGTAGGCCCAGTGAAAAAACAACACGGTCTCGTCGGTATTGGAGTAGGCCCCGGAATAGATGGCCCGCACGGTCATGTCCCAGTTGCCGGGGTAGACGGTGCCGCGCAGGCTGATGGTGTCGCCCACCTTCCAGCCGAAGCGCTTGGCCAGCTTGCGCCCCACCAGGCACCCCTTGCGGTCGCGCATCAGGTTCGCGCGCTCCCCGGGGGGGATCACGAACTCGGGATAGAGCTCCAGCAGGCCTTCCAGGTCGTAGGCCACATTGGCGAAGAAGTTCTTTTCGTCGATGTAGACGCCCCCGAACCAATTGCCCTGGGTCACGGCGGTGACGCCGGGCAGGGCGCGGATCTTGGCCTTGTAGGCCAAAGGCAGGGTGAAGGTGAGCGAAATGGCGTTGCGGGTGACCAGGCGGTTGGCCGCGCTGGCCTCCACCCCGGCGTACCAGGCGTCGATCACCGTGCGCAGGAGTCCGAAGGCCAGAATGGCCACCGTGACGCCCAGAATGGTCAGCACCGATCGCAGGGTGTGGCGGAAGGCGTTTCTAAAGGCCAGCTTGACCAGCAACACGGGAGAGTTCCCCCTTGTCCAGATGCCTGAGCACCCCGGCCTGGGACGCGGCCCTGGGATCGTGGGTGACCATGACGATGGTTTTGCCCATATCCCGGTTGAGGCGCGACAACATGCGCAAGATCTCTTCGGCGGACACCCGGTCCAGGTCGCCGGTGGGCTCGTCGGCCACCAGGATGTCCGGGTCCGTGACCACGGCCCGGGCGATGGCCGCGCGTTGCTGCTGTCCGCCGGAAAGTTGGGCCGGATAGTGGTCCACGCGCTCGGCCAGGCCCACGGCCGTCAGCGCGGACAGGGCGTGCTCGCGCCGGTCGCGCCGGCCCAGCCCGGTGAGCAGAAGCGGCAACTCCACGTTCTCCAGGGCGGTGAGCACCGGAATGAGGTTGTAGAACTGAAAAATGAACCCCACCGAACGGCTGCGCCAATCGGCCAGGGCCGATTCCGACAGGGTGGCGATGTCCTGGCCCCGGATCACGATGGAGCCCGCGTCGGGACGGTCGATGCCGGCCAGGCAGTTGAGCAGCGTGGACTTGCCCGAGCCCGAAGGCCCCATGAGAGCCAGGAACTCGCCCTCCTCGATGTCGAAGGACACGTCCACCAGCACCGGGATGTCCTGCCCTCCCCGGCGGTAGCTCTTGCACAGGCCCCGAACTTCGACCAACGGGGGAGGCGTCATTTCTCCACCAGGCTCACCCGTCCGCCGTCGGCCAGGCTGGCGGGAGGGGAGAGAACGACCTTCTGCCCGGCGGAAACGCCCTGAAGCGCCTCCACCATGTCGCCGAGCGTTTCTCCGGTCTTGACCCGCACGAACCTGGCCCTGCCGTCTTCCACCACGAACACGCCCGGGCCGTTCCGGTCGACCAGGGCCGCCTGGGGAACGCAAAGGCGAGCGGCGCGCTCGGACTCGACCAGGGGCCGGTCCAGAAAGGCCACCTTGGCGCTCATTTGGGGCAAAACCCGCGGATCGAGCGGATCGAAACGCACCTTGACCAGCACCGTGGCCTTGGTGCGGTCGGCCGTGGGCACGATCATGTGCACGTGCCCGGGAAAGCGCTCCTCTCCGAAGGCGTCGAGCTGTATCTCGCAGGACTGTCCCGGACGCACCTTGGCCACGTTGGACTCGGCCACGTCGGCCTCGATCTGGAGCGAGGCCATGTCCGCCAGGGTGACCACCGACGCCTTGGACGTGGTGGACGCCCCGATGGGCGTGACGATGTCGCCCACGTCCGCGCTCTTGGTCAGGACCACGGCGTCGAACGGGGCGCGCACCACGGTGTACTCCACCTGGGCCCTGGCCTCTTCAAGAGCGGCCCGTCTGGCGGCCAGGGTGCGCTTGGCGTTTTCCAGATTGCCTTGCGCCTTGCGAAAGCGGGCCACGGCCAGGTCGAATTCGCTTCTGGCCACCACGGTCTGGTCGCTCAGGCGCTTCATGCGGTCGTAATTGAGCTTGGCGTCGTCGTATTCGGCCCGGGCCACCTCGATCAGGGCGGAGGCGGCGGCCATGTCGGATTCGGCCCGCTCCAGGGCGGCGGCCACGTCGCGTCCCTCCAGCCGGGCCAGGACCTGATCCCTTTTGACGACGCTTCCCTCCTCCACCCCCAGCCATTCCAGCCGGCTGGTGATCTTGGAGGCCACGGCGGCCTTGCGGTCCGCCACCACGTAGCCCGTGGCGTTGACCAGGGTGAGCGACCGGCTGGGATAGACCTCGCTCACCGAGGCCACGCGAACGTCCGCGGTGCGAGGCCACATCCAAAGCAGCAGGGCGAAAACCACGGCCGCGAGGAGGAAAGCCATCCAGGGCCTGACGCGACGCCGCCGGCCCGCTCCTTGCGGCGAGGACCTGTCGATGCGCAGTTTGGCGAGGTCGTGTTCCATGGTTTCGGCCTATAACCCAAAGAAATACCCCGGTCAGCAGCAATCTTTCCCGGCTTCGGCCCCCGCGTCACGCCCGGCGCGCCGGGCCGCGCCGCCTTCTCCACCTTGACAAGGACCTTGAACACGATACATTGCAAAACTTCTTGAGCAGTGAGCACATGCCGGAAACCGGTTGCCGGTCTTTGCCATTTTTGGCAAAATACGGTCCTCTTCGCCAAAAGCCTACCGTCAGGAGAACCCCGCATGCCCATGATCGAATTTCAGGACGTCCACAAATGGTACGGGGACTTCCACGTGCTCAAGGGCATCGACCAGATCGTGGAGCCGGGCGAAGTGGTGGTGATCTGCGGCCCCTCGGGGTCGGGCAAGTCCACCCTCATCCGTTGCGTCAACCGTCTGGAGGAATACCAGCGCGGGACCATCACCTTCGCCGGGCGCGACATTCACGCCCCTTCGGTGAACGTCAACCACCTGCGCGCCGAGATCGGCATCGTGTTCCAGCAGTTCAACCTCTACCCCCACCTGTCGGTGCTCAAGAACGTCACCCTGGCCCCCATCAAGGTGCGCAAGATGGACCGGTCCGAAGCCGAGCGCATCGGACTCGACCTGCTGGAGCGGGTGGGCATTCACGACCAGGCGAGCAAGTATCCGGCCGAGCTTTCCGGCGGCCAGCAGCAGCGCGTGGCCATCGCCCGGGCCCTGGCCATGAAACCCAAGGTCATGCTCTTTGACGAACCCACTTCCGCGCTGGACCCCGAAATGATCAACGAGGTCCTGAACGTCATGAAGGACCTGGCCCGCGAAGGCATGACCATGCTCTGCGTCACCCACGAAATGGGCTTCGCCCGCGAGGTGGCGGACCGGGTCATCTTCATGGACGCCGGCGAAGTGCTCGAGGTGGGACCGCCTTCCGAGTTCTTCAAAAATCCCGCACACGAGCGCACCCGCGCTTTTCTCAAGGAAATCCTCTAACGCTCCAACCCGCACCGAAAAGGAGAAGAGCTTCATGAAACACCGCATCGCCATCGCCCTTACCGTTCTAATGATTCTGGCGTTTGGCCTGTCCACGGCCCAGGCGGGCAAGCTCGAAGACATCCAGAAGCGCGGCACGCTCGTCGCCGGCGTGAAGGACTCCCAACCGCCCTTCGGTTACGTGGATGAAAACAGCAAACAGATCGTGGGCTTCGAAATCGACCTCATGGCCGCCCTGGCCAAAAAGCTCGGCGTCAAGCTCGAAACCAAGCCGGTAACCAGCTCCACCCGCATCCCCATGCTCACCCAGGGCGACATCGACATCGTGGCCGCCACCATGACCCACTCGCGCCAGCGCGACAAGCAGATCGACTATTCCATCACCTACTTCTCCACCTTCCAGCGCCTGCTGGTGAAGAAGGATTCGGGCATCAAGAGCATCGCGGACCTGGCCGGCAAGAAGATCGGCTCGGCCAAGGGCTCCACCTCCGAAAAGAACGCCCAGCGCGCCCAGCCCAAGGCCACCGTCATCTCCTTCGAGACCTATCCCGAGGCCTTTTTGGCCCTCAAGCAGGGCAAGGTTCAGGCCGTCACCACCGACGAAGCCATCCTGCTCGGCCTCAAGAACAAGGACGACAACCCCGGCGACTACGCCGTGGTGGGCGAGCCCATCTCGGCCGAACCCTACGGTCTGGGCATCGTGGAGAACGACTCCAAGTTCCGCGACGCCGTGAACTTCGCCCTCATGGAAATGTGGGAATCCGGCGAATACCAAAAGCTCTACGACAAGTGGTTCGGCAAGGACACCAAGTTCTTCATCCCCTTGACCTGGACCATGGAACTCTGGCCGTAGGCCCGGACCACGGTCCTTTGCGCCCCTGAAGTCCGGCGGGGCGCTTCGCGAACGACACACGAAAGGCGGGGAGCCCTTCGGCTCCCCGCCCAAACCACGGCAGACCTTCGGAGACCCGCGTTGGCATACACGTTCGACTGGCACTTGGTGGTGACAGGGCAGTACGGCGACTGGATCGTCGAAGGCCTGGTGACCACCCTCAAAATTTCAGCCCTTTCCACGGTGTGCTCCCTGGCCCTGGGCACCCTGGTGGCCGTCTTGCGCCTGAGCCGGGTCAAACCCCTGGAATGGCTCTGCATGGCCTTCACGGAGTTTTTCCGAAACACCCCCCTGCTCGTACAAATATTTTTCTGGTATTTCGGGGCCAACCTCGTACTGCCCACGTTCGCCACCGATTGGCTCTACAAGCAGGACTTCGAATTCGCGGCCGGGGCCATCGCCCTCACCGTGTACACGGCCGCCTTCATCGCCGAGGACATCCGCTCCGGCATCTTCGCCATCCCCAAGACCCAGCTCGAAGCCTCGCGGGCCTGCGGCCTCTCCTTCATGCAGGCCATGGGCTACGTCATCCTGCCCCAGGCCTTTCGCATCATCGTGCCGCCGCTGATCTCCCAGTTTTTGAATCTCATCAAGAACTCGTCGCTGGTCATGACCATCGGCGTCATGGACCTGACCTACATGGCCCGACAGATCGAGTCCTACACCTTCCACGGGTTCGAGGCCTTTACCGTGGCCACCGCCATCTACCTGGTCATTTCGATCATCGTCTCCGCGGGAATCCAAATCTACAACCGGCGCGTGCTCCACGTGACGAGGTAACCATGAGCGCGCACTGGGACGTTGTCTGGAACAACATGGATTACCTCCTCTGGGGCCCCTTTCCCAACGGCCCCCTGGGAGGATTGGCCCTTTCCATCGTCATGGCCGTGACCGGCATCTTCGGGGCGTTCTGGCTGGGCCTTCTGGTCGGCCTCATGCGCCTTTCCAAACGCAAGGTGTTCATGATTCCGGCCCTGATCTACATCGAGATCATACGCGGCACTCCCCTGCTCATGGTCATCTTCTGGTTCTATTTTCTCGCCCCGGTGCTCCTGGGCAAGAGCCTGCCCGGCGAAGAGTCGGCCATGATCGCCCTGGTCGTCTTCACCAGCGCCTACGTGGCCGAAATCGTGCGCGCCGGCGTGCTCTCCCTGCCCAAAGGTCAGATGGAAGCCGCGCGCGGCACGGGGCTTTCCAAGACCCAGGCCATGGTCTCGGTCGTCTTGCCCCAGGCGCTCTTCAACATGATCCCCTCGTTCGTGAACCAGTTCGTCTCCCTGACCAAGGACACCTCCCTGGGCTTCATCATCGGCGTGGGCGAATTGACCAAGGTCGCCACCCAGATCAACAACCGCACCATGAACGCCCCGGGCGAGATCTTCATCACCATCGCCTGCATGTACTTCGTGATCTGCTTCGTGCTCACCTCGTTCAGCCGCCGGCTCGAAACCAAAATCAACCGCTATCAGGCCCGAGGCCGGTAGATCGTCAAAACCCCTGGGGACCCCTTGCGAACAAAGGGTCCCCAGGGTTCTCTCCAAGAGTGGGCGCGCATCGCCAGGCAAAGCGCGCCGCACGCACCGGCCAAAGCCTCAGCCCAGATTCGCGGCCACGAAATCCCAATAGGCCAACGCGCCGAGCCCGGCCTCCACGAACCGCTTGCGGAAGTTCTCGAACGATCCGAAATCCGCCGTCAGCCTTCAGCCAACCGCGCAGTTTCATGAAGCGGTGATGGGCAAGACACCGTTTGGTAACGTGCGCACGGCATGTTGTGCCCAGACACACTCGGCGGAGGTTCGGCCATGGTGCTTTCGGAAAAACGCAAACGTCTCGTGCCCCTGCTTTTGTGGCTGGCGCTCGGCCTGGTCTTCGCCACGGCCCAGGCCAGGGCCGAGGCCGTTCCCGGGCAGGGGCGGGCCAAGTACGTGTTCCTCTTCATCGGCGACGGCATGGCCATGACCCAGCGCTCCTCGGCGGAGTTCGCCCTGGCCGCCGTGCGCGGCATGGAAAAGCCGGGGATCGTCAAACTGGCCATGAACACCCTGCCCGTGCAGGGGGCCACCACCACCTATTCGCTCAACTCCATCATCACCGACTCCGGGGCGGCCGGGACCGCCCTGGCCTGCGGCGTAAAGACCTATAACGGAGCCATTGGCGTCGACGGAGACAAAACTCCCGTGGAGTCCGTGGCGGAAAAGGCGAAAAAACAGGGCATGAAGGTGGGCGTGGTCACCTCGGTGTCGCTGGACCACGCCACGCCGGCCAGTTTTTACGCCCATCAGGCGTCCCGCAACAACTACTACGAAATCGCCCTTCAGGCGGCCGACTCCGGTTTCGACTACTTCGCCGGCGGCGGCTTCAAGGACCCCGAGGGCAAGCGCTCCAAAAAGGAAGGCGACAAGCCCGATGTCCTTTCGGTCATGAAAACGAACGGCTACGCCGTGGTGACGGACCGGGCCGCCATCCTGGGCCTCGCGCCCGGCGCGGGCAAGGTGCTGGCCATGAATCCCACCCTGGACCGGGACAAGGCCCTGCCCTACGCCGTGGACGCCGATCCGGCCACGGACGTCTCCCTGGCCGAGTTCACCGCCAAAGGCGTCGAGCTGTTGGACACCCCCAAGGGCTTTTTCCTGATGGTCGAAGGCGGCAAGATCGACTGGGCCTGCCACGCCAACGACGCCGTGGCCGCCATCGGTGACGTGCTGGCCCTGGACAAGGCCGTGGACGTGGCCCTGGGCTTCGCGTCCAAGCACCCCGGGGAAACCCTGATCGTCGTCACCGGCGACCACGAAACCGGCGGCCTGAGCCTGGGATTCGCCGGCACCCGCTACGGCAACTACTACCAGTATCTCAAGCACCAGACCATGTCCTTCCAGACGTTCGCCGAAAAACTGCACGCCTACAAGAACGGCCTCAGCGGGGCCGAGCCCCGGTTCGAGGACGTGGCCCCGCTCATCAGCCAGGCCTTCGGGCTCAAAGTTCCCACCGAAGCCGACCTCCAGGCCATGGCCAAAAGCCCCAAGCCCAACGAGGACGTGACCTCGCCCAGGGACGAGTACGGCATGTACCTCAAGCCCTACGAGCTGGCCATGGCCAAGGCGGCGTTTGCCCGCTCCATGGCGAAACGGGAGGAAAAGTCTAACGATCCCGAGGAATACCTGCTCTACGGCAACTACGACCCCCTGACCGTGACCCTCACCCGTCTGCTCGACGCCAAGGCCGGCTTGGCCTGGACGACCTACGCCCACACCGGCATGCCGGTCATGACCTCGGCCCGGGGGCCTGGCGCCAAGGCTTTCGAAGGCTATTACGACAACACGGCCCTTTCCAAGGCGGTGCTCGCCTCCTTTGCAACGCGCAAGGCCGTGGCCAAGGCGGACTAGGAGCGAAAAATGAACGACGCCATCCGGTCGCGCGGCTTCCCCGTTTCACAGGGCCCCTGGGGCTTTTTCCGGGCGAAGACGCCGTGACCGGTCCACCCAGCGAAAGCGCTTCGCGCGGCGGGCGGGGCACGGCCCCCCAGAGTCCCGAGCGCGAGGCTTTCCCGAAAGAGCCCGCCGCCGCGTCCAACGCGGCGGCGGGCCGCATTTTGCGCGCCGACGCCCTGGCCGCCCTGGTCTTCGCCCTGCTCACCCTGGCCCTGGCCCTGATCCCCACCGGCTTCGAGGACCGGCTCCCCCGCGACGTTCTGGCGGAAAAAGCCCGCATCACGGCCGTGGACAACACCAACGTGCACACCTACGGCATCGTGCGCGAAGGCGAGCAGCGCGTGACCGCGAACATTCTGACCGGTCCTTTCGCCGGGACCACGGTCACGGCCGACAACCTCCTGCTGGGCAAAATGGAGATGGACAAGGTCTTTTCCGTGGGCGACTCCGCCCTGGTGGCCTTGACCGTGCGCGCGGGGCACATCGTCTCCGCCGTGGCCCAGGACTATTACCGCATAGACACCCAACTCCTCCTGCTGGCCCTGTTCGCCCTGCTGCTGGTGGCCTATGCCGGCTGGACCGGGGCCAAGGCCCTCCTGAGCTTTCTTTTCGCTGCCCTGGCCCTCTGGAAGGTGCTGGTTCCCTGGTTTCTGCGCGGACACGATCCCATCGGGGTGACGCTGGGCCTCCTGGCCGTGCTCATGGCCGGAGTGCTGTTTCTGGTCGGCGGATTGAGCCGCAAGGCCCTGGCCGCCTACCTGGGCTCGCTGCTCGGGGTGCTGGCCACCTGCGCCCTGGCCCTGGCCTGGGCCGGCCCCTTTTCCCTGCACGGGTCGGTCAAGCCCTATGCCGAAACCCTGCTCTACAGCGGGTATCCCCACCTGGACCTCACCCGCATCTTTCTGGCCACCATCTTCCTGGGGTCCTGCGGCGCGGTGATGGACCTGGCCATGGACGTGGCCGCCAGCATGGACGAAGTGGCCGCCCACCACCCGGAAGCCGGAGCCTGGACGCTCTTCCGGTCCGGCCTGCGCGTGGGGCGGGTGGTCGTGGGCACCATGACCACCACCCTGCTTCTGGCCTACTCGGGCGGGGCCATGGGTCTGCTCATGGTCTTCATGGCCCAGGGAGTTCCCCTGGCCAACGTGTTCAACTTCCCCCACGTGGCGGCCGAGACCTTCAACATCCTGGTCGGCAGCTTCGGCCTGGTGCTGGTCGGACCGTTCACCGCCCTGACCGGCGCCCTGCTTCTGGCAGCCCGTTGAAACAGTCGATTCTTGCAGCCCGCAAGCGCTGAACGCGGGCCGCTTGCCTCGGGTTTTCCCTTCGCGCCCGTCGCCCGAAGATCTTCCGGGCGGCAATATTTCCTCCCGTGGCGGACGACTTTGTTCTTGACAGAAAATGCAACCCGGTTGCATATGCGGGCAAACAGTTCATGGGAGGCCATCGTGAAGCTCTACCAACCCCTGTTGTTGCTTTTGGCCCTGACACTGGTCCCGCCCGTCGGGGTCGCCCGGGCCGGTTCGGCTCAGGAAAAACCCCTGATCGCCGTGGCCAGCATAGCCCCTCTGGGGCGCATTGCCGCCGTGGTGGCCGGACATCGGGCGGAAGTGGTGGTGCTGGTCCCCGCCGGAGCCGATCCCCACACCTTCGAGCCCAAGCCCAGCCAGATGGCCCTGATCGCCAAGGCCAAACTGTTTTTCTCCCAAGGGGTGGAATACGAACACGCCTGGCTGCCCAAATTCCGAAAAATCAATCCGAATATGACCGTGGTGAACACCACCGCGGGCATCGACCTGCTTCCCCTCGAGGCGCACGACCACCACAAGGTCGAGCCCGATCACGACAAGGCCGACCACGACCATGGCGCGGACGGCGGCCAGGCAGCGGCAAAACACGACCACGACGCGGACGAACACCACCACGAGGCCATGGCCACCGACCCGCACACCTGGACCTCTCCGACCCTGGCCGCCAAGCAGGCCGCCACCATCGCCCAGGCCCTGACCAAGGCCGACCCCGAAGGCGCGAAGGACTACCAGGCGGGATTGGCCGCCTTCCAGGCCGAGGCCAAGGAGTTGGACGCCGCCATTCGTCAGCGTCTTTCCGGGGTGAAGCCCGGCGCCAAGTTTGTGACCTTTCATCCGGCCTGGGCCTATTTCGCCAAGGCCTACGGTCTGGAGGAAGTGCCCATCCAGGCCGGCGGCAGGGAGCCCGGACCCAAGACCTTGCAACGCATCATCGAGCAGGCCAAGGGGCTGGGCGTCAAGGTGGTGCTGGTGCAGCCCCAGTTCTCGCGCGTCAGCGCCCAGGCCGTGGCCGAAGCCATCGGCGCCAAGGTGGTCGTGGCCGATCCCCTGGCCGGAGACTGGGCCGACAACCTTCTCTCCGTGGCCGACGCCATCGCCCGGGCGGCGCGCTGAGGACCGGGGAAACGCCTCGACTCGGGCCAAGCCGGTCCTCGCGCGGGCGCCCCGTTTCCCCGGAACACGGCGATTGCCGCGGTCCGAAACGAACGCCGCGCGGCCCTGGCCTGTTTCGGACAAATCAGGTAGGGCTTTGCCCATGTCGGAAGCCGCACCCGCCATTGTCCTTCGGGACGTGAGCTACGCCTACAACGGCCACGCGGCCCTGCGTCGCGTCAATCTGACCGTGCCCGAGGGGGAATTCCTCACGGTCATCGGTCCCAACGGCGGTGGAAAGACCACGCTGCTGCGCCTTCTGCTGGGGCTTCTGCGTCCAACCACGGGCCAGGTGCTGGTCTTTGGCCGCGAACCGTCCGACGTGTCCGACCGGCTGGGATATATGCCCCAGACCCAAGTGCTGGGTCGGGACTTTCCCATCACGGTCCTGGAGACGGTTCTGCTCGGCAGATTGGGGGCCAGGTCCTTCTGGCCGTTCTGGTCCAGGTCCGAAAGAGAACGCGCCCTGCGCTGCCTGGAACGCACCGGCGTGGCCCACCTGGAAAAGGCCCGCCTGTGCGAATTGTCCGGCGGCCAGCGGCAACGGGTCTTTCTGGCCAGGGCGCTGGCCTGCGAACCGCGCATGCTGCTGCTGGACGAACCCACGGCCAGCGTGGACCCCGAAGGACGGGCCACCCTGCACGAACTGCTGGGCTCCCTGGCCAAGGACATCACCATCGTGCTGGTCAGCCACGACGTTTCGGTGATTTCGCGCTATGTCACGGCCGTGGCCTGCGTCAACCAGACCGTGCACTTTCATCCCCGGCCGGAACTGACGCCCGAAATGTTCGCCGTCATGTACCACGGCGGCCAATGCGGATGTCCCGTGGAACTCATCGCCCAGAGCCTGCCGCCGCGCATCCTCAACCTGAAGAAGGACGCCCCGTGATCGACGCCTTGTCCATGCCTTTTCTGCAAAACGCCCTGTTGGCCGGCCTGCTGGCCAGCGTGGCCTGCGGCGTGATCGGCGCGTTGGTGGTGGTCAACCGGGTGGTGTTCGTGGCCGGCGGCCTCTCCCACGCGGCGTACGGAGGGGTGGGGCTGGCCTTTTTTCTCGGACTGCCCGTCCTGCCGGTGACCGTGGCCTTCAGCCTGGGCATGGCCGCCATCATGGCCCAGGTCACCTTCGGACGTCGGGAACGCGGCGACACCGTGGTGGGCGTGCTCTGGGCCGCGGGCATGGCCTTCGGCATTTTGCTCATGGACTTCACCCACGGCTACAACGTGGACCTCATGAGCTTTCTTTTCGGCTCCATCCTGGCCGTGCCCACCTCGGACCTCTGGATCATGGCCGGGCTCGACGTGGTGCTGCTGGTCCTGGTGCTGTTCTATTATCGGGCGTTTCTGGCCATGAGCTTCGACCCCGAATTCGCCGGACTGCGCGGCGTTCCGGTGCGCTTTCTCCACTTTCTCATGCTGGCCATGATCGCGGCCTCGGTGGTGATGATCATCCGGGTGGTGGGCCTCATCCTGGTCATCGCCCTGATGACCATTCCCCCTTACCTGGCCGAGGGCCGGACGCGCTCGCTCGGCGCCATGATGGCCGTGGGCGCCCTGGCCAGTTGCCTGTTCTGCCTGGCCGGGCTGGCCCTGTCCTACGCCTACGACCTCACGAGCGGCGCCTGCATCATCGCCGTGGCCACGGCCTGCTTCTTTCTCTGCCATCTGGGGGCGTGCCTGAAAAAAAATACCGCCCAAGGCTCTGTCTGATGTGCGCCCGGTGCGACCCCGCCGAGCTCCTGGCCAAGGCCGGACTCCGGCCCACCAAGAACCGACTGGCCGTACTGGCCGCCATGCTCGACGCCCACGAGGCCCTGGCTCCCCTGGAAATTCTTCAGCGCGTGCGGCAAGCCAGGCATTTGGACAAGGTGACCCTCTACCGCACCCTGGACGCCCTGCAACGCGTCGGATTGGCGGACCGCCACGAGGACGGCGAAGGACACGCCCGATTCTGCGCCCTGTGCGCCCTGCATCCGGCCCATCACCATTTCTATTGCCAACACTGCAAGCGCCTCATCTGCCTGGAGCCGGACGCCGTGCGCCTGGACTGCCACGCCCCGGACGGGGCCGAACTCTCCCGGGTATCCGTGCGCCTGGAAGGACTCTGCCCGGCCTGTTCGTGACAATCGCGACGCGAACGCGCGTTGCGCATTGCCACACCCCCCGCCTGGGGCTATAGCCTGGACACAACCCCCATCCAGGAGGCACACCGGATGATCAATTCCATCGTCAAAAATCTCGGCGACAGCGCCGCCACGTTCCTACTGGGCCACACCTGCTCCACCATCGACAAAAGTCTCTTGCACCTGCCCGGGCCCGACGCCGTTGACCGCATCTACGCCCTCTCCGACCGGCCCACCCCGGTGCTGCGGGCCATCCAAAGCCTTATCGGCTCCGGGCGTCTGGGCGGTACGGGGTATCTCTCCATCCTGCCGGTGGACCAGGGCATCGAACACTCGGCCGCCGCCTCGTTCGCGCCCAACCCCCTGTATTTCGATTCGGAAAACATCGTAAAGCTGGCCCTGGAAGCCGGATGCAACGCCGTGGCCTCCACCCTGGGCGTGCTCGGGTCCGTGGCCCGCAAATACGCCCACAAGATCCCCTTCATCCTCAAGATCAACCACAACGAACTCCTGAGCCTGCCCGCGCGCAGCGACCAGAGCCTGTTCGCCACCGTCGACCAGGCCCGCGACATGGGGTGCGTGGCCGTGGGGGCCACCATCTATTTCGGCTCCCCCGAGTCCGCCCGCCAGATATGGGAAATCTCCCAGGCCTTCGCCCGCGCCCACGAACTGGGCATGTGCACCATTCTCTGGTGCTATCTGCGCAACCCCGCCTTCGTCAAAGACGGCGTGGACTACCACACCGCCGCCGACCTCACCGGACAAGCCAACCACCTGGGCGTGACCATCCAGGCCGACATCATCAAGCAGAAACTGCCCACCGTAAACGGCGGATACACGGCCATCGGCTTCGGCAAGACCGACCCGCGCGTCTACTCGCAACTCACCTCCGACCACCCCATAGACCTCACCCGCTATCAGGTGGCCAATTGCTACATGGGACGCATGGGACTCATCAACTCGGGCGGACCCAGCGAAGGCGCTTCCGATCTGGCCGAAGCCGTCCGCACCGCCGTCATCAACAAGCGCGCCGGCGGCATGGGACTCATCTCCGGCCGCAAGGCCTTCCAACGCCCCATGAAAGACGGCGTGGCCCTGCTGCACGCCATCCAGGACGTCTACCTCTGCCCGGAGGTGACCGTGGCGTAACCGCCCGATCCCGAAAACCGGACCCCGAAAGGGTGCTCCTTCCAGACCGGACAACGGACCACACACGCAACCCGACCCGCAAACGGCCGGAGCCCAGGCGACCCCGCCGCCTGGCTCCGGCCGACGCTTTGACCAAAGCACAAATGCGGCAGAAGCGCCAAATCGGCAGGGACAAGGATGCGCGCTGTGAGGCGAAGAATGATGAGTGAAGAATGAAGAGATGCCTCCGGCGGCCAAAGGGCTCGCGCCCTCTGGACTCCCGAGTGGGCGCTTCGCGCCGGAAGAATAATGTTATTGAGACAACCAGTCTGAAAGGACATTTTCCCGTATCCCGCCATGCGAAGATCCTCCGGGGCCGGGCCTTGGCGGCCCCGGAGGATCTTCGCCATCGGGGGGGTCCGGGGGGAGTCACTCCCCCCGGCCGCCGGAGGCTCTTACCCTCTTAACCCTCTTAACCCTCTTACTCTCTTCGCCTTTTTGCCTTTTGCTTTCTTTATCACACATGCCCGCCTGTCGGCGGTGCGGGAGGGGCGGTGAACGGCGATCTTGTACAGAGTTTCAGTTTTTTCGCCCAGGTAGCGGTTTCCATTTTGCTGGAGGCCACGCCGTTTTTGCTGTTGGGCTCTTTGGCTTCGGGTTTTTTCGAGGTGTTCGTGCCCAGCCAGGCGATATTGCGCGTGCTGCCCAGACGTTCGTTGCCGGGTGTGGCCGTGGGCCTGGTGCTGGGCATGGCGCTCCCCTGTTGCGAATGCGGCGTGGTGCCGTTGATCCGACGTTTTTTGGCCAAGGGGGTGCCGGTTTCGACGGCCATGACCTACATGTTGGCCGGGCCGGTCATCAATCCGATCGTCATGGCCTCCACCTATGTGGCGTTTCAGGGCGACTGGTCCGTGGTCTGGTTGCGGGTGGGTTTTGTGGCCGTGGTGGCGGCGGCGGTGGGGTTGTGGTTCAAGGACGTGCCCGGGGACGAGTTGCTTCTCGCGTCCAAGGCCATGCCGCCCCAGGGCTTGAAACCCTTCGCCACGGTCACGGACGCCGCCTCCCTGTCCGCCCTGACGCCTGACCTGAAAACCCGGGTGCTCCACGCCCTGGACCACGCTCGGTCCGACTTTCTTTCCATGGGCGCGGTGCTGGTGCTGGGCGCGCTGGTCGCGTCCGCGTTCAAGACCTTCGCGCCGGTGGAGCTCATGGGCCTGGTGGAAAAGGACCTTTTTCTCTCGGTCCCGGCCATGATGGGCTTGGCGGTGGCCCTCTCGCTGTGTTCCCAGGCGGACGCCTTTGTTGCGGCTTCGTTCACCGGCTTCATGCTGCCGGCCAAACTGGCCTTTCTCGTGCTGGGTCCCATCCTCGACTTCAAGCTGGTGGTCATGTGGGGGCAGAGCTTCCGCCCACGCGTGGTGCGCACCCTCATCCTCGTGCCCCTGGCCCTGGTCTTCGGACTCTGCATGACCTTCGGCATCCTCACCCTGGGAGTTCCCTCGTGACGACGCGCTTCTTCAACACCTTGCCCTCGCGGCTGGAAGGCCTGTGCCTGCTCGCGCTTTCGGGATTTCTTTTCTGGCTCGTCTTCGGCGGCGACTACTGGATGTATCTCAATCCCAAATTCCGGCCGCTTTCGGCCACCACAGCCGCCGTTCTGGCCGGATTCGGCGTGCTGTGCCTGGCCAGGCCCGAGACAGGAACCCGATGGATCCGAATGGCCGCCTACCTCGTCGCCCTGGCCCTGGTGGCGGCAAGCCAGGCGAGCCTCACCCGGACCGCCTTCGATTCCGGGAGCCTGGGCACCGACCCCCAGGGAACGGATCGCCTGGCCACGGAACCCGACCTCCCCTCGCGCGCGGAACTGGACGGACGGCAATATCTGCGCCTGAACCTGGGCGAACTCTACGATCTGGCCACCCAGCACCGAAGCGAAAACCTGGACCATGGATTCGTCGTGCGGGGATTCGTCTACCGCAACCCGGACCTGGACAAGAGCGGCGAGTTCATCCTCTATCGCGTGGCCATGTATTGCTGCTTCGCCGACGCCACCTCCGTGGGCTTTCGCCTGCGCCCCCCCAAGGGTCACCCCTTGCCGCCCAAAGGACAATGGCTCGTCGCCTACGCCCGATTGGCCGAGGCCCCCAAACATGATGACGACTCCCTGAAAGTCGGCGACTCGCCCTTCACCTCCGTGCAGCCAGACACCGTGCTTCTGGCCGACAAGCTGGAGCCCGCCGAACCGCCCAAGACCGGACTCGGCATGATGTACGAATGGCACACCCAGGAGCCGTATGCGTTTTGAAAAGAAAAGGGAGAAGAATCGGGGGAGGAGCCCCCTCCTCCCCAAAAACTGTATCCTGGGGTTGGTCGAAAAACGACAGAACGCCATAGCGGTACGACATCAAAGGCCCTTTTCTGAAAAGACCAGGCGCGCACCCAGCTCTCGCGTCTGAACCGCAACGCTTCCGCGTTTTTTCACCCCGAAATGAAAGTTTTTTGGGGAAGGAGGGGGGGGCTGGGGGGAGGGAACCCCTTTTGTTCACAACAGGGGTTCCCTCCCCCCAGTCTTCCTCCCCTCTTAAGCGAACCCCTCTTCCAGGGGCGGATTGACCAGACAGTTGGGCAGGGGCTTGGCCAGGGGCTTGGACGCGGATGCGAGTCGCACTTTGCGGCCCTGGACGCTCAGGCGTCCGGCGGCCAGCCAGGCGATGGCCTGAGGGAAGACGCGATGCTCCATGGCCAGAATGCGCGCGCTGAGCGTTTGGGCGTCGTCTTCGGGATGGGCGGGAACGGCGGCCTGGATGATGACCGGCCCATGATCCATGATTTCGTCCACAAAGTGCACGGTGCAGCCGGCGAGCTTCACGCCGTAGTCGGCGGCGTCGCCTTGTCCGTGCACGCCCGGGAAGCTGGGCAAGAGCGCGGGGTGGATGTTCACGACCATGCCGGGAAAGGCCTTGAGAAAGGCCGGGGTGAGCATGCGCAAGAATCCGGCCAGCACCACGGCCTTGGCGCCGCTTTGCCGAATGGCCCGGGCCATGGCCTGATCGAAGGCCTCGCGGTCCGGGTAGTCGCCGTGGGGCAGGCACAACAGGGGCAGGTTGTGGTTCCTGGCCCGCACCAGGCCGTAGGCGTCCGCCCGGTTGGAAACCACCAGGGTGATGCGCGCATCGAGGACCCGAGCCTCGATACGGTCGATGAGGGCCTGAAGGTTCGATCCCGCCCCGGAAACGAGTACGGCTATGGGCAAGGCCATGCGTGCTAGTCCTTGTCGTTTTCGGCGTCGCGGGCCAGGGCCCGGGCCAGGGCCGGGATGGTGTAATCCTCGGGCTGGATGTCGGCGGTGAAACCGTGCTTTTCCAGGGTGGCGGCGGTGATGGGGCCTATGCAGGCGATGCGCACGGCGTTTCGAAGCCGGGCCAGCGTCTGTGGGTCCACTTTGGCGAAGAAATTGTCCACCGTGGAGGAGCTGGTAAACGTGAGGTAACGGATTTCGCCGTGTTCGATGCCATCCACGATTTCGCGGGGGTCCTGGTCCGTGGGCGTGGTTTCGTACACGGGCAACACCGTGACCTGGGCTCCGGCCTCGGTGAGCTTTTCGGGCAGCACCTCGCGAGCCTTGGCCGCCCGGGCGATGAGCACGCGGGTTCCGGCAGCGCCCATTTCGAGCATGCCCTGGGCCACGGACTCGGCCACGAACCGTTCGGGCACGAAGTCGGCCTTGATCCCCCGGTCGGACAGGGCCTTGGCCGTGGCCGGACCGATGGCCGCCACCTTGAGGCCGTGCAGGGCGCGGGCGTCCTGGTCCAGGGAGTCGAGTTCGCGCCAGAAGCCGTACACGCCGTTGACCGAAGTGAACACCAGCCAGTCGTAGTCGGAGAGCCGGGCGATGGCCTGGCGGATGGGCGCGGTATCGGCAAGGGGTTTGACCGCGATGGTGGGAAACTCGCGGCAGTCGGCCCCCATTTCCGTAAGCAGACGCACCAGATCGCTGGCCTGCTCGCGCGAGCGGGTGACCACCACGCCCTTGCCCAGAAGCGGACGTTGCTCGAACCAATTGAGCCGGTCGCGCAGTTTGACCACGTCGCCCACCACGAGCAGCGACGGCGCGGCGAAGCCCTTGGCTTTGGCCTCTTCGGCCACGGTGGCCAGGGTGGCCACGAGCGACCGGTGGCGACTGGTGGTGCCCCAGCGCACCAGGGCGGCCGGGGTTTCGGGGGAGCGCCCGCCTTCGATGAGGCGGCGCGAAATGTCGGGCAGATTCTTGACCCCCATGAAAAACACCAGCGTGGAGCCCGACCGGGCCAGAGCGGGCCAGTCGTGGGCCGAGGCGTCCTTGGTGGGGTCCTCGTGCCCGGTGATGAAGCTCACGGACGAGGCGTGGCGGCGATGGGTCAGGGGAATGCCCGCGTAGGCCGGAGCGGCCACGGCGCTGGTGACGCCCGGCACCACCTCGAAGGTGAGGCCTTCGTCCAGGAGTTCCTCGGCTTCTTCGGCCCCGCGTCCGAACACGTAGGGGTCGCCGCCCTTGAGGCGGGCCACCACCTTGCCCTGGCGGGCCTTTTCCACCAGCAGGCGGTTGATGTCCGCCTGGGGCAGGGTGTGGTCGCCGCCCTTCTTGCCCACGTAGAGGATCTCGGCGTCCGGGCGGCAGAAGTCGAGAAAGGCCTTGTTGGCCAGATAGTCGTAGACCACCACGTCGGCGGTTTCGAGAATGGCTTTGGCCTTGAGGGTCAACAGGCCCGGATCGCCCGGTCCCGCGCCGATGAGATAGACGTTTGGCATAGTGCGGCGGAGGGGGTTTCGAGACCGCGGGGACGCAAACAGTCCCGTTGGCCCCGCGTTGCCGGAGCGCGCTCCGGGGAAAAGGGCGTCTCCCGAAGCTGGGGGCGCCGGGAGTCTCAAGTCGCGTCGCAAGGACCTCCCCGCCGCGGACGTCGAAGCCGACCCGGAAGCGGGAGCGAAAAACCCGGAAAGGCCGTCTGGGCCCTTCCGGGTGAAATGGTCTAGCTTTCGCGCAGCACGCTGTTTATGGTGATGGGTTCCACGGGCACGTTCTCGTGGTAGCCCAGGGTGCGGGTGCGCGCCTTCTTGATCTTGTTCACCACGTCCATGCCGTCCACCACCTTGCCGAACACGCAGTAGCCGATGCCCTGGGGGGTGTCGTTCTGGTAGTCGAGAAAGGCGTTGTCGTTGACGTTGATGAAAAACTGCGACGTGGCGCTGTGCGGGTCCATGGTCCGGGCCATGGCGATGGTGCCGGCCAGGTTTTTGAGCCCGTTGGCCGCCTCGTTGACGATGGGGGCCTGGGTGGGCTTTTCCTTCATGGTCACCCCGAGGCCACCGCCCTGGATCATGAATCCGTCGATGATCCGGTGGAAGATGGTGCCCTCGTAGAAGCCGGAGTCCACGTATTGCAGAAAGTTGGCCACGGTGACCGGGGCCTTGTCAGGATAGAGTTCCAGGGTGATGAGGCCCATGGAGGTTTCCATCAGAACCATGTTGGCGCTCCTTGGTTGGTTTGGCGAGAGCTTGCTACCCCACATCGGCCCAGGAGTCCATCCCCGGCGCGGTTCGCGGGGGATTTTCCGGCCACGGGGCGAGCGCGTCGGGCCTGGTCCGGGCTGCGGGGACGCCGTCCGGTTCAGCGCCGCCGGGACTTGCGGCGTTGGGCCGGACGCAGGCGCGCCAGCCAGGGGCGCAACGCCAGCCCCATCAGGAGCAGGGCCGCCGCCCAGGCGAACGCGCCGGGATCTTCCTTGACATCGAGGGCCAGCCAGCCCGAGGCGTCCAGGCCCAGCGCCCAGTAGGCCGCGTCGGCCAGGAGCCCGAAGGCCAGAGCCCCCGCGGCCACGAAGAACAGATAGACCAGGGTGGACTTGGGTCCGAACAGCCGCCAGAGAATGACCACGCTGGCCGCGTTGGTGGCCGGACCGGCGAGCATGAACACCAGGGCCGCTCCGGGCGAGAGCCCGTGCAGGACCATGGCCGCCGCCACCGGCGTGGAGGCCGAGGCGCACACGTACAGGGGCATGCCCAGCACCAGCATGGCCAGCATGGCCCCGAGTTCTCCGCCGGGCAGCGCCTTGAACCCGTCCGGCGGCAGGGCGGCCCCCAGCATGGCGGCCAACAGGACGCCTCCCAGGAGCCAGAGGCCGATGTCGGGCAGCATTTCCCCGAACGCGTAGGCCTGACCGGCCACGAACCGCGCGAAAAACCCTTTGGGCTGTTCGGCCGGTTCGCCCGAGCACGAGCAGGACGCGGAGCAGGCGCAGGGAACAGGGGGCCCCATGCCCGAGAAGGGCCGGGCCGTGGGTGCGGGCCGGGGGGAGGCGCCGGGCGGGGTGTCGGGTTTTGGAACCGGAAATTCTCGGAGGGCCGGAGCCGGAGCGCGCGGAGCCGGAGCGCCCAGGGGAAAGGGCGGGGTGTGGCCGTCTTGCCCCAGGCCCAACTCCCAGTCGCTGGGAAAAGGCCTTGCGGGACCGGATTCGGAATCGAAGCGATTGACGGCCAATCCGGCCAAAGCGCCGGTGAACAGGGCCGCCACCGGACGCAGCACGGTCATGAGCGGATCGAGCATGGCGTAGTTGACCAGGACCGAATCCACGCCGGTTTCGGGGGTGGAGACGAGAAAGGACGTGGTCGCGCCTTTGCTGGCGCCGGCCCGGCGCAGTTCCACGGCGGCCGGAATGACCCCGCACGAACATAGCGGCAGGGGCACGCCCAGAAGGGCCGCCTCGAACACGGGACGCGGACCCGAGCCGCCCAGGCGTCGGCGGGCCAGGTCTTTGGGCACAAAGGACTTGAGCAACCCGGCGATGGAAAAGCCCAGGAGCACAAAGGGAGCCGCTTCAAGCCAGATGGCCCAGAACTCGGTCCAAGTCTGGGAAAGGAAAAGCATTCTTGGAGGCTAGTCCCCGCATCCGGGCCTGTCAAGCTCGGCGGGTCGGGTTGCGTCGCGCTCAGTCCAGGGGAAAGCTCAGTTCGAAACGCGCCCCAGGGCCGGAACGCGCCGTGAGTTCGCCGCGCAGTTGTCCCTCCAGGGCCTTGCACAGCCGCATGCCCAGGGTGGTTGCGGAGACGATGGCGAATCCTTCCGGCAATCCCGGTCCGTCGTCTTCCACCACGGCCAGCCCGGTGTGTCCCAAGGCGCGCAGGCTGACCCGCAGGTGCGAGGCCTTGCCCTTGCAGAGCGCGTGCTGAAAGGCGTTCACCACCAGTTCCGTGAGCAAAAGTCCCAGAGGAATGGCCTTGTCCACGCCCAGGCGGACCTCCTCGCACGTCACGGACACATGCTCGCCCGGGCACGCCGGCGAGTAGGTGGCGGCGATTTCCCCCACCAGGGAGTGCAGGTAGTCCCGCATGTCCACGGCGGACAGATCCGGCAGCAGGTACAGACGCTCGTGGGCCAGGGCGATGGAGCGCACCCGGTGCTGCATCTGGCGAAACGCCTCCACGTCGCGCGGGTCGGCCAGGGTGTCGATCTGCAGGTTCATGAGGCTGGTGAGCACCTGCAGGTTGTTCTTCACCCGGTGATGCACCTCCTGCAGGAGGGCGGTTTTTTCCTTGAGCGAGCGTTTGAGGGCCTCTTCGTCCCGCTTGCGCCCGGAAATGTCCCGATTGGCCCCGCGCCGCCCCAGGTAGATGCCGTCCGAATCGTGAATCGGGGAACAACTGTGGCTGATCCACACCGTTTCCCCGCCGGGTTTGACGATGCGCAGGTCCATTTCGCAGTGCGACGGGCGCAGGTTGTCCACCTCGGCCACGTGCGCCCGCCACAGGGCCGCGTCCTCGGGATGGACCAGATCGCGTATCTGCAATCCCCGTTCTCCGGTGAAGGCCGAGGCCGGATGCCCGCACACCCCCTCGCAGGCCGGCGAAACCCAAAGGTAGCGCCCCTCGGGAGAGCGCCAATACTCCCAGTCGAAGGTGTTGTCGGCGATGATGCGCAGGTTCTGCTCGCTGGTCTTGAGGGCCTCGCGGGCCTGCTTGCGCTCGGTGATGTCGCGCGAGACGCCGAGGATGCCCAGAAAGCCCCCGTTGTCGCCGTACAGCGCCGAGGCGTGCACTTCGGTCCAGACCGAGCCCCCGTCCCGGGTGCGCTGTTCGAGTTCGAGCACTTCCCGCACGGGCTTGTGCGGCATTTCGGCCAACTCGCGCGTGAGCCGGCCCAAACGCTCGCAGGCCACGGCAAGACTCGTCGGGGTAAGGAAAAACTCCAACGGTTTGCGCAAGACGTCTTCTGCGTTGTGGCCCAGCAACCGGGTGATGCTTGGGCTCACGTAGGCCATGCGCCACGTGGCGTCGAGCACCCAGATCACGTCGATCACGTTGTCGGCGAGGAGCTTGAGCGTGGCCGCCTGGGTGCGGCGCAGTTCCTGTTCCTGCTTGCGCTCCACCAGGGTCCAGACGCTCTTGGCGAAGAGCGAAAGCTGGAATTCGTCATCCGGGACGTAGTCTCCGGCCTTGTTGCCCACGCCGAAGACCGCGGTCACGGAGCCCCGACTGACCACGGGAACGGTGAGAAAACTCTCCAGGGCGAGATGGCCTTCGGGATAGCCCCGTTTGAGAGGATGCGGCGCGCTGAAATCGTTGATCAAAATGGGACGGCGCTGGCGGACCGCCTCGCCCCAGACGCCGCTGTCCTCCAGGGAATAGACCCGGTGCATGGCGTCGAGCGAGCACAGGTCGCGCACGCCGGGCGACCAGGCATGCAGCGTGAAGAGACGAGTTTGTTCGTCGTAAAAATAGATGTAGCCCACCCGGCTTTCCGTCAGGGCCAGGGATTGGGCCAGGGCGAAATCCAAGAGGTCGGCCAGACTGTCGTCTTCGCGCTCGAAAAGGCTCACCAGGGCTTCGAGACGCTTGGTGGAGAGGGCGCGGCCCCGTGCCTCTTCGACCGGGGAGGCCCCTAGCGGGTGCGCGGAAGGTTCGCTCGTCCCGGAGGGCTCGGAGCCCTTCGGACCGGATCGGGAAGCCCCCATGGGCTGGTCCTCATCGGAAAATGGGTGGTGTGCCGACCGAAAAACCGCCTCGACGTGTCCGTTCATAGCCGGAGGAGCGCGGCATGGCAAGGGCGAGGAGCCGCTCCTACCCGTATTCCCGGTCCAGGTTGCGATAGTTCACGGCCTCGGCCAGGTGTTCGACCCGGATGCGCTCCAGGCCGTCCAGATCGGCTATGGTGCGCCCCAGGCGCAGGATGCGGGTGTACGCCCTGGCCGACAGGCCCAGACGGGCGGTGGCCGCTTCGAGGAAGCGGTGCTCCTCGTCGCCCACCGGGCAGAACGCGCTCAGGGAACGGCCCGAAAGCTGGCTGTTGGAAAACAGCGACGTGCCGGCGAAGCGCGCGGCCTGCACCGCCCGGGCGGCCAGCACCCGGGCGCGCATCTCTGCGGAGCTGACCTTTCCCGAGTCCTGCCGCAAGTCCTTGTAGGGCACGGCCGGGACCTCCACCTGAAGGTCGATGCGGTCGAGCAGCGGCCCCGAAACCCGGGCCCGATAGGCCCGAACCTTGGTCTGGCCGCACAGGCAGGCGTGGCGGTCGTCGCCATAGTAGCCGCACGGATGCGGCTTCACTTTTTGCCGCCGAATTACTGACCTAGGGGAAGAAAAGACCAACCCGAATAAGGCGTCTTGACTAGAACGCCTACGAAGTGCATTCACCTACTCTATATGGACACATCCAGCGTCATCATCTGGGCGATCATTATCATTTTCGGATCAATCGGCTTCATCTGCATCTCGGAGCACTACTTCCTCGGGGAAGTGATCGGATTCGGCGTCGCCGCGCTCGCGTTCTGGTTTGGGAACAAGACGGTTCTTTGAAGCCAAAGAAAAGGCCCCGCCGAAGCGGGGCCTCCCTCATTGCCTTCCCTCCACCATCTCCTTGGCCCTGGCCCGGAATTGCTTGGGCGGTCGCACCGGCTGCATCCTGCTTCGCACAGCGGCCTTCAAGTCGATGACCATGTGGCGTTTCTTCTCCCGGAGCGCCCGGGCGTTCCACTCCTGAACCTCTTTCAAGACGCGCCTGGCGGCCGCGACGTCCTTCGCGTTGAGGGCGTTGACATACCGGCTGGCGAACGCGCTTTTCGCCTCCTGAACGAATTCCTTCTGCGCCTCCAGGGATTCGGACACGCGCCATGCCTTGTCCATCTCCATCGGCTGGAAGCCCAGGGCCTTGAGCCACGTTTGTCCTTTCGTCAGTTTCATGGCCTGCCTGTCTCCCGGCCTGGGAATCGGGCGCCCGGAGAGTGTGCGGGCGCCCTCCTCGTCCAGGCGGATGGCGTTGGCCGCATTGCGAATGATGGAGGGAGTCAACGGCGATGTGGCGAGAGCCCTGTCCGGGCGCCCGGATCTGAGCGCCGCCGCGGACGCTTGGGTTTCACGCACGAACGCTCCCGGTATGCCCAGCAGGTCCCAGATCGGGTTGCCCTGCTTGTCCGTCATTTCCGAGACGACGGGGATGTCCATGCCCATCGATCCGGAGAACGAGAGCCCGGCCAGGGAGGGCAAGCCGTAGATGACCAAATCACCTACGCCCATCCGGCGAAGGAGCTCTTCTCCATCGTCTCCTGTCGTGTGCATGATGGCCGCCAGCATGGTGCGGTAGAGCGGAACCGAGGCGAGCCCACCCAGGGCCACCAGGACGCCGATGTGCCGGAGCATGGCCTGCTTGCCACGATCCGAGCGCATCATCTCGGCATAGAGGCTGATCATGTTGTGACTGAACCGACGAAACTGGTAGCTCGTCGAGGCGAGCTTGCCCATGTCGGTCCCGCGTAGCGGCTGGGGCATGTTCCCCTTGTCGTAGACAAAATGGGCGTCGTCCGTGACCATCCTGGCGAAGGCGCTGGCCTGTTCGTGCGTGGCCGGATGCCCGGCCGACATGTCGAACTTGGCCAGGGTCTGCTTGTTGATGACCTTGCCTTCGCGCGCGGCCCGGTAGGCGGCCAGGGCGAGAGTCGCGCGGTTAAATCTCTCGGTCACGGCCATGGGCCATCCCGCTACCTGCATGATTTTCTGCATGGCCTTCGCTCTGGCGCTGTCCGCCACGCGAAGCTGCATGTCCTCCACGAACGCGGCCTGGGTATGTCCCGATGCGTAGGCCTCCCGGAGGAAGGCGGCTTCGTCCGGGGTGAGCCCCTTGGCCTTGTCCAGCCTTCCAGTCATGGCGTAGCGGGCGAAGGTCAAAAGATCCTTGGCCGTGGTCCAGAAGTAGCGGCTTGCGGCGCTCTTCGTGTGCATGGACAACACGGGGATGCCGGAGATGATGTTCTGGGTCAGGTTGATTGCCGCCGTGGGCAGGCGCAGCCCCAGGTACTTCACGAACCCAATGGCCTTGAGCGCGGCGACCGTCTGGTCCACCTTCCCGGCGTTCTGAAGCATGTCCTGCATGTACCGCTGGGCGTATTCGTAGAGCCTGGGCTCTCGCCTGGCGTCAATGTCTCGCATGGCCCTGGTGAAATCTCGGGCGGCGTCCATCTTGGTGAGAAAGCCGTACAGGCCTGTGAGATGGTCATGGAATACCCTGCGCACGTCCTTCATCTCATGACCAGGGACGTTCTGGCGCTGGATGAAGGAGGACCCAAAGCCTCGTTCCTTGAGGACGTCCGCAAAAGCCTGATCAAGGGCGTTCTTGACGTCCTTGCGGCTCCCTTCAGGCAGCTTGTCCGTCCCCGCGTTGACGATCTGCTGAAGGGCGTCCACCGGAATAGGGAACTCGTACACGGCCTCAGGGAGCTTGGCCGTGTCACCGTACTCCCAGGAGTAGCCAGGGAACCTCTCGGACAGTTTGGTGACCATCTCCTGTGCGCGTCGCTTCAGGCGCTCTTGGCCAACCCTCCGCTTCTCCTCTGTGCTGCCGAACAGCATGTCGAAGTGCTCCCGGTAGACGGTCGTGCCTTCCTGATCCACGGCGCGAATGTAGAAATCCCCGTAGCGTTTGTGGGGAAAGTAGTTGTGAATCTTTCCCATCTGCGAGCGCAGGTTGGCAATCTCGCTGTCCGCAGCCTCCTTTTTCGAGGCGAACTTGTTGTAGAGGTCTACCCAGCCCTGATCCAGGGAGCGGCGCACGTCAGCTACGGCCTTCGCCACCTTACCGCTGGCCTCGAGTTCGTCTTTGATATGCCGCTCCAGGGCGATGTAGTGCGCATCCTCCAGGGCCAGGCGGGTGCGCCCATTTTCGAACTTCCCGTCCGACCTGGACCAGGCACCAAGCCCTTCAACCTTCTGCCCGTCAAGGGCCCAGATGACTTTGCGGGCCTCTTCCAGCGAGGTCTTGGGCAGATCGTAGAACGACTGCGCGGACTCCATGGCGTCGTGGACTTTGGTCAAACGTTCATCCACACGAGCCAGTTGCCGGTCGTAGAGCGCGGTGAACTTGGGGTACTGTTTGGCGATCCAGTGTGGCAGCGAAAGAGCTTTTTGCCACCTGTACAGGTCGTTGCGCAGTTCTCCTTTGAGGTCTGTGACCAGGGTGGTGTCGGAAACGACTTGGGCCGCCCGACGAAACAGGGGATGTTTTGGACCGGAAATTTCTTCATCGAAGGGGTTGCCTAAATCCCGTTCAGTGAATACTTTCTCTCTGCCTCGGAAGGTCATCTCCTTCGGCAATTGGAGCCTACGGGATCTCTGACCTTCCGAGGTTTTCCTTTTGTTGACATACCGAATCGTCCTTTCCAACTCCTGCTTTCTCAAAAAACCGACTAGATTGTCTTTGCCGTAGGCGCTTGCAACACGGTTGACAGACACTCGGCCTTCACGGGTGTTCAGATGAATTGCCGCGAGGATCGGTTTTTTGTCTTCCAATAGGTCCGTGAGAACGGTGAGACTGTCTGTTTGAGAATTGGAGTCGAACACCATGTAGGGATCAGCCAACGCCCTTGGGAGGTCTTTCAACGTCTCCAGTAGGATGTTGTGGTCTTTCCCAGTTATTCGAGCAATCTTGTCGCTGTTCATGGTCATCGGTAGCTTGTCGGCTCCAAGCAGTCGAAGCACTTTGGGCGTCGTTCCTACTGTCAGGGGCTTTCCGGGGATTGCGCGCCCCGCCGCAAACTCATCGAGCTGTCGCGCCCACTCTTTCGCTTCAGACTGGCGCATAAACGCCGGAGCCATCTTGCCCGCCCCCGCGACCATGCCGCCTTGCTCCTCGGCAAAGGCGGCCCTGATGCCGCCAATGAGCTCGCGCATCTCGGCCTCGGCGAACCTCATCGGCCCCAGGCCCATCTTCGCGCGAACCCCATTGACGATGCGCGCCACCAGGGCGGCCACCTTGTCATACCACCTGGGAGCGAACGTCTCCGAACGAGTGGCCAGCAGTTCGCCGACGATGCCGCGCCGTCCTTCCAACGTGCGGATGTCGTAGTCTTGGTTGTAGCCATACTCGGTCAGAAGCGTCTGAATCTCCTTCCGGTAGTCATGGAAAATGCGATCCTTGATGTTGTTCAGGCTGATCTGGGCTTCGCGCACGCCCATGCGCAGGCCGAGCTTGCGCGCGAAGGCCCCCTCGCCCGGGTGGATGATCTCGTGCGCGATGGACCGCGCTAGGTCGGCGCGGTCTTGGGTGTGCGCGAGATTGAAGTAGAGCTTGCCCCCGTGGAAAAAGGCGGGCTCCTCTTCACCATTGGTGGCATGCAAAACGTCCTGGACGGCCTTCGGCATCATCTCCAGGGATTCATACGCTTCGGCCAGGGGGGAGAGCCCCGAGCGCTCCAACAGGCCCTGGGCTTCACGCAGGGAGATGACATTCCCCTTGCGCGGATCACGGTTCGTGCTTATATCAGCGCCAAGATCGCTCCTGACCCCCAAGGCCGATTGCGCCGTCTTCCCGGACGCAGAAGACAGGCGTTGGTAAACGGGGGGTCCAGACTGCCCGGACGAGGATGTAGCGCGTGGCCGCCGCACCAGGAGCGAACTGCTTGTGAACTGGCTTCCCAGCGAGCGGGCGCTTTTGGTATACGCGCTGGTCACGGTATAGAACCCGCCCGCCTCCCTCCGAAACTCCAGTACAGCCAGGCGGGAGTCTTCCCCGCGAATGATCGCAGCCCACTTATTCACGGGCTTCCCGGATTCCCTCGCTCCCTTGGCGATATGCAACTCCTCCCACTGCGAAAGGAGGTCAGCCACGAAATCCCGTGCGTTTTGGAATCCTATAGCCTTAATTTTGTTCTGGTGCCCCTCCCAGATGTGGACTTCCCCGAAGCCCTTGTCGGTCTTCGGGTCGTGCCAACCACGCTGAAGTCTTATCTCACCGGGAAGCGACCCCATCCTTTTAGCGGTGGGAGCGCTGATTTCCCCGAACTTGTTCCCGCCCCACGGGGCTTCCACGAAGTCGTAAGCGCGCTTATCCCTCCGGCTGTACTGCGGCCTTTCCTCTTTCGTCTGCTCCTGTCCCTTGCGCGAACCGCCGATTTTTTCGCCCAGGGGGAGGTCAATGCGTCCCGCCTCAGGATGACCCCCCTCCTGTTCGCCGGAGGTAACTTCTGCATTGGACGCGGACAGGTGGGGTGCTTCTGGGATTTTCACCCCAGCGGATTTAAGCAAGTCCAATTCCAAACTCTTATAGGTGGCCACAGGGTTCGCCACCGTCTCAGCCATTCCGGGCAGAACACTTTGGCCCTCGTGCTTTGCGGACGACTCGGCTTGGCTTGCATAGCGACCGAACATTTCGGCCATCACTGTTGGCTTGGAGTATTCTAAGGCATTGAGGAGTGCCTTGACGCTGTTGGAGTCCTCTTTGTCGGAAAGCAAAGATCCCTGGCCAAGAAAATCCTCAAGGTACTTTTTCCCTGATCCCACAAATTCGGCGTAGCGCCGTACAGCTTGACGCACGTCCGGGACAATATCCCATCTGCCACCGAGCATCTTGATTCGAAACAAGGAGGGGAGAGAACGATCCAGCTTGTTGCGCACGCCGTCCGGGAGGTTGGCGATCAGGTCGAAGTCTTCAAGGACTGCTCCTCGCAACACGTTTTCCACCAGCTTCTTTCCGTCGTCGGTGAGCAAACCGGAGCGCTCGTGCACAAGGATGTTGCGCCGAGCCGTTTCGATAATCCCGTCGCGCTCCAGTGAGACGACAAGATCACGCGACGCCCTGTCTCCCAGGTACTGACGAAGGGTGTCGAACATGCCCATACCTCGGGCGGCTGTTCCCATTGTTTCGTTCGTCACCATCCTGGCTTTGGAGACGCCCTCGGCTTTGGGATCGAGAGCCTGCATGGCTGTTTGATTGTAAAGACGTGCCTTACGGGCCTGGGTTTTCTCGTCCATCTGGCCTTCTGCAACTCGCACGAGTACAGGCCGCTTCATTGCGGCCACATCTTCCGGCTTGAGGCCGAAACGCTCAGCCTTTTCTTCAATAGAGCGCCTGTAGGCGTCTGCGTTCTTTGCGTGATCCAGATAGGCCATCTGAATCGACATGGCGCGCGAGTTTCCACCAAGAACAACTCCGTCCTCGGTTACGATAGGCGGTCCATTGATGGCGTCGGGATTGTCGTTGACGACGTAGGCGGGTTCTAACTGTGCAGCGTTTCGTGTGACCTTTTGTTGTTCGGCGCGGTCACGATGGTAGGGGCGTTCTTGAACATTCTCCGGGTAGGCGTTGTGCTTGATGAAGCCCCGGTTGGCGTCGTGGGACGGAATCAGGTCGTCGGCTTCTCGAATCTCGTATCGCCCAACGTCTCGCCCTTCTGAATGGGCGATCTCCGTCCTTCCGCCTCTGAGGCGTCGTCCAGTATCTTCGAGGTGAGGAGCAAGGCCGTCAGGGCTTCCGGGCTCTCCCAATCCACGTCCGACGCTGTCAGGGTTCCGTTGAGCATCTCCATCCTCCTGTTGGGTTTTCCTTACCACAGAATCTTCGCCCTTTCCATGGAGATATTCCACCGGGCGCATCCCCCACCGGTTCGGGCCGATCTGGACAGCCTCGACGTTTCGACCGCGCTTGATGGACTGCGCCACGGCGAGGTTGATGGTCTTGTCCTTGAAAGGCTTGCCCGACTTGTCCATGATGAGGCCATCCAACCCATCCGCAGCCGGAGGTGATTCCGGCCTTACCGTCACCGGCGAGGGCTGGGGTTCTTCAACCGCCCTGGGCGTTGTCTTTGACGCATCGGCCAGGGCCTGTAGACGGTCCACATCGGGCAGAGAGGGCGCGAGACGTTCAGACGGCGGCATTTCACCGACATCCACGCGCCCCTCCATCGGGATGGCCGTGCCGGGGACCGGGAGGTCACGCCTGGCATTGTCGGGGGCGACTTGCCCCCCGTAAGGAAGACCTTGCCTGGCTGGGGCCGAAGGGAGTTGAAGCTGGGCCAAACCGGAAGGGTCATGAGTAGACGCTTCTTCGACAGGGGCAAGCGCGCGCTCATGGTCCGTGGCCGGCAGGTTGGCGTTGAATCGGTCCCGCTCCTGGGCCGCATTCATCGCTCGAATTTTCTCCAGCGCTTGATCCAGGGGAGACGGAGCCACCAGGGAAGAAAGGTCGCCATTCTCCGGGGTGATACGTCGGACATCCCAGAGAGGCATGCCCTCACCAACGGGAGCGAAGGGCGCTTGATCGGTCGAGCCTTCACGCAACATGGCCAGAGCCTGCTCCGTGGCCGGGTTGAAATAGTCAGAAATTTTCGGTTGGCCAGGGACTTGTCTGGCGCTTAAGTCGATCTGCCGCAGGTTCCAAACGGGATCATGGGCGTCCACTCCCTGGAATGGAGCCGGAGGCGTTTGGGGAACAGGTTCCCCCTTGAGTTCGTTGACGACGGAGTCAATCCCGGCGGTCGCCTCTCGGGCCAAGTCTGTAGCCTCTGGCTTGGGGGCGTCATCCGCTGCTTGTCGCTTTGCCCGAGCACGTTCCAGCGCCATATTGTGCAGGCCGCCCGCGCCCATCGTCACGCCTACCATCGGCACAACTTGAGGGTAGACTTCCTGGAAGGACTCGCCCCACGTCGGGGCTTTGTCCCGCATCCCCATTTCAGATTCGATGCGGCCCTGGTTCTTCTGCGTGATTGTCTCGGTGGTAAGCTCCTCACCGAGATCGGCTCCGGTTTTGATGGCGCCACTGGCGACCTTGCCCATGATGTTGGCTTTCATCACGGGCCCTGCGGCTTTGAGCGCAGGGAAGACCTTGGAGAGCATGTCCGCCACAGGCAACTTGATGAGCCCGGCGGTAACGGCTTGGCTCACCGCTTCCGGTCCAGCTTCCCACAAGCCGTATTCCGTGGCCAGGGGCTCAATGCTTTTCTGGAAGGAAAGTACGTCTTGCTCGGAGGACTTTGGGCGTTGTTTCAAAAAGTGCTCGGTGGCCTCTTGAACGAACTGATCCTTGGTCGCCCGGTAGCCGATGACACCGCCGACCGCACCCGCAGTCGCAGACGCCGCGGCTATGGCTCCAGGGCCGGATTCCGAGGCCAACGCACCAGCCCCCAGGCCGGCGATCATGGACGGGGCCGAATACCCGAGGTTCCCCACACCGCTCAAAATGTCCTTCCCCGTGATGGATGGGACCTTGAAGTCCGTGAACGGCACGGTGAACCCAGGAACCACCTCCTGGCTCTGCTCCTGTGGTGAGAGTCTTCCCTGCACGCCCTGAGTGTCCTTGGTCTGCTCATCGATGAAGGAGTTCACCAAGCCGGAGGACCCCGCCCGAGGGTCGCCTACGTCGCCCGCTCGGTAGACGCGCGCTACAGTCGCGGGGAGCTGATTCATGGCAGCGTCCCAAAGCCCGAGGCCCAGGGTCTTGGCGCCGACACCAACGCGATCCATCACGCCAGGCTCTGGAGGTGTTGGCTCCGAAGCTAAACCATACTTCTTGAGGAAGTTGTTGAGGTTTCCATACTGTTCCTGGAGTGCCCGGGACTGAGAGTACAGGGCTGTGAGGCTGTTCACGTCTGCCATTATTCGGCCCCCTTGTCTCGGGACTTCTTGTGTTCTTGGATCAGTTCGGAAATCGTCACTCCCCATTTCCTCCGGGCTTGGACGTCCATCGCGGCGCGTACATCGGGGCTGGCGCTCTCGTAAGCTTGAATCGCCATATCGATATCGTTCTGGTGACCAGTTTCACCAAAGTTGCGTTCATAGGCGTCAGATATTATTCTCCCCGCCTCACGGATAGGGAGACCGATCGCGGTGTCCGCCAGGGACGCGGCTCCGGTCAAAGCGTCTTTGGTTGGCCTTACGAAGGCACGATCAAGCACATCGACAACCTGACCCCACGAACGACTGTCCGTGGGAATGCCCACGTTTCGTAAAAGGCGAAGATCACCCTTACGTTGGTCTCTGTAACGCTTCTCATCCTTCAAATATTGCGGAACATCTGCTGGATCGACGTTGCTTGAAATGGGTTCTGGCGCAGCCTTGAGCGAAGAAAAAGCGAGAGCTTCTCTGCGTTCAACGTCTCCCTGCTTCTCCTTCTTTGAAGTTTGCTCCGTGACGGGGGCCTCAGGGGGACTCCCTTTCTCAGAGCCTTTTTTCGGAGCGGCGTCCTTTTCGCTTTCCAGTTTGCCCTGGCCAGCATTCAACATTTCAGCAGCTACACGAGCCTGGAATTCAGGAGATGCTGTCACCTGAGCATCCCATTCGGCGTCAATGCGTTCTGAAAGGACGGTGAAAATGTCCTTGGCATCAGCCCCACTGGAAGCCAATTCCGCTGCCTCCTGAACCACTCGCGGGATATGATCTTCCTGGAAGCGGTACTTGCTATCCAGCGAGGACACCACGGAACGCACCACGCCCGGCAGGGCAGACGGTTTCTTGTTTCCAAGTTCGTCTGCCTCGAATGAGGGGACAGCGTCATTCACCAACCGCCCGATGAATTCACGACGATCTTTTGATCGAGTGTAAGTGTCCTTCGCCGCGGATTGCTCAGCCTTCAGGGAAGCGGCCTGCTCCTTCATGTCGGCCTGCGCCCGGCGCATCTCCTCCGTAATGCCTCGCGCTTCCTCGCGCGCCCTGAAGTTTCGTTCCTGGATGTCCATGCTCTCACGATAATGCGCTTCGGTGTTCTGAAACTTGAGTTCGCTACGCCTACGCTCAGCCTCCTTGCGCACCAAATCAACGGCCTGTGCTCGCCCGGACTTGGACAGGCCGGGCTGTGACATTGCCCTGGCCGTCCACTCACGTTCCCATGCGTTGATACCCACCATCTGCTCTGTTGGCGAAGCGCCTCCAGCAGCGGAGCCAGGGAGGCCGGACGACTTTGGCGCGGACGGTATAGCCGGATAGGCGTCCGAAGCCTGGTTGCTACCGGCAGCCACATCATAAGAGTCGGCGGGGAGCTCCGCTCCTACCTTTCGCACGTAGTCCTGGGTCTCCTGGATGTTCGGAATACCCCCGGCCTTCTGCACGGCGCCAGGGCCGGCGTTGTACGCGGCCAAAGCCAGACGAGGATCCTTAAATCGTTCCCCCATCTGAGCCAAATAGCGAATGCCGCCCTGAACGTTTTGGGCCGGGTCATCCGGGTTGATGCCCAAGTCTCCGGCGGTCCCAGGCATAATTTGGAAAATTCCACGAGCGCCTTTGGGGCTTTTCAGAACGGAACCATCAGGACCAAACTGCTGACCACCGCTTTCTTGCTTGACCAGCATGGGGATAGCAGCGACCAAGGCCGGGCTCATTCCCGTTCTGGCGATTTCCTGAATGGCCACGGTGCGCAGCCCCGGTGGAAGTACAGCTACGGCGCGATTCACATCTTCCATGTCCATTGATGTAGGCCTTATTCCTGGCTGCGCTGGTGCCTGAGGGGCTTCCGTCGAAGAGGCCGGGGTTGCTGATGCCGTAGGGGACGAAGACGGGGGCGCTCCTATCGAAGAGACGGGAGAGGGTGCCCCAGGAGTCGCACCGGCCATCGCTGCAGCGAAATCGGCTAGACTCCCTGCATCACCGACTTCAGAGCGAAGTTTATCAGTCGCTGCCTTTCGCCACTCACGTTCAACATCGGAATTGGCAAGCTGAACCTGCAGCAGTTGGTTCTGACGATCAAGTTGCTGCTGTCTGACATCTCGATCTTGAGCCGCCTGAAGGGCTCCAACAAGACCAAGCAAAAAACGATCAGTGCTCATGACTGCTCCTTCCCTAGACCGAAACAGGTCAAAAGCTAGCTACCCAGTCGGCCAATTGATTGTGTACCGCCGCTTCCTTTGAAAAGATCAGCAAGAGCTCCTAAGCTTTTCTGCCCGTTGTTACTCAGCAGTCCACCCAACCCAAAACCGGTAAGTGCCCCCGCTCCGGCTCCAGATGAACTTTCACTACTCCCAGATTGTTTTATCTTTGCGCTCTCGTATGCATTGAAAAGATTCTGTAAATTTTGCTGGGACATAGACCCAAGCTGCGACATGACACCAGAGATGCTGTCTGGGGTTGTCTGGTACTGCTTCATGAGCGCTCCTGCGCTCAAGCTGGACGCCGGGTCCATCATCATGGTCTTGGCTGTGGTCGGGTTGAAGCCCATGGTATTATTGAAAATGGGCAGGCCGAACGACATGGGCCCCTTTTGCACGGTCCCTGTGATGGTATTTAGCGTTCCGGCCAGGTTGTTTGCTCCGCCTTGAAGCGCCTGGAGGCCAACACCGTAGTCCTGCCGGTTCTGCAGGATGCCTGCCTGCCGAGCCTTGGTGGATGCCCCCGCACCCTGCAGGGCCTCGTTCACGGCCATGTCCAAGTCTGCGGCCTGGGCCACGCCACTGGAAGGATCAATGCCCATGGCAGCTCGGTTGCGGCCCATGGCGGCCCGCTGCGTGCCGAACTGCGCAGTGACGTCACCAGCGGCCTGATCCGCCCAGGTGTTCGGATCAATGCCTTCTTTCATGGTGTTGAAGTAGTCCTGGGCGGCCTGCCACGCCTGTTCGGCCGCAGGGACAGCTTCGGACTCCAGCCGGCCGAGCATTCGTTGTTCCATTGGCCGGTACGTCCCTGTGGACATATCCAAGGCCTGCTGGACATCATTTATAGCGCTACGCTGCGCACCCTCGGTTTCATTCTCCAGGGTCAGCTTGCGGTTGATCGTGTCCAGGGCGTTGATACCGGTCTGGACGCTAGCCTGCTTGTATGGCTGATAGAGCCCCAAGTCGGAAAGGATAGCCTGTGTCTGGGCGGCCTCTACTGGAGAATAGAGTTGTTCAGCGCTCTGCATTTGGTCGGTCTGCGAGCCTGTTTGCTGACGCCACCTGTTGGCCATTTCCTCGAACAACTGATTCCATAAATTCAATTGCTGTTGCCCTTGGGCAAAACTACCTAGACCATAGTTTATTTGCTGTGAGGAATATATGTTGTTCAGGTCGCGGATATCTTTTGCCGAATCATCCTGGCCACCGCCCAATAGTTGGCCGGCGATTCCAGCACCTGCGGATGTAAGAGAAGCAATCGCTGGGAGTGCTGCAACGAAACTCATCTCACGAATCTCCATTTACGGCATAGAGTTCAGTGATTGAACTCGCAACCGCGATTTGCTTCACAGGGCTGTTCCCTGTGACTTCGACCTGCATCTCACGCCCGACATACCCGGCTGGGAGTGTAAAGGGCTCGCTACGGATAACAGACTGTTGATGCTTAAGTTCTCCGTCCACATAAAGCTTGAAAGCGATTGTGCTTTCGTCAGACAGAATTTCCCCGACCTCTTCCAGTCTGGAGGCCCCCACTTCCAAAACCCCAAACTCATCTTCTCCCAGGCCCCCCCCATCTATCTCGGCGGTGATCAGGGTCAGGTTCGCAGCGATCTTGGCCTCCCGGGCCTGCTCCATATTCTCTACCTCTTCTGGAGAAAGATTCGGGGTGAGGTCCGCGACCACCATCGCTGCTGCAGGATTTTGGGGCCATATGGGGAAGGATTTGGAACGCCAGGTATAGAATAGACGGGTAGACTCCCCTTCCCACTCTTGTATGACGTTTTGGCCATCAACATTGCGCGAGAAGAACAAAGTATCAGTGTCAGGGACAACGTGCGCACCGTGGCAATAAAGATCGAATTCCGTGAACCTTGACTGTGCCTCTGCGAGGTCTAGTGCGATAGCACGCCCATGCGCAACACCATCCACAACGCTAGTCTTGTAGAAACCATAGTATTTCTGGTCCATAATGACAGCGTTCATCTCGGATGGATTGTAGGCATACCAGTCGCCTTTTGTGAGGATGTCACGGGTCAAGAGTTGCCCGCTCGTCTCTCCTGAAATCATGTAAAGGCCGTCTGGGGAGGCATAGATTACTCCCCCCTCGAACGACACAATGCTTCTCCTGGAGAGACAAGGTTGCCGTTCAGGGAATTTTACCCTGCGCATGGCGGTTGGGGAGGAGCCTGAGATTACATATGGGTGGTCTCGCGTCAGGCAGATAATGGAGTCTCCTGCGATGCCGATACCCACGATGTTCGCCGGGACAGCGTAGACGTAGCCGTAGGGCCAGGCATGAGGCCGATACGGTTCGCTCATGTACACCGAGTTGCCTTTGAACCCCACCAGGAACCCGCCAGGATGGGTCATCAGTCCGGCCAAGTCTTCAGGGGGAGGTGTCCAGTTGTTGGAGGCGAGGACTTCTCCCAACAACGAGTCTGGGACAGTGTCCTGATAGCCCGAGGCCACCACCGTTGCGATGTCCACTTCGGCCACGAAGCGGTAGACTGTGCTGACCGCCCCTGACATGGAACGGTAAATGCGAATCTTGGTCACATTGAGATAGTTCGTCCCAGGGGAAGCAAACCCAGAGAGATCAACCTGCTCACCGGACATGGCTGTTATTTTGGTGGACACGGGGGAAAGAGGCGGGCCCTCTTCGCCCCAGATGGAAACGTAGGTGTAGGTGTAGACCACGTCACGATCCAGCCCCGAGCCTCCGATGTCGGAGGGCGTAGCCGTGAGCGTGCCTTCCGGACGGGGAATTCCCAGCAGGTATTCGTCGGTGGGGTAGTTCGTGCCGTGTCCGCTTACCGCGACTAGGGATGAGTCGGTCACCTTTGGCGCGCCATCCCCCGTGTAGTACAGGCGCATGGCAGTGTCGGATGCAAGCGGCGAGCGAACCACGTCCACCACGTTGGTCCACGCCAGCCAGTAGGTGTCGTTGTACCAATAGATGGTTTTGAGATCGCCCGTATGCGAAGGGACAACAGCCGTCCTGGGGTTGAAAAAAGGGCGAATTTCCCCGGACCAGAGTTTCGCGTTCTGGGCCAGGGTAGCCATGTTGTTCGGCAAGAGGCGGGGGGAGGTGCGCGGGGACTCACCCCCGAACGCCTGGATGACAACAAGCATCAGGATTCACCCGGAATCTCCGGCCAGCGCTTACCCGGCTGCCAGTCGGTCATGAAATCCCTCAAGGCTTGACGGTAGACTCGCCATGCCTGGAGGATATCATCGGCCATGACCACATCAGGCATCTGGGTCCAATCCGTGGCCAAAAGGCGGGCGTTACGTTCGGCACGCACGGATTCAGCCATCCTGTCCACATCCACAGTCCACTTGGAACCGTCCCACTTCTGGAACGCATCCTGCGGCTGCAATGTTGTCCACCCTTCGGGGATCGGGCCAAGGCCTGACACCACCATGTGTGCCAGAGACTCGGTGTTCCAAACGGAGGTCCCGCGATGATCCTGCTTCAACGTCCACGCCTGCTGTGATTCGTCAAAAACAGGGACTTCGCCCACTCCCGGTTTGGGGGGCTGTATGCTGGTGGCCAGACCCGGGACAATCCACGCCTTGGGAGTCCCGTCCGGCAAAAGCCCTTCGGCGGGGGAAGGCGTGGCCTCCCCCGACCCCAGGTAAACGCCGGAACGGTCGTAGTGGTAGATGACCATGTTGTCTCCCCGTTCCGTGAAAGGTTTAGATCGCCTGGCCGGAAACGATGCCGGAGAGATTCACATAGGCCACAGTCAGGCTGGCCGTGTCCAACGCCGTGGTGCCGGGGGTGAACGTGCTCGCCGTGCCGTTGGACACCTTGATCGCTCCGAACGGGACCAAGGTGTCGCAGTCATATTCCGGCATTACCGCCACACTGGCGAGGCTGGCGACCGCGACTTCATCCGAGGCGACGATGGAAAAGTCCCCGGCCGAGTCCAGGAACAGAAAGAATACCCTGGCATTCCCGGCGGCGACGGTGCTTGCGGCCACAGACGTCAAAGCCACGTCCCCGGCCGCAAAGCTGTAGAGCTTCCCGTTGATCGAGTACGAGATCGCCGCGGCTGTTTTTACGACCGCCGACGCAGCCGCCTTTATGGCCAGGCCGCCGGAGGCCAATGTCCTGTTCATGAGGCAGGTCAGGACATTGGCCAGTTTGGAGCTGTACGGAGAGAACTGTCCAAGGAGAGCGTTGAAATACGTCATGATCGAATCTCCATTTTCCATGATAAGTTTTTGTTACTCGTAGCGGATAATCCACGTGACGCTTACGTTGCGTGGCCTGGTCTCCAGGCCCTGAGGCACATTGGCGAAAGCGTTTGGGTTGATCGCGTCACCGGTCGCGGTCATGTCCAGAGTGTATATGTTGTAGGGCGAGCCGGACTTGTTCCAGGCCTGATAGTCTAGCTTGGCCGCGCCGCCGTCCGCACCGCCGCCGTTGCCCATGGGGTGGTTGTGTTTTTTGAGGCTTTCCGCCTGTTTTGTGCCGACCACGCTGCCGGTTGTTCCGTCGCCTCGGTTCGTGCGTGTGGCGGCATCAGGATCATGGCCGGCTCCATTGTCGTCTCCACGAAGGAACTCGCCTCGGTAGTCGGGGATGCCAAATGTGTTGACCCCGTCGCCTACGCCATAACGAGTCCCATAAACTCCATAGAGCTTTGAGTAGGCCGTGCGCGACAGGTTTTGCGCCCCGTTCGCCGCTATGCATTTGGCCGGGACGACTTCCGTTGGCCAGGGAATCACTTCGCCGATTTTGAAACTCTCAATAAAGCTCTCCAGGCTGGATTCCACAGTTTCCAGACGGGTTGTCAGGGCTGTTAAAATCTCCGAAAGGCGTGCCTCCAGGGTGCCGGCCGTAAGGCGAAGGGCTACCCGATCTCCCTGATTCCAGGCCCGCGCCGTTGTGCTCTCCTGAGCTCGTTCAACGGTGAGGACGTTGGCCGCCTTGCTCGTACACTTGACGATCTCGCGGTTGAGGCTGGCATCTTCCAGCACCAAAAAGAAGTATTCATCACCAGTTATCGACGGGAACACCGAGGCATCGGCCACGTTCAGCGTCGTATCGGTGGACGTGCAGCCAAGTGCAAGCGTGGTCTTGGCGAAGTTGTTGATCTTGATGTTGGACGACATCAGCTTCCAAACCTCCTAGGCCGCACACGGAGTCCCCTTCGTGTCATTCCGGACGCCAAGCGATTCATGGCTCTACCCATGCCCATCTGGAACAGCCTTTCATGATAAACGGCCAGGTCAGCGTTGGTGTACTCTTTCCCCGGGACAGCAGCCAAACGGGCAATCGCTCCAGACGCAAGTACCCGACGCCAGTCCTCGTAGAAATAATCGGGGATGTTCTCCGAATTGGACAGCGGCTTGACCGCTACTCGAATTTTCAACGCTCCCTTCAGGGTTTCGCTCGGGACAGGAAACAGTCGAATGAACTGCGCCCCGTCATCCAGGAATACGCGGAACATAAACGGGGTTGACCCGGTACCGGAAGCACTCCACGTGGGCAGAGCGTCATCGAGCTGCTTGGTGGTCACCCCCTCGATGGGCAAGTCCTTGAATTTGACGCTCAGGACCGTCACGACTCGTTGGTCGAGTTCGACAGGGAAGTCGTAGTCGGCGACACCGGCGATGGCGTTCATGGCCGGCAGATCGACCTGCCAAATGTGGGTCTTCTCGCAAAACGTCTCAAGGGCTTCTCGGACTGCTTCACGCATGGCGAGCGGTGGGCATCCAGCGACGTGCAGGGCCACAAATGGTTCGAAGTCTTTGAGGATCTTCATGTGCTACATCGCTTGCTGCGGGATTAGATATTGTTCTCGATAGTTTGGGGTCACCAAGTCGCTGGCTTTGAGCTCGATTCCGAGTTCGCTGTAGAATAGCTGATAGTGTGACAGAGCCTGCTGCGACGAAGCAGGACTGTCCATTTGGAATGCCAGGCACAGGTAGAACATCCAGTGCATAAGGGGGCTGACATAAATGTCTGGGATAACAATGTCGCTATCCTCGTCGGCACAATCATCCGGACGCTCAGACACCACGCATTCAACCTGAAGGCCTGGATCGGACGGCGGTGGATAGACAAAAAACTGCGCATCCACACGCGAATCCACCACATACGATTCGATCTCACTCACAGCAGCCTGCGGTGTGGTCCACTGCGCCAGGGAGGAATCCAGCGTTGCCCTGTCCGTGACAGCCACGTAACGGCCCGGTGTATTCCCGTCCGCGCCCATGTTGCGCATGATGGTCATCAACTTGAGGTCCTGCGCGGACAAGACCTGTCTCGCGCCTGCAACGAGTGGGATCGTCTTGAACTTGGCGTTGGCCTGCGGCTGGTAGGTGACGACCTGCAGTTGGGCAAGGTTGAGGAACAACAGTTTCTCGTCCTGCGTCCAACGGGTATGTGCGACATCATGGAGCTGACGCGCCACCATGTTGATGATCCGTCCGGCCGTGAACGCCATCGTCAGCCTACCTCACGACCTGGTAAGGGTAGCTGGGCACGCGCCGCTGCTTCCCGGTCTTCAGGTCGGTCTCAGCCGGGGCCGAGTCCTGCATGGCGGATAAGACGAAGTTGGGGACGTACACGTCTTCGTTGCGCACGTAGGAGTAGCACACACCGTTGACGACCTGCGTCACGCGTCCATCGCCACCAGGGCCGGACGTTTCGAGGAATCGCACCAGGGTACGAGGCACGTCCTTGGGGACGTGCTCTTCCATCGCTACCGGTTTGAGGGTTTCCTGGGCGACAGCGTCCTTGGCCTGCCTGCCGGGGCGGCCCGGCTTCCCAGCCGAACGCTTCGAAGTCCCGACGTCCTGGGGTTCATCCCCGTCTTCACCCTGCTGCGAAGCGCCGGGGGGGACGTTGTTCTCTTCACCCTGCGAATCCGGGGGGATGGTGAATCCGTCTTCATTACTCATAAATTTACCTCTTTGAGTTTGGGCGGGGAGTTATCCCCGCCCGGTTAGACGGGAAATGCGCTTTCAGATCCTTCCGGGACCGATTTCCCAGGGGACAACGTCGTGGGGCACGAGCTGACCGCTCCAGTTTCGGCACAAACGTGCGTGTGGGAGTTGTACCCCTCCAAATGCGACGCAATCTGGTTGAGGGCGTCCCTCGTGACTCCATCGGGTATGTTGGCTATCGCCAGCCGGATGCCTTCAAGCGCCATGACGAATCCTTACAGGGTGGCGGCCACCTCGACGCGGACACCCCAAAGCTGATTGGTGATGAGCGCGGTCTGCATGGTCTCCCAGGCGACCACATTGCGCTGAGCGTGGGGATCGGATTCGGAGCGCTTGGCCGGTACGGCGTCAACGTTGACGCCGTATTTTCCCTTCAGGGCCACGCCGCTGAAGAATCCCTTGCCGAACACCATCAACGGGTACACGTCGCACTTGGAACCGGAAGTGGAGATGCGGGTGGTGCCCGCGCCGGTGGCGCCTCCGGCGTCCTTGAACGGCTCGTAAATGGAGCCGAGCATGAAGCGAATATTTCGCCAGGAACCGACTTCGCCGTCGAACGGAGTCATGGACGTGTACTTTTCGCGAGGGACGAATCCGGTCAGCCCGCGGATGTCATTCTCCAGATCCGTGTGGCCGATGGCGATGTAGGCTCTGTCGATGGGGGACGTGTTGTAATTGGGAGAAGCGGTGAGAGCCCTGGTCAGATGCACGGCGTTGTAGCGCTTCAGCGTGCGCAGCACCCGCGCCAACAGAACGTCACTGACGATGTCCGCCACGGAGGAGCGGGCGGTCCCATTGGCGTACTGGACATTGGACCCGCCAGTCATGATGCCCCAACGCATGAATTCCATCATCTGGGCAGCCTGCTCGCCCAGGAGCCCCACGGTTTCGGTAAACACGTCGTCCTCGTGGGTCATCCTCACCACGTCGGTGATGACGACATGATCGGCGTACGGGGTCAGGGTGGCCTGGTAGTCCGTGAAGTCCAAATCAGAGGGAGCTGGTGTAATGCCTTCCACCAGGACTTTGAGGTCCTTGGGCAGCGACTCATATCGACGCATGGAGATGGTCTTGGACTTGTTCGCGGGCAGCGGCTTGCTGTCCATGAACTTCTGGATGCACATGTAAGGCTCTCCCCTCTCAAGAAACTTCTCATACGCATAAAGCTGGGTACGGGGGGAAAGTCCGGTATACGTCTGAACGCCAGGCATGGCTTGCTCTCCTTATTTTCTGCCGTACTTCGCGTCCCACAGCTCGTCGAAGGTGGCGTTTGATCCGGGACCAGACTTCGGAGGAGGGGTGCCCTTTCCAGGGACAGCCATGGCCCCTCTTACGGCGGCCTGCTGCTGCGGGGTTCGGTACGACGATGTTGACGCTTGGCCGCGCTGAGATTCAGGCTTCTGGGCCTGCAAATTCGCGCGGTAGTCCTTGAACGCTTTCAGGACGGTGTTGACGTTGGCGGCATTCCCATGCTGGAGCGCCCACACGACGCCCTGCCCCACTTTCATGGGCAGGGCGTCCACCCACTGAACAAAGTCCGGATGGTAGACGTCCTGCTGGTTTTGCGGGTTGGGATTGAGGACAACTTCCTGCCAATCCGGGTGCTCGGCCTCAATGGCATGCAGGTGCGCCTCAGCATCGCGGCGTTCGAGTTCGGCCATGACCTTCTTTTCCGCACCGGAGGCCGAGCCTCGGGCCGTTTCGTAGGTCACGATCACTTCGTCTTCGCCACGCTCCAGGAGAAGCTTCTGCCAGTTGGCGGCCAGGTCCGGGTTGTCGACAGTAGCCTTGGCGATGTCCGGGTACTTCCTGCGGAAATCCTCGATTTCGCCGATCTCCGCATCGTCGAGGTTGAGCCCGGGCGCCACCTTCTGAGCCGGAGGCTTGCTGCGCTCTTCCATCTCGCGGAGCCGCTGTTCCAGTTCCTGGACGCGCGACTCGGCGACCTTGCGTTTGCGCTCTTCGGCCTGATACCGGGGCTTGATCCCCTCGTACTTGGTGCGGAAGTCCTCGCCGTCATCACCGTCCGTCTTGGAAGGCTGAGAGTTGGGCTCCGTTTGCACCGCCGGCTCTATGTGGTCCGGCAGTTCCTGGAACTGCCCCGGCGCTTCGACCTGGGGGGCGGGCTGGTCGGGCATCCTGACGGCTGAATCATCAGCGGTCTTGCCCTCCTGGTCGGCCTCACCAGACCCTGCGGCGTATTTGGCATCCCAAGCATCTTCGAAAGTCGTGGCTTCAGCTTCCTGTCCTGTCATCTCTTGCGTCCTTGGGCGGCCCTGAGGGGCGGCCTTGAGTATTTTTTGCGGCCCGACATGGGCGGCTATTTCGTTGTTCCAAAAAGTTTGAGGATCACACTCCCAACAGCTCCGGCAGCAAACCCGAGCGCGGCCGCACCACCAACCACCTTGGCCCGGTCATCCTTGAGAGAACGAAGATCAGTTTCCGCACATTCCAGGCGGCGCGCCACGCCCTCGTGGCGCTCGTCAAGCTTGTCCGCGAGAGCATCGAACTTCTCCTCAATGCGGGCCAAGCGCACGCTGTCGGTTTCAGACATGGTCTGCTCCGAAGGCTGGCGCACCACAGAGCGAAACAGCGAGAAAATAGAGGGCGGCTTCGGAGAGCCGCATGGGGAGCAACAGCCTCGACGCTCTGGAACACAGCAATGCCATGTTCTGCAAAAACACTTCGTCGGCCTGCCATTTGTCGACCCCCTCGTGGTACATCCAGTCGTGGATGTTGCAGGCCTCTCCGATACCAACGCCGGCCAGGGTGTCCGGGATGGGGTCAACGCGCCAAGCAGCGAGGCCGCAACCGTTGCACACCTGCGACCGCAGCTCGGCCGGGGCGTCCCGGTAGGTGTCGGGGGCGATGAGCCCGGAGGGCAGGACAACCAGCACGGTTACATCCCCGCGGCCTTAACGACGAGGCTAAGCGCCTGAAGAGCAACGCTCGCCCATGCCGCATAGCCCTCGATGTGGGCCACGGTGTCGGCATCAGCAGCCGTCGGGCCAGTGCTCGGCAGATGGCTGGTTAAGGATGCAATGGCCATTGTCGACCCGGCCAGCTGCGTGACGGCGTCAGAAGCCGTCAAAACGGGCGTAGACGCGGGAGATGGCTTAACGCCCGCGCATCCACCGCAGAGGAGCGCACAGGCCAGGACAAGGCAGGCGACGTTGTGCATGGCTACCTCCCCACCGGTTGGTTGGTCATGATCCGGAGCACGACGTTGACCATGGACAGCAGGGCGGCCTGCAACTCGGGATCGAACCACGGCTGGCCGGAAAGGGCCTGCACGCATACAGCGATGGCGCTCAGGCCGTTGACCAAGAGCGTCTTGGATTTCCACCAGCTTTTCGGCTCTCCGGCCATGGTCTACTCCTCGCCCGGCTCTTCCTGGCCGGGGCATGTGTTGGATTCGTCGCGACGGGGGTGCAGGCATTCGCCCTGGCCGAAGCGCTCGCGATGCGGACATTGATCGCAACGCCTGTCGGCGCGAGCCTCTTCGATGGTCCTGCGGTCGCTCATTCCGGCCACCTCCCGCCCAGGGCTTTGGCCACGGCGTTGACGTACGCCTGGTTGACGAAGCAGCCGTCCGGCGCGAACCGCACCGATCCGGCGTTGTAGGCCGCCACGATGCCGGCCCAGCCGTGACGGGACAGATAGCGGGCCTTGAGCCGGGCCAGCAGGCGACAGCCGTAATCGAGTCCGGTGGCCGGGTCCGTCAGGGCGGAAAGATACGGCCCGTCGAAGCCCAGTCCCCGGGCGGTCTCGCCCATCACCTGCATGAGCCCCCAGGACATGGCCCGGGCCTGGCGTTCGGTTTCCAGGCTGCATGGGGCCTTGGCCTTCACCGAGGCGTTCGGCAGCACGTAGCGTTTGAGAAACGCGGACTCGAACCGAAAGGCCAGAGGATTTCCGCCGGACTCCACGCGCACCACGGCCGCGACCAGGTCGGGGGGCAGGCCGTAGGTGACGGCAGCTTCGGCGATGAAAACATGGTGTTGATCAGTGGTGAGCATGCCCCAGAATAAGACATATTCTGGTCCAGTTGAGAAGAGGACCTTTGCGGACCTTTACGGACCTTTACGTACCTGTTGACAAATTAGTGAGAGCACACGTCTTGACCATTTTCGTGACGCCACGAAAAAGGCCGCCCCGAAGGGGCGACCAGTTTATCCAGTTTATAAGGAATCCTTTATAACTCACTCCCGGACTTTCCGCCAATCCCACGGCGGGACGGCCTCGCTTAGACCCCACAATCCAACCCCCTGCGCCTGTGCCCTGGCCTGAGCATCCGACCATGGGCCGCACAAGGCCTTCTTCCGGCAGTACCCCAAATCGACCCAGGCCCACCCGGCGGCCACCATCTCGCCCGAGACGTGCCGGCTGTCGGTCAAGGTGATGTCACCCACGATCCGATCGTAGCTTCGGCCCTTCTGTTCCACCTCGACGGTTTGCCAGAGTACGAGCCCGGCGAGAAAGTCTCGCGCCTGGTCCGCCCCTGGCTGCTTGGCCCACTTGCGGGACTTCTCCTCGGGGGCGTCCACGCCCCACAAGCGCACCCTCTGGCCGGTGTCCAGGGTCACGGTGTCACCGTCGTGGACTGCGGTGACGGTTGCTTGGAACGCAAAAGCGTCCGTAGCTGCACACAGGGCCAGAAATAGGCCTAGAATCAATTCTGGTGCCTTTCGCATGTCTTTGGTCATCCTTTTTGTTTTCGTTCGCCCCACGCTAAGCCTGAGTGCCGCTTTATGTCTCGGGGGGACTGTAGACCACCTCAATAGCTTGCACGGCGGCCACGGCGTCGGGAGTCTCGGCGGTGATGGCGTCAACGTGGTCCCACAGCGCCTGGCGCTGGCCGATTACCGCCCCGGCGATAGCCTTCCAGCGGGCCTCGTGCCCGAGAATGCGTCCGGCCAGTTCAATCACGTCGATATTTCTGGCTGTAGCCATGGCTCGGACAAGCGGAGCGTCCGCATTGGCGTCGACGACCAGGGCCTTGGCCTCTGCGGACTGCTGGTCCCAGGTGGCGCGCTCCATGACGCCGTATTCGGCGGCCAAGGGGGAGAGAGTCGCGTCACATCTGGCCGTGATCTCTGCAATCTTGGCCGCCTTGACCACCTCTAGGCTCGGAGGCACCGGCGCGACATACGCCACCACCTCGGGCACGCCGCCGGCTGCCAGCCAGGCCAGATAGGTAGGGTGGCCCTTCGCTACGAGGCGTGTCAGGCCGTCCGCGCGGACCTCCTGCACGATGTACGTCCCGTCCATCTGTATTAGATGCTGATATGTACGATCCATAGCTCCCCCCTCTAGTACGCCCGTTGTGGCGGCGTGAAGTCGCGCGTCCAGCGGGCGATGCCCTTGGAGATGCGCAGGTTAGCGATTTGGCCTGGAAAATAATACGAGCTAACAGTCCAGTAGCCTATGTGATACACGGCAGAATCAGACACTGAAAACGGCTCACTCCCGGCGAGTGTATCGGCGCTGAACGTAATGGCCACCCCATCTTTATATATACGCATCGCGCCGTCAGATCGTACCCATGCCAGATGCGACCATGCATTCGCTGCCAGAGCGGCGCAAGATCCTTGTGCATAATACTGCGACCCGCCGACTTCGTGCTGACATCTAAGGAAATTCCCTCCAAGAATCATGAAGTCAACCCGGTTGCTATTGTCAAGGTATTGTTGAAATAGTGCATAGTTGTTAGGTAATGCGTTATATGGGCACACCCACGCATCAAGGGTAAAGTCGCCAGATCCGAAGTTGAAGTCGTCGGAATACGGAATCGCCAGCTTCGCGCTGCTTCCGTTGAAATACAGCGACTTGGCTACACCGGCCGGCTTGTTCGTTCCGGTGGCGTCCATCACGGTGACGCCGTTGTTGGTCAGGGTCCGGCCCGACAGGGACGCGTCTGTCACGGCGTCTCCGGTCAGGAGCAACTTGGTGTAGGGATCGCGCCCGCGTTGGCCGGGAGGCGAAACGATCACACCCATAATCTACTCCAACACCAGGTTGACGATTACGGTGAGGTCGCGCGCGTCGTCGTTGGTCCCGGCCGCGTCGATAACCACTTCGAGCGGCTGACCAAATCCAATCGCCGCGTTGGCCACGGAGATGTCCGTGGTGGTGGCTGTCCAGGCCGCATCGCTCACGGCCAGGCCGGCACCCGCGTTGGCCGTCCCGACCAGCGCGCCGTTGCACGAGACGTTGACGTGGGGCTGGTCTGCGCCGGAATCGTCCACCAGCGGGCGCACCCGGAAGCCCACGCAATGCGCCGCGCCGCGCGTCCAGACGTACCGGAGCAAAAGCATATCCTGGATGGCCTGGGTGGTGGCCACAGCCGCGAAGCGGCCGGCAAAGGCGACGGTCTCCTGTACCAGGCGGGCCATGTCGCCATAGTGCATCTCGCGCCCCGAATCGGCTCCGATAGTGGACGTGTAGGGCGCTCCGGCGATGGTTACCACGCCCGCGTTGTAGGCCGTGACCAGGGCGTAGACCCAGGACGTGGTGTCGTTTTGCCGAAACCGGATCGGGCGCCCGGGCGCGAAAATCGCCTGGTTCGCAGCAGTGTCCGCCACCGCGAACGTGGCGTCGTCCGTGCGCGTGGGAAGGGCCTCGAAGGTCGTCCAGGCTCCGGCGCTGGGGGCCACGTAGCGAAGGCCGCACGCCTGCGTGCTGTCGGCGACGAGCACCTGGCCGTCCGTTCCGGCGGGCAGACGGGCCGGCGTCCCGGCGGCGCTGAACGCGACCAGGTCGCCCCTGGCCTGGCCAAGGCGTCTATCCACGGCCGGCACGTTTTCCACCAGGTCCAGGCCGAGGGTCTGGGCGTCCAGGGGCTGCCAGGTGGCGTCGCCGCGCAAAAACCTCGCCTCGTCGCCCGCCGCGGGAGCCGGCACCAGACCGGCGGCTCCGTCCTGGTCCGCCGCGGCCCCGGCAAGATCGGAAACCGAAAGCGTCAGCCGTTCGTCCCCGCCGGGGTTCTCGATGGCCATGCCCATGGGGGCGTTGACGTCCAAGGCCTCGGAGAGCGTGGAGGCGGTTGTGTCGGCCACGCTCACCTTGACCGCGCCCACGCTGGCCACGGCCTGGTCGCGGGCGGCCTGGGCCACGGTGGCCGAATCCACGGCCTGGTCGCGGGCGGCCACGGTTACGGCTTGGGACGACAACACAACATCTCGTGCGGCCAGGGCCTCATCCCTGCTGGCCACAGCCGTCGCTGCCCCAGCCATAGATTGCGTGGCACTCGCCCCCGCCTGAGCCGCATACACCTGCGCCTGGTTCGTCGCCTGCTGGGCCAGGGAAATCGCCGGGTACGGTGGAGTCTGCATGATATCGTGCAGGTAGCTGTCTGAATTCGGGACTACCGCCGTGGAGCGAATGGTCTTCTCCGGAGTGGTGACCGTGACCTTGTACTGACTGCCGTTCACCCCGAGTGCATTAGGGAAAACGAGCAATACGGTCTGTCCAGTCGCATCTGTCGTCCCGCTGGCCGAGGCCGGGACCACGAACCCTTGATAGACCTCAGACCGGTCCAGGGTCATGAGAATGGTCGCCCCCTCAATGGGCTGACCAGCCTGGTCGAAAACGGTGGCGGTAACGCGTACGGTTGGGGCTGTCATTTGTCCCCCTTGATGCGGATCGGTTCGGTGATCCCCTTGATGATGTGCCGGGCCAACTCAATGCGTCCTTGCTGAATGGCGATCAACCGAGGGTCCGCCAGGGCCTCGAGGGCTCGATGTCCCTCATGGATGGAGAGTCCCAAACCTTTGACGAACTCCCTGACCACGAGATCGTCCTTCCGCTCGTACAGGGACCTGAATACGTCGATGCTTCGCTCACTCGGCATGTTGTACTCCTGCGGTTTGAGAGGCACCGCGCATCAGCAAGTCCGCTTTCTTGGTTTCCAACTGGCCAACCGCCTTGAGTTTCTCGGTTCTCCCCTCATCCGCACGCATGGCCAGTTCAGCTTTCTTAATCTCATGGGACTGGGCTGAATCTTGCGCCTTCAGGGCAAGCTCGGCTCGCCTGGTATCGTCTCCTTGCGCCCCGCTCTGCCCATGGGCCACAAGCTTTTGCATCATTTGCGCGATTTGCTGGATGGCCTTTTCGTGAGCCTGGAGCACGGGGCCGATCTGTTGCATGACCATCTGCCCCTGCATCATGGCTTGCTGCTCCATCTGCTTTTGCTGCCAGGCCGCATACTCCTCCTTGTCCTTGAGGATCGCATCCGGGATTTCCATGTTTTGGCCTATAGTCCGAAGCACTTCATCCACCTTGACCATGCTCCTGGCCTCGGGGTCGCTCATGACCATCTGCCAGAACGCAACCAGTTGTTGGGCTCTGATCTCCTTGGCCTGGGTCCCGGCGGTGCCACGGGCCTTGACTTCGTAGTCCCCCTTGATGTCTGACCGGTCGTTGAATTGCATATTCCAACGGTATACATCTGTAATGACAGGCCTAGTTACGTTGTCATCCCAGCGCAGAATCTGTTCCCGCACCATGGTGTTGCTGCGTTGCGTGCGGATGGACGCCTCTGTGGCTGTCTGGTCTTTGCCGATTCTACCAATGTCTCCCGTGTCCGAAGAAGGCACGCCAGAGACCTCATCGTTAAATCGTTCCGCCAATTGGATGATGGAGAGTACATCCTGGCTCATTGAGGGGATGGTATAAACGCGCAAGGCAGGGGCATTGGGGTCCGCCATCATTCCATTGCCGCCCCGGACCCAGATGCGGAATGGATATACGCTTTCGAAGTCCTCCCCGTTGTCGAAAAAATCAGCGTTGGCCTCAATCTGCGGGCCAGCGCAGATTGCCGCGTTATCCAGCAGGATGCGCACGCCGGAGTTGAGCATGTCCTGCGTGTCCTCGGTCAAATCCATGAGCCCTTGCCCCCATATCGAGGACTCATCCTTGTCGAAATATCCGAAATGATACGGGAGGGTGACCCCCTCCAGCGGCTGGATAGCGGCCTTGATGACCATGGGGCCGAGGGTCCAACAGTGGGCCCACACGTCCTCCTCGATGTCGGAATCCTCGGGGACATCGCATCCGCACTCCGCGATGTCCCCGAGGCGCACCAGTCCCCAGAACTCCAGCACCTCGTACTGGCGCGCCCGCTTCAGGCCGGCCCCCTTGTCGTCGGAGAGGGCGTTCAGGCTGGCCTCATAGTCCTTCCACGTGTCGGCATTCCCCTCGGGGTACTCGCGCAGGAAAGCGTCGATTTTCGACGCATCGAAGTCTTCCCGCTTGCCGAGGGATCGCAGTTCCGGTTTGGTGTAGATGTGGCGCTCAAAAATGAATGTGGCCTCGTCAAGTGATTTTCCCGACGTGTCCGGGTACAGGCCCCAAAGGGGAACGTGCTCGACGTAGGGCCTCAATTTTTTCTCACGCACGGGCTGCCAGGATATGACCGGCTGCCCAGTCTGCGGGTTGACGGCAGGGTGGCCGCCCTCATCCAGCATGGGACCCTGCTTCCATGACGTGCTTTCGTACTCCTCGACCAGCGGACCCTTCACACATCCCGTGCCGTAGAGGTTCTTCGAAAACACAGCCCGGCGCATGATGTCGGACCAGCGCCGTTTCTCGTTCCCGTCCAACTGGTCCCGGATTTCCCGACTCATGTTCCGGGCCCTGATGTCGGCCAAGGCCCGCACAGCGGCCTCGAAGTCCTCAGGCCCAGCGTCCGGCTTGGCGGTCATCACTCGCTGCACCAGCCCCTGCCAGTCCTGGTCGCTCACATCCGGGTTCGGCGTCGGCTCGATCGTCCACGACGTGTCGTTTTGGCCCAGCATGATGGAAAGCTCGAGCCTCGTCAGATTCTCCACCTTTATGCGGCCCGAGCGAATAAACGTGCACGAACGGTTCGCGTCGATGTCGGACAACGTTTCGTCGTCGTACTTTCCCCGGTACATTCGCAGCGCTTTGATCCAGCGCTGTTCCACTTCCTGACGGTCTTTTTCCGCCTCCTCGAACCTGGAGAGGAGGCGGAGGCCGAGCGTATCGGCCTGATCCGCGATGCGGCTGAAGTCACGTTTTCCCATCTACTAATACCCCGCTCGTGATCCCGACCGACGCGGGCGGGGACGTGGTTTGCGTTGTTGATCCTGATCGATCCGTCCCTGCCCAGCCCTGGCCGTCAGACAGCCATATTGGAGGGCATCATGCGGATGCGAGTAGAGATTCTTGCAGGGCTCGTCCTTGAACCGCTCGTCGCCACTGACCTTGACGCGCTCGAAGAAATACTTTCCGAGGAACCCCCTACGGATGCGCTTGCACGAGGGGTCGATTACTAGCCGCCCCTGGCCGTCCACTAGGCTGGTGAGGAACCATGCCACGGCCTCACGCCGAGGGAGGAATGCGTTTGTGGGGGCAGGAGAGGTGGGGATCCCGAGTTTGGACAGCTCGATGAAGCAGCTCCGCGTAGAATCGTTCTGCGCCCGTTGTGCCCCGGCCGGATCGCCAACGCTCCGGACGGAGAATCCTGGGTATGCCCGGGTGAGGTCCGGCTTGACCACCTGCTCGGCAAACTGCCTGATGCCCATGTCCTCGGCGCACCACTCGCGCAGGACCAGCAGCCTCCCCCTGGCCGTGGGCTGGAGCAGGACAGCCGCAGGCGTCAGGCCGAAGTCCCAGGATAGGATAAGCTGCACGCCAGGCACCGCCGTAAGCGGCGTTGTCGACGCATGAATCAGGTCGTTGTACTCGGGGTAGACAGGCCGACCGGTCCCGACGACGCCGTATTGGCCGCCAAGATACGTTGTGATGTATTCTTCAGATTTTCCAGCAAGCTGGCGCAGATAGTAGTCATATCCGCCGTTCAGATTGGCGATGTTTTCGGCTGCGGGGTTGGGCACCCACTTCCCATTTTTCCGGATCAGGCCGCCAGGCTGCCGGAAAAATCTCCAGCCGCTGGGCACTTCATCCTCGGCGAGACGGTACCACCAGTGGTCCTCGTCCGGCGGGTTGGTGTCCATGATCACACCGCACCAGGTGCACGAGGAGTTGCCTGTGAGGTCTCCGGCGACGTCCGCGATCTTCTTGGGGTAGCGCCCTACACGCCCGGTGACTCCGTCCAGGATGGCCTTGGGGACCTCTCTCGCCTCATTGATCCAGGCCCCGGTGAGCTCCAGCGACAGCAGCTTTGAAACATGCTCCGGACGATCCAGGGCGCGGAAAAGGATTTCCGCTTCGACATCGTCCGCTTGCAACGTGAATGTGAATTCGCTCTTGTTGAACGTGCCGAACAGGCCCGGCTTGAACCACTCCGACCAAGTTTTCCACGTTGTGTCCAGAAGTTCGCCGTATGTGTTTCGCACCACGGCCCAACGAGTACGGCGCTTCCCGTCCTGGACAGGGGCCTGGGCGCAGGAACGCATAAAAATCTCCCAGCAGCAGGACACGGACTTGCCTGACCCAACAGGCCCCATAATCCCACGGACGAAAGAATTGTCCTCGTGAAAGCGTCTAAGGGTTTGCGACATGCGATATTCAAGCATCGTCGTCACCAGGCCCTTTGATGATGCGTATTTCGAACTTTTTGCTGGATTGAACGTTGAGTGTTTCCGGGGTTATCCCCAGATTCTTGGCGAGCTGAGAAAGAGCGTTCATTTTGTCGTACAGCTTGAAACGTGTTCTTTTTACATCACGAGCATCCTCCCCTTTGCCTTCAACGTATGTTTCCTGAGTAATCTCTGAAACAACACCGAGATCAGCAGCGTTGTTGTTAAAATCAAGAACAGGCGTGCCGTCTTCGTTGACAGTGACGTAGTTCCGCATTGAGGCAAACGCCACTTTCGCCAGTTCCGCGATCACCCTGTCGGCAGTGACGAGCGTGCGGCGCGCCATGGCCTGCTGCTGCTCTTTTATCGCTTCGACAATGTGACTTTTACTGACCAGTTCAGTTGAAATTCTTCCTGCATTTTTAACACTATACCCTGCCCTAATCGCAGCCTGGGTAGCGTTCAAATCCTTGAGGTATTCCAGGACGAAAGCGGCCTGCTTGGCGGTCAACTTTTCCTGAGAGTTAGGGCGGCTCATGCCCCCCAGTAAGGCACAACATTTTCCAGTTGAGAAGAGGACCTTTGCGGACCTTTGTGGACTTTTGCGGACCTATTGGGGGCGTGGCTCGGATATCTCTTCGAAATGGCCGACGCTCCACGCGTCAAGTTCTTCTGATGACGCAATCCACTTCCTCCTCCCTGGCTCCCGATGAATTGGAGCACCAGACTCTATGCGACGAAGAACTGAAGCCCACTTTTTCAGCCCCCAAAACGCCAAAATGGCCTTCCGGCCTCTCAAATCGTATTTGCTGATCATCTTCTCTCCCCGCTCTCCCTATCCATCTCCGGCCTCTTTTCAGGATGTGAACTCATAACCTCTTGTCCTCACTGGTTAAAATATTTTTACCCTAGCGCAAATTTTTTGTTGACAACTGCTAACGCTAGCGTTAGATATTTATCAACGGCGACGGGAATCGCCCTCAAGCACAAACAAGGAGCACGCCATGTACAGCCAACTTTTCCACGATACTGTTCACGAGATCGACGACCGCGGTGTCCAGGGTCATAGCAACCCCCTCCCCGGTGATGTCGTGCGCATAGACCGACTGCGCGTCTCCACCTCTACCGTGCGCCGTTGGATAAGCCGTGGGCTCATTGAACGTCGTGGAAGTGGTTTTATCCTCACCATCACCGGACACAGGGAGGCATAGATGACCATTCAGCGCCTCGTTGACATTTGGACCGCATTTCACAGGGAAGGACGCGACGCCCTTGTCCCGTGGCCCTCCCTGAAAAATCTCGAACGGCACCCCGTGAGGGACTCGCTCGTCACATCGGGAGAAACGATAGCCCCTGAGAGCATAAATCTGCTGACGGCCACAATTTGCGGGATAAAAACGCCCACCCGAGGAACCCTCTGGCACGAACTGGGAAAACTCGACGAGGAAACCACGCGGCCCCGCCTCATCCGGTTCCTGCATACGGTGACCCCCGACGAGGCTATTCAGCCTCTGCAAAACCTGCTGCGCCTGACAAATGGTCGGGCCAACATGCCGGACCTGCTGTCCGTGATGACTGGGTGGGGGGTCGAGGACTCCGAGTGGCACCGCGATGTCGGGTGGAGCATCAACCGGGATTATTGGATGTCCCAGGCGGAACACCATCCTACCGCGGCCAACGGGGGTACGGGCGGAGTCCTCTCCACCTCGCAGGTCGCAGAACGTCTCCAGGTGACCCCCGCCCGAGTTAGACAGTTGGCGGGACAATTGGGAGGCGAGCGCACGGGACGCGACTGGATTTTTACCGAGGCCGATATCGCGGCATATCAAGAGTTGGAGCGTCCGAAGCGCGGCCGCCCACCGAAGCCGGCGGCTTCGACGAGGTAGAAAGCGCAAGGCTCTGGCGTAAGCCAGGGCCTTTTTCATGCCGCCATTTCCCCAAGCGTAGCGATCTTGATCACCACGCATCCGCCTTTCACGACCTCGCCCCACCGCTGTCGTCTGTCTCTGACTTGAGAGTCGTCACACCACACGCCGGCTTTGGTCAGGGCGTCGTAAAGCACCTTCCCATCGAAATTATCTCCATCCCTGATGCGCCGATCAGGTGGAAAGAGCATTACGTCGACCTGCAATGGCCCGTGCAAAGGAAGGCCGGTGAGTTTCGCCGCCACGACGATGCTCTTTACTGCCAGGCGAAACACCTTGACCTTCGGATTGAGCCGAAAGCGATTTCCATGCGGCTTCCAAGCCTTGTTGGTCGAGATCGGCCAGGGAAGTTTTAGTTCGATCATATCCCCACCTTTTTTATTTTGAAAAAATTTCTTCTCGTGCCCACGTCCTCTCTTCCCGGAGAGGGAGAGTATTAAGCTCTCTCCCTCTCTTAGAGAGGGGGGAGGCCGGGAACACGGGAACATAGGCCAGCTCTACGTTCCCAGCCGGGAACACGAACCGGGAACGCGGGAACACGAAATGGCTCAACCATGCGGGTTGCGGGGTTTTTAGGCCGGGAACAGTTCCCGGGAACAAGCGGGAACAAGCCCAAAACCGGGAACAAGCGGGAACACGGACAATTGTTGTCCTACTTTTCCTTTTAGCGGGAACAACAAGCCGGGAACAAGCGGGAACGCATTCTAACGTATTGTAATGTTTAGCATGGACTGGGAACAGAAATCCGGGAACAGGCGGGAACGAGTTCTTTAGCATTAACTGTGCCATAGAATCACTCTCCTGAACCCGGCATGGCCTTGATGATGCCCTGTGCGACGGGTCCGCCAGGAACGTCGAGGCGATTTTTCCCGCTCCCTCCCACGGCAACGCAGGAGACAAGACGCCCTTCATCCAGGAGGGTTTGCACCATGCGCTCAAGGGTATGCTTTCCAAGGTCTCTGAGGGCTACTGGCAGGTCCTCACGTCTTTCATGAAGTCCGTTCGGTTTCCCGGACTTGGTAAACGGCTGACCTTTCTCGGCCCAGTCCCGGATGCAGTCGACGAGGGCCGCAAACTGATTGGGTCGATGCTCGCGCACCTTCTCAGTGATGGTGAGGTCACGCCTAGTCAGCAATCCGTTCTCACCACGAACGTAGGTATGAATCTCGTCGTCACCCCGGTAGTTGTGTTTCACCAGGCAACCGCAGACCACTTTCCCCCGTTCGAACCCTTCGCCAAGCTGCTTGCAAACTTGGCGAGCTTTGTCGTCCGCTTCGCTCCATAGCGCATATGCTCCTCTGGCGTGGTCCACGATCGCCGCTGCGCCACGAATGGCTCCACGGGCCTGCTCTGGTGTCTTGATGCCGTCCTTGAGTTTGGCGAAGTGGTGCACTACGATGACAGCTGCCCCGGTCTTTCGGGCCATGGAACTCAAAAGCGCCATGACAAATTGGCCGACTCCGGGGTCGTTGGCGTCGGCATGAACGAAGCAGCTCAACGGATCGACGATGATGAGGCCGGGTCTGATACGTATGGCCTGGGACAAAAACTCATCCCAGAATGGAGTTCTCTCTGGCCCGCGTGGTCCGTTGACCACGAGCGGATTGGGTTCGTCCAGGTCGGGGGACGTTACCACGTAGAGAGATTCTGGGAGCGTGCGCCCCAACCCAAAAACGCGACGGTGGATCTCATCGGCGTCGTCTTCAGCAGCGAGAATGATCACCGGGCCGTGCTGATTGATGCGATGACCCATGACGAGGTCACCTCCGCCAAGGTCTATCCCTTGAGACGGGCCGGCTGAGACCTTAATGGCCATATCCAGGGTGAGGAGGCCTTTCCCTGTTCCCCCTGCGGCTGCCAGGACAACTACCTTCCCACACGGGAATAGATTCTCCACGAGCCATTTGAGCGGGGGCGGCTCTTTCCCTTGAAGCCTGGATAGACTCCAATCCGCGAGCTTGATCTTGAACCCTTGAACCTGGACGCGGACAGATTCCAGGCCCTCCAGGGTGTGTAGATCGTTGAAGTCTTTGGGCCGACTGGACAGGTCTCGGAACTCAGGCACATTGACCTGTGCCCCTACTGCATGCCCGGCCACAAGGGCTTTTTCAACGCCGACATTTCGAGGTCTTCCTTGCTGATCGGTGGTCCAACGGTCATTGTCCGCGGCGATGATCAGCCGCGATGAAGGGAACACCTCCTTGACCGCCTTGGCGGCCGGTTCCAGGTTGCCGGCGTTGAACGCGATGGCCACGGCCGAGCCTGTGGCCATGTGGACGCTAGCGCCGGTCGCGTATCCTTCGGCCATGTAGATCGTGGTTCTGTCGCCATCGATCCAACCGAAGGCTCCCTTGGGGTCAATGTCCTTCAGGAAGAGTTTCTTCCCGTCAGGTTTGATGCGCTGTAACCCTCTGATCTGGCCGGCCGTGTCGAACATCGGGACCAGGAGGGTTTGGCGCTCTCCGACTTTGAGGCCGAAAGCTCTTACCCGCTTGCGTTTCAGGTAAGGATGATCATCCGTGGCGTCCGGAGAGGCTGTGAGTATCGCGGTAGCCGAGCTTGCCGCCTCGTCAGCCTCTTTTCGACGCTCCGCATCGCGGGCTTCTTTCGCCGAGCGTAGAAGTTCACGGAGTTGGTCTCTATCCGCTGTGGACAGTTCCCAGTTTGCTTTCAGGCTCCAATTTTCTTTGAAATCTAGCTTCCAGGCTCCAACCACGCCAGCCGGGCATGGCTTGTCATCAGGATGGAAGAGATACCACCCTCCCTTCTTCCCGGCGTATTCATCCGGCAAATCGAAGCGATGGATTCTTCCGTCAGGGATGATCTCTGGCCTGCCCAGACCCGACTGCGCGATGAAATCCCTGAAAGTCTCAACAGCCTCGAACACCGAGGTCTTCTGGTGTCCGATCTCTTCATCCTGCCTCTTGGCAAGATTCAGGTCGATGACCCGGCTCATGGGCGGCTGCTCCTTGTCGTTCACTTCGTCGCCCAGCACGTGGTTGAGAAGTTGCACATGCGACATTCCATGCGAGTCTCGGTACCGTAGCCGCGGGGAAGCATCTCTCCCGCCATGATGGCCAAAAAGACGCGTTGGGCCCGGGCCAGGAGGTTGTTGTAGGCGGCCTGGTCAAAGGGGACCACCACGTGGTGGCGCTCCATGGTGTCGGCGTTGACCGAGGTGAAGAGCGCCCTGGGCAGGTTGAATCCACCCATGAGGAGCTGCACCTGGCCAAAATATCTGGGGAACGCCCAACGCAGGCCGTCTTTGATGCCCCTCTTCCACCATTTCGAGCCCAGGCCCTTGCATTCCCAAAGAGCGGGGAGCTCCACGGGGGATTCTCCTTCGCCCAGCCAATGCAGGAGCAGCCCATCCGGGTGCCCACGAAGCTTTCTGCGAAATCCTTTCCAGACGAACTCGAACTGCTGGCCGGTACGCGGGTCCACGTCGGCCAGCAGGAAGCCGGCGCCGCGCAGGCGACGAATCATGAGCGACTCGATCCAATGGCCCCGGGCGAAGATGTCGTGCTTGTGGCCTGTAGGCACACGATCCTGACGGGCCTGCATGGCGTAGAACTGGACGGCCCTCTCGCAGGGGTCGCCCAGGATCGACGCACCGAGATAGGTGCGGCCGGGCTCCGCCTGCGCTTCGCGGTCTATGGCGGCGTTGATGTGCCAGTCCACGCGCTCGGACACGGCGTTGGATGAGTAGCTGTTGAGGTCGATCATGGCTCTAGGCAGCCGGCTCCGTTCCGGCCTTGATGACAATGCCCCAGGGGTAGAACTCGACGGGGAGCCGCTTTCGGTTCTCGACGCCCAACCGTTCGATCAGCGCACGGCAAGAGACGTAACGACTTGAGCCGAGCTTTCCGCACAGTTTCGCCGTGTTCTGGTCGGGGCTTTCGGGAGGGGCCTTCCTGATGGCGATTTCGCTGGTCCCCTGGCGGTAGGCGAGTTCCAGACGGTCACCGACAGCGAGGCCGGAAAGTTCGAGCACAGCAACGGACAGGTCGATTTTCCCCGCCCGGATCGAGGCGTGACAGCTGTTGGGCCTGGTCTTGGACGAGGTGTACGGCGTGAAGTCGTCCCAGGAAGGGGGAATCTCCACGGAGCGCGCTGATTCGGCGGGTTGTTTCGGCTCCGGCAGCTCGTCGGCCAGCTGGGCCTTGGGTAACGTATGGAGCGCTCGGCAGGCATGGCACAGACGTTTCCCGCCCGTGGGGTAGACGAGGACGTTGTTTTCGCCACAATTTTCGCAGATTCCCTTTTTTGTGCTGGGCACTTCTGCCTCCTCAGTTTTTGGCAAAATATTCGGGATGGAGCAGCCCGCGCACAGGCGGTCCTCGCCGGCGAGATGGGCAGCTCGGCACTGAGCGTTGGTCACGCGAACTTTGCGCTTGGAGCATATCCAGGGCCGGTTCTGCTTCTGGAGCCGGGTCGTTTTCATTGCGGCAGAGTCGGCCGCGCCGAGCGTGCACTTGTGGAGTGGATCGACGGTGGAGACGGAGGAAAGGCCGGCTGGGTTGATCTGGTCCATGGCTACTCCTCTTCTTTTGCGGCCCCAAACGGCCACCACCAGCGCCTTGATTGGGAATGGGCGCTTGTCCGGTTGCTTCGCCGAAAGCTGACAGCCTTCGCACGTCGGCGCACCCAGTGCGATTCGACCGCCTCAACCAGGCGCTCCCGGTATTCGGCCAGTTCCATGAAATCCACGTTCCGTTCATCGGCGTCCAGGTAGTCGGTGACTGCCCGGATGATTTCCATGTGGCGTACGTCGCGGGTCGCGCGATTCGGGCTTTGGATCGTCCACCCCAGGGTAGACGCCAGGCATCGAACGCCATGCGCCGCGATATCCTCTCGGCCGAAAATCTTGAGTTCCTTCACCGTCTCCTGCAGGCGCTCCAGGGGGTTGAAGGCCCAATCCCCGCAATGCATGGGGTCTGCCGCGAATCTGTAGAGCTGACGCTGCGACACGCCCCAGATTTTCGAGAGCTTTTCCTCTCCCAGAATCTGCATGCACGCGGCGAAGAATTGGCGCGGGTTCATCTGGCAATGGTCCTCTGTTTTTGCCGTGGCGAATGCTCATGTTTCATGCTGTAGGCAGAGAGCATGGACATCCGAGTCACGTTCCCCGCCGGTCCCGCCGGCCCGATAGCCCTGGTCAGGTTCATCCAGCCTGGGCAGGAGCCGGAGTACCGGAGCCTGCCCTTGGCTGGCCCCCTGGAAGAAGAGATGCAAAACATTGTGGCCTTCATTTGGGCGCACCTCGAGGCAGGCCAGGGGCACCAGCGCCAGGGGTTTCTGTGGGAGACGTGATATTCATTCGTGCTCGCTTTATTTCCGGCCCTCCTGCCGGTATGGGGATTGTGCGACCAATGAACCCAAAACCAACAGGAGGACCGAAATGTCGAAAATGGAAACCGTTGCCGAGGCAATCCGTGGGCATAGAACCCTCAACCTTTGGTACAACGGAGGAATGCGGACCGTTGAGCCGCATTGCTGCGGATACGGAACAAGCGGGCAGGGCCTGCTTCGATGCTGGCATGTGTCTGGACATAGCCAAAGCGGAGCCGGGGCAGGATGGCATCTCTTCACAGTTGCCGAAATCCGAGATTGCACGATTGGTGAAGAGTTCCAGGGGACTCGTCCGCATTACAACTCCGCAGGAGACAAGGCTATTCCGCGAGTTGTCGCGAAACTTTGAGTCCACAGTCGCATCCCCCAGGAGGAAGCGCCGGTCCATTGTGAACGGAGCAGTCCGACAAATGGAAGCGGCGGCTCTTGCAGTCGCCGCATTTCCAATTCTTCATGCTGCCACTGGGAAAGGCGCAGTTACACGCCCCTCCCGTGCGAATGGCGCAGTCATTCATATGGAACGGACGGTCAGGGCAGTCCTGGCAAGATGCGTATCCATCCATGATGTCCTACTCCTCGACCTTACGGCCTGGCTGAAAATTCTTTTCCGTACACTCATCAACCCACCAAGCCGCTTCCACCGGGCGCCACGCAGCACATGCTTCGTAAGGCTCGGATGAGTAGATCGGCAGGGCACGGACGGACGACGCGGCCCGGTACGCGCCGGGCAACATGGCCCTGGCGATGCCGGGAGTAATGGCGCAGGTCGCCGCTCCGCGACGTGGCCAGTCGCCGGCGAGGCGCTTGGCCAGGCCGCAGTTGAGGCAGGTGTGGGGGGTCAGCTCGGGCATCTGACATCCTCTCGCTGAACAAGGCGTTCTCCGCGAAGGAAGGGGAGAAGTTTGCGGTAGGTGACGTCACTGCAACCATCCTTCCTGCCGTGCTTCACGGCGGAAAAGAGTGAAGGATCAACCTCGGCGGCCCGGGCCAAATGAGAGGGCTTGATGCCCGGGTTTGCCCGGAAATAGGCGTCAAGTTCGTCTTTCAAGCGTTTCATGCGCCCTGTTTTAGTCGATCGACAAACAATGTCAACCGCATATTTGGAGTTCTCCGATTGAAACGAAAGGCCAAACCTGCAAAAGTCTTGAAAATGGACCTTCAGGAGATGATCCGCCAAAGGCTCTTGGGTTTGATTGGCCCTGGTAAGGCCTTTGAGAATCGGAAACAGCTCGCCGACGCCTTCGAGCTTGACCCGGCTGGACTCAATAATTTTCTGAAGGGGGAAAAGCGCTTTCAGAGTCCGAATTTAGACAGAGTGCTGGAGAAACTAAACGCCGAGTTGGTTTTCCCAGAAGTCGAGACCGTACCTGTCTTCTCCGAGGGCGTAGGCAAAATGTGTATAGCCATCATAGACGAGCTTCGCGACCAAATTGTGAAGTCAGGGAAGTTCCCCCCAGACAAGGCAGACAATGATGAAGAGCCTTTCGACGTTTCTGCATTTGTTGTTGCTGCTTTTGGCGAAGGGGCAGATTCTAAGCGATGGACGCAAAGAGTAAAAAAGCCAGGGGACCTGAGTATGGTGGAGGCCCTGGCAATGGCTTCGGCAGTTGAGAAAACGCTAGATCGTATCGTTGCACTTGCTGAGGAGCGGGTGGGCACCATGAAGACCAGTCCAACTGATGTGGGACAACCTGAAAAACCTACCGGCACCCATGGCGAGTAGATCCGCAGATCGTCATGGGTGGTGCGCGCACCCCTACTCGATCACGCGCGGCTTTACGCCTGGTGTCGCTGGTTATTGGCTTTCTTTTTTTTGGGCTTTAAAATAGAATATTCTATCTTTACACAAGGAGGACGACGACGATGAAGAGAATCATACTGGCTACCCTCGTTTTTGTTATCGGCTCATTCTCTATCGCTGCTGACGGACTGACATGGAGTGGATATGATTACGACAAGAGCACATACATTGAGATTAATGAAGGAAACACTGTCAGGTCCGGGAACACGGTTGAGGTTTACGACTACAACACAGGTTACAGGTATATGGATGTAAATTCTGTATCTCGCTTCGGGGGGACAGTTACAATTGAAGCGCTCGACATGGAATCGGGAGAAATGAGATCATTTGAGATGGATGAATAGGGAGCGTATCAATGACAAGACACTTAACAAGGATATTCTCAGCGCTGTTAATTATTCTTCTGCCATGCTCAAACTTGTACGCCAGGGGGCACTCTTATAGCAGATCAAGCGGGACAACTCATGTAAGGGGATATGCAACAAAAAGTGGAAAATATGTTGCGCCTCACGTCAGAACATCACCCAACAGCACAAAACTTGATAATTGGAGCACAAAGGGGAATACAAATCCCTACACAGGGAAAAAAGGAACAAGAAGTCCATACTAGCCTCCCCAAAGAGGAATACCGTTATGAAAGGCACTATGCCCGCACTCCTCCTCGCCCTGGCCCTCCTCCTCCTCCCCGCATCCTTCGCCCACGCCCACGGCGGCGGCCTGGACGCCTACGGCGGTCACAACGACCGGAAGCACGGCGGCTACCACGTCCACCGTGGGCCGCTGGCCGGGAAGAGCTACCCAAGCAAGGCGGCGATGATGGAGGAGTTGGAAAGGGGGCAGGGGAAGAAGATTGAAGGGGGAAACCTGCATAACTTGAACAGAGAGGGAAAATGAAAACCGTATACATTTCTTTCAGCGCAGAAATAAACGCTCAAACGTGTGAGCAGCTTTTAGCGGCGACATTCAAAGTTATAGAAAATGGCTGCGATCATATATACTATCTGTTTTCAACCCCAGGCGGTATCGTTTCTAATGGGATACATGTTTACAATACCCTGAAGGGGCTACAAACAAACATAACCATGCACAATGTCGGGAATGTTGACTCAATAGGAAACGCAATATTTTTGGCTGGGAAAAACAGAATAGCGTGCCAGCACTCAACATTTATGTTCCACGGCGTGGGTTTAGACGTTGAAAACGTCCGTCTTGAAGAACAAGTTCTTCGCGAGAAACTAGAAGCTATTGAGGCAGAGCATGCCAAAATTGGTGGAATAATCGCTGATGAGACTTCTCTGGAAAGCGAAGAGATCAAGGGTCTTTTCAGACAGGCCAGCACAAAGGATGCTGACTTTGCCCTGCGGGGCGGAATCGTGCAGGCCATTCAGGACGTTTATATCCCTCAAGGAGCTCCAGTTATTCAACTTGTATTCCAGAGATAGGGCGTCAAATTTTTGAATCATGTTCCCCTCCTCTCCGCATTCTAGCAAGAAGTAATCCAGGGACAGTCCCTCCGTCAACCCAAGGCCCTCCCCGGAGGGCCTTTTCTTTTCCTCCTGCACCACCTGCCGCTTCCCGGCCCACCTGCACCCGCCCGCCCCGGCGGGTTTTCTTTTGTCGTCTGCCTGAGGGCGGGAATGTTTTTTCGCTCCACAATTTGCTGTTCGACAAATTTCATATTGACATGTTTTGTCGAACGACTAAACAGGAACCAACGACGACGCGCACCGGCCAACGGGCCACGGCGCGCCGCCGGGCGCTAAACGCGGTGAGGCCGGTACCGGCAGACCCAAGGCCGCAAGGCCCAGAGCCCCAATAACGGTGGGCGAAGCGGGAGAGAGGGAAGACCACAAGCTAGCGGGCGCGAGATGAGAAGGTGTTTGAAAAATCGAGGTTTGGAAGAGTGGCGGCGGCGTGGAAGGACACGCGGGCCGAACGTAGCAGGCGATCACCCCCGGTGGATATCTTGCCGAAAAGCAAGTCCTGCAAGACCGGAGCCGGTATCAAGCCCGGCCCGCCACTCTTCCGAGCCTCGAACGGCCGGACAAACGAGACGATGCGACAACCTCAACCAAGGAAGGAGCCAGATGACCTAGCACGACAACGCCTCATGCACGGCATCCGGGAAGGGGAAGCCCGGTCATATGGACAACGGCGGCCCAACCAGCGGGTGGTCTGGGCCGCCAACCAAAAGAGCTCGCTGTCTCTGGTGGCGTCATCCTCCCCCCAGCCAAAGGGCGGGAGCCGAAAGGCCGGCTCCCGCCCCCACCAGAGAAAGCGAGCCTTATGAACCCACGGGAGAAGCGAGCATGAGTCATTTCAGCGTCATGGTGATCGGCCCCAAGAATCACGGCGAGCTTGCGGCGGCGATGGCCCCGTTTCAGGAAAACAACATGGGTGACTGCCAGGAGCAGTTCCTAGCGTTCGTTGAAGACGAGGACTGTGACCTCGATGAGAAGGCAGGCAGGCGCGGGTATTGGGAAAACCCGAACGCCAAGTGGGACTGGTATCAGCTTGGCGGGCGCTGGGCTGGCTTCCTCCTTGTGAGCGCCGGAGTGGCCGGAATTCGCAGTGAGGAGAGCACATTTTCAAAAAATTTCCGACTCCGGCGCGGCGAGCCCGACCCCTACGGGGATGATCCCCTGCGCGTGGACGCCGCCCGCCACGGCGACATCAACTGGGAAGGCATGATGAAGGCCATGGCTCAGGCCGCCGGGAAGCGCTGGGACGAAGAAATGCAACGCGTGGCCCAGGCTGACAAAACCGCTGAGGCCTGGCGTTCCGAGTTCTTTTCGATGGACGACAAGACCAAGGGGCGCTTCGCTCGAATGCTGGAGTCCACCGGACTGCCGAACTCCTTGGAGACGTACCGCCTGTGGTGCTTGAACCGCTCCTTTCTCACTGGCGTCGACCTGCTTCACGACAAGGACCGTGGAGGCTACGTGGCCAAGAACAGCGTCCCGCTCACGTTCGCTTACCTCAAGGACGGGAAATGGGGCGAGCGCGGGGACATGGGCTGGTTTGGATGCGTCGCGGACGAAAAAGACTGCACCACCTGGGAGAAGGAGTTTGAGCAGATGCTCGAAACGCTCTCCCCGGACACCATGATTTGGATCGTGGACTGCCACATTTAAGAAAGGAGGTGCCTATGCGCTGCTACGACCGTGACACCGAGGCCTGGCGCGACTGGCTGGAAATCCTGGCCATACCCTTGGGAATAGTCCTGGCCTGCGTGGTGGGCCTGGGCATCACCTGGACGAGGTGAACCATGTGCTTTGGGATGTGCCCGCTCGAGAATCCCCGCACCGGTGAATGCCGAGGCCCCTTTGACTGGAGCAGCCCGGAAGCCGCGTGCCAGGGAAAAGCGCCCGAAGAGAAGGATGTGCGCCTGGCCATGATCGACAAGCGCTTTCCCATCGCCGGAGCGCTCTACGCCCGCGTGCTGGAAGCTCAGGAAGCCCAATCCAAGAACAACCCCTAACCACAGGAGAAATCCCATGAAGACGGCCCAAGCAAGCGTTCTCCAATTCCCGAAGGAACCGGAAGCCGTCGCCCTCATCCGTGAAGGCGCGGAGCTCAAGGACGAAATCGACGAATCCACCGCCAGGCTGCGTGAAATCCATCGCCGGCTGGAAGAACTGGCCACGTTCCCTCCGGGCAAGAACACCGCGAAGATCGAAGGTCAGGGCGTCGACGTGACCATTCAGCGCAAGGAGTACGTGAAGTTCGACCAGGAAAAGCTGAACACCCTGCGCCTGGCCATGGGCAACGATGCCTTCCTCAAGCCGTTTGGCTTCAAGTTCGAGCCCCGCTCCAAGAAGGAGTTGGACGCGTTCCTCGAGTACGGCGACAAGGCGTTCGCCAACCAGGCGCGCGCCGCCATGACCATTACCGGCGGCGCTCCGGCGGTGACCTACAAGCGCAAGGAGGACTAGGCCATGTCCTTCTCGCTTGACACCATCACTAGCGCTGCGGCGACGTTCGGCCCGCAAAAAGCGCTCATCTACGGGGTGCAGGGCCTGGGAAAGACGACGTTCGCATGCACGTTCGACAGACCCATCCTGCTTCGCGTTGAGGATGGCGCAGCCGCCATCGACGTGCCGACGTTTCCCAGCTTGGTCACGTCCATGTCTGAGATCATTGAGGCCATCCAGGCCCTGCATGGAGATCACCCGTACGGCACTCTTGTGGTGGACTCGCTCGACTGGATGGAGCCGATTGTTTGGGCAAACACCTGCGCCCGGCTGGAGATAACCAGCATCGAAAAGGCCGGCTACGGCAAGGGCTACGTCGAAGCCGACGCCGATTGGCGCATGGTCATGGGCGGTTTCGACTCCCTGCGCCTCAATCGCGGCATGGCCATCGTCCTGGTGGCCCACGCCGAGATCAAGCGCCATGACCCGCCGGACGGCGAGCCCTACGACCGCTACCAGATCAAGCTCCACAAGCGGGCCTGGGCGCTCTGGCAGGAGTGGGCCGACATGGTCCTGTTCGCCAACTATCGCCGCCAGGCCATCAAGACCAAGGACGGCGGGGCGAAGGGCGAAGACAAGTTCCGTGCGGTCGGCACCGGTGAGCGCGTCCTCTACACCGATGAGCGCCCGGCCTATGTGGCCAAGAACCGGTGGAGCCTCCCGCACGAAATCTACGTCGGCCAGGACCGTACATGGGCCGCCTTCCACCGTGAGCTGAGCAAAGCCACCGATGGGCGCTACGCGCTCCCTACCGGCCAGACCCAGCCTCAACCCCAACCCGACGCCGCGTAGGCAGGAGATGTGTCATGGTCATTGATTTCAATCAGTACGAGCAGCAGCGCGACGTCGTCGGGGCCATCCCTCCGGACTCCATCGTTTTGGTCCGGCTGAATCTCAGGCAGCCCAAAAAACCAGGCCCTCATCCTCTGATTTGCAGGGCGGATTCTGGGTTCGAGTACCTGGACGGCGAGCTTGAGGTTCTGGCCGGTACCTACACCGGCCGCAAAGTTTGGGAAAATTTTGGCGTGGGAGCCCAGACCGAGGACGGCATGAAGGCGGTCAAGATCGCCGGACAAAAGCTTCGCGCCATCGTCGAGGCGTCGCGCAACATTCCTCCCGACGATCAAAGCCCGACCGCCATGCAGGGACGCAGACTCAACGATTGGGCAGAGCTGAACGGCGTCATATTTGGCATCGTTGTCGGCTGCGAGAAGCCCAAGGCGGGCGACAGGTACGTCAACAATCAGATCAAGAAGGTCGTCACCCCAAACCACGAAGCCTACCCCTCGGTCATGAACGGCGGAGAGTTCATTTCCGATAAGCCCTTGCCCGAAATCCCCCAGGTTACCGGTGGTGCTGCTCCGTCTTGGACCGCCCCGATAAACCATCAGAAGCCGGCCCCCTCTGCCGCCCCTACCGCTTGGGGAGCTCCGCCGGCCACCAGCCAGCAGCCTGCCCAGCAGGCGCAGCCTCAGCAGAGCGTTGCCGCCCCTAACTGGGCTCAACCGGCCCAGGGCCAACCGGCTGGGCAACAGCCCCATTCTTACGGTGCTGCACAAGGGCAGGCCCCGGCTACCGGTCAGCATGTTTTCCCCTCCGAAGCCTCGGGCATGGACGACGTGCCGTTCTAGGATTGTTCCATGATCGCCAGACCGTACCAAAATCGTCTTGTGGACAAGGCCTGCACCGCCCTGGCTGGCCACGGCAACACTCTGGCCGTGGCCGCCACCGGCGCGGGCAAGAGCATCATGATGGCCATGCTTGGCGGCCGTATCGGCGGCCGCCAACTGGTCCTGCAACACCGGCAGGAGCTCGTCAGCCAGAATCTCGCTAAGTACCGAAAAGTCCTCACTGGAGCGAAGGTTGGCCTGTTTACGTCCGACGTGAAGTCCTGGCGCGGCGACGTGACCTTCGCCATGGACAAGACGCTCCACCGGCACCTGGCCGGCATCCCTGAAATCGACCTGCTCATGCTCGACGAAGCGCACCACTGCGTATCCAAGACCTGGCTGGACATCATTGAGGCGGTCAAGGCGCGCAACCCCAAGTGCATGGTGGCCGGATTCACGGCCACACCAGATCGTTCCGACCGTAAGGGCCTGCGCCGGGTGTTCGACAACGTGGCCGATCAAATCACCATCCGCGAACTCGTCGCTTTGGGCTTCCTGGTCCCGCCCAAAGCCTTCGTGGTGGACGTGCCCGGCACGCAAGACGCACTCCGCGCTCTGGGCAACGTCTCGGACTGGGCCGACCAGGTCGAGGTCGAGAAGATCCTCAACACCGTGGCCGTGAACACCGAAGTGGTCCGGCACTGGCGCGAGAAAGCCGGCGCCCGGCAGACTGTCATCTTCTGCTCGACTGTTCAGCACGCCGAAGACGTAGCCGCGGCCTTCCGGTCGGCGGGCGTGTCCGCCGAGTGCATCCATGGCGGCCTGCAGGACTCCCGGCGCGAAATGATCCTGCGCCGGTTCGACCGCCGTGAAATCCAGGTGGTCACCAACGTCATGGTGCTCACCGAGGGTTGGGACTCCCAGCCCACCTCGTGCGTGGTCCTGCTCCGCAAGTCCAGCGCCAAGGGGCCGCTGATCCAGATGGCCGGGCGTGGCCTGCGCACCGTCGATCCCAACCTGCACCCGGGCGTGGTCAAACGGGACTGCATCATCCTCGACTTCGGGACGTCGCTGCTCAACCACGGCGACTTGTCCCAAGACGCACTGCTCAAGGATGACGTCGAGCGCGAGCCAGGCGAGGCCATCACCAAGATTTGCCCGGTCGAGGACAGCGACAACTATCGCGTGCCGGATTCGACCGGGGCCAGGGGCTGCGGGGCGGAAGTCCCCGCCAACGTGAAGACCTGCCCGCTCTGCGGTTTCCGGTTCGAACGCCTGGGGGCCGACGACGGCGTGACCATCCAACAGGTGGAACTCACGGAGATGGACATCCTCGACGCCTCGCCGTTCCGCTACACAGACCTGTTCGGGTCTGGTCGGGCCATGATCGCCAAAGGGTTCGAGGCCTGGGCCGGGATATTCTCGGCGGATGGGGACACCTGGCACGCCTTGGGAAAGGTCAAGGGCGGCCACGGCTTGCAACGCATCGCCGTCTCGGATCGGCTCCCGGCCATGGCCGCCGCTGACGATTACCTCCGCGAGCATGAGACGGACGGGGGCACCCGCAAAAGCCGCCGTTGGCTCGACGAGCCGGCCACAACCAAGCAGATCGAGATGCTGGCCAGGTTCGGCTACGTCATCGAACAGGACCTGCTCGGGGCCTCGAATTTCACCAAGTATTCGGCCGCCTGCCACTTTGAGTTCCAGGTACAGCGCGCGCTGATCGAACGCGCCCTGGGGGTTGCGGCGTGACCACTTCCCTCTCCTTCCCCCCCGTCGCTGTCTCCGTTCGTCAGCCCTGGGCCTGGTTCATCTGCAACGGCGGGAAAGATGTCGAAAACCGCACTTGGCACACCCGACATCGCGGGCCCGTGCTCATCCACGCCAGCGCCTGGTTCGGCATGGACGAGGTCTGCGCCGCCACGGAATATGCGGTGTCCATCGCCTGGGGGGCGGGCCACACCCTGCCCGACCGCCTGACCCTCAATATGCTCAAGGACCTGACCGGCGGCATCGTGGGCGTGGCCACCATCGTCGATTGCGTTCGCAACCACCCGTCGCCCTGGGCCATGCCCGGGCACTGGCACTGGGTTCTCGCCGACGCCCGGCCGCTGGCGTTCATGGCCTGCAAGGGCCGGCTGGGCTTCTTCCCTGTCGAATATGTCGCGCCCAGCGTGAGAGCGCAGGACGCGATTACACAGGGGGTGCTCGCATGAACCTCTCCCGTCTCGCGCAGCACCTGCAGGACCAGGGCATCATGGGCAAGCCCTTCAATGAGCTCTCCCGCGAAGAGGTGGAAGCCCTGGTCCGCGCCTGCTGGGATGCGGCAGACGCCGAGGATGTGCGCCGCTTCCCCTACTTCCAGCAAATGCCAGCCAGCGGAGAACGGGTGCTGGTTTCACCCTGCGATGCTCCGACCGTGTTTCGGACGTGGCTTTGCGAGGATGGCTGGATCGAGATGTACCACATGCTGAAGATGCTTGGGGCCACGGACGAGGAGATGGCGCGCTACCTCGGGCCGGACTGGCTGGAGCGCATGCACAAGCGGACCAAGTTCAAACCAAACCCGCACTGCCCGGTGTGCGGAAGACCCATGTCGAAGGAGACGTCATGAACGCTGCACCTGCCCAACACCTTACCGTTGTCGGGGGCAAGGCCGGCCCCGGCCGCCCCAGCAAGGAAGAGGCCGCCCAGCGCCAGGCCGAAGCCGCGGCCAAGCGTGCCGAAACCAGGGCCTACCTGGAAAGAGTGGGGCTGTTTGAGGCCGCCAACAACAAGCGCTCCAAGCCGTTTGACCGCTGGAGCGTCAAGGAGTGCGACGCGGCCCTGAAGTGGGCGCAGAAGCAGATTGAGAAGAACGGCGTGGAAGCCCCGCCTGTCGAGAAGGTCGCTCCGGCCGTGGCCACGCCTCCCATGCCCGAAGAACCCGCCCGGGCGGAGTCGGTGCGCGCCTGCGGTCGGGTTGTTGATGCCTTCCTCGACGATCCGCTCTCCTGGCCCACGCCGTACGTGCATGAGGTGGTTGCCTGGACGCGTGTGTTCGAGCTCGAAGCCCGGGTGCGGGAGCTCGAAGCCGAGCTGGAGGGGGCCTTTGGCGAGATCCACCGCCTGACCACGGACCACGAGTACAAGGCCAGCCTGGCTGACATCCTGATCGTAGCCGGAATCGACCGTGGCCGCCTGGTGCGGGACCTGAGACGCAAGCTGCAACAGGTCATCACGGACGCGGTGGACCGCGACGATCCCAGCTACAAGGCTAAGGTTAAGGCCTTGCTGACCATCACGTTCGACAAGGCGTGCGGCCTGCCGTCCGAGGCCCTGGCCGCTATCATCACCTGCGAAGTCAACGAGGACACCCCGCCGGCCGTGTGCGGGAGCCGAATCTACTTCGACGCCAAGGCCAACATCATCCCGCCCAAGGAATACGCCAAGCACATGCCGCTGATGACGGCGGGAGGTGCGGAGTGATCGACGGGGACACCACTATGAGGCAGGCGATGGCCATCTGTAGGGACATAGGTGCCGGACAGATCAATATCATCGGCAGTAATGAAGACGGATCCCCTCTTTGTGGGGTTTTCATCGTCAGCGAGCCCGATCTTGTGGCCAGAATACGGCAGACTTGCACGGAATGGGATCGGGAGCAGGACGAGAAGGAGGGCGCGTAGCCATGGCCGCTTTCAAACTCGGAGACGAGGTGACGTGGACGTCGTCCGCCCAAGGGAGCTGGACTTGGAAAACCGGGACGGTCGTCTACGTCCTTGCCCCCAACGAAGACCCTTGGAAGGTCATCCCCAAACTGCGCAGCCAACTCTACCTCGAAGGGAAGCGGGACGACTTCAAGTGCCAATTTGACGGGCGGTTCGGGCGTCCCGCCGAAAGCTACTTTGTGCTGGTTGGAGACGGAAAACGTCAGGCGAAACTCTATTGGCCGCGACTGAACCGTCTTGAACACGCTTGACATATAGCCTTGACCCTCCCCGCCTCCCTCTGGCCGCCCGTCCTGGGCGGTCCGAGATGAGACGAGGAACACAAATTTTGAGGAGTGACCATGGGCGGAAGGATTGGGCCAAAGCCGCACGACGCGCCGAATTATGAATGCCCTGTTTGCCAAAAAAAGATCGTGGCGGGGGAGTATTCAACGCTCGTCGAACTTTTTCCGGCAGACGAGGAACAAAACGAGCGCAAAGCGCAGGGCCGCTCGTACATAGCTATTATGTGTGAAGTGCATTGGGATTGCGTCCCTGAGTTTGCGAGGGACGGCAATGGCCACCATTAAGCAGTGCGACCGATGCGGGTCGGTCGAGCGAGTTTCGACGATCTCCGTCGCCGCCGGACGACGCCGCGATGCCGGCGGGTCAAGCGATGACGTCGTTGTGGCGCAGGACCTGTGCGAGGCGTGCCAAACAACCAAGTTCTGGGAACTGTGCAAAGAGCATCTGGTGGGGGTGGAAAAGGTGTTGAGGTGGGTGAACCATGGCTGAACGCCCCATACCCCTTCGGTGTGGCTCATCACGTTCAAGCGACTGGAGGACTACCATGGATGAGCGCGACCTCGAAGCGATTGCAGCGCGTGAACGCGATATTCTGGACGGCCTGTCGAGCCTGAATGCTTTTATCATACACGCCCCCACCGACATCCGCGCCCTGCTGGACGAAGTACGGAGGGGGAATAAAGTTGAAGAGTTGGCGCGGATATTACTCGCTTCTTTATCTGACCTGTACGGTATAACTAGCGATGTACCAGACTCGCAGTACCACATTGTTACAAATGCTGCTGCTGTTATTTCAGACGCCGCGAAGCTACTGGGGGAATGATGCCTAAGACCACACCATTAAGAAAGCACCCTGAATGGAAGTCTTTTTTTGCGTCAATTTGCCATTCAGACGTGTTTTGCAAATTTCTCCCAAGCACCCGGTCCATACACGCTCTTTTTGACGCCGGGTGTCGGACGGTAGACGACGTAGCAAATATCACCCCCCAGCGTTTGTTGTTATCCAAATACGCGGGGAAGAAAACCCGCATTGAAGTTGAGGCGCTTCAGCAGAGACTAAAGGACGCAGACAACACCTTGGACGGAGCGCTTAACCGTCTTGTAGAGTGGCGTGACGAAGGGACAGGGACGCCAAACTATACCGCCGGTGACAGTGCGTTTGTCGGGGATGTTATAATGCTCATAGCAGACCACGCCGCCCTCCGCACCCGCGCCGAGAAGGCCGAGGCCGAGCGGGATTTCAACCTCGAGCAAACGACATTCTTCCGCGAGCACGACGAACGCATGATCCGCTCCGGAACACGTTGGCGTCTGGCCGCTGGGGAAGCAATCGCCACGGCTGAAGGGCTTATGGATGCTCTTGACCTGGCTGAAGATCGCGCAATCGAAGGGAGCCTTGCGTGTTCCTCCTGCGACTGGATGGGCCACGTGAGCGAGTGCGAGCATTCTCCCGGCGAAGCACTTGGTCGGTGCGACTGCCCTGAATGCGGAGGCGATGCCGAGGGAGCGTTTTGGTGGAGGCACGAATACAGGGAGATGGCTGGCCTGCTCCCCAACGCAGCGTACCAGATTCTTGGAAGCGACAACTACAATGAGTCGCCGGCCGAGTTCATCCCGCGTTTCATTGATCGTCACGAAGAGCTGAAGGACAAGCTCGCCAAAGCCGAAGCGGAGCGGGATTCGTTGCGGGCCTGGAGAGAGAAGGTGCTTTCTCAACGGGTTTCTGTGTTCGGGCTCACAACGTTTTTGAACGAAATAGAGCGGGAAGAATGGGCAGACGAGGTTGCCCGTCTGCTTTCTGCAATCGAGTCCAAGCCGGGCGGGGAGGAATAGACCATGGCCTGGTCAAACTCTCCACCAAGGCGCTGTGTCTACTGCGGCAAGGTCGGTGCACGAACCGTGGTGGCCGAAGGATATGCGCATAGGCGTTGTATCCCGAAGGCCGGCAGGAAAGGCGCGGAGCACTACCCAATTTTCGTCAAAGATGGCCCCTCCTACCTGGCCATTGGAGGGCCACGCAAAGCGATGCGCATCAAGGACCTGTCCGGGGCAACCGGGAATGGATTTGAGGTCAGAGTCCTTTCTTCGCGCGCACCGATCCTGAGGGCAGAGCGCAATGGTGTGCGAATATCCATGGAAGACTTCTATGAGGCCGCGCGTTTTTTCGTTCGCAACAATCTTGCCGTGGCCCTGGACAGGCGCATCCAGACGATGCTTGCTGCGCTTGAGGGCGGGGACGCCTAATGCACCCCCTCACCATCGACCTTTAAAACTATGCCTGTTGCTGTCGCGTGTGCTGCGTTAAAGGCTGTAGGAGGACGGTGATGTCCTTTCAACAATTCGGAACGAGGCTCGATGTTGCCATGACAAAACGCCTGGATAAACCGAACATGAGCGGTCTAAGAAAGCTCAACATCACAGTGGCAAGTTTCTACGGTGTGCACACCAGGGAGCACGCCGAGGCGATTAAGCGCATGGTGCGGGAGAATGAGGCCGTTTTCGGGGAAGAAAACAGCCATGAGTAATAAACGAATAAACCCCTACAAAGCGGCTGTTGAACAATCACAATCCGTGCTTGCGCGTTTCCTCGAACCAGGAGGAGACGTTGTGAGCGAAGCGTCCGCGCTGACGCTCTTGCTCACAATACTGGACGACGAAAGGTTTATTGCGGCGTGTCGCGAGTACGACACGGGGAGCGCTTGGCGCTCCATTGACGAGGCCCCGACAGACGGAACTCACGTCCTCATCACCGGGTTCCGCAAGGGGAAGCCCTGGTTGGGACGCTTTGTTCATGAGGCGTCGTATCAGGGAGGGCGCTGGCGCGACGCTACGGGGTTCAGCCTCTATCCCCCCACCCACTTCATGCCCCTGCCCGATCCTCCGGCGGACGTGCGGCCCGAGGACCTGGAAGACGCCGGGCGGGGTGGGGAGGTGGCGTTGTGAGCACAACCCACGCCGAACTTGTCGAGCGCGCCAAGCGCTGGCTACGTGGCCAACGTTACGCCGTAGTCGTGGGCGAAGTGTCCTCGCTGGCCGGAGAGTTCCCCGATGCAATGGGGTTCGCGGCAACCCTCCCATCGTGCCTAGTCGAATGCAAAGCCAGCCGGGCCGATTTCCGCGCCGACGCCAAAAAATATTTTCGCCGTCGCCCCGAGAGGGGCATGGGCCGCCTGCGCTACTACCTGACGCCCCCCGGCCTGATTTCTCCAGATGAAGTGTCCACGCCGTGGGGTCTGCTCTATGCGCACCCGAGCAAAATCGTGGTGGCAAAGCAGCCGGAGCACGTCACCGATCTGCGCGTCGCGGAAAACGACGCCGCGCTTATGATCTCACTGCTCTCTCGCGTAGCCTATGCCTGTGATGGAGGCATTGATGGACTGCTCGCAAGGTATACCCAACAGATTAAAGAGATGAAAGCCGCCGCGAAGCGGAGGCGGGAGGCGCGGCATGCGTAACCCTTCACCTTGTGCATCCTGCTCCCACGCGGTCTTTGGTGATGGACAATGCTATGGGCATTGCACGCTACACACATGGGGAGACGGCTACAAGAATCCAGTTGTTTCCAAACTGTGGCCGTGTGCGTCTGATTGTGAAGACTACAAACCCGCGACAAATGTCGTGGACGAGGCCAGCCATGCGTGACGCCCTCTCCCTCATCGCCACCGCCCTGGTTATCGCCGGAGTCTGGCGCATCGGCCGCATGGACGTACGGGGCCAGTGGTGCATGTTGTGGGCGCAAATCGTGTGGCTCTGCTGGGCGCTGGAATCCGGGGCCTGGGGCCTGGCCGCGCAAAGCGTGATTCTGGGCGTGCTGACCTGGCGGGCGATTCGGCTGTGGAGCCGGGCGGGGGCTGTGAAATGAATTGCTCTTCGTGCCCCCACGGCCAGGCCTGTTGCCGAAAGTTTGTGGTGCCGGTCACGGTCGAAGAGCACCTTTCCGGCCTGTACCAGATCAGCCTGGACCGCCGCGTCGTCCACCTGGCCCGGCGTCCGGACGGATCGTGCGTCTACCTGACCGCCGCCGGCCGCTGCGCCATCTACGACCGCCGGCCCGAGACCTGCCGAGAATACACCTGCGCCGGAGATCGGCGAGTGGGGGGAGAGTGAGCTACCTCGACTTTCTTCGCGCCAAGATGGTGCGCGTCAAGGCCACCGGCTTCGAGCCCGGCCCGGTCAACCCGCTGTGCAAGCCGCATCAGTCGGACATCATCCGGTGGGCCGTGCGCGGCGGTCGGCGGGCCATTTTCGCCGCCTTCGGGCTGGGCAAGAGCTTCATGCAGCTTGAGGCGCTACGCCTTATCGGCGCGCATGTTGGCGGGCGCCAACTCATCGTCGCCCCTCTTGGCGTGCGGCAAGAGTTCCGCGCCGACGCCGAAAAGCTTGGGGTCGATATCCGTTTCATCCGCCGCACCGAAGAGGTGGACGAAGCCGGCTTCTACCTCACCAATTATGAGAGCGTACGAGACGGCAAGCTCGACGTGAACCTTTTCAATGGCGTTTCCTTGGACGAGGCGAGCGTGCTGCGCTCCTTCGGCTCCCTGACCTACCAGAGCTTTCTTGGCCTCTTCCAGGGCGTGCCGTATCGCTTCGTGGCCACGGCCACTCCGTCGCCCAACCGGTACAAAGAGCTGATCCACTATGCCGGATTCTTGGGTGTCATGGACACGGGCCAGGCCCTCACGCGGTTCTTTCAGCGGGATAGCACCAAGGCCAACAACTTGACCCTCTATCCGCACAAGGAGCGAGAGTTCTGGCTGTGGGTCAACACCTGGGCCGTGTTCCTGCAAAAGCCCTCGGACCTCGGCTACAGCGACGAGGGCTACGAGCTGCCGCCGCTGCGCGTGCATTGGCACATGGTCAAGTCCGGCTCCACGCCGGGGACAGACAATCGCGGCCAGCTCAAGCTGGTCTCGGACGCCGCCGTGTCCCTGGCCGAAGCCTCGCGAGAAAAGCGTGCCAGCCTGCCCGCACGCATCGCCAAAATGATGGAGGTCGTACAGGCTGAACCTGGCCGGCATGCGGTGCTCTGGCATGACCAGGAAGCGGAGCGCCACGCTATCGCCAAGGCCTTGCCCACGGCCGTGGAGGTCTACGGCTCCCAGGACCTGGATGAGCGCGAGGGCCGCGTGGTGGCGTTCTCAGCCGGGCAGTTTTCTCTGTTGGCCACCAAGCCGATCCTTTCGGGGTCGGGATGCAATTTCCAGCGCCATTGCTCCAAGGAGGTCTTCCTGGGAGTGGGGTACAAGTTCAACGACTTCATTCAGGCCGTACACCGGGTCTACCGCTACCTGCAAACCGAGGCCTGCGACATTCACATCATCTACGCGGACACCGAAGCCCGCATCGTGGAAGCGCTCAAGCGCAAATGGCGACAGCACGAGGAAATGGTGGAAACAATGAGCGAAATCATCCGCAAGTACGGCCTTTCCGCCCAGGGCATGGCCGAAGAACTGGCCCGGTCCATCGGCGTAAAGCGCATCGAGGTGCGAGGAAAGCTGTTCACGGCAGCCAACAACGATTGCGTGGAAGAGTGCCGGGGTATGGGCGAAAGCTCGGTGGACCTCGTGCACACGTCCATTCCGTTCGCCAATCACTACGAATACACGCCCAGCTACAACGATTTTGGCCACACGGACGGCAACGCCCACTTCTGGTCGCAGATGGACTTTCTCACCCCGGAACTTCTGCGAGTTTTGCGCCCTGGCCGCATCTACGCCTGCCACGTCAAGGACAGGATCCTGTTCGGCAACGTGACCGGGAAGGGCGTGCCCACCGTGAGCCCCTTCCATGCCGAGGCCATCTTTCACGCTCAGCGCCATGGCTTCGACTACCTCGGCATGATCACCGTGGTCACGGACGTGGTGCGCGAAAACAACCAAACCTACCGGTTGGGCTGGTCGGAAAACTGCAAGGACGGCACGAAAATGGGCGTCGGCTCGCCCGAGTACATTTTGCTTTTTCGCAAGCCTCAGTCCGACCTTTCCCGAGGCTACGCCGACGTGCCCGTGTCCAAGGACAAGGCCGGCTACAGTCGGGCCAGGTGGCAGGTGGACGCGCATGCGTTCTGGAGGTCGAGCGGAAACCGCCTGATGACCGCCGACGAGATGGCCGGTTTCGGCCCGGACGTGCTGTCCCGGGCGTTCACCGAGCGTTCGCTCCAGACGGTCTACGACTACGAAGAGCACGTCCGAATAGGCGAGGAACTGGACCTTCGCGGAGCGCTTCCGGCCAGGTTCATGTGCCTTGCCCCCGGAAGTCACGACCCGGGCGTTTGGCACGACGTCGCCAGAATGCGCACCCTGAATGGAAACCAGACCCAAAAAGGCCTTAACAACCATGTTTGCCCGCTGCAATTCGACATCGTGGACCGCATAATCACTCGATACACCAACCCTGGGGAACTCGTTTTCGACCCCTTTGCCGGCCTCATGACCGTGCCTTATCGGGCTGTGCTTCTTGGCCGCCACGGGCGCGGCGTGGAACTCAATCACGAATACTTTCTGGATGGCGTTAAATACCTGCGCGGCGCCGAAGAAAAGATGCTCGCTCCATCACTGCTCGACTTCTGCCAGGCCGAAACCGGAAACGTCCGGGAGGCGATGTAGTCATGGGACTCGACAACCTGCGCCTGGCCCGCATGGCCATGGGCGCGTGATCCAATTAAACAAAACGGCCAGAAAGTTTAACGCGGGCCGGGACGATTAAAGCGGAGTTTAATGATATGGAACGCCATCTGCCATCGGGTATACCTCAAGCCCTTGACGCAGCCCTCTCTGCCGGGCGAAAGTTACGAGAGCGTATGGCCGCCATGAAGCAGGCGCTCAGGGATGGTGACGAATCAAAAGCCCTGAACTTGGCTCGTGAAATCTGCGGCCTCGAACAGGACAGACGTGCAGCGTGAACCAATCCCCGTTGTTGAACTCCTCCGTGTCTCCACGGCAGACCAAGCTGATGAGGATCGCGCTGGTCTGCCACGCCAGGAGGAGGCCAACCGCAGGACCATAGCCAAGCACGCCCTGCGAGTCATCCGCCAGTACCGTTTAGTTGACGTGTCCGGGGCAGCCACCCTCCATGCCCCTGAGATTCAAGAGATGCTCGTCCTGATTCGCTCAGGACGAGCCAGAGGCATAGTAACAGCCGACTTTGACCGCCTTCTTCGTCCTGACGACTTCCGCTCTCTCGCCATCCTCCAAGACATCAAAGAGGCCGGTTCCCTTATCTACCTGCCAGACCAAGTCATCGATTTGAATACTCAGGCTGGGTTTCTCATGTCCGGCCTTCAATCCGTCATCGCCGGGAATGAACTCGCCCAGATCAAGAAGCGTATGATCGGGGCCAAGGAAGAAAAGCGTCGGCAAGGAAAGCATCCGGGGAACGATCTCTGTCTTCCCACAGGCGTTGGGTATGACCGAGGCGCCGGGGAATATTTCTACACGCCGGATGCGGAGCGTGTACGTGAGATCTTCGAACTGTTTCACGATCAAGGAGTGCAGAACCTCTGTGAAGTCGGACGTCGAACCGGATTCAGCTCGCAAACAGTCAAAAACCTGCTTCGCAATGAGCTTTTTATCGGCTGGCGACACTACAAGCAGAAGCGTTCTCCAGAGCGCAGGCTGAAGGAAGACGGACGCAGGGCGGACCGGCGCAAGGTGGCTAGAGCCCCGCATGAAACGATCCGTGTTCAGGTCATCCAGAATCCTCTTGTTTCAGAAGATGTTTTTTGGGCTGTGCAGGAGTCCTTGGTCCAAAAGAGAGATGGCTTCACTTCCAGACGTGAGGACTCATCTGGGCTCTTCTTGTTCAAGGGGCTGCTTCGATGTGGTGTCTGTGGGTCACCTATGTATACCGTACCTGGCGGCAAATACGGTCCTGTGAAGGACTACTACTACTGCCGCAACTTGAGCGACTACTTCGTCAAAAAAAATGGAGGCAAAGCATGCGGGTCTCATTACCTCCGGCGACTCGAGGTTGAAGACGTCGTTATAGCCTTCATCGCCGACAACCTGGCAAACGCAGAGCGTATCATGGGCTACCTGGGTCAGGTATGGTCCGTCGAAAGCGACTTACGGCGGGAACGTGAGGCCGAAAACATCAAGACCAGACTCGCCCGCCTTGAAAAGAAGCGAAAGCGGGCTATATCCCTGCATCTGGATGGCGTCATAGATAGGGGAGACCTCAACGCCACCCTCCTTGATGTGGACGAAGAAGTGCAGCGCTTGAGCACAAAGTTGGCCATCACGGAAGAGGCCCCGGCAGACGTCTCACGAGCGGACCTTCTCGAGATGGCCACTCTGGCCGCCGAGGCGTTCAGCATGTTTCCTTTCTGGGGGAAAGACGATCAACGTCGGTTTTTGGCTGCGGAGCGCCCCCAATTTTGGCTTCAGGAGGGGCGTGTTACGCGATTCACGCTACCCGTTGGCGGCAAAAAGCAAAACCGCAAGGACAGGGGTTCATCGCCGCGACCAGCATGAAGTCCGCCGGATAGGTGAGCGACACGCTGGCCCGCGCTATGGTCACGCGTCCGTCCTCCATGGGCTGGCGCAGCACTTCGAGCACGCTTTTCTTGAACTCGGGCAATTCGTCGAGAAACAGCACCCCCCGATGCGCCAGGGACACCTCGCCCGGTCGGGGAATCACGCCCCCGCCGATGAGTCCGGCGTCGGAAATGGTGTGGTGGGGAGAGCGAAACGGACGGCTGGTGACGAGCCGGCCGCCCCGGGGCAGTTCCCCGGCCACGGAATAGACCTTGGTCACCTCCAGGGCCTCGTCGAAGGAAAGCGGAGCCAGCACCGTGGGCAGCCGCCTGGCCAGCATGGTCTTGCCCGATCCGGGCGGGCCGATGAAAAGCAGATTGTGCCCTCCGGCCGCCGCGATCTCGATGGCGCGCTTGGCGTGTTCCTGGCCTTTGACCTCGGCAAAATCCAGGGCGAAGGGGTCGGGGTCCTGGGCGAGCAGGCTCTCGTCGAAGGCCTGGGGCGCAAGGGCTTCCCGACCTTCCAGAAACCGCACGGCCTGGCCCAGATCGGCCGGAGCGTAGACGTCAAGCCCCCTGGCCACCGAGGCCTCGGCCGCGTTGGCCGCCGGCACGATGAGTCCCCGAGCGCCCTCGGCCCGGGCCCGCAGGGCCACGGGCAGCACCCCGCGCACGGGCTTGAGCTCGCCGGTCAGGGAAAGCTCCCCGGCCAGGTAATAGCCCTCCAGGGCCGAGGCGGGCAGGACGTCGGCGGCGGCCAGCAGCGACAGGGCCAGGGGCAGGTCGTAGGCGCTGCCCTCCTTGCGCATGTCGGCCGGAGCCAGGTTCACGGTCACGCGCGCCGGGGGCAACCGGAAGCCCAGATTGCGCAGCGCGGCCAGCACCCGTTCCTTGCTTTCGCGCACCGCGCCCTCGGCCAGGCCCACCATGGTGAACGAGGGCATGCCCTGGCGCGCCAGGTCGGCTTCCAGCGTGACGGTATAGGCCTCCACCCCGGCGAGGGCGGCGGACAGGGAGCGGGCGAGGGACACGCGCTCGCCTAGTCCAGCACCGTGCCCATGCGTCCCCACCGCCAATGGGCGAGGTTCTCGCCGGACCAGTAGATGAAGGCGGCCTTGGCCCGGATCATGCGCCTGGGCACAAAGCCCCAATAGCGGGAGTCGTAGGAGTGGTCGCGGTTGTCGCCCATGACGAAGTACTGGTCCCGGGGCACGGTCACGGGGCCGAAATCGCATATGGAGTCGCCCACGGACGGATCGCGGGTGACGTAGGGCTCGTCCAGGGGACGTCCGGCCACGAACATCTTGCCCGCGCGCATCTCCAGGCGCTCTCCCGGCAAGCCGATGACCCGTTTGATGAGCATGTCGCTCGAAGGGTCGGGAGGGAACTCGAAGACCACGATGTCCCCCCGCTTGGGATCGTCCCCCCGAGTCAGGGTGATGTCGGTGAACGGCACCCGCGCGCCGTAGGCCGAGGTCCAGCCGATGAGCCGATCGCCCGGCACCAGGGTGGACGCCATGGATTCACTGGGGATGAAAAAGGTCTGGAACAGGAAGGCTTTGATGAAAAAAGCCAGTCCCACGGCCCAGACCGCCGAGGTGCAGAAGTCCGCGAGGATGGAACGCAGGCGGTTTCGCATGGCCGAACCTCCTTAAGATAAAGAGCGTGCGCAAAGCCGACATCCGCCGACGGGGAAGGCCCGCCCCGGCGGAAGAGAGAGGCGAAAGGTCTGGACCGGCCCGTCGCCCGGTCGGAGTCGACGGGATCGCGCCGCGCCCCAGGCTTCAGGAAACCACCGAAACGCCTTCGTGTAAAGGCGGATCGTCGCGCTCAAGCCCCGCGCCGTGGCGTCCCCGAAAGACCATGCGCCTGTTTCGGGGACGATCCGGTACGCGCCAAGCGGGGAAACGCCTACGTGATGGGTGTCCCCCTAGTGGATGACCTGGCCGATGCGCCCCCAGCGCACGTTGGGCACGCCGTCCCAGGACCAGTAGATGAACAGCGCCTTGCCCCGGATGTATTCGCGGGGCACGAACCGGTTCTCGGGGTGCCAGAAGCGCGAATCCGCCGAGTGGTCCCGGTTGTCGCCCATGACGAAATAGTGTCCCGCGGGCACGGTCACCGGTCCGAAGGTGGCCTTCTGTCCGGGGATGTCGTCCAGGTGCTTGTAGGGTTCGTCCACCTTCTTGCCGTTGCGGAAGAGCACGTTGTCGCGCAGCTCGATGGTGTCGCCGGGCAGGCCGATAATGCGCTTGATGTAGTCGAGCTCCCGATCCTCGGGATATTCGAACACGATGACGTCCTGAAACTGGGGATCGCCGGTCTTGTAGACCGACTTGTCCACAAAGGGGACCTTGATGTCATAGGCGAACTTGCTCACCAGCAGGTGATCGCCCACGAGCAGGGTTTCCACCATGGATTCGGACGGAATCTTGAACGCCTGCACCACGAAGGTGCGGATGACAAGCGCCAGAATCAGCGCAACCGCCAGAGCTTCAACATATTCCTTCAAGAGTTTCTGCCATCTGGGATTCATCGGCGGTCCTTTCTCGGGCGCGAAAAACCACGGCCGGGGGCGGCCCCGGCCGTTGCGCGTGTGGTTTCGGTTCGGTGTGGGAGGAGACTAGTCCCCGGCCTTGAGGGCGGCCAGGAACGCCTCCTGGGGCAACTCCACGTTGCCCATGCGCTTCATACGGCGCTTGCCTTCCTTCTGTTTTTCCAACAGCTTGCGCTTTCGGGTGATGTCGCCGCCATAGCACTTGGCGATGACGTCCTTGCGCAGGGGGGCCAGGCGCTCCCGGGCGATGACCTTGGCCCCGATGGCCGCCTGGATCACCACTTCGAACATCTGGCGAGGAATCACCTTGCGCAGCTTGAGCGCCACGTCGCGGCCCAGGTAATAGGCCTTGTCGCGGTGCACGATAACCGAAAGCGCGTCCACCGGGTCGGAATTGATGAGGATGTCCAGCTTCACCAGATCCGAGGCCCGGTAGTCGATGAGTTCGTAGTCCAACGAGGCATAGCCGCGCGTGCCGGACTTCAAGCGGTCGAAAAAGTCGTAGACGATCTCCGCGAAGGGCAACTCGTAGGTGATGATCACCCGGCTGGCCGTCAGGTAGCGGATATCCTTCTGGATGCCGCGCTTTTCCTCGCACAGCTTGAAGACGTTGCCCACGAATTCGTTGGGCACGTGGATTTCCACCCGGGCGAAGGGCTCGTAGAGGGTGGCGATTTCCTGCGGCTTGGGCAGACGGGCGGGATTGTCGATGGTGAGCGTCTGTCCGCTCACGGTGTCGACCTTGTAGACCACCGAAGGCGCGGTGGTGATGAGCTCCACCTGGAATTCGCGTTCGAGCCGCTCCTGGACGATCTCCATGTGCAAAAGGCCCAGGAAGCCGCCCCGGTAGCCGAAACCCAAGGCCTGGGAGGTCTCGGGCTCGAAGTGGAAGGCCGCGTCGTTGAGCTGGAGCTTTTCCAGCGCGCTCTTGAGCTGCTCGTACTCGCTGGCCTCCACCGGATAGAGGCCGCAAAACACCATGGGCTTGATTTCCTTGAAGCCGGGCAGCGGAGCCGGGGCCGGATTGGACGCCAGGGTGATGGTGTCGCCCACGCGCGCCTCTTGCAGGTTCTTGATGGCCCCGCAGAGAAAGCCCACCTCGCCGGGACCGAGTTCGGACACGTCCAGCGGTCCGGGCGAGAACACGCCCAGCTTGGTCACCTCGAACTGGGCCTTGGTGGAAAACATCATGGCCTTGTCGCCCGTGCGGATGCGCCCGTCCATGATGCGAAACAGCACCACCACGCCCTGGTAGGGGTCGTACCACGAGTCGAAGATGAGCGCGGTGAGCGACGCGTCCGGGTCGCCCTCGGGCGGGGGCAGGCGGTGGACGATGGCTTCGAGCACCTGATCCACGTTCAGGCCCGTCTTGGCCGACACGGCCACGGCGTCCGAGGCGTCCAGGCCGATGGCCTCCTCGATCTCCTGCTTGACCCGGATTTCGTCGGCGCTGGGCAGGTCGATCTTGTTGAGCACGGGGATGATTTCCAGGTCGTTGTCCAGGGCCAGGAACACGTTGGCCAGGGTCTGGGCCTCCACGCCCTGGGTGGCGTCCACCACGAGCAGCGCCCCCTCGCAGGCGGCCAGGGAGCGCGACACCTCATAAGAGAAGTCCACGTGCCCTGGCGTGTCGATGAGGTTGAGAATATAGGAATTCCCGTCCTTGGACGTGTACGGGATGCGCACGGTCTGGGCCTTGATGGTGATGCCGCGTTCGCGTTCAAGATCCATCTTGTCCAGGTACTGCTCACGCATCTCCCTGGCGGTGATCAGCTTGCTGATCTCCAGGATGCGGTCGGCCAGGGTGGACTTGCCGTGATCAATGTGTGCGATGATGCTGAAATTTCTGATGCGCTCTTGTTTGGCCATGGATGTCCCGGGTATGGAGTTGCAAAGCGCCATAAAAGATGGGACGCGTAAGGTCAACGCCCCATTGCCTCCCCGGAAGGCAACACGCGGCCGGACTTGCAAAAAATCCTGCCGATGCTACCACTACGCGGCAAGGAGCACGCCATGAAACGTACTTTCCTTTCCTGGACTTTCTGCCTGGCCCTGGCCGCGCTCGCGGTTCTGGTCCAGGTTCGCCCGGCCCCGGCCGCGGACCCGCCCCTGCCCGAGACCCTTACCCCGGACAAGCTGGCCGCCCAGATCAACGAATCCCCCGCCGAGTTGGAAATCGTGGACATCCGCCCCCCGGAACAGTTCGCGGACTACGCCTTGCCCGGCGCGGAAAACATGACCGCCGCCGAGGCCCTGGCCGACCCGGCCCTGCAGGCCGGACGCTCGCGCCTGGTCCTGGTGGACCGCGACGGCGACAAGGCCTGGGCCCTGGGGGCCATGCTCATGCAAAAGACCAAGCGCCCGGTGTCCGTGCTTTCCGGCGGCATGACCGCCTGGTGGCGGGCGCGCGAACTGGGGGCCGTGGTGCGCGAGGTGCCCCTGCCCGCCGCGTCGACCAAGGCCCCGGCGGCCGCTCCCGCCGCGTCGGGACAGACGGCTCCGGCCAAGCCCGCGCCAAACCAGGGTCCGGGCGCCGTCCAACCCGCGCCGTCCCCCACGCCCTCCGCCCCCGGCGGAGCGCCCCAACCTCCAGCCTCGAAAAACGCGGGGTGCTGATATGAGCCGACACGACTCCGACCAGACCCAGGGCATGACCGCCCCGGAACAAACGGCCCCGGACAAACCGGAGGCCGAAATCGCCCAGGGCGGGCAACCCGTCCAACAGACCGCGAGCGGCCCGGCCACCGAGGACGCCTCGCCGGACGCCCGGAGCGCGGCCGAACAGGACGACGCGCAAACCGCCGCTTCGGACTTTCAGGCCCAAGGCGCGGGGCCGGCCGAAACGGACCGGCAGCCCACCCCCTCCGGCAAGCGCTGGAACCTGCCCCCCGCGCCCTCGAACCCCTACCTGGCCGGCGTGTACCTGGGCCTGACCCTGCTCGCCAGCTACCTTATCCTCGGGGCCGGACTGGGCGCTTCCGGAGCCCTGGCCCGCCTGGGCGCGTCCCTGGAACACACCGTGGCCCCGGCCCATACCGTGGCCAGCGCCTACTTCGGGCGGTATTTTCCCGACCCCCTCCACTACTATCTGGTCTTCATGTTCGCCGGCACCCTGTTGGGCGGCGCGCTTTCGGCCCTGACCGGCGCCCGCTTCCGGCTCCGGGTGGAACGCGGCCCGGCCGCAGGTCGACTGGTCCGCCTGGGGCTGGCCCTGGCGGGCGGCGTGCTTTCGGGCTTCGCCGCGCGGCTGGCCCACGGCTGCACCTCGGGGCAGGGACTCTCCGGCGGGGCGCTGCTGCTCACCGGGAGCATGGTCTTTCTGGCCTGCGTCTTCACGGCCGGCTATCTGACGGCCTGGATCTTCGGGAGGCAATGGAAATGATCGCCACCCTCTACTCCACCGGACAGCTCAACACCCCCATCGGCTTCACCGCCGCGCTGGTCCTGGGTTTTCTCTTCGGCCTGTGCCTGGAGCGGGCGGGCTTTTCCAGCTCCAGACGGTTGGCCGCCGTGTTTTTCCTGCAGGACATGACCGTCATCAAGGTCATGTTCACCGCCGTGGTCACGGCCATGCTCGGCGTCATGGGCCTGGAGCGCCTGGGCCTTCTCGACATTTCCGCGGCCTTCTACCTCATGCCCACCATCCTGGGCGCGTACGCCGTGGGCGGCCTGCTCTTCGGCGTGGGCTTCGCCATGGCCGGCTGGTGCCCGGGCACCGCGGCCACAGGCCTGAGCTCGGGCAGCCTGGACGCCCTGGTCTATTTGGTCGGCGCCGTGATCGGGTCCGTGATCTTCAATGAGGCCTATCCCGCCCTGGGCTGGCTCACCAACCTGGGCGACAAGGGCGTCTCCACGCTGGGCTACGTGCTGGGCCTGCGCAAGGAATACCTGGTGGTGGGCGTGACCGTGGGGGCCACCCTGCTCTTCTGGGTGTGCGAAATGGTGGAGCGCGGCCCCACCCTTTCCCGGCCCGGAGTGGGTGGCGGCTTTCTCCTGACCTTCAGCGCCGTGCTCTGCCTGCTCTCGGTGCTCTTCATCAACCTGCCGCCCGTGGTCACGGACGCGCAGGTCGCGGCCCAGGCCCCGCAGCCCCGGGCGGCGAACCCCGCGTCCGGCGGCGAACCCGCCCTGCTGGTCACCATCGAAACCGGCGCGGATCACATGGAGCCCGCGGAACTGGCCGACCGGATCATGTCCGGCGACCCGGGCCTGTACGTGGTGGATATCCGCACCAAGGGCGAATACGACACCTACCACCTCAAGGGCGCGGTCCACGCCGCCCCGTCCGCCCTGCCCCAGGCGTTGGAGTCGCACAAGAACCAGGGTGTCATCGTGCTCTATTCCGGCGGCATGACCCATCCGGCCCAGGCGCGCGACGCCCTGGCCCGTCTGGGCTTCTCCAACGTCTCCATGCTCACCGGCGGCCTGACCGGATTCTTCGAACGCTGCCTCATGCCGGTTTCCCTGCGCACGGAGCCGCTCACCCCGGACCAGGCGGCCAAGATCAAGGCCTGGCGGAAGTTCTTCCTGCCCACCGGGCTGCCCGGTCCGCAGGCGACCTCCCAGGCTCGGGAACTCGACCCCGGATGCTCGCCGCCCTGCCTGGTCTCGTCCGAATGGCTGGGAGCCAACCTGGGCAAGCCGGGCCTGAAGATCCTCGACGTGAGCGCCCAGCCCACGTACAATTCCGGCCACATTCCGGGCGCGTACTCGCTTCAGCTCGACAGCCTGCGGGACAACCAGGGCGGCCTGCCCTCCATGCTCCAGCCCGGAGCCATCCTGGCCCTGCAGGTGGGACAGATGGGACTGACCCCGCGCGACACGGTGGCGCTGGTCTACGACCGCGGCCCCCTGGACGCCACCCTGGCCGCCATGGCCCTGGAACGCCTGGGACACTCGCGCTACGTGATCCTCCAGGGCGGACGCAAGGCCTGGAACGCCAAGGGACTGCCCCGCGACACGGCCCTGCCCCAGGCCAGGTCGACCCGCTACCCGGCCCCCCAGGGACCGGACGACTTCACCGTCACCGGCCGCCAGGTGCTCACCGCCTCCAAGGACGGACGCACCATCATCCTCGATGTCAGGCCCCACGACTACTACACCGGCGCCAAGTCCGACGAGGCCAGGGCCGGCCACATCCCGGGCGCGCTCAATCGTCCCTTCGCCGAGGACCAGACCAAAATCGACGGGGACGCCGTGGCCCTCAAGCCCCTGGCCGAACTCGAAGCGGCCTACGCGGCGCTCATCCCGACCAAGGACCATCCGGTCGTCGTGCACTGCCGCACCGGGCACCAGGCGTCGCAGACGTGGTGGGTTCTCACCCGGCTTCTGGGCTACACCAACGTGAAATACTACGACGCCGGCTGGACCGAATGGGCCGCCCATCCCGACTGGCCGGTGGCCACCGGACCGGGACCGGAGCCGGCAAAATGAGCGTGGTGGCCCAACTGGCCGTGTTTCCCCTGGACAAGGGCGGAGCCGGCCTTTCCGCCTATGTGGCCCGTGTGGTGGAACTCATACGGGAAAGCGGCCTGCCTTTTGCCCTCGGGCCCATGGGAACGAGCCTCGAAGGCGACTTCGAAGCCGTGATGGCCGTGGTTTCGCGGTGCTTCGCCGCCTTGAGCCGGGACTGCGACCGCGTGTACATGACCCTGGCTCTGGACTACCGGGCCGGACGCTCGGGAGGACTCGCGTCCAAGACCGCCTCGGTGGACGCCGTGCTGGAGGGACGAAAATGAGCCTCACGCCGTTTCGCTTGGCCGTGGCGGCACTCGCCCTTGCGTTGGCTGGTTGCGCCAACCAGAAGATTCCCGACGAGAACGTGACCCAGGCCAATCTCTACGCCGACGTGAACGCGCTGAAATCGCGCACCCAGGAGCTGCGTCGCAGCGTGGAGGCCCTGGAGGCCCGAACCGGCGGCAAGAACGCCGACGTCTCGCTGGAGGATGTGAACGCCCGCCTGACCCGGTTGGAATCCGTGGTGACCCGCCTGGCCCAGGCCCTTTCCCTGGACGTGGGCCAAAGCGCCCTGGGCCCGGGAGCGCCCGCCGGACCGGGGACCACGAACGAGGCGCCGGCCCGGTCCGACGTGTCCCAGAGCGCCATGACTGCGGCGGGGTCCGAGCCCGCCTCCCCGGCGGGGAGCTATGCGCCCCAGGGCCAAAGCGAGCGCGGCGACGAATACGCCCCCGACACCGCCGAAACGCGACGCCCCGCCGACGACGCCTCCCAGGCGGTGGAAACGGCGGCGCGCACGGCCGCCACGCCCGCGGAAGGCATCTACAATCTGGCCATGGAAGCCTACAACGCCCGCGACTACGCCAAGGCGGCCGGACTCTTCGCCGAGATGCTGCGCGCCTATCCCGGCGACCGTCTGGCCCCCAGCGCCCTGTTCTGGCAGGCGGACTCGTTCTATCAGCAAGGCGACTACGCCCGCACGGCGCTTCTGTGCCAGGACGTCATCCAGAAATACCCTGGCCACTCCCTGGCCGCCTCGGCCATGCTCAAGCAGGCCCAGGCCTTCAGACGCCTGGGACGCGACCAGGCGGCCCGCATCGTTTTGCAGGAAGTGGTCAAACGCTATCCCGGCTCCGCCGAGGCCAGAAGCGCCCAGGCCCAGTTGGGGGGAACGCGGTAGCGTCGCGTCCGAGAGGCCGGCGTTTTGTTCTCCCAAAACGGTCGACGTCCGGCGAGTCTTTCCCCGGACGAACGGGACCGCGCGACGCCCCCGGGCCGGTCGCGCGGGGCCGAGGCCACCGGACGGGCGGGAAACACCGGCGGAAGGGCTTGCCCTGGCGCGCGATGCTGGGTTAGAGAATTCGCTTTCACAATTCACGTCTCTTCGCCCGAGGGAGGCGCCAGGACTTGGCGGCCGCCCCCAAAAGGGAATCACCACAATGCTCGACAATCAAACCGTTCTCATCACCGGAGGGACCGGCTCCTTCGGCAAGCAGTGCGTCAAGACCATTCTTGAGCGCTACTCGCCGCGCAGGCTCATCGTTTTCAGCCGCGACGAACTCAAGCAGTTCGAGATGGCCCAGCAGTTCAGCCCGCAGCGCTATCCGGCCATGCGGTACTTCATCGGCGACGTGCGCGACGAAAAACGCCTGCACCGGGCTTTCCAGGGCGTGGACGTAATCATCCACGCGGCGGCCATGAAGCAGGTGCCGGCCGCGGAATACAACCCCACCGAGGTCATCAAGACCAACATAGGCGGCGCGGAAAACATCATCAACGCCGCGGCCGACGCCGGGGTCAAGCGGGTGGTGGCGCTCAGCACCGACAAGGCCGTGAGTCCGGTCAACCTCTACGGCGCGACCAAGCTCTGTTCCGACAAACTCTTCGTGGCCGCCAACGCTTTCACGGGCAGCAGCCGATGCAAGTTTTCCGTGGTGCGCTACGGCAACGTGCTGGGCAGCCGGGGCAGCGTGGTGCCATTTTTTCTGGACAAACGCACCGAGGGCAAACTCCCCATCACCGACCCGCGCATGACCCGGTTTTGGATCACCATCGAGGACGGAGTCGCCTTCGTGCTGCGCTGCCTGGAAGACATGCAGGGGGGCGAGGTCTTCGTGCCCAAACTGCCCAGCATGAACATCATGGACCTGGCCGAGGCCGTGGCGCCGGGCTGCCCCACGGACGTGGTGGGCATTCGCCCCGGGGAAAAGATCCACGAACTCATGATCGCCTCGGACGACGCCCGCAACGTGCGCGACATGGGCGAGTACTACGTCATCGTGCCGCAGCACTTTCATTTCTTCCAGCAACGCGACGACGCGTCCATGGGAAAACCCGTGCCCGAGGGGTTCGAATACAACTCCGGCACGAACACCCAGCGCATCAGCGTGGAAGCCATGCGCGACCTGCTGCGACAGCAGGGATTCGCGATTTGAGGCGCCCTGCGAAATGACCAACACGCGGTATCTGCCCTACGGGCGACACCAGATCGACGAGGACGACGTTCTCGCCGTCTCCCAGACCCTGCGTTCCGACTGGCTGACCACGGGCCCCAAGGTGGAAGCCCTGGAACGCAGCCTGTGCGATTTCACCGGCGCCGCCCACGCCGTGGCCGTCTCCAGCGGAACGGCCGCCCTGCACGCCGCCATGCACGCCCTGGGCGTGGGGCCCGGCGATGAGGTGGTGGTGTCGCCCCTGACCTTCGCGGCCAGCGCCAACTGCGTGCTCTATCAAGGCGCGCGGCCGGTTTTCGCCGACGTCGATCCCGACACGCTGCTGCTCGACCCCCAATCCGTGGCCCGGGTCATCACCCCGCGCACCCGGGCGATCATCGCCGTGGACTACGCCGGCCAACCCTGCGACTACGAACGCCTGCGCGGACTTGCCGATTCGGTGGGCGCCGCCCTGGTGTCCGACGCCTGCCACGCCCTGGGCGCCCGGGACCGGGAACGCACGGTGGGAACCCTGGCCGACGTGACGGTCTTCAGCTTCCACCCGGTCAAACACATCACCACCGGCGAAGGCGGCATGGCGGTGACCGACGACCCGCAACTGGCCCGACGCATGCGCCGTTTCCGCAACCACGGCATCGACCTGGACCACCGCGAACGCGAAAAACGCGCCACCTGGCGTTACGAAATGGTGGAGCTGGGCTACAACTTCCGCCTGCCCGACATCCTGTGCGCCCTGGGCGTGAGCCAGATGAAAAAGCTCCCGGGCTTTCTGGCTAAACGCCGGGAACTGGCCCGCCTCTACGATCGCGCCCTGGCCGAAACGCCCGGCGTGCGGCCATTGGTCACGCGCCCCGGAGCGCTCCACGCCTACCACCTCTACGTGGTGCGCCTGGAAAGCGAATCCCAAAGGGAGCTGGCCTTTTCGGCCATGCGCGCCGCCGGCATCGGGGTGAACGTCCACTACTGGCCCGTACACCTGCACCCCTACTACCGGGAACGCCTGGGCACGGGCGAAGGACTGTGCCCGGCGGCCGAAGAAGCCGGACGCACCATCCTCACCCTGCCCCTGCATCCGGGCATGACCGAAAGCGACGTGGACCGGGTGGTGACCACGCTCGGGCAATCGCTTGTCCCGTGAGCGCGGAGACGGCCTGGTTCGACGGGGCTCCTGTTCCCGGGCGATTCGCCCATGAGGAACATCCTTCCCGCCAGCGCGGCGCGCCCAGGCTTTTCGCGCGCCGCACCGCCCTGGCCGGCCCACCCGTCACGGCCGCGCGCGCGCCATTCTTTCGGAGGTGACAGCACGCCATGCGTCCGACCATAGTGATCCAAGCCAGGATGGGCTCCACACGCCTGCCGGGCAAGGTGCTTGCCCCGCTCGAAGACTTCCGCCTGCTCGAATGGGTCGTGCATCGCTGTTCCTTGAGCAGGGCGGTGGCCGGCATCGTTCTGGCCACTTCCGACCTGCCGGCCGACGACCCCCTGGAGGCGCTGGCCGCAACACTCGGCCTCCCGGTCCACCGGGGGAACCAGCACGACGTTCTCGACCGCTATCTCGGGGCGGCGACCATGGCCGACGCCGATCCCGTGATCCGCATAACGGGCGACTGCCCGCTGATCGATCCGCAGGTCATCGACCAGACGCTGGCCCTGTTCTCGGCCCAGGCGGTCGATTACGCCTGCATCGACGGCTATCCGAGAGGCTTGGGCGACGTCGAGGTCTTCCGCCTGTCCGCCCTGCGGAAGGCGCATGAATCGACGTCCCCCGCGGACACTTACTACCGGGAGCACGTCACGACATTTCTCGTCGAGCATCCGAACCTGTTTTCCCAACGAATCGACCGCGCGCCCCGCGATCTGGAGTGGCCCGAGGCCAGACTCTGCGTGGACGAACCCGACGATCTGGAAGCCGTTCGCATGGTGTGTCGCCACTTCGCCCCGCGCAAGGATTTCGACGTCTCCGAGATCGTCGCCCTCTTGCGTTCCCGCCCGGATATCGTGGCCAGAAACGCCTCTGTGCGTCAAAAGACCCGATGACCACGCCCCCGCGCGTTCTCTTTCGAACCGAAGCCGGCCACACCCTCGGCCTCGGTCATCTCTCCCGCGCGCGTTCGCTGGCCGCGGCCTTTTGCGAAACACGCCCCTGCGCCGTGACGTTCGCCGTGGGCGACCAGGCGCTGGCCCGGTCCTTCCTGGGGCCGGAGACGGTCATCGCGCGCCCTGAAGACGCGGCCCGAGAGACCTACGACATAGTGGTGGTCGACATCCCAGGCCTGGCCCCCGCCCGACAGGCCCGCCTCGCCCGGATGGGACGGTTGGCCGTGGGGATCGACGACGACGGCCCGGGACCGTTCGTATTCGACATCCTGGTTCGGCCGACGCCCCTGGGCGTCGCTCCCGCCGAAACGCGCGGACAGGTCTGGCTCGGGGGCGACTGCGTGATTTTGCACCCCCGATTCGAAAAAGTCGCCAAGCGCCCCCGCATGTTCCGACAGGTTCCGGAAAGGGTGCTGGTGTGCTTCGGGGGCGGCGATCCCGCCGATTATACGGCGAAAGTCCTGCCAATTTTGCGCGCCCTGCCCGGCCTGAAGGTTCTTGACGTCATCCTTGGAGCGGCCTATCAGCCTGTTGAAAAATCCTTGCTGGCTGCGTTGCTGCGAAAAAGTCAACCCCTCACGTATGCCAAATACGCTTCGGGCTTGACTTTTTCTCGCGCCTTGCCAGCAAGTTTTCTGAACAGGCTGCAAGAATCGACTTTCTCAACGGGCTGCTATGCCGCGCGGGACAAGGGGGTCGGCGCGGCCGAGTCCGACCCCCGGATCGCGTTTCGACGCAACATCGAAGACATGGCTTCGGCCCTCCACCAAGCCGACATGGCCTTGATCAGCGGCGGCACTCTCCTGTATGAGACCTGCGCCCTGGGCACGCCGGCGGTGGTGCTGCCGCAAAACCACGAGCAGGCGGAGGAAGCGGCGTTTTTCGCCAGCCACGGGGCGGTCCTGACGCTTGGCCCCGCATGGGACGAAACACGCGCGCAGCGCGCGATTGTTGGTCTTTCGGAAGACGCCGGATTGCGCAGGGCGCTTGCGGCCGCCGGCCCCGGCCTGGTCGCCCCGGACGGGGCCCGGCGCATCGCCGGCAAACTGCTGGAGATCGTCGCCCAACGCGCCAGCGAATCGACGCGCCCTTCAGTCCGCCCGTCAGCGTAAAGCACCTGGGTTTGTCGTTTCGGCGTACACGAACTGATACTTGAGTCAATTGTTGTCGATCACGTCTCTTTCGCCCTCGGTTCAGCCCGTACCCGGCGCGTTTCATCCGCAAGGAGTCACAATGGGAACTCAATGGCTTGGTCTCCGATATCCTGATATCTATGTAACACGGTTCTTTTTCAAGAACCAGCTCGATGCAACCCCCTCCAAGGTCATCGAGCTCGGATGCGGAACCGGAAACAACCTGCGACTGTTCGCCGAATTCGGACACGATGTCAGCGGGATCGACATAGACGCAGATTCCATAGACATGTGTCGCAACAACATCGGGACCATAACGAAGAATGGCGACTTCTTCCATCATGATCTGGAGCAGGGACTTCCCGCAAGCGTCCGCGACAAGCGATACGACGTACTCCTTCTTCCCAACATACTCTATTACCTCAAACGCGGAACCGTGCACAGTCTGCTCGCGGAAATACGGCGGATCGCCACTCCGGGCGGATTGTATTGCGCCATTGTCAGACTTCTTGACGACTATCGGTATGCGCGAGGAAGTCGCGTCGGTGTCAACGAGTACCTTGTCACCATGGACGAAACCGGCGAACGGGGAGCGCGGCAGCTCTTTTTCGGCGAGCATGAATTCGTCAGCCTGATTTCCGACTCGTTCGGCGTTTCCTCGGCCGGGATGACGATCTTGCGAACCCGTTACGAAAACATCCAGAACGACCACCTCATCTCCAATTCCGACCTCGTGGTCTGGGGACGGTTCTCCGCCTAGGCCGCATCGCCCTCGGCTCATGCAACCTCGTGACGCATCGAATATGTACTGCGTAATTCATCAGCCCACGTATTTTCCCTGGATCGGCTTTTTTGATCTGCTGGATCAGGCCGCCGTGTATGTTGTTCTGGACTCGGTGGCCTTCTCCAGGCAGTCCTGGCAGCAACGCAACCGCGTCAAGACAGCCAACGGGCTGGAGTGGCTCGTCGTTCCGGTAAAGAAGAAAGGGCTGCTGGGAGCGGCCATTTCCGACATAGCCCTTGTTGACGACCGCTTTGCCACGAAACACCTGAAGACCATAAAACAAAATTATCAGTCGGCTCCCTACTACGCAACAGTGTACCCCCTGCTTCAGGAGGGCCTGGAGACCGGAAGCGCCCTGGGCACACTGTGCGGCCTGAACGTAACGCTCATCTCCCTGATAGCCGACTATCTCGGAATTTCCGTCAAGATCATGCGGGCAACGAGCCTTCCCGTCCAAGGCAAGCGCTCGGAACTGCTTGTGAGCATTCTTGACCATCTCCAGTGCGACACGTATCTCAGCACAAAAGGCGCGGAAGCGTATCTCAAGGAAGACGCGGGGATTTTCCAGGCCCACGGCGTGCGGGTTTTCCTGCACGAATACGTGCATCCCGAGTACCCCCAGATGCACCCGCCTTTTGCGCCCTATGCGTCCATCATCGACCTGCTTTTCAACGCGGGACCCGAAAGTTTGTCCGTAATTCGATCGGGTCGCAGGCCCGCCACCGCCCTCGACGCGGCGCCATGAGCGACGCCGGCGCCCACAGCGCGCCCGCTCCATTCCCCTCGAGAAGGACCGCGGCGTGCGCACAAAGGCGAGACGGCTCGCCGGAGGATTCATGAAAGATTCGCAGGGGACGTTCGCCATCGCCGGCAGACCCATAGGCCCGGGCCATCCCGTCTATGTCGTGGCGGAGATTTCGGCCAACCACCGCCAGGACAAGGAACGCGCGGCCGAACTCATCCGCGTGGCCAAGGAATGCGGAGCCGACGCGGTCAAACTGCAAACCTACACCCCGGACACGATCACCCTCGACTGCGACACGTTGCCGTTTCGTATCTCGGGAACCCTCTGGGACGGACGCACCCTTCACGAACTGTACGGCGAAGCCTTCACCCCATGGGAGTGGCAGCCGGAGCTCAAACGCCTGGCGGACGACCTCGCCATCCCCCTGTTTTCCACGCCCTTCGACGAAACCGCCGTGGATTTCCTGGAGACCCTGGACGTGCCGGCCTACAAGGTGGCCAGCTTCGAGTTGGTGGATATCCCGCTGTTGCGCAAGATAGGGAACACGGGCAAGCCCGTCATCGCCTCCACGGGCATGGCCACCCTCGCGGAAATCGACGAGGCCGTGCGCACCCTGCGCGGGGCCGGCTGCCCCGACCTCTGCCTGCTGCGTTGCGTCAGCGCCTATCCCTCTCCGGCCAACGAAATGCACCTGCGTACGATTCCCCACATGGCCGAAGCCTTCGGCGTTGTTTCCGGGCTGTCGGACCACACCCTGGGCATCGCCGTGCCCGTGGCCGCCACGGCCGTCGGGGCCCGGGTGATTGAAAAACATTTCTGCCTCCGCCGGGCCGACGGCGGTCCTGACGCGGCCTTCTCCCTGGAGCCCCGAGAATTGGCCGACATGGTGCGGGCCGTGCGCGAAGCGGAAGAGGCCCTGGGGTCGGTGCGCTACGAGCCCACGGACCAGGAAAAACAAAGCCGCGTGTTCCGGCGGTCCCTCTTTGTGGCCAAAGACATCGGGGCGGGGGAAATTTTCACCCCGGAAAACGTTCGTTCCGTGCGTCCCGCCCACGGTCTGCATACCCGGTACTATGACGACATCCTGGGGAAACGGGCCGCGCGCGACATCGCCATGGGCACCCCGCTGGCCTGGGATATGGTCGAGGGATGCCCGAGGCAGACCCGGTAGCGCAGCATGAAAAAATCCATCAACCGCACGTTTCTGCTCGCCGACCTGACCTGGGCGACCCTGTTTCCGGCCCTTTTGGCCAGACTCTTCCGATACAGGGTCCTGTACATGTACCCGGCCGAGTCCATGCAGCGCACGCGCCTGTTGCGCCTGCTTCGCGGGCTGGGAATATCCCCCGTGGACTTCCACGGAATAGGGCCGGTCGACGAATACGACCCCATGCGCCTGGAAGGCCTTCAGGCCGGACGCCGGATCGAAGAGCTCGGCGAGCCCTTCTTGCGGTCCCTCGCGCCGCTGTTTCGCCTTTCCCCCGCGCAGACGGACAAACTCCGGGCGCTGTTGTTCTCCCTGTTCACCAACACCATGCGCTTCCAGGCGCCGGTCTGGACTGTGGCCAGGTATCTGCGCAACCAGGGACAGACGGTCGCCGTGTTTCTTCCCATCGGCCTTATCGAGCGTTGGCTCTCCCCCCGCGAGGACGCGGGGATTCCAAACCGGTGCCCCCTGATCTGGCCGACGTGCGGCTTCGCGTTTTCGGCGCTGTGCGCGGTGGGCAGGAAGGCCCGGAACGTGTTCCGAAAAAAAGCGCCCCCCTCGGCCCCCGAACCGACGCGAAAGACCTCCCCCGTGGACCCCGCCGCCTACGAGGTGCTATTTTTCACCCATCACGGCTGCGCCTATGGGAAATTATACCAGCTCGACTACTTTTACTCGCCGGATAGACAGAGCCCCTTCTTTCCCGAGAAGATCCTGCATGTGGAGCGACTGGAAACGCTGCCCCCGGAAAGCGCCGAGTCCATCCGCCAGGGTTTTGTCCAAAGAGGGCTGACCTTTTATCCCCTTGCCCTCGGTTGGACCGGATTGCCGACAATGGCTTTGCGATTTCTCAAAAGCTGGAGGCGGGCCCGCCTGACCTCGGGAAACGCGGCCGTCCCGCTCGGCGCCATGGCCGCCGTAGGCATCGCCTATCTGTTGTATGAGCGGGCGTATGGGGCCTTGGGGGTCTTTTCAAAGGCCAAGCTGGCCCTCATCGCGTACGACTACCTGTTTCCCCTTGAAATGTCCTTGGCCCTGCACACGCGGGGCATTCGCACCGCGGCCGTGCAGGAACGGTTTATCCAGGGCTTCTATCCCAACCTGGCGCTTCTGCTGGACGAATACTTCGTCTGGGGCGAACGTTCCCGGCGATGCATCGAAAAAACCACCACGTGCGCAATCGAACGCATAACCCCCATCGGGCCCGTCCGCGCCGACACGCTCTGGCAAAAGCTCCAGGAGCCCTTGCCGGAACGAATCGCACAAATCAAAAACAATCGGCAGCACGTCGTCCTGGTGCTGGATTGGCATTCCACGCCCGACGAATACAGCAACGCCGCCCTGTGGGAAACCACCTGGAAAAACAACAGGCTCTTCTACTCGGACATTCTCCGCCTGGCTGCGGAATTTCCCCAGGCGCACTTCATCATTCGAGGCAAGAACGACAACTGGACGCGTCTGCCATACTTCCGGGACACCCTCGACAGGATAACCAAGGCCCCGAACATCGAGATATCGGCCGACTACTCCCAATACAATGTTTCCTACGACCTCGCCGCAGTCGCGGACAGCATCATCGCCCGGCATACCTCCCTGGGGGACGAGGCGATCGCCCTGGGCAAGCCGGTCCTGTTTTATGAAGTCGGCCTGAACTGTCCCCGGTGCGTGGCTTCGGTATTCGACTACGACGGCCATCCGGTATTTTTCTTCACCTACGAAGAGCTTCGCAAACAGTTCCAGGGCGTTCTGGAAGGGCGTCTTCCCGAACTCGCCGCCATGCGCCAGGAATACTACGCCAACCCCTCCGGCACCGTGCGGGCCAAGTTGCAGGAAGAGTTGCAAGGCGTCCTGTCCCGCGCGGCAACGAATCGCGCGACAGCCGACCGCACCCGATGACTTCGCCCGTGGCCGCCCTCTGCCCGGGCGCACCAATTCCCTCACAAGGCCAGGACACCCTTTGATGCACACCCTTCTCGCCACCACAAGCTCCTTCGGCCAGGAAGACGACCAGCCGGTCGAAACCCTGCGCCGGGCGGGCTTTCGCCTGATCGTCAATCCCCACGGGCGCAAGCTCACCGAGGCCGAACTGGCCGAGCTTCTGACCCTGCACCGTCCCGTCGGCCTTCTGGCCGGCACCGAGCCCGTGACCCGCGCGGTTCTGGAAAAGGCCCAAGACCATCTGCGCGCCGTGGCGCGCGTGGGCGTGGGCTGGGACAACGTGGACCGCGCCGCCGCCGCCGAGCTGGGCATGGCCGTGTCGCGCACCGAAGGCGTGCTCGATACGGCCGTGGCCGAACTGGCCCTGGGCTTCATGCTGTCCGCGCTTCGCCACATCGCGCGCCAGGACCGCGACGTCCGGGCCGGCGTCTGGAAAAAACGCATGGGGGGACTGCTCTCCGGCAAGACCGTGGGCATTCTGGGATACGGAGCCATCGGCAGCCGGGTGGGCGGCCTGGCCGCGGCCTTCGGAGCCAAGCTGGCCTTTTGCGACCCCGCCGTGGACGCCTGCTCCGACGGCCTGGCCACGTCCTGCTGCCTGGACGACCTCCTGCGCAACAGCGACATCCTCACCCTGCACGCCTCGGGAAGCGCCTGTCTGATCGGAGCGCGCGAGCTTTCGCTGTGCAAGCCCGGCGTCATCGTGGTCAACACCGCCCGGGGAGGCCTGGTGGACGAAAACGCCCTGCTCGAAGGCCTGCAAAGCGGCCGGGTGGGCGCGGCCTGCCTTGATGTTTTCGCGTCCGAGCCGTATAGCGGCCCCCTGACGGGACAGGAAAACGCCATTCTCACCCCGCACGCGGGCTCCTACGCCCGCGAAGCCCGCCTGCTCATGGAGCGCACCGCCGTGGACAACCTTCTGGCCGACCTGACCCACAAGCGAAACGCATGACCCCCCAGGCCGTGTTCTTCGATTTCGACGGCGTGCTGGCCGACTCCATGGAGGTCAAAACCCGGGCCTTCGCCCGGCTCTACGCCGATTGCGGCCCCGAGGTCCAGGCCAGGGTGGTGGACCACCACCGCAACAACGGGGGCATGAGCCGGTTCGAAAAGTTCACGGTCTACGCCAGGGAGTTTCTCGGCCGCGAACTGGGCGACGGCGAGTCCGAGGCCCTCTGCTCCCGCTTCGCCGCCATCGTGGTGGAGGAAGTGGTGGCCGCCCCGGAGATCCCCGGGGCCGAGGCCTTTCTGGACGCCTGTCGGGACCTGGACTGCTACGTGGTCTCGGGCACCCCCCAGGACGAAATACGCGAGATTTGCCTGCGTCGCGGACTGGACGGGCGTTTCGCCCGGATTTTGGGCTCACCCGTGGGCAAGGCCGAACACGTGCGCGCCGTTCTGGCGGAACGGGGCTACGACCCGGCCCGATGCCTGTTCTTCGGAGACGCCTCAGCCGACTACGAGGCCGCCCGACAAAACGACGTGCCCTTCCTGGGCATCGTTCCCGGGCCGGACGCGCCGCTTGTCGCCAGACACCCCGAGGTGACCTGGTTTCCCGACTTCAACGCCCTGGCCGTTTCCGGCCGGGTCAGCTTCTTTCGAGGTGCTTCGTCATGATCGCCGCCATCCTCATCGGACGCAAGGGCAGCACCGGCCTGCCCGGCAAGAACACCATGCCCGTTCTGGGACGCCCCCTGGCGTCCTACGCCTTTCTGGCCGCCAAACACGCCAAGAGCGTGGACCGCATCTACATTTCCACCGACGACGAGGACCTCATGGCCCTGGGACGCGATTTCGGGGCGGAAATCATCGTGCGCCCGCCCGAACTGGCCAACAAGGCGGCCCTGGGCGAACACGCCTACCAGCACGCCGCCGCCGTCATCAAGGAGCGCGAAGCCGCCAAGGGCCAGAGCGTGGAGCTGTTTGCCCTGCTCATGTGCAACGCCCCGACCATTCTGGCCTCGACCATCGACCAGGGCGTGCGCGTCCTTCGCGAAAAGCCGGAAGTCGATTCGGCGGTCACGGTGTCATGCTACAACATGTGGAGCCCGCTTCGCGCCCGGCGCGAAAACGAAAAGGGGCTGCTCGATCCCTTCGTGCCCTTCGAGAGTTTCGGCGACCCCAAGACGCTCAACTGCGACCGGGATTCCCAGGGCGAGGTCTGGTTCGCGGACATGGGCCTGTCGCTGGTGCGCCCCTGGTGCCTGGAACGCCTGGAAGACGGCCTTTTGCCCCAGAAGTGGATGGGGCAGAAGATTTATCCCCTCAAGCAGTGGGGCGGCCTGGACGTGGACTACGCCTGGCAGGTTCCCGGCGTGGAATTCTGGCTGCGCGAGCACGGCTTCAGCGAGACGGCCACGCCCTACGGGGACGACTAGCCATGGACGCTCGCGCGGTTCCCAACGCCAATTTCACCTCGCTGGGCGGACGTTCGGTCCACGACAGGGACGACGCGGCCTATCGCGAGTACCGTCGCCAATGGGAGGAAAATCCCCGCACGTTCACGGTGGGGGACTTTCCCATCCATCTGGATCTTGAGGCGTCGAGCCGGTGCAACCTGCGCTGCACCTTCTGCGACAAGCTGCCGCTGCTTGGTCCCGAGCACCTGGGAGACATGGACTTCGACCTGTATCGCCTGATGGTGGACGAAGGGGCCGAAAAGGGACTCAAAAGCCTGAAGCTCAGCTACCGGGGCGAGCCCCTGCTCAACCGCCGCCTGGCCGACATGGTGGCCCATGCCAAGCGTCGTGGGCTTCTGGACGTCTATTTCAACACCAACGCCATGCTGCTCACCGAATCCACGGCCAAGGCCCTGATCGACGCGGGGCTGGACCGCATCTCGGTTTCGGTGGAAGGCACGGACCCGGTGGCCTTCGAGCGCGAACGGATCGGGGCCAAGTTCGAGGTCATCGTGCGCAACCTGGCCCGTCTGGCCGACCTGCGCGCCCGTGCGGGCACGACGCACCCGCGCATCCGGGTGCAGACCGTGCGCCTGCCGGGCCTGGATTTCGAAGAATACGCCCGTTTCTGGTCGCCGTATGCCGACGAGACCGCCTCGGTGGACTACAAGGACGTGGTGGACCGCAAAACCGGCGTCCACGCCCCGCACTTCGCCTGCCCCCAGCTTTGGCAACGCATGACCGTGGAGTTCGACGGTCAGATACTGGGCTGCAACAACGACGACTTCCGCAAGCTTTCTCCGGGCCGGGCAGGTCAAACAAGCCTGGAACAGGCCTGGAAACATCCCCTGCTCGAAAACGCCCGCGCCCTGCACCGCCAGGGCCTTTCCCACCGGGTGGAGGCCTGCGACGGCTGCCCCTGGCGGGAGGCCCAGATGGACAAATCCAAGTCCGAGCAACCGGCCTGAGCGTTTAGCCCGCCCAGCGCTCCAACACAGGATCGACCGCCATGCCCCAATGCAAACCCCACCTCGCCGACGTCCATCGGCACGGCTCAGGCGAGTCCCGAGAGGGCTTTCTGCGCCTGGACATGAATGAAAACCCCGACGGGCTGCCCGCCGATTTCGTCCGCGAAGTGCTCGGGCGGGTCACCCCCGAATTTTTGGCCTCCTATCCCGAATACGCCCCCCTGAAGGAGGCCCTGGCCCGCGCCGAGGGCATAGCCCCGGAGTGTCTCTGCCTGTCCGGCGGGTCCGACGGAGCCATCAAGCTGCTTTTCGAGGCCTTTGTCCGTCCGGGAGATTCGGTGCTCCTGACCGACCCGACTTTCGCCATGTATCCGGTCTACGCCGACCTCTTCCAGGCCCAAACGCGCCGCGTGGCCTACGACGAGACCCTACGCTTCCCGCTGGAGTCGTTTCTCGCCCAGATCGACGAAACGGTGCGCATGGGCGTGTTGGTCAACCCCAACAACCCCACCGGCCGGGCCTTCACCCCCCAGGAGGTCGAACGCACCGTGGCCGCCCTGGCCCGGGTCGACGCCCTGGCCGTCATGGACGAGGCGTATTTCCAGTATCACGGCCAGACGGCCCTGCCCCTGCTGGCGCGCTATCCCAACCTCGTGGTGCTGCGCACGTTTTCCAAGCTGTGCGGCATGGCCGCCCTGCGCCTGGGGTACGTGGCCGCGTCGGCCGAGGTGGCCCACGCGCTCAGGACCATTCGCTCCTCGTTCGAGGTCAACGCCCTGGGCGTGCTGTTCGCCCAGGAACTCTTGCGTCGGCCGGACATCCTGGACGAGGAAATGCGCCTGTTTCGCCAGGGCAAGGACCTGCTTCTGGAAACCCTGGGCAAAGCCGGGGCGGATGTCATTCCGGGAGAGGCCAACTTCGTGCTGGTGCGCTGTCCCGGAGGAGCCAAAGCCGCCCAGGATCACCTGCGCGCCAACGGCATTCTCGTGGCCGGGGGCTTTTCCCATCCGGCCCTGACCGACCGCATCCGGGTCACGGTGGGCAAGCCCGACACCATGCGCCGGTTTCTCAACGTGTTTCTGCCGTATCTGGGCGTCGGCCGCTGAAACGCGACCGGCCCAGGCCGCGCCCCGAAACGTTCCATCACCGAGCAGCCGGGATTCCACCGCCATGAACATACGCTACACCACCGACGAAATGGTCGCCTATTACACCACACACAGGCGCTCCTGGACGGAATTCTACCCGTCCGAACGCACGGCCTTCGAGCACGCCGCCGGCCCGGACCGCTCCCTGGGGACGGTGCTGGACGCGGGATGCGGCGGTGGCGGGCTGGGTCTGGCCCTGTGCGAGCGCTTCCGCCTGGAGCAATACACCGGCGTGGACATCCACGAAGGACTCATCCAGGCCGCCCGCGAACGCAACGTCTATCCGTGTCCGGCCCGGCTCGTGGCCGCCGACATCCTCCAAACGCAAGGGCTTGCGCCGGAAAGCTTCGACACCGTGGTCTCGCTCAGTTGCGCCGACTGGAACCTCGACACCGTGGCCATCCTGGAAAGCTGCTGGAGCCGGGTGCGTCCCGGAGGCCGGTTCGTGCTCACCTTGCGCCTGACTCCGGACGGCGAGGCGCGCGACTTCGCCACGAGCTATCAGTACATTCACTTTGGCGACGCCCCGCCCCTGTCGGTCGAACATCTGGAAAAGGCCCCCTATGTGGTGTTCAACGCCCATCAGGCTTTCGACCTGCTGCGCGGACTGCACCCCGCGGAAATCTTCGCCAGCGGCTACTGGGGGCCACCGTCCCAAACCGCCGTCACCCCCTTCGAGCGGCTGGTTTTCGCCGCCCTGGTCCTGACCAAGCCCCGCGCGTCCGACCCGGCGGCCTCTCCGACCCTGCGCCTGGACCTGCCGGACGAAGCCTTGCCGCATTCCTCCTGAACGCCCTCGCCTTCGGAAACGCCATGTTCGCCCCCCGCAAGACGCTCTCTCCCAGGTCGCTTTCGTGAATTCCGACACGACCTTTCCCCAAGAACTCGATCTGCGTCCAGGCTTCGACCCCGGCCCCCGGGGCACGGTCCTGCTGCACGAAGCGGCCATGGACTCCCGCAAGGACGCAAACGCGGCCATCGACGCCGTTACCGCCCGGCTGGGCGCGCATGCGGCCTGGTTGTATTCCGCCTCGGCCGAACGCAACCCCCTGGCCAGCGACCTGTTTTACCGCTTGGCCGGCCTGGCCCTGGTCGAACGCCTGCGTCTTCAAGGCCGTCTTCCGTCCCGACTGGTCACGGACGCCCCGGCCCTGCAGCGCATCCTCACCCGGTGGGCCACGAACGCCGGACTCGACGTGGCCGTGACGCTACGCCCGAGCCGCTCCCGGCTGGAGCGGGCGAAACGGATCCTGCGCGACGCGCTGGGCACGGCCGCCTGGCAACTCTGGGTGCTGGCGGCGGCTCGGCTTTCCGGCCGGCCGGACCCGACGCCCGAGGAACCGGTGATCCTGCGCGACATTTTCGTGCTGCGCGACGCACCCCTGACGGACCGCTATTTCCCCGGCCTGGGCGATTGTCTCTCCCTGGACGAACGCCGCCGCCTGCGCCTTGTCCCCACCGTGTCCGGCAATGGTTTTCGCGGGTTCGTGGGATTGTTTTGCCGCTTGCGCAACCGGAAAAACACCGGGGATCGACTCCTGCTCAAGGAAGACCACCTCACCTGGGCCGACTGCCTGGCCGCCCTGGCCACCCCGCTGGCCGGCCTGTTCCTTCGCGTCGGACCGGTTTCCTTTCGCGGTTTCGACGTGGGGGACCTTGTACGGGAGGACTTGCGCGAATTGCGCAACTATTCCTCCATGGTGGTGGCGGGATTGAACGAACGGTTCGCCGCCCGCCTGGCGGCACACGGCGTACGCGTGGCCGGCTGCCTGAGTTGGTTCGAGAACCAAGCCGTCGACAGGGGATGGCAACGCGGTTTTTCCCGCCATTACCCTGCCGCGCGCCGTACGGGCTACATGGGCTACGTGCATCCGCCGCTCTATGCCAGCGTCTTTCCCACACGGGGCGAACGCCAGGCCGGCGTGCTGCCCAACGTACTCGCGGTCATGGGACCGGCGCTCGCCGCCGCAGTCGTCGAATTCTGCCCGGGACTGGACGTCCTGGTGGCTCCGGCCTTCCGGTTCGCCTATTTGACCGGCGAACGCCCCCAAGCCAAGCTCGCGCCCACGCGCGTGGTGGTCCCGCTTCCCATGAACGCCCCCGACGCCCTGCGGGTCTTCTCCCTGGTCGTCCAGGCGGCGCGGGCTCCCGCGTTGTCCGGCGCGACATTCCTGGTCAAGGCCCATCCCGGCATGAACAAGGCGGTCCTGTCTCCCCTGCTCCACGCCGGGCTTCCGGAAAACGTGCATTTGGTGAATCAACCGGTCATGGACCTGATGCCCGGTTCCGCCGCGCTCGTGGGAACGGCGTCGAGCGTGTGTGTCGAGGCCCTGTGCCTCGGCGTTCCCGTGGCCCTGCTGGCCAGGCCGGGAGGCGTGCTCCTCAATCCCTTGCCGGAATCGCTGCGAGATGGCATGTGGCGTCTCTGCGTGACGCCCGACGATTTGACCGCGACCCTTGTGGACTTCCACAACCGGGCCGAAACGCTTGGCCCGGCATACGCCGAGGCGGTCGAAAACCTGCGCCGGGGGCTGTTTACCCCCATCACCCCGGAAGGCGTTCGAACACTTCTGGGCTTGACGCGACCACGGGAGCCGGCCCCAAACGGCGCCTTTGTGCGCCGCCGCGCCCATGAAGGCGAAAACGCTCCGCACTGCTAATCTTTCAACCAGTTATGAGGGGACCTGGGACGCATCATGGGGAATACAATGAAAATCGTGCTGGTTCAGATCGATTTGGTACTCGGAGCCCGGGTCCTGCTCAAGGTGTTGGAAGCGCGCGGCTTTGATGTCGAAGCCCTGCAGATCAACATCACCTACGTCGACGAATTCACCGACCAGGACCTCGAAACCATCTATACCCGACTGGCCGACGCCGACGTGGTGGGGCTTTCCTACAATTCGTTCTACGCCACCCAGGGGGAGCGGCTTTGCCGCTACATTCGCGCCCGCCGGCCCGATCAGACCCTCATCCTGGGCGGACCGCACGCCACGGCCATGCCCGAAGCCGTTCTCGAACATTCCGACATCGTTGTGCTGTTCGAAGCCGAGGTCGCCTTGCCGCAGGTCCTGGACGCGCTCGACGATCCGCAACGGCTCCACGCCATTCCGGGCGTGCTCACCCACCAGAATCGCGGGCCGGAACGCCACCGCTCCCCGGAACTGGCCTGGGACCTGGACAGCGTGCCCTTTCAGTCCATCGATACCAACCGCATCACCTACTTTTCTCGAGACAAGGGCCTCTATTCCCCCGAAACGCGCGAGCTTTTCGCTTCCACGGACGACAACTACCTGGTGCTCGGCTCTCGCGGATGTCCTTTCTCCTGCACATACTGCTCCAACAGCTTGTACCACGCCCTGGACAAGCGCAATCGCAAGGTGCGCAAGCGGTCCGTGGACAACATCGTGGACGAGATGCGCCATGCCGTGGACCATGGCTTCGAATCGTTCTACATCGCCGACGACAACTTTTTCTCGTTCTCGGTGGAGGAAATCCGTCGTTTTCACGATCTCTACGGAGCGCTTCGTCGCCCCTTTTCCGTGGTGGGGATCAATCCCAACAACTTCCGCGACAAGGACTCCGTGACCAAGCTCCGGCTCCTGTTGGACTGCGGACTCTCCGACATCCGCGTCGGCGTGCAAAGCGGCAGCGACAAGACCTTGAGCCGCTTCAGACGCGGCTACAAGGCGCGCGAGTTGCCCGAACTCTTGCGCCCCATCGATCAATACCGCGACACCATTTTCCCCGCGCCCTTCGACAAGCTGCACGTGGCCCTGGATTTCATCTGCGACTCCCCCTGGGAAGACGAAGCCGATCGGCAAAGCACCGTGCGCCTTGCCAATGTCGTGCTGGAGCAGTTCACGATCTTTTTTTATACTCTCGTCTATCTTCCCGGCACCAAACTCTACAACGAAGCCGTGGAACAGGGACTCATCACCGACCACACCCGCGACATCTTTCACCGCGGCATCGCCGGAGTGGACGACATCCCCACCAATCGCCTGCTCTTTCTCATCGGCACCCTCAAGGAACGCGGCGCGAGCCTGGACCCGGACGTGCTCGACCACCTGCTCCACCTGTCTGAAACGAACCCTCCGCTTTTCGAACGGATGGTCGACTCCCAACTGGCCATTGTAAAGCAGGTGGAAAGCCATCACCGGGTAGACCTGAAGCACGGAGCCATTCACCCCTATCTGTCGGGATTCAACACCTGGACCAAACAGACCGGCGACGTAGGCCGAAAGGTGCTTTTTCGCAGCTATCACAGAGCCTACGGCTAGGATGCCCCCACGAAACGCGTGCCGGCGCGCCGCGTGGAGAACGCCCCGAACTCCGGGCCGTCTCCTCGGAAACCCGGCCCCGGCCTCCGGGGACGCGATACCGGCCCTTCGCGCCCGACCGCCCGTGACGGACGGGCCGTGACGGACGGGCCGTGACGGATCGTCCGCACAGCCCGTCGTTGCAAGGCGGACGGCCTTGTGCTAGCTAGGGCTTGTCTTTTTCCGCAGGAGTTCCTTTCGCAGTGCGGCGGCTCAACAAACGCAGTGAACCCCAACTGGACACCTCGCTTCTGTTTCCCTGCGCCCCTTCTCTCTTCAAATTCCACAGACCAAAGCACAAGGCGGACAACGAACATGCTCGATCTTCCGAAAAGAACCGTCAAGCCACGTTCCTACGGCCTGACCGCCATCACCGACACGGGCATCCCCCTGGTGGAGTTGCGGGGGATTCTGGAAAGCTATCACCCCTACATCGACGTGGCCAAGTTCGGCGTGGGCTCGGCCTACCTCGAACCCCACCTCAAGGAGAAAATCGCCCTCTACAAGATGTATGACGTGATCCCCTACTTCGGCGGCACCCTCTTCGAGAAGTTCTATCACCAGGGCAAGCTCTCCCAGTACGCCAGATACCTGCACGACCATGACATCCCCTGGATCGAAATTTCAAACGGCACCCTGGACATCGACCTGGACAAACGGCTCGAACTGACCCGAAGCCTGCGCGACGAGTTCACCGTCCTGCAGGAAGTGGGATGCAAGGACGCCGACAAGATCATGCCCCCCTCGGTCTGGGAACAGGAAATCGTCTCGTTTCTTGAAAATGGCTGCCGCTACGTCATCACCGAAGGCCGGGGAGACGGCAGCGCCGGGCTCTACCGCAAGACCGGGGAGATCCGTACCGGACTGTTGTCCGACATCGTCAAGGTGGCCGACAAAAACCGCATCATTTTCGAGGCCCCGAAGGCCGACAACCAGAATTTCTTCATCAATCTGCTGGGCCCCAACACCAACATGGGCAACGTGGGAATCCGCGACCTGCTCCTGCTGGAGTGCCAGCGGACCGGCCTGCGCTACGACACCTTTCACGTCGAGGACGCATGACCCTCAGGCTCATTCGCCATCTGCCCACGGCGTTCACCCTTGAACGCCGGCTGATGGGACGGCGCGACGAACCCCTGGCGCCCTTGACCGAAGAGGCGCGCCAGGGCATCGCCCGCAACCTGGCCCTGCTGGCCCGGGGCGACCGGATCGAAGCCGTGTACACCAGCACCCTGAAAAGAACCCGCCAGACGGCCCGGGCCTACGGGTTCGCCGCCCATGAGCCCACTCCCCTTCTTGACGAACTTGACTTTGGGCAATACGAGGGCCTGTCGAAGGACCAATTCGAAATCGCCACCGGCGGACTGTGGAAAACCGCGCCTCACCGGCTGACTCTGGGCGAACCGCTGGACGCGCTTTGTCAGCGCGTCGAGGCGTTTTTGTGTCTGGTGTCCAAACGCAAGGGCCCGGTCCTGGCCTTCTGCCACGGAGCCTGGATGCGAGCGGCCATCGCCCTGGTGCGACACGGAGACGCGCGCCTGATGAACCACATGGATTCGCCTCACAACGCATTGACGTACTTGCAAATACCAACACGCCCCACCCAGCACGAGGATCAAGCATGAGAAACGAAAACAAACTGCGCGTCTGGATCAACACGAGCGACAACGAGCTCTCCAACCGCGCAAAATTTCATGATTTGTTCACGAACATGCCGATTCCCTCCAATGAGCGGCTCCAGAACCTGGGACTCTACACCAACCGCCTGCTCATGGGCCGGATGCTCTTCATGCACGAGCTTTACCAGAGAATCTTGCCCATAAACGGCGTCATCATGGAGTTCGGCGTGCGCTGGGGCCAGAACCTCGCGCTCTTTACGAGCTTTCGCTCCATGTACGAGCCCTACAATTACACCCGCAAGATCGTTGGATTCGACACCTTCAGCGGTTTTCCTTCCACCCACGAAAAAGACGGCGACCACGAAACCGTCTTCAAGGGCTGCTACAGCGTCACGGAAAACTACGAACAATACCTCGAACAGGTGCTGGCCTATCACGAATCCGAAGCGCCCATTTCCCACATCAAAAAGTTCGAGCTGGTCAAGGGCGACGCCACCAAGACCCTGGAAAAATATCTGGCGGACCATCCCGAAACCATCATCGCCCTGGCCTACTTCGACTTCGACCTCTACGAACCCACCAAGAAATGCCTGGAGCTCATCCGGGGTCATCTGACCAAGGGCAGCGTGGTGGGCTTCGACGAACTCAACGACCGGGCTTTTCCCGGCGAGACCGTGGCGGTCAAGGAAGCCCTGGGCCTGGATGCCTACAGCATCCGGCGCTCGCCGCTCACCCCCTGCCCGTCGTATCTGGTCATCGAATAAGACGAGGCAAGAAACGCCCATGTCTCACAAGCAGCCCGATTGCGCTTCCGGCAGGCCCCAAGTGTTCGACCTGGTGCGCACGGTCTTCGGCATCGCCGCGACCGTGCCCCTGGACGATTCCATGACGTTCGCCGACGTCCCAGGCTGGGACTCCCTGGGATTTCTCAACCTGCTGGCCGAGATCGAAAAGACCTATTCCATCACCCTGGACATCGAGGAAACCGCCTCGGTGGACAGCCTGGGCAAGCTCCGCGAAATCGTCGAGCGAAAGATCTGACGTATGCCATCCCCCGTCTCGACCCTCTACGGCGACCTGGTGCGCGCCGCCGCCGACCATTGCCGGTCCACGGCCCTGGACAGCGGCCAACGCACCCTGGCCTACGGTGAATTCCTGGACGAATGCCGATCCATCGGCGCGGGACTTTTCCGGGCCGGACTGGCTCCCGGCGATCGGGTGTGCCTGGCGCCCATGGACAAGGCCTCGTTCCTGTTGGCCATGTTCGCCTGCATCGGCGTGGGAGCGGTTCCCGTGCCGCTTTCCGGCTCCGACGAGGACATGCTCCAGGTCCTGTCGGCCAGCGCCCCGGCCGCCGTGCTCACGGCCGGACGGGTTCCCGCCCTGCTCGGACGTTTGGCGACCCAGGGCTTGCGTCTGCTCGCCCTGGAGGACACCCGCCGCGACCCGACCGGACTTTCTTTCGTGGAAGAGGGGGAGCCGGATCAGGTCTGCACGGTCTTCTTCACCTCGGGCACCACCTCGGGCGTCAAAAAGGGCATCCTGATCACCCACGGGAACCTAGCCTCCACCTCGGACAACATGAACGCGCTCTTGGGCGTCACGCCCGGGTCGCGCGAATACGTCTGCTCGCCGGTGAACTTCTCTTTCGGTTTCGGACGCTGCCGGGCGCTTCTCAAGGCCGGAGCCCGCGTGGTGCTGGATGAAGGCCCGTTCAATCCGGCAAAGGTCATCGTGGCCGTGAAAAACGACCGCGCCGACGCCCTTTCCACAGCGGTTTCCGGCATGAACCTTCTGCTGGGACGCTTTGCGCAGCATTTCGCCTCGGTGGGGTCCAAGATCCAACGCATCAAGTTGGGCAGCATGCCCCTGGCCGAGGACTCCAAGGCCCGTCTGCTCAAGCTGTGCCCCCGGGCCAGAATCTTCATGAACTACGGCCTGACCGAAGCCCAACGCATCTCCATCATCGAATTCGGCCCCAACCGCACCCGCCTGGAATCCGTGGGGCGGTCCTGCCCCGGCGTGCAGGTCGCCATCGACGACGAAAACGGCGGATTCGCCCCGGCGGGTCAGGCCGGCGAGATTCTGGTGCGCGGGCCCAACGTGGCCAACGGCTACCTGGGCAACCCGCAAGGCTGGACCGATCGCAAGCGCCAGGACTGGCTGCGCACCGGGGACCTGGGCGTACTCGACGGGGAGGGGTACCTGACCATTGTGGGCCGCGCCGACGACGTCATCAACATGGGCGGGCTGAAATTCCACCCTGGCGAGGTGGAGCCGCTTTTGGAACGGCTCGTGCCGGCCGGTTCCTTCTGCCTGTGCCAGATCGAGGACCCGGACGGTATCTTCGGCCAGATCCCGGTGCTTTGCGTGGAAGGCGAATGCGCCCCGGCCCTGGCCGAAGTCCACGCCGTTCTGGGCGACGTGGCCGACTTCAAGCGCCCCAGGCGCGTGTTTTCCTTGAAAACCCTGCCCCGGACCGACACGGGAAAAATCAAGCGGAAAGCCGTGCGCGCCCTGCTCGAAACCCCGCAAACCGCCCCGTCCGGCCAGTAGGCCCGGACGATCCAGGATCGACCCCATGGACTATGGCGCTCACGATCTCCGGCACGCCTATCGCCAACTCGGCGTGGAACGCGGCCGGGTGGTGCTGGTGCGCAGCGATCTGCGCCTGCTCGGACTTTTCGACGCCCCCGACCAGCGCGAGGCCGTGCGCCATCACGTCCAGACCCTGTGCGACCTGGTCGACCTGTCCGAAGGCACCCTTGTGGTTCCCACGGCCTCGCTTGGCCTGTGCAACACGTCCGTTCCCTTCGACCCCGACGCAACCCCCAGCGAAATGGGGGTGTTGAGCGAGTTCATACGCCGCATGCCCGGAGCGGTGCGCAGTTTTCATCCCTTTGTCTCCTATAGCGCCGTGGGGCGTCAGGCCGAGGAAATCTGCCGCGAGGTGTCGCGCCATGCCTTCGGTCTGGAAACCCCAAAAGCCCGCATGCTCGAACGTGACGCCCTGTGCCTGAGCGTGGGCTGCCAGCCCCGGTTCACCGCCACCACGGTCCACCACGCCGAACTGTGCATGGGCGTGCCCTACCGGTACGTCAAGGAGTTCGAACACCCCGTGATGCGCGACGGGCTGCCGCGCAAGGAACTCTTCTATTTGTACGTGTGGTACAGGCAGTGCGACATGGAGCGCGATTTCAACCAGAAGATTTTCGCGGCCTACGCCGAACGCGCCGCAAACCTGCGCCAGACGGCCCTGGGCCGCGGAAAGGCCTGGTCGTATCCCATGCGCGAGTTTTTTCACTCCGCGGTCCGCTCGCTCAAGGACGACATCTACGCCTGGTTGCAGGCCCCCCCCACGGTCCGCCCCTACCGGGACTAGCGTTGCGTCCTTGAAAAAACGCACCATCTCTTTCAAAAAGGACCGACGGCCACGGCGTGACGGTTTTCGTCGTCCCTGAAAACGCCAGGACGCGGCTCGGCCCGCGAAGGCCCCCGTCCGACACAGAACAACAAGAAGGAAAAGCATCGATGGCAAACACCAAGACGGTCCTGGTCACCGGCGGCGCGGGCTACGTGGGCTCGGGCCTGTTGCGCGTGCTGCTGGCCAAGGGCTACCGCACCGTGTGCGTGGACAAGCTGATGTTCGGCGGCGAATCGCTCATCGACATTTACCTGCATCCCCTGTTCGCGTTCCGCAAGGTGGACATCAACGACCACAAGGCCCTGGACGCCGTGCTCGAAAGCGAACCCTTCGAGGCGGTGGTCCACCTGGCGGCCATCGTGGGCGACCCGGCCTGCAAGCGCGAATCCGAATTGGCCCGCAAGACCAACGGCGAATCGTCGGAGTATCTGCTGCGCCGTTGCCAGGAGCTGGGCGTGCCCCGGTTCATCTTCGCCTCCACGTGCTCCAATTACGGCAAAATGGCCGATCCCACCGCCTATCTGGACGAAAACTCCCCCCTGGCCCCGGTGTCGCTCTACGCCGAACTCAAGGTGGCCTTTGAAAAGCTCATGGTCGAAGGCGAGCGCAAACCCGGCTTCTGCCCAACGTCGTTGCGCTTCGCCACGGTGTACGGCCTGTCGCCGCGCATGCGTTTCGACCTGACGGTGAACGAATTCACCAAGGAGTTGGCGCTGGGGCGCGAACTGGTGATCTTCGGCGAACAGTTCTGGCGTCCCTACTGCCACGTGAGCGACTTTTCCGGGGCCATCATGGCCGTTCTGGAAGCGCCCAGGGAGAAGGTGGCCTACGAGGTGTTCAACGTGGGCGACACGGCCGAAAACTACACCAAGCAAATGCTGGTGGAAGAGATGGTCAAGCAGATTTCCGGGGCCAAGGTGCGCTACGTGGAAAAAAAGGAAGACCCCCGCGACTACCGGGTGCGCTTCGAGAAGATCCGCGACGCTTTGGGATTCGCCATCACCCGCACGGTGCCCCAGGGCGTGGCCGAAATCAAGGAAATGGTGGAGCTCGGCGTGGTGGCCGACCCCGACGACCAGCGCTACTACAACATTCCCCACCAGAGGCCCTGACATGTCCCTAGCCGATCGCGTCGTGGAGACGCTGCGCCAGGTTCTGGGCGAGACGGGCTTTGTCCCGTTGCACGAACCGAGCTTCGAAGGCCGCGAGCACGAACTGGTCAACGACTGCCTGGACACGGGCTGGGTTTCCACGGCGGGCAAGTACGTGGACGAGTTCGAACGCATGCTCGAAGCCTTCACCGGCGCCAAGCGGGCGGTGGTGACCTCGTGCGGGACCACCGCCCTGCAAGTGGCCCTGCAACTGGCCGGCGCGCGCCGCGGCGATGAAGTGCTCGTGCCGGCGCTGACCTTTGTGGGCACGGCCAACTCCGTGGCCCACCTGGGCGCCACCCCCCATTTTGTGGACAGCTGCGAATCCACTTTGGGCGTGGACCCGGCCAGACTGGAAGCCCACCTGGCCCAGACAGTGGAAATGCGCGACGGGCAGGCCCGCAATCGGCGCACCGGAGCGCGGGTGGCGGCCCTGGTTCCGGTGCACATCTTTGGCCACCCCGCGGACATGGACGCCCTGCTGGACCTGGCCGCCCGCTACCGCCTGGCCGTGGTGGAAGACGCGGCCGAAGCCCTGGGCTCGTACCAGGGCGAACGCCACGCCGGCACCCTGGCCCCCATGGGGATTCTCAGCTTCAACGGCAACAAGACCATCACGACCGGAGGCGGCGGGGCGATCCTGTTCCAGGACGAGCAACAGGGCGCTCTGGCCAAACACCTGACCAACACGGCCAAGACCCCGCACAAGTGGGAGTACTTCCACGACATGACGGGCTACAACTTCCGGCTGCCCAACTTGAACGCAGCCCTCGGCTGCGCCCAGATGGAGCTCCTGCCGGAGTTTCTGGGCCGCAAACGCCGCTTGGCCGAGGCCTACGCCAAGGCCTTCGCCCGGGTCCCGGGCCTGCGCTTCCAGACCGAACCCCGGGGATGTACGGGCAACTATTGGCTCAACGCCATCCTGCTCGACGAACCGGACCCGGTGCTACGCGACGACGTGCTGGAAAAGACCAACGCCGCCGGGTACATGACCCGTCCGGCCTGGACGCTTCTCAACCGTCTGCCCATGTACGCCACCTGCCCGAGCGCGGACCTTTCCGGAGCGACGAACCTGGCCGGACGCATCGTCAACATTCCCAGCGGACCGAGAATCCGTGTCCAGTCGTAGGATCTGCGTCGTCACCGGAGCCAGGAGCGAATACGGCCTGCTGGCTCCGATCATGCGCGCCATCCGGGACTCGGAGGCCTTCGTCCTTCAGGTGCTCGTCACGGGAGCGCATCTCTCCCCGGAATTCGGACACACCGTGGACGCCTTGGTCGCGGACGGTTTCGTCCCGGACGAACGGGTGGAAATGCTGTTGTCGAGCGACACGGCGCTGGGCATGACCACGTCGCTGGGCCTGGGGGTCATGGGCGTGGCCGGAGCGCTTGCGCGGCTCGCGCCGGATTTGGTCTTTCTCCTCGGTGACCGCTACGAGACCCTGGCCGCCGGATTGGCCGCCACCACATTGGGACTGCCCCTGGCCCATTGCGCCGGCGGCGACCTGACCCTGGGCGCGGTGGACGACGTGTATCGCCACTGCCTGACCAAAATGTCCCACATCCACTTCCCAACCAACGCCGACGCGGCGGCGCGCATCCGCCAGATGGGCGAGGACCCGGCCCGGGTCGTTCTCGCGGGCAGTCCCGGCCTGGACGCCTTGCGCCAGACGCCCAGGCTCACGCGCGAGGAGCTGTCGCGCGAGTTGGATTACGAGTGGCGCGCCAGGAACCTGCTGGTGACCTTCCACCCGGAAACCCTGGAGCGCCGCCCCTCCACGGAGCTTTTCGCCGAGCTCTTGGCCGCCCTGGACCAGCTCGGGCCGGATGTCGGCCAGATCTTCACCCTGCCCGGGGCCGACTCCCAGGGCCGGGCGCTCATCGCCATGACGGAAGCGTTCTGCGCCACGCGGCCTCAAGCCAAGGCCTTCGCCTCCCTGGGGCAGAAACGCTACCTGAGCGTGGCCGCCGCGGTCGACGCGGTGGTCGGCAACTCCTCCAGCGGACTCTACGAGATTCCCTCCCTGGGCACCGCCACGGTGAACATCGGCGATCGGCAAAAAGGTCGCCCCCAAGCCGCCTCGGTGCTGAGTTGCCCTCACGAACGCGGGGCCATCCTCGACGCCCTGCGACGGGCCATGACCCTTGACTGCTCCCACGTGGTCAACCCGTACGGCGACGGAAATAGCGCGGCGCGCATCGTGTCCGCCCTGGAAGCCATACCCGACTTCAAGGCCCTGTCGCCCAAGACCTTTCACCCCCTGGAGGGCGCATGAGCCGCGTGTTCGTCATCGCCGAAGCCGGCGTGAACCACAACGGCGACCTGGAAATGGCCAGGGAGCTGGTCCGCCAGGCGGCCAAGGCCGGGGCCGACGCGGTGAAATTCCAGACCTTCAAGGCCTCCGCCATCGCCTCGGCCAGGGCGGCCAAGGCCGACTATCAACTGCGCACCACCGACGCGAACCAGAGCCAACTCGACATGCTGCGCGCCCTGGAACTCTCGCCGGACGCCCACCGCGAACTCATGGCCCTGTGTCGCCAGACCGGCCTGGAATTTCTTTCCACCCCGTTCGATCTGGACAGCCTGGATCTGCTCGTCGCCCTGGGCGTCTCGCGACTCAAACTGCCCTCGGGCGAACTGACCAACGCCCCGCTTCTCTTGGCTGCGGCCCGATCGGGCCTGCCGCTTCTCATGTCCACGGGCATGGCCACGCTGGGCGAAGTGGAAGACGCCCTGGGCGTGCTGGCCTTCGGCCTGCTGGGACCAGACGCCGATCCTTCCCTGGCGGGCTTCCGCGCGGCCTACGCCGCCCCCGAGGCCCAAACGGTCCTGGCCGCGCGGGTCACGCTGCTGCACTGCACCACGGAATATCCCGCTCCCTTCCGGGACGTGAATCTGGCGGCCATGGCCACCATGCGCCAGGCCTTCGGGCTCGCCTGCGGCTATTCCGACCACACCGAGGGGCTGTGCGTGTCCCTGGCCGCCGTGGCCCTGGGCGCGTGCGTGGTGGAAAAGCACTTCACCCTGGACCGCAACCTGCCCGGCCCCGACCACAAGGCCTCGCTCGAACCCGCCGAACTGGCCGAGCTCGTGCGCCAGGTGCGCCAAGTGGAGGACGCCCTGGGAAGCGCGCGCAAAGCTCCGGCCCCTTCGGAGAGAGCCAACGCCCTGGTGGCCCGCAAGAGCCTGGTGGCCGCGCGAGCCATCGCCCCCGGCGAGGCGTTCACTTCGGAAAACCTCTCGGTGAAACGTCCGGGGTCGGGGAAAAGCCCGATGGGATATTTCGATCTCCTGGGCCACGCCGCTTCCCGGGCCTACGAACCGGACGAACTTATCGAATCATGAGCCGACCCCTCATCGTCATCGGCTCGGGCGGCCACGCCAAAGTGCTTGTGGACGCCTTGCGGTCGCTGGGGAAAACGATTATTGGCTTGACCGACGCCGACCCGGCGCGCAAGGGGTGCCACGTGCTGGAGTGCCCTGTTCTTGGCGGCGATGACGTGCTTGCCGCCCACAACCCCGACGATATCTTCCTGGTGAACGGGCTGGGGGGAGGACGCTCCATGGATCTCAGGGCGACCGTGTATGCCCGGTTGCGCGACATGGGATACCGATTCGCCCCTGTCGCCCATCCGGCGGCCTGGATTTCGCGCCACGCCGAGATATCGGCCGGGGTGCAGGTCATGGCCGGAGCCATCATTCAGGCCGGGACCACGGTGGAGGAAAACGCCATCGTCAACACGCGAGCCAGTGTGGACCACGATTGTCACATTGGCGCCCACAGCCAGATCGCCCCCGGCGCGGTTCTGTGCGGCGGAGTCCAAATAGGACCGCGCACCCTGGTGGGAGCCGGAGCCACGGTGGTGCAAAACGTGCGGATAGGACAAGACTGCGTGGTGGGCGCGGGCGCCGCGGTCACTGCCGACGTGGCGGACGGGCACATGGTTCTGGGAATTCCGGCCAGGCCGGTCAGCCGGTGACGTTTCGACCGATACCCGGCTCCGCAGTGGCACGCCGGCATGCTCATGCTCTCAAGGGAAGCTCCCTGCACCGTGTTCCACAGGCATACTCGCCCAATGTCCACCCACTCATCCAAAATCTGACGTTTCAGCATTCATGCGTCCACCCAGCGCAGCATTCATGCTGAAGACACGCCCGAAATCCTTGCAGAGGTGCGATGATGAATATACTTGCTCTCAACGTATCGCTTCGACCGAATTCCAAAGTCCTCATGTTTCCCCTGGGACTGAGCTATATCCTGACCGCCATGAAGAACGGCGGCTACGAGTTCGATTTTATCGATATCGATGCGACCCGCCCCAACACGGCCGAACTCACCGCTCAAATAGCCAAAAAAGCGTATGATGTCATATGCATTGGGACGCTTGTCACGGGATACAAAGTCATCAAAGAGCTTTGCGCGCTTCTGAGAGAGGTCCACAAGAATTCCATCATTATCGTTGGGAACACCGTGGCGTCATCGATCTACAACACTTTGCTGAACAAAACTGAGGCCGATATCGCAGTCCTGGTCGAAGGGGATGAAACTATTGTCGACCTCCTGCGCACCCTGTCGCAGGGCAAGCCGCTGGACGCCGTAAACGGCATCGCCTTTCGGAAAGGGGAGACCATCCACGTCACGCCCGAACGCAAACTCATCAAGGATCTCGACACTCTGCCTTTTGTGGACTTCGACATATTTGACATCGAAAAATATATCGCAAACGGCCCAACGCAGGTCAACGACCCCTTCCCCATTCCCAAAGAAACCGTGCGGGTGCTCCCTATCAACACCGCGCGCGGGTGTATCGCCAACTGTGGTTTCTGCTATCACACCTTCAAGGGCAAACCCTACAGGACGCGATCCACAGCTTCCATCCTGTCGGAAATCGAGCGTGTGATCGAAAAATACGGAGCGAATTACATCAGCTTTTATGACGAGCTCACGTTTTACAACAAAAAACAAACGCTGGCGTTCGCCTCTGAAATCATCAAGCGGGGTCTGAAATTTTATTGGATGGCCAATTGCCGCGCCGACTTGTTCTCGAGCGAAGAGGATAAAAAAATCATCGAGATCATGATCGAAGCCGGTTGCCATGGCGTGGGCTATTCCCTGGAGTCGAGCAACCGGGAAATCCTGAAGGCCATGAACAAACATATCACGGCCGAACAATTCACATACCAGACCGGCCTCTTTCGATCCGTGGGCTTGCCGGTCTGGACAAGCCTGGTGTTCGGCTATCCACAAGAGACAAAAGACACCATCCAGGACACGTTCGATGTCTGCATTGCCAACGGTATATATCCTTCCATCGGCTATCTCCTTCCCCAGCCCGGCTCCGCCATCTACGACTATGCCCTGTCCGCTGGCGCAATTCCCAAGAATGAAGAGGAATACCTGCTGATTCTCGGCGACCGGCAAGACCTGCGGATAAACCTCACCTCCATGTCCGACGAGGAGTTCACCGCCAATGTCCTTGCCGGCGCGACCCGGTGCAACAGGGAACTCGGCATCGGTCTGAGCGAGGAGAGCTTGATCAAAACCTTGCATTATTGTTCAACGAACACATCGGAAACGCCCGCATAATCCGCTCGCCACCCGTTCTTGAGGCCCCCCCACGGGTCGCGAACCGAAAGCGACGCGAAACGGCCCCCGCGGTCGTCGAGCCCAACGGATACGTACGTCTTCCACCTTCGGCTTGCTGGACACAAGAAAAACGATTATCGTATGAAAAGCTGGTGCATGCCTTTTTTGAGAAAATCCCGGGAAGCGACTTTCGCCAGAGAAAAATGCAGTACGTTAACCAGAACCTCCGCGTGATGAAACACCGTGGTCCAGCAACGGGCGATATCGCGGGAAACGGTCGGATATGAAGAGCTGGGAAAAAGCCTTGATCCCACAAGGGGCGTCCATTCTCGAGGCCATGCGCGTCCTGAAGAAGGGATCGCTTCGCATCGGCTTGGTGGTGAACGAGGAGAGGCGACTTCTTGGCACCGTCACCGACGGCGACGTGCGCGACGCCATTTTGCTCGGCGTTTCCCTGGAAGCCCCCGTCCGATCCGTCATGTGCGTGACGCCCGTGGTGGCCAGGCCTGACGACAGCCCCGACACCCTGCTCGCCCTGATGCGCCGGCGCGACGTGCTCCAGGTGCCCCTGGTGGACGAGGCCGGGCACATCCTCGGGCTTTGCAACCTGAGCGATCTCACCTCTGGGCGGCCCAAGACCAACCAGGTGGTGCTCATGGCAGGCGGCCTGGGCGAACGGTTGCGCCCGCTGACCGCAGAATGCCCCAAGCCCATGCTCTCGCTCGGCAACAAGCCCATTCTGGAAATCATTCTCGATACCTTCGTCCAGCAAGGATTTTCCAATTTCACGCTGGCCGTGAACTACAAAGCCGAAATGCTCATGAACCATTTCGGCGATGGCAGCCGCTTCGGCGCCTCCATTACCTACCTGCGCGAAAACAAGCGCCTTGGAACGGCGGGGGCCCTGAGCCTGTTGCCCGAACGCCCGAGCGAGCCGTTCTTCGTCATGAACGGCGATATCCTGACCAAAACGAATTTCGTGCACCTGCTGTCGCGCCACCAGGCCGGCCACAGCGCGGCCACCATGTGCCTGCGCGAATACGAATTCCAGGTGCCCTACGGCGTGGCCCGCACCGAAGGCGATCGCCTGCTGGAACTGGACGAAAAGCCCGTGCACCGGTTTTTCGTCAACGCCGGCATCTACGTGCTGGCTCCCGAGTGCCTGGATCTCATCCCCGCGGACACTTATTTCGACATGACCCAACTGCTCGACGCCCTGCTGGCTTCCGAACGCATCGTCCGCACCTATCCCCTGCGCGACTATTGGCTCGACATCGGCAAAATGGAAGACTTCGCGCGCGCCGTAAACGACTATCCCCGTTATTTCGACCCCCCCGAGGAATCATGAGCTCTTTTTTCTTTCAGTTGCATACCAACATGCATTACGGCCCGGGCAAATCCCTGGAACTAGGCGGCATTCTTGAACAAAATGGCTACCGTCGCGTCCTGGTGCTGGTTGATGCCGGCGTCGCCGCCCACGCGCCCTATTTCGCGCGGATTCTCGAAATCCTCAAAGCCGGGGCGGACAGCGTCCAGGTCCTGACCCTGCGCGACGACCAGGAACCCGATTACGACTACCTGGACGAGGTGGCGGCCAAGGCCCGCGCCGCCATGCCCTTGGACGTGCTCATCGGCATCGGCGGCGGCAGTTGCCTGGACATCACCAAGGCCGTGGCCGTTCTGCTGACCAATCCGGGCAAGGGCATCGAGTATCGCGGGTTTCATCAGGTCAAGACGCCCGGCGTGCCCACCATCGCCATCCCCACCACGGCCGGAACCGGCAGCGAAGTGACCATAAACGCCGTGTTTACCGACAAGAAAGAAATGCGCAAACTCGGCATCAACGGCCGATACCTCGACGCCACCCACGCCGTGCTCGACGCCCGGTGGACCATGAGCTGCCCCCACGGCGTGGCCGTCTCGTCGGGCATGGACGCCATGACCCATACCCTGGAGAGTTTCATCTGCCGCCAGCACAACGAGCTGACCCGGATGTACTCCAAGGAAGCCTTCCGGCTGCTCTACGTCAACCTCCCCGCCCTGGCGGACGACCCGGACAACGAGAACAAACGCCAAGGCATCCTGCTTGGAGCGCACCTCGCGGCCATTGCCCTGTTCAATTCCGGGTCCGGCATCGCCGGCGGCTTCTCCTACCCCATCGGCGTGCACCAGAAAGCCCCGCACGGCATGGCGGGCGCCGTGTTCCTGGCCTCGGTCACCCGTTTCAACGTGGAGCGCGGCTACACCGACTACGCCGAACTTTTAGACCTTGTGGAAGACACCCCCGGCCTGGACGCCGCAGCCAAATCCCGCCTGTTCGTCGATCGCCTCCAGGCCCTCGCGGACAAGCTGGGCGTGCCCCATACCATGGAATGCTGGGGACTGACCCGGGACAACGCCCCGGCCATGGCCAAACTGCTCGAAGGGCTGCAAGGCGCGTTCGACCAGAATCCGGTGCCGTTTTCGGCCACCGAAGACGCCAAGGCCCTTTTGGATCGCCACGTACGGTAACAGCCTGTTGAAAAACTCCTTGCTGGCTGCGTTGCTGCGAAAAACTCAAACCCTCAACGGATACCAAATACGCTTCGGGCTTGACTTTTTCCCGCGCCTTGCCAGCAAGTATTTTGAACAGGCTGCAAGAATCGACTTTTTCAACGGGCTGCTAACGGGCGAGGTTTCGAGCGCGTCCCTTCGCGCGCGGACCTTTCTCGAACGAAGATTTTTTCAACAGCTTTTCGAACAAAAGGTACTCTCGTGAATATTTATCTGGCTGATCTCGTGCATGACTATCTCGGCGGCGGCTCCTACATGATGCCGCTCAATATCGGTTTCATCTCAGCCTACACAAAGCATCGGCTTAACGATGTCCATACGGAATTATTCAAATATCCAAATGCGTTGCTCGCTCGCATCAAGGCTTCCAGTCCTGATATCCTGGGGCTGAGCAATTATACCTGGAACGCCAACCTGAACCTGCAGGTGGCCAAATTCATGAAACGCCTCCGCCCTGAGACCGTGGTGGTCATGGGGGGGCCGGATATCGACGTGATACCGGAGATGAAACATCACGTCCTGTGCAAGGACCCGGAAGTGGATTTCTACGTCCTACAGGAAGGCGAAATCGGGTTCATGAACCTTCTGCAGCGGTTGCAGGAAGTCGATTTCGACATTCCCCGCGCCAAACTCGCCCCCATCGACGGCGTGGCCTTTGTCCGCGACGGCGATATGGTCTGGGGGGAGCTGCTGCCGCGCATTCAAGACGTCAACACCATTCCTTCGCCCTACTTGACGGGAGAATTGGACCAGTTTTTCGACACCAACCTCGTTCCCATCGTGGAAACCAACCGGGGATGTCCGTTTACTTGCACATATTGTGCGCAAGGCCTCGCTTCCAAGCATATCGTCAAGAAGTTCGACATTGATCGCGTGAAAAACGAACTCACGTACATAGCCGAACACGTGAAAAACACTAACCTGCTGACTTTCGCCGATGCGAACTTTGGAATATTCGACCGCGACATCGAAATAGCCGAGCACATCCACACGCTCCAGGAAAAATACAACTACCCGCGTCGCACAACGATGAACTGGATCAAGACGGACAAATGCGTCCCCCTCGCCAAGACCATCGGGGAGGCCGCCTGTCTTTGTTCATCGCTGCAATCGATGGACCCCGTGGTTCTGAAGGAAATCAAACGCCATAACATTCCTGCGGAACAGTTCAAGAACATCATCAAGCAAGTCAATGAATTCGGCGGGCTCTCGGCGACCGAGATCATCCTCGCCCTGCCCAGCGAGACCAAGGAAAGCCATCTCAACAGCCTTCGGACACTCTTCGACTGGAACGTCAGCTACATCATCTGCTACAATTGCCTGCTGCTCAACGGTACGGAGCTCACCCTGCCGGAACAGCGGCAACGCTACGCGCTGACATCCAAGTTCCGACTTCTGGATAGCGGATTCGGTCAGTATGGCGACAACGATATTCTTTCCTTCGAATACGAAGAAGGCGTGCGCAGCACCTCGACCATGACCGAAGAGGAAATCCTCTCCTTCCGGCCGGTCCACTGGCTTATCCAGTTCATGTGGAACTACCGATTCTACTATCCCATGCTGAAGTTCCTGCAGCAAAACAGCATAAGCCCCCTCGACTTCATTGTCGAACTGATACGCGTGAGCGACACGCACTCTCCCGTGGTGGCGCAGCTCTTCCAAGAGTTCAAGCAGGAATCCATTGATGAGTGGTTCGACACCCCGGAAGATCTCATCAAGCACTTCAGCGAGCCGAAAAATTTTGAAGATCTCAGGGCCGGAGCCCATGGGAAGCTCAACGGGAAATACATCTGGAAGGTCATCCTGGAATGTTATGAACAGTTCAGCGACCACGTGTGCCAAACGGCCAAGACGTTTCTTCCGGAACAAGCGCCCGCTATCGACGCGATTTCACAGTACTGTCTCATGCGCAGCATCGATTTGCCGCAAATAGACACGCTGGAGCAGCCCTTCACGCACACGTTTCCGTATGACGTTTTCAAATGGGAGAACTCGCAATACACAACCCCGCTGGAGGCTCGGCCCAGCTCGTACACGTTTTCCCTCTCCGGGCCCCAGGAACATGCCCTGCGCGTGCTGCTCAAGCAGTACTCCCACCCCAACCCCAACGTCATGTTGCGCAAGCTCAGCGAACACATGCGCATCACGGATTTGTTTCTCTCTGTTGAGTATGCCACTTCCGGCGCACAATAAAGGCCTTCTACTTCTTGTTCTTACCCCGATCGGAAGACAAATCGACAGAGCAAACGGAATCGCCATGGGAACAAAAATCAAGACGATCGTTTTTCTTTTCTACCAGCCCACTACCGACCGTTTGCTTCTGCGCTTCGGCATTGAGCCTCTTTCCCAACACTTTAACATCATTATCCTGGATCTTTCCCAGGCGCTTGGCAATGCGGCGACTCCCGACTATCAACCGCAAAGCGACAACATCACCATAATCCCTGTCCAGACCGTCGAGGAGGGGTGCGAGCTCCTCGCAAGATTCAATCACACGGCGATAACGATCGTCTCCACCTTCTTGGGGGCCAGGACGAAACAGCTCTATAAAGCAATCCGCGACAACAACCTGAGATACGCAACGCTCCATCAAGGTTCGCATCACATTCCAACATCCCTCCCCCTTCGCTATCGTCTGCTGCGCATCAAGGACTGGACAGCCCAGACCGTGCTGAAAACGCTTTGTGATCGTATTGCATTATACAACTTCCACATGCCTCCTCCCACATTCAAATTGTGGATCGGAGGATCCCATCTCCACGACGAACTTGTTTCCACATCGTCGCCGGAGCAGATTGTCGACTGCCACGCCCAGGATTACGACAGATACCTTGCCCTGCGGGATTTTCATCCCGAGCCCCAAAACACCGCTGTCTTCCTGGATGAGTTCATGTCCTTTTCCAGCGACTACAAACTGTCCGGCGCAAAACCGTTCAGCCCACCCGACGAGTATTATCCGCCGCTTTGTGCCTATTTCGACTCTCTCGAATCCAAGCACAAAGGTTTCAAGGTCGTCATTGCAGCGCATCCCGGTTCGGACATCGATCTCACACGCCAGCTCTTTCAGGGGCGCGACGTTGTCAAGCACCAAAGCGCCAGTCTTGTACAATCCTGCCGATTCGTCATGCTGCATTTTAGCACGTCGATCAATTTTCCTGTGCTCTTCCGGAAACCCATGCAGTTTTTAACAGTTGATTCCCTGAACAGAACACGCGCCGGGTTTTGGATTGAACACCTCGCCAGCCAGTTCAACACAAAACCACTCAATCTTTCAAAAGATTTCAAAGGCGTTGACATTCCCTCTGTCGTGGATGAGACTCTCTATGCGAGCTTTCAAGACAAATTCATCAAACGATACGAGTCGGAAGACGACTTCAGTTGGAATATCATTGCTGACAAATTCTTACGATTCCAGTAGGCGCCAGAAACATCCTTCTTCGTACAGCACACAAAGCGTCTGTGGGCGATTTATTGCATCATTGCGTCGAGGACTTCGCCACACGTCCGTCTACCCCGGAACTTCATCATGACAACACAGCGTATCATCGGCAATAGAGCCTCATTTGGCGACACGATCCTTACCCAAAAGTTTGGAGAACGGTACACGACATACCGCGAGCAATGGCGGCGCGTTTCGGAGAGGAGTCTCGTAACGGACTTTCCCCTCTATGTGCAGTTTGAGATGACGCCCCATTGCAATTTCCAATGCATCGGATGCATCCATGGGGCCGCCGATTCACGGAAAGCGTACACAGCGATCCCCAACACGCTTTCCTTTGAAAAGTTCAAGGATATCATTGTGGAAATGAGCGACAATGGCTGTCCGTCAGCCGCCTTCCACAACAACAATGAACCGCTGCTCACACGCAACCTTCCAGAGTACGTCAAGTTCGCCTCCGACCACGGGATCATAGATCTTATCATCACGACCAACGCCTCGTTGCTGACTCCCGACATTGCTCTTGCGCTTCTGGATTCGGGTTTGACAAAACTCACCTTCAGCCTGGACGCGTTCAGCGAAGAAACGTACAAGTCCGTGCGCGTGAAGGGCGACTTTTTCACGGTTCGAGACAATGTGCTGCATTTTCTCGAACTGCGGGCGCAACGAAATATGTTCCTGCCGATAACCCGCGTGTCCTTCGCCATGAACAGAAAGAACCAACACGAAGCCGAAGCGTTCCGAAACTTCTGGCAGGACAAGGTCGACCTGGTCGAGTTTCAAAATTTTCAAGCGATATCGGGACGCACCGAGCACCTCGCCCCTGAGGGGGCGGTTCGCAATTCCTCGTTTTCATGCAATGCGCCCTGGCAACAGCTACTGGTCAGAAGCAACGGCGACGTGCTGCCGTGTTGCTCGTTTTATGGCAAGGACATCGTTGTCGGGAACATCGAAAACGAATCGCTGGGGTCCATATGGCGGGGGCCCACAATGCGCGCCTTGCGCAGGGCTCTCGCGTCCGGAATCTTTCCCAATCCCGCGTGCCAGCAATGCGCGCAGACATTTTACACCTGTAACGCGAAAAAGGTTTGAACCATGCCAGGATTCGAAGTCTTCGGCGAAGAAGAACGCCAGGCCATAAACGAACTTTTCGACTTGAACGGCGGCATCCTGTTCGCGCACGGTTTCGACGCTCTGAGAAAAGGCGTCTACCGCGTGCGCGAGTTCGAACAGGCCTTCGCCTCCAGGATGGGGGTTCCCCACGCGCAGGCCGTGTCCTCATGCACCGCGGCCCTGCTCACGGCCCTCAAGGCCCTGGGGGCCGGCCCCGGCGACGAGGTGATCATCCCCTCGTTCACCTTTGTGGCCACCTGCGAGGCGGTCATCCACACCGGAGCCACGCCGGTGATCGTGGACGTGGACGAGTCCCTCAACATGGACCCGTCCGCCTTTGAAGCCGCCATCACCGAGCGCACCAAGATCGTGGTTCCCGTGCACATGATGGGCGCTCCGGCCGACCTGGACCCCATTCTGGCCATCGCGGAAAAGCGCGGCCTGCTCGTGCTCGAAGACACGGCCCAGGGCTGCGGCGGAACCTACAAGGGCAAGCCCCTGGGGACTCTCGGCCACGCCGGGGCCTTCAGCTTCGACGCCGGCAAGGTGATCATCACCGGCGAGGGCGGCATGGTGACCTGCCGCGACGACAAGACCTACGTGCTGGCCCGGGGCTACCACGACCACGGCCACGAATACAGCACCACCGTCGGACGCGGCGAGGAAGGCGCGGTGTGCGACGGCTTCAACCTGCGTATGACCGAGCTGCAAGGGGCCATCGGCCTGGTGCAGCTCGGCAAGCTCGACGCCATCCTGGCCAGCCAGCGCGCGAACAAGGCCGCCATCCTGGCCGCGATTTCCGGGCTCGGCCTGAAAAAACGCATCATCCATGATCCGGGCGAACTGGGCGACGCCATCATCTTTCTCTTCGACGATCGCGACCAGGCCGGACGGTTCGTGGCCGGACTCAAAGCCGAGGGTTTGGGCACCAAGAACGTGCCCGACGCCATGCGCTGGCACTTCGCCAAGCATTGGGGCCACATTTTCACCAAGTACGGCTGGTACGCCAAGACCTACGAAAACCAGTGGAGCCGCTCCGCCGATATTCTCGAACGGGCCGTGGCTTTGCCGGTGATGGTCAAGATGACGCCCGAGCGCATCGCCGAAATAGGCGACAAGGTCACGAAAATCGCCCAGGGCCTGTGATGGCCATCCTGGCGTTCATACCGGCCAGGGGCGGGTCCAAGGGAATTCCCGGCAAAAACCTCGCCCTTCTGGCCGGCAAACCGCTCATCGACCACACGGTCGAGGCCGCACGGGCCAGCGCCCACGGCCTCGACCTGTTCGTCTCTTCGGACGACCCGGCCATTCTCGACCATTGCCGGTCGTTGCGACTCGATGTCTCCTACGTGCGCCCCGCCCATCTGGCCACGGACGAAGCCCCCATGGCGGACGCCCTGCTCCACGCCCTGGACCACCTGGAAGCCCTGCGTGGCGCCGCGCCTGAACACGTGCTGCTCTTGCAACCCACTTCGCCCCTGCGCACGGCCCAGGACATCGACGGGGCCATCGACGCCTATCTCGCGAGCGGCGCCGAAAGCCTGGTGAGCGTGCACGAGATGTCGGAGCATCCCTACGAATGCGTTGCCGACAACAAGGACGGCTGGACCTACCTGCGCAGGCCGGAGCGCACGGTCCACCGCCGGCAGGACTACGGGGAGAACTTCTATTTCGTGAACGGGGCCATCTATTTGTGCCGGACGGATGTGTTCCGGCGCGAACGCACCTTCCTGCGCGAGGGCAACACGGCCCTCTACGTCATGCCCCGCGAACGCGGGCTGGACATCGACACCCCCGAACAATTGGAACTGGCCCGGTTCCGCCTCGAACACGTCAGGTCCTGACCGGTCCGACTCCAGATCTTCGGCCGCGCCCCCTCGCATCCCCGGGGAGGCGGCTGGACAAACTACAAGAAAGACCGCACAAACACACCCGTGAAAGCCGCCATCCCCCAAGTCATAGCCGCAATCGCCCGAAACATTCCGTACAGACGCAAGCGCCAACTCACAGTGGTGCTGGGCGGAGCCTTTGTCCTGGCCGTGGTGGAATTGGCCGTGGTGGCCGCCCTGGCCTTCATGGCCGCGATCATCGCCGACCCGACGGCCATTGCCTCCATCGCCAAGCTCCCGCTGCCGGGCAGGCTCCTCGCGTTTCTCACCTCCCTGGACCATGCCCGTCTGATCCTTCTCGTCACTTCCGGCGCGGCGCTCTTGCTGGTGGTGAAAAACACCCTGGCCGTGGCCATCGCCTACGCCTCGGCCACTCTGGGCTCGCTCATCGACTCCCACTTCGGCGAACTGATGCTGGCCGACATGTTCTCCAGACCCCATCTCTGGCACCTTTCCCACAACTCCTCGGAACTCTTCACTCTGATCTCCTGGCGCAAGCACGCCGGCTCGGGCGTGGTGTTCATGACCGTGCAGACGATCTGCGACATGCTCATCATCGCCCTGCTCATGGCCGGCCTGATCTTCGTCTCCCCGCTGGTCACCCTGTCGCTCATCGGGGCCATGGCCGCAGTGGGCGGGCTGGTGCTCGGCCTCTACAAGCCCCTCTCCATCCGCGTGGCCACCCGCTACAAAACCCTGGAGGCCGAACTGAACCGGGAGACGCTCCAGGCCTTTCAAGCCGTCAAGGACATCAAGATATTCCATCTGGAGCGCTTCTTCGTCCGCCAGTTTCGCGAAATTTCCGAACGCTACGCCCGTTGCGAAGGATGGCAACGCACCGTGCTGCGCGCGCCGTCCCTGCTTTTCGAAGTGCTTGGCTTCATGGTGATCTTCGTGGCCATCGTGGTCATGCTGTTCGCCCACAAGGGGTCGCCCAGCTCCATTCTGGGCACCCTGACCCTGCTGACCGTCACGGCCTGGCGCGTGCTCAACTCCGTGAACCGCATTCTTTCGAGCGTCAGCGCCATCCGCCAAGACGTGGTGCCGGCCGCCAAGGCCCTCTCTCTGATCGAGGAACCGCGCGACCCGGCGCCCGTCGAACCCACGGCCCCCTTGCCCTTCGAACGCTCCATAGATCTGCGCCACGTGGAATTTTCCTATCCCGGGGCCGACCGCCCGGCCCTGCTGGACCTGGACGCGTCCATTCCCAAGGGATCGGCCCTGGGCCTGGTGGGCCGTTCGGGCTCCGGGAAAAGCACCCTGGCCGACCTGATCATCGGCCTGCTCCAACCGGACAAGGGCGCGGTGGCTATCGACGGGGCCACCCTGGGACCGGACACCGTGGCCGCCTGGCTGCGCCGCGTGGGATACGTGGGCCAGTCCCCGTGCATTCTCGACGCCACCCTGGCCAGAAACATCGCCTTCGGCGTGGCCGAGGCCGACATCGACCTGGACCGGGTGAAGCAGTGCTGCCACATGGCCCACATCGACGAATTTCTGCCCGGATTGCCCAACGGCCTGAACACCCCCCTGGGCGAACGCGGCGCCAGCCTTTCGGGCGGCCAACGCCAGCGCGTGGCCATTGCCCGGGCCCTGTACCGCAAGCCGGACGTGCTTGTGCTCGACGAGGCCACCAGCGCCCTGGACACCAAGAGCGAACAGGCCTTTTTGCGCACCGTGGACAGCCTGGCCGGCACGGTCACCCTGATCATCGTAGCCCACCGATTGAGCACGGTGGAAAACTGCGACACGGTGCTCTGGCTGAGCGATGGCCGCCTGCGCGCCAAGGGACCGGCCAAGGAGGTGCTCGCCGCCTACCGCAAGGAGATGGAAAATTGACCGCACCCGCCACTGCGACCCGCGCGCCCGGATCGCCCCGCCTTGCGGCCGACATCCTGGTCGTCCTGATCCTGGTCCTGTGCTGCTGGCTCCAGTACCAGTACGCCATTGCTCCGGTGCGCAGTTTCGACTGGTTGGGCTTTCTCGACCATGACACCATCTATCAGGTGGAGCGGTTCCTGGTGAACATGGGGTGGCCCGGGGTCGAGGAAATCAACAGCAGTCCAAGCGATTACGGCAGTGAATTCTCCCTGCTCATCCTGCCCTTTCGGGCGCTCGCCCAGCTGTCGCACGCTCCGGGACCGCTTTTGGCCTATCAGTTCCTGACCCTTTTCCACATCGGCTGCGCCGCGTTGGCCCTGTGGGTGTTCGCCCGCATGATCGGGCGGCGGACCGAAAGCCTTTTCGCCGGGCCGGCGTTCGTCCTGCTGGTCGTCAGTTCGCCGATCTTCGTGCAGTACATGGCCTTTCTCAAACCCGACCCCAACGTGGTGCTGCTGTGCCTCGCCTTGGGGCTGGCCTGCCTGGACCGTTTCGAACGCTCGGAAAACATTTCGCTGTTTCTCGTCGCCTCCGCCTGGGCCGGCCTGGGCGCCGCCGTGAAGTGGTGGGGTCTTTTTCTTGTCCCGCCCCTGGCCTGGGCGGCGTACGTCCGTCGCAAAGATCCCACCGCGCCCTTTCGCCTGCACGCCTTGGGCGCCTTCTTGACGACCGGGACAGCGGCGGTGGCGGCGGCGATCTTTCTGGCCAATCCGGCCATGGTCCGTCTCTGCGACCTGCTGGCCCAGGTCCTTGCGGCAAAACAGTCCCTGACCGCCCAGGCCATCAGGAGTCGGCTCGTGCTCGACGGGGCGCTCACGCGCGACCAGAAGGTTCTTGCCTGGGGCGTCGCCCTCGCGCTGATCGCCCTCGCCATCGGGGGCTCCTTCGCGCTCTGGCGCGCACGCGTGCGTATCGTCTCCCGCGCCCGGACGAGTCCTCTGGCCGGCTGGCTATGGAGCGCCTGGGTCGCCGGCATCGGGTTTCTCTTTTTCCTCCTGGTGTTTGATTCTCCTTTCCTTCTCACCAGCCAGGTGTTTTTCAGCGCCGGACGCTACTCCTCCTTCGCCCTTGGTGCCTCGCCCATTCCGCAGAGCTTTCTCGCTCAACTGGCGCACAACGTCTTCGGCTGGATCACGGCCGCCCACCAGGAACGCCTCACCACACCGTTTTTGCTCGCCGGCCTGGGCTTGGCCCTCCTGCTGGCCGCGCGTTCCGGGGCGCGCGACCGCCTGTTGGCCTATACGCTCCTGCTCCTGGCTCCCTTGACGGTCTTTCTTTTTCTTCTGGTCACCAAGAAAAACGGGGCCACCATGGCCATGCTCCTGCCCGTGGCCTATCTGTTCGTTTTTCTGGCCGTTGAAAAGCTTCGCCCCGGCATGAACGCGTCCCGTCTGATTGCCGCCGTGTGCTTGGCCGCCTTGCTGCAGTCCGCCTGGAATCTGGCCGGGGACCAGCCCAACCTGGCGCTTTGGCCGCACAGCCGGGACGGTTTGCAACAGGAAATCGCCCGCCTCAACGCTTCCCTGCGTGACCGGCTGGGCGGGCCGTACTCGCGTCTGGTTCTCGCCAACCGGGACTTTCCCATGGACTCCGGCGCCGGAAACGCCCGCCTGATGCAGTGGGAAGAGGGTATCCGCGGGGCGGACGACAAGCTCCTCGGCAAGCTGACGCCCGGAGCGATCCTCGTCACGCCGGCCACGGCGACATCGCTCAACCTGTTGGCCCAGGCCGCCGGTCTCGAAGCGCTGCCGCCCCTGGTGGGGAAGCGTTTCACGCGCGCGGGCCATGTGCTTGAAGGACCGTTGTTTGTATGTTGGGGCGTTCCCTACAAGAAAAAGGATTGAGGTCATGAACCCTGGCGTTTACCGACAGTTTTTCCTGCTCGAACGCGACCACTGGTGGTTCGCCGGCATGCGCAAGATCTACCGGTCGCTTCTGCGCGGGGCGCGGCTGCCCGCCCAGGCCCGCGTCCTGGACCTGGGATGCGGAACGGGCTTCAACCTCTCCTGGCTGGACCGGTTCGGCCGGGCCTACGGACTCGACGCCTCGCTTGACGCCCTGCCCTTTCTGGCCGCACAGAACCAGAAGCGTATAGTGATGGGTTCCGGGGAAACGCTGCCTTTTCGCGCGGGTCAGTTCCACCTGGCCTGCGCCCTGGGCGTGATCGAACACATTGAGGACGACCGGACCGTGCTGTCCGAGATGTCGCGCGTGCTGGCTCCCGGCGGATACGTGCTGCTTTCCACCTCGGCCCATCCCTGGCTGTGGAGCCAACACGACGAGGCCTGCCGCCACAAACGCCGCTATACGCTTTCGGGATTTCGCCAGCGCATCGAAGCCAACGGATTGCGACCGATTCGCCTCAGCTACTGCAACGCGTTTCTCTTCCCCGCCATCGCCGCCGTGGTCGGCCTGAACCGACTGACCGGCCCCAAACGCGCCCCCCAGGAGGAATCGTCATACCTGCGCCTGCCCCCCCGCCCGGTCAACGCCCTGGTCAAGGCCCTTTTCGCGGCGGAAGCGGCCTGGCTCGGCTCCCACAACCTGCCCTTCGGAGTCGGCATCGTGTGCCTGGCCCAAAAAGGAGATGCTTCCTCGTGAACAGCCCGCATTCCTCCGTGGTCTTCACCGCCCGCAAACCCTTGCCCCCGGCGACTTCATGAACGCGTTTCCTCCCCGTTCCTTCCCGGATCGGCCGCCGACCGTCTCTCTGGTCTTCACCGCCTACAACGAGGAGCAAAACCTGCGCGAGCTCTATCGCCAGGTGACCCAGGTCCTGGCCGACCAGAACGTGGAACTCGAACTCGTGTTCGTGGACAACGGCTCCACGGACACCTCGCTCGCCATCATGGAAGAACTCCACGCCGCCGATCCCAGGGTGAAATTCCTCTCCCTGTCGCGCAATTTCGGCCATCAGGGGGGACTCTACGCCGGCATGTGCCACGCCACCGGACAAGCGGTCATCACCATGGACGCCGACCTGCAACATCCGCCGAGTCTGCTGCCCGAAATGGTGCGCCTGTGGCGTGACGGCTACGACGTGGTCTATACCATCAAGAACAACTATGAGGCGTCGCCGGGTCGGCGGTTCCACGTCAAGCTCTTCTACCGGTTCATCTCGGCCATTTCGGGACTCAACCTGTCCTTTGGGCAGTCGGACTTCCGCCTGCTCGACCGCGCCGTGCTCGACACCGTCATCTCCATACCCGAGCAGCCCAAATTCCTGCGCGGCATGGTGGAATGGGTGGGATTTCGCCAGGTGGGCCTCTCCTACGACGTGGCCCCGCGTTTCGCCGGTCGTTCGAAGTTTTCCTTCCTGTCGCTATCGTCCTTCGCCCTGGACGGCATCGTCTCGTTTTCTTCCCAACCCCTGCACTGGATTTTCCTGCTCGGCCTGGCCGTGGCCACGGGGTCGTTTCTCTACTGCGCCTTCGCCCTGGCCATGGGCGCCTTGTACCTGCTGCACTGGGGCGTGGTGCTCCCGCCGGGCTGGAGCACCCTGGCCGTGGCCGTGACCCTGATCGGCGGGGTAAATCTGATGGCCCTTGGCATCATCGGCGAGTACGTGCGGCGTATTTTCCATCTGTGCAAAGGCCGCCCCACCTACATCGTGCGCCGCTGGTCCAACCCGGAAGAGCGCTCCCCGCACGTGCGATGAACAGCCGCCCCAACCGCCTGGTGGTATTCAACGCCGACGACCTGGGCCTTTCCGCCAGCGTCACCGAATCCGTGCTGCACGCCATGGAGGACGGCCTGGTCACGGACGCCTCGCTTCTGGCCTGCGGCGAAGCCTTCGACCTGGCCGTGGACGGACTTCGCCGTCTGGGCAAGGGCGTGGGCGCGCACCTGACCGCCGTGGACCGGGAAAAGCCCCTGGTGGACCACGGATCAGGCGGACGCCTGACCGGCCCGGACGGCTGCTTTCTCACCAACCGCAACGCCCTGTTCGTTCGGCTCGCCGCCGCGCCCCAAACCGTGCTGGCCCAACTGCGCGCCGAATGGCGGGCCCAGGTGGAGCGCATCGCGGCCACGGGACTGCCCATCACCCACCTGGACTCGCATCAGCACCTGCACCTTTTTCCCGGCCTGCGCGAACTGGTCCTGGACCTGGCGCGGGAATATTCCATTCCCTTCGTGCGCTTGCCCCGCTTCCACCGGATTTCGCCCCAACGCCCCGTCAGCCTGGCCGTGAACCTCTTGTCCGCGCGCCTGTCCCGCGCCCTGGACCGGGCCGGACTCGGACGCGTCGACTTCGCCGGCCTGGAGGACAGCGGCCGCCAGGATGCGAAAAAACTCGTCCTGGCCGTGGAGCGCCGCCCGGGTCGCGCCCTGGAATTGGCCTTCCACCCGGGCCGGGCCGACCAATCCACCAGAACCAAGTACCGTCACTGGAATTTTCACTGGGACCAGGAACTGGCCGCCCTGCGCGACCCGGCCTTCCGGGAGGCCATGGAACGCTTGCACGTCACCGCCGTAAGTTTCGCCGACCTGGCCGAACGCTCCGGCGGGGTTGCGTTTTAGGGCCAATTCCCTCAAAATGACTGCGCCATTTCGCGACCAGGAGGGAGCTTTGCACCAGGACTTGCCCATCGTGATCTTGTGCGGCGGAGCTGGCACCAGGCTTCGCCCCCTCACCCAGACCATCCCCAAGACGCTGGTTCCCTTGAACGGCAAGCCCATGTTGCAGCATATTCTCGAATATCACCTGCGCAAGGGACATACCCGATTCGTGCTCTGCGTGGGCTACCTGGGCGACGCGGTGCGCCGCTTTGTGGACCAGGCCGGGCTCGACGCGGAAATCGTCTTTTCCGACATGGGCGAGACGGCCAGCATGCTCAAACGCCTGCACGGCGCGGCGTCCCACATGGGAGAGCGCGCCCTGGTCACCTACGGCGACACCCTTATCGACACGGGACTTACGGCCATGCTCCAGGCCCATCTGTCGCTGGGCTCGCTCATCACCCTGACCACGGCGTCGATCCGCAACCCCTTCGGGCTGGTCCGCCTGGACGCCGAAAACCGGGTGATCTCCTTTGAGGAAAAACCCGTGCAGACCTTCTACATCGGTCAATTGCTCATCGAACGCTCGGTGCTCGAAGCCCTCGGCGAGCAGGAAATAAACGCCCCGGACGGCGAAGGCCTGGTACGCCTGATCCAGAACCTGGCCGACACGGGCCGGGTGGGGGCGTTTCCCTACAGCGGCCCGCAGATCACCTTCAACACCGAGCAGGAACTGCAAAAGGCCGAAAAAGACATCATAACCTTTTACACCCAAACCCACTAAAGCATGCACCACAACGAACTTTCCGGCAAAAAAGTCCTGGTCACCGGCGGCAGCGGCTTCATCGCCTCGCACCTGTGCCGCCGTTTGATCGGCCTCGGGGCCGATCTCACCGTGACCACCAAGTACAACTCCCCCATGGACAACATCCGGCTGGCCCCCTTCTGGGACACCCTGAAGGTGATGGAAGCCGATCTGCGCAATCCCGATTCCCTGGCCCAGATCGCGGCGCTCAAGCCCGAGGTGGTGTACCATTTCGCGGCCTACAACCATGTGGGCGACAGCTTTCTGCACGTGAGCGAAGCGCTGGACTCCAACGCCAAGGGCACGGCCAACCTGATGGAGGCCTGGAAGGGCTACGAACGCTTCGTCTACATCTCCACCTCCGAGGTCTACGGCTACCAGGAAAGCGTCCCCTTCACCGAGACCATGCTGCCCCAGCCCATGTCGCCCTACTCCGTGGGCAAGTACGCCGGCGAACTCTTCGCCCGCATGAGCTGGCGTTCGCGCGGACTGCCCGTGGTGGTGCTGCGTCCCTTCAACGCCTTCGGCCCCTATCAGAGCCCCCGGGCCGTGATTCCCGAACTCATCCTCAAGTGCCTGCGCGGCGTGCCCGTGGAAACCACCGAGGGCAAGCAGACCCGGGAATTCAACTTCGTCGAGAACCTGGTGGACGGTTTCATCCTGGCCGCCACCTCGCCATCGGCCGTGGGCGAGATCGTGAACATCGGCTCGGGTCGGGAAATTCCCATCCGCGAACTGGTGACCAAAATCCACGAGTACACCGAGTCGACTTCCGACCTGCGCCTGGGCGCGCTGCCCTACCGGCCGGGCGAAATCTGGCGCATGTACGCCGACCACGCCAAGGCCGAAAAGCTCCTGGGCTGGACGCCCCAGGTCAGCTTCGAGGACGGCCTCAAGCGCACCGTGGCCTGGTTCCGCCGCTATATCGAGGTGATCGGCTCGCCCGACTCCCCGGTGGCCCAGCTAGGCAAATGACCGTTTCGCCTCCCGCCAGGCCCCGGCGAGTTCTGGTGACCGGGGCCGACGGCTTCGTGGGCCGGGCGGTCATGCATCGTCTGCGGTCCGAGGGGCTCGATCCCGTGGCCCTGCCCGGGATGCTGGCCGATATCGACACCTTCGGCCGCCCGGTGGACGCCGTGATCCACCTGGCGGCCGTTTCCCGTCCCGCCAGCTTCGCCGGACGCCCGGACGCCTGGGAAACCAACGTGGCCGGCACCCTGGCCGTGGCCAACTTCTGCCGACGCCTGGGCGTGGGCATGCTCTTCGCCTCCACCAGCGGAGTCTACGCCCGGCCGGACGCCCCCGAGCCCCTGTCCGAAACCGCTCCCCTGGCCCCGGCCTCGGACTACGCGGCCAGCAAACTGGTCGCCGAACAGGTGCTGGCCCGCCACTGTCGCGATGTGGGTCTGGCCTGCCTGGTCTTTCGCATCTTCAACCCCTACGGACCGGGCCAGGACGCGAGTTTCGCCGTGCCCAGCGTGGTGCGCGCCATCCAGGCGGGGCAGACCGTGCGCCTGGCCCAACCCGACGCGGTGCGCGATTTCGTGGCCGTGGACGACGTGGCCCAGGCCTTTGTCCAGGGACTTTCGGTCCTGACTCCGGGCGCGTGTCCGATCGTGAACGTGGGCAGCGGCTCCGGCGTGAGCATCCGCGAGCTTGCGACCATGGCGCAGCGGGTGCTCGGACGAAAGGCTGCCGTGGAGGTCGACCCGGCCGGAGCGGGCCTGGGCGGATGCGTTGTGGCCGACATCGCCCTGGCCGAGCGACTGTTTGGCTGGCGGCCCAGGACCGGACTCCTGGACGGGCTGGAACACATGGCCGTGTGCCAGGCCGGACGCCCCCCCGTTTCGGAAAGGGCCAAATGAAGGTCCTTCTCGTCAGCAAGGCCCAGACCGGCCAGCCCAGCGTGTTCGTGCGCGAGCAGGCCCAATCCCTGGCGGCGCGAGGCGTGGACACGGAATTTCTGCCCATCGACGGGTCCGGGCTCAAGCCCTACCTGACGCATCCTGTTCGCCTGGCCCGTCGGCTGGACCGGGGCGACGTGGACATCGTACACGCCTATTACGGCCTTTCCGGCCTGACCGCCCTGTTTGAAAGCCGCGTGCCCCTGGTGATGAGCTTTCTGGGCTGCGACTTCAACACCTGGACCCAGCGCCAGGTGGCCAAGGCCACCCTGTGCCGCAAGGCGGCCAAGTGCCTGTTCATGAGCCAGCGCATGCGCACGCTGGCCGGCCCCCTGCCCGGAGCCGAGGTGCTGCCCTTCGGGGTGGATCTGGACCGGTTCGCTCCCGCCGACCGCCAGGAGGCCAGAAGCCGGCTGGGCCTCAGCCCCGGCGGTCGCTACGTGCTCTTCGCGTCGTCCTACGACCGGCCGGAAAAAGACCCCGACCTGGCCCGGCGCGCCGTCGAGCGTTTGGGACCGGGCGGCCCCACCCTGCTCGAATTCAAGACGACCTATTCCCCGCGGGACGTGGTGGACCTGTACAACGCCTGCGACGCGCTGCTCATGACCTCCAAGCGGGAGGGATCGCCCCAGGTGATCAAGGAAGCCCTGGCCTGCGGCCTGCCCGTGGTTTCCACGCCGGTGGGCGACGTGGCCTGGGTGCTGGGCGATTCTCCGGGCTCGCGCGTGGCCGCCCCGGACCCCGCCGCCCTGTCCCAGGCCCTGGACGCGGTGTTGCGCGCGGGCGACCGGACCCACGGCCGCAAGCGCCTGCTCGACCTGGGATTGGACCTGCCCTCCACCGCCGCCCGCCTGGCCGGAATCTACCGCGAGGTGCTCCAGGCAACCAGCCGATAGCCGGGACGGCGAACCGGTTGGTTCCGCATTCGACCGCTTTGCCAGCGCTTTCCGACGACTCTCGACACCAAAACGCCCCGCCCGCGCGGATGCGGACGGGGCGTGCTTGCATGCTCCGGACACGGATCGGCGGAAATCCCTACTGCAGCGCCTCCCGCACGGCCGCGACCACCTTGTCGGTGTCGGCTTCGCTCAGGGCCGGATGCATGGGCAGGCTGAAGACGCGCCGCGCCGCGCGTTCGCTGTGGGGAAACGCACCCTCGGCGTAGCCCAACTTCGCGTAGGCGGTCTGCAGGTGCAGGGGCCGGGGATAGTAGATCATGGCGGGCACACCCCGGTCCTTGAGTCCGGCGATGATGCGGTCGCGCTCGTCGTGCAGCGCGCTGTACTGGGCCCAGGCGCTTCGCAGGCCGGCCGGAACCACCGGAGTTTCCACCAGCCCGGCCAGACCGGCCGAATACCTGGTCGCCGCCCGGTCCCGGGCCTCCAGCTCTTCGGGAAAGCCCTCCAGCTTGGCCAGCAGAATGGCCGCCTGAAGCGTGTCGAGCCGGGCGTTCAAGCCCACGCGCACGTTGTCGTACTTGTTCGAGCCCTGGCCGTGGACCCGCACCGACCGCATGGCCGCCGCCAATTCCGCGTCGTCGGTGAAGACCGCGCCGCCGTCGCCGTAGCAGCCGAGCGGCTTGGCCGGAAAAAAGCTCGTGGCCCCGCAGTGGCCGAGCGCTCCGGCCCGGCGGCCCTTGTACACGCCGCCGAACCCCTGGGCCGCGTCCTCCAGCAGGAAGAGCCCATGGGCCGCCGCCACGTCCATGAGGGGATCGGCGTCGGCGGGCAGGCCGAAGAGGTCCACGGTGACGACCGCCCGGGGCGTCAGGTGTTCGTACCCCGCCGGCAAGGGGTGGGCCTTGGGGTCGCGGGCCTTGAGCGCCTCCACGGCCCGGGCCAGGCTGGCCGGATCGATATTGAAGGTGGCGGGGTCGATGTCCACGAACACGGGCGTGGCCCCGAGCAGGGAAACCACCTCGGCCGTGGCGATAAAGGTGAAGGGCGTGGTGAAGACCGCGTCGCCCGGTCCCACGCCTTTGGCCATGAGCGGCAACAGCAGGGCGTCGGTGCCCGAGGCGCAACTCACGCAGTGGTCCATGGCGGTGAAGGCGGCCAAGGCGGCCTCCAGCTCGGCCACTTCGGGACCCATGATGAACTTGCCGTGGGCCAGGACGGCGTCCATGCGCCTGCGTATGGCGGGCTCCAGCTTGGCGAACTGGGCCGCGAGATCGATGAAGGGCATCATGATAGCGGTATCCTTAGTTTGTGGAAAGGGATCAGTCGGCCAGGGGGACCAAGCCGTCCGGGGTTTCCCGGTAGGCGCTCCCGCAGGCCTGGCAGGCCAGGTCCTCGCCCAGGCGCTCCCCGCAGGCGCACATCCAGCCCACGCGCCGGGCCGGATTGCCCACCACCAGCGCGTGGTCGGGCACGTCCGAGGCCACCACGGCCCCGGCCCCCACAAAGGCGTAGCGTCCCACGGTGCGTCCGCACACCACCGTGCAATTGGCCCCCAGCGACGCGCCTTTGCGCACCAGGGTGGGCCGAAGCTCGTGCATGCGGCTGACGAAGGCCCGGGGGTTCAAGACGTTGGTGAACACCATGGACGGGCCGCAGAACACATCGTCTTCCAGGGTGACGCCCTTGTATACGCTCACGTTGTTCTGGATCTTCACGCCGCGCCCGACCTGGGCGTCCGGCCCGATGACCACGTTCTGGCCCACGTTGCAGCCCTCGCCCAGAACGCTTCCGGGAAGCACGTGGGAAAAGTGCCAGATCTTCGATCCGGCGCCGATGCGTGCTCCGGCGTCCACCACGGCCGTGGGATGGACGAAGAAATCCCCGGCCGGTTTGTCCAGCGAGTCCAGACGCACGGCCGCGCCCTGGGTGTCCAGGGACTTCTGGGCGGCGTTGAGCACCCGCAACACCCGAAGCCCCTCCACCCCGTCGGTCAGCGGACGCCTTCCCGCCGCAACGCATTCGAGAAAGTGCCGGCACTCCAGGAGCAACGGTTCGTCCTGGGGCACGTCCACCAGCACGGGGCTGGCCTTGGTGGGCACGGGCATGGAGCCGTGCCACTTGATTTCGTGCGGAAATATCTGAAGCTTCTCGCCCCAGGGCAGGGTGTCGTCGAACACGGCCATCTGCCGGTCGCCCACCACCACGAGTTTCTGCTCCTTGAACGGGTGCAGCCAGGAAACGAACACGTGGGCCATCACCTTGTTGGGAAACTCCATGACCGATACGGTCACGTCCGCCACCCCGGAACTGAGAAACGTCCCGCCCGTGACCGACACGGTCAGCGGGTCCTCCCCCACCAGGCCCAGAATCATGGAGATGTCGTGCGGCGCGAAGGACCAGAGGATGTTCTCTTCCCGCCGAATCTTGCCCAGGTTCAACCGATTGGAATAAATGTAGTTGATCTTTCCCAGATCGCCGTCCAGGGCCATCTGCTTCAGGCGCACGTACATGGGATGGTACTGGAGCAGATGCCCCACCATGAGCGTCAGTCCCCTGGACCGGGCCAGGGCCTCCAGTTCGGCCGCTTCGGCCACGTCCAGGGCCATGGGCTTTTCCACGAACACGTGCTTGCCGGCCGAAAGCGCCTGGCGCACCAGGGAAGCGTGGGTCTCGGCCGGAGTCGCCACCACCACGGCGTCCACGTCCGGCCGGGAAATGGCCTCCACGGCGGACATGCAGGTCTGGACACCGGGCAGGGCTTTCCCGAAATTCTCGGCCACGTCGCCGTTTCTGTCGCATACCACCTTGAGCGCGCCCAGTTGCCCGAACACGCGCACCAGATTCTTGCCCCAATAGCCGGAGCCGATAACCGCCACGGAAATCTGTGTCATAGGTTTGTCGTTCCTGTATTTCTGGAGAATGCCGGTCAAGACGCCCGGAAAGCGCCCAAAGCGGCGATATGGCCGACCGGCGTGCGAACACGTCCGACTGTGCGGACATTTTTCGATTTTGGCAAGAGCGGCCGCCTGTGGCCTGCGCGGGCGCGGACGCGAATCCTCCCGCGCGTCTCCAAGCGCCCTCCTAGCAGCCCGCCCAAACAGTCGATTCTTGCAGCCTGTTCAAAAAACGTGCTGGCAAGGCGCGCAAAAAAATCAAGCCCGAAGCGTATTTGGCATCCGTTGAGGGGTTGCGTTTTTCGCAGCAACGCAGCCAGCAAGGATTTTTCATTAACAAGCTGCTAGGCCCCGGCTCGGCGACGCCTGGCCACACGCCACCAGAGGAACCAGAGCGACGTGGCCGCCAGAATGAAGGCCAGGCTCGCCAGCAGCATCTCGGCCACCTGCATGGCGCTTGTGTGGTAGGCGCTCACCAGGCCGGCGAACAAGGCCACGCCCAGGCCCTGCACCCACATGAACCCGAACTCGCCCCGGGCCTGAAAAAAGACGAAGAACACATTGGCCGTGGCCAAAAGGGCCATGGCCAGGCTGATGACGACCAGCAGGGGCGCGCTGGCCGCGTACTGCGCCCCGAACAAGATCGCCACCACGTACTTGGCTCCCACGGCGCAGCACAGGGCGTAGCCGCCGGCCAGGGCCACAGTGATGCCAAGCAAGATCCACAAGCCCTTCAGATTCTCCTCGCCGCTGGCCTGCTCCTGGGCCACGTTGGCGAAGAGCACGCTCAAGAGCACGTTGGGGCCGTAAAAGGCGATGCGACCGAGAATGGCGGCCGTGGAGTAGAATCCAGACTCCAGTTCCGAGCAGAAGTGACGCACGAGCACCAGGTCCAGGTTGTTCAGGCACATGGTGACGACGGAACTGACCACCAACGCGGCCGAGTAGCGCCCCACCTCGCCATGAAATCCCCGAGGCAGGGGCTCGGCCTGGACCGGATAGAGGTCGCGCAGGAAAAAGAAGGCCAGGGCCGCCTGACAGATCATGCCGGTCAAGCCGCAGAGCATGCCGCCGTACACGCCAAGGCCCATCCCCACTACCCAGACGAAGCTCGACGCCAGGCGCATGCCCGCGTTGCTGGCCCCGGCCAGTCCGTAGCCGGTGAACCGCTGCAAGCCCTGCAACATGCCCCAGGGCACCGGCAGGATCAGGGACACGGCCAGCATGGCCAGCATGATGTAGACCGGGGTCAAGGAGTCGAGATGGAGAAAGTTCCGCAGCAGAGGAGCCAGCCAGAAGCCGACGAATACGGCCAGGACCGAACAGAGGCAGGCGGTTTTGAGGGCGGCGCCGAACAGGCCGCGCACCCGGCCCATGCCCTCCAGGGAGAAGGCGGCGGTGAAGCGGGCCATGATGAGCGGCACGATACCCATGGGCGCGGCGATGATGACCGTGCTGGAATTGAGCGCGTTGAACGCGCCGAACTCGTCCGGGGTCATGGCCCTTCCGACCACCATCTGGAACAGATAGTTGAACAGGTTGCCGGAATTCATGAGCACGAGGATCACGAAATTCTGTCGAAGGAATCGGCTCACGCGTCCGCTCCGCTTGGTTGGCGCAGGTGGAGAAGAAGGGCCGCGAGCAGGAGCCAAAGACCGCCCAGGCCGCACAGTTCCGGGACCACGGGAGCGCCGGTCAGGCGAACGAGCGCCCCCAGGCCCACGAAAAACGCAAAACCCGCCAGGTAGAATCGTTCGGCCCGGGCAGTCAGGGCCCGACCCGGCGCGGGGTAGCGACCGAAAAAACCTCGGGCCAGGCGAAGCCTGGCGGAACGCCACAGGGGAACGGCCAGAAGCGATGCGGCGAACAGCGCGCCCCGTCCCGCTCCCGGCCCGAAAAACAACGCCATCGCGGCAAGAACCAGTCCGGCCAGGACCCAGCCCTTCCAGGCGAGCAGCGCGCCGGAAGCGGCGCGTTCGCGTCCGAGCCAATCGGCAAGCGTCCGGCCCGACCAGGACAACGCCGCGCCGGCCCGGCCCCGCCTCCCCGCCAGCCAGCACAGTCCCAGAAGCAGGGCGGCCTCGGCCAGGCGCAGCAGCATGGCTCCCTTGCCCGGCTTGGCCGGCGCGACGGGCAATTCCCGGCCAAGGGCCTCCAGCCGGGGACCGTCGGCGTCCGAAAGCATCAGGGCTTCCACCTCAAGCCAGGGATTGCGCGCGAATCGCACCCCCTCGCCGCCGGGCGCGAGCCTGGCCGCTCCCAGGGGAAGCCAGGTGTTGCGTTCGGCCATGGCCTTGGCCTGGTCCGCGCCGAGGCGGGAGAGAAAAACGGGGCGTCCGGCCAGGGTGAACAGGGGGTCCAGTTCCAGAAGGCGCGGCCAGGTGGCCAGAATCTCTCCCGAAACCCAGGCGTCGGTCACGGTCAGGGTCGCGCCCTCGGCCCCGCCGAGCAGGTTCACGGAAAACGTTTCCGGTGCGGTCGCCACCTCGCCGGACAGGCAGCGGGCGATGTTTGGCCCCAGCAGCCCCGGCAGAAAAAGGATCACGTCGGACTCGGGTCCCGGCAGGGCGATGCGCGAAACCGCTCCGGGCGTTGCGACCTGCAACCTGGGGGGCTGGTCGTTGACGGTCCAGGGTTTGGTGGACGCGTGCAGGCGCAGCCATTGGACGCAGAAGGGTCCGCCCGGCATGGCCAGGCCGACGTCGCGGTCGTCCTGCACGGTCACGGCCAGGGGGCGCGTCTGGTCCAGCAGGTAGGTGGCCGAAAAAAGCCCCGTCCGTGACGACCCTGCGGGCACGCGTTGCAGGCGCACCCGGCGCAAGGTGACGTCCAGGTCCTTGCCGTCAGTGAGAAAGCGCACCCGAATGCCCTCGATTCCGTCGGGCAGGGGTGGAAACACGGCCGGAAACCCCGGCTTGACGGCCACGCGGGCGACGATCCCCCCCCCGGCGTAGGCTTCGGCCTCCACGCCGGTGAGCCCCCGGGCGTTTGGCCCCAACTCCAGCCAGAGGCCGTAGCGGTCCCGGGAAGTCAGGGCAGCGTCGATGTTGAGTTCCAGGGTCACGCTTCCCTGGGCGCGCACCTCCAGCCCTTCCGGGGCCTGGCGAAACTCCAGCGGCCCCCCCTCGCCGAAAAGGGCGGGCGTGCCCATTCGCGCGTAGAGGGGTTGTTTCGTCTCGTCCAACCCCACCCGCCCAAGGATGGGGACGCTCCCCGCTTCGGGACCGGCCGGCGCCTTGGCGCCCAACCCCGCAAAGGACAAGCTCCAGACCGGTTCCTGGCTGACCAGCCCGTTTTCGTCCAACACGTCGCAGGTGACGCCAAGCGTGCGGCAACGCTCTTCCGTGGCCGCGAGCAGGGCCGGAATCTCGCGGCGCGGGGCCGTGCGCACCAGGCTGGCCGCCTCCAGGGACGCAAACGACGCGTCGCTGCGAACACCCGACCGGGAGCGCCCGTCCAAGGAGTCCCCGGCGCCCGCGGACCGGGTCGCGGAAGCGGCCTCCGCGAGCCCGGCCTGTACGGCCTCGACCCCGGTCACGGTCATGGAATCGTAGGGCGGCCTGGAAAGCGGCGCCAGATTCACCGTGAGTTCGTTTCGCCCGGTAAAAAGCTCGCGCGCCTGGGCGGGCAGCAGCCTGGGCAGGCCGTGGGAGGCCAGAAGTCCGGGCGGCAGTCCCGAGGGAGCGAACACGATGCGCTCCACGCCGGGTTCCGCCAGCACGGCGGCCTGGTCCTTTTTGAAAAACATCAGGGCGATTTCCTTGAGCAGAATGCTCCTGGCTCCGGGAAAACGCTCGGCCAGATGCCGTCCCACATAGAGGCGCAGCACCCTTCGGCCGTCGGGAAGATCGAAAAAGCGCTTGTTCAGGGCGTACCAGTCCAGCACCACGGTGCGCCGGGCATGGGCCGGGTCCGGGGCCACCACCAGGTTGACCTGCACGCTCTGCCCCCTGGCCAGCACCACGTCCACCGCGCCCACGCCCACCAGCTCCTTGCGGAAGCGGCGCTGCACGAAGGTGGAGAGACCGTCCTGCACGTAACGCCACACGGCGTCCGGGGCGCGGTCGAGAAACCGGCTCACCTGGTAGCGCAAGCTCTTTGCAGCCCAGTCCGCGCCGGCCACTTCCACGTGGTCCGCCTCGCGCCCGTCGGCCCAGGCCGCAGTGAGTTCGCCCACGGCCGCCAGCGGGTCCGAGGCGAAGACCGTCTCCCTGTCCAGCGTGGCCACCAGACCCAACGGCCCCTGGCCCGGACGGGAAGAACCGAGCGTGTCCAGACGCACCTCGCCGAACGCTCGGGGATCGACGCCTTGCAGGGCCTTCATCAGGGACCAGAGGCGCACGCCGTCCTGATCGCGCGGAATTTTGGGCAGGGCGAGAGCCCTTTCGGCCAGGACCTGGGCGTACGGGACCTTGCGCATGGAAAGTCGGGCGGAAAGATTCCCGGCGACCGCGGTCTCGCCCCCGGCGAAAAGATCCGGCGAAAGGACCAACGCGGCCGGCAACGCCTCCTGGCCGCAAAACGCCGGGCCCGGGTCCGCGCAAACAAGCGCCAGGACCAGCGCCACGGCCGCCAACAGGACCGGCCCGACGCGGGGCGGGGCAAAGGGCGACGGATTTCGCCGGGTCACGGCATGCTCCTCTGGAAGATGAAAAAGCCGTCGTCCTCGTGAATGACGTCGAAGTCCTTGCGCAGGCGGTCCACGGCGTCCTGAAACCGGGCCGCGACCTCCCGGTCGCGGCAGGAGCCGTCTCGCCATTCGCATCCCTTGTCCACCACGTACCAGGGGCGCTTCAGGTCCAGCACCACATATTCGGCCAGGCTTTCCACCACCGGAAACTCGGGCTTGCGGCCGGTGGAGGCGAAACGCCAGAACTGGGCCAGGGTCACGCCGTTCATGTTCTGGGCCCGGTGATCCTCAAACACGGCCAGGGGGAAACTGTTGGCAAAGTACCGGCTGGCCACCTTGCCCCAGTTCACGCTGTTCTGGCTCACCACCACCACGGTGGGGTCGGAGGGCAACAGGGATTCCATGGCCCGGATCATCCGCGTATCCCGCTCGGTGGGAAAGTGGCCGCGCATGTCTCCCCGCCAGAAGGGGGCGGAAAACGGAGAAAGCGACAGCAAAACATGGCCGACCACCAGGACCAGCAGCACAAGACCGGCCAGGCGGTCGGTGCGCCAGCCCTGGTCCTGGGCGAACTGGCGGACCGGGGGCAAGGCCCGGGCAAAGGCGTAGAGCAACGGGGCGATGGCCCCCGCCGTGTAGTGGTTGGCGTAGGAATAGTAGTCCGGGCGCGAGGAAAGAAGCGACAGGGCCAGGGGGGCGGCCGCCACCACCAGCACGCGCGGCGCCAAAAGCGGCAAAAAGCACAACGCGCCGAACAACGCCCCCAGGTAGCGCAGCTTCTTGGGGTCGCCCAGACAGTGGGCGAACGTGTCCAACGGATGAAAGAGCAGATGGAAGAATTTGTTGAAAAGCCCTCCCGAGCCCAGCCAGGCGAAAGCGCCGGCGTCCAGGCCAACGCCCGAGTCCATGGTGAAAAACGGAATGACCTTGGCCGTGGACAGCCAGAACCAGCACAACCCCGTCAAAAAGACGAACATTCCGGCCCCGCGACCGTTGCGGCCCAGGACCATGTACACCCCGCAGGCAGCGGTTTGCAGGGCGAAGGTTTCCTTGACCAGGCAAAGCGACAGGGCGGCCAGGGAGGCGAGAAAGATACGGTCGTCCTCCTCGCAAAAGAAAAAGGCGAAGGTCAGGGGAACCACCAGGTGGTCGGGATGGAAATCGAACAGTCCGTTTCGCCACACCGCGAAATAGAGCGTGTAGGCCACGGCCGTCAGCACTCCGCAGCGCCTGGCCAGAAAGGGAATCGGCGCGGCCAGGGCCAGGGCCTGGGCCACCATGAGTCCCAGGGGGTCCAGCCAATCGGGCAGGATGCGCACCACCCAGGAATACAGCCACAAAATCGGCTGCACATGGCCCGAGAACATGCGCCACCACTCGCCTCCCGGCCCGATGGCCGTGAGGTTGCACACGAAGATGCCCAGATCGAACACGGTGGAGTTGAGCGAAAGATACCGCAGGCAGGCCACGCCGGACAGCGTGCCGAAGAGGACGAGCGCCAGGGTCCAGGGCCAGCGCGACACCTTGACCGGCAAAATCCCCCACTGGGCCACGGCTAGGACCTCCTCCGCGCCAGCGCCGCCACGCCCAGGCCGGCCAAGGCCAGAAGGCTCAGGCCCGCCGTGCAGGCCGACACCGCCAGGCCCAGCAGATAAAAGCGCTGGGGCCGAAATTCGAGAATCAGTTCCAGGTCCACGCCGCCGGACGGGTTTTCCCGCACGTAGCTCCACTCCCGGTCGCCCAGGCAGGCGAGCAGGTTCGGGTCCACCCACCAGAGATTGGCGTAACCGTTGGCCTGCCAGTGCAGGATCTCGGGCCAGGCCAGGGCCAGGTTCCGATCCGCGCCCTCGACCTTCCAGGACGACGGATCAAGGGGCGCATCCACGGAACCGGAGGGGCTCGCCGGGACAAAGGAGCCCTCTTTCCAGGTGGCGCCCAGGGGAACCTGCGGCAGGTTGTCGTTTTGCAGACTGGTCCGCACCCGCTTGGACACAAAATCCACCATAAACCGCGTGGTGTCGCGGCCCATCACCCGCCCTGCCGGGCCGTAACGGGCCGTGACCCGGGTTTTTTCCCGGCCGTCGCCCAGGGTGGAGACGAATCCTTGCCGCACGTACCCGGCCAGTTCCTCGGAATCGGCCTGATCCCGGGCGTTGTCGGGAAAGACCCGGTAGTGCTCGAGGAGCGCCCCGGCGTCCGGCGGAGCCTCCTTGGCCACGGGCACCAGATAGGCCTTCCAGCCGGGGTGAAACGTCTCCTGGAACAACAGGGGAAAGCCCTCCCGCACCCCGGTCAGGCGCACCCGGCAGGTGGTGGGGCTTTGGCGGCGAAACTCCAGGCCCGGAGGCGACCCTTCGGCCCCGGCATAGACGACGGTCTGCGTGTTGCCGCGTCGCGACGCCAGAAAAAAGCGCTCGGGATTCTTGCCCAGGATGCCTTCGAGCAGGCCCAGAAACCGGGCGTCTCCTCCCGCGGACACCATGGCCTGCCCCTGTTTCCAGACGGGCAAGCCGGCCAGGTCGGGCAGGACCCGGGCCACGGTGTTGCCGCCCGAGTCCGAAACGTCGGCCACGGCCAGCAGTTTGGTCCCGGCCATGACTTCGGGACAGGCTTCGGTGTTATAGTAGAGGTCCACGGTGGAGAACCGGGTCACGCGCTCCAGTCCTTGCTGCAAGGCAAGGGCCCGGTCGAGCACGGGCTTGTAGTTCTTGAACCCGTCCACCATGGGCAGCCCTTCGTAATCGGGCTGAAAGTCCTGGTAGGAGACGAAAAAGTCGTAGTGGGGATAGACCAGCCACTTCACCGAGGCCAGGCCGAAAAGGCGGGCCAGGTGGTCGCTGGGCTGGGGGGCGAACATGGTCTTCATGATCTCGGCCCCCAGGGGGTTGTTGTAAAAGGCCAGAAAAAACGGCTTGGGCGAGTAGGCCGAGGTCCACTCGTAGCTGAAGGGGCTGTCGCCCGGCCAGCTCACGCCCACGGGCGGCAGGTAGCTCACCCGGCAGGCGCTGCGCTGGTCGCGCAAAAAGGCGTACACGGCCGCGTCGTCGGAGTGGATGGGCGTGAACTTCACGGCCAGGGGCTGGGGAACGCTGTCCTTGGGCGCGTGGGCCACCAGTTTCTGGCCCAGCCAGGGCGAAACGAAGACCAGCACCACGGCGGCCAGGCCCGCGCGCAGGGCCAACCGGCGTTTGGGGCTTACGTCGCGTTCCCAGGCCTGGGGCAGTTGGAAGGCCAAGGGGGCGTAGGCCGTGACGATGAGCGGCAGCCAGCGGGTGGTGTTGGAAAAGGCCGCGAACAAAATGGGCGCGAACGTCTTGAGCGCCCCCTGGTAGAGCGCCCAGCCCATGGGCGTGCGCGAGCCGCACACCAGCACCACGCCCACCAGGGCCACCAGGTACAGGGCCGGGACTTCGGGCCTTGCTCCCCGGACGGCGAAGGCCCCCAGGGCCAGGCAGGCCAGGGTCAGCGAGGCCAGAATCCAGAGCGGACGCAGGCCCCGGGGCGCGGGAAAGGCGTATTCGGTATCCATGCCGGGACGCAGGTCCAAAAGCACGGCCGACTCCACGGGCTGGCTGGTGCTTTGATGAAAGCGTTCGCGCATGGGCAGTTCGGTATCCACGGTGACCTCGCCCTTGGCCGAGGCTGAAAGCCCCCACCCGTGGCTGATGGCGCCGCGGCTCAGGTAGTCGCCCAGAAACGGGGCCATGAAGTGGATGTTCATCAGCAGGGCCAGGCAAAGGGTCAGGGCGAAGCCCAGGGTCAGTTTGCGCCGATTGGGTCCCTTGGCCAGGAAAAACAGCCAACAAAGCCCCAGGGTCACGGCCGAGCCCACGCCCACGCTGGGATGCAGGGAGGTCAGCCCGAGCAGGAGCCCGCAGCCCAGAACCGAGGCCGCGCTCAGGCTTCCGGCCTCGCGCACCGTGCGCACCCAGGCGAAGAACACGCGCAAGAGCAGGGGGATGAGGGCGTATCCGGCCAGCATGGGCATGTGTCCGGCCACCACCCGGCTGAAGGTGTAGGGCGACAGGGCGTAGAAGATTCCCGCCAGGGCGGACCAGAACCAGTTCAGGCCCAGATAGCGAGCCAGGGGCAACATGGCCAACCCCGAAGCGGTGACGAAGACGAAGGGCAGGGCTTTGGACATGACCTCGCCCCCCACGACGGAAAAGGGGGTGATGGCCAGCCAGTAGAGCAGTTCCAACTTGAAGTAGTGGTAGCGCCCGGTCTCGAAGTAGGCGTCCCAGGTGGAGAAGTGGTTGGCGGCCATGGCCTGGAACTGTTCGGCGAAGTTGGGCACGCCCCAGTCCCAGGTGTGGCCGGCGATGCCGTGCGCCCCGAACATGGCCGCGAAGCCGGCCAGGGCGCACCCCGCCACGGCCGCCGCGGCCAAGAACATCTTCCCCCTGTCTCCCATGGATTCAGGTGCGCAAGGTCTTGTCGAAGACGCCGTCCAGAATGGCGGACCAGCTGTAGCCCTTCATGTAGTCCAGGGCGTTTTGACGCATGGCCAGCCACGTCTCGGGGTCTTCGAACACGGACGAGACGGCCGCCACCAGGCTCTCCACGGTGTAGTCGCAGACCACGCCGGCCGACAGGGCCGCCACGTCCTTGTGGATCTCGGGCACCGGGGTGATGACCACGGGCAGGCCGCAGGCCAAATAGTCCTTCACGCGGCTGGGATCGGCCCACTGGGAAAGGTTGTTTTCCATGGGCTTGTACAGGGCCAGGCTCAGGTCGTAGGCCGGCAGCATGGCCAACACTTCGTCATGGGGCTTGGCCCCGTGCAGGATCACCCCGTGGCCCAGGGCCGCCAGGCGCGGCTCGTAGGGTTTGTAGACCACGCCGTCCTCCACGGCGTCGTGGGGGGTCTTGCCGATGACGTGCAAGGTGAGGTCGGGAAAGCGCGCCTTGAGCGCCGGATAGGCCTCGATCACCAGATCCACGCCCTTGGACGGGGCCAGCGCGCCCAGAAGCACCAGTTCGCGCGGGGTCTTGCCCCTCTTGTCGGGCAGGACGATCTTTTCGAGCTCCACGCCGACGGGAACCAGGATGTTCTTCGCCTCGGGCAGCCCCTGGGAACGGCGCACGTCCTGGATACGGGGCGAAATGTTCCACGAGGCGTCGCAAAAGCGCACGCAGAAGCGGTCGAGAAAGTGGTAGAAGGCGTTGAGCGCCTTGTTGGCGAAGCGTTCGGGCATCCAGTCGATGGTGTAGAAGGCCACTTTGTCCACCCGGCCGAGCCACTTGAGCCAGATGCCCATCACGGCGTTCAGGGGGTCCGCGCCGACGTAGAGTTCGTAGCGCCGCCCCAGCCTGAGGAAAAACCACAGGGTGAGCAGCGCGTCCTTCACATAGGTGGCCAGGCCGGGCAGGTTCCAGCCCACCAGGCGCTTTTCGCGCACCAGTTTGCCGTCGGCGTAGTCCTTCATTCGGGAGCGACGATCCGCGCAGTAGTGAAATGGATGGTAGATGACGCCCAGATGGTCACAGCGCTTGGACAAATAGCTCTCCACCGCCTCGGAGGGGCCGGAGAGGTCGGTCACGTGGCTGACCAGGATGACAGAGGAAAACCGCATGCGCCCTACCCGCCGAAACGCGGCTCGCAACGCAGCGAGCCCAGATGTTCAAGGTACCACCGGTAGGTGTCGGCCACGCCCTGGCGCAGGGGGATGGTCGCCTTCCAGCCCAGGGCGCTCAGCCGCGACACGTCCAGGAGCTTGCGCGGCGTGCCGTCGGGCCGGCTGGTGTCGAAGACCACCTCTCCCTGGTAGCCCACCGCGTCGGCCACGGTGCGGGCCAGCTCGGCGATGGTCACTTCCTCGCCCGTGCCCACGTTGACGATGGCTTCGTCGTCGTAGTGCTCCAGGCAGAAGGCGATGGCCCGGGCGCAGTCGTCCACGTGCAGAAATTCGCGTCGGGCCCCGCCCGTTCCCCAGACCGCCACCTCCGACGCGCCGGAGGCCTTGGCCTCGTGGAAGCGACGCAGAAGCGCCGGCAGCACGTGGGAGTTTTCCAGGTCGAAGTTGTCGCCCGGGCCGTAGAGGTTGGTGGGCATCAGGCTCACGGCGTTGAATCCGTACTGGCGGCGATAGGCCTGGCAGGTCTTGATGCCGGCGATCTTGGCCACGGCGTACCACTCGTTGGTGGGCTCCAGCGGGCCGGTGAGCAGGGCGTCCTCGCGCATGGGCTGGGGGGCCATCTTGGGATAGATGCACGACGACCCCAGAAACACGAGCTTTCGCACCCCGGCCTTGTAGGCCTCGTCGATGACGTTGCACTGGATAATGCAGTTGTTCCAGATGAACTCGGCCGGATAGGTGTCGTTGGCGTGGATGCCCCCCACCTTGGCCGCGGCCAGCACCACGGCGTCCGGGCGCACGTCGGCGAAGAACGCGCGCACGGCGTGCTGGTCGGTGAGGTCGAGTTCCCGGCGGGTTCGGGTGACCAAATCCTGCGCGCCTTGGGCTTCCAGGGCGCGCACCACGGCGGAGCCCACAAGACCCTTGTGCCCCGCGACGAATATTTTGTGGTATTTCACGAGATTCTCATCCGATTGCTAGAAGACGCGCCCGGCTTTACCACGCCGGACTCCGCTTGGCTAGGCGGGCAGAAGGCATCCCGCGGCCTGGCAAAAGGCCCGGTGCCGGGCGTCATAGGGGGGATGGCTGAAAAACGCCGACCCGGAAACGAGGATGTCCGCGCCGGCGTCCACCAGCTCGCGGGCATTGTCCAAAGTGACGCCGCCATCCACCTGGATGCGGGCGGAAAGCCCCCGGTCCGCGATCATGGCCTTGAGGGCCCGGACCTTTTCCAGACAGAACGGAATGAACTTCTGCCCCCCGAAACCGGGGTTGACGCTCATGACCAGCACCATGTCCAACTGGGGCAACAGGTACTCCACGGCGGAAAGCGGCGTGGCGGGATTGAGGGCCACCGCCGGCTTCGCGCCCAGGCGGGCGATTTCGGCCACGGCGCGCTCCAGGTGCGCGGTGGCTTCGGCATGCACGCACACCAGATCGGCCCCGGCGTCCACGAACTCGGCCAGGTAGCGTTCCGGCCGTTCGATCATGAGATGCACGTCGAAAAAAAGCTTCGAAACCTTGCGCAGGCTGGCGATGACCACCGGCCCCACGGTGATGTTGGGAACAAAGGCCCCGTCCATCACGTCCCAATGGACCCAGGGGATGTGCGCCGCCTCCAGGGCGGCCAGTTCCTCGCCCAGGCGGGAGAAGTCGCTGGAAAGAAGCGAAGGGGAAAGTATCACGCCCGGTCCTCCATGGCGAAATCCACCTTGATCTTGAAAAGTTTTTCTGCCGGCAGGTTGAGCGCCTCGATGCCGGTTTTGGCGGCGATGTCGGCCAAAACCACGCGCACGGCCTCCATGTCGGGTCCGATGCAGGTGAACCAGACGTTGTAGACGTTTTCGCGCAGATAGTTGTGGGTCACGCCGGGGTGACGGTTCACTTCGGCCACAAAGGCCTCCACCCGGTCCCAGGGAACCCTGGCCGCGCACAGCGTGGACTGCCAGCCCAACCTCCCCGAGCTGAAATTGGCCCCCACGCGCCGGATGACCCCGCGCGCCTTGAGCGCGCGCACCCGGCCCAGCACTTCGGCCTCGGTCAGGCCCACCTGACGGCCCACCGCTTCGTAGGGCCGGGAAACCAGGGGGTAATTCGACTGAATGATGTCGAGAATCTTGCGGTCGAGCGCATCCATGCCGGGGTGATAGCCCATGGCGGCCCGGATGTCATCCGCGACCCGGCTCAATTCCCCGGGTTCACGGCGCCCGCGCGGCCTGCCCGCCCCCGGTTCGCATCCGGTTCGGACCCGGTTCGAACCCGGTTCGGCCTCGGCCGGGGCGAGCCTTCGGTTTCCCGCCCCGGCGCTCCGCGTTGCCGGCCCGGCCCTCCCCAAATAGACCCCGCGGGGGAAAAGGCTTCCCCTTGCGGCAGGCACGCGCCCTGGCCCGCGCTACTGTCCGGCTTCCAGCTCGCCCAGCGCGACGAGCTCCCGGCTCAGGGAATCGAGCAGGCGATAGGCTTCCCTGGGCGCGGGGGGAGCGGTTTCGCCGCCGGCTCCCAGGGCGCGTTCGAGTTGCGCGCCCAGCGAGTTGACGGCCTTGGCCCCGAAAGCCATGGACGTGCCCTTGATGTCGTGGGCGGCCCGCGCGGCCTCGTCGAGTTCGCCCCGGCCCAGGGCCTGGCGCAACTGGCCCATGCGCTCCCGCACGAAGCGGATGAAATCCTTGATCAGGGGACGGTAGGCCTCCTGGATCTCCGGCGCCGGCGCGCCCTGGTCCCGGGCCGCTCCCGGCACGTAGAGGCACAGGGTTTCTATCAGGCTGGAAAGATGCACGGGCTTGGCCAGGTAGCCGGTCATGCCCGCCCGGAGAAACCGTTCCCGGTCCCCGGGCATGGCGTAGCCGGTCAGGGCGATGACCGGAAGCCTGGCGCAACCGGGTCCGCACTCTCCCCGGCGAATGCGCCCCACCGCTTCCAGGCCGTCCATGCCGGGCATCTGCACGTCCATGAACACCAGATCGAAGGGCTCGTTCTTGAGCATCTCCAAGGCCTGGAGCCCGCCCGAGGCCACGCGCACCGTATGGCCCTGGCTTTCGAGGAACTCCTGGAACACGTGGCTGTTTATGGGGTTGTCCTCGGCCACCAGCACCCGCGCCCCCTGGGGGGGCGGTCCGGGCCGGGGGAGACGGGGCTTGGCGATCGGCGTCTTCTTGACCGCCAGGCCGAACACCGCCGTAAAATGGAAGGCGCTGCCCTGGCCGGGCGTGCTGTCCACCCAGACCTCGCCGCCCATGAGCACGGCCAGGTCGCGGCACAGGGCCAGGCCCAGTCCCGCCCCCTGAAAGGCCTTGGAAAGCGAGGCGTCCCCCTGGTGAAAGCTCTCGAAAATCCGCGCGGCGTCCTTTCTGGCCACGCCGATGCCCGTGTCGCGCACGGTGAAATGCAGACGCACCTTGTCGGGCGCCACCTGGGCGGTGGTCACCGCGAAACTCACCTGGCCCTTGGCCGTAAACTTCACCGCGTTGCCCAAAAGATGCGACAACACCTGGCGCAACCTGCCCGCATCGCCCACCAGCTTGGCCGGCAGATCGGGGGGGATGTCCAGGGTCAGGGCCAGTCCCTTTTCCTTGCAGGCGGCCAGGAAGGGGGTCAACGCGTGGTCCAGGGCCGAGGCCAACACGAAGGGCTCGCTGTCGAGCACCAGGGCGCCCGACTCCATGGCCGAGAGGTCCAGCACGTCGTCGACGATGTTGAGCAGCGCCCTGGCGGACTGGGCGATCAGGTTCAGGTGGCCGGCGGTCTTTTCCGGCTCCGCGATGTGGTGCGACAGTTCGGCCAGGCCCAAAATGGCGCTGATGGGCGTGCGCAATTCGTGGCTCATGTTGGCCAGCAGTTCGGTCTTGGCCCGGTTGGCCGCTTCCGAGGCCCGGGCCGATTCGCGCAGGGCCTCCTTGGCTCGGGTCAGGCGCGTGACCTCCATGGAGATGGAGCCCACGGCCTCCAGGTTGCCGTCCTCGTCGTAGAGGGGAAACTTGACCGTGTGGAAATGCCTGCGCTCGCCCTGGAAATCCCCGTACTGCTCCATGGCGATGGGCGCTCCCTGTCCGGCCTTGCCCACGAAATGGGGAAACTTGGCCGACTCCGCGGGAAAGACCTCCTCCACCGAACGTCCCACGGCCTCCTCGGCGCGCAACCCGGTGATCTCCTCCCAGGCGCGGTTGACCAGGCGCAGCCTGCCGTCAACCCCGGCCACATGCACCGCGGCGGGAATGTTCTCCAGCAGGCGGTTCACCAGCCGTTGCGAGGCGCGCAGGTTCTCCTGGGCTTTTTTGAGCACGCTCACGTCGCGCGTGACGCCCACCACGCAGGGGTGCCCCCGCGTGTCCAGGTACAGGTTCTTTTGCGTAAGGATGAAACGGGTCCCGCCCTCGGCCGGGGTGACGGTCTCCTCGACGGTGTTCCCGCGTCCCGTGCGCAGCACCTCGTCGTCGTTGGCCTGGAACATGCGGGTCTGTTCGGGGGGAAAGAAATCCGTGTCGCGCCTGCCGATCACGTCCTCCCGGCCCGCGCCGAGGAGGTCGCACAGGGCCCGGTTGACGTACAGGAAACGATGCTCGGGATCCTTGACGAAAATGGGGTCGCTTATGCCGTCGAGAATGTGGGAGAAGAAATCCTTGGCTTCCCTCAGGGCGGCGTTTTCCTCTTCCAACGCGCGGACGCGCTCGGCCAGGGCTTGTTCGCCGACGCTGGCGAACGGCGCGGCCGCGCGGGATGGGGCCTCGGGATGACTCATGACATGGCCTCTGGACGCCGGGGGCTTGTCAGCTTGTTGAACACTCCCCGCCGGCTGCGCCCGCTTCAGGAAAGTCTCCCCCGCGACGGATTGCGATCCGCTTCGGGCTTGCCTTTCTTTCACGCCTTGCCGGAGAGTTTCTTGAACAAGCGGCAAGGATCGACTGCTTCAACGGCCGGCTCTTCGCCGTCCTCTCCTCGGGCTCGCGGCCGGAGGAAAGGACGCGAAACACGACGAGGACTATTGCACCACCTGGTACGACATCACTTCGGGACGATGGAAGTAAAACTCCACCCGACGGTTCAGGGCGTCGCTTTCCGGGGTAAAGGAAGGCGCGAGAGGTCTGGTGTCGGCGTAGGCCAGGCAGCGCAGCCGGGTGGGACTGATTTCCTGGTCAGTCAAGATGGCCCGCGCGGCCGCGGCGGCCCTGGCGCCGGAAAGCTCCCAGTTGGAAGGGAAGGGCCCGCCCCGGTATTCGCCTGGCAGGGCGTGGCCGCGCACCACCAGATAGAGGTTGTAGGTGCGCAAAATGCGCTGCACCTCGTGGATGACCTTGAGCGCCTCGGTGGTGAGCACGGCCGAGCCGGGTTTGAACATGACGTCGTTGTTGACCCGCAACAGCACGCCGGTATCGTCGGAGCTCACGCCGGAGCTGTTCTTGAGCAACGGATCGTCGGTGATGATCTTTTTCAGGCGCACGGCGATGTTGTAACGCATGGCCTGCTCTTCGGAGAGCTTGGAGGGCGAGGTGGTGGAGCTCGACACCAGGGGATTGTTGGGATCAATGGCCCGGGTGGAGTGCTTGCTTTCGGTCTTGAAGTAGGTTTCCAGGGATTTCTGCACGTCCTTGGGCACGATGCCGAGAATCCACATGAGCAGGAAAAAGGCCATCATGGCGGTAACGAAGTCCGCGTAGGCCACTTTCCAGCTTCCGCTGTGGACGACCTGGTGCCGCCTGGCGGCGCCGACGATGCGTGGAGCGCTTTTGGTGCTCTTGGCCACGGTGTAGGCCTCCGACGAGGCGACGGGTGAAACGGTTTCGCTTTCCGGCCGGGCGACGCCCTCGCGTCACCGCGGCCCTTGCCGTCAGCCGCGGATAATGGTTTCCAGCTCCTCGAAAGAGGGCCGATACACGTCCGGCACGGAACGCCGTCCGAATTCCAGGGCGATCATGGGCGTGGCTCCGTGAGCGGTTCCGGCTATGGTGGCCCGGATCACGTTGAAGAAGGCCTCGCGTTCCAGAGCCCGGTTTTCGAGCTTGGTGGCCATGGGACCGACAAAGCCGTAGCAGAGGAGCACGCCCAGGAAGGTGCCCACCAGGGCCCCGCCGATGCTGCGGCCCAGCACGTCCGGCGGGGCGGAAATGTTTTGCATGGTGAGCACGACCCCAAGCACCGCGGCCACGATGCCGAGACCGGGCAGGGACTCGGCCACCTTGGAGAGGTTCTGGGCCGGCCAGGAAAAGTGGGAGTGCATGGACTCGATGTCGGCGTGCATGATGCCTTCGATCTCGCCCGGTTCGCCCGTGACCAGATACACCCGGAAGGTGTCGCAGATAAAGCGCACCACCAGGGGATCGTCGCGCAGGACCCGGTGCGCTCCGAAGATGCCGCTGCCCTGGGGGTGTTCGATGTCCGACTCCACACTGGCCAATCCCTCGCGGCGCACCTTGATGAGCAGGCGCGAAAGGAGCGAAAGCACGGCCAGGTATTCGGCCTTGCCGTACTGGTGGCCGGAAAACACGTCCTTGAGGTTGGTGAACACCAGACGCAAGGTGGTGCGGGTGGAGGCGATGAGAAACGATCCCATGGCCGCGCCGCCGATGACCATGAACTCGGTGGGCTGGACCAGAACGTCGAAGCGCCCTCCACCGTGCCAATAGCCGCCGATGACGCAGACCAGAACCAGGATCATGCCGAAAACAGCGGTCATGGGTTCTCCTCGGGCTCGGAGGCCGGCGGACGGCTCTGGGCCCGCTCCACCTCGGCGAGCAGATTTTCGATATCGAGACCGGGGTGATCCGTATCGCCCCGGTAGGTCACCCCGCGCGACACCTTGTCGCACCAGGCGGCCAGTTCGGAAACCCCGCACCGCTTGGCGTCCAGGAATTCCAAGGCCTTTTCATAATGGGAACCCACCGCGAACTGCGAAAACACGGCCCCGAGCAGCAGACTTTCGTGTTCGATGACCGCGCGCTTGACCAGGCACGACGTGAAGATGGTGAGCAGGCCGTGGGGGTCGTCCGCCGAAGGGTCCCAAAGCTGCATGTAGACGAACATGTGTTTGACGCCGCTCACGCGCAAAAGCATGCGCTCCGGCAGGGTCAGGCGCAGCCCGAGCCCCCGGATGGAGAGATCGGTCACGGCCATGCGGGTCGGACCGAGCATGGAATAGCGAAGCCGGGGAGGACCCAGGACCGCCACGGCGAGCCTGGGGCTCTGGGGTTCGGGGGAGAACCAGACCGCCACCTCGCGGATGAGGTCCGCCGGCACGACCACCCTGAAGTCAGACCGTAAACTGGGGTTCACCACTCCCGGGACTCCTGTGGCCCGCGACGGGCCGGAAAGGTTCGCTTGGGCCCGGTCGGCTCTGGCGGGCTCGAAAACGTACGCGGGCCGGACCTTCTGACGCTCTGCGTCCACAGGGTTTAGCACGGCCGGCTTCGGCCCGGCAAGGGTTGTCAGGGACGCCTGTTTTGTCCTATCGATTTCAATTTGAAGAAACGAAACGATATCAAAGGCGGAAGCGGCATGCAGCGAGAGGAAGCGCCCCCGGAAAGAGCCGCGAGCGACCTGGCCCGGTCGACCGGAGTCGCGGCGCTTCGGATCGACGAAGAGGGCCGCATCCTGGAATTTTCCCCCCAAGCCGAAGCCCTGTTCGGGTTCTCGCGCGACGAGATGACCGGACGTTGCGCCTCGCTGCTGGCGGCCAACGCCCAGGACGCGCGCCTGGGCGCCCTGTCCCGGCGCGCGCGGGAACTGGGCCGGGCCCAGCACTCCCGGCTGGACGCCAAGACCAAGGACGGACGGCCCCTTTATCTTTCGGTTACGGCCGCCTGGATTCCCGACGCGCCCGAGTCCCCGGAGGGGACCGGCTCCACGGCGGTTCTGGCGGTGGACATCGCCTCCGAACGCGAAGAATACGAAAAGCTCAAGCGCAACACCCTGGAAATCATCCGCCTGAACGCCGAAATCAGGCGGCAGGCCTCCGCCCGGCAGGCCGCCCTGGACGCCCTGGAGGAACTTTCCGCCCGCTTGCAGGGCGTGCTGTCGGCGGCCTGGAAGGTGGTCATCGTGGCCACCGGCCCCACTGGGACCATCACCCTGTTCAACAGCGGCGCCCACAACCTGTTGGGTTTCGACGAGGGGGAAATGGTCGGGGCGGCCACCCCCCTGGCCTTTTTCGACCGGGACGAACTCGCGGCCCGGGGCCAAGCCCTGGCCAGGAAGGGACGCCCCGCGCCGGAAGGTCTGGCCGTGCTGGGCGAGCTGGCCATTTCCGGCGTGTCCGGCGCGGGAGAGTGGACCCTGGTCCGTCGGGACGGGACGCGCTTTCCCGCCGAAGTGGCGCTTTCGCCCATACGGGGCCCCGAGGGCGTGGAAGGCTACTTGATGGTGGCCGTGGACATCTCGGCCAGACGCCAGGCCGAGGAGCAGTTGCGCCTGCGCGCCACCCAACTGGAAGAACATCGCCAGGCCATGGAAAAGGATCTGCGGGCCGCGGCGGACATCCAGCGCGGCCTGCTGCCGGGCCGCCTGCCCCTCGATCCCCGCTATCGGGCGCACTGGCTCTTCGAACCCAGCGCCACCATAGGGGGCGACATTTTCAACATCTTGCCCGTGGGCGACAACCTCCTGGCCGTCTACATCCTGGACGTGAGCGGACACGGGGTGTCCTCGGCCCTGGTGGCCTCGGCCGCGGCCCAGGCCCTCATGGGCCTGTCCCAGCCGGGGCACCGCTTCCAGGAAACCCCGAAACCCGAAGCCGTGCTCACCACCCTGGACCGGGAATTTCCCCTGGAGCGCTTCGACCGCTACTTCTCCCTGGTCTACCTGATCCTGGACCTGCGCGACGGCCACTTCACCTACTGCAACGCCGGGCATCCGCCGCCGCTGCTGGTCCGCGCGCGCGGCGGCGTGGAGCCGCTGGACGTGGGCGGCACGGTGGTGGGACTGGGCGACATCATGCCCTTCGAACGGGGACAAGGCCGCCTGGAAGCGGGAGACACGCTCGTCTTCTATACCGACGGGGTGACCGAATTCGAAAACGCCTCGGGCCGGACCTTCGGGGTCGCACGGCTGCGCCGCTTCTGCCAGGCAAACGCGGCCAAAGACCCCGGGACCCTCATGGCCGACCTGGGACGCGACATCGAACACTTCGGACAGGGAGCCAAGCCCCAGGACGACCTTTCGGCCCTGGCCCTCAAGCGCATGGCGGGGCTGTGACCGGCCGGGAAAAAGCCGTCCCGGCCCAAAGCCGCGTCCTGCCACGGGAGAACGTGACGCGCCGTGGACGCGCTTGCCTTGCGGTCGGGTTTGCCGTATGTCCGTAACCGGAACACCTCGGCCGTCGTCTCCCTATGGGACCCGCCGACACCTCTCGCGAGCGGACGCGCCACACCCGGCGGGTGACAACGCACCAAGCGTTTTTCGCGGCAGGTGACAACGTGCCAAGCGTTTTTCGGTGTCCTCTACCGACATGATCCTCGACGAAGCGAAACACATCTCCGTTCACAACACCCTGGAAGGTCTGCGTCAGGGACTGAGCCATTTTTCCGGCCCCAGCCGGGTGGCGCTGCTCATGGCCGAGACCCCGGACTCGCCCCTTTGCGTGTGCGATCCCGGCGGGTTGCTGCGCGGCCATGAAGCCGAACTGGAAGCCTTTTACCAGAACTCCGCCCACTGGCGCGACAACGCCCCGCCGACCACCGGCATGAAGGCCTTCGGCGAGTACCGCCTGGCCGATCCGCCTCCGGTGGCCGGGCTCATCCGGGCGGGCGGCTACGCCAGAAGCCTGTTCTACCAGATGTGGTTCACGGACGCGCACTGCGACATGTGCTGCATCGGACCGACCGAGCGCTGGCTGGAACACGCGGTGTGGCTTCTGGCCCACGACTTCGCTTCGGAAGGGGCCTTTTTCACTTCGGCCTCCAAGCACGCCTTGCAGGCCTTTGAGCGCCACGCGGTCAAGAACCACCTGTTCAGCGAGCTGTTCCGCCTCATGGGCCGTGCGCCGCGCGTGCCCCTGCACCCCCTGCTGGACGCCGTGCTGGCCGTGAGCGCCACCCTGGAAGAGGGACGCAAGCCCGTGGGCCGGCTGGTCTTCGTGGAGCCGGAAGACGAACCGGATGTCCCCTGGCTGGTGCGGTTTCGCGGCCGCGAGCTGCCCAGGCTGGCCAACGCCAAACACGTGCGCAAACTTTTGCAGAGCGTGGAAGGTTCCCTCAGGCGTCTGGTGAGCGACGGCAGCAACGTCCTGGGAGTGAGCGCGCCCTATGTGCCGGAAAACCGCCTGAGCGCGGATTTTCGCGACAGCCACGGCTTCCTGCTCCTGGGCGGACGCCCGGTGTGCAGCTTCAGCCCCAACGGGTTTTCCTCCACCTCGCGCAAGGCCGACCTGGGCCTGCTGGAAACGGTCCTGCACGACCTGTGTCCCGACCGGGAACACGCCCGGGCCCTGCTGGCCGTGGTGAACGCCGTGGTGGACCAGGCCCGGACAGAAGGCTTCGGCTGCGTGCTGGTGGTCGATCCGCACCGGTCGTGCTCCGACTTGGCCGGTCAGCTCATAGATCCCGAACTCGACCTGAACGTGCCCGCCCACCTGGACCTGGCCAAGGCCCTGGCCCGGATGGACGGCGCCTTGCACATCGCGGACCAGGGCGTGCTCACGAGCTTCGCCTGCCTGCTGGACGGGCGGGCGGTTCCGGGCGAGGACCGGGCGCGCGGCGCGCGCTTCAACAGCGCCCTGCGTTTTTCGAGCGAGCATCCTTCCCTGGCCGTGGTGGTGGTTTCCGAGGACAGACCGGTGTCCGTGTTCCGGGGCGGCAAGGTCCTGCGCGACGCGGCGGCCCTGGCCTGGTCCGCCGAGGTGGACATGTTTCCCCCCTCCTTTCAAGCCTGGCTGGACGGGGCCTGATGGGGAAAGGGGCCTACCTTGTGTTCCGGCGCACGGCCGACGGCAGGCTGCTCCGCTTGGCCCGGCTGCCAGCTTGGCTGCCCGCCCTGTTGGGAGCGCTCCTCGTGGCCGGGACTCTCAACCTGGCCGTAAACGCCAAGGATTTTTCCCGCTATCTGTCGCTTCACTCCCAGATCGGCGAAATCCGCGCCCAAAAGGCCAGGGAACGCTTCGATCTCATGGGCCTGCGCGAGCGTCTGGCCGGCTTTCGCCGCCAAGTGGACCCGGTGGCGCGCCTGAACGGCAAGCTGGCCGTGCTCACCAATCTGGTTTCGCCGGACGACGCCACGGCCGCCTCGCGCGGGGTGGGCGCGGTGGTGGAAACCGGTCTCGGAGGCGAACGCCGCCTGGCCCGCCATCTTTCGGCCGTGGCCCGGTCGCTTATCGAGGAAGTGGCCTTTCAGGAAGCCCGCCAACGCCAGCTGGCCTCCATCCTGCGCGACCGGGCCCTGGAATTCGCGGCCCGGCCCTCGCTCTGGCCCACCCGGGGGCCGATCAACTCGACCTTCGGCTACCGGTACATGGGCCGGTCGCGCGAGTTTCACCGGGGAGTGGACATCGGCGCGCCCGTGGGCACCCCGGTGCGGGCTCCGGCGGACGGCAAAGTGGTTTCGGTGGGGTTCGAACGCGGCTACGGACTGACCGTGGTGCTCGAACACCGCAACATGGTCACCACGGTGTACGCCCACCTGCGTTCGGCCGACGTGGAGGAAGGCGACGCCGTGGAACGGGGCAAACGCATCGCCCTGACCGGCATGACCGGGCGCACCACCGGAGCGCATCTGCATTACGAGGTGCGCCAGGCCGGACAGCCCATGGACCCGCTCAAGTACATGCTCGATTAGCCGGCGAGCCTTTACGGCGCGCACCCCGTGGGGTATGGCCCGGGATCGCCAACATCCCTTGCACCTTCAACAGTTGTTTTCGCACAGGACCCGCCCTATGAAGCACGTGCTTTACGCCCTGTTCCTCGCCTTGACCCTGATCTGCGCGGGTTGCGGCAAATACGAAGTCTACGAACGCAACCTGGTCTACATGACCCAGGACACCTTGATCGCCGAACGCGCCGCACTGGAAAAACGGTTGGAAGCAGTCCAGACCGAACTGTCCCAGGCCGAAGCCTCGGACGATTCCGACCGTGTCGTCACGGTCAGGAAGGAATACAAAACCCTCGCCCAGCAAAAACGCATCCTGGACAGAGAGTTCAAACGCAGGGCCCGGGGCTGGTAGGACGTTTTCCCGGCGCCACGAACGTTTCCGAGCGCGAAAGGAGGCGTCCTCAGACGATCGCGTCGACCACGCGGCGCTCTTCGACCACTTTTTTGATAAATTCCACCACCGCAACATGGTCCGGGTGCGCGGCGTAGGTCTCCAGGTCCAGCCGGGTGTCGAACTCGCAGTACAACACGATATCCGCCGCCGGGTCGGCCGCAAGAATCTGCGTGGAAACGCTGAAGTTTCGCGCGCCGGGCACCAGGTCCGGCAAGGCGGCGAGCCTGGAGCGCATTTCAATCAGATTCTCGGCCTTGCTTCGGCCTTCGGCCTGGTCCTTGAGCCGCCACAACACGATGTGCTTGATCATGACGGGATTCCCCCTGTCGGTTGAAGGTGTGTCGCCGCCGGCCGGATTTCGGCCGGATCCGGGCCAGTCCGCCCCGTCCTGGAACGCTTCCCCTTCCGCCCGGACGCCGTTCGCCGAGGCGAGACAGGCCCAAGGGGCTTGCCTCCGGGCCGGCTTCTTGTCATTACGAGGTTGCGCCGGGGCTGTAAACACGACGCGCGTCGACGCGGCCGCCTCGCGCGGGCTCCCCGAAAATCACGCCTGCGCTTTTCGTGGCGATGCCCCTGGCATTCTTGTTTGTCTTCGTGAAACCCCCATGCACCCCCTTCAAGGATGCGACACGAGCAGTCCGCTGCCGGCCCGGCCCACGCGAACCCGTGACCTTTCCCGCGCATTCGGCCGAGTTTCCCATGGAGCCTAGCACCATGCCCCCCATCGACGTCATCGGCCTTGGCCAGTCCAGGGTTCCGGCCACCGACCAGGCCCGCCAGGCCCTGGCCCGGGCCTCCGCGCTGTGCGCCGGCAAACGGCTGCTGGCCTGGTTTCCCGACCATCCGGCGCGAAAACTTCCCCTGAACGCCCCCCTGGACGCGGCCCTGGACGCCCTGGCCGACGCCCGCGACCAAGGCGACCGGGTGTGCGTGCTCACCGGGGGCGATCCCCTGTTCTACGGCCTGGGCGCGCGTCTGCTCGAACGCTTCGGCCCGGAGGCCCTGCGCTTTCACCCGGCCACCACCACCCTGCAGGCCGCGGCCGCCCGGCTCAAGATTCCCTGGCAGGACCTCCCGGTGGTCTCCCTGCACGGCCGGCAAGGTCCGGGACCGCTGTTGGCCGCCCTGTCCCGGTCCGGGGCCTGCGCGGTCTACACCGATCCGGCCAATTCCCCCGACGTTCTGGCCAAGCTTTTTCTGAACCAGGGCATGGACGCCGCCGAACTGGCCGTGTGCGAAGACCTGGGCGAACCCCACGAACAAGTGCGCCTGCTGGGCGCGGCCGACGCCGCCCGCATGCGTTTCTCGTCCCTCAATTTCGTGGTGGCCCTGTCCGGCGCCGATGCCCAGGCCAGTCCCAGACTGGGCCGGCCCGACGACTGGTACGCGCATCCGCGCGGACTCATCACCAAATGGCCGGTGCGGGCCTGCGCCCTGGCCGCGCTTCGCCTCGGCCCCGAGTCCGTTCTGTGGGACGTGGGGGCGGGCTGCGGCTCCGTGGCTTTGGAGGCCTGCGCCCTGGTCACCCACGGCCAGGTCTTTGCCGTGGAGAAAAACCCCGAACGGATTTCGGCCATTCGCGAAAACAGACAACGCGCCGGCGCGTGGCACCTGCGCCTGGTGGAAGGACACGCCCCGGAGGCCCTTGCCGATCTGCCGGCGCCCGATCGCGTGTTCCTGGGCGGCAGCCTGGCCGAAGGAACCGACGCGCTCGAAGCCGCATGCCAGGCCTTGGCTCCAGACGGCCGCCTGGTGGTGGACACCGTGCTCCTGGGATCGCTGGACGCGGCCCGGACCGCGCTTGCGCGCCGGGGCTGGCCCGTGGAGATCGTCCAGATACAGGCCTCCACCGGCGTGGAGCTGGCCTCGGACATGCAGCTCAAGGCGCACAATCCCGTCTTCATCCTGGCTGCGGACAAGCCGGGCCCTTTCCGGTAAACTCAACACGGGGCACGCCTCGCCAAGGACGCGGCCCCAGGAAACCCCCATGCGAAGCGTCTACGAACTGGCCACACACGCCTACGAGCCCATGGCCCACGCCTGGGACAACCCCCGTACGGAAAAAGCCGTAACCTCCGTGCTGGTCATCATCTTTCTGGCCGGCCTGGCCTGCATCCAGGCCAAACGCTGGGGGCTTTTGCCCCCGGTCCTGGCTGCCCTCACCCCGGACAACCACTTCCACGCCGTGGGATTGGCCTTCACCCTGGTGCTCATCATGGAGGTGCTGGGACTCATTTTCACCATGCCGTGCTCGTTTTCGCGCTCCGTAGGCAAGCAGTTCGAAATTTTGTCGCTGATCCTGCTGCGCAACTCGTTCAAGGAACTGGTCAACCTGCCCGAACCCATCGGCGTGGGCGGCGACTGGAGCCCCATCCTGCGCCTGTCGGCGGACGGCTGCGGGGCGCTGGTGATTTTCGCCATCCTCGGGGTGTACTACAAGATCCAAAACCCCGACTCCCACACGGCCAAGTCGGGATACGCGCGCTACGCCTTCGTCGCCTCCAAGAAAATCCTGTCCATGGCGCTCTTGCTCGTGTTCGCCCTGCTGGGCCTGGAAACCCTCTACCAAAGCGTGTTCCACCATCGCACCATCGACTTCTTCGACACCTTCTACACCGTGCTCATCTTCGCCGACATTCTCATCGTGCTGCTGGCCCAGCGCTTTTTGCCCGGATACGAGGCCGTGTTTCGCAATTCGGGCTACGCCCTGTCCACCCTGCTCATCCGCCTGGCCCTGGCCGCCCCCCCCTTCTACAACACCCTGCTGGGCATCGGCGCGGCCCTTTTCGCCGTCTTTCTCACCCTGACCTACAACGCCTTCTACTGCAAACGCGTGAGCCGAACATGCTAAATCCCCGTGTGCACTTTGTCGGAGCCGGCCCCGGAGACCCCGAACTTCTCACCGTCCGCGCCGCCAGGCTCCTTTCCCAGGCCGACGTGGTGCTCTACCCCGGTTCGCTTACCCCGGCTCCCGTGGTGAACCTGGCCAAGCCCGGAGCCGAAACCATCGACACCGCCCCCCTCACTCTGGAGCAAACCCACGCCGTCATCGCAAACGCCTACGCCAAGGGCCTGGACGTCGTGCGCCTCCAGGCCGGCGATCCCTGCCTCTACGGCACCATTGCCGAACAGGCCGCCCTGCTGGAAGCCGAGGGCATCGCCTACGACGTGACCCCCGGCGTCACCGCGGCCTCGGCGGCCGCCGCCGCGCTCAGGGTCTCGGCCACCGTGCCCGAGCGCAACCAGACCCTGATCCTCACCCGCCCGGCCGGACGCACGCCCATGCCGCCGGGACAATCCCTGAGCGAACTGGCCAGCCACGGCGCGGCCATGGCCGTGTATCTGGGGGCCCAAATGCCCGAGGCCGTGCGGGATGAGCTGCTGGCCGGCGGCTACCCGCCCGACACCCCGGTCGCCGTGGTCCACAAGGTCGGCTGGCCCGAGGAACAACTGCACATGCGCCGCCTGGACGACTTCGCCGACCTGGCGCGCGAGCGCGACCTGACCGTCCAGACGCTCTTTTTCGTGCTGCCGGGCCAGGGCGAGGCCACCCGGTCGCGCCTCTACCACCCGGACTTCGCCCATTCGCGTCGCCCGGCCCGAAAGGACGTCCCATGACCGAAATCAGCCTGAACACCTCCAAACGCGAACAGTTCGTGGACATCACCGCCCAGCTCGCCGCCCTGGTGCGCGAAAGCGGGATCAGCCGGGGCGTGTTGCGCCTGCACTGCCCCCACACCACGGCCGGCCTCACGGTCAACGAAAACGCCGACCCCGACGTCACCCGCGATCTGCTGACCACCCTTGACCGGCTCATCCCCCGCCAGGGCGACTACCGCCACGCCGAGGGCAATTCCGACGCCCACCTGAAGGCCAGCCTCATGGGCTGCCACCTGACCCTGCTCGTGGAAGACGGTCGCTTGGCCCTGGGCACATGGCAGGGCGTCTACTTCTGCGAATTCGACGGCCCGCGCCATCGCGGCGTCTGGGCGAGGGTGGAAGGATAGGCGATGCGTCGGAGTCCGGCGCACGGTAGGTAGAGGCGGCCGGGCACCTCATGTCGCGCCCCTGAAGGCCATGTGGGGCTTGCAAAGGGCGTCGTTGAAGACGCCTCCGGCGGCCAAAGGGGGTGCCCCCCTTTGGAATCCCCTTCGGCTTCGCGACATGCGCGGCTCTTTTGCGGTATTTTTGCAACGCCCTTGCATCGTTTTCAAGAACGCCACACGCGGCGCGCCAACCGGCCAGAATGTTGCGAAAAAAAATGCCGGAAGCGCGCTCTGCGCTTCCGGCGTCTTCACCGTTCGAAACGATTTTCTACAGTTCGACCGTCACCAGCGAGGCAGCGCGGATGGCCTTTTCCTTGGCCTCCTCCACGTCGCGGCCCAGGGCCAGGGCCACGCCCATGCGGCGCAGGCCGTGCACCTCGGGCTTGCCGAAGAGGCGGATGGCGGTATCCGGTTCGGCCAAGGCCTCCGGCGGCACCTGGTAGCGGGGGGACGTGGAGTCGCCCTGGGCCAGGATCACCCGCGAGGCCGCCGGCCCGTACTGACGGATGGCCGGAATGGGCAGGCCGAGAATGGCGCGCACGTGCAGGGCGAATTCCGAAAGGTCCTGGGAAATCAAAGTGACCATGCCCGTGTCGTGAGGACGGGGGGAGACTTCGGAAAAGAGCACCTGATCGCCCTGGACAAAGAGTTCCACCCCGAAAATGCCGCGCCCGCCCAACGCCCCGGTGATGGACTCGGCGATGATCTGGGCCTGGGCCAGCACCGCGTGTCCCATGGGATGGGGCTGCCAGGACTCCCGGTAGTCGCCCTTTTCCTGCCGGTGGCCGATGGGCTGGCAGAACGTGGTGCCGCCGGCGTGGCGCACGGTGAGCAGGGTGATTTCGTAGTCGAAGGGCACGAACCCCTCCACAATGACCCGCCCGGCCCCGGCGCGGCCCGCCGTCTGGGCGTACTCCCAGGCGGCCTCGGCCTGGGCCTGGTCGCGGGCCACGCTCTGGCCCTTGCCCGAGGAGGACATCACCGGCTTGACCACGCAGGGAAAGCCCACCACCTGGCAGGCCGCCAGGAACTCTTCCTTGGTGTCGGCGAAACGGTAGGGCGAGGTGGGCAGGCCCAGTTCCTCCGCGGCCAGGCGACGGATGCCCTCGCGGTCCATGGTCAGACGAGCGGCCCGGGCCGTGGGGATGACCGTGAACCCCTCGGATTCCAGGGCCAAAAGCTCCTCGGTGGCGATGGCCTCGATTTCCGGCACGACGAAATCAGGCTTTTCGGTTTCGATGATCTGGCGCAGGGCCTTGGCGTCGAGCATGCTCACCACGTGACTGCGATGCGCGACCTGCATGGCCGGAGCTCCGGCGTAACGGTCCACGGCGATGACCTCGACGCCCAAACGCTGGGCTTCGATGGCCACCTCCTTGCCGAGCTCGCCCGAGCCCAGGAGCAGAAGTTTGGTGGCGGAAGGGGTAAGCGGCGTGCCGATGGTCGCCATGAAAATCCTCCTTGTGCGGTTCCTCAAACAACGCGAGGCTACAGCCAAGCTCCGCGAAGAACAAGCCCCGCGCGGCCCGCTTCGCGGCCATCCGTCCCCCGCGCGCGGAGCGGGCGGACAGTTTCATGCTGGTCGGAAGCGGCGGTTCCCAGTCGTCACCCGCGCGCGGAGCGGGTCTTGCGGGCGCGCCCCTCGGCGTCTGCGGCCTTGAGCGCGTCGCGCACCAGCTCGGGGTTTACCTCGACAGGTTCGTTGTGGATGCTTTCTTCCGGGGCGCAGGCCTTTTCGCCCACGCGCAACAGGTCCTCGTCGCTCGCGTCCGCGAGCCCCAGGTCGGCCAGGGTGGTGGGCAGGCCCAGGACCGCGCACAGGGTATAGACTTCATCCACCAGGGGCAGGGGCTTGTCGGTAAGAAAGAAGGAGGCCAGCACCCCGAAGGCCACCTTTTCCCCGTGGTATCGGCCGTGCGAGCCGGGCAGCGCCGTGAGCCCGTTGTGGATGGCGTGGGCGGCGGCCAGACCGCCGCTTTCGAAACCCAATCCGCTCAGGAGGGTATTGGCCTCCACCACCCGCTCCAGGGACGCGGTGACCACTCCGGCTTCGCAGGCGACCAGGGCGCTCGGGCCGTGGTCGCGCACGGTCTCGTAACACAGCCTGGCCAGGGCGTGGGCGGTCATGGAGCCCGGAGCGCCCGCGATATTGCCCCCCCGGCTCACCCGGCAGGACTCGGCCTCGAACCAAGTGGCCAGGGCGTCGCCCATGCCCGAGGCCAGAAACCGCGCCGGAGCCTGGGCGGCCACGGTGGTGTCCACCAGCACCAGATCCGGGTTGCGGGGCAGAATGTCGGCCCGCTTGAAGACCCCGTCGTCGGTGTAGACCACGCAGACCGAGCTGCACGGCGCGTCCGTGGAGGCGACGGTGGGGACGCTGACCATGGGCAAACCGGCGCGCACGGCCACGGCCTTGGCCGCGTCCAGGGTTTTGCCCCCGCCCACGCCGGTGATGGTGGCGGCCCCGAACTCCTTGGCCAGGGCGAACAGGCGTTCGATCTCCCGGTCGGTGCACTCGCGGCCGAAGCGCTCCAGGCGCGTGGCCCCGGCCTGGTCCAGCTCGGCTTGCCGAGGCGGCAGCAGTTTGGACAAGGGATGAGGCGAAGCGACGATGAAGTGCCGGTCGCCCAGGCGGGCAAGCTCGCCGCCCAGGCGGGAAAGCGCCCCCGCACCCTGGATGTAGCGTCCGGGAAACAGCGTGGTGGTGATCATGGAGTCCTCTCCTTCTCGGTCGACGCATGGATGTGGCCCGCCGGCGAAAGCGGTTGGCCCTGGCGGACCGAACCGGGCGAGGCGTTTGACGAGCCGTATCCCTAAGCCAAGGCCGCCGATTGCTCAACCGGGGAAAAAGACGAATCGTGCCGGTTCGCCGGACCGCCCGGCCCGCGCCACGGCGCGGCTGGCCCGGGACCGCGCGCCGACCGTTTGGTCGCACCCACGTCATTTCCCGCTCTGCCAGGGCCTTTTCGCGTCGGCCAGGCGCGGAACTCTTTTCGCCCGGACTGGACGCCGGCCCCTGGCCCGGCTATCAAGGATACCGATCGCCAGACAAAGGAGCGCCGAAATCGCATGGAAGCCCTGCATCCCTCGTTCGAACGGGAACACCTCGTTCTGGCCAACGCCCGCCAGGTTCTGGACCAGGACGACGCCGGCCGCCTGGAAGCGGCCTACGGCGAGCTTTTGACCGAATACGAAACCCTGCTCGACCGGGTGAAGCGGGTCACCGAACTCGCCCTGACCATCCAGGTGGACCTGGAAACCGCCATCGACCAGGTGGAGCAGCTCTCCCAGGTGGACGGCTTGACCGGGGCGCTCAACCGCCGGGCCTTCGAGCGTCTGCTCTCCAGGGACTGGGCCCAGTCTCAGCGCGAAGGCGCGCCCATCTCCCTGCTTGTGGTCAACGTGGACAATTTCGCGTCCTTCAACGCCATCTATTCCAGCCTGGACGGCGACGCCTGTCTCAAGGCCGTGGCCCAGGCCGTGATGCGCAGCCTCTACCGCGAGGTGGACATGGTGGGACGCATGGAAGGCGACACCTTCGCGGCCCTTTTGCCCGGTACGAACGAGGACGGCGCGGCCCTGGTGGCCGAGCGTGCGGCCCGCGAAGTGAAAGCCCTGGAGATTCCGCATCTCGAATCGCCCCACGGCGGCATCGTCACCGTGAGCGTGGGCGCGGCCACGCTGATCCCCTCGCGCACGGACACGCCCATGCGTCTGGTGCGCATGGCCCAGTCCGCCTTGGGCGAAGCCAAAAGCCATGGACGCGACGCCGTGGCCTGCGCCCCCAGGACCTGCCTCGACTGACGGTATCCCGAAAACAAACGACGCCCGTCCGCGCGACACACGCGGACGGGCGTTTCTTTTTCTGAAAAGGCCACGCGCGGACCGGACGAGGCCCGCCGGCCCCACCGGAGACGACGTTGCGGCGTCGCTCTGGCCCGGCCGACCTCCCGAAGAGGAATCAGCGCTGCTTCTTGGTGATCACGCCCAGAAAGCGGCCCACGTCGATGCCGGCGGCCGGTTCCTTTGCGCCCGAAGGCTGGACGCCCACTTCCTTTTGCACGTTGTCGCCCTGGGGCAGCAACCTGGCCAATTCCTCCGACGAACCGGGATCGCCGTAGGCCTTGCCCACGGCCAGCCGGGCGGCCAAGGGGCGATAGTATGCGGAGAGCTTGATTTCCGGGCCGGCCGGCGACTTGAGCTTGAGGCGCACATGGCCCACCTTCCAGGACATCACCTCGCCCTCGGGCTCGCGAATCATTTTTCCCGGTCCGTAGGCCCGGGTCAGATCCGAACGCAATTTGTCGTAGGCCGCATTTTCCAGTCGGATATGCACGGCATAGAGTTTGCCGTCCACGGTCGCGTAGAACAGGGTGGGGTTCTTGTAGCCGGCGAACTGGGCCGTGGAACGCAGATTGACGTAATACTCGATGCCGTCCGCGCTTTTGAGTTTCAGAAATCCCTTGACCTTGGAAAGTTCGGAGCCCCACGTGAGGTTTCCGATACCAACGGAAAGGGCGTACCCTCCGGATTTCTGCCCGGTTTTCTGGGCCGGCGTCTTGTCCTGGGCCTGCGCCAGGGACGCGAAAACAAGAATACACAGGGCCAGCGCGCCAGCGCCCAATGTCGATCGTGTCACGAGAGCCTCCCGGTCGGTGGATTGTTCGGTTCTAGCGCGGCTTGGCGCATCTGGCAAGAAAGACGCCCGCATCCGGCGACAAAACCGGGGGAACGCCAACGCGTACGCCCGGGGCGCTTTTCAGGAAGTCTGCAACGCCGGAGGCGCGAAACGCTCGGCCGGCAGGGAGAACGTGAGACGCGCTCCGCCTTCGGGCGGGCTTTCGGCCCGGATGTCTCCCCCCAGGGACGTGACGATGCCGTGGCAGATGGAAAGCCCCAAACCGGACCCCTGCCCCACCTGCTTGGTGGAAAAAAACGGTTCGAACACCCGCTCGATGACGCCCGGCGGAATTCCGGGACCGGTGTCGGCCACTTCGATCTCCAGCCGGTCGCCGTCCTTGCGGGCGCTTATGGTCAACCGCCCTCCGGAGCCGGTGCGGGCTATGGCGTCCAGGGCGTTTTCCGTCAGGTGATGCAAGACCTGTTCGAGCTGGGCCCGGGCCACCAGCAGATCCGGCAGGTCGGGCTCCACCTCGATGCGGGGTGTCACCCCCAGGCTTTCCATGCGGTTCTGGAACGCTCCGAGCGACGCTTCCAGCAACTCTTCCACGTCCACCCGGCTCACCCGGGGATCGATGCGGCCACCAAAGCTCATGAGCTTCGACACGATGGCCTTGCATCGGCGGCCCTGCGTCTGAATGGAGGAGAGTTCCGCCAGAACGTCCGCCAAGTCCTGGGCAGAAAGCTCGGGACCGTCTTCGAGAATTTCCTCGGCCAGGCCGGCCTTTTGCATCATGATGGCCACGGGGTTCATGATCTCGTGGGCCACGCCTTCGGCCAGCTTGCCCAACATGGCCAGCTTGCCCGTTTCCATCATGCGCAGACTTTCTTCCTGGTCGCGCCTGCCGGCCTCGGCCCGCTCCAGAATCTTGGCCAAGTCGTCGACGTTGGCCGGCTTGGAAAGATAGTCGAACGCCCCCAGCTTCATGCCGGCCACGGCCGAGCCCACGGCGGCCTGCCCGGTGAGCAGCACCACCGCGATCAGGGGCCAACGGCCCTTGATTTCCCGCAGAACGTCCAGGCCCGTGCGGTCGGGCAGGTTGAGGTCGAGCACCACCACGGAGGGCTCTTCGCTGGCGGCCTTGTCCACGCCCTCGTTGCCGGTGTGGGCCACGCTCACGGGAAAGCCGCGCAACTCCAGCCTCTCGGCCAGGGTGGTGGCGAATTCCACCTCGTCGTCGATGATAAGGGTCTTCGGGCGCACGCGCCCTCCGCTTGGCCGCCGTCTGGCGGCCCGTCTGGTCCGCTACGAACCGGTCGCGCGGGGGTATGCCGCGCCGTCCGGCGTGCGGGCCGTTTTTGTGCGCCAAGTCCGCCCTGGCGCGTCACCCGGTCCATGGGGCCGGCGTTACGACGCCCGGGGGCTCGCGTCAAGCCGGCGCGTCTGGTCCGAAAAGGCCACCTTGCCGCGCGAGTCCCCGCCTCGCCTCCGCGTGCGGACCGCGAGCGGGCGCATGCCCTGCGCCAACCGCGCCGGCAGGCCTCCTCCCGCGCGCAAGCAAAAGGCGCGGGCGGCGCGGTTTTCCACCAGCGCATCCCGCGCCGGGGCTTTGCGCGCGAAGCGGCAGGTCCGCCGCCGATCCGGGCCTGTTCGCGCCAGGCCCGGACCAACGGCCGACAAGGCGGGCGAATGCCGCCGATCAGTCTTCCTCAAGAACCTTCTTGGCGCCTTCAAAGTCGCCGGCTTCGGCCAGGGCCGCGACCACCATGGCGTCCTCAATGCGCTGACGATAGGCTTTTTTCACCGTGCCCAGAAGCTCGTCGATGTCGATGGGCTTCTTGTGGTAATGAAACGCGCCGAGCTTGCGGGCTTCGGCCTCGTCCAGGTCCGTGCCATGGCCGGTGAGGATGATCACCTGCACCTTGGGGTTGGTGGCCTTGACCTTGCGCAGCACCTCCATGCCGTCGATGCCGGGCATGCGCAGGTCGAGAACCATGACGTCGGGCTCCTCGCCTTTGACCACGGTGAGAGCCTCCTCGCCGGAATAGACCACCTTGGTGGGCACATCGCGCATTTTCATGCGTTCCGACAAGGTGTTGACGAAGTTCTCCTCGTCGTCCACGAGCAGCAGCTTGATCTTTTTCATGCTCATCTCCCTTAAGGGTTGTGCGCCCCGGGCGCCCGTCTTTCCCGCCACGTCTCGTGTTGCGCCGACAGAATTCGCCGTGAAAACCGTCGCGAAACCGACACGGTTCCTTGCTCGTCACCGCCCGAACATCCGGGTCGGACGGCCCGGGATCAGCCCCGCGCGAAGCGCAGGCGCACCCCGTTATCCACAGCCTGGACCTCCAGGCAACATCCCTTGTCCACGGCCCGTTCGTCGGCCAGGGCCTTGGCCTGTTCGGCGTCCAGAGCCTGGCAGAGCAAGTCCACGTACGCGTACTCGCCGTTGACTCCCGCGCTCAGGCGCACCGGTCCCTGTCCGGGACAGCGGTCCAGAACGCCGGCCAGCGCCTGGCCCATCTGGACCAGCACGTCCACCAGTTGCGCCTTCACCACCGGTCGCTCGCCCTGCGGCTCCTCCACGGACAAGCTCGACTTGGCCCGGCGCGCCTGTCTGGCGCACAGCCCGGCCAGCAGGGAGCAGGCGTCGCCCAGGTCCGGGTCGCCCGTGCCCTCGTCCGGGGCGTGGGCCAGGCGATTCAAGTCGTCGCACAGGGCCTGCCCGCGCTCCACCTGGGTTTTGATCTGGGCGATGATCTCGGCAAACTTGTCATGGTATTTAAATTGCGGACGAAACCCCAGGCTCTTTATGCTCTCCTTGCGGGCCAGGGCCAGGTAGTCCCCCAAAAGCCCGGAAGACTGCTGGATGATGGCCAGCACGTTCACCAAATCGTGGGAGAGCCCGGCCGCCACGCTGCCCATGAATGCGGCCCGATCGTCTTTCACGCCTTGCCTCCCCGGGCGGCGGTCACCGCCTCATCGAGCTTGCGGGTCAGGTCGTCCAGGGACAGGGGCTTGACCATGTAGTCGAACGCCCCGAGCTTCATGCCGTCCATGCCGTCCTTGGTGGCCCCCTGCCCGGTGAGCAGGATCACCTGCACGTTGGGATGGCTGGCTCGCAGACGTTTGAGCACTTCGAGTCCTTTGACGCCCGGCATGAACATGTCGAGCACCACCACGTCCGGAACTTCGCTTTCCACCGCCGCCAGCCCGGCTTCTCCGTCCAGGGCCACCCGGCAGTTGATGCCGCGCAGTTGCAGGCGTTCGCACAAGGTGGTGACGAAGTCCTCCTCGTCGTCCACCAGGAGTATTTTCCAGTCCTTGTCGCTCACGATGCCTCCACGGCGGCGCCCGGAGGCGCCATGATGGGCAGGGTGACGGTGAACGCCGACCCCTGGCCCTCGGTGCTTTGCACGTTCACTTCCCCGCCCAGGCGCTTGATGATGCCGTAGGTGATGGAAAGTCCGAGCCCGGTGCCCTTGGCGCCCTTCGTGGTGAAGAAGGGCTCGAAAATGCACTTGATGGTGTCCGGGGACATGCCGCACCCATTGTCTTCGATGCGAAAGCCCACCCGGTCCTCGTTCTCGTTCCAGGAGCTGACCGCGATGCGTCCCTTGTCGGGCACGGCGGCCAGGGCGTTGTTCAGGATGTTGAGGATCACCTGCTGGAGCTGGCCCCGGTCCGATTCAATGCGGGACAGGTCGGAAGCCAAGTCGAGGTCCAGAGTGACGCTGCGGTATTCGGCCTCCTTGCCCAGAAAGGCCACGGTGTCGGTGATGACCTCGTTTAAGCTCAGGGCTTCGATCTTGACGTCCATGCGCCGGGCGAAGCCGAGCATGCGGTGGGTGATGCCCCGGCAGCGCTCCACGGCCGAGAGCACGCCGTCCACCTGGGTGGTGAAGCGGGCCCGGTCGGGGAAGTCGGGACGCAGGCCCAGCAGATCCTTCATGAGCCCGGCCTTTTCGTTGATGATGGCCAGGGGGTTGTTGATCTCGTGGGCGACGCCCGCGGCCAGACGACCGATGGAGGACAGCTTCTGGGCGTGCTCCACCTGACGGAAGGCCAGGGCGCGGCGTTCGTCGGCCTCGCGCATGCGGTCGATGAGCATGCCGGTCAGACGGTAGACCACCCCGAAGATGGCCAGCACCCCGATGAGAAACACCGCCAGCAGGTCGCCGCGCAGATTGTACCAGGTGTCGAGCGCGCTCAGGCGGGGCTTGATGGCGACGAGCACGAAGTCGTTATCCGGGAAGTAGGAGTACCCCATATAGACGTCGCGGCCCTCGGTGTCCTTGGTGGGATGGATGTTGGTCTCGTAGGACACCGGTGGCATGGGCAGGGAAAAGACGTCGAGAATGGCCCCGTGAAAGGCCGAATTGGTCTGCAGGACGCCCTTGCGGTTGAGCAAAAAGGCGTCCGACCCCGGTTCGAGCCCCATGGCCGCGATGATCTTCTCGAACTGCTTGGTGTCGATGGTGGCCCGGAGCACCCACGACTGCCCCCCGGCGGTCACGTGCTGCACCGCGATGACCAGATGGGGAAGCTTGCGAAAGCCCAGAAACACGTCGGAAATGTACTTGCCGCTGGTGATCACCTGGCCGAACCAGGCCTGTTCGGAGTAGTTGCGCCCCTTCATGTCGTAGGGGCCCACGTAGTTGACCAACTGGCCCTGGGAGTCGATGAGGCTCAAGTCCACGAAGCCTTCGAACTCCCGGCGCATGACCTGAAAGATCCTGGCCAGGGTCTTTTCGTCGGCCAAATCCTGGTAGGAATAGGCTTCCGCGATAAATCCCAGGGTCGAAGTCCGTTCGGCCAGGAAAAGCTCCACCGAATTCTTGGTCTTGCCCAGAAGCGCCCGCAAGGGGTTCTGGATTTCGCGGCTGAGCGTAGCCTGAAACTCCGAGAAGTTGATTGCCGCCATGAGCAGCAGCGGCAACAACGTGACCGCCGCCATGAGCAGCACGATCTTTCGCCGGAGCACCTCGTAGCGCCTGGGCGCGACGGCGTCGTCCCCGGTTTGCAGGTCGCGAAAATGCCTGGAAAAAATCTCACCCAGCATGACCCTGCTCCCGTGTTAAGAGGATGTCCCCGGCCTTGAGCGTCCCGCGCTGGAACCGATCCAGCGCCTGCCTGGCCTTGGCCGCCACGTTATCGATGACTTCAACGCGTTTCCAGCGCAAATAGTGGTAATATTCTTCTTCTATGCCGCCGCATATGACCACGTCAACGCCGCGCAGGAGCACCAGATCGCAAAGCCCGTCGGCGGAGGGATGCGGCAGCAGGAACTCCTCGGTTTTCACCGGCCCGTCTTCGTCGTCCACCACGGCCAGGAGGGCTTGGCCGGCCAGATCGAACCGGGGGGCCACCTCGTCCTTGCACAGGGGGATGAGCACGCGTTTGTCGCGCATGGCCTACGCCTTGTCCGCCTGCTGGCGCGCCAGTTCGAGCAGGTGGGCCGGCAGACAGGCCGGCGTGATGGTCTCGCCCTGGCAGATCATCACGGAGAACTCCACGATGTTGCGCAGCTCGCGCACGTTGCCAGGGTACTCGTGAGCCAGCAGGATGCGCCTGGCCTTGGGCGTGAAGCCGCGCACCTTCTTCTTGAATTTGGCCGCGTACACGCCCAGGAAATGTTCCAACAGAAATTCGATGTCCTCCCGGCGTTCGCGAAGCGGGGGCAGGCTCAGACGCAACGCCCCCAACCGCACGGCCAGATCGCTTGAGAACCGCCCCTGACGCACCAACTCCTCGGGACTCACCGGCGACGAAACCGCCAGTCGGGCCTGGGCGCGCATGTCGGTCTGCGCGCCCACCGGACGGATGAACCCCTCGTCCAGGTAATGCACCAGGGCCGCTTGCAGGTTCTCGGGCAACTCCCCCACGTCCGAGAGGTAGAGGGTGCCCGCTCCGGCGCGCTGGAACGCGCCGGGGGCGAACTCGCCTCCGGGCCCGGCGTGGCCGAAAAGCTCGGCCTCCAGGGCCTGGGGATTGCCCGGACCGCAGTTGACCCGCACGAAGGCCTCGCGCGACCGGGGCGAAAGCTTGTGCAGGGACTCGGCCACCGCGTCCTTTCCGGCCCCGGTCTCTCCGATGATGAAGACCGGGGCGTCGGACGCGGCCAGGGGGGGCATGAGCCCGAGGATGCGCTCCATCACCGGCCCCTTGCCCACCAGCTTGCCCACCGCGCCCGACTCCTCGCAGCGCCGCTCCATCTCGCGCAGGGCGCTCAGATCTTCCACCAGGTCCAGACGCAGCAGGGGTCTTCCCTCGCGATCGGGCAAAGCGAAGGAGCGCACCCGCACGGGAATGCGACGCCGGTGGCGATTGACGATATCGGTGTCGGCCCCGGCTTCGCAGGGGCATCCACCCAGGCACACCCCGGAGCGCACCACGTGAGCGCAGGGCACGCCCCGCACTTCGTGGCGCGAAAATCCCGTCAACCGCTCCAGGGCGGAGTTGAGCGTCACGACCCTGCTCTCCTGGTCGGTGACGGCCACGCCCAGGGGCAGGCCGTCGAGCAGGCTGGCGACGTCGATGGCGGCGAGGATTTCCGGGGTGAGCTCGCTCATGCCTGGGCCCCTAGTGGTGTCCGCCAGCCACGATGCCGGAAGCGGCCAGGAACAGCACCACGACTTCGGTCAGGGCGATGATGGCGAAGACGGGGTCCTTCTTCTTGAAGAACGCGGGAATCAACGGCACGTAGCAGACCATGGTGAGGCCGGCCAGCAAGGCGATGCCCAAGAAGTTGAGGAAATCGCCCTTGTTGAGAAGCGAGGTCCAGCCCCAGCCGATGGGCACGGCGCCTTTTTCCAGGTAGACCGCCACCTTCTGCGTCCACAGGGTGGTGATCTGATCCAGGGGCACGTGCGGGGGCAGGATGCCCGTCAGGTAGACGAAATAGGTGACGATCATGAGGGCCAGGCCGGTCCAACACCCCCAGAAGAGGATGTCGGCGTAAAGCACCTGCTCCGGCGGGGTCTTGACGTCATCAGGATGTTCGATATTGGCGGCCATATGCGTGTCTCCTTGCGCTTGTAGGTAAAGTTAGATGCCAAGGCCCTTCATCAGGGAGCGGGCTCCCGCGAAAAGCAGCACGCCGATGACCATGTAGCGAATGAACTTGGGCTTCGCCTTGGCCAGAAGACGCACGCCCACGAAAGATCCGGCCATGAGGCCGATGATCGAGGGGATGGCCATGAGCGGAATGACGCAACCCTGGTTCAGGTAAATCCAGGCCGCGGAGGTGTCGGTGATGGAGAGCAGGAACTTCGAGGTGCCGACGGCCACCTTGAGGGGCGCGCCCATCATGAGGTTGAGCACCGGCACGTTGGCCCAACCCGCGCCCAAGCCGAACATACCGGCCATAAGACCGATAATGATGAACAGCAGAAGACCCGGCAGGGTGCGGTGAGTCTTCCATTCGATGCGTTCGTTCGTGGCGGCGTCGAAGAACACGCCGTTCATGCCGAGGGCCACGCCGATGGCGTCCTGTTTGGTGACCACGGGCAGGGCCGAGTTCTTGGAAACCAGAAGCAGGATGGCGATGAACAAAATGGTGCCGCCCAAGGCGATCTGGGTGACGTTGGTGGGCAGGGCCAGACCGATCATGGCGCCCACGATGGCGCAGGACGAGGCGATAAGCGCCACGGGCAGGGCCAAACGCAGCGAAGCCATGTTCCTCTTGAGCAGACCGGGGCCGGCGGCCAGGGCTCCGGCCAGGGCCACCAACAGACCCGTGCCCCTCACGAAGTCGAGGTGGAAGGGGAAAAAGCCGCTCACCAGCGGCACGAAGAGCACTCCGCCGCCCACGCCGGCCAGCACCGCGATGATGCCCAGCACGAAGCAGAACACCAGCAAGATCCCCGGCCACATCCACCACGGGCCGGATTTGGCCCCGGCCGCCGCTGCGGCCTCGGCAATGGCCTGGTCGCCGCCCGTTCCGGTGGCGTAGGCGAACACGGCCCCCATGAGACTCATGGCCAAGCCTGCCGCGAACACTGTCTTCCAATTCACTTTCATGACTGCACGCTCTCCCTATGCTTGCGATTTGGCCCAGCTCATGCGGCCAGGTGTGCGGCCCCGCGCGTCCAAGCTCGTGGCTTATCCGACCGGCGTCCGCTTGCGCCTAAAAGAACGCGCTTTTCTTAACAAGAAGCATGCCAGAACGACATTCAATGTTTTCAGCATGTTATAAACTGGCAATTTCTTGCCATGGCAATTTCTTGCCGTAAACGGCAAAGGATTGCCGCTCGCCCCTTTTCAAAAAACTCCACCCGGGATATGATTCGCAAATCCCAACCGGAAAGGACGCCCCATGGCCCACGGCAATCCCCGCCAAACCCCGCGATCTCCTGGCGGCAATATTTTGCCGCTCCGCCTGGAAACCCGGGACCTGCCCGAAGAAGGCGGCGGCGAAACCACCGTGCTTCTGGCCTCCAAGGCCATGCGCGCCGCGCATCACCTGGCTTCCCAGGTGGCGCCTTCCGACGCGCCCGTGCTCATCATGGGCGAGTCCGGCACGGGCAAGGAACTTTTCGCCCGCCTCATCCACACCCTGTCCAACCGGTCGGAAAAGCCCTTCGTGCCCGTGAACTGCGGCGTGCTCGGGGGCGAACTTTTCGCGGACAAATTTTTCGGACACGAGGCCGGGGCCTTCACGGGCGCCATGCGCCTGCAAAAGGGCAGCTTCGAACTGGCCGGCGACGGCACCCTGTTTCTCGACGAGGTGGGGGAAATCCCCCCCCTTAACCAGGCCGACTTCCTGCGCGTTCTTGAACAGCGCACCTTCCGCCGACTGGGCGGCGACCGGGACTTGCCCTTCGGGGCGCGCATCGTGGCGGCCACCAACCGCAACCTGCCCGACATGGTGCGCCGGGGAGAATTCCGCGCCGACCTCTACTACCGGTTGTGCGTGGTTCCGGTCTCCCTGCCGCCGCTTCGCCAACGCCGGGAGGACGTGCCCCACCTGGCCGGCCACTTTCTCGAGCTGTTTCGCCACCGCTACCATTCGCGCGAACTCACCCTGGGGCAAAAGGTGCTGTCCACCCTGGCCGACTACGCCTGGCCCGGCAACGTGCGCGAGCTCAAGAACCTCATCGAACGCCTGGTGCTGGTCCATCCCGGCGGGGAGATACGCCCGGAGGACCTGCCGCCGGAAATGCACGCCTTCGCCCCCACGCCCTATCGATCCGATTTGGACTCGCCGTTTTCCCGCAGCGCCGAATACCCGGCCGAAAGCGGGTCCCGGTCCGCCCCCCGGAGCGCAGGGCCACCCCTCGAAGCCGAACCCTATGCCGCCCGGGAGGACTTGCCCGCCGGGACGGCCGCGCCCGACGCCCTCGGTCCCCGGGTCCCGCCGGCCCTGCGCAATTTCGGCCTGGGATCGGCCGGGTCGCAACGGCGGGAAATGCCCCGGCTGCGGGAACAGACGCCCGCCACATCCTCCGGCCGGGAAGCGCCCCGTGCCGCAGGCCTCGACTTTTCCGACCAGACCGCCCCCCTCGGCGGCGCAGTCGCGTCTCTGTCCAGCCTCGCCGGCAGCGATGCGGCCCCGCAAGACCTTGACCCGAGCGACTCCGCCGGCCAATTCTCGCTGGAAGCCGCCGTACGCCGCGCCGAGGCCGCAGCCATCCTGCGGGCCTTTCGCCATGCCGGCGGCAGCCGGGCCCTGACCGCCGATTTGCTTGGCATCAGGCCGCGCACCCTGCGCCACAAAGTGCGCGAACTGGGCATCGTCCTTGTTTTGTAGCCACCTTGTTTCCGGCCGCGCGAAAGGCGTTAAAAACAAAGCCGAAGGTTCTCATGTACCGCGACCCCGCTTTGTCTTAAGCCTTACCCGGTGCGACAGGCTCGGCTCCGCCTTGCCAAAGCGCGGCCGGATGCCTACCTAGCCAAGAGTGCGTATTCGCGCTTATTCAAGGAGACCGAATGTTCTGGAAAACTTCCGAGAAAAAGACCTACCCCGGCTATCCCGACCTCCCGGGTTCGCTTCGTCCAGGCGCTCTGCTGGCCATAGAAGAGGCCGAAATCCTGCGCTATTCGGGCCAGGATATCACCATGCCCCTGCCCGAGGGCGATCTGGTGGTGGAAGCCGTTTCGTCCATGGACCTCTTTGACCTGAAGATCGCCCGGGCCTACGCCAAGACGGGCGACACACAGGTGATGTTCCAGTTCAACAGCCAGGCCGACGGAACGCTCCTGGATGTGAATTGCTTTCAAATCTACCAGGAAATCTTCCCGGAAAGCGAAGCCGACTGGGAAACCTGGATTGGGCAGGGAGGTCTCATCGGCGGACGCGACCTGAGCGCGCCCAACGGCAAGACCTACCAGCGCGACTGGGGCGACGCCGACTGGGCCGAACCCGTGGAAGCCGAGGAAAAACTTTTCGTGGATCCGGGCCAGCCCCCGCATATCGTCCGCCACAAAATGATGCTCTATTCCCGCGACCTGGAAGACGCCCGCGAGTTCGCCCTGGTCAGCGCGGACGAGGAAAACGGCCAGGCCCTGGTGCGCGCCTTGATCGGCGTGGTCATGAACTCCATGGCGCTCAAGGTCTACTAGGAGGTCTACGCCCATGCACACCCGTCTGCTCGCGATTTTCGCGGCGCTCTTTCTCGTTCTCGCCCCGACGGCCGAATCCCTGGCCAAAAGTTCGGGCAGCCGAAGCTCCTTTTCCAGCCGGGGCAGCTCTTCCGGTTCGGGATGGTCGAGTTCGTCGCGTTCGTCTTCGGGGTGGTCGGGCTCGTCGAAATCCTCGGGATCGAGTTCGGGATGGTCGAGTTCCTCCAAACCCTCGGGGTCGAGCTCCGGGTGGTCCGGTACGTCCAGGCCCTCGGACTCGGGCTCTTCCGGGTCTTCGGGGTGGGGCGCCAGCCGACAGGCCGCGCCGTCTTCTTCCCCGTCGTCCGGCTCCGGGTGGTCCAATTCCTCGGGGGCGTCGCAGTCCTCCAGCGCGCGGCCCGGTTCCGGGTCGGCCTTCTCCTCCTCCGGGTCCGGCGCGGTGAAGCGCCAGGCCTCCACCTCGTCCTACCGGGACTACCAGGGCCGCTTCGGCAAGTCCGGGAACGCGGTCTCGGGGACTTCGACCGGTGAACGCCCCATCCTCAATCCCAACCGCAGCTTCAATTCCTACGGCGACTACAACCGCTACCGCGACAACTATTACTCCGGACGCGGCTGGTCCGCGCCGGGCTACGCCTTCGGCAGCTATTCCAGTTTCGGCATGTGGGACGCCATGTTCATGTGGTTCATGTTGAGCCACCTGACCAGCGGGTCGAGCTTTTTCTACAACCACCAGTCCGATCCGGGCGTGCAGGCCTTTCAGAAGGAGGCCCAGCGCATGGCGGAATCCAATGCCGACCTGAAGAAGCAGGTCGACGAGCTCAACGCCAAGCTTGACGATATGAAGAAGTCCGGCGTGGCCCCTGATCCGAACACGCCCCTGCCCGCCGACGTGGACCCCAACGTGGCCCTGGCCAAGCCCAAGATCGCCGAAAGTTCTCCGGGCGGTGGCTGGCTTTTGCCCGCCACGGCGGCCTTGGCCGCGATTTTGGCCATTGGCTATTTCATGACCCGCAGAAGAAGCGCCTGAGACTCCAAAGGAGAGACGCATGATGAGTTTTTTCAAACAGTTCTTCATCAAGAAAGTTGAAGACGCCCAGACGAGCTTCACCCGACTGCTCGTGGAGTTCGATCCCGAAACCGCCTCCGAAGCCGAGATCGCCCAGCTCGACGAAGCCCTGACCAAACTCACCCATCAAATGGTGGGCGCCAAAAAGGCCTGGGACCGCGAGCAGCAGGAGGCCGACGAAATACAGAAAAACCACGACCTGCGCTTGGCCGCGGCCGAACGCCTGCAAGCCAAGGCCGAAGCGGCCGTCTCGCCCGAAGACAAGGCCCATATCGAAGCCAGCCTGGGCAAGCTCCTGGACGAGCTGGAAAAAATGGGTCCGGACGTGGAACGCGAATTGGCGGAAGCCGTGGAGGCCAAGCAATACTACGACGAGTTGGCCCAGGCCGTGAAGGACGCCTCCCAGCGGCTGAAAACCGCCCGTGACCGTCTCAGCGAGGCCAAACGGCGCATGGACGTGGCCAAAGTCCGCATGGATCGCGCCCAGGAGCAGGAAAACCGGGCCAAGGTGCTTGCCGGCATCACCAAACAGGCCTCCAACCTGGGCGCGGCCTTTGACGCCATGAGCCAAAAGGCCGATGAAATGGAGACCATGGCCCAGGTGCACAAGGAAAAAACCGCCCTGCTCACCCCGCCCCAACCCGGGGAAGACCCCCTCATCGCCCAGGCCCTCAAGGAGGCCTCCGGCCAGCAGGACAAGTCCCAGGCCAGCCTGGCGGACCGGTTGGCGGCGTTGAAGAAGAAATAAACAAACGAGGGGGAGAGATGCCTCCGGCGACCGGGGGGAATGCTTCCCCCCGCCCCCCCTTGATGACGAAGGCCCTGCGGGCCGGGCAGTACCCGGCCGCAGGGCCTTTCGCATGACGCGTCTGGAGAGCAACTCGGCCGACACTCTCGCTAAAAACAGGGGAGCGGGGACGGCTTTTGCCTGTCCCCGCTCCCCCCGAAATATTGTCGCGTCTCTGCCCCGTCGCCGCGCGGACGTCTCGTTCGCGCGGGCGATCGTGGGGTCCAGGGAGGCTTTCCCCCTGGCGAGGGGCGCGGGGGCGTGAAGCCCCCGCATCTTTCGCGCTACTTCTTGCCGAAGCAACACCAGCACGAGGAGCCCTTTTCCCGCCAGGGCTTTTCCTCGCCGGCGCGCAGACGGGCGATGTTTTCCTTGTGCCGCCAGATCACCACGGCGCTGACCACAATAGTCATGGGCACCAGGATGGGGGCCGAGAAAAAGTACACGGTGAACGGCAGGGTGACACACCACACCAGCGAGCCCACGGACACGAAACCCGTGGCCGCGATGGCGGCGGCGCAGAGAATGCCCGAAACCGTGGTGGCCCAGAAGGCCAGGCCCAAAAACGCGCCGATGGTGGTGGCGACGCCCTTGCCGCCCTTGTAGTTCAGAAACACCGGAAACAGATGGCCGCCGATGGCCGCCATGGCGGTCAGACCGGCGAACCAGGGGGCTTCGGGATACATGGCGCGGGCCACGACCACGGGGAAGAAACCCTTGAACGCGTCGAGAAGCAGGGTGATCGTGCCCCACTTGGTGCCGCACAGCCGGGCCACGTTGGTGGCGCCGATGTTACCGCTACCGGACGTGCGGGGATCGGACCCCGACACCGCCTGGGCGATGAAAAGCCCGAAGGGGATCGATCCCATCAAATATGCCAGAACCATCCATGCCAGTTTCACCATCGCTCAATCCTCCTCATCCGGTTTCGCCGCTGGGCAGGTCCGGCCAGGGGCCGCCATCGCCTTCGCAGTCGTCCTCACGCCCCCCCATGACCCGCAATTCATTGGTCAAAGGGTCCACCTTGCCGAGTTTTACCAGAAATTTTTGTCCAAGATACACCTTGCCGCCGAGTTGTTCCCTGCCGGCCCGAACGTATATCTGCGCCTCGATCAGGGAAAGGGTCACGTAGCCGGAATTTTCCTCCACGACCACGGCCGAAAACTCTCGCTGGCGACACTGCCCCTGAATGCACGCGAGCTTCCAATACCGGGGACGGTAGCGTTGCACCAGCCCCACCTGGTCGAGCCGGGCGGAAAGGCCGGGCAATTTGGCGGCCACCTCCTCGGCGCTGAAGCGCGGCCGGCCCGTGGCCAGCCAGGATTGCACCTGGGCCATGTTGACGAAGTCCGGCAGCCTGCGCAAGGGCGAGGTGACCGGACTGTACTGGTCCGCGCCCAGGCTCGCGTGGCGGCCGGGCCGATTGGACAGTATGGCCCCGGAAAGCTGTTTCACGGCTCGGTGCATGTCCACCGGGTCCGTCCACACCCCGGCCAGATTGGGCGGAATGGCCACGTCCTGCACCCGGTAGTAGAGTGGCAAGCCTTCGCGCCGTGCCAGGGCGGCCACTTCGGCGTTGGCCAGGATCATGAATTCGCTGACCATGAGCTGAGCCATGGGGGTGTGCTCTCCGGGCGCGAGCGTCACCGACACCTCATGGGGGTAGCCATGCAGTACGATCTTGGGCTCGGGCCTGTCCAGCACCACCGCTCCGGCCTCCACGCGCCTATCGCGCAACCGCTCGGCCAAGGCCAACGCCAGGGAAAGGTTGGCGTCGGCCGTTTTGTCGGCCAGACGGCGCTCCACCTCTTCGTAACAGAGGTTGGCCGCCACCCGGGCCCATCCGGCGCGCAGGGTGAACGACCGCGTCCGCCCCCTGGGCGAGAGTTCCCAGTCGAGCAGCAGGGCCGGCTTGTCGCATCCGGCGCGCAGGCTGTACAACTCGCAGGAAAGGGCCTCAGGCAGCATGTGGCTCGAACCTTCGGGCAGGTAGAGGCTGGTGGCCCGGTCCCACACGGCGCGTCCCAGGGGACTGTCGAAATCCCAGTGCAGGCACGGCCTGGCCAGGGCCATGGACAGGGCGTAGCCCCCGTCCGGCAGGACGGACACGTGAAAGGCGTCGTCGATATCGCGGGTGGTGGACGAATCCACGCTCACGTAGGGCGGACCCTGGGCGGGTGCGGCGTCCTGGCGGCAGGTTTCGCTCAGGGTGTGAATCTCGCCGGCGAAGTCCGCGGACCAGGCGTCGCCCTCGTGGTACTGGGCCTGGCTCAGGTGAATGTTGAAGTGCGGCGGGATCACCCCCCACTGGGTGGCCAGGATGAGCGGCTGGTGGGGATGGTCGGGCAAGCCCTTGCGCAACGCCTGCCACAGGGGGGCCCAGTGTTGGCTTTCCGGTTCGCAAAGCAGGCCGAGCAGCATGTCCTTGAGCTTTTCGGCGGCCTGGGGATCGAGCTGGGCCTCCAGGCGCCGGGCGTCCACCTCGCGACCCGAGGCCCATCCGGTCCACAGATCGTGGAAAAAGGACTGTCCGGCCGTGACCACGAGTTCACGTTCCCGGGCGACGGCCTGCTCGGCCAGACGGCGTTCCACCACGTCCGCCGGATGCACCTCGAAATTGGGGGGCTGAAACCTGAAATGGGTTTTCAAGCCCAAAAGCGCCCGCCCCATGGCGGCCACGCGGTCCGCGTCCGGGTCTTCGTGGGCCAGTTGGGCGAACCACCCGGCCGAGGCCTGGGCCACCTCGCCCTGGGCCATTTCCCAAAGTTCCAGGGGATCGGCCTGGCCGAGCAGTTCCTCGCGCCGTTTGGCGTGTTCGCGCAATTTTTCGAGCACACCCTCCCGGTTGAAGGCCCCCTCATAGCGCGGACCGGACCAGGGCAACAGCCGCGACGCGGCCAGCTTGGACTCGCGCTTGTTCAGGGTGAACAGGCGCAACTTGTCGCCCAGGACATCCTCCACCCAGGCCAGATGGGCCTCGTTGCCCTGGAGAAACTCCACGACGCAGCCGGGCTGGACCGAAGTGACGAGCGAAGGATGCTTCGACATGCTTGAAAAGCCTCTGCCCGCCGCCGCATGCGCACCCGGCGGGTCTCCTGTCTTGCGCGCCGCGCCCGCGAAGAGGGCTTCGCGGGCCGGGCGCTAGTGGCGAAACGAACGCTGTCCGGTAAAGACCATGGCCGCCTGGGGGGTGGCCTGGTTCACGGCCTGCACGACCTCGAAGTCGCGGATGGACCCGCCCGGCTGGGCTATGGCGGTCACGCCCTGGGCCAGGGCCAGGTCCACGCCGTCGCGGAAGGGGAAGAACCCGTCCGAAACGAGGGCCGATCCGGCCAGGCCGCCCTTGGCTTCCTGAGTTTCGGCCTCGATGGCGGCCAGGGTCTCGGCGGCTTGCGCATCGGTCGCGGCCTTGTCGCGCAGTTCGTAGAGTGAAAGCCCCAGTCGGGTGAAGGCCAGGAGATCGGCGTACTTGGTGTAGGCCTTGTGAATGGTCAGGTTGACCACACCGACCCGGTCCTGCTCACCGGTGCCGATGCCCACCGTGGCTCCGTCCTTGACGAAGATGACCGAATTGGAGGTCACGCCGGCCTCCACGGCCCAGGCGAAGAGCAGGTCTTCGGCCTCCTGAGGCGAGGGGGCGCGGGCGACAACGGTTTCCCCGGCCTTGTTCGTGGCCTGGGCGGGCAAAAAGTCCTTGGCGTGGCGCACGGCGTTGCGAAACGAGAACTGCACCACCACGCCGCCGTCCATGAGGGACTTCACGTCGAGAAAGGGCTGTCCGGCCAGGGCGGCCAGGTCGGCGATGCCGGGGATGGCCAACAGGCGCAGATTCTTTTTGGTTTTGAGAAGCGCCAGGGCGGCCGGTTCGTAGTGCGGGGCGGCCACCACCTCGAAAAAGGCCGAGGCGATCTGCTCGGCCGTGGCCAGGTCCAGGGTGCGGTTGACCACCACGGCCCCGCCGAACGCGGCGATCCGGTCGGAAAAATGGGCTTTTTCAAAGGCCTTGGCCAACCCGTGGTCGCTCCAGGCGGCGCCGCAGGGGTTGTTGTGCTTGAGGATGACGGCCGCGGGCTTATCCATGAGGTACTGGAGAATGTTCAGGCCGTTGTCCACGTCGGTGAGGTTGGTCTTGCCCGGATGCTTGCCCGACTGGACGAGGTGGTCTTCGGTCAGGGCCGAGACGAGCCCCTGCCCGGGGCCGCGGAACCGGACGCCGTTCAGCGTGAGTCCGCCTTCGACCATCTGGTAGATGGCGGCGGGCTGGTCGGGATTCTCGCCGTAGCGCAGGCCCTTGACCTGTCCGTCGATGGTCCAGGTGCGTTTGACGAAGCGCAGGGTCTGGTCGCCCAGGGTTATGGTCATGTCCTGCGGGAAGGGATCTTCCTGCAAGGTGGAATACATCGCTTTCAGGTCGCTCATGAGTGGCTCCGGTTATGGCTGTGAGTCCGACTTCGTATCACAGGCCCCGCCGGGGAGCAAACGGGCATTGGCCGCGTCCGGGAATCGTGCTAGCAGGCTGTTGCATGACATGTCGCCGCCAGGCGTCGCTATTTCGGAGAACACGCGTGGAAAAGATCCTGCTCAAGATGGCCAGACAGCTCTTGGCCTATGACGAGGCCTCCCTGCTCAACCTTTGGGAAAAATACGCCGACCAGGTGAGTCGCTTCGAACCCACCAAGCGCTGGGAAGAGGCGGTCATGGCGCTCTGCATGATACAGGCCATGCGGTTCAAGAACCAGCTCTTCAACCTGCACTGGTCCCAGGGGCAATTGCCGGGCGAGCAAGCGCCGCGTTCGCACATCGAGGCCGTGCCCCAGCCGGGGGCCAAGCCCCGCGCCCCCAAGCCCAAGGGCAAGTTGTTGGCCTTTCCCGGCAAGGACGAGGGCGGGGAACCCTCCACCGACGAGTGACGGCGCGCGCCGTCCGCAGCCTACGGCAGAGCCGGCCCGCCCCGCAGAAAGTGTGAAATGGCCATGATGGTGTTCACGTACACGTTGGAGTGGTTGTACCGGTAGAGCGCCTCGCGCAGGGTGGCTTCGTCCTCCAGATTGCCGGTGAACCCGTGGGAGCGCAGGTAGTTGCCCATGGAGTGCACCGCGTCGGAGACGTTGAAGATGTCCACCTTGCCGTCTCCGTCGCCGTCCACGCCGAAACGCAGAAGACTCGAAGGCATGAACTGGCTGATCCCGATGGCCCCGTAGATGGAGCCGGGCATGGCCGCGGCGTCCAGGCCGTTTTGGTCCGCGTAGCGAAACAGCGCCTTGAGTTCGCCGTAGGCCCAGGCGGCCTTTTCCTTGGCCCTGGCGTCCAGCCAGGCCTGGCGCTCGGGCGTGACGTTCTCGCCGGCGAAGACCGGGGCCACGCTCCGGTAGCTCTGGCTGGCGGCCATGCTGGCCAGGTTGTTCACCGCCAGATTTTCGCCCAGGAACTTGCCCGCGCGCGTCTCCACGGTGAGAAGCCCCACGGTCACGGCCGGTGGCACGCCGTAGCGGGCGCGCACCTGGGCCAAAAGGGGCTGGTTGGCGTCGTAGAACGCCTTGGCCTCGGCCAGGCGTTCGGGGGTGAGCAGGGCCTCGTACATCTGGGGCGGTCCGGCCGCGGCCTGGGCCTTGAGGCGTTCGGTCACGTCCGGGGGGGCGGGCTGGGTCTCCTGGTCGGCCAGGGTGAGCAGGTCCAGGGTGTAGCGTCCGTCCGGGGTCAGGCCGTGGGCCTGCTGAAACGCCCGGACGCCGTTGCGGAATTCCGTGCTCAGCCGGCCGTCCTGGCTGCCGAAAAAGTAGCCCAACCGGGCCAAGTCCGCCTGCATGCGCCGAACCACGTCGGACCCGTACTTGGCGGTGTACATCTCCAGGAGTTTCTTGCCCATGGGGTCCGGGGAAAACCGGACGCCCGGGGCGGAAAACACGGTCTTGATCTCGGCCTGGGGCACGCCGTCGGCCGCCAGGCGGGTCTTGAGGGAGTCGAACCCGTCGGCCAGGGCCAGGCCCGCGCCGGCCAGAAGGCCGCTCGCGGCGATAAGCACGGCGAAAAGCAAACGCACCACGGGGAAACCTCTCGCTTGGCAGTCTGTTTGATCCGGACAACGCCCCTTCCCGTCCGCGCCGCCAGTTCGCGCACGGTCCCCGGGCGATCCCCGCAAGAAAAACGCTTTGCGCATCCCGCCCCTCGGGGACGGGCCCGGCGCGGGAACACCTCCGGTCGGAAACGCCGCGCGCACGCCGGAACACGGCGCAAGGAAGCGTCCCGCCCGGCGGGAGCCTTCAGCCGGCCGTCATTCCGAGGCCAGCAGGGCGGCCAGGTCCAGGGCCACGACGTCGCCGTCCTCATCGGCGCAAATCAGCCGGCGTCCGTCCCGGCTCCAGGCCAGGCAACTGACCGGAGCGGCGAACTGGTGGTCCAAATCCAGGGCGGCCAGGCGCACGGTCTCCACCAGGACCACCCTGCCGTTGTCGAATCCGGCCGCCACGAAAGGAATGCCCGGATTCACGGCCACCGCCACCAGGGCGGACTCCTCCTGCGCAGCGGCCACCAACGGAGAAGGATTCTCGTTGAAACATTCGGGCACAGGCCACAGGAGCACGGCCCCGGCCCCGGTGGTCAGCAGGCATCTGGAGTCGCCGGTCCAGGCCAGTTGGGTGGCGCTGGCCGGCAACCCGGCCAGGGTGAACACGTTCTGGGCCTCCAGGTCGAGCACATGCACGGCCCGGTCCTGATTGGCGCAGGCCAGATATTTGCCGTCCGGGGAAAAGGCCATGGCCCGATTGCCGCCGGGCCAGGCGATGGTCGCGGGTTCTCCGCCCTCGTCCAGGTCCCAGAGGCTCACGCCCCCGGCGTAGCCCACGGCCAGCACCGCGCCGGCGGGACTCACGGCCAGCCCGGTCACCGCCGCCGCATGCGGCCCCAGCGAACGCACCACGCCCGAAACCAAATCGACCATGAGGGCGTCCTTGCCCGCGCCCACGGCCAGTATGGCCCCGCCCTGGCCCGAGACCAGGGGCTCGAACCACACGCCGGGATTGCGCACCAGTTCGGTCTGGGTGTCGTCCGGCCCCAGGCGTACGAGCCGGCCGTCGTCGCCCGCGCTCACGAAGCCCTTTCCGGGATGCGCGACCACTCCCAGGGCCGAACCCCGGTGAACGTCCAGGAAACGGGCCTGGCCGTCCGGCAGGTCGATCACGGCCACCCGCCCGTCTCCCAGAGCCAGGGCGGCCTGGTCGCAGGCGTCGTTCACGGCCACGCGCTCGGCAAAGGCTCCGAGCTTCCAGCTCCACAGTCCCGGGGAAACAGGGGCGGCGTTCACGGGCGCTCCAGGCAGTCGTTGAAAGCGATCTGCAGGGCCAGGCGGTCCAAATTCTTGCCGATGAACACGGCCTTGCTCAACGGGGTTTCGTCGTCGCGCCAGGGACGGCCCCAGCCCATTTCCACGCTCATGTGCACTCCTTGAAACACAAAGCGCTGCGAGGCTCCGGGCAAAGCCAGCACGCCCTTGCAGCGGTAGAGGTCGGCCCCGGCGGCGTTGGCGTAGCCGCCCAGCCAGGCCTTGAACTTTTCCAGATTCACGGGACGCGTGGCGGTGAGCGACACGCTGCCCACGCCTCGGGCGTGGTGGCCCGAAACCTCGCCCTCCAGAAGTCCCGGGGAAAGCTCGGTCAGGCGGGCCAAGTCGAAGGAAGAGCGGCCCAGAAGCTTTTCCACGGGCACGTCGGCGCGCACGGCGGTGAGGATCTCGGCCTGGGGATTGAGGGCGGCCACGGCCTCGCGTACGGCCGCGAGCGCCTGTTCTCCGGCCTGGTCGGCCTTGTTGAGCACCACGCAGTCGGCGAACACCACCTGGTCGCGGGCTTCGTCGCCCTGGGCCAGTTGGTCGGCGAAACGGGCGGCGTCCACCACGGTGACCACGCTGTCCAGGCAGGCGCGGGAACGCGTTTCGTCGTCGAGGAAAAAGGTCTGGATCACCGGAGCCGGATCGGCCAGGCCCGTGGTTTCGATCAGGATGCCGTCCAGGCGTCCCTTGCGGCGCACGAGCGCGTTCACGGTGCGGATCAGGTCGCCGCGCACCGTGCAGCAGACGCAGCCGTTGTTCATTTCGAAAATTTCTTCGTCGCTTGCGGCCACGAGCTGGCCGTCGATGCCCGCCTCGCCCAGTTCGTTGACGATGATGGCGAAGCGCTTGCCGTGGTCGGCGGTGAGAATGCGGTTGAGCAACGTGGTCTTGCCCGCGCCCAGGTAGCCGGTGAGCACGGTGACGGGAACTTGAGTCATGAGGCCTCCGAACGAAAAAATACTTGGCGCCTGAAGCGCTAGCTCGTGACCCCAGGCCTGTCAACACGCGCCGCGCCCGCGCGAAAGGCGCTCTTGACCTTTGAACCCGCAATGGGTAGCCCGCCCCATGCGCGAGGCACTCCGCCCGGAACCGTCGGCCTTTTCCCAGGCCCTGCCCATCGTCCTGGGCTATTTGCCCGTGGGGTTCGCCTACGGGGTGCTGGCCGTCAAGGCCGGACTGGGCCTGGCCTACACCACGCTCATGTCCGTGCTGGTGTACGCGGGTTCGGCCCAACTCATCGCGGTGAACATGTTCGGGGCGGGAGCGCCCGCGGTTTCCATCGTGGTCATGACCTTCGTGGTCAACCTGCGCCACGTGCTCTTTTCCGCGGCCCTGTCCCCCTATCTCAAGGGATGGTCCCGCGCCCGCCTTGCGGCTTTCACCTTCGAACTGACCGACGAGTCCTTCGCGCTCCACGCCACCCGCTTCCACAACAGACAGCGCGACCCGGCCAAGACCCTGGGCATCAACGCCTTCGCCCAGGCCTCCTGGGTGACCGGCAGCGTGGCCGGCGCCCTGGCCGGAGGCTACGTGCCCGACGTGAAGCCGCTGGGCCTGGACTTCGCCCTGCCCGCCATGTTCGCCGTGCTGCTGGTGGGACAGCTCACCTCCAAGGCCCACGTGCTGGCCGCCGCCCTGGGCGCGGCCCTCACCCTCGTGCTTTCCCGGACACCGGTCGCGTCCTACGCGGTCCTGGCCGGCGCCGTGGTCGCCGCGGCCGTGGCCTCGCGCACCCCATGGATCAAAACCCCGTCCTGATCGCCATCGTCGGCATGGCCCTGGCCACCTACCTGCCACGCCTTCTGCCCGCGCTGTTTTTCGCGTCGCGGCCTTTGCCCGTCTGGCTGGCCCGGTTTCTGGCCGTGGTGCCGCCGGCCGTGCTCGGAGCGCTTCTGGCCCAGTCCGTGTTTCTGGACGGCGGGGAACCCCGCCTGAGCGCATCGAACCTCTTCTTTTGGGCCGCGCTGCTCACCGCCCTGCTCGCCTGGCGCACCAAGGGCTTCTTCGGCCCGGTGTTGGCCGGGCTGGTCCTGGTGGCCGCGGTACGTTTTTTTTCCTGAGTCGAACTTTTTTCCTGAATCGAACAAGGTCCGGCGCGAACCGGCCCCTCACGCCGACCGGAGGGAAGCGCAAAAAACACGAACACCGGCCGCGCGGGACGTGCGACCGGTGCGAAGGGGAAAAAAGGGGGAACGGGCCGTCGCGCGTCGTCCAGGGACGCCCCAGCCCGGGGAAAAGCGGGCTATGCCCCGGCCGCGGCCTCTTCCGGAGTATCGGAGACAGGGAACAGGCCCAACATGCCGGAGATGTCGAACACCTCGCGCACCATTTCGGTCAGGCCCGAAAAGGCCAAATGCACGCCCTTGGCCTTGGCCTTTTTGCCCACGGCGATGAACGAGCGCAGCCCGGCGCTGGAGACGTATTCCAACCCCGAGAGGTCGAGCACGAGACACGGGTGTCCGTCGCCCAGGAGCGGCTCGCATTTGCGCTCGAATTCCGGCGCGCCCGTGGCGTCCATGCGCCCGCGCACGGAAATCACCAGGGCCTTTCCCAGAGGCGAGGTGCTACATTCCATGTCCTGCTCTTTTGTCGTTTGAGGGTTGAGGCTTTTGCGGACGCCGCAGCGTTTTCGCGTGATGCATGCCGGGTAACAGATTTTCCCGCGCTCCGCCAGCGTCAAGCCCACGCGCTCCGAAAGCCCGCCCCTCCAGGGAATGGCGGGGTACGGGCGTCAAGCCCGCGCGCCGTTGTCCGAAGGGCCAACAGGGAGAACCGCCGGGTCGTCACGGGAGGGGACGCGCAGCGAGCCGAACGGGCGGCTTTCCGAAACGGCGCCGCCCCCCGGACCGGCCGGGGGGCGGGACGATGCGAAACAAATGGCGCGCGCTCTATTTGGCTTTCTTGCGTTTTTCCCAGAGCTTCATGTCTTTCATTTTTGTGCGGCGCTCCCTCTGCAGGGACTTGCTCACCAGGGGCGTACCCTTCTTGTAGCCATACTTGGCCCTGTACTCGTCGGGCGTGAGGCCGTGGGTGCCCAGGTGTTTCTTGGTAAGGATCTTGAAGGTCTTTCCGCACTCCATGCAGGTGACGGACTTCTCCTTGATGGCCTTTTTGGGATCTCCGGCCGGAGTCGTTCCTTCTTCCGCAACGGCGACGCCTTCGCTGATGCCGCGAATGCCGTCGGAAATTTTCTTGACCATGGAGGTGATTTCCTCCTCGGTCATGTTGCGCACGCTTGCTTGGGCTTTGACGATTTCCAAGGCTTCCTTGAGATAGTCATCCATTATGAATCTCCTAAACGATGCGGGTGGTGTCGGAACGCAATACACACAAGCCGACTGCAATGTAAACATCGGGAATGCACTTTTTTGCCTCGGTTCTATTTGCGACGTGTCTTGCGTCTGCTTGTGCAAAGCGCAACGGACACGGAGCGTATTTCCGTCGGATTGTGGCGAATGCATGGCGACGCCCGGTCCGCGAGCGACGTTGAGCATGCCCAGGGCCGCTTTCCAGCCCCGAGAGGTTGGCAAACGTTGCGTGCCCGTTGCATGAACGCCCACGCCGATGCAAGGCTTTGACAAAGCCCTCCCGGCAGGGCAAACCCACTGCAAAACGTCCGCGGAGCCGTCGCGCCAGGCGACGCCGGGGCAAGGAGGCCGACATGTTCACGGGACTTGTGCAGGGAAAAGGACGAGTGAGCGCCCTCGGGACGACCGGCGGCCAGATGCGCCTGACCATCGACGCCCTTTTCGCCCTCGACACCATCGTGCTCGGAGAATCCATCGCCGTGAACGGCGCCTGCCTGACCGTCGAGAGTTTCGGGCAGCGCCAGTTTTCCGCCTACGCCTCGGCCGAAACCCTGCGCGCCACCACCCTGGGCGATCTGGCCCGGGGTTCGATCGTCAACCTGGAGCGGGCCCTGGCCCTGGGCGACCGCCTGGGCGGGCACATGGTCAGCGGACACGTGGACTGCGTGGCCAAGATCGTCAGGACGAACAAGGCCGGGGAGTCCGTGCGCTTTCAGGTGGAGTTTCCCAAGGAGTTCGCCTCGTCGGTGATCCCCAAGGGCTCCGTGGCCCTGGACGGCGTGAGCCTGACCATAAACGAATGCGGCGAGGACTGGCTGGCGGTCAACGTCATCCCCGCCACCCAGGCCGAGACCACCATCGCCGACTGGCGCCCCGGCGCGCGCGTGAACATGGAAACCGACGTGCTGGGCAAGTACGTGGCCAGGATGCTCGGGGCGTACGCGGGCGCGTCCGGCGGCAAGGACTCGGGCCGACTCACCGAGGCTTTTTTGCGCGAAAACGGCTTTTGACGCCGCTTGTCCGCCGGGCCGGCCACCCAAACCGCTTGAGCCGGCCGGCCCGGCGGTTCGACTTTTCCCGCCGTCCCTTGAAAATCCTGACCTTTTGAGCCCCCTTCCCCGCCCTTGCCCTTTTTTATTCCCTGTACTACGAATTCGAGTTCCGGACGGCCCTCCAGGGCCACCCGAGCGGAGGAACGTTCATGAGCATCTGCACCACCGAAGAAGCCATCGAGGAGATTCGCCAGGGCAAAATGATCATCCTGGTGGACGACGAAGACCGGGAAAACGAGGGCGACCTGACCATCGCCGCCGAAAGGGTCACTCCCGAAATCATCAATTTCATGGCCGTGTACGGCCGGGGTCTCATCTGCCTACCCCTTGAAGGCGCTTGGGTGGACAAGCTCAAGCTGCCCATGATGACCAAGCAGAACGAGTCGCAGTTCGGCACGGGCTTCACCGTGTCCATCGAAGCCCGCAAGGGCGTCACCACGGGCATTTCGGCCTATGACCGGGCCACCACCATCCTGACCGCCGTGGCCGACGACGTGGTCGCCGAGGATGTGGTCACCCCCGGACACATTTTCCCCCTGCGCGCCAAGGACGGCGGCGTGCTCGTGCGCGCCGGCCAGACCGAAGGCAGCGTGGACCTGTGCCGCCTGGCCGGACTCAAGCCCGCCGCCGTGATCTGCGAAATCATGCGCGACGACGGCAACATGGCCCGCATGCCCGACCTCATCGAGTTCGCCAAGCAGCACGACATCAAGATCGCCACCATCGCCGACCTCATCCGCTACCGGATGCGCTTCGGCAACCTCTCGGTCAGCAAGGTGGCCGAAGCCAAGCTGCCCTCGGCCTACGGCGGGGACTTCAAGGTCTTCGCCTACCAGACCCAGGAAGCCGACCGCACCCACCTGGCGCTCATCAAGGGCGACATCACCCCGGGCGAACCCACCCTGGTGCGGGTGCATTCCGAATGCCTGACCGGCGACGTGCTCGGATCGCTGCGTTGCGACTGCGGCGGCCAGTTGCGCCAGGCCATGCGCCAGATCGGCAAGGAAGGCAAAGGCGTGCTCCTGTACATGCGCCAGGAAGGCCGGGGCATCGGCCTGGCCAACAAGATCAAGGCCTACCACTTGCAGGACCAGGGGTTCGACACCGTGGAGGCCAACGTGAAGCTGGGCTTCAAGCCCGACCTGCGCGACTACGGCGTGGGCGCGCAGATCCTGGTGGCGCTCGGCGTGACCAAGATGCGGCTCATGACCAACAATCCCAAGAAGATCGTGGGCCTTGAAGGCTACGGTCTGGAAGTGGTGGAGCGCGTGCCCATCGAGATGGAGCCCTGCGTGGAAAACCACGACTACCTGTTCACCAAGAAAGAAAAGATGGGCCACCTGCTGCACATCGAAAAATAGGCCCCAGGCGAATCATCCACCGGGCGTCCCGGCCTTTTGGCCCGGACGCCCTCATGGCGTCCACACTCTGAAGGAGACCTCCCCATGGCCCACATCCGCACCATCGAAGGCCAGATGAACGCCCAGGGCTTGAAGATCGCCCTGGTGGCTTCCCGTTTCAACGATCTCATCGTCAATTCCCTGGTGGGCGGCGCGGTGGACTACCTGACCCGGCACGGAGCCGAGCGCGACGACATCACTCTGGTCAAGGTGCCCGGGGCCTTCGAACTGCCCCTGGCCGCCAAAAAGCTCTGCCTGAGCGGCAAATACCAGATGATTGTCTGCCTGGGCGCGGTGATTCGCGGCCATACTCCGCATTTCGACTTCGTGGCCGGAGAGTGCACCAAGGGCCTGGCCCTGGTCAGCCTGGAAACCGGCGTGCCGGTGGGCTTCGGCCTGCTGACCTGCGACACCCTGGAGCAGGCCATCGAACGCGCCGGCACCAAGGGCGGCAACAAGGGCGTGGAAGCCTCCGCCGCGGCCCTGGAAATGGCCCGCGTGATGGAGCTCATCTAGCGTTTCGCCCGCGGGGGGCCATGGCCACGCGCCGCCCCCCGCGAATCCTTTTACTTCGCCCCGAAACCGTCCGCGGGCTTCGGGGCCGCGACACGAGCCCTATGCCGGAAAAACGCTCCCATCGCCGGGCCGCGCGCCGCCGGGCGTTTCAGATTCTCTACGGATTCCACTTCGAAGCGCCGGAATTTTCGCGCGACATCGAACGCGCCGTGCGCCGCGCCCCCCAGGACCCCAACCATCCCGATCCCGACGACGACTACACCCTCACCCTGGTGCGCGGCGTATGGGAACGCACCGCCGAACTCGACGCCCTGGTGGCGGCCCACTCCCAGAACTGGAAGCTCGCGCGCATCGCGCGCATCGAGCTGACCATTCTGCGCCTGGCCCTGTACGAGATGCTCCACCAGCCGGAAATTCCCCTGCGCGTGGCCCTCAACGAGGCCGTGGAGTTGGCCAAGAACTACGGCGACGACAACTCCCCGCCTTTCATCAACGGCATCCTGGACGCGGCGGCCAAGGCCGTGGACCAGGGAAAGCTCGGCCAGCGCAAGCCCCTGGCCAAGACCCCAGCCAAAGACGACACCCCATGAGCAAGTACGATCCCAAGTCCATCGAGGCCAAGTGGCAGAAGGTCTGGGCCGACGGTCGGCATTTCCACGCCGAGGCCGACCCGAAAAAGCCCAAGTACTACGTTTTGGAGATGTTTCCCTATCCCTCCGGGCGCATCCACATGGGCCACGTGCGCGTCTACACCATCGGCGACGTGCTGGCCCGGTTCAAGCGCATGCAGGGCTACAACGTACTCCACCCCATGGGCTGGGATGCCTTCGGCCTGCCGGCCGAAAACGCGGCCATCAAGCGCAACCTGCACCCCGCCAAGTGGACCTACGAAAACATCGCCAACATGCGCGCCCAGTTGCAGCGCATGGGCTATTCCCTGGACTGGGAGCGCGAGCTGGCCACCTGCGACAAGGAATACTACCGCTGGGAGCAGCTCTTTTTCCTCAAGTTCTACGAAAAGGGCCTGGTCTACCGCAAACACTCGCCCCAGAACTGGTGCCCGGACTGCCACACCGTGTTGGCCAACGAACAGGTCATCGACGGCCTGTGCTGGCGCTGCGACTCCCCGGTGGAGCAAAAGGACCTGGAACAGTGGTTCCTGCGCATCACCGCCTACGCCGAGGAACTGCTCAAGGACCTGGACATCCTGGCCGAAGGCTGGCCCGAGCGCGTGCTCACCATGCAGCGCAACTGGATCGGCAAGTCCGTGGGCTGCGAGATCGACTTCCTCCTGGAGGACGGCCCGACCCCCGACGGCGTGAACGCGGTCAAGGTCTTCACCACCCGCCCGGACACCCTCTGGGGCGCCACCTTCATGAGCCTGGCCGCCGAGCATCCCCTGGCCGAGCGCCTCATCACCGGCAAACCGCAGGAAGCCGAGGCCCGCGCCTTCATCGACAAGGTGCGCAACCTCGACCGCATCAAGCGCCAGGCCGACGACCTGGAAAAAGAGGGCGTGTTCACCGGTTCGTACTGCAAAAACCCGGTCACGGGCGAACGCATTCCCATCTATCTGGCCAACTTCGTGCTCATGGGCTACGGCACCGGCGCGGTCATGGCCGTGCCCGCCCACGACCAGCGCGATTTCGAGTTCTCGGCCAAGTATGGCCTGCCTCGCAAGGCGGTGATCCACCCCAAGGGCAAAACCCTGGACGCCTCCACCCTGACCGAGGCCTACGCCGACCCCGGCGTGCTGGCCGACTCGGGCAAATTCTCGGGCATGGAAAGCGAACCGGCCAAGGCGGCCATCGCCGAATGGCTGGAGGCCGAAGGACTGGGCAAGCGCACGGTCAACTACCGCCTGCGCGACTGGAACATCTCGCGCCAGCGCTACTGGGGCGCGCCCATCCCCATGCTGTACTGCCCGAAGTGCGGCGTGGTTCCGGTCCCGGAGTCCGACCTGCCCGTGGTGCTGCCGCTCGACGTCAAGACCCGGCCCGACGGACGTTCCCCCCTGCCCGAGACGCCCGGCTTCGTGGAGGCCGTCTGCCCCAAGTGCGGCGGACCGGCCCGGCGCGAGACCGACACCATGGACACCTTCATGGAGTCGAGCTGGTATTTCCTGCGCTACTGCTCGCCCCAGGACGACACCGCGCCCTTCGACAAGGCGGCCGCGGCCTACTGGTCGCCCGTGGACCAATACGTGGGCGGTATCGAGCACGCCATTTTGCACCTGCTCTACTCCCGCTTCTACGTGAAGGCCCTGCGCGACCTGGGCTATCTGGACCACGACGAGCCCTTCGCCCACCTGCTCACCCAGGGCATGGTGATCAAGGACGGGGCCAAGATGAGCAAGTCCAAGGGCAACGTGGTGGACCCGGACGAAATGGTGGAAAAGTACGGCGCGGACACCACCCGGCTCTTCACCCTGTTCGCCGCCCCGCCGGAAAAGGACCTGGAATGGTCCGACACCGGCATCGAGGGCGCGGCCCGCTTCGCCTCGCGCCTGTGGCGACTGGTCACCGAGGAGTTCGGCGGCGTGCTTTCGCCCACCGGCCCCTGTCTGGCCCTGGACCCGGCCGGGCTCTCGCCGCTCGGACGCGAGCTGCGCCGGCGCGAGCACGCCACCGTGGCCAAGGTGGCCAAGGACATCGAAGGCCAGTTTCAGTTCAATACGGCCATCGCCTCGGTCATGGAGCTGACCAACTTCCTCTTCGCCAATCTGGACGCCCTGCGCGCCCAGACCCAGGACCGCAAGGCCCTGTGTTCGGCCGTGAACAGCCTGCTGGTGGTGCTTTCGCCCATGGCTCCCCACCTGTGCGAGGAACTCTGGCAGGCCATGGGGCACACCAGGCCCCTGTCCCGTCAGCCCTGGCCCGCCTACGATCCGGCGGCCCTGGCCACGGATACCGTGACCGTGGTGGTGCAAGTGCTGGGCAAACTGCGCGGCAAGGTGGAAGTGGCGGCCGACGCGGACGAGGAGTCGGTCAAGCAGGCCGCCATGACCGAGGAGAACGTGGCCCGTCACCTGGCGGGCAAGACCGTGCGCAAGGTCATCTACGTGCCGGGCAAGCTGGTGAACATCGTGGCCAACTAGCCGCCGCGCGCCCTGCGAATTCCCGTGAATCCGCCCCCGGACGAACCGTCGTCCGGGGGCGGATTGCGTTTGGCGCAAACGGCGCGAAAAGACCCGCGGCGTCTATTCGGAACGCAACGAGCGGGTCATGAGGTCGCGCACGGCGGCGGACGGGTCCTTGCCTTCGAAGAGCACGGCGTGCACCTGGGCGGTGATGGGCAGTTCCAGGCCGGTCTGACGGGCCAGGTCGTGCACCGCTTCGGTGGTCTTGACCCCTTCGGCCACGGTCTTCATTTCGCTCAGGATGTCCAGAAGCTTGCGCCCCTGGGCCAAATGCTTGCCGAGCTGGCGGTTGCGGGAAAGATCGCCGGTGCAGGTGAGCACCAGGTCGCCCAGGCCGGAGAGGCCCATGAAGGTCTTGCGGTCGGCCTTGAGGGCCTTGCCCAGTCGGCTCATCTCGGCCAATCCCCGGGTGATGAGCGCAGCGCGGGCGTTGTTGCCGAAGCCCAGTTCGTCGGAAACGCCGGCCGCGATGGCGATGATGTTCTTGACCGCGCCGCCCAGCTCCACGCCGATGACGTCCTTGTTGGTGTAAATGCGGAAATAGTCGGTGGAGAAGAGCTTCTGGGCTTCCTTGGCCAGCTTTTCGTCCTTGCTGCCCAGGGACACGGCCGTGGGCATGCGCCGGATGACCTCGTAGGCGAAGCTGGGGCCGGAGAGCACGCCGTAGCGGGGCTTGAGGCCGGCCAAGGCCTCTTCGCACACCTGGGACATGGTCTTGTGGGTCACCAACTCCACGCCCTTGTTGGCGCAAAGGATGGCGGGCTTTGCCGGCAGGTGGGGACGAAAGTCGGCCAGCACCTCGCGAAAATGCTGACTGGGCACGACGAACAAAAAGAGGTCGCGCCCCTGGCAGGCCTGGCCCCGGTCGATGACGGTCTGGAGGTTGGGAGAGAGCTTGACCCCGGGCATGTACCAGGTGTTCTCGCCCGTGGTCTTGATTTCGGCCAGAAGTTCGCGCTCGCGCACCCACAGACAGACGTCCAGGCCCTTGTTGGCCAGAAGGTCGGCCAGGGTGGTGCCCCAACTGCCGGCTCCGATGACTGTGATCTTCATAGAGTGTCCTTTTCCGACGCGCCCTGGCGGCGCGCGGCGAAGCGGTGTCGGCCCGTGCGGGCCGCCTTGCAACTAGCATACACTGCCTGTAGAGATAAAGCCGCCATTGAGCCCGCCAAGGAGGTCCCATGAGCCGAGCCATGGAATTCAGCGAGTCCGAGCGTCGCATTTTGTCCCTGGTGCAGGGCGACCTGCCGGACGGCCCCGAGCCCTTCGCCGAGGTGGCCCGCCTGGCCGGCGTGGACGAGTCCCAGGTGATCGAACTGCTCCGGTCCCTGAAGGAAGGCGGCCAGATCCGACGTTTCGGGGCCACGCTGCGCCACCAGAAGGCCGGCTACGGCGCCAACGCCATGGTGGCCTGGTTCGTGGACGAGGACGACATGGAACGCGTGGGCGCCTACATGGCCTCGCGCCCCGAGGTGTCGCACTGCTACCACCGGGTCAACTGCCTGGACTGGCCCTACAACCTCTACACCATGGTGCACGCCAAGTCCCGCGCGCAATGCCGCGAGATCGTGGAGGACTTGGCCAAGGCCGTGGGCGGACTCGAATACGACGTCCTGGAAAGCCGGCGCGAATTCAAGAAGACGAGCATGCGCTACTTCTAAAGCGCGTTTCGGACCAGGGCCGACCCGCCGGGCGAAGGGTCGGAATCAAATCTTCCGTACCGAACGGAGCGGCCGCCGGTCTATTCAGGCGTGGTTGAAAGCCGCGGCCCGATCGAGCGCCTCCGCCACCCAAGCGACGAGCGGGCGATGTTCGACGTTCCTCAATGATCGTCCAACGTGTCTTCCGGGCCGAACAGGGCCCGCTTGCCCGCCACCAGGGCTTCCCAGGACGGCTCGGCGAAACCGGTCGCGGTCCGGCGTCCGGGAGTCACCGTGATCTCGCGGGTCCGGCCGTCCCCACTGGCAAGAACCACCACCGGCCCCGCGGCCGAAAGGGCCTTGGGCGCGAACGAGGCCAAAACCGCGCCGGCGTCGGCCAGGGCGGCGTCCGTCCAGACCGCGTCGTCCAGGGGACGCAGCACGGCCAAGGGACTGGGAAAGTCGCGCAGGTCCAGGGTCAGGTCGCCGGGACGGACCTTGGCGGCCAGGATCTTGTTGTCCGCATCGCTTCGGCCCAGAGCCATCCACAGGGGACCGGCCCAGAATTGACGTCCCGCGCCCGCCAACTCGAAATCCTCGACCAGGGGCCGACGGCTGTGGGCGAACACGGGGAAAAACCGACGGGCGCTGTCGTGGTCCGTAAGCCGACACCCCCCGCCCGGTTGGGGAATCTCGGTAACGTCCAACGCCCTGGCCAGAACCATCTGGCCCTTGCGCCCGCGCCCGGAAAAATCGTGCAGCCGTTCGCGGTCCACCAGGCCGGACTCCTCCATGGGCGTGGGCTTCATGTTCTTGGCGCACAGGGGGCGCAACAGCGCCTCGCGCGCGCCGGACCGCTTGGCGATCACGTCCAGGGCGTCGCGGCGTTGGGACATGGGGCGCTGGCCCTTGACCTCGCCCGTGGCCAGGAACTTGGCCCCGTATTCTTCCAGAAGCTCGCGAGCCCGGCTGAGCATGAGGATCTTGCAGTCCACGCAGGGGTTGAGGACCTTTCCCATGCCGTGGGGAGGCCGATGGACCATCATGTCCACGAAGGCCTGTCCGGCCGCAACAGGAACGATGTCCAGGCCATACGCCGCGCGCCAGTGGTCCAGGCGCTCGGGATGGCCGAAAAAGGGACTGACGAAGTGCAGGCAGAGCACGCGAAGGCCCTGGGCCATGAGGGTCTTGGCCGCCAGGATGGAATCCAGTCCGCCGGAGAACAAAAGGAGGGCGTCGTATTCGGGCATCACGGGCTGGTAGCCTCCCGCGCGGCGCAAGGCAAGATGGCCGTTGCCCCTCGGCGCGGCTTTTGCTATGTGCCAAAGGCTTTACAACGCCTTGTTTCCGGGAGATCGCCATGGCCAAAAAGTCCGCAACGTCGGTTCAGGACGCCCGTCTGGAAGCCCTGACCACCGCGCTCACAACCATCGAGCGCAAGTACGGGGCCGGTTCGGTCATGCGCCTCGACGAGGAAACCCACGCGGCCATTCCGTCCATTCCCTCGGGCTCCATCGGCATGGACCTGGCGCTCGGCATCGGCGGCATCCCCAAGGGACGGGTGACCGAGATCTACGGCCCCGAGTCCTCGGGCAAGACCACCCTGGCCCTGCACATCATCGCCGAGGCCCAAAAGCGCGGCGGCACCGCCGCCTTCATCGACGCCGAACACGCACTCGACGTGAACTACGCCAAACGCCTGGGCGTCAAGACCGACGAACTGCTCATCTCCCAGCCGGACTTCGGCGAACAGGCCCTGGACATCGCCGACATGCTGGTGCGCTCCGGCGCGGTGGACGTGGTGGTCATCGACTCGGTGGCCGCGCTGATCCCCCAGGCCGAACTGGAAGGCGAGATGGGCGAGACCCAGGTGGGCTCCCAGGCCCGGCTCATGAGCCACGCCCTGCGCAAGCTCACCGGCACCATCCACAAGTCGCTCACCAGCGTGATCTTCATCAACCAGATCCGCATGAAGATCGGCATGACCGGCTACGGCAGCCCGGAGACTACCTCCGGCGGCAACGCGCTCAAATTCTACGCCTCGGTGCGCATCGACATCCGCCGCATCCAGACCCTCAAGGACAAAGAGGAAGTCTACGGCTCGCGCTGCCGGGTGAAGATCGTGAAAAACAAGGTGGCCCCGCCCTTTCGCGAGGCCCAGTTCGACATACTCTACGGCACCGGCATCTCGCGCGAGGGCGAGATCATCGACATGGGCGTGGAGGCCGGCGTCGTGGACAAGTCCGGCGCGTGGTTCGCCTACGGGACCGAACGCCTGGGACAGGGCCGCGAGAACGTGCGCGCCTTTCTGCAGGAACACCCCGACATCAAAGACCAGATCGAAGAAAAAATATACGTACACCTGGGTTTGCGCGAGCCCCAGGCCGAAACCCAGGAACCGCAAGAACAATAAGACGGACCGCCTGTCGCCGCGCGGCTAGCGCGCGGTTCGCGCGCCCCAGGCGACATCCCGCGTCGCGGGCCGTCTTTTTTCGAGCCCCAAGCGCACCGTCTCAAGGAGACCTTCCCCCGTGATCACCGCTACCGAAATCCGTCGCCGCTTTCTGGCCTACTTCGAAAAACACGGCCACACCGTGGTTTCCAGCTCCTCGCTCGTCCCCCGCGAAGACCCGTCGCTGCTTTTTTGCAACGCGGGCATGGTCCAGTTCAAGAAGGTGTTCCTCGGACAAGACCAGCGCGACTACTCCCGGGCCACCACCTCGCAGAAATGCCTGCGCGTGGGCGGCAAGCACAACGACCTGGAAAACGTGGGTCGCACCGCCCGCCACCACACCTTTTTCGAAATGCTGGGCAACTTCTCCTTCGGCGACTATTTCAAGGAAGAGGCCATCCGTCTGGCCTGGGGATTTCTCACCGAGGAAATGGGCCTGCCCAAGGAAAAGCTCCACGCCACGGTGTTTCGCGACGACGACGAGGCCATCGAACTCTGGAAGACCGTGACCGGCATCCCGCCCGAGCGCATCCACCGCCTGGGCGAAAAGGACAACTTCTGGTCCATGGGCGACACGGGCCCCTGCGGACCGTGCTCCGAGATCCTCATCGACCAGGGCGAGCACATGACCTGCGGACCGGATTGCGGCATCGGCAAGTGCGACTGCGACCGTTTTCTGGAAATCTGGAACCTCGTGTTCATGCAGTACGACCAGATCGAACCCGGCAACCGGGTGGCCCTGCCCAGGCCCTCCATCGACACGGGCATGGGGCTCGAACGCATTTCCGCCGTGTGCCAGGGGGTGTACTCCAACTTCGACTCCGACCTGTTCATCCCCATCATCGAAGCCACGGCCAAGCTGGCCGGCGTGACCTACAAGACCGACGAGGAAACCGACACCGCGCTGCGCGTCATCGCGGACCACTGCCGCTCCATGGTGTTTCTCATCGCGGACTCCATCCTGCCCTCCAACGAGGGGCGGGGCTACATCCTGCGCCGGCTCATCCGCCGGGCCTTCCGCTTCGGTCGTCTCATGGGCCTGAAGGACCCCTTCCTGCACCGGGTCTGTCCCACGGTGGTGGAGGTCATGGGCCCGCAGTACCCCGAGGTGGTGTCCGGCCAGGACTTCATGGTCCGCGTGGTGCGCGAGGAGGAGGAACGCTTCTCCACCACCCTGGACAAGGGCCTGGAAATCCTTGAGGAAGAGATGGGCAAAAACGCCGCGAGCAAGGTCATCCCCGGCGATGCGGCCTTCAAGCTCTACGACACCTACGGCTTCCCCCTGGACATCATCGTGGACGTGGCCGGCAAACAGGGCTTTTCCGTGGACGAGGCGGGATACACGACCTGCATGGCCGAGCAGAAGGCCCGGGCCAAGAAGGCCTGGAAGGGCTCGGGCGAATCCGACGTGGCCGGGCAATTCAAGAGACTGCTGGAAACGGGCTTGAAATCGCGTTTTCTCGGCTACGACACCCTGGAAACCACCTCTCGCGTGGTCGCGCTTCTGGGCGAGGACGGCCTGCCCCGGGAGCGCCTGGCCCAGGGCGAAGGCGGATTCGCGGTGTTCGCGGCCACGCCGTTCTACGGCGAGTCCGGCGGCCAGATGGGTGACACGGGCCTGGTCGAGACCCTGACCGGATCGGCCGACGTGCTCGATTCCCTGAAGCCCAGCCCCGAGCTCACCACCCACAAGGTCTTCGTGAGCGAAGGCGAGTTGCTGCTCGACCAGGAGGCCCGGCTGTCCGTGGACGCCGAGGCCCGCCAGGCCACGGCGCGCAACCACACCTCCACCCACCTGCTCCACGCGGCCCTGCGCAAGGTGCTGGGCGACCACGTCAAGCAGGCCGGGTCCCTGGTGGGGCCGAACCGGCTGCGTTTCGACTTCAATCATTTCAGCGCCCTCACCCCCGAGGAAGTCTCCCAGGTGGAGGACGAGGTGAACCGCGCTCTCCTGGCCGACCTGCCGGTCACCTGCGAGGTCATGGCCTACGACCAGGCCGTGGGCCGGGGCGCCATGGCGCTGTTCGGCGAAAAATACGGCGACGAGGTGCGCCTGATCGAGGTGCCCGGCGTTTCGGCCGAATTGTGCGGCGGCACGCACCTGACGGCCACCGGCCAGGCTGGCGGATTCATGGTGCTTTCCGAGTCCGGCGTGGCCAGCGGGGTGCGGCGCATCGAGGGGGCCACGGGCTGGAACCAGTTGGCGGCGCTTCGGTCCGCGCGTTCCGAGGTGGACGAGGTGGCCGGCATGTTGCGCGCCCGTCCGGGCGAACTGGCCGAAAAGGTCAAGGGCCTGATGGCCCAGATCAAGGCCCTGGGCAAGGAGAAGGAAACCCTCCAGGCCAAGCTGGCCTCGGGCCAGGGCAAGAGCCTGATGGACGGCGTGGAGGAAATACACGGCGTGAAGGTTCTGGCGGCCGAACTGCCCGGAGTGGACATGAAGGCCCTGCGCGAAGCCATGGACGACGTGCGCTCCAAGCTGACCTCGGGCGTGGCCTGCCTGGTCACGGCCACTGCCGAGGGCAAGGTGAGCCTGGCGCTTTCGGTCAGCAAGGACCTGCACAAGCGCTTCACCGCCGGCGGCCTCATCAAGGAAGTCTCGGCCCTGGTGGGCGGCTCGGGCGGCGGCCGGCCGGACATGGCCCAGGCCGGCGGCACCGATCCTTCGGGCATCCCGGCGGCGCTGGCCAAAGTGAAGGAGCTGGTGGCCAAGGGCTAGCAGCCCGCCGCGCGCCGACCGCCTTGGCGACAAGTGTTCAACCGGGCGCGCGCACGGGTTTGCCAAGGGGCTGACTGACCTTTCGCCGAAAGGCCGAACCGATTCCGACACGACACGGGCGTCCTCCGGATGGGGACGCCCGTTTTTTGTGGTCCACCCGGCCGAAACCGCGTACCCTTTCCCCCCTTGCCTGCTTTTCCTTCAGAAGGTATTTATCTTTTTTTCATTCACTTTTTCTGGAGCATACCCCCCATGACCCTCTCCCACGATCTCTACGCCAAGGCCCTGACCCTCATTCCCGGCGGGGTGAACTCGCCCATCCGCGCCTGCAGAGCCGTGGACTGCGAGCCGGTGTTCATCGCCAAGGCCCGGGGAGCGCACCTGTGGGACGAGGACGGCAACAGGTACGTGGACTACGTCATGAGCTGGGGCCCCATGCTGCTGGGCCACGCCGACCCGGTGGTGCACGCGGCCGCCAAGGCCGCCCTCGACAACGGATCGAGCTTCGGCGCGCCCTGCAAGGCCGAGGTGGACCTGGCCGAAAAAATCGTTTCGCTCATGCCCGCCGTGGAGATGGTGCGCATGGTCAACTCCGGTACCGAGGCCACCATGAGCGCCCTGCGCCTGGCGCGAGGCTTTACCGGACGCGACCTGGTCATCAAGTTCGACGGTTGCTACCATGGCCACGCCGACGCCTTTCTGGCCGCCGCCGGATCCGGCGTGGCGGCCCAGGCCGCTCCGGGCACGCCCGGCGTGCCGGCGGCCACGGTGGCCCACACCCTGGTGCTGCCCTTCAACGACCTGGAGGCGGTCAAGGCGGCCTTCGCCGCACGCGGGGCCGAAATAGCGGCCGTGATCGCCGAGCCCGCGCCCGGCAACATGGGCCTGGCCCTGCCCCGCCCCGGTTTTCTGGAAGGACTGCGCGCCCTGTGCGACCAGTACGGAGCGCTGCTCATCTTCGACGAGGTCATCACCGGCTTTCGCCTGGCCCTGGGCGGGGCGCAGGCCCGTTTCGGCGTGCGCCCGGACCTCACCACCCTGGGCAAGATCATCGGCGCGGGCTTTCCCGTGGGAGCCTACGGGGGACGGCGCGACGTGATGGAAAAACTCTCGCCCAGCGGTCCGGTGTTCCAGGCCGGCACGCTCTCCGGCAACCCGGTGGCCATGGCCGCCGGACTGGCCAACCTGCGGGAGCTCGAAAAGCGCGATTACACCGCGCTGGAACACCGCACCAAGGCCTTCGCCGAAGAACTGGCCCACATCCTGCGCTCCAAGGGCCTTCCGGTCACGCTCAACCACATCGCCTCGGCCTTCACCCTCTACTTCACCGACCGCCCCGTGGAGGACATGGCCGCGGCCCGCACCTCGGACGCCACGGTCTACGCGGCCTTCTACCGACATATGCGCGACAACGGGGTCTATCTGGCCTCGCTGGGCTTCGAATGCGCCTTCACCTCCTTCGCCCATACGGACGAAGACCTGGCCCTGACCCTGGACGCGGCCAAGCGCTTTACCGTCTAACCCGGCATGGCCTTCTCTTCGCCTGGCCCGACCGCCTCGACGCGCCCACAGGGGGATTCCAAAGGGAATCATCCCCTTTGGCCGCCGGAGGCGTCTTCCTCTTTCCTCTTTCCCCCCTCCCCCACGCCATGATCCCGGTTCCGGCCGTCTACGCCCTCACGCCCCAGGGCGCGCGTCTGGCCCGCATGCTCGCCAAGGAACTGGGGGGCTCGCTCCACCTGCCTCGCAAACTGGCCGCTTCCGACGAAGCCGGTTTCGAGAGCCTGCCGGCCCTGGTGGCCGAAATCTTTCACGCCCACCCGGCCCACGTGTTCGTGGCCGCCACGGGCATCGTGGTGCGCTCCATCGCGCCACTTTTGCGGGGCAAGGCCGTCGATCCCGCCGTCATCGCCCTGGACCAGGCCGGACGGTTCGCGGTCAGCCTGCTTTCCGGCCATCTCGGCGGGGCCAACGCCCTGGCCCGGCGGGTGGCCTCCCTGACAGGCGGGCAGGCGGTCATCACCACGGCCACGGACACGGCCGGACTCCCCTCGCTGGATCTTCTGGCCAAGGACAGCGGACTGGTCATCGAGAACCTGGAAGCGGTCAAGACCGTGAACGCCGCCCTGCTGGAAGGCGGGATCGTGCAGGTGTTCGATCCGTACAACCGCCTGTCCGTGCCGCTCCAGGCCACCCGACGTTTCGAGTGGGTGGCCTCCCCGCAGGATTTCGAGCCGGGCCGGGCCTGGGTGGCGGTGGACTGGCGCGCGTTCGCCCTGCCCAAGGGCTGCCTGGCCCTGCGGCCCCGGGTGGTCGTAGCCGGGGTGGGCTGCCGCAAGGGGGTTTCGGCCCGGTCCGTTGCGCAACATATTCTGGCGGGCTGCGCCAAGGTCGGGGCGGCTCCGGCCAGTCTGGCGGCCCTGGCCAGCATCGAGGAAAAACGCCAGGAGCCGGGACTTCTCGAAGCGGCCCGCATCCTGGGTCTGGAAACGATCTTCTATCCGGCGTCCAGGCTGGCCCAGGTGACGGTTCCCACGCCCTCGGCCCTGGTGCGCCGCCACATGGGGGTGGACAGCGTATGCGAAGCGGCGGCGATTCTGGCCTCCGGGGCGAGTCGACTACTTCTGACCAAAACCAAGACGGATTCGGTCACCCTGGCCCTGGCGTTGGCCGGCTGACCGTGGTCGGCCTGGGGCCCGGCGACGCGTCCCTGCTGGCTCCCCTGGCCGGCCAGGCGGTGTCCCAGGCTTCGGCCGTGGTGGGGTACTCCACCTACCTGGACCTGCTGGACCCGGCCGTGCTGGAAGGCAAGCGGGTGGTGGCCACCGGCATGATGGGCGAGGTGGAGCGCTGCCGAGCGGCCATTGATTCGGCCCTTTCCGGAGTCGACACGGCGGTGGTTTCCAGCGGAGACGCCGGGGTGTACGGCATGGCCGGCCTGGTGCTCGAAATGCTGGAGGCGCGCGGCCTTCTGGACACCGTGCCCTTCGAGGTGGTGCCGGGCGTGCCGGCCATCGTGGCGGCGGCGGCCCTGCTCGGCGCTCCCCTGACCCACGACTTCGCGGCCGTGAGCCTAAGCGACCTGCTCACCCCCTGGGAAACCATCGTACGCCGTCTGGACCTGGCCGCCGAGGCCGATTTCGTGCTGGGCGTGTACAATCCCCGCTCCAAAAAGCGCGGGGAACTCCTGGCCGAAGCCCTGGCCATCGTGGGCCGCCACCGCGATCCCACGACGCCGGTGGGGTTTGTGCGCAACGCCTGGCGAAAGCAGCAGCAGATCCGCCTGACGACCCTGAAGGACGCCGATCCCGACTGGGCGGACATGCTCACCATCGTGGTGGTGGGCAATTCCCAGACCAGGCTTTGCGGAAAATGGATGCTCACCCCCCGGGGATACGAAGGGAAATACCGCCTGGGGCGTTGAGGAACCCTTTCTTTTCGCCCCCGCCTTGACACAACGTGGAATCTCCACGTACTTTGACGACTGAAATGTTCTCCAGAGGAGGATGGGCACATGAGAAAATCGTTGTTCGTTCTGCTGGCGAGCGCGGCTTTGCTCTGCGCGTTCGGCCTGACGTCGCTTTGGGCGGTGGAGCCTCCCAAAGACATGGTGATTCAGGCCCCCGCGGGTCTGACCGCCACCAAGTCCCCGGTGAAGTTCGCCCACGCGGGCCCCGGTCACAAAGCCCTGGATTGCAAGACCTGCCACCACAACTGGGATGGCAAGTCCGACAAGGGCCTGAAGTGCTCGGACAAGGGCTGTCACGACAACATCGACATGACGAAAAAGGCTGAAGTGAACAATTTTTACAGCGCCTTTCACAAGGGAACCAGCCCGAATAGCTGTTTGGGCTGCCACAGAAAGGCCAAGGCCGAGGGGAAGAACGCCCCCATCGCCTGTAACGCCTGCCATCCGGTGAAGCAGTAGTCGAACAACCCGGCCACGGGCGACGCAGGCCGCCCGTGGCCAGTACTCCGCGAGCGAAGACTCCATGGCCAAAACTCCCGGCGATCCGCATGATCCTGACGATATCATCGAGTTGACGGACATCATCGAGCATGGTCCCGGGGCTCCCAAGGCCTCGGAAGGCGCCGGTGGGGTGGACTTAAGCTTCGAACGCGAGTTGGAAGACCTCTTTTCCGACGTTCCGGACGAGGCCAAAGACAAAGGCGACGCCCTGCCCGGCCTCGAAGACCTGCACATCCCCGAAAGCGGAGAGCCGGCCAAGGCGTCCGAGCCCGACATCGATCTGGAAGGCCTGGACGACCTGCTGGCCGAAGCGGAAAAGAGCCCGCCCAGCGAAGGCTCCGACCTCCCCGAACTGCCGGACGATTTTTCCGACGACCTTTTCGACAAGCCCCTGGAGGACGAGACCGGAACGCAAAGCGCCCCCCAGGAGCACGCGCCGTCCCCTCCCGCCCAGGCGAGCGCCGAACACGGAGCGGCCGGACCGGCCGTGGACGCCCTGGTGGCCCGCATGGACGGGCTCGAGGCCTCCCTTGCCGGGTTGAGCGACAGTCTGCCCCAATCCTGCCGCAACATGATCGACGAGAGCCTGGAGGCCTTGAAGACCGAACTGGGCCAAAGCGCTCCCGACCTGACCGGGCTGGAACGTTCGCTCAAGGACGGCCTGGCCGCCGACCTGGAAACCCGCCTGGCCGAAACCGCCGCCGAGGCGAAAAGCCAGCTCGACGCCCTGCGCACCGAAGTCAGCCAAAGCCTGCCCGACCAGACCGGGCTCGAAGCGAGCCTTTCCGCCAAGCTGGACGAGTCCGCCCAGACCTGGGAAACCCGCTTGGCCGGACTGGAAGCCGGGCTGGAAGAACTGCGCGCCGCCGCCGAGATGCAGGCCCAGGCTTCGGACGAGGCCTCGCAATCCGCATCCACCCAGTTGGCCGCCGATGTGGCCGCTCTTTCGGCCGACGTGGCCGCCCTGCGCCAGGACGCCCCGGACGCCCAGGCCCTGACCGAGACCGTCGCCGCAGCCGTGCTCGAACGCCTTCCCCAGACGCCCGACCTCGCGCCGCGAATCGAAGCCCTGGACGCCAGGATCGAAAGCGTCGAGCAGCGCGCGCAGGACGCCCCGGACGCCCAGGCCCTGACCGAGACCGTCGCCGCAGCCGTGCTCGAACGCCTTCCCCAGACGCCCGACCTCGCGCCGCGAATCGAAGCCCTGGACGCCAGGATCGAAAGCGTCGAGCAGCGCGCGCAGGACGCCCCGGACGCCCAGGCCCTGACCGAGACCGTCGCCGCAGCCGTGCTCGAACGCCTTCCCCAGACGCCCGACCTCGCGCCGCGAATCGAAGCCCTGGACGCCAGGATCGAAAGCGTCGAGCAGCGCGCGCAGGACGCCCCGGACGCCCAGGCCCTGACCGAGACCGTCGCCGCAGCCGTGCTCGAACGCCTTCCCCAGACGCCCGACCTCGCGCCGCGAATCGAAGCCCTGGACGCCAGGATCGAAAGCGTCGAGCAGCGCGCGCAGGACGTCCCGGACGCCCAGGCCCTGACCGAGACCGTCGCCGCAGCCGTGCTCGCACGTCTTCCCCAGACGCCCGACCTCGCGCCGCGAATCGAAGCCCTGGACGCCAGGATCGACGACCTTGAACAGCGCATGCGGGAAGTCCCGGACGTGACCGACAGCCTCAAGCAGGCCGTGGATGGCTTCGGCGATCGCCTTGCCGCGCTGGAATCCGCTCTCGTGGATCTCTCCGCTCCCCCGGCGGCCAAGCCCGACCTGGACGAACGCTTCGACGCCCTCAAGGCCCAGTTGCTGGCCGAGGTGGAGCGCGCCGTACCCCAGGCCGCCGCCCGGATCATCCGCGAGGAGATCCAGGCGCTTCTCGCCCAAGATATGGAATAGTTCGTCTTCCCGACTCGGTTCGTGCAATCGCCCAAAAGGCGCGATAGCTTTGAGTAGTGCCATGGAAGCTCTCGGATTTTGTCTCGGCGCATCCAGTATCGGTCTGGTTCGCGTCGGCTTTTCCGCACAAGGCCGCCCGGTCTTGCTGCATGGTCAAAGTCTCCCCCACGGCGGCGACGCCAGGGGCCTGCTCACCACCCTGCTCGCCCGGTCCAACGGCTGGCGCGCCGCGCCGGCCGCGGTCACGGGACGCAAGTTCCGCGACCTGGTCAACCTGCCGGCCATCAGCGAGCCCGAAGCCGTTGAATTGGCCGCCGCGCACCTGCTGGGCGACCAAAACGCCGACCTCACGGTGCTGTGCGCCGGAGGCGAGACCTTCATGGCCTATCGCCTCGACGCCAAAGGGCTGGTGCGCGAAGTGCTCTCGGGCAACAAGTGCGCCTCGGGCACGGGGGAATTCTTTCTCCAACAATTGGGACGCATGGGTTTGGGCCTGGCCGATCTGGCGGGCATGGACCCCGAGGCCGATCCGTACAAGGTGTCGGGACGATGCTCGGTGTTTTGCAAGTCCGACTGCACCCACGCCCTGAACAAGGGCGCTCCCCGCCAGGAGGTGGCCGCCGGCCTGGGACGCATGATGGCCGGCAAGTGCCTGGAAATCCTGGGCGAACGGGCCAAGGGGAGGGTGCTCCTCACCGGCGGATGCGCGGCCAACCCCTATCTGGTGCGCTTTTTGCGCCGGGAGGTGGGCGAGCTCATCGTGCCCGAGGAAGCCCCCTGGTTCGAGGCCCTGGGCGCGGCGCTCTGGGCGGCGGCCCATGCGCGGCCCTTTGGTCCGGCGGAGGTCTTTCGCACCGGCGGGCAGAGCTTCGCCCGGCTGGCTCCGCTACGCGACGCGCTGCATCTGGTGGAGTTCAAGGAGCACCCCCGGGATACGGCCCGCCCCGGCGACCGGGTTCTGTGCGGCCTGGACGTGGGCTCCACCACCACCAAGGGCGTGATCATGCGTCTGGGCGACCGGGCCATTCTGGCCGGAGAATACCTGCGCACCGACGGCGACCCCATCGGGGCCTCGCGCAAGGTCTACGCCAGCCTGGCCGCACAGTTGCGCGCCCCGGTGGAGGTGGTCGGCCTTGGCGTCACGGGTTCGGGGCGGGCCATCGCGGCCCTGCACGCCGGAGCCACCGCCGCCATCAACGAGATCATCGCCCACGCCGCAGCGGCCGTCCATTTCGATCCCCAGGTGGACACCATCTTCGAAATCGGCGGCCAGGACGCCAAATACACCTTTCTCTTCGCGGGAAATCCCTGCGACTCGGCCATGAACGAAGCCTGCAGCGCGGGCACGGGGTCGTTTCTCGAAGAATCGGCCAAGGAATCGCTCGGCGTGGCCACCACCGACATCGCGGACCTGGCCCTTGGCGCGTCCTACACGCCGAATTTCAACGATCAGTGCGCGGCCTTCATCGGTTCGGATATCAAACTGGCCGTGCAGGAAGGCGTGCCCACCCCGGAAATCCTGGCCGGACTGGTCCATTCGGTGTGCGTCAACTACGTGCGCCGGGTCAAAGGCAGCCGTCAGGTGGGCGAGCGGGTCTTCATGCAGGGCGGCGTGTGTTACAACCGGGCCGTGCCGGCGGCCATGGCCGCGCTCACGGGCAAAACCGTGGTGGTGCCGCCCGAACCGGGGCTCATGGGAGCGCTTGGCGTGGCCATCGAGGTGGAACGGCGCATGCTTCAGGGACACTTGCCGGAGGGCCGTTTCGACCTGGCCGCCCTGGCCGAGTTGCCTGCCCGGTACAAGAAACCCTTCACCTGCCGGGGCGGGCGCGGCGGACAGGCCGGATGCGACCGGGGCTGCACCATCGCCCGCATCGAGGTGGGGGGCAAGGTGCATCCCTTCGGCGGGGCCTGCAACCGGTTCGAAAACTTGCGCCAGGGCCGTCTGGCCGACGCGAGCCGCCTGGACCTGGCGGCCGCACGGCAACGCCGCGTGTTCGCCGGCTTTGCGCCTCCCGCCCCGGGACGCCCCGTGGTGGGACTTTCGCGTTCCTATCTGGTGAACACCTACTTCCCGCTGTTCTCCACGTTCTTTACTGAGCTGGGATTCGCCCCCCTGCTGGCCGACAGCGCGGCGGCCGCAAGGCCCGGCGAACACGGACGGGCGCTGTGCTATCCCGCGCAGATTTCCTACGGATTTCTGGCCGATCTGCTGGAAAAACAGCCCCTGGCCGTGTTTTTGCCCCACCTGACCGCCCAGCCGCTCATGCCCGGACAGGACCATACCTGCACATGCGTCCTGCTTCAGGGGGAACCGTTCTACCTCAAGGCCGCCTTTCCCGAGTTGGGAGAAAACGGCCAGGTGCTCCTGAACCCCACCCTCAATTTCTCCCTGGGCCTCTCCTCGGCCAAGGGAGCCTTCGCCGCCGTCGGGCGCGCCCTGGGCGCGGACCAGTCCGCCTCGGCCCGGGCCTTCGCCCTGGCCGTGGAAGCCCAACGGGCCTGCCGCAACGATCTGGAACGCATGGGACGCGACGCCCTGTCCCTGCTGGCCGATTCGCCCGACCTCACCGGCGTGGTCCTGTTCGGCAGACCCTACAACGCCTTCGCCGCCGAGGCCAACAAGGGCGTGCCCGAAAAGCTGGCCACGCGCGGGGCCCTGGTCATCCCCTGCGACATGCTGCCCCCTCCGCGCAAACTCCTGGAGCCGGAGCGCAACATGTACTGGGGACAGGGCCGGGTCATCCTCGAAGCCGCGCGCCTGACCGCCGCCCACGAAAACCTGTACGGGACCTACGTCACCAACTTTTCCTGCGGACCGGACTCGTTTCTGCTCTCCTATTTCCGAGACGAAATGGGCGACAAGCCCTCCCTTACCCTGGAACTCGACAGCCACACCGCCGGCGCCGGGCTGGAGACCCGCATCGAGGCTTTTCTCGACATCGCGGACATCCACCGCAGACAGGGGACGCGGCGCAAGCCCATCACGCCCGGCCAGCCGTTTGTTCCGGCCAGGCTGGAGGAACGCGCCAGCACCCAGGGCGTGCGCACCTCCGACGGCGAATGGCTGCCCCTCACCCACCCCAGGGTCAAGCTGCTCATGCCCAGCATGAACGCCTACGCCTCGCGCCTGGCGGCCGCGGCCCTGAGCCGGGGCGGGCTGCGCGGCCAGGCCCTGGGACCTCCGGCCCTGGCCGACTTGCGCCGGGGGCAGGGCGTCACCACCTGCAAGGAGTGCCTGCCCCTGCAACTGACCGTGGGTTCCATGCTCGAATACATGGACACCCGGCCCCCAGACGAGGTGAGCGTCTATTTCATGCCCAGCGCCAAGGGCCCCTGCCGCTTCGGCCAGTATCACGTGGCCACCCGGCGACTGATGGAGAAGTTCGCCATTCCCGACGCGGCCATCCTGGCCCCGTGCGCGGACAACGGGTACGCCGGACTGGGCGCCCAGGTCACCATCGGCCTGTGGCGAGCCGCGGTGATCGGCGACCTGTTCGAGGAAATTCGCTCCACTCTGCTGGCCGGAGCCGTGAATGTCCCGGCCGCCCTGGCCGTGCTGGACGAGCGGTTCCGCTTGGCCGTGGACCGTGTGGCCGGTCCCTGGCGTCACCTGCGTGCCACACTGGAAGAAACGGCCCGCGTTCTGGCCCGGCTCCCCCTCAAGGCGCCGTATCGGGACCTGCCCAAAGTGGCCCTGGTTGGCGAAATCTACGTGCGCCACGACCCCCTGTCGCGCCAGCGTCTGGTGGAAAGCCTGGCCGAACGCGGTTTTGTGGTGCGCACGGCCCCCATCAGCGAGTGGGTGTTCTACACCGACTGGATTCTGCGCACCGGACGCACCGGGCCCTACGGCCTCAAGGACCGGCTCAACCAGTGGGTCAAGCGGCGCATCTTCCGCGCCGTGCGCAAGGCCATGGCGCCCTGCGGGCTGTTTTACTCCCATGCTCCCGCCACCGAAGAGCTGGCACGCGCCGCGGAGTCCTTCATTTCTCCCGAACTCACCGGCGAAGCCCTCCTCACCGTGGGCGCGGCCTTCCACGAAATGTTCGCGCCGGCGCTTGGCGTGGTGGCCATCGGTCCCTTCGGCTGCATGCCCACCCGGCTGGCCGAGGCGGTGCTGGCCGAACGCTTCACCACCGAACACCTTGGCCGGCTCTATCCCGACCGCACACGCGGCCTGCCCCCAGAAGCCCGGGGCAAGCTCCCGTTGGTCTGCCTGGAAACCGACGGCGCGCCCTACACCCAACTGGCCGAGGCCCGGCTGGAAGCCTTCCGCCTCCAGGTCGCCCGGCTGCACCGCATCCTGGGCAGCCCCGCCTGACCGGCCAGCCCCCGGAGCCGAAGCCCTTCCGGGGCCGAACCCACGCGTAGCGCCCCTCTTGATCATTTATCCGATCAGGTTTAGTTGTTTTGCAGGGCGTCGCCATTCGGCTGTCCCCCACGACGCCATACACTCGCCAGAAAAGGAGGCCTAGGCATGAGCGTGACCCAAAAATGCCAATACGGACTGCGCGCCCTGTTCGAACTGGCCAAGCGAGAAAACGAGGGAGTCGTGCGGGCCAGCGATATCGCCCAGGCCCAGTCCATACCCAAACGCTTTCTCGACGTGATTCTCAACCAACTGCGCCAGGGCGGATTCGTGGAGTCCATGCGGGGCAAAAAAGGCGGGTTCTATCTCAGCCGGCCGGCCGAAGCCATCAAGGTTGGGGAAGTCGTGCGCTTCATGGACGGCCCCGTGCACGCCATGGACTGCCAACAGGACGGACTCTCCCAACGCTGCCCCCTCAAAGGCCAATGCGTGTTCGAAGAGCTTTGGGACCAGGCCCGGACCGCCCTGGAAGGCGTTTACGACGCCCGCACCCTGGCCGACCTGGTGGAACGCGACAAATGGCTCCAGGGCAACCGGGCAATCGATTTCTCCATCTAATCTGTAGCAAAATGTCTACAAATCGCAAAACCACCTGACATTCTCGTTCGCCAGCCCTTCCCCGCCCGGCGTCCAGGCCGACAAAGTGTAGAGAAAAAGATACAAGAGAGAGAAGGAAAGAATAGAAGACAGGGGAGGGAGCCCCTTTTTTGAAAAAAAGGGGCTCCCTCCCCCCTGCCCCCCTCCCTCTCCAAAAAACTTTCGCTTTAACAGCCCGTTGAAACAGTCGATTCTTGCAGCCTGTTCAAAGAACTTGCTGGCAAGGCGCAAGAAAATAATCAAGCCCGAAGCGAAGTTGGCATCCGTTGAGCGGTGGTCCCTGTCGCCGGCCTCCTTGCCTCCACCCACCTGAAAGTTTTTTGGAGGATGGGGGTTTGGGGGAAGGACCCTTTTGTTCACAAAAGGGTCCTTCCCCCAATCTTCCATTCTTCCTCCCCCTCAACCTATCCCCTCGGATTTACGCCATATTTCTTCATCTTCTTATACAGCAACGTCCTGTGTATGCCCAACTGCGCGGCGGTGCGGCTGATGTTGCCTCCGCATTGGGCCATGGCGGCGAGGATGGCGTCTTTTTCGGCTTCGTGTTTGACCTGCTTGAGTGACGCTTCCCTGCTGGGAGCCGAGGCTGCCGGCCGACTGGCGACGGGAGCGGATTCCGGGCAGGGAGCGTTTCGCAGGGAGGGGGGCAGATCGCACAGCCGCAGGGCGTTGCCTTCCATGGTGGAGAGGGCGCGTTCGAGAACGTTGGTGAGTTCGCGAACGTTTCCGGGCCACTGGTGTGCGACGAGGGCGGATTCGAATTCCGGTTCCAGGCGCAATTCCGCGAAAGAGGCCGGATCGAGGATTCGGGCGAGCAGGTGCCTGGCCAGATCGCTAATTTCGTCCTTGCGTTCGCGCAGGGGCGGCAGTTGCAGCTGAATGACGCTCAGGCGGTAGAAAAGGTCCTTGCGAAAGGCGCCAGTGTCGCGCATTTCGTCGAGATTCTGGTTGGTTGCGGCAATGAGTCTGAAGTCGGCCCGGCGCAGGGCGGTGCCGCCCACGCGTTCGAACTCGCGTTCTTCAATCACGCGCAGGAGCTTGGGCTGCATATCCAGGGGCAAATCGCCGATTTCGTCGAGAAAGATGGTTCCCCGGTGGGCGAGTTCGAACTTGCCCGGCTTCCCGGCGGCGCTGGCCCCGGTAAAGGCCCCTTTTTCGTAGCCGAAAAGCTCGCTTTCGAGCAAATCGCGAGGAATGGCGGCGCAGTTGATGCGCACAAAGGGCTGCTTGCGCCGCCGGCTGGCCTGGTGGATGGCCTGGGCGAAGACTTCCTTTCCGGTGCCGGACTCGCCGGTGATCAGCACGGGCAGGGTGTTGCCGGCGGCCTTGAGGGCTTCCTGCTTGAGGGCCTGCATCTTGTCGCATTTGGAAAAGATGCTGTCGAAGGTGTAGCGAGCGCTACGCAGGGAAAGCAACTCCTTGGCGTAGAACTCCACCTTGGACTCCAGCAGGGAAAGCCGCTCGGCTATGCGCTGCAACTCTTCGACGTTCTTGAACATCACCTGGCCGAATACGGCGATGACCTTTCCATCCTTGCGTATGGGAATACGCTGCACCACCATATCTTTGCCGTTTATGCGCTGTGGCTGGCATATTTCCGCCTGCCCCAGCTTGGCGACCAGATGCATCCTGGTATTTTCCAGCACTTCCGTACAATGCCTTCCGATCTGTTCTTCGGAGGGAATTCCCAGGAACTCTCCATAGGGCTTGTTGAAATGCGTAATGAACCCGTCAGCATCCGTAACGGTGCTTCCGTGATGAATGCTGTCGAAAATGAGCTTGTAAAATTCCAACTGCTTACGCAGCTCTTCTCTGGACTCTTCCCGGTCGGTTGCCGGGGTATTCTGAGGATCTGTTCCCTTTTTCATATGCGCCCGGTAATCTGTAGTCGTCTTACAACATGTAGACAATTTGATACAGTCTTTTCAAGTTCGAACAAATTCATATCCGTTCGCTCTTGCGGACGCGTCGGAAAGGAGTTGATAGAAGCAGTTGTAATAATAGTCCTTTTTTAGAACGTTGGTGGGACGAGTTCTCAGTTTGTCGTCGGTCCCGCCCCAAGGCACGGATTTCGCTAGAGAGAAGTACTCGACAAAATCCTTAATGCTTGGAGGCAGAGATGGCGCGAGCCAGCATAGAGCCTGTCATCAAAGGTGATGACATCCTGATGCTTCCCGATCCAGCGTTTTCGCCGCAAAACGTCTGCATCGTGACCGGCGCCTCCAGTGGGGTCGGACGCGCTCTCTGTGTGGTGGCCGCGGCGAACAAGATCACCGTTGTCGGACTCGACGTGGACGAGAAGGGCGGGGAACAGACCCAGAAGCTCGCTCGCGAGATGGGCGGCCAGATGATCTTCATGAAGGCCGACCTCACCAGGGATGAAGACCTGGACTACGTTGTGACCGAGGCGGCCAAGCTGGGCGCGATACGATACCTCGCCAACAATACCCATGTCCAGCACAACGCTGGCATCGAAAAGTTCCCCATGTCCAAGTACGACTTCATGCAGCGCGTGATGCTGCGCGCGCCGTACTACCTCTCCAAATTGTGCATCCCCCAGATGAGAAAATGCGCCGACGGCCGAGGGGCCATCGGCAACATGACGAGCGTTAACGCTCATATAAGCACGCCGAACACCTCTGTCCACAGCATCACGACCTTCGGTCTTCGCGGACTGGCTCAGTCCATTTCGGCCGAGGGGCGGGGCAGAATCCGCAGTTTCACCGTAAGTGTGGGAGGCGTGAAAACAGCTTCGGCTCTGAAGCGGATCTCCACCCAGACAGCGCTACGCGACATCGAAGACAAGAAAGTCGTCAACAACATCATGCTCGGACACTCCCGAGTGAAGAAGTTGATGGCCCCAGTGGAGGTGGCCAACCTGTTCCTGTTCGGTTTTTCCCGTTTCGGACAGTACCTGGTGGGCGGAGACATGCTTTTCGACGGCGGGGCGGTGAAAACGTACTGACCGCCGACGGCTGATGACAGTTTGGGGCCTGTGCCCCGCAAACGTTTAACTGGTATCTGCCCGGGGGGTGTTGCGGCCGGGCAAGGGGGTACACATGGATGTCCTAGGTATTGTTCTCAGTCTATTTTTACTCATGTTCATGGCCTACCGGGGCTATTCGGTCATTTTATTCGCTCCGGTCTTCGCCCTGCTGGCCGCGGTCCTCCAGGGAATGCCCATCATGCCGTCGTACACCGAGCTGTTCATGGCCAAGGCGGTGGTGTACATCAAGTCCTTCTTTCCCGTCTTTCTGCTCGGCGCGGTCTTCGGCAAGGTCATGGAAGACACCGGCTTGGCCAAGGGCATCTCGCACGTCATCATCCAACAGCTGGGCCAGAAGCACGCCATCGTGTCGGTGGTGCTGTCCGGCGCCATCCTGACCTACGGCGGCGTGAGCCTGTTCGTGGTCGTGTTCGCGGTGTATCCGTTCGCCGCCGCCCTGTTCAAGGAAGCCGACATTCCCAAGCGTCTGCTGCCCGGCTGTATCGCCCTGGGCGCGTTCACCTTCACCATGGACGCCTTTCCGGGAACCCCCCAGATCCAGAACATCATCCCGACCAACTTCTACGGCACCACCCTGTACGCCGCTCCCATCCTCGGCCTGCTGGGCGGCACGCTGATCTTCATCATCGGCATGATCTGGCTCGAATTCCGCCGCAAGACCGCGGCGGCTCGCGGCGAAGGCTACGGCGAACACACCATCAACGAGCCCAAGCCCAACCCCGACATGCACCTGCCCCACTGGTTCGCGGGTATCCTGCCCCTGCTCACGGTGCTGGTGGTCAACTTCCTGTTCTCCAAGGTCATGCACTGGGATCCCAGCTCGCTCGCCCGCATCGCCGAGGTCAAGCCCCTGCCGCCTCTCATGGTCTCCAGCGTGGGCAAGGTCGCCAGCATCTGGTCGCTCATCGTGGCCCTGGTCTGCGGCATCGCCATGGCCATCGCCCTGGGCTACAAGAACATGCCCAAGAACGGCGGCCTGCAGCAGGCCCTCAACGCCGGCGCCATCGGCTCGCTTCTGGCCATTATGAACACCGCCTCCGAGGTGGGTTACGGCAACGTCATCGCCGCCCTGCCCGGGTTCAAGCACATCGCCCACGCCCTGCTCAACATCAAGGTCGGCGCCACCCCGCTGGTTTCCGAAGCGGTTTCGGTCACCACCCTGGCCGGCGTCACCGGTTCGGCTTCGGGCGGCATGTCCATCGCCCTGGACCTCATGGCCAAGGATTGGCTGGCCTGGGCCCAGACCGTCAACCTTTCTCCCGAGGTTCTGCACCGCGTGGCCTCCATGGCCTCCGGCGGTTGCGACACTTTGCCCCACAACGGCGCGGTCATCACCCTGCTCGCCGTGTGTGGTCTCACCCACAAGCAGTCGTACCCCGACATCGGCATGATGACGCTCATCAAGACGTCCATGGTCTTCATCATGATCGCCTTCTACTCTGTGACCGGCCTGTACTAACCCCACCCCGGGGCCGCGGTCCGAAACTCCACCCGGACCGCGGCCCACGCGCCGCCCGCAGCGCGCGGCATGCATTCCGAAAGCAGTCCCCGCCTCTTTTTTTCGATTCCAAGCCTCCATACAGATTTTCATTGTTTCAGGTTGTTTTTTTTGCTAAGCTGGATGAAAGTCTGGCTTGGACAATTCTTCAAGAATGCGTATGGGCAGGTTCGGCCGCCGAACAAAGTTTTCTCGGCGGATGCGGTCCTCAGGAAACCCCGATCGCCAGAGTCCGTTTCCGGCGCGGCGGTTTCCCGGGTTCTCACATTCCTTCCCCGCGCTCGGCGTGTGGCGCCTCCCGAGAGGCCTTCGCCAACCGGCAACGTCCTGAGCCGCGGTCGCCCCTGGGGGACGATGCGCCAGAGACGGGCCGATTTCGTACGAGCCGCGAAGGTCGCCCAATCCGGACTTGTTTTCTGTGTGACACCCTCGCCTGGCGAGGCGTTTGCGACATACCTGGGGGGTATGGCTTGAACGATTTGGCGCTGCACACACGGGGGCGCTTCGCGTCCGTCGGGCCCGCCCGGCAGGACAGCCCCGCCGAAAACCTCCGCCGCGCGGTCAACGCGTCGGCCGACTTTGCGCCCCGTACGGGGCCTGGTTGTGACTCGCCGTATTCCGCCCTTGTCTTTCCATTTCCCCATGGCATGAGAGCAATCGTCCGATCCAGCAGGCCGCTTCGGTCCCCGGGGACCCGGCCGGCGGGAGCGTGACCTAACGGAGTTTGGGTGAGCATCACCCACAGGACCAATCCCCCATTAACCGCCTTGGTAAGGAGAAGTAACATGAAAGAGGTCGTTCTTGCCGCGCCTGTCCGCACCGCCATCGGCAGCTTCAACGGTGGCTTGACCAGCTTGACCGCCGCCCAGATGGGCGCCATCGTTCTGGCCGAGTCCATCAAACGCGCCGGCATCAAACCCGAAGACGTCGACGAAGTCGTCATGGGCAACGTGCTCAACGCCGGCATGGGCCAGAACCCCGTGCGCCAGGCCGCCATCCACGCCGGCCTGCCCGTGTCCGTGCCCGCCTACGGCGTCAGCAAGGTGTGCGGTTCCGGCCTCAAGGCCGTCATGCTGGCCGCCCAGGCCGTGGCCCTCGGCGACGCCGACCTGGTCCTGGCCGGTGGCACCGAAAGCATGTCCAACGCCGCCTTCGCCCTGATGAAAGCCCGCTGGGGCTACCGCATGGGTCATGACCAGCTGGTCGACACCATGATCCGCGACGGCCTGTCCGACGCCTTCGAGCCCATCCACATGGGCATCACCGCTGAGAACCTGGCCGAGCGCTACAAGATCAGCCGCGAAGAGCAGGACGAGTTCGCTCTGGGTTCCCAGACCAAGGCTCTGGCCGCCATCGCCGCCGGCAACTTCAAGGACGAAATCGTCCCCGTGACCATCAAAACCCGCAAGGGCGAGACCGTCTTCGACACCGACGAGTTCCCCAAAGCCGCCACCAAGGAAGGCCTGGCCAAGCTGCGCCCCGCCTTCAAGAAGGACGGCACCGTCACCGCCGGTAACGCCTCGGGCATCAACGACGGCGCCGCCGCCATGATCGTCACCACCCCCGAAAAGGCCAAGGCTCTGGGCTTCACCCCCATGGCCAAGGTCATTTCCTACGCCGCCGGCGCCGTCGAGCCCAATGTCATGGGTCTTGGCCCCGTGCCCGCGTCCCGCAAGGCCCTGGAAAAGGCCGGCCTGACCGTGGCCGACCTCGACCTGATCGAAGCCAACGAGGCCTTCGCCTCCCAGTGCCTGTCCGTGGGCAAGGAACTGAACTTCCCCGCCGACAAGCTGAACCCCTCCGGCGGCGCCATCGCCCTGGGTCACCCCATCGGCTGCTCCGGCGCCCGTATCCTGGTCACCCTGATGTACGGCATGAAGCGCCTGGGCGCCAAGAAGGGCCTGGCCACCCTGTGCATCGGCGGCGGTCAGGGCACTGCCATGATCATCGAAGCCCTCTAGGCCTTATTCGTCACCACTAACGCATTCCTCGTCGGCCCGCCGCAGCACCTTTGCGGCGGGCCGATTCCCCTACCCGGGGCATAGCTCTTGAAAATTTGTCGTCCCCTGGTTTCGGCGCGATGCCCCGCGCCCACACCACTCCTAGCCGCTTTTAAGGAGAGCGTTCACAATGAAAGACATCGTCCTCGTCGCACCCGTCCGCACCGCCATCGGAACCTTCAACGGCACTCTTTCCGGTACTCCGGCCCACAAACTCGGCTCCATCGTCGCCGCCGAATGCCTCAAACGCTCGGGCCTGAAGACCACCGACGTCCAGGAAATGATCATGGGCAACGTCCTGCAGGCCGGACAGGGACAGAACCCCGGCCGCCAGGCCGCCGTCAACGCCGGCTTCCCCGTGAACATGCCCTCCTACACCGTCAACAAGCTCTGCGGCTCGGCCCTCAAGTGCGTCATGCTCGCCGCCCAGGCCATCAACGCCGATGATGCCGACATCATCCTCGCCGGCGGCATGGAAAACATGTCCGCCGCCCCCTACATGCTCTTCAAGTGCCGCAACGGCTACCGCATGGGCACCGACAAGGTGTATGACTCCCTCATCAGCGACGGCCTGACCGACGCGTTCGAACCCATCCACATGGGCGTCACCGCCGAAAACATCGCCGAACGCTACGGCATCACCCGCGAAGATCAAGACGCCTGCGCCCTCGCTTCGCAGAACAAGGCCCAGGCCGCCATCGCCGCCGGCAACTTCAAGAATGAAATCGTTCCCGTGACCATCAAGGGCCGCAAGGGCGACATCGTCTTCGACACCGACGAACACCCCAAGGCCACCACCGCCGAAGGCCTGGCCAAGCTGAAACCCGCCTTCAAGAAGGGCGGGACCGTCACCGCCGGCAACGCCTCGGGCATCAACGACGGCGCGGCCGCCGTCATGGTGGTTTCCGCGGCCAAGGCCAAGGAAATGGGCCTCAAGCCCATGGCCCGCCTCATCTCCTACGGCACCGGCGCGGTCGAACCCAACGTCATGGGCCTCGGTCCCATCCCCGCCACCCGCCAGGCGCTCAGTCGGGCCGGCATGACTATCGACGACATCGACCTCATCGAAGCCAACGAGGCCTTCGCAGCCCAGTGGCTGGCCGTGGGCCGCGAACTGGGCTTTCCGCCCGAAAAGATCAACCCCTCCGGCGGCGCCATCGCCCTGGGGCACCCCATCGGCTGCACCGGCGTGCGCATCCTGGTCACCCTGCTCCACGGCATGAAGCGCCTCGGCGCCAAGCGCGGCCTGGCCACCCTGTGCATCGGCGGCGGACAGGGCTGCTCCGTGATTGTTGAAGCCATGTAAGGACGAAGAAGAAAAAAGGAAGTGGGGAGGGGACCCCCTTTTGTGAACAAAAGGGGGTCCCCTCCCCACACCCCTCCCTCCCCCAAAAAACTTTCTCCCTGTCTCTGTTGAACGCTGAGGGCTCCCCTCAAGCAAGGCTTCACCGCGCGCCTTCACACGGATCAATCTGCCGCAGACCGCGCACCTGCGCGAACGCATCCCCCCAAGATAAAGTTTTTGGGAGGATGGGGGTTTGGGGGAAGGAACCTTTTGTGAACAAAAGGTTCCTTCCCCCAATCTTTCTTTCTCATCCCACCGCGCAAACAAGGCTCCGGGAGAACATTCCAGCGGCCGGCCGACAGCGTTTTCAAATCCAAGCATAAAAAAAAGCCCCGCTTTCGCGGGGCGTCGTTCTCGTTCTATCGCCAATGGCGACAGGCCATTTCAGCTTACCAGGCGTCGCGCCGAGGACGCGGACTACGGGGCCGCGCCTGAGCTTCGTTCACGCGCAGGCTGCGTCCGCCCATGTCGCGGCCGTTGAGCTCCGCCATGGCAGTCCGGGCACCTTCGTCCTCCATCTCAACGAAACCAAAGCCCTTGAAGCGGCCGGTCTCGCGGTCGTTGATGAGGCTGACGGACTGCACTTCGCCAAACTGGGCGAAGAGGTTGCGGACCTCATCTTCCGTGGCACTGAAAGGCATGTTGCCCACATAAATATTCACCATTTCAATCGCTCCTCAAACCTGGCCGACCAGGAATTTCCAGCGCACGCGCTTGGGGTCGGCCGGGAATGAAACCCTAATCGAAGTCGAAAAATACACAAGCGGAATTCTGGATTTTTTGTCCATCAGAGGAAAGACTCTTTTTTTCACGAATTATTTCGGCAAGATGACCTACACGCCTCTGTTCTCACGAGCCAAGCTTTTCCAGGGCCAGGTATAGAGCCTGGGTGCCGTTTTGCCCGAAACCCATTTCCTGAGCCTGGCGATAGAGCTTTTCCACAAGTTCCAGCCCCGGCAGGGTGAGGCTCAAACGGCGGCATTCTTCCAGGGCGATGCCCATATCCTTGACAAAATGGTCGATCATGAACCCCGGAGCGAAGTCCCCCTTGAGGATGCGCGGCGCAAGGTTTTCCAGCGACCAGCTTCCGGCCGCGCCTTTGGTGATGGCTCCGAGCACGGCGGCGGGGTCCAATCCGGCCTTCGCGGCGTAGAGCAGGGATTCGCACACGCCGATCATGGTTCCGGCGATGACAATCTGGTTGCACAGCTTGGCGTGCTGGCCCGCCCCGGGTCCACCCTGGCGCGTAACGTTCGTACCGAGCAGGTTCAGGAGGGGGGCCACGCCGCCTATGATGTCCGCATCGCCGCCGCACATGATGGACAAAGCGGCGTTTCTGGCCCCCAGGTCTCCGCCCGAGACCGGGGCGTCCACGGCGAAGGCTCCCCGTTGGGCCGCGCGCCGGGCGATGTCCGCCGCAAGGCTCGGGCTGGTGGTGGTCATGTCCACGGCGACGCCGCCGAATTTGAGTCCCGCCAGAAGGCCGGACGGTCCAAAGTAGACCTCCTGCACGTCCCTGGGAAAGCCCACCATGGTGAAGATCACGTCGCTGGCCCGGGCCACGTCTTTGGGCGTGTCGGCCCAGGTCGCTCCGGCGTCCAGCAGGGGTTGGGCCTTGGCCCGGGTGCGGTTGAAGACCGTGACCTGGTAGCCGGCGATTTGCAGATGCGAGCACATGGAACAGCCCATAACGCCGGTTCCGATCCAACCGAGGCGGGTCTTGCCGGGTTCCACGACAAAGCGAAGGGAAGCGCTCATGGCGATTTCTCCTGAAAAAGTGGAATGAGGCCCGAAGGCGAGGCGCGAGGCTACGAAAGGCGGGCGGTCTTGGCAACCGGGCGATGGGCGGGGGCGGGGCGGGACGCGCCCGGGCGGACGCGTCCCGAAAAACGTTTAGTCGGCGTTGAGGACCACGGAAAAGGCCTTGAACATGACCCACACCTCGTCACCCACGGCCAAGCCCAGGCTCTTGACCGACACGTCGGTGATCAGGGCGCACACTTCGGTGCCGTCGGCGATTTTCACCACCACTTCGGCGGCGATGAGGCCTTCGTTGACCCGCACGATCTTGCCGAAAAAGCGGTTGCGGGCGCTGGTCTTGCCGGCCGCAGGCTCTTTGAGCACGATGACCTGGGGAGCCTTGATGGTGGCGGTCATGGCCATGCCCTCGGCGATGCCCAGCTTTTCGAAGCTCTCCTTGGTGACGACGGACGTGACGACATTGCCGCTGGCGGTGGTGACTTCCACCTCGGAGAGGATCATGCCCTGACGAATGGCGGTGACGGAGCCGGTAAAGGCGTTTCTGGCGCTGGTTTTCATGGCGCTCTCCTTGAGGATATGTTGTTGCAGAATATTACGAACCGCTTGGCTGGTGAACGACAGATACTGGGCCGTGAGGCTGGCGCTCTTGTGGCCCAGAATATGTTGCACAACGCTCAGCGGCATGCCGGAACGCAACAGTTCGATGGCCCGGGAGTTGCGCAGCACCCGGGGGCTGGCCAGCCCCTTTTCCACTTCGGCCTCGGCGGCGCGTTCATGGAACTTGAGCCGAATATAGCCGGCGTCCATATGAAACACTTCGCCGCGCATGCCGGAGAATTCGGGACTCTCCAAGGCCTTGGCCAACTCTTCGGCCACTTCCGGGGGAACGAGCACTTCGCGGGGCAAGGTTTCGTCGCCGTCACGGCCGCGAAACACCACCACCCCCTCGTCAACATTGAGATCGGTGCGTTCGTCCAGGGACAACACTTCACCGAGCCTGGCCCCGGTGTAGCGCAACACGAGATAGATAAGCCAGACGCGCCGCCGCGACGTTCTGGTGGCCTGGGTCCTTCCGCGCCCGGACCAGACCTTGAAGGCCTGGGTGAAGGCCGCAAGCTCCGCCGGACCGAGATGTTTCACGTCCTCGGGCACGGCGAAAGGAGCGGGTCGGGCCGTTATCGGCCCCTTGGCGGTGTCTGGAGACGCTTGCCGCATGTCGTCTCACGCCCTCCTTGTTTGGATACGCTCTTGAGCATCACGAATATTACCAGAAAACGTACCCAGGCATCCGGACTCCACAATCACGAAAAGGGAAATAAATGTGATGGTGTTGCCTGGAACAGGCTTTCTGGTTACACATTTTGTCAATTACGTACATGCCTTTTTCGCCAAGACTTCGCAACAAAAAACACGCCGCGTAAGCCATTGTGCGAAAAGCGCGTTTCTGGCGTCGCCGTATTGCGTCCAAAACGGTCGGGTTTTCAGCGACCACCATCGGGCCGCAAGCCCGGAGTACAGGGCGCGGACCGCGCGAAGATCCGGCCTTTCCAAGGCGACACGGCCGCCGAGTATTGTTCAAGCGGGTGCTCAACCCGAAGCGAGGATTCACATGTCCATGATCGTCCTCACGCTGATCGGTTTCGGATTCCTGCTGTTTCTGGCCGAAGTGGTCTTCGACCACCCCTATCCCTATTACCTGGAAGGCCCCAAGGCCTGCCGCTCGGCCCGCAAGCTCTCCCTGGCGGAATTCCTGGGCAAGGCGCTGCCGTTCGTGTTCACGCTCATCGGCCTGCCGCTTCTCTTCTGCTCTTTCCGGGACGGGCTGACCGTGCTTGTCCTGGCCGGGCTTTCCCGTCTGGTGGCTTCCCTCCTGAAGGCCCGTCCGCGCTGACCCGCTCGCGCCCGCGACCGACCGACGATCATCACGCCGAGGCCCTTCCCGTTCGGCTTTCGCGCCCGCGAAAGCGCGCCAGGGCGTTCGGGGACGCGCTGCTTCTTTTCTTTCAGCCGTCGGCCCCGCGCATGAACGGTTGCCGCCGCCCGCTCCCGAGGGTATGGGAACGTCCGGCCCGCACGCGGGCTTCTGACCCATCCGCGAGCGTCTGTTTCGCACAACCGCCGCCACCCAGCCGGGCGGCCGGCCGGAGGCTTTGACCGCATGAACATCTTCATTCCGGCCATGGGCCGGGTGAACACCGCCAATCGCGACGGCAGCGAAGTCCGCTTTTCCGAAATCGCCAAGCGCTGGCTGGCCTGGGGCGAGCGTCTTACCGTGCTCTTGCCCAAGCGCCAGATCGGAGTGTTCGAATCCCAGGGAGTGCGCGGACTCGACTATCAGGTATTTCCCGAGCCCTTCACCAGCGAAGCCGACAGCCTGGGCAACGTGTTGCGCACCTATCTCTGGCGGCTTTTTCGCTGCCTGTTCGTGCGCTATCCCAAGGGAATGGACGCCATCTACGCGCCATCCGACTTTCTCGTGGACCTGGTGCCCGCCCTGTTGGCCAAGTTGCGAAACCCCAAGGCCACGCTCACGGTCTGCGTCTTCCTGCTCGCGCCCAATCCCTTCAAAGGTTACGAAAACGTGTTTCGCCAGGGACTTCGCGTTCCCACCGTGCGCGGGCTTCTCTACTGGTCCACCCAGTTGGCGGCCATCGCCCTGGCCAGAGCGTTCGGCGCGCGGCTCCTTGTGCTCAACTCCCTGGACCGCGACGCCCTGCTCGCCCGTTTCGTGAAAGCCGACGCCGTTACCGTGGTCACCATGGGCGTGGATCAGGACCAGTTCGCCCAGGTGGAGCCCCTGCCCGACACCCCGCGCTTCGACGGCATTTTCCTGGGCAGGCTCCATCCCCAGAAGGGTCTTTTCGATCTGGTGAAAATCTGGCGGGCCGTCTGCGACAGGAAACCGGACGCCCGGCTGGGCGTGATCGGCGGCGGGTCGCAGTGGTGGTTCGACTCCCTGCGTTCCGAAATCGCCTCCGCCGGACTGGAACGCAACGTGGAACTGCTGGGTTTTCGCCAGGGCGCAGAAAAAATCCGCCTGCTCAAGGCGGCCGGAGTTTTCTGCATGCCCAGCCATTACGAGAGCTTCGGCCAGGTGGCCGTGGAGGCCATGGCCAGCGGATTGCCCGTGGTGGCCTACGACCTGAAAATCTACGACGAAATTTTTCCCGGCGGCATGGTACGTCTGCCGCAAGGCGATGTGTCCGGCTTTGCCGCCCAGGTGCTCGCCCTGCTGGAAGACCCGGCCAAACGGGCCGCTCTGGCCGTCCAGGCCGCCCAGGTGGCCGGCCGCTTCGACTGGGAAGCCATCGCCCGCTCCGAACGCGATCTGGCGGTCCGGCCGTGAGCGCGCTCCCGGCCCCTCTGGTGGTGCTGCTCACCGACTTCGGCCTGTCCGACCCCTACGTGGGCCAGCTCAAGGGCGCGCTCTACGACTGCGCGCCCCGGCTGCGCCTGGTGGACCTCTCCCACGACGTGGCCCCCCACAACGTGGCCCAGGCCGGGTTCTTTCTCGCGTCCAGCTTCGAGCACTTCCCCGAGTCCACGTTTTTTCTCGTGGTGGTGGACCCGGGGGTGGGCACCACTCGACGCATCATCCTGCTGCAAAAAGGCGCGCGCAACGTGCTCGCGCCGGACAACGGCCTGCTCACCGCGCTGCTCGACCGACCGGGAGCGGCCCGCGCCTTCGCCGTGCATTCCCTGCTCGTCCACACCGCCTGTCCCACCTTCCACGGCCGGGATGTCTTCGCCCCCGTGGCCGGACGCTTCCTGCTGGGCGAGCCCCCGCACAGCCTGGGCGAGCCCGTGGAACTGGACTCCCTGGTCCGCCTGCCCCGGGCCGCCCCCCGGCTGGACGGCGACACGCTCAGCGCCCTGGTGCTGCACGTGGACCGTTTCGGCAATTGCGTGCTCAACCTGGCCATCGAAACATGGGCGCGCCCCCTGGCCCCGCGCCGCGCTCCGGTCCTGGTCGCGCCGACCCGCCATGCCCTGCGCCAGGTCCAGACGTACGGAGAACTCGCCCCGGAAGAAATCGGCCTGCTGCCCGGCAGCCAGGGATATTTCGAACTCGCCGCCCACCAAAGCGACGCCGCCGCCCGGCTGGGACTTACGCCTGGGACCCCGGTGGAAATCGCCCTGTAGCGGGCGAAAGACGAGAAAGAAACCGCCCGAAGTCCGCTTCAGGTTCCCGCACCCTCCCTCTCGGCGCGTTTGTTCGAACAAAAACGCGCCCACCTCGCGGGCGTATCGCCCGAGAACCTTCCCCCACGGGGCGTGCCCCGAACAAGCCCGACCGAAAGACTCTTTTTGGCGACAAAAAATCGACAAGGGTTGCAAGAAGACCTGTCGGCGTCTATCCTCCTTCATTGTTGTATCTTTTTACGGATAGTTGGCTTCCCGTAAACTTCCAGCATGCGACAGAAGGAGAACTTTCGCCAGGGCGGGCGCCGCCGCCTTCCACCCACGAAGGAACCGGTGCGGCGATTACAACGGACACGTTCGCGGCCTTCTCAATCCCTGAAGACGCGAACACGGTGAAAACAAGCGCGCACCAATCCACGCGCTTGCCGGTTGGAAAGCGCTGCGGACGTTCCGGTTCTTCGCCCCCCTGACGAACCACGCCCACGGCTTTGACCGCGCGGGGCCGTTTCACCACATCGGCCTCGATTGTCCACAGAGTCCGCCAGGCCCGGACGTTTTGCCGCATGCTGCTAAACAATGAGGATTCGCCATTGAAAAAAACGAAAATGTCGGTTTTTACGCTGAGCATGATGACCGTGGCCGCCGTGGTGAGCCTGCGCGGGCTGCCGATGATGGCCAAGGAAGGGCTTTCCCTGGTATTTTACATCCTCTTCTCCACCGTTTTGTTCCTGATCCCCGCCTCGCTGGTGGCGGCCGAATTGGGAGGCGCCTTCAGCGACAAAGGCGGCGGCGTCTACACCTGGATCAAGGAAGCCTTCGGTTCGCGCTGGGGCTTCACCGCCATCTGGCTTCAGTGGATCCAGAACGTGGTGTGGTATCCCACGGTCCTCGGTTTCGCGGCCAGTTGCCTGGCCTACGCGGTCATGCGCCCGGAACTGGCCCAGAACGGCGTCTACACCGGCGTCGTGATCCTGGTGTGCTACTGGCTGGCCACGTTCCTCACCCTGGCCGGGTCGGGAGTGGCCAGCTCGGTCACCAAGTACGGCGTGCTTCTGGGCACGGTCCTGCCCGGCGTGGTGGTCATCGTGCTCGGTTTTTTGTGGATCGACCAGGGCAATCCCATCGCCTTTCTCGATCCGGTCCAGGGCGCGGCCGAAGCCGGCCGGCTGGTCCACCACGGGGACCACGCCAGGCTTTTCCCCCACATCACCGGGCTTGGCAGCGTGGCCTTTCTGGCCGGCATCATCCTGCTTTTCGCCGGCGTGGAGGTCCACGCCGTGCACGCCAACGAGCTGGAGAACCCCTCCCGTCAGTTCCCCGAGAGCGTGTTCCTGGCCGGGGCGGTCATTTTTCTCCTGTTCATGCTGGGCTCCCTGGCCGTGGCGGCCGTGGTGCCAAGCGCCGACATCAGCCTCACGGCCGGTCTCATGCAGGCCTTCCAGGACCTGCTCGACAAGTTTCACCTCGGCTTCCTGACCCCCGTGTTCGGTCTGCTCACGGCCTTCGGGGCCATTGGCGGCGTCATGTCCTGGGTGGGCGGGCCGAGCCGGGGCCTGCTCGAAACGGCCAAGCAGGGCGAGATTCCCCCCTTCATGGCCAAGGTCAACAAGAACGGCGTGCAGATTAACATCCTGCTCATCCAGGCGGTGATCGTGAGCCTGCTGGCCACCCTCTACTTCGTCATGGACAACGTGAGCGTGGCCTTTTTCGTCCTTTCGGCCATGACCATCACCCTCTATCTCGTGATGTACATCCTCATGTACGCCGCGGCCATCAAGCTGCGTCGCACCCGGCCCGACCTGCCGCGCTCCTACAAGGTGCCGGGCGGCAATTTCGGCATGGACCTGGTCGCCGGGATCGGCCTTTTGGGCGTGTGCTTTTCTTTGGTGGTGGGATTTTTCCCGCCGACGAATCTTCCCGTGGGCAATCCGGCCCTGTACGTGGGATTGGTGGCGACCGGCCTGGTTGTGTTCGTCGGTATGCCCCTCGTCATAAACGCCTGCAAGAAACCCGGATGGCGGCGTGACCTCGACTAAGAGAAACCAACGGCCAAACCATCCACCAAGGAGGCGACAGCATGGCATTGCATGAAAAAAAAACAGTCCGCGACAACCTTCTCGATGATGTCTACGCGTCGAGCGACCTTTCGGTGCGCATGCCCAAATACCGTTTTCCGGCCAAGGAAATCGATCCCCGGCACGCCTATCAGGTGGTGCACGACGAGCTGATGCTCGACGGCAACTCCCGACAGAATCTGGCCACCTTCTGCCAGACATGGGCCGATCCCGAAGTGCATCGGCTCATGGACGAATGCCTGGACAAAAACATGATCGACAAGGACGAATATCCGCAAACAGCCGAGCTGGAAGCGCGTTGCGTGCACATGCTGGCCGATCTGTGGCATTCGCCCGAAGCCGCCAACACCATGGGCTGCTCCACCACCGGATCGAGCGAGGCGGCCATGCTCGGCGGCCTGGCCATGAAGTGGCGCTGGCGGGAAGGACGCCAGGCCGCGAACAAACCCGCGGACAAGCCCAACATGATTTGCGGTCCGGTGCAGATCTGCTGGCACAAGTTCGCCCGCTACTGGGACGTGGAGCTGCGCGAAATCCCCATGGAAAAGGGCCGGCTCATCATGAGCCCCGAGGAGGTCATCAAGCGCTGCGACGAGAACACCATCGGCGTGGTGCCCACCCTGGGCGTGACCTTCACCTGCCAGTACGAACCCGTTGAAGCGGTGTGCCAGGCCCTGGACGCCTTCCAGGCCGAAACCGGGCTGGACATCCCGGTGCACGTGGACGGAGCCAGCGGCGGCTTTCTGGCCCCGTTTTGCCAACCCGACCTGCTGTGGGATTTCCGTCTGCCCCGGGTCAAATCCATCAACGCCTCGGGTCACAAATTCGGGCTGTCGCCGCTCGGCGTGGGCTGGGTGGTCTGGCGCGACGCCAAGGAACTGCCCGAGGACCTGATCTTCCGGGTCAACTATCTGGGCGGCGACATGCCCACGTTCGCCCTGAACTTCTCCCGCCCGGGAGGACAGATCGTGGCCCAGTACTACAACTTCCTGCGCCTGGGCCGCGAAGGCTACCGCAAACTCCAGAACGCCTGCTACCAGACGGCCGCCTACCTGGGGGACGCCCTGCGCTCCTTGCCGGACTTCGAGGTCATCTACGACGGCCGGGGCGGCATTCCGGCCGTGTCCTGGAGCCTGGCCGAAGGCAAGAAGCACGCCTTCAATCTCTACGATCTGTCCGACCGGCTGCGTTCCCGGGGCTGGCAGGTGCCGGCCTACTCCATGCCCGCCAACCGGAAGGACCTGGTGGTCATGCGCGCCCTGGTCCGCCACGGGTTCAGCCGCGACCTGGCCGACCTGCTGGTGGAAGACCTCAAACGCTGCCTGGACTACTTCGCCCAAAACCCCGTGGCCCACTCCCTGACGGCGGAGACGGCCTCGGGATTCAGCCACACCTGATCGCTTTCGCGGTCCGTCCGCAACGGCCCGGAGCGTGGGACGGTCCGGGTCCGTCGCGGCTTGCGATCCCGACCGCCCCAGACCGGGACCACCCGGCGCGACAGGAACGGGAACCGGGCCGCGACAGGCAGGCGGCCATGCCAAAAACACGCGGAGGGGGCCGAAGCCCCCTCCCGTGTGTTTGCCGCCTGGCGGCTGTGTATCGCTTTCGCGGAATCCGCCGCGCCGGGTGCGACGCGGCGAACGGTTGCCTGTTTCGGCGCGGCGAATGCGCATGGCCTTCTCCGCCGCGCCGGGCGTCTCTTGACGTTAGATGGCGTTCTCCCCGGTTTCTCCGGTACGGATACGCATCACTTCCTCCAGACTGAAGACGAAGATCTTGCCGTCGCCCACGTTGCCGGTGTTGGCCGTGGATTTCACGGTTTCCACCACCGCGGAGGCCTGGTCGGCCTTGACCACCAATTCTATCTTCACCTTGGGCGTGAACACCACCTGGTATTCGGCTCCCCGGTAGACTTCGGTATGGCCTTTCTGGCGTCCGTAGCCTTTCACTTCCGTCACGGTCATGCCGTGCACGCCAACCTTGTCCAAGGCCTCTTTCACCGCATCGAGCTTGAAGGGCTTGATGATTGCCGTGATCATTTTCATCTGGGACGCTCCTTACCGGTTGGTCTTCGTCAGGGAGAAATCCGGGTAGGCGAACACGCCCACCTCTTCGAGGTCCAGGCCTTCGCGTTCGATCTCGGGGCTCACGCGCATCTTCACGAACATGTTCAAGACCTTGAAGAACACGTAGAAGATCACGAAGATGAACACGAAGTTGGTGAGCACGCCCACGCACTGGGCCACGAACTGACCGCCGTCGCCGTAGAACAGACCCGTGACGGTTCCGTCCACGCCGTTCCAGCCGTCGCCGTACACGCCGTCGGCGAAGAGACCGAGCGAAAGAACGCCCCAGGCGCCGTTGACGCCGTGCACCGAAATGGCGCCCACGGGGTCGTCGATCTTGAGGGTGCGGTCCACAAAGAAGACGCTCACGCAGAGCAGCACGCCGGCGATCAAGCCGATGAGCACGGCCGCGCCCGAAGTGACGAACGCGCAAGGCGCGGTGATGGCCACCAGGGCGGCCAGCAGGCCGTTGGCGGCCATGGAGGCGTCGGGCTTGCCGTAGATCATCCACATGTAGCACATGGCCGAGACCGCTCCGGCGGCCGAAGCCAGCATGGTGTTGGTGGCCACCACGCCGATGCGCAGATCGGAGCCGGCCAGGGTGGAGCCGGCGTTGAAGCCGAACCAACCGAAGGCCAGGATCAGACAGCCGGCGATGGCCATGGGGATGTGGTGGCCGGGCAGGGCGTTGATCTTGCCGTCAGGCCCGTACTTGCCCAGGCGCGGCCCCAGGACGATGGCCCCGGCCAGGGCGGCCACGCCGCCGGTCATGTGCACCACCGAGGAGCCGGCGAAGTCCACCACGCCGTGTCCCAGACCGAAGCTCTTGCCCAGAGTGGCCAGCCAGCCACCGCCCCACACCCAGTTGCCGTACAGGGGGTAGGCCAGCATGGACATGAAAAATCCGTAGATAACGAACGATTTGAAGCTCCACCGTTCGGCCATGGACCCGGTGGGGATGGTCACGGCGGTGTCCATGAACACCATCTGGAAGAGGAACATGGTGAAAATGGCCACGTCATAGGTATCGCCACCGAGCAGGAATCCCTTGAGGCCGAACAGGCCGAAGTCCTTGCCGAACAGGGAAATGGTGAACTCGGTGTCCAGGGTTCCTCCGCCTCCGAGGGTGGCGAAGGGGCCGGCCCCGCCCATCTGCAGGGCGTAGCCGGTGAGCCAGTAGCCGAGCATGCCGATGCCGTAAACCATGAAGTTCATGGTCATGGTGTGGGCGGCGTTCTTGGCCCGGGTGAAGCCGGTCTCGGCCAGGGCGAAGCCCAGCTGCATGAACATGACCAGGAAGCCGCACATGAGGGTCCAGGTAAAATTGATGGACACCTTGTTCTTGCCGGCGGCCTCGGCGACCTTGGCGGCCAGAGGCTCTTTCTCGCTCATGGTCGCGAGGTCTTCCTTGGTGGGTCCGTTGGCGGCATAGCCCACGATGTCGGCGGCCGTGCCGATGTTGGCGCCAGTGGGATCCGGCTTGGCCGGTTCGGCGGCCGGGGTTTCCGGTTTGGGCTCGTCAGCCAGGAGGACCGACGGAGCGGTCGCCATCGTGAGCAGGATCAGCACAAGAAACACCGGGAGATACTTCTTCATACCTGTTTCCCCATTCCCGTAAAAGGCCGTTGCGCAGTTGACAAAATTGCCAGAATCCAATGATGGCCGGTCGTCGGGCCAAGTGGGACACGCGCCTGGTCAGAGAGTCGGTCGTTCTATGGATTTCGCCTCAGGGTTCCGCCATGCCGCAGGCCGCGAGCGGAAACGCCGAAAACCTCCATCGCGCGTTATCGACTTGTCCCAAGCCGGCGCAGCGCCATACGCCGACCAAAGCGGACAGGTCTTCTTGCCACGCGCATTTCACATAAATGTAAATACTGTCCGCGTCCAGCCCTGTCAATAACCAATCTGAAACTTTTCCTTCACCCCGGTGTCTCCCCAAAACGGACCACGGGTTTTACTTGTCCTTCGCGTACACATGGCGTAGGCAAAAAGCTGTCACGGCACTTCAACACCGCCGCCGGCGCTGTGACGGGCCTGGTCCCGGGTCTCCCATCTCGGGCCAGGCCAACGCCGGAGCCTCAATCCGACCCGCCTCCCCACTCCAGTCACAAAATTGTAGCACAGTTTCCCGCACCACGATCCGCCCGCCCGAGCGCCCGCCCGTGAACCCGCGAGCCCGCAAGACGCGTCGCTTCGGGCGCCAGCCCCCGTCTCTTCCCACGCCGTACCCCGTTCGCCCGCGCCGGTCCTGTTTTCCGAAGTTCGACCCGAGCCCCCGTGCCCGCCGGTTGCCTTTGCCCCCCGATTGCGGCTATCGTGCGCACAATCCATCTTTTCAGGCAGGTGTCCCATGCCAGACGCGCAAGCGCTCCAGTTCGGCCGCGCCGCATTGCCCACCGGCGTCACCCTTCATTACGCCCTGCGCGGCGATGTCCGGGCCGGCTCCCCCGTGGTGCTGCTGCACGGCTTCGCCGATTCCTGGCAGTCCTTCGAGCTGGTGCTGGACGCCCTGCCTCCGGGCATCCCGGTGCTGGCGCCGGACTTGCGCGGCCACGGCGATTCGGACCGGCCGGCCGGAGGCTACGCCATGGCCGATCACGCGGCCGACGTGGCCGCCCTGATGGACGCCCTGGGCCTGGCCTCCGCCACAGTGGCCGGGCACTCCATGGGCAGCTTCGTGGCCCAGACCCTGGCCGCGACCCATCCGCGAACGGTGGACAAGCTCGTGCTCATGGCCAGCGCGCCGGCGGGGAACACCCCCATCATCCTGGAATTCCTGGACGAGGTGCGCACCCTGTCCGACCCCATCCCCCGCGCCTTCGTGGCAGCCTTTCAGGACCCCTCCCAGCCCGTGCCGGGAGCATTTCTTCGCACGATCATCGACCAGAGCCTGAAGTTGCCCGCGGCCATCTGGAAGGCCGCACTGGCCGCACTGGCCGCCACCGACAACCGCCCCCTGCTGTCCTCCATCGCCTGCCCCACGGCCCTGGCCTGGGGACAAAACGACGGCCTCTTTTCCAGGGCCGACCAGGACGAACTCCTCGCCCTGATCCCAGGCGCCGCCCTCTGGACCTATGACGCAGGCCACGCCCTGCATTGGGAGCGACCCGGGGATTTCATCAAGGATCTCGTTACGTTCCACGCAGGATAAGCGCCCACGCCGCGCCCTTTGGCGGAGGAGACGGAAAAACCGCGCAACTACATCAATATATCTTGATATAGTCACACGGTTGAGCTAGACCCCACCCCATGAACCGATCGCTTCGCCGGGATGTTTCCCTGTCGGCCCTTACCGCCGGAATCCTCGCTGTGGTGGTGAGCTACGGCGGGCCCGCCGCGCTCATCTTTCAGGCCGCCCAGTCCGCGCACCTTTCCCAGGCCCAGCTCTCGAGCTGGATCTGGGCCATCTCCATCGGCAGCGGAATCACGGGCCTGTGGCTGTCGCTGCGCTACCGCCAACCCGTGGTGGTGGCCTGGTCCACGCCCGGAGTGGCCCTCCTGGTCACGGCCCTGGCCGGCTATCCCTACCCCGAGGCCGTGGGCGCGTTTCTCGTCTCCAGCGCGGCCATGGCTTTGTGCGGCGTCACGGGACTGTTTTCCGCCCTCATGGACCGCATCCCCAAGGCCGTTGTCTCGGCCATGCTGGCCGGCATCCTGCTGCGTTTCGGCATGGACGTGTTCGTGCGCCTGCCCGGCGCGCCGGTCCTGGTGGGAAGCATGTGCGCCGTCTATCTGCTCTGTCGCAGGCTGGCCCCGCGCTACGCCGTGCTCACCACCCTGCTGGTCGGAGTCGCGGCGGCCTGGAGCCAAGGACTGTTGCGGGTGGAGCAGGTGGAAACCGCCCTGACCTGGCCGGTGTTCACCGCCCCGGTCTTCAGCCTGGGAGCCATCCTGGGCCTGGGCGCGCCGCTGTTTCTCGTCACCATGACCGGGCAGAACGCCACGGGCCTGGGCGTCATGCGCGCCAGCGGCTTCGACGCGCCCGGCGGACCGCTCATCGCGGCGACCGGGGCCTTTTCCGCCGCGCTCTCGGTGTTCGGCTGCCATGCGATCAACCTGGCGGCCATCACGGCGGCCATCTGCACCGGGCCGGAAGCCCACCCGGACCCGAACAAACGCTACGTGGCCGGCGTGGCCTGCGCCGTTTCCTATCTGGTGGTGGGAGCCTTCGGGGCCACGCTGGTGGGGCTCTTCACGGCCCTGCCCGGCGCGCTCATCGCCGTGGTGTCGGGCCTGGCCCTGTTCGGGGCCATCGCCTCGGGCCTGACCCAGGCCATGGAAGAGGCCGACCGGCGCGAGGCCGCCCTGGTCACCTTTCTGGCCACGGCCTCGGGATTTTCCGCCTTCGGCGTGGGCTCGGCCTTCTGGGGCCTTGCGGCCGGCATGGTCGCCGACGCGGTCCTGCACGGCACCTGGCTGCCCCGCCTGCGCCAAGGCCTTGGCCGATGAACGTCCCCGCCGTGTTCAAGGCCCTGGCCGACGAGACCCGGTTGCGTCTCGTGCGCCTGCTCGCGCGCCACGAGCTCAACGTGGGCGAAATCGTGGCGGCGCTGGCCATGGGCCAGTCGCGCGTGTCGCGCCACCTGCGCATTCTGGTGGAGTGCGGCCTGCTGCGCGTGCGCCGCGACGGCCTGTGGGCCTTCTACGCGCCGGCCCAGTCCGGCCGGGCCAGCGAACTTTTGGCCGCCCTCGCCCCCTTTCTGCAGGACCTGGACCACGGCCAGGATCTGGATCGCGCGGCCCAGGTGATGGCCTTGCGCGCCCAGGAGACCCGCCGGTTCTTCAACGCCGTGGCCGGACGCTGGCCGGACATGCGCCGCGAGGTGCTGGGCGGACTCGACCTCGAAGGCCTGCTGATGGACCGCGTGCCGACCTGCGCCGTGGCCGTCGACCTGGGTTGCGGCCCGGGCGGACTGGTGGCGGCCCTGGCCCGCAAGGCCGAGCGGGTGATCGGGGTGGACGCTTCGTCCGCCATGCTCGAACGGGCCAGGGAGACCAATCCCGGCCACGCGGTGAGCCTGCGCGTGGGCGAGCTCGAACACCTGCCCCTGGCCGACGCCGAGGCCGAAGCCGCCGTGCTGAGTCTGACCCTGCACCACCTCTCCGATCCCGGTGCGGCCCTGGTCGAGGCCGGACGCGTGCTCGCCCCGGGCGGCGTGCTGGTGGTGGCCGACTATCTCAAGCACGACAACGAAGACCTGCGCAAGCGCTACGGCGACCGCTGGCTGGGCTTTTCCCCCGAGGAGCTGTCCGACTGGCTGGGCCGGGCCGGGCTCAGGCCGGAAAAAACCGACCACATTCCCGTCAACATGGGCCTGACCCTTGGCGTCACCGTCGCCAGGCGGCCCAACCATCCCACATGGAAGGAGAACCCATGACCGTCAAACCTCTGGACCTCACCCTGCCGTACATGGTGGCCGATCTCCCCCAGGCCGACTGGGGCCGCAAGGAAATGGTCATCGCCGAGAGCGAAATGCCCGGCCTCATGGCCGTTCGGGCCAAGTACGGGCCGCAAAAACCCCTGAAGGGGCTCAAGGTGACCGGCAGCCTGCACATGACCATCCAGACCGCCATGCTCATCGAAACCCTGAAGGAGCTCGGCGCGGACATCCGCTGGGCGAGCTGCAACATCTACTCCACCCAGGACAACGCCGCCGCCGCCATCGCCGAGGCCGGCACGGCCGCGGTCTACGCCTGGAAGGGCGAAACCCTGGAAGACTACTGGTGGTGCACCGAGATGGCGCTGACCTGGCCCGACGGCTCCGGGCCGGACCTGATCGTGGACGACGGGGGCGACGCCACCCTGTTCATCCACTTCGGGGTCAAGGCCGAAAAGGACCCGTCCTTCCTGGAGCAAAAGCCCGCCAACAAGGAAATGGCCATCATTCTCGACCGGCTGGCGGCCTCGGTCAAGGCCGATCCGGGTCGTTTCCAGCGCATCGCCTCCAAGATCCGGGGCGTCTCCGAGGAGACCACCACCGGCGTGCATCGCCTCTATCAGATGATGCGCGACGGGGAGTTGCTCTTCCCGGCCATCAACGTCAACGATTCGGTGACCAAGTCCAAGTTCGACAACCTTTACGGCTGCCGCGAGTCCCTGGCCGACGGCATCAAACGGGCCACCGACGTGATGATGGCCGGCAAAGTCGTGGTGGTGGCCGGCTACGGCGACGTGGGCAAGGGCTGCGCCCACTCCATGCGCGGCTTCGGCGCGCGGGTGCTCGTCACCGAAATCGACCCCATCTGCGCCCTGCAGGCCGCCATGGAAGGCTATGAAGTCACCACCATGGACGACGCCTGCACCCAGGGCGACATCTTCGTCACCGCCACCGGCTGCATGGACGTCATCACCGGCGCGCACATGGAAACGATGCGCGACGGGGCCATCGTGTGCAACATCGGGCATTTCGACTCCGAAATCGCCATGCACTACCTGGAAGGTTCCAAGACCTGCTCCAAAGTGGAGATCAAGCCCCTGGTGGACAAGTGGACCATGACCTCGGGCCGCTCCATCATTATTCTGGCCGAAGGCCGTCTGGTCAACCTGGGCTGCGCCACCGGACACCCGAGCTTCGTCATGTCCAACTCCTTCACCAACCAGGCCCTGGCCCAGATCGACCTGGCCCTGAAGGACTACGCGGTCGGCGTCTACACCCTGCCCAAGCTCCTGGACGAGGAAGTGGCCCGCCTGCACCTGGAACGCCTGGGCGTGAAACTCGAACGCTTGAACTCCGAACAGGCCAAATACCTGGGCGTGGAAGCCGACGGGCCGTACAAGCCCGAGCATTACCGCTACTAAACGCCACCCATCGGGGGAGGCTTCCGCATGCGGGGCCTCCCCCTCCTCCAGAGCTTTCTTTTTTCCCCGCATGCGGGGCCTTCCCCCCGACGGCTCCCGTTTTTCCTTTCGCACATGACGGTTGCCCGGCGGGACAATGCCTTGTAGAAGGGGCCGGACGCCAAGCGCCCAAACGGTTCATTTCCAAGGAGAGTCCATGTCCGCCAAGCCCAGCGTTTTGTTTTTGTGCACCGGCAATTCGTGCCGCAGCCAGATGGCCGAGGGATTTTTGCGCTCCCTGCGCGGCGAGGAGTTCGAACCCTACAGCGCCGGGGTCATGCGCCACGGGGTCAATCCCCGCGCGGTGATCGTGATGAAGGAAGCGGGAGTGGACATTTCCGGGCAGGAATCCAAAACCGTGGACATGCTGCCGCCGGTGGTCTTCGATTACGTGGTCACCCTGTGCGACCACGCCAGCGAAAACTGCCCCTATTTCGCCGGGCAGGCCAAGCGCGCCCACGTGGGGTTCGAAGACCCGCCGGCCCTGGCCGCCAACGCCAAGACCGAAGAGGAAGTGCTCGACTGCTACCGCAAGGTGCGCGACCAGATCAAATCGTTCGTGCTGGGCTTTCCGGCCAACGTGGAAGACCAGTTCCGCTGAGGGGCGCGTTTTTTCGGAACAGCCGGCGCCCGTGTTGTTCAGGCCCGCGACATCGGAAAGCAGCGGGGGCGGTCCCGCGGAGCGACCGCAAACCCGCCGCGCGGTCGACGCATTCGGTCCGCATTGCGCCATCAAGAAGCGGGCGGAGACCTTCATGGGGTCTCCGCCCGCTTTTACGTGCGCTTCACTCCCGGCAAAGGGAGTCAAGCGGCCGACGGGGGGGGCGAGTTCTTGGCCAGGGGTCGGATCAGGCCTCTTGCAGGGGAGCCTTGCGGCCCGGGCGTCCGCCCAGACCGACGGCCAGGGCCGCCAGGGCGGCTATGCCCAGGCCGATGGCGGCCCCCAGGTGAATCCAGTCGATGAGCATGGTGGTGGTGGGATCGAAGCTCACGCCGGGCAGATTCTTGGCCAGGCGCACCACCCCGGTTCCCACCAGCACCGCCAAAAAGCCTCCGCGCACCCGGCCCAGACCCAAAAGTCCGCCGCGCCCGGCCAGACGGCCGAGCAGAAACAGGAGCGCGGCGGCCCCGAGAATGTGCAGCCAGTGGGTGAAGAAAAAGTCCGCTGTCCAGCCCAGGCCGGGCACATCGGCGATGCGATAGCGCTTGAAGATGGGCATCTGGGCCATGCCGGTGACGGCCAGAACGGCCATGACCAGGCGGTAGGCCGTCTTTTCCAGGCGGGTGAAGGGCTCAGTCACGGGGGGCCTCCGATTTTCCCAGAAGTTTCTTGCCGGTCTTGAGCACGGACGAGGCCACGCCGGCCAGGGGGGCCAGCAACACGGCCCAGGCCAGATGGTTCGAGGTGGCCATCACGTCGGCCACCTTGGCCAGATGCGGCTTGCCCGGCCCCTTTTCCACGGCCTTGTTCAGGGTCTCGAAGGGCACGGGCGAAAGATAGATGGTGTTGGTGCCGCCGTTTTCCTCCAACCCGTAGAGGTATCCGCCGGTCTCGGCGGCCAGGCGCTTGGCCATGGCCACGATCTCGCGACGCGGCCCGATGGTCTGCACCGAGTTGGGACAGGCCTCTATGCAGGCGGGCTTTTCGCCCTTGGCCACCCGGTCCTGGCAGCGGTCGCACTTGTACATGACCCCGTTGCCGGCCATGGTGGGCAGCAGTTCCAGGTACAGGCCCACGCCGCTCTGGCGTTGGGGGATGTGCCAGGGACACACGGTGCGGCACTTGGCCCCGCCCAGACAGATGTCCGGATTGATGGACACGATGCCGTTGGCCTGGCGCGACGACGCCCCCCAGGGACAGAGGTTGGCGCAGGGCGGATTCTGGCAGTGCAGGCAGCGCCGGGGGATGTTCACCTCGCGCTTGCCCTGCTCCGTCTCCACCACGGCGGTCTGGATGTAGAGCCAGTTGTAGGGGGTGAGCCGGGAGGTGTCGCCCTTTTTGTCCGAAAAGTCCTCGGGCTTGGAGGTCGAGGGGATCATGGGCGGAATGGGATGCACGGGCTTGGGATACCGGTCGGCGTTTTTCTCGCGGCAGGCGTCCACGCAGGCGCCGCAACCTATACAGTCGTTGAGGTTGAGGAACGTGACCAGTTCTTGGCTGGAATCCTGCCAGAGGGCCGCCCGGGAGCGCGCGGGCACGAGCGCGGCGGCCCCGCCCAGGCCCAGGGCCTTGAACAGGGTGCGCCGGCTCATGCGCGTGGAGGAGGGGAGGGATGCGAACATGGCCCGGTAATAGCAGGATGCGTGCCAAAGGACGCCACTTCAACGTAACCAACTGTATCAATTTAGAAAAATAACATTCTCCCTTCCATGCGGCCCCGAAGCGCCCTGCCTTGACATAAACACATGTGTAAGCACATGATACGCCATGGACATCAGCAACCACTGGCAGGACATCTGCCACGCCATCCAGGAGGGCGTCTTTCTCGTGGACCCTTCCGGGACCATCGTCATGGCCAACGAAGGCCTGGCGCGCATCACCGGCTACACGCGGGAGGAACTCACGGGCCGGCCCTGTCAGGTGATCGACTGCGGGGGCTGCGCCGAGGAGCGCGAAAAGTGTTCGGACGCCTGGTGTCCGCTCCTGGCCGGACGCGCCTCGGGTCCCCGGCGCTGCCTGCTCACGCGCAAGGACGGCTCGCGGGTGGCGGTGTTCAAGAACCAGTCCCTCATCCGCGACGAGCAAGGACGCGTGGTGGGCGCGGTGGAGAGCGTGCTCGACCTGACCGAGATCGACCGCCTGGACCGCAAGGTGGAGGAGCTGTCGCGCCTGCTCGACCGGCCGGACGTCTTCCACGGCCTGGTGGGGCGCAGCGCGCCCATGCGCAGGCTCTTCGACATCCTGGAAAAGGCCGCCCAGAGCGAGGCCCCGGTCCTGCTTCTGGGCGAGTCCGGCACGGGCAAGGAACTGGCCGCCCGGGCCCTGCACGCCCTGGGGCCGCGCGCGGCGGGTCCGTTCGTGGGCCTCAACTGCGCGGCGCTCAGCCAGTCGCTTCTGGAAAGCGAGCTTTTCGGACACGCCCAGGGGGCCTTCACCGGTGCGGTACGCGCCCGGCAGGGCCGCTTCGAAGCCGCCAAGGGCGGAGACATCTTTCTCGATGAGATCGGCGACACCCCGCTCTCCACCCAGGTCAAGCTCCTGCGCGTGCTGGAAACCGGACAGATGGAGCGCGTGGGCGAGGACAAGCCCCGCCGCGCCGACGCCCGCCTCATCACGGCCACCAACCGCGACCTGAACCGGCTCATCGCCCAGGGCCGATTCCGCGAGGACTTCTATTACCGCATCGCGGTCATTCCCATCGTCCTGCCGCCCTTGCGCGAGCGCCAAGACGACATCCCCCTGCTGGCGGACCATTTTCTCCATCTGCTGGCGGCCAAGACCGGCAAGCCCCTGTCCGGCCTTTCCCCCGAGGCCATGGACCTCTTCATGCGCCACCCCTGGCCCGGCAACGTGCGCGAACTGCGCAGCGCCATGGAGTACGCCGCCGTGCTGGCCGAGAGCGGTCCGGTGCTGCCCGAGCACTTGCCCGCCAGCCTGACCCGGCCCGGAACCACGCCCGCGGGACCGATGCCAGCCGGGGCCGACCGGGCGGGGTTTTCCCGCACAGGGCCGGCGACGGAGCTGGTCTGGCCCTCGGGACTCGCGCCGGACTCCAGGGCCGTTTCGCCCGCGTCCGTCTGCGACCTGGAAGCGGCGAACCCGCCGCCAGGCTGCCCTCCCTGCTTTTTCCGGGCGGATGGTCCGGTCGCGCCCGTTGGCGAACCCGCCGGACACGACCCGCGGCCTGCCGCGCACGCGGGCGAGGCATCGGAAAGCGCGCGCGGCCGGGAGCCCGGCCAGAAGGCTTTCGCCGCCCCGACCGACCGGCCGGACCGGGGCGATGTGCTCCCCACGCCGGGGGAAACGGCCGTTGCCGACGCCGACGAACGGAAACACCTGGTGGACGCCCTGACCCGGGCCGGGGGCAACAAGGCCCTGGCCGCCCGTCTGCTCGGGGTCAACCGGCTGACCGTGTACAACCGCATGCGCAAATACGGCCTGCGCGTGGACGCCGTGCTCAAGAGCTGACCCGAAGGGAAAACGCTGTCGTCTCGCGGGGCAAGGCCGGCACGGCCCGGTTTGTGCATTCCCTCGCGCCGGCTCGGCCGGGCGTGGAAGAGGGATCGGCGCCCCGGGGCGCCTGCGGGCTCCCGATCGCCGAAGGGGCGAAGCGCTTTACGCCGCCCGCCGTTGTGCCGTAGGAGAAACGGGAAGATCAACCGGGCTTCGCGGCCGAAACGCGGCCGGAGAAGCCGGATTCCAACGAACGACAAGCACGGTCGAGGTGCGTTCATGATGCGACGTCGAAAAAGCGCGTTGCGGGTCGCGGGCCCGCTGTTCATGATGATTGCGGCCCTGGCGCTCGCCGGGTGCGGCTCGGACGCTCCCAAGCGTCCCAACCCGCGCGAAATTTCCGCCGCCACCACCACGGCCCACGTACAACGGGCCATCACCTGCCGCTCCTTTCCCGCCCAGGTGGAGTCCCAGCGCAGCATCACCCTGTCCAGCAAGCTCTCGGGCACGGTGGTGCGGGTATACGCCAACGAGGGCGACACCCTGCGTCCCGGCGACCCCATTTTGAGCCTGGACGACAAGGACCTGCAAGGCCGGCGCGAGGCCCTGGCCGCCTCGCTCAACCAGGCCTCGCTCGAACGCCAGGCCCTGGGAGCGCGCGTGGCCCACGCCAAGACCACCGTGGACCGCATCGGGCGTTTGCTCGCTCAAAAGGCCGTCAGCCAGGACGACTTCGACAAGGCCCAGGCCGACTACCTGTCCCAGAAGCGCGAGGAGGAGGCCATCGCCGCCCGCATGAAAAACGTGGCGGCCCAGCAGGACGAACTCAAGGCCCTGGAGGCCTACACCCGCGTGAGCGCCCTGAGCGGCGGCGTGCTCACCCGGCGCTACGTGGACCAGGGGGCCTTCGTGACGGCCGGCCAGCCCCTGGCCCTGGTGGACGACCCCTCGGGAGGCTTCGACCTGGCCGCCCAGGTGGACGAATCCCTGCTGCCGGGCCTGCGCGTGGGCCAGCCCCTGGTGGCCAGGGTGCCGGCATTGGGCGCGGGACCGTTCGTCACCCATGTCACGGCCCTGGTGGGTCGCATCGACCCGGCCACGCGCACCTTCAAGCTCAAGGCCGCCGTGCCCGCCGCGGCGCCGGACAAGCCTTCGCCCCAGGCCGGCATGTTCGGGCGGGTGTTTCTGCCCGCCGGAGAGGACGACAAGGTGCTCATCCCCCGCGAGTGCCTGCGCCTGCGCGGCGACCTGCCGTGCGTGTTCGTGGTGGACTCGTCGGGCCTGATCCATTTTCGGGTGGTGAAGGTCGGCTCCGGCTTCATCAAGGCGGACATCGAGGGCAAGACCTATCTGACCGACTCCGACGCGTTCGACGATCCCGGCACGCCCCGCTACGTGGAGGTGCTCTCCGGCGTGAGCGACGGCGAGCGCCTGGTCTGCTCCGACACCGAAACCCTGCGCGACGGCGACCGCCTGCGCGAGGTCAAGCCGTGACCCCGGGCGCGCCGGACGACCCGGCCGACAAGCGCGCACAGGAGCCTGGGGACTCCGGGCGGGCGCGGGACGCTTCGGCGGCCGAAGGCGCGGACGCCAGACCCGACGCGGGAGCCGAGGCGCAAACTCCCCCCGAGGTACACCTGCACCCGGGGGCCGAGGGCTGGCTGGGCGCGTTGACCAGGGCCTTTGTCGACTCCAAGCTGGTGGCGCTCATCATTTTGGCCTCGATGCTTTTGGGCGTGGCCGCGGTCACCTGGACGCCCAGCGAGGAGGAGCCCCAGATCGTGGCTCCCATGATCGACGTGCACGTCACCATGCCCGGCGCCCGCCCCCAGGAGATCGAAACCCGGGTGGCCGGCCCCATGGAACGCCTGCTCTGGGAGATTCCCGGCGTGGAGTACGTCTATTCCACGTCGCTCGACGGCGAAGCCCTGGCCGTCGTCCGGTTCAAGGTGGGCCAGGACGTGGAAAAGAGCCTGGTCAAGACCTACGCCAAGCTCTACCAACACCTGGATTGGATTCCCAAGGGCTGCTCCCAGCCCATCCTCAAGCCGCGCTCCATCGACGACGTGCCCGTGGCCGTGTTCACCTTCCGGGGCCAGGACATGGAGCAGCGCTCGCTGCGCGCCCTGGCCGCCAAGGTGGCCGAAGAGGTACGCGCGGTGCCCGGCGTATCGGAAATCACCCTGATCGGCGGACGCAAGCGCGCCCTCATGGTGGAGCTCCGGCAGGACCGCCTGCGGGCCAACGGCCTGGACGCCGTGAGCGTGCTGGAGGTGCTGAGCCAGCAGAACCAGTCGAGCCGCATCGGCGAGACCGTCCAGGACCGCATGGCCGTGAGCGTGCGCCTGGACAACTTCTTCCACTCGAAAAAGGACCTGGAACAGGCCGTGATGGCCGTGCGCGACGGCAAGCCCGTGTTCTTGCGCGACGTGGCCGAACTGCGCGACGGCTTCGACGAGCCGGCCGACTACGTGCTCTACGCCAAGGGGCTGGCCGGGTCGGCCGGGAACGGCGGTGCGAAAACCGTGGCGCAGGCCGAGACGGCCGAGCGGTTCCTGCCCGCCGTGAGTCTGGCCGTGGCCAAGCGCGCCGGCCAGAACGCCACGGACGTGGCCCGGGCCGCCGCGGCCAAGGTGGAAAGCCTCAAGGGGTTTCTCATTCCGGCCGGGGTGGAGGTCAGCCTGACCCGCGACCTGGGCGAGACCGCCCGGCTCAAGGTACACGAGCTCATCGAACACCTCATCCTGGCCGCCGTCACCGTGGGCGGCGTGGTGGCCCTGTTCCTGGGACTGCGGGCCAGCGGCGTGGTCATGGTGGCCGTGCCCGTCACCCTGGCCATCACCCTGACCACGTACTGGCTGATGGGCTACACCCTGAACCGGGTGACCCTCTTCGCCCTGATCTTCTGCATCGGCATCCTGGTGGACGACCCCATCGTGGACGTGGAAAACATCGTGCGCCACCTGGAGATGCCGGGCAGTCGCAAAAAGTCCTTTTCCAACCTCATCGTCGAAGCCGTGAGCGAAGTGCGCGCCCCCCTGGTGCTGGCCACCTTCACGGTCATCGCGGCCATCATGCCCATGGCCTTCGTGGGCGGACTCATGGGGCCCTACATGCGGCCCATGCCCATCGGCGCGTCGGTGGCCATGCTGCTTTCCATGCTGGTGGCCTTCGCCGTCACGCCCTGGACCGCCAAACGCCTGCTCTCGCGCGAGCAGGCGGCCAAGCCCCACCAGGAGGACCGGGCCACCCACCTCTACCGCCTCTTCATGCGCCGCCTGCTGCAAAGCCCGCGCTGGCGCTGGAGCTTTCTCGCCGGGGTGACGGGACTGCTGCTTCTGGCCTGCGCCCTGGTGCCGCTCAAGGCGGTGCTGGTCAAGATGCTGCCCTTCGACAACAAGACCGAATTCCAGGTGGTTGTGGACATGCCCCGGGGCACCACCCTCGAAGAGACGGCCCGCGCCACCCTTGAACTGGCCTCGCGCGTGCTGAAACGCCCGGACGTGACCGACGTGCAGCTCTACGTGGGCACGAGCGGTCCGTTCACCTTCAACGGACTCATTCGCCACTACTATTTGCGGTCCGCCCAGAACCAGGCCGACATCACCGTGAACCTTCTGCCCAAGAGCAAGCGGTCCCTGCAGAGCCACGACATCGCCAAGGCCGTGCGCGGCGATCTGGTCCAGACCGCCGCCCGCCTGGGCGCCAGGATCAAGGTGGCCGAGGTGCCGCCCGGACCGCCGGTCATCCAGACCCTGCTGGCCGAGATCTACGGTCCCACCCTCGAAGGACGCCTCAAGGTGGCCGCCCAGGTGAAAAAGGTCTTCAGCACCACCCCGGACGTGGTGGACGTGGACTGGTATGTGGACGATCCCCAGCCCGAGCGCCTGGTGCGCATCGAACGCGACAAGGCCCTGGCCAACGGCGTGGACCCGGCCCGCGCCCTGGAGGCCGTCACCGCCGCCTTCGGCGGCAAGACCGCGGGACTGCTGCACGATCCCTCGGCCGGCGAGGACGTGCCCATCGTGGTGCGTCTGCCCCTTGCCGAACGCTCCCGCCGCCAGGACCTGGCCTCCGTGGTGCTGCGCGGCTCGGGGGGACAGATGGTGTCGCTGGGGCAGGTGGCGAGCATCGAGGACGTGAGCGCGCCCACGGCCATCTATCACAAGAACCTGCGCCCCGTGGTCTACGTGACCGGCGACGTGGCCGGAAAGGAAGAAAGCCCGATCTACGCCATGGCCCGCATGACCAAGACCCTTGAAACCCTGGGGGCCAAGGGCGAAGGCGCGTGGCAGGTCGCGGGACACGAACCCCTGACCATCCGCTACACCCCGGACGAACCGGCTGTGGACTCCTGGTCGCTCACCTGGGACGGCGAGTGGCAGATCACCTACGAAGTGTTTCGCGACATGGGCCTGGCGTTCGCCGTGGTGCTGGCGCTTATCTACGTGCTGGTGGTGGGCTGGTTCGGGTCCTATACCACGCCCATCGCCATCATGTCGCCCATTCCGCTCTCGCTCATCGGCATTTTGCCGGCCCACGCGGCGGCCGGGGCGTTTTTCACGGCCACGTCCATGATCGGCTTCATCGCCGGCGCGGGCCTGGTTGTTCGTAACTCCATTATCCTTGTGGATTTTATTGAAATGCGCCGCGCCCAGGGCGAAACCCTCGAACAGGCCGTGGAGGACGCCGGAGCCGTGCGCTTCCGGCCCATGCTGCTCACCGCCATTTCGGTGGTGGCCGGGGCGTTCGTCATCCTGTTCGATCCCATCTTCCAGGGCCTGGCCATCTCGCTCATGGCCGGCGAAGTGGCCGCCACCCTGTTTTCGCGCATGGTGGTGCCGGTGGCCTACTATCTGGACCGGCGGCGGGCGGGGTAGGCGAAAATCACAAAACCGGACTCGGGCAGGGGACCCCGCGCTGGCGCGGTCCCCTGCCAAGACCCAACGGCCGTCACTTCACAAGTTCGCGCGCCCTGTCCATCTGGATGGGAAACAGGTCCCCGGGAACCCTTTCCCTGCCCAGCGCCTTGCACACCACATAGCGCGCGCACTCGGCGTTGTTTCCCCGGCAATACTTCTTCTTCATCATGTCCGCGGTTCCGGGCTTGTTCGCCATCTTGTCGTTGAAGAACAGACACCGCGCCAGCAGTTCGCAATCGGCCATACATTTCCTCCTGACTGTCGAGGGTGATGAACAGGCTCCCGCCCCATGGGCCGAAGGTCTTTTCCAGAGGAATCCCTACCAACCAGGCAGGAAATATTCCTATTTTTGAATATAGCAGCATTTGAAAAAAAATGACAACGCCTTCGGCGACCCAATCGACCCCGCGTGCGAACGCCCCGCCTCAAGGCCCGAGGTTTCCCGTGTGCGCGCACGCGCAAAACAGCCGATTGACAACACGGTAGAGCGTATTATCTCCCACATCGGTCGCATTCCGAAGAATGTCGCCACTACGCAGGAGGTTCTCCATGGAAAATACGACGGAAGGCAAACAGCGTTACACGTTCATCTGCTCCAAGGGCACCCTGGACGGGGCGTATCCGTCCCTGGTCCTGGCGCTCAACGCCAAGCGTCTGGGACACGAGGTGTTTCTGTTCTACACCTTCATGGGCATCAACGTTGTGCGCAAGGGATACATGGCCAAGCTGAAGTTCCATCCGCCCGGATTTCTGGGCGCGATTCCCGGAATGTCCAACCTGGCCACGAGCATGATGGAAAAACAGATCGAACAGGCCAACATCCCGAGTCTGGAAGATATCTTCGAGATGGCCCAGTTGGAGGGCGTTAAAATCTACGCCTGCAAGATGACCCTGGACATGATGAAAATCCCCGAGGACGACCTGCTCGAAGGCGTGGAAATCATGAACGCCGAACAGTACCTGAAGCTGGCCGGCACCTGTTCCATCAACATGTTCACTTAGGAACACGCGTGCGGACCGCACTTGTTCCTTTCGTGGATATCACATTGAAACAATAAGATTTTTTACGAACACAAGGGGGTGATGCCCCCGGAGAGCACACGGCCGGGGCACCCACGCGCCGTCTTGCCGAATCCCACAAAACCGTTCGCCGGTCAGGCGGACGCAAACTCACCCCGCGAAGCGCTCCCGCGCGCGCGGGGTGAAATTTTTTCAAACCGCGCGACCACGGGAACACGCTTCGGCAGGCGACGCGGGGGCGTCCACGAAAGACGCTCGGACCTCTTTCGCGGAGGCGTATCGGGAACTCCTGGTGTTTTGAAAAACAAGGGAGTTTTTGAGGAACGCGCCCCTAGCGGACCGCCCGACGAGCCGACTCGTGCAGCCTCTTCAAAAAACGTGCCGGCAAGGCGCGTAAAAAAGTCAAGCCCGAAGCGGAGTTGGCATCCGTTGGGGGGGGTGCGTTTTCCGCAGCAACGCAGCCAGCAAGAATTTTTCAACAGGCGGCTAGGCCGCCCAGGACGGCGCGGACTTGCCGCGCAGAGGGGAACACCAGGAGAGGGCCAACTCGTAGGCCTGGTTGAGGGACTTCATCATCTCTTCGTCACCGCCCAGATCCGGGTGATGGCGGCGGGCCTGCTTGCGGTAGGCGCTTTTGATGTCGTTCACGGAGCAGGGATAGGCCACGCAGAGCAGAGCGCAGGCCTGGGTGAGGGTCATGGTCCCGCAGCCGGGCGTGTAGGCGTTTCGCGAGGACTCCTGCCGGGCCTGTTCGCGCTTGGCCCGCTGCCGGGCTTCGAACTCGCGTTGCGCCTTTTCACGAGCCGCCTGGCGGGCCCTGGCCTCGCGTTCGCGGGCTTCGCGCCGGGCGCGCTCCTCGGCGGCCCTGGCCTGGCGGGCGCGGACTTCCTGTTCGCGCGCCTGGCGGGCCGCTTCCCGGCGGGCTTTTTCGGCCTGGGCCTCGCGTTCGCGCAGCAGTTGCTCGCGCGCCTGCCTGGCCCGCTCTTCAGCGAGGCGGCGGGTCTGGGCGGCCGTGTCGTCCGCGACCGGACGACGGGCTTCGGACTGGGGACGCCAGGGATTGCGGGCGGTGGAAACGGACGGGGCTTCCTGTCCGCGCGCGCTCCAGGAGAACGGACCGGCCGCGTTACGGGCCTCGCCATGGCGCTTGGCGTGTTCGCCGGGGCGAAACCGTGAAGCCGACGCGGCGGAAGGGGGTTCCGGGCGGGTCGAGGTGGGTTTGTCGTGGAAGGCGTGTGCGGAAGGTGCGGCAGGTCTGGCGGACGGGGCGGCCCCTCTGGACTGCCCGGCGTCGGTGAAGGGGCTGTTTTGCCGACGCCCGTATGCCGTACGCGCGCCCTGCGCCGGCTGTCCCGGGCTGCGCCAGGCGCGGCCCGCGCTTTTGTACTGGTCGCCGGCCATCTTGAGGTTGTCCAGAACCTTGCGCAAATGGCTGAGCACGTCGCGCAACAGGTCCCTGGTGTCGGACAGGCGCTTTTCCAGCATCCGCCAATCGGCGTCGGAATAGCCGGTGACGGGCCGCTTGGGCGAGGCGTAGGGTCGCTGGTCGGCGTGCATCAGGAGAACCTGCCGGAACAACACTTTTTTTGGGCATAACGACAAAAACCCCCTTGCCGCCACAAGCGGCCCGGGGGTGCGCTGACTGCTGAGGGATGCTTCATATGGTGTCGAATATGCCGTCTGTTTTAACTAAAATACACGATGCGTAGGGCCTTGGCAACCCGCAACCCGACGTTTCTCGCATCCCGGCGCGCACGGCCTCGCCTTGTGTCGGATACAATAATGTCCTTGAAAACTCCTCCCGATTGCGGATATGACAAAGTAAGCGGGCATGCAAAAGCCCTGAGTCCGTGCGCGCAACCCGGGGGCGGCCTTTCGCCGCGCCAATGCGTTGACTTCTTGTTTCAAGGACCCCACGATGAAATCGACCGACGCTGAAATCGCCAAGCCTTTTGTCCAGGCCACCAAACACGTCCTGTCCACCATGGCCATGATGGAACCCACGCCCGGCAAGCCCTACGTCAAGAAAAGCAACACCGCCAGCGGCGACGTTTCCGCCGTGGTGGGCCTGACGGGCGACAAGCACGGCAGCATTTCCATTTCCTTTAGCAAAAAGTGTGCTATTTCGATCGTCAAAAGCATGCTGGGCGACGACATTCAAGACATCCTCCAGGACGCCAAGGACGCCGTCGGCGAAATCACCAACATGATTTCCGGCCAGGCCAGAGCCGGCCTTTCCCAAATGGGACTCAACATGCAGGCATCCACGCCGACCATCGTCTTCGGCGACGGGCACACCATCAGCCACGTGACCAGCGGGCCCGTGGTGGCCATCCCCTTTACCACGCAACAAGGTGATTTCACCGTCGAATTCTGTTTCGACTGAGCCATGCAAAACGTTCTGGCCACCGGCCTGGGCACATTGTTCTTCGCCCTGGCCGTGGCGCACACCTTCGCCTGCGGCGCCTTCCGGCGCTTAAGCCGCATCGACAGTCCCCACAAGGGACTCTACCATCTGTTGGGCGAGGTGGAGGTCGTCTTCGGCATGTGGGCCGCCGCGTACCTGGCGGCCCTGGCCCTGGTGACCGGCCCTTCCGGGGCCATCGGCTACCTGGAATCCCTGAGTTTCACCGAACCGGCCTTCGTTTTCGCCATCATGGTCGCGGCCTCCACCAGGCCGGTGCTGGCCCTGGGCGCCAAGGCCATCATGGGCCTGGCCGAACGCCTGCCCTTGAGCTCCGGCCAGGCGACACTGTTTTCCGCCATGGTGATCGGCCCGCTGTTGGGGTCGTTCATCACCGAACCCGCGGCCATGACCCTCACGGCGCTTCTCGTCTACGCCATCTTCTTCACCACCCCCATCAGCCAGGTATTGCGCTACGCCATCGTAGGCACGCTTTTCGTCAACATTTCCATCGGGGGCGTGCTCACCCACTTCGCGGCCCCGCCCGTCATCATGTGCGCGCCGGCCTGGGGCTGGGGGCTGTGGCACATGTTTTCCCACTTCGGCTGGAAAGCCGCCCTGGCCGTGGCGGCCAACGCGCTCATTCTTTCCGCCCTGTTCGGCGGGCAACTGCGCAAGGTGCGGGTGCGCCTGCCCGAAGAGTTGCGCGACCATATTCCCTGGAGAATCACGGCCGCGCACGTGGCCGCGCTGGCGCTGCTGGTGGCCCTTCTCCACCACCCCCTGGCCTTTCTGGCCGTGTTCATCGTGTTTCTGGGCCTGACCAGCGCCTATCCGAAATACCAATCCCCGCTTCTGGTCAAGGAGAGCTTCCTGGTGGCCGTGTTTCTGGCCGGCCTGGTGATTCTGGGCAAACCCCAACAGTGGTGGGTGCAACCGCTGCTGGCCCGCATGGACTCCTCGGCCCTGTTCTTCGGAGCGGCCTCCCTGACCGCCGTGACCGACAACGCCGCCCTCACCTATCTGGGCACCCTGGTGGAAAACCTCACCGAACCCAACAAGTTCGCCCTTCTGGCCGGAGCGGTGTCCGGGGGCGGACTCACCGTCATAGCCAACGCCCCCAACCCCGCCGGGTACGCCATTCTCAAGGAGGGGTTTCCGGGCCAGACCATCTCTCCGCTCAAACTTCTGGCGGCCGCCGTCTGCCCCACCCTGGTCGCCGCCGCGGCTTTTTTGTACCTTACGGCATGAATCCTGCTACTCTGCCTGGCGTTGCGCAGGCCTGTGTTTCGATCCTTCGGAGCCGCATCATGCGTGTGCTTTCGCTTATCTCCCTGATCCTGGTCATCGCCTGCCCGCCTGTGGCGGCCCAGGATCCCCTCGCGCCCGTGGCCCTGCGCTGGGAGCTCTTCGTCGCCCCCGGCGCGCAAAAGCTGGCCGTGCTGTGGCTCGCCCCGGCCCCCGGCTACAAAACCTACTCCCACGACCCCGGCCCCTCGGGCATGCCTACCACGGTCGATGTCCGCCTGGGGCCTTCCGGGCAAGAACTGACCCCGCTCTATCCCCCTGGAAAACCCGCCCCGGACCTCTACGAAAAAAACATCACCGTAAACGTCTACGCCGGCCCCACTCCGGTGTTCGTGCCCCTGCCCCGGGAGTTGCCCTCGGATTTTTCCCTTCAGGCCACGGTGTCGCTGCTCGCCTGCTCGGACGTGAGCTGCTGGCCCATGCGAACCGAAACCGTATTCTCCGGCCGGGAGACGGCCAGTCCGCAGCCGGCGGAAATCCAGCCCTGGTGGCGCGAATTCCTGGTCCTGGCCAAACCGGACGAGCCGCTTCCTCCGCCCGAGCCGGAGCGCCTGCCCTGGCGCTTTTCGCCCCGCAACCCGGAAGCCGCCCTCGAAGTCCACAACCTCATGCGGGCCATCCCCCTGGCCCTGCTGGCCGGGCTGGTCCTCAACCTCATGCCGTGCGTGCTACCCGTGGCGACGCTCAAGCTTTCGGGCCTTCTGGCCTTCATGTCCTCGCGCGACGCACGGGAACGCCGTCGCCTGCTGCGCGACCACAATGTGTTCTATTCCCTGGGCGTCCTGGCCTATTTCGCGCTGCTGGCCGCCATCCTCGGCGCGGCCGGGCTGGCCTGGGGGCAGTTCTTCCAGCGGCCGGGGCTTATTCTCGGGGCTGCGGCCGCGCTCCTGGCCCTGGGGCTGTCACTGTTTGGCGTGGTGCATCTGCCGGTGGTGGACCTCAAGTTCGGCGCGCGCGAAATGGCCGCCGGCCATGATCCCAGGTCCCAGGCCTTTCTCACCGGGCTGCTCTCCACGCTGCTGGCCACGCCCTGCTCCGGTCCGTTTCTGGGCGGTGTGCTGGCCTGGACGCTCATGCAGCCGGTCCTCGTGGTGGTCACGGTGTTTTTGTGCATCGGACTGGGCATGGCCTCGCCTTTCCTGCTCATGGCCGCCCGGCCCGACCTGGTGCGCTTTCTGCCCCGACCCGGCCCTTGGATGGAGCATTTCGAAAAACTTGCCGGATTCCTGCTCCTGGGCGCGTGCCTCTACTTTCTGACCATCCTGCCCCAGGCGATGCTCCCGGCCGCCCTGCTCGCGCTGCTGCTCACGGGCTTCGCCTGCCACGCCTGGGGGGCCTGGACCAACCTCTCCCAGCCGCCGCTGCTGCGCTGGGGCGTGCGCTCCCTGGCCCTGGCCGTGGCCGTGGCGGCATGCCTGTGGGCGCTCGACCCCCCGGGCCCGCACCTCGACGCCTGGAAGCCCTTTGATCCGGAACGCTTCAGCGAGGCCCTGGGACGCGAAAACATGCTCGTGGATTTCACCGCCGACTGGTGCCCCACCTGCAAGGCCCTGGAAAAAACCGTGCTCACCCGAAGCACCCTGGCCAGGCTCAAAGCCCACCACCGCGTGACCCTGGTGCGCGTGGACATCACCCGTGAAGATCCCAAGGCCATGGAACTCCTGCGCGCCCTGGGCAGCGCGTCCATTCCGGTGGCGGCCCTGTTCCCGGCCGGGGCGGACGCCGCACGGCCCGTGGTGCTTCGCGACCTCTTCAGCACGGAACAACTCGAAAACGCCGCCCGCCAGGCCTTCGGTCCCGACAGGGCGGCCAAACCCCGCACAGCGCAGGCGACACAGTGACCCAACAACACGATCCGACACCCTCCTCTTCCTCCCCGCCGCGCAACGGCCCCCTCATCCTGCTGGGCGCCCTGGGAGCGGCCGCGGTGGCCGCGTGGCTTCTTTCCAGAATCCTTCCCCTGCACGAGGTGGCCGCCGCCCTGTATCTGGCCACGGGCAGCGACGGCCTGTGGACGCTCATCGGCGCGGGCCTGCTGTTTCCGATCTTCTTCGGCTTCATGCTCGCCAGCCAGGCCCGGGGCGTGGAGCGCAGGCCCCTGCTTCTGGCCTATGGCGGGGGCATATACATCGTGGGTTGCGCGGCTGAATCCTACGTTCGCGGCCAACTCACCCTGTGGCCCGAGCTTCTGGTGGCCGTCTGCGCCTGCTCCGCGCTTTTCGTGCTGCTGCCCAAGCCCAAACCCCACGAGGAAGACGATGCCCGCGAGCAACCGGAAGACGATCGGTAACGAAACCCGGCAACCGCGTGTCTTCGCGAAAAGAGAGACCTCGTCCGGCCCTCGTCACTCAGGAGAATCGCCATGCATTCACGAACCGCGTTACGCGTCCTTCTGGCCGGCCTGTGTTTGGCCGTTGTGTCCGGATGCGCCAATCCCTTTCAACAGAGCTACATGCCCGCGCCCGGAGCCACGGCCGACGTTCTGGCCAGCCTCACGACTCCCTGCCAGGACCCCGTCGTCACCAGGGGCCCGGCCGACGCCCAAACCCCGGCCCGCATGTACCGACGCGGCTTCATGCTCATGGGCACGTCGGCCTACAACGCCCAGGGCGTGAGCGACAAGGATCTGACCGAGTTCGCCCGCCAGCTCGGGGCCTGCGAGGTGCTGTTGCATCTTCGCCCCGTGCGCACCGAGGGCTACACCTACGTGGAGAGCTACAACCCGGGCTACATGGTCTATTACGGCCGGGGCGGCTACGGCTGGGGCGGCGGCTTCGGGGTCTACACCCCGGGCTACTATTCCGGCGGCTACGTGCCCTACGTGCGCGACAGCTTCGACGTGACCGCCACCTTCTGGGCCAAGATGCGCGAGCCCATGACGCTGGGCATCTGGGCCGACCGCATTCCCGACCCGGTGCGCAAGGCCCACAACCTTGACCGGGGCGCCTACGTGATCGCGGTCCGCGACAACTCGCCCGCCGACCAGGCCGGCATCCTGGCCGGTGACGTGATCCTGCGCATTGGCGACAAGGCCGTGGACGGCGAGGGAGCCTGGAACGCCGCCGTGAGCGAATATGAAGGCCGCCCCGCCGTGTTCACCCTGGTGCGCGACGGCAAGTCCCTGCGAAAGACCGTCATCCTGGGCGGCGCGCGTCCGTAGCGGGCCGCGAAAAAGCGGAGAGAGCCTTCAAGGCGGCCGAAAGGAGCGACTCCCTGCGGCGCTTGCGGACGACGAAGGCCCCCGGATCAGGAAATGTCTGATCCGGGGGCCTTTGTCATGGGGCGCGGTCGCTTCGCGCCCCTATTTATAGAGCCTGTCATTGTCCTGCATGTCCATCCACATGGCGGCGAGCATGAACTGGAAACTGTTCATGCAGAGAAACACGAACAGAATCAGCGACGCATACGTCCAGGACTTGTTTTCGAAATAGGCGATGGCCAACTTGACGCCCAGGACTCCCGAAAGCGTAAAAAGCAGAAACCCCAGGTTGTAGAGCAGGAACAGGGGATGAAAGTCCTTGAAAAGATATTTGATCCACAGGCGTTTGAAAAACGACTTGCACAACAGCCAGCTCACCTTGGGAATGACCTTGAAAATTTTCATCTTGGAGACCTCGCCCACGTTGTAGACGGGCTTGATCTCCACCTCGCGCAGGGTGCAGAAGGCGATGTTGAGCTTGACCAGCATGTCGTTGGGCATGCCGTAGCTCTTGTAGATCTTGTGCAGGCGCAGGCCCTGCAAGGCCTTGAGCGAAATGGCCGTATAGCCGGTCTGGGTGTCGGATACCCGCCAATAGCCCGAGGCGATCTTGGTGAGCATGGACAGGATGGAGTTGCCAAAATAGCGGATCTTGGGAATCACCAGCCAGGCCGAGCGGTGAATGAGTCGGTTGCCCTTGACATAGTCGATTCCCTCGCACACCACCGGCTCGCAGATGCTTTGCAGTTCCGCCGGGTCCATCTGGCCGTCCCCGGCCATGACGGCGGTGCAGTCGACGCCCAGGTCGCGGCACAGGCGATACCCCCGCGCGATGGCCGCGCCCACGCCTCCGTTTTGCCGGTGATTGATGAGAATGACCCGGCTGGAGGCCAGGGACTCACAGACGATATCGGCCGGCACGTAGTATTTGAGCTCTTCCTGGTCGAGCTTGTAGAGCACCACGTCGGCCCGGTTGTAGCGCGTCTCCCGGGGGGGGCGGCTCGGCCCGTGGCTGGCGCGCACGTCGTCCTGCCTGTCCGCGAAGTCGAGCACGACTTCCGCGGTTCGGTCGGTGGAGCAATCGTTGACCACCACGATGCGGTCCACGAACGCGGGCATGGTTTCGAGCACGCCGAGAATCTGGCGTTCTTCATTGTAGGCGGGCACCACCACGGCCACGGTCTTGCCGTGCAGCATACGAACTCTCTCGCTTTTTGCTGAAATTCACCGCGTCGTTGGGCGAGTTGCGGTCTGTTAGCGCGATGGATCGCGCCCTGGCGGCGACAACGCCTGTACCCTGAATTGTCCGGCCTATCAACTCCCACGCCCGAGCCTTGTCCAAAACGCCCCTTCCAGGCCCGCCACTGCCGCCAAAAGCCAGGGCAAGGCCAGGGACGTGGCGTCCGGCCAGAACAGTCCCAGGTGGGGGATGCGCCAGGGCAACGGAAAAAGCCAGTCCTCTCCGTGAAAGTCCAGCGGGGATTGCATCCAATCCAGCAGGTAATGAAGGAACGCGCCGGCGCACAGAAAGACGAATCCCCTGACCCGCAAAGGACGGGGGACGACCAACGCCAGGGCGTAGGCCGCCAGCAGGGAAAAGACCGGGTCGTGCAGGCACCCCGTCAGGAGTTGTCCCCGGTAGGAGGAGAACACAAACCCCGGAGCGCGGCCGAGCAGATCGGGAAGGCACGTTCCCAGGTAGAACAGGGCGGCCTCGCGCGCCTCAAAGGCCCACCCCCGCCCGAGTTCCGTCCCGCGGCGCAGGGCGTGGGCCGCCAGGACGTGGGTCATGAGGTCAGGCACGCGGTCCGCCCCGCCGGGGCCAAAAGGCCCGGGCCAGGAAGGCTCCCACGCCCAGCAGCGCCGCCAGGGACACCGCCAGCTTGATCCCGCGCGAACGGTGCGGATGGATGAACACCGGCCGGAAGCCGTCCGGCGCCGTGAACACGCCGCGCACGCTCACATATTGCCCCTGGGCCAAGGGAGGATCGGTCTGGGGAAAGACGTGGTTCGCTCCCCCAAAGCGCAGGGTGAAGGCGGTCTCGCTCGCCGGCCCGGTCCGGCCGAGGCCCATGGCCACCAGCGCGCCGTCGCAGGCCTGGGGATGGGCCAGGGCGTCTTCGATGTTCACGCACAGCTCCACCCGTTGGGCAAGCGCCCACCAGGCCAGGACTCCGCCCGCCACGAGCGTCGCCAGAAACTTGGCCCCCCGGTTGCGGTCGGAAAACAGGGCCTGGACCAGGCTCACGACCCCGGGACCCTGGCGTAGACCCGATCGTAAATACAGTCGCCCACCTGCGCGAACGCGGGCGAGGCCATGACCGCGCCCAGGGCCGTGCCCGACAGGATGTTCACCTTGTTGAGCTGCACGTGGGTCACGCCCAGGGCATCGAGCTCGGCCAGGGCCTTGGCCGGGTCGTGGGTCAGGCAGGCGACCCGCAGCCGCTCGGAATAGAGCGAGTGCACGGGCAGGTCGGTATAATACCAGGCGATGACCGGCGAGTCGGTGAAAATTACCGGAGGCCGGCCCGAGGCGTCCTCCTTGATCAGGCGCAGGGTCGTGGACCAGCAGCTTTTCATGGGATCGAGCCGGGCCAGGATGTCGGGGCCGCGCACCACCGTGAGGTCCAGGGGACTGCGCTCCCACGTCAGGCAGGCCGAGAGCATGGCGCACGCCACCAGCCCGCCGGAAGCCCAAAGGCGCAGGGCGGTCCGGGCGCGGTCCGGACGGGGCGAGGCGATGCGGGAAAGGCCGTAGGCCAAGACGAGCGCGGCCGGCGGGTACAGGGCCAAACGGTAACGCGGCACACTGTAGAGGTGGTCGCTGATGGTGTTCTTGATCCAATCGAGCATGCCCAGGACCTGCATCTCGTTGACCAGGACAAACAGGGCCGCCGCCAGCACCGGCGCGGGCAGCGGCCGTCTGCGCCTGGCCAAGGCCGCGGCCGCCAACAAGCTGGCGAAGACCGAGAGGGTGCAGACCCACCCGTCGCCCCTGGCCTGGTTGAGAAACCGTTCGGGCAGGAGCTCCATGCCCGGAGCCGGACGCAGGGGCGGGTCCCAGGTCTTGCGCGGGGCAATGAGTTCGTAAACGAAGTGGTTGTCTTCAAAGGCCAGGGGGTTGCCCGTCCGCACCACGCCCAGAAGAATCTGATTGGCCCCGAGCAGAAATCCGAACGCGCAACAGAGCAGCGTGGTGCGCAGCGCTCCCCGCCCGCGCAGCGCCGGGACCAGACAAACGGCCAGTACCGGCGCCACCATGATGCTGCCGGTGTGGGCGCTCCAGAGATACGTCCAGGCCGCAAACGTCAGACCTCCCCGACCGCTGGCCAGGCGCATGGAGCGCCTTCTGCCGGGCAAAAGGCCCAGAATCATCAGCAAGGGAATCAACCGGTAGCTCTCGCGGGAACTCATGTCGATGAGCGCGCCGAAGTACTGCTCGAACAGAAGAACCAACACGGCAAGCACGGCGGGCAGAGGACCGAAGCGCAATCCCAGGCCCAGAAGCACCAGCACCAGCACCAGATTTTGCGTTTGCAGGGCCAGACGCATGGGCAGATCCTGCTGGCGGTCCGGGGAAAAGGTCCATCCGGCCGCCATGAGGCCGTTGTAGGCGATGGGATGGCCGTGCAAGCGCAGATAGTTGTTGGCGTCGGGTTTGGGCGTGGGTTCAAGCCGGGCCGTATAGGACCTGGCGTCGCGCATGGCCTTGGTTTCCACGGCGTAGATCAGGGTGTCGCCGTGCCACAGGGGCTTGGCCGCGGCCAACAGGCAGAAGCCGGCCACGAACAGGGCCACGGCCCCGGCCAACAGGGTCGCGCCCCGGTTTTCCCGACCGCCGGCCCAGAATTCGCGCCAGGCCCGGCCCAGGTCCGCCAGGGTTCCCCGCAGGGCCAGGCAGGCCCCTCCGGCCAGGGCCGTGTGCCACCAGGCCAGAAACAGGGGGTGAAAGCCGGCGAAAACGATCATGAGCCCCAACTGGACCACGGCCAGGACAAAAGGCGCGAAGCCCACGCCCACCAGAAAACGCGACAAAACGGCCTGGCGGCCTTCCTCGGCGTGGTCGGGCCGTTGCGAGGCCAACAGGCGCACGCAGGCCAGGCCGCAGGCCAGGCAGACCAGGGCGAAGGTCAGCAGAAAGGCCGCCGAAGAGGCGTAGACGGTAAACGCGGTCATGGCTGCTCCGGTTGTCTCGGGTCCAACGGGGGGCCCTCGGCCCGGCGTCCGCGGGGGGATGGCCTCAAGACTTGGCCCGCTCCGCCACCAGGATGTCCAGAACGCAGTGGCACACCCCGTGGTGCAGCACCTCCACCGGCCCGTAGGCCGAGATCGGCACATGCACGTTGATGTCTCCCCGCCCCCGCAAGGGATTGTCCGGGGCAAAGCCCGACAAGGTGAGCACCCGGCATCCCCTGGCCCTGGCCGCGTCAACGGCCCGCAGAATGTTTTCCGACCGGCCCGAGGAACTGATGGCCACCAGCACGTCGCCGGGATCGGCGAACATCTCCACGGGTTTTTCGAACACATGGGGATAGCCGTAGTCGTTGCCCATGCAGGTGAGCAGGGCCGGATCGTTGAACGCCTGGGAGCGCATGCCCCCGGTCTTCCAGAAGTCCGTGGACATGTGGCTGGCGATGGCGGCGCTGGCTCCGTTGCCGATGAACAGAAGCTTCCCGCCTGCGTCCGAGCAGGCGGCGGCCATGTTGGCGGCAGCTTCCAGACCGGGGCCCAGCCCCAGGTCGGCTCCCCGGGAGTCGGTGACGGTGATGGCCGTGCAGAGTTGGCCGAGGGAGGAAAAAAACGCGGCGGCGGCGTGACGCATGGACGCTCCTAGACCTGGCGGACGGCCGCCAGCACCTGTTCGATGACGTAGTCGGCCTGGTCGTCGGTGAGTTTGGGGTAAAAGGGCAGGGTTATGGTCTTGTCGCCGATGGCCTCGGCGTTTGGCAGGTCGCCCCGCCGGTAGCCCAGGGTCTGGCGAAAATGGGTGAGCAGGTGGATGGCCCGGAAATTGACGGCCACGCCGATTCCCCGGTCCTGCAGGGCGTGCAGCAGGGAGTCGCGCCGCTCGGGGTCGACCCAGACGGTATAGGCGTGATGGGCGCTCTTGCCGACCACCTCGGGGCGTCCCACCAGATCGGCGTGGGGCGCGAAACCGGCTTCGTAGCGCTTCCACAGGGCGTGGCGGCGCTCCCACAGGGCGTCCAGGCGGTCGAGCTGATTGACGAGCAGCGAGGCGCGAATGTCGTCCAGGTTGCACTTGTAGCCCAGGCGCACCAGGTCGTAATGGTTGTAGTGCCCATGGTAGCGCTGGGCCGCGCCCTTGGTCATGCCGTGCAGGGCGAGCATGCGCACCGTGGCGGCCAGTTCGGCGTCGCGCGTGGCCAGGGCTCCCCCTTCGCCGCAGGTGAGGTTCTTGGTGGCGTAAAAGCTGTAGCAGGCCGCCGCGCCGTGGTGGCCCGGCCTGTAGCCGTCGCGCTCGCCTTCCACGCAGTGGGCGCTGTCCTCGATGACCAGAAGATTGCGCCGTTTGGCCACTTCCATAAGCGCGGGCATGTCGCAGAGCGTGCCGTAGAGATGCACGCAGATCACGGCCCGGGTGCGGGGGGTGATGGCCCGCTCCAGGGTTTCGGCGGTGAGCAGGCCCGTTTTCGGGCACACGTCGGCCATGACCGGAACGCCTCCCGCGTGCAGCACCGCGCTGGCCGAGGAAAGAAACGTCATCGCCGGCACCACGACCTGATCGCCGGGGCCAAGCCCCAGGGCCACCAAGGCCAGATGCAGGGCCGCGGTGCACGAAGACACCGGGGCCACGTGACCGAGCCCGGTGTAGGCGGAAAACTTTTTCTCGAAGGCGGCGCACTGTGGACCGGTGGACAGAAACACCGAGTCCAGGGTGGCCATGACGTTTTTCTTGTCGGCCTCGTCCAGGCTGTGGCGGTAGAATTCGACGCGCATGGGCGCTTTCTCCAGTTGCTCGTTTGGCTGCTTGTCTCTCGGACGCCCCGCAGAGGGGAGCGCCCGCGTTGTCTTTCTCCCGGCCCTCTTCCCGCGCGCCCAAATCCGACGCGCGTCCGATTCCCTTCCCGCACGCCACCGGGCAGTCCGGGAGGAGTTCGTCGCGTTGACCGCCGGAGGCGCTTGCCCGCTTTCCGTTCTACCGGTCCCGGTAGAGGCGCACCAGGTGCTCGCCCGTTCCCAGGGGCACGGCCACGGTTCCGGCCGGTCCCGGCAGCACCCGGGCCTGGCGCGAATCCGCATCGGCCAGCCAACCGGGCACGTTCGGCAGGGCCACGGTCAAAACGCCGGGCGCTGCCGCGCGCACCCGCACGAAGGCCCCGGAAAGGTCGCACGAAACCACCTCGTCCGCCGGCCGGGGATTTATGGGCCAGGCTTCGACCGAACGCACCGCGCAGGTTGCCCCGGCCTGGGCGGGGTTGATTTCGTAGCCCACTTCACCGGCCTGGTCCACAGCCAAAGGCAGGTCCACCACGCTTTGCCCTTTGGGCAATATGACCGACCGCGTTCGCCCGGCCTTGAGCAGAAGGTCCATGGTTCCGGTTGCTTCCACCACCATGCGCACCCGCAACAGCTTCGGCTGAAAACGCTTCAAGAAGGCTTCGGGATAGAGGCGGCCATACGATTTGGGTCGATGGCGGGCCAAAAGCCCCAGGTAGCGCTGGGACTGACGATACACGGCCTGGGGGTCCGGGTCCGCCAGAAAAAACGCCTGCCCGGCAAAGGCCGCGTTTTCGTACAGGGCCACCTGGCCGCCCGGCGTGTCGACCGGTCCCGCTTCAGGTTTCAGGGCGTAACGGGCGTCGCCCAGGGTGTCGTGGGCAAAGGCCTGGTCTTGCAGGGCCAGAACGTAGCGCACGCCCCAAAAGGTCAGGGCCTCGGGCGGCAACTGGTGCGCGTATTCCACCGGAGCCGACGGGGGACGGTAGGTTCCTGTCATCACGCTTGGCGGCAGGGGGGAAAACCCCTGGGGCTGGCGCAGCACCAGGCGGGTGGAAAGGGGAAACTCCCCGAGCGAACGGTAGCAGAGCACGGTGAATCCGCCGGGCACGCCGCCCAGGGCGCGGTCGAGAAAGACCTCGCCGGCATTGGGGGCCGCGGGCCTGGGAGGTGTCGCGCCCGGAGCGCCCCCCGTACGGCGAAACACCTGGTAGAGGTCGTTCTGCATGAAGTTCCAGGTCTCGCGCGGCAGACGCTTGCTCGAATCGAACTCGGCCACGAGGGTGTAGCGGGGATCGGTGAATTCGGGCTCGAAGCGGTGGGTGCGATACCAGAGCACATAGTCCGGCCGCAGCCGGTCCACGTCCCGGGCCGGACGTCCCAGATTGGCCAGGGGGTTGCGAAACGGATCGAGCAGGATACGCTCGAGAAACTGCACGTGCCCGGGGGAAGACGCGCCCGTGCCGATCACGGCGTCCGGCGGGATGTTGGCCTTGGCCCAGGCGTGGACTTCCTGCCGGGAGGAGGGACCGCACATGTAGCGGGTCACGTCCAACTGGGTGGACAGCGTGGCGGCCAGGACGAATCCCGCGCCGAGCGCCAGGGCGTCGGCCAGGCCGGCCCGCAGCACGCCCCCGGCCCGCAGCCAGACCCAGGCCTCGCGCAGGGCCAGGGCGATGAGCAGGGTCACCAGCAGGGACTGCCCGTAATAATAGTACGTGATGTTGTCCACCACGTGGTTGTGGGCGATCTTCCAGAGATAGGCCACGTTGGCCAGAAACAGCAAAAGAATCACGGTGGGCGCGTCCAGGGCCAGGCGACGGCGCGCGGCCCGCGCGATCAGGACCGCCAGCGCCGGCAGGACCAGGAGGTTGAGAACCGGCCCGAGAAACGGTTCGAAGTGGCGCAACCGGTACTGGGCCGTCCACCAGAAGGACTGGGGCAGGTCCGGGTTCAGGGCGATGGCCGTATACCGGCCGATAAAGCTCAGAAAGATGCCGGGGTTTTCCAGCAGCAGCGGGTTGGAAAGAAGAAAGACCGCCACGGCGAGGACCAGGCTCTTGACCAGGAGAAGCAGGCGCGCCCGGTCCAGCCCGCCGTGGCGGCGCGCGCCGGTCCAGAAGAGCAGCAGATACAGGGGGGCGAGCAGGGCCATGGTGAACTTCATGGCAAAGGACAGGCCCATGAGAACCGCGGCCGCGTAGAGCGGACGGCCCCGGCCCGAGCGCACGTACTCCAGCAAAAAGAGCACGGCCCACAACGTCAGCATGAGCACCACGCCGTCGGGCTTCATGCGCATTTCGAACACCGGGACGGCCGGCAGCAGGGCAGCCATCCAGCAGGCCAGCAGTCCGGCCCCGCGCGAGACGAAATTGGCCCCCAGGAGATAAAACACCGCCGGCAGGCCGAGCATGAGCAGCAGCTTGAACACCCCGAAGACCTTCCAGGCCTTGAGCAGCTCGCCCGGATAGAGCGTGTACTGGTCCGGGCTGTCGAAGCGCGTGAACACGCCCAGCCCCGAGGCCAGACGCATGACCGGCTTGGCCGCGTGCAGCAACGGTCCGCCGAAGTTGGTGGCTATGGAAAAGGTGTCGTAGACCCCGTGGTAGTAGCCCAGGGCGTGGTGCAGGCTCACGGCGCCGTCGTCGTCGTAGATGTTGACCTGGAAGGGTTTGGACGTGCTCAGGGCATAGCCTTCGGGATCGGCCACGCCCCTGGCGTTCAGGATGCAGGTGAGGTTGACCGTGAAAAAAAAGGCCACGGCCAGCCAGGCCAGCCAGGGCAGACGAAAGTCCAGGCCTCCCGGGCCGGGAGCCTGGTCGGGACAACGGCCGAGACGCTGCTTGGCGGTCTGGAAAAGGGCGTTCACGGCGCGGGTCGCTCCGTCGGGGAGGCGCGAAACCGGTCCATCAGGAGGCGTCCCCGGCCCGGGCCAGTTCCAGACGCAGCTTGCGGCCCATGATGGGCCAGGGCCCCACGAAAGCCGGATTGTCGAATTCCTCCAGGTCGACCACGCGCAGGTTGCCGGCCTGGCCGACAAGTTCCGAGAGGGCCCGGGTGGTGCGCACGTGGCGGCCCTCCTCCAGGGCCAGGATGAAACGGGCGAACAGGCCCGGATTGGGGTTGGTAGCGTAGTCCACCAGCACCATGCGCCCGTTGGGCGTCAGGTAGTCGGCCGCCGCCCGCAGGATGGAAACCAGCTCCGCATCGGGAATGTGATGGCACGAGCCGCACAGGATCACCCGGTCGAAGCGGCCGCGGGCGTCTTTCAGGGTGCGGGCGTCCTGGCAGACGAAGCGCATGTTCGGGTACGTGGCGAAGCGCTTGCGGGCCTGGGCGATGGCGACCGGATCGATGTCCACACCCAGGAAGCTGGTGTTCTTTCTGAAATGGATGCTGTCCAGCCCCAGGGAGCAGCCGATCTCCATCACCCTGGCCCCGGGCGGAACGTCCTTCACCACGTAGCGACGGCGAAAGAGCACCCCGCAGAGCAGGTACTGGGCCACCAGCCACAGCCGGGGAAAGCGCGATTGCAGGGGAACGCTCACGATTTTTTTCCCTTTTGCGCGCCCAGGACCCGGTCTTCCATCACCACCCAGGCCCGCTGGCGCGAGGAGTTGTGCTTGACCCGATTGACCATGAAGGCCAGCACGCCCATGAAAAAGAGCACCAGTCCCAGCGACGCGATCTGCACGATGAACAGCGTGGTGAATCCCGACGGATCGATGAGGTGGGCCAGGCGCAGCCCCACCACCACCAATCCGGCCGCGCCCATGAGGGCCATGAGAAACAGCCCCAGCAGAAAGAACATGTGCAGCGGCAGGTCGGAATAGAGCATGAAGGCCCGAAGCGACAACCGGATGAGCCCGCGCAGGGCCACCTTGGACTCGCCCTTGGCCCGGGGCTGGCGGGTGAGGGTCACGCCCTTCTGACGAAAGCCCACCCAGGCGCGCAGCCCTGGGAAATAGGGCTCCGTGTCGCTGTTTTCCACGATGAGCCGACACACGGGCAGGCGCATGACCGAAAAGGTGCCCGCGTTCTCCGGGATGGGAATGTGCGACCACTTCGAAAGCAGCCGATAGAACACCGGCGCGCAGGCCCGCATGACCGGTCCGTCCAGGCGTTGGCCGCGCACGGCGAAGACCACGTCGTAGGCGGCGTGATGGGCCAGGAGCGCGGCGAAGTCCTCGGGTCGGTCCTGCAGGTCGGCGTCGATCACGCCCACCCAGTCGGCCCCGAGCTTTTCGGCCAGGGCGCAGGCGGCCTCGCATCCGGCCACCACGGCGGTCTGGTGGCCGAAGTTGCGCGACAGGCGCACCACCTCCAACGCGACGGGAAAGGTCCGGGCGGCCTCCTCGATGCGGGTGACGGTCTGGTCCGTGGAGCCGTCGTCCACCAGCACCACCCCGGCCAAACCTATGGAAGGCGCGGCCCGGGCCATACGGTCCAGGAATTCGGCCACGAGCTGTTCTTCGTTGAAGACCGGCGCCACGACGACCAGGGAAGGGGAAGCTGTGGATTGCATGATGATTGGCCGGGAACCCAACACAGGGCGGCCCGCCTGTCAAGGCCGGTTGCCGGACGCGGACTTGCCAAACAGGGCCGGATGTGGTTTCACCCCCTGGCCCGCTTCCGTGCGGGCCCCTTTATCATGCGCGCGCTCAGAAAGGTCTTTTTTGCGACCCGTCGGGGGTCTTTGCCGGTCGAAGTCTGGCTCGTGGCCCTGTTTACCCTGATCGGGGCCTGGATCCGCCTGGAAGGACTCGGCCAGCCCGGCCTGTGGTGGGACGAAGTCATCTCCCTGGACAAGGCCCTGCTTCCCCTGCGCGAGCTCTGGCCCACCCTGGCCGCCTGGGGAACCGGCGACGCGGGCATCGAGCTCTTCCCCCCCCTGTATCATTTCCTCCTGCACGGCGCGCTCGCCCTCTGTCGCTCGGACGCGGCCCTGCGCCTGGTGGGCGTGGCCTTCGGCGTGGCCTCCATTCCGGCAATGTTCGCGCTCGGACGCGAACTCTTCGGACGTCCCGCCGGGCTGATCGCCTCCTTTCTGCTGGCCACCTCCACCTACCACATCCACTACTCCCGCGAGGTCCGGCCCTACTCCCTGTTCATCCTGCTGAGCCTGGTCGCCCTCACCGCCCTGCACGCAGCCGTGGTCCGGGGCAAGGCCAGGGCCTGGCCGGTCTACGCCGCGTCCATGGCCGCCATGCTCTATACCTCCTACATGGCCTCCACGGCTTTGGCCGCCCACGGGCTGTTCACCCTGCTGGCCCTGGCGCCGGACATGCTTCGCCCCGGCCCCCAAAGACGGCGCGCCCTGGGCGTGCTGGTCCGGGCCTGCGCGGCCTGGCTGGCGGCTCTCGCCGTTTACCTGCCCTGGCTGCCCAACCAGCTCGTCACCCTCGAAGCCCTGCGCGACACCCCGCGCACCGCCCATTTGGCCTGGTCCTTTTTCGCCACTGCGGCCAACGAGTTCGCCGGATTCGCCTACACCGGCCCCCTGCCCGTGGGCGCGGCCTTCGCCCTGCTCTCCCTGGCCGGGGCCTGGGCCGCCTGGCAACGAAGGCTGGGCCGCCAACTCGCCCTGCTGGCCCTGTGGGCGCTCGTGCCCGTGGCCGCCATGATCGCGGCCAAGACCGGCATAGACGCCACCTCACGCTACATCATAAGCGCCTACCTGGCCGGAATCCTGCTCACCGCCCTGGCCCTGTGCGCCCTGGGCCAGCGTGTCCTGCGCCCCATCCCCCTGCCGGACTTCGCCCGCGAAGGCGCCGTCCTGACCCTGGCCCTCATGGCGGCCAGCCTATGCGCCTGGCCCAGTTTGGCCAGCCGGGAGGCCTACCTGCGCCGCGAACCCTCCCAATACAAGCTGGCCATGGCCTGGCTGGACCGCCACGCCGGCGAGGCCGACCGGCTGCTTTTTTCCTCGGGACGCGGGCTCAAGCTGTTGGCCCGCTGGTACCTGGACGACGCGTTTCACGACCTGTCATCCTATTCGCCCCGGGGCTACAAGCGGGCCTTCGCCCTGGTTCCCCAGGGACGGACCCGAGGGTTCGAAGGCCGTCCCCCCCTGTTCTCCACCCGCGAGGTCGACATTCACGCCCTGGGTCTGGCCTCGGCCGCGCCCGTGACCCTGGCCCCGGACCCGAACGGCCAGGCCGTCCACCGGATCGACCTCTCGGGCCCGGACTTCTACCGCGACTGCCTCAGGGCCGAAAACCTGACCCCGGACTTCGGCGGCAAAGCCCTGAGCCTTTTCGACGCCCGTCGGCCCGGCCAGGCCGAATTCGCCTTCGTGGCCCCCACGGGCATGACGCTCGACCAGGCGCGGATTCAGGCGACCTTTTCCGCGGTCTTCAAGGCCAACATCGCCTGCGACGCCACCGTGACCCTCTCCTACAGCCTGGACGGCGCGACCTTTCTCCCCCTGGCCACGGTGCGCGCTAGCGACTTCTTCGTCCAGGGCCGCCAGCCCTCCGGCCACCATGCCCTGACCCGCGCCTTCGACCTCCCCGCGCAACTGCGCGGCGCGCGCGAGCTGTACGTGCGAGTGGACTACGGCCCCGTGACCCGCTACGGCGCGGTGGAGCTTAGCGACCTACGCCTCGCCGCGCATCTGGAAGGAACGCCCCCCAGCCCGGAGCAACTGGCCGCCCGGATCATGGAGACCGTGGCGCGAAACAACGCCCTGGCGCCCTGGACGCCCGGCCTTGTGCTGGCCGGCAAGGGCCGACTTGTCGCCTTCGCCCACCCGGGCGCGCTCCCCCTGCCGAACGTGGGCTCTCCCCGCGACCTGGAGCGTTTTCTTCGCGCCCACCCCGGCTTGTCCCCGGTGCTCACCGTGCCCCTGGCAGACGGTCGCCCGGCCTACAGCCTCTTCGACCCCGGGCTGGACAGGCCCTTCGCGGACCTCAAGCCGTGCCCGTCCACAGCGGTGGCCCTGGACGACGACCTGGCCCGCCACATACGAGCGGCGCGCATTCAAGGCCTCTTGCGCCGACCGGCCTTTTCCCTGGACGGGGCGTCCGTGCGCCTTCCCGTGACCGCCGACCTGCCGGCCGAGCTGGATATCAACTTCGGTCAGCAGGCCAGACTCGTCCTGCTCCCCCTGTTCGACCTCTCGGGCGCGCGCCAGGTCCTGCCCCTGGGGCGAAACCTCAAACGCCCGGGCGACGAGGACTGCCTGACCTGCGCCGGCCCCGGGCCCTGCTCGCTCACCCTCACCGTGCGCTCGGACTGGCCCGTCACCGCGGTGCGCCTGGAATACTATCCCCGCGTGGTGGCCGACCTGGCCGGGAACAACCAGGTGTCGGCCCGCCTGAGCGCGGACGGCGGCCCCTTCCTCACCCTGGACCGCTACCGGCCCGCACCCACCGGCCGCTGGGAAGGGCTCAAGTCCCGCCGGGCGGCCGTGCGCACCCTGCCCCACCCGGCCCGCACCGTGGCCGTACGCTTCGACCTCTCCGGGCAGGACGCCCAACTCTGGAGCGCCCCCGACGCCCGCCTGCGCCTCGAACTCACCCTCGACGCCCAAAAAGCCGCCCCGCCGCACACCGACGAACCGCTCCCGCGCCTCAACGCCGACCACCCCCTGGCCGTGGAGCTGCTCGCCGACCCGATTCGTTTTCCCGACGCCCTGCTGCCAAAGCGGTAGAGAAGAGAAAGAATCGGGGGAGAAACCTTTTGTGAACAAAAGGTTTCTCCCCCGAACCCCCTCTTCCCAAAAACTTTACCGTGGGTTTGGACTGAAGCGCATTCTTGTCGCTGACGATGGTGCGTCAGCGGCTTCCCAAACAATGTACTTTGGATTTGGACTGAAGCGGTTGGACGAAATGGGAATGTAAGTAACGTGCAGATTCGAAGTGAAAGAAAAGAGCGGCGTTCTGGCTGATGTAAAAGTTTTTTTGCTCGCCTCTAGCAGCCTGTGGACAACGGACGTTCCCTGCTTAATGAAGCAACACGTTCTGGACGTTCATCCGGCCCCAACACTTCGCCCTGCTTCACACCCAGAATAAAAGTTTTTTGGGGAGGGAGGGGGCAGGGGGGAGGGAACCCCTTTTGTTCACAAAAGGGGTTCCCTCCCCCCGATCTTCATCTTCTCGTATCTTCCTTCCTACTCTTTATACGCGGCCCCCTGGGCGGCGGAGCTCACCTGCTTGGCGTAGCGGCGCAGCAGGCCCTTGGGCAGTTCTTTTTGCACGGGCTTGAAGGCGGCGCGGCGTTTGGCAAGTTCGGCTTCGTCGACGAGCAGGTCGAGTTTGCGTCCAGGGATATCGATGGCGACCTTGTCGCCGTTCTGGACAAGGCCTATGGGACCGCCTTCGGCGGCTTCCGGGGAAACGTGTCCGATGGCGGCTCCGCGCGTTCCGCCGGAGAAACGTCCGTCGGTGATAAGCGCCACGTCGGCGCCGAGTCCCATGCCCACGATGGCGGCGGTGGGGGAGAGCATTTCCCGCATGCCGGGTCCGCCCTGGGGTCCTTCGTAACGGATGACCACCACGTCCCCGGCCACGATCTGGTTGCCCAGGATGGCGGCGTAAGCGTCTTCCTCGGAGTCGTAGACCTTGGCGGTGCAGGTGCGCACCATCATTTCCGGGGCCACGGCGGACTGTTTGACCACCGCGCCGCCGGGGGCCAGCGAGCCGCGCAGCACGGCGATGCCGCCCTGGACCGCGTAGGGGGTGTCCACGCGGATGACGTCGGGGTCCTTGATCACGGGCTTGAGGGCCTTCAGGTTTTCGCCCACGGTTTGTCCGGTGACGGTCATGACCGAGGTGTCGATGAGGCCCTTCCCGGCCAGGGCGTTCATGACCGCCGGGATGCCTCCGGCGCGGTGCAGGTCCTGGATGTGGTGGTGTCCGGCCGGAGAGAGCTTGCACAGATTGGGCGTGACGCGAGACATTTCGTCGAAGACTTCCAAGGGCAGGTCGATGCCGGCCTCGGCGAAGATGGCGGGCAGGTGGAGCACGGTATTGGTGGAGCAGCCCAGGGCCATGTCCATGGCCACGGCGTTGCGCAGGGCTTTTTCGGTGAGGATGTCGCGGGGGCGGATGTTCTTTTGCAGAAGCTCCATGACTTTCATGCCGGCGGTCTTGGCCAGGCGCACGCGTTCGGCGGTGACGGCGGGCACGGTGCCGTTTCCGGGCAGGGCCAGGCCCACGGATTCGCTCAGGCAGTTCATGGAGTTGGCGGTGAACATGCCCGAACAGGAGCCGCAACCCGGACAGGCGCACTGTTCGAGTTCATCGAGCTCGGCCTCGCCGATTTCGCCGCGTTTGGCGCGTCCCACGGCCTCGAACACGGTGATGAGGTCCACGGGGTTGCCGGACTGGGCCCCGGCCATCATGGGGCCGCCCGAAATCAGGATGGACGGAATGTTCAGGCGCTGCATGGCCATGAGCATTCCGGGCACGGTCTTGTCGCAGTTGGGGATGAACACCAACGCGTCGAAGGGATGGGCCGTGCACATGATCTCGATGGAGTCGGCGATGATTTCGCGGCTGGGCAGGGAATACCGCATGCCCATGTGGTTCATGGCCAGGCCGTCGCAGACGCCGATGGTGGAGAATTCGAGGGGCGTGCCGCCGGCCATGCGTACCCCGGCCTTGGCGGCCTGGGCGAGGGTGTTCAGATGGATGTGGCCGGGAACGATCTCGTTGGCGGAGTTGACGATGCCCACCAGGGGACGTTCGATCTCGGCCTTGGTGAGGCCGAGGGCGTAAAGCAGGGAACGGTGGGGGGCTTTTTCCAGCCCGCTGGTCATGAGCTTGCTGCGCATGCTGACTCCTTCGAATGGGATATGGGGGGGGTGTTAGCGCCAAAGCCCGCGCTTGTCACGTCGTCCGGCCGGGCCGGTCGTCCCGGCCGGGTCCTCCTCTCGGCGTTTGCGGGAGAGCGGCCGGGCCGTCCGCCGACTCGACGTCCAACTTGACCGCGGGTCGCCCCGGCTGTAGGCCCGAAGCGTGAGCGAATACACCGGATCCTTCCAAAGCGGCTCTTCGGTGGGCGTGGTGGAGAAGCGCTTCTTCACCTTTGCCGAGGACGCCCCCTTTTCCCTGGAAAGCGGGGCCTCGCTTGGTCCCGTCACCCTGGCCTACGAAACCTACGGCCGTCTCTCCCCGTCCGGCGACAACGCGGTGCTGGTGTGCCACGCCCTGACCGGCGACTCCCACGCGGCCGGAATCTACGAAGGCCAGGAGGCCAAGACCGGCTGGTGGGAGGTCATGATCGGCCCGGGCAAGGGCATCGACACCGACAAATATTTCGTCATCTGCTCCAACGTGCTGGGCGGGTGCATGGGCTCCACAGGCCCCTCGTCGGTCAACCCGGAAACAGGGCGGCCCTACGGGCTCGATTTTCCCGTGCTGACCATCGCGGACATGGTGCGGGCCCAAAAGCGCCTGGTGGATCACCTGGGCGTCACACGGCTGCACGCGGTGATCGGCGGGTCCATGGGCGGCATGCAGGTGCTCGAATGGGCCGCGCGCTACCCGGAGCAGGTGGGCGCGGCCATCCCCCTGGCCACCGCCGCCCGCCACACCGCCTTACACATCGCCTTCAACGAAGTGGCGCGCCAGGCCATCGTGAGCGACCCGGACTGGAACGGCGGGGACTACTACGGCCGCAACCTGCCCGCGCACGGGCTGGCCGTGGCCCGCATGATCGGCCACATCACCTACCTCTCGGACGAGGCCATGCGCCACAAGTTCGGACGCGGCCTCCAGGACCGGGCGGACTTTTCCTTCAGCTTCGAGCCCGACTTCCAGGTGGAATCCTACCTGCACTACCAGGCCCGCAAGTTCGTCGAGCGCTTCGACGCCAATTCCTTTCTCTACATCACCCGCGCGGCAGACTACTTCGACCTGGGCCAGACGCACGGGGGCGGCTCGCTCACCCAGGCTTTGTCCCGAGCCAAGTCGCGCTTTCTGGCCGTGTCCTTCACCTCGGACTGGCTCTATCCCACGTACCAGACCCGCGAATTCGTTCAGGCCCTCAAGCGCAACGGCCAGGACGTGAGCTTCTGCGAAATCGACGCCCAGTGGGGGCACGACGCCTTTCTGCTCGACAACCCCCGCCTGGCCGCCCTCATCGCCGGACACCTGGGCGGCGGCCAGCCCCGACCCGGAGCCTGAACCATGCGTTTCGACCTCACGCTGATCGCCTCCTGGATCACGCCGGGCTCGCGCATCCTGGACCTGGGGTGCGGACGGGGCGAGCTCCTGGAAATCCTGCGCTCCATGAAAAACGTCCTCGGCTACGGCGTCGAACGCGACGAAGCCAAGGCCGCCGACGGCATCAGCCGGGGCCTTTCCATCCTGCAAGGCGACATCAACGACGAAATTCGCGACTACCCGGACCGGTTCTTCGACTTTGTGGTCCTGAGCCAGACCCTGCAACAGGTCGAACACCCCCTGGAACTCATCCGCCAAATGCTTCGCGTGGGGCGGCGCGGCATCGTCAGCTTTCCCAACTTCGCCCACTGGCGCAACCGGATGCAGCTGTTTTTCCACGGCCAGGCCCCGGTCACCCGGGAGCTGCCCTACCAGTGGTACGACACCCCCAACATCCGGGTCATCACCATCAAGGACTTCAGCCGGTTCTGCTCCCGCCACGGCTTCACCATCCACGACACCATGGCCGTCAAGACCTACTACAAGGAACACCACGGAACCGTGCTGCGCCGCCTGCCCAACCTGCGGGCCACCTACGGCATCTTTCTCCTGGGACAGGGCTAGCAGCCTGTTAAAAAATTCTTGCTGGCTGCGTTGCTGCGAAACACGCAAACCCTCAACGGATGACAACTACCCTTCGGACTTGACTTTTTTGTGTGCCTTGCCCGCACGTTTTTTGAACAGGCTACACGAATCGACTTTTTGGGCGGGCTGCTAGCCCCGCGCGCCCGGCCTACTCGTCGCGCTCCTCCATGGTCCGGCCCCGCCGCACGGCCCCCCGGCCGTGCTTTCCCCGTATGGCGTCCAGGGCCTTGTCGATGCGGCGCATCTTCTCCACCCGCTCGTCGGGAAACAGGCTCAGTTGTTCCGGGGACTTGGCGAAATTCGACACCCCCACCCCGATGAGCCGCACCCTGGGGGCCAGGCTCACCTGGTCGAGCAGTCCGGCCGCCGTGGCGTAGATCACCTCGTCCGAATCGGTGGGTGCGATGGTCTTGGACCGGGTGATCTGGCGAAAGTCCGCGAACTTCACCTTGAGGGTCACGGTGCGGCCTTTCCAGCCGTGGGCGCGCAGGTCCGCGCCCACCCGTTCGGACTGGCGGGTGAGCCAGCGTTTGAGAAAGCGCGGGTCGGCGGTGTCGGCGTCGAAGGTGTTTTCAGCGCTGGACGACTTGGTTTCGTGCTCGGTGACCACCCGGTTCGATCCGCGCCCCCAGGCCCGGTCGAAGAGCGCCCGGCCCCATTCGCCCAGCCGGTCCTCCCAAAAGGTCAGCGAGTAGCGCCGCACGTCGGCGCAGGTGACCACGCCCAGGTCGGCAAGCCGGGCCAGCATTCTGGCTCCCACTCCGGGAATGCGGCCCACGGGCAGGGTTTCCAGAAACGCGAGCACCGCTTCGGGCTCCACCACGGTAATGCCGCCGGGCTTGCGAAAGTCCGAAGCGATCTTGGCCACGAACTTCACCGGCGCCACCCCGATGGAGCAGGACAACCCCGTGACCGCGCGCACCCTGTCCTGAAGCAGGCGGGCCACGGCCTCGGGCGGGCCGAAGAGCTTCTCGACCCCCGTGACGTCCACGTAGGCCTCGTCCACCGAGGCCTGCTCCACCAGGGGCGACACCTCGCCAAGCACCGCCATCACCTGGCGGGAGACCTCCGCGTAGCGGCTCATGCGCCCGGGCAGGTACTCCCCGTGGGGGCAAAGCCGCTTGGCCTGGGCCACGGGCATGGCCGAGCGCACCCCGAAAACCCTGGCCTCGTACGAGGCGGCCGAGACCACCCCGCGCATGTTTCGGCCGATAATCACGGGCTTTCCGCGAAGTTCGGGGTTGTCTTGCTGCTCCACAGAGGCGTAAAAGGCGTCCATGTCCAGGTGCAAAACGCGCTTGGTATGTTCCATGGCCGAAGGATCCTCGTGGTGTGGCGCGTGCGTTTTTCGCCCGCGCGTCGCTTGCCGGCGCGGACTCGCCCAAAGACGGTCCCGGCCTCAAGCCTTGCGAGCGAAAATCGCGAAAAGGTGGTCCCGGCGATGAAAAGCAAACTCGGCAAGACAAACGCCCTGTATCCCTCGCTCACGGTGTTGGCCGGAGCGCTGGTGGGGGGCAAGCCCAACTTCAACTGCATCGCCCATGTGGGCATCATGAACTACGGGGAGGAGAATTACCTCTCCCTTTCCATGTCCAAAACGCACTACACCAACCAGGGCATTATTCAACTCCAGACCTTCAGCGTCAACGTTCCCGGCCAGACCCTGGTGGCCCAAGCCGACTACGTAGGCCTGGTGAGCGGCGAAAAAATGGACAAGTCCGCCCTGTTCGAGGTCTTTTACGGCGAACTGGAGACCGCGCCCATGATCGCGGCCTGCCCGGTGTGCATGGAATGCAAGCTCGATCGGATCGTGGACTTCGACACCCACGACGTGTTCATCGGCAGGGTCGTGCAAACCTACGCCGACCCCGACGTGCTCACAGCCGGACAGATCGATCCCCTGAAGGTCGATCCCCTGCTCTTCGACATGGGAACGCTCAGCTATTACGCCCTGGGCCAACCCATCGCCAAGTGCTGGAACATCGGCAGAACCCTTTGCCACAAGGAAAAAACATGAAAATCTCCCTGGGAGCGATCCAGGCGGCCACCCCCACGCCCGTGTGGGTGGTGTGCGCCTACGACCCCCAAGGCCAGGCCTGCGGCGCCACCGTGGCCTGGGCCGGACCGTGTTCGTCCAAACCCGTGTGCCTGGCCGTGTCCCTGCGTCCCGAGCGCCACACTTTCGAGGCCATCCTGCACTCCAAGGCCTTCACGGTGAACGTGCCCTTCCAGACCCAGGTGGTCGAGGCCGACTATTTCGGCATGGTCACGGGCAAAAACACCGACAAGTTCGCAGGCGCGGGCCTCACCGCGGTGAAAAGCGACCTGGTGAACGCCCCCTACATCGCCGAATTCGCCGTGGCCGTGGAATGCAAGCTCTTCGCCACCCACGACCTGGGCGCGCACATGCAACTGGTGGGCGAAATCGTGGACGTGAAGGCCGACAAGTCCGTTCTGGACCCGGACGGCAAGATCGACCCCGCCAAAACCGGCGCCATCGTCTACAGCCCCAACCGACAGGAGTACTTCGGCCTGGGGTCAAGCCTGGGCAAGGCTTTCGGACCGGGAAAAACCCTGATTCGCTGACCGGACCGTTCCAGCTCGCGGCTGCTGGACGCGCGTCGGCGGGCGAGGGGCCGCAACGTCATCCCTCCGGTCCTCCGGCGGGGGCGTCCTTGTACGCTTCCCCCCCGCTTTCATCCTTGCCCCCGGTCCTGCGCCTGCGGGCGAACTCCTCGCGCAACACGAGCAACACCCGGTCGTAACCGCCCGGCCCGTGCGGAATCGTACAGGAGGTGCAGTCCTTGACCCCGCCCTTGACCTGGCCGTCGCCGCCGCACTCCTCCAGAAAATAGAGGGGACAGAAGCAGAACAGGCAGTTGAACGTCTCCTCGGACACGCCGGAGTGACAGGGAAAGTACTTGCAGGCCCGGTTCCGGAAAAAACGGTGGGAGGCTTCCATGTCCGGGGCGTAGCGCGTTTTCCGCCCCAAGGAAACCCCGCCCTCTGGCACATGCCTTGCTATGCTTGCTCCAAACCCCTTTCACGAGGTAACGGCGTCATGGCATTGACTCCCCTTGCGCAAGCGCAATCCCTGGCCGCCAGGCCCGAACTGGAACGTCTTGGCCCATCCAAGTTGGCCCAGGACCCCGGTTCCTTCAAGACCATGCTGACCAGTCAGTTGGGCGTGAGCAACCAGGTGTTCGGCTCCAAGCCGCCCTCGCTGGTCAGCCCCCTGGCCAACCTTCCGGGGTTGCTCACCCGCCAGGAGGGCGGCAAAGGCTTGTACACGCCTTCGAACGCCAGCCAAAATCAGAGCCAGTCGGCCTCGGGCAAGAGCGGCCCGGTGGTAAGGGGACGCGTCATCGCCTTGGCGCACGACGCGCAGGCCTTGTCCCAATCAGGAGCCCAGGCCGCAGCGCGAGGCGATACCGTCCAGGCCCAATCGGACACCGCCCAACAAACCCGCACCCGGCCGCACCATGTGCGCGGGCAGGTGATCCAGGCCGCCACCAAGGTCGACCCGGAAAAGGACGACCTGGGCCATCTGCCCGGACCGGGCAGCAAGGGCGCCCTGCCCCAGTGCTTCACCAAGGAGGAGGAAGACCTGCTCTTCGCCGCGGCGTCCGCGGAGTCGCGGTTCCTGGCCGCCAAGCGCCGCAGCTCCCACAAGGGCAAGTCCTCGTCCGCGGCATCCGGCGGCACCCCGCGCGACGGCACCGGCGCCCTGTGCGCGGCCTACGAATCCGGCGGGTCCATCTCGGCCATCGGCTACGACGGCCGGGGGGGCACCTCCTACGGGCTGTACCAGATCGCCTCCGGCGTGGGCACCATGAACAAGTTCCTGCAATACCTGGACGACAAGGCCCCGGAGCTGGCCACGCGCCTGGAAAACGCCGGCCCGGCCAACTCCGGCGGACGCCACGGCGGGATGGCCCAGGAGTGGAAGCGCATTTCCGCCGAACAGCCCCAGCGCTTCGAGGCCCTGCAACACGATTTCATCCGGCAGACCCACTACATCCCGGCGCTTCGCTCCATCACGCTCTCCACCGGGACCGACGTCTCCACCCGGTCCCAGGCGGTGCGGGAGGTCCTCTGGAGCACCGCCGTGCAGCACGGCCCCAACGGCGCGTCCGACATCTTCGAACAGGCCCTGGACAAGCTCGAAGCCACGGACAAGACCGCCAACGACAAGGATCTCATCGAGGAGGTCTACGCCATCCGACTGGCCCAGTTCTCTTCGCGTTCGCGACGCACCCGCAGCGCCGTCTCGTCGCGCCTGGCCGATGAAAAGCAGTCCGCCCTGGCCATGCTGGACGCCAAGGGCCTGAGCTAGTCACCCCCTTGACGACAACCCGGAACCGCGACGAGCAAACGCCCCGCGCCGTGCAAGACGCGCCCCTCACCCCCGACGGCTGAGCATCCGGGCGATGGCCGGTCCGGCCAGCACCACGCTCACCAGACGCAGGGTCTGCAGGGCCAGCACAAAGGGCACGTCGGCTCCCGAGCCCACGGCGATGACCGCCACGGAGTCCAGCCCTCCGGGGCTGGTGGCCAGGTAGGCCGTCAGGGCGTCGATGCGCAGGAAAGCGGTGAGCATCCAGGCCGAAAGTCCGCACAGGCCCATGAGCAAGCCCGTGGAGAGCACGAGTTTGGGAATGGCCCGCAGCACGTGGCGCACCACGCCCGGCGTGAAGCGCAAGCCGATGAACCAGCCCAGCACGGCGTAGGCCGCGCCCAAGAGCCAGGGCGGCAAGGTGATGGCCACCATGCCCAGGGAGTTGAGCGTCGCCCCGCCCAGCATGGGCACGAGCATGGCCCCGGCCGGAATCCCGAACCGACGGCCGAGGAAAGCCCCGATCCCGGCCACGGCCAGGGTTTCCACAAACGGCGCGACAGGAGCCTCGAACCAGCCGGACAGCGTGGCGGGGGTCTGGGCCGGAAGCGCCGTGGCCCCTTCCCCGAGTAGCAACCGAGACACGGCCGAAGCCGTGAGCACCACCACAAGCACCCGCAGATACTGCATGAAGGCCACCAGGCGCACGTCCGCGCCGTACTCCTCGGCCATGGCGATCATGGCGGCGGCCCCGCCCGGCGACGATCCCCAGGCGGCGGTGTTCCCCGGCAGCACGCGCAGACGCATGAGCGTCCAGCCCACGAAACCGCCCGAGGCGATGGTGGTGGCGATGACCAACACCATGACGGCCCAGTCATGCACGAAGGAAAGCACGATGGACGCGGTGACGGCCCTGGCCACCAGACAGCCGATCACGGCCTGGGCCGCGGCGAATCCCCAAGAGGGAATGCGCACCGTGGCCCCGCGCAGCCCGAAGGCCAGGCCGGCCAACATGGGGCCCAGCAGCAAGGCGGCCGGGAATCCGGCCCGGTCCAGCAGCCAGGAAAGCGGCGCGGACACGGCCAGGAGGCCGGCCCACTGTCCGAGTCGATTCATGCGGGGAGCGCCCGCGCGGTAACGAGAGAAACCACGGTCATGATCTCGTGCGCCAGGCGGGGAAACCGACGTCGCTCCCCCAGAAACGGCTTCCCCGGCGACAGGCGCCGCACGGGCGTCCGGTCCGGGGGACGCGAGCCTCGGGAGAGCCGGCCCATCCCCGCCTCGGCGCGGTTGCGTTCAAAAACGGCGCATGCCTTCCGGGCGGATGCCCGTCCTGCCGCCCAAGGCCGCGTCGAGTTGGGCCAGGCCGCGCTCCTTGTCCTGGGGCAGGCGCAGGCGCAACGGCACGTAGTTCGAGGCGTGGTTGGCCAGGAACATACCCCGCTTCATCTCCGTGTGTTCGAGCAGCACGCGCAGTTCGCGCACCATTTGCAGGCCGTCCGGCAACACCATCTCGCCGGAGCGGATGCGGTCCCACACCTTGGTGCCCGGGGCGGGCATGAGGCACAGCGCCGCGGCGTAGTCCGGGGCCATGGTGGTGAAGGCCTCGCCCGTGAGGCGGGCGTGACGCTCCCAGTTGTCCATGCCGGCCAGCCCGACGATGGCGGTGACCGAAAGCTTGATGCCGGCCTCCTTGACCTTTTGCGCTCCTTCCAGAATCCGCGCCAGGTCTCCCTCCTTGTTGACCCGCTTGAGCACCTCGTCGTCGCCCGACTCCAGGCCCATGTAGACGATGCCCAGGCCCAGGGAACGCAGAACCTTCAGGTCCTCCACGCTCTTGGTCTTCATGCTCTTGACGTTGGCGTAGGTGCCCACCCGGGTCACCTGGGGCAGGCGTTCGCGAATGCGCTCCAGGTATTTCACCAGGGTGGCCTGGCGGATGATGAGCGCGTCGCCGTCACACAAAAACACGCGGCGCAAAAAGGGCATGTGGGCGGCGGCGAATTCGATGTCTTCGAAGATGACCTCTTCTTTCTTGATGCGAAAGTGTTCCCCGGCGTACGCGCCGCAAAACGCGCACTTGTTGTGGGAACAGGCCACCGTGGCCTGGAGGAGGATGCTGTCCGCCTCGCTGGGCGGACGGATGATGGTTCCTTCGTAGTGCAGGGGATGGTCCCTCCTTTCGGGAAAGATGCGGCGCAGGGCCGAAGGAAGCATACCGCCGGGGCTTTCGCCTGGCAACAGGAGGCGGAGCCCCCGGACGGGGCGCTTCTGCGTTTCGGGTGGGGAAAGGCAAACATCTTGAGTCGAGAATTCGTCCGTCCCGGCGCTAGGCCGCCACGACGCGCACGACCTGCAAAAGCAGCGACACCCCGATGACGGCCAAAAAGCCCTGGACGGCCAGCCGATAGAGACGCGCGTCCATGCGCCGGCAAGCGCTCATGCCGAGCCACAATCCCAGAAACAGGGCGGGCAGGCCCGAAGCGAAAGCCCAGACCACGCGCGCGCTCACCAATCCCTGCCAGGCCTGCACGCCCACGATGCCCACGCCGGCCAGCAGGAAATACGCGCCCAGGGTGGCCCGCATGGCTTCGCGGCTCCAATCCTGCCGATGAACCCAGGCCGCGATGGGCGGGCCGTTGATGCCCAGGCACACCCCCATGGCCCCGGCCAGCAGGCCCGCTCCCAGGCCCCAGGCCAGGCCCACCGCGCGCCGCGCGGCCCGGGGACGCATGCCGCGCCAGACCGAGACGAGAATCACCACGGCCAGAAGCAGGCGCAGGGCGTTTTCCGGGGCCTCGGTCAGCACCCGGGCGCCCAGGACCATGCCCGGCAGGGAGATTCCCAGCAGAAACAGCAGGGCTCGCACGCGCAAATGGCGCATCAGCCGCCAGGTGAGCAGGGCGTTGATCGCCAAAGCCAGCAGACAGCACACGGGCACGGCCTGTCGCAGGGGCAGCGCCAGGCTGATGATCGGCAGGGCCACCAGAGTGGTGCCGAATCCCAGCATGCCCTGAACGCACGCGGCAAACATCGCCCCCAGCGAGACGGCGACCAAAAAAGTCGGTTCCATAGGCGCTCCGATCTGACCCGGCCGGGCCGGGCGGTTTGGAAAAAGGCCGCGGAGCCGGGAGCTCCGCATGGCGGTGAGCGAACTTCTCCCGGCGGAAACCCCGCGTGGCGCGCAGGGACAAACCCCGTCGGTCTGAAAGGCGCGTTCCAAATCGAGGAAGATCGCATCGCTCCCGCCTTTCAGTCGGGGGAAGACGTTCTGCTCAGCCCGGCGCTGGCGGCACACCATTCGAAATTTTCGTTCCTTGCCCCCATTTCAGGCCGCACGTCTTTGGTCTTGGCCATCACCAACGGGCTCTTGCCAGGCAACCTAGCGCCTGGCATGGTTTCCGACAAACGCTTTCCTTCGCATCCATCGTTCGAGGAATCCGAACAATGCTCGATCCCCACCGGCTCAAGACGTTTTTGGCCGTGGCCGCAGGCCTGTCCTTCCGGGAGGCCGCCCAGACGCTCAACCTCTCCCCTTCCACCGTGAGCGGCCATATTCGCGAGTTGGAAGAGGAACTGGGTGTCGCGCTCTTCGACCGCACCTCGCGCCGGGTGCTCCTCACCGAGGAGGGCCTGGGCCTGGCCCCCCGCGCCAGACGCCTGCTCGACCTGGAAGCCGACACCCGCCGCCTCTTCGCCGGGCACGACGCCCCCCCTCTGGAGTTGGCCGTGCGCCTTTCGGAAAGCCTGGGCATCTACCGACTGCAAGGCCTGTTGCGCGCCTTTCGGGCCGAACATCCCCGCGTGCGGCTGGTGCTGGCCGTGCGGTCGCGCCACGGCCTGGCCCGGGACCTGCGCCACGGCGTGACCGACCTGGCCCTGATCCTCGGCCACCCCCTGGCCAGCGGCGGGCTCGAACAGGAGGTGCTCGGCCACGAGCCCCTGGCGGTCATCGCCGCGCCGGACTCCCCCCTGGCCGGGCTCGACTCGGCCGGAGCCAACGACCTGGCCGGGCACCCCCTGGTGGTCACCCGCCACCTGTGGAGCGCCCGCCCCCTGCTCGAACGCGCCCTGGCCCGGGACGGCGTCTATCCCGGCCCGGTGGTGCAGTGCGACAGCGTGGAAATCGTCAAGCGATGCGTCATGGCCGGCATGGGCGTAAGCCTGGCCCCGGTCTGCACGGTGGAGCGCGAAGCGGAACAGGGCCTTCTCGCGGCCCCGGCCTGGCGGGACGAGCCCCTGTCCGCGCCCGTGCTCCTGGTCCGCGATCCGGGACGCAGACCATCGCCTTCGGCCCGGGACTTCGCTCGCTTGGCCCGGCAAGCCTTCGCCGGACGAAGCGAAAAGGCACGGCCCGGAAACGGTCCGCCGGACCTCGGTTGAAAGACCGGACATTTCCGGGTACTGCCGGCGAAAATTTCCCTTTCCCCGGTGCAACACCTTCAACCAGGCGGTTTTTCCCCGTGCAGGCCTCGATATCGCTTTCCCCGCCCGGTCGGCCCTATCCGATTCTGGCCCTGGCCGGTCTTGTCTTCGCCCTGTGGTGCGCGCACGTGTTTTTTCTCGGCCCCCTGACCATGACCGGCGACGAAGTGCGCTACGTGGCCTACGGCCTGGGCGTGGCCAAGGGCGAAGGCTTCCATGCCACGGACGAAACCTGGCAAGCCATGCTCGAAGAAGGCCATATCCACGGGATTTCCCCGTCGAGCCCGGCGCACAAGGGGATCAAGATCATCCATTCGGTGGTCTATCCGTTGTTGGGGGCCTATTTCATCGACAAATGGCAACTGGAAGGCGCACGCTGGCTCTCCTTCGCGGTGGGCGCGGCGGGCCTGGCCGCGCTGCTGGCCGCGCTCCGCAGGCGCTTTCCCGATCCGACCTGCCTGTGGACCCTGGCGGCCATCGCCTTCGCCTGCCCCTTTCTTTTCTACCTGCGACTCTTTTTTTCCGAGATCCTGCTCTTTTCCGTGAACGCCTGCCTGGTCTGGTTTCTGGCCTCGGGACGCCACAAGGACCAAAAAACCGCCCACCTGGCCGTGTTTCTGGCCTGCCTGTTGCCCTTTTTCCACCTCAAGCTCTCGCTGGTCAGCGTGGTCGTGTGCGGGTTGATCGCCTTCCACTTCCACCGTCACCGGCCGGGAGCGGCCGGGCTCGTCGGACTCGCGGCCATTGCCGCCGCCATGGCCGGGCTCTTTCTCGCGTACAACTTCTGGCTGTTCGGCGCCCCCGTGGGCGGCGCCAACCCGGCCTTCAAGACCTCGCTTTCGGCTATTCCCGACCGGGTTCTGGTCAACCTGTTCGACTCCCGCCACGGGCTGATCTCCAACGCCCCGCACCTGCTTCTGGCCCTGGCCGGCTTCGCCCTGGCCGTCCGCGGCCGGGACGCCACCCTGGCTCCCATGGGCCTGGTCCTGGGCGCGTACTTCTTCACCATGCTCTGGGCCAACGGCAGCGAAGCCTACGCCTCGCGCAACTGGACAGCCGCCCTGCCCTTTCTCGCCTTCGGCTTCGCCCGCTGGGCGGAAGGTTCGAGCCGCGCCGCCCACGCCCTGGCCGCGCCGCTGCTGGCGCTTTCCGGGTGCCTGCTCTGCCTGGCCCTGAAAGATCCCGGCCTGTTTCTGGACAACCGCTCCTGGTCCCTGGCCTACGACGCCCTGTACGAGCTGGCGCCGGTGTTTCACTTCGGCTACCTGCTTCCCTACGATTTTCTCGACCACCAGGGCGCGCAGGTGGGCGCGGCCCTGCCCCTGGGCACACCTCTCTTCGCCCTGGCCGCGCTCTACGTGCTGGGGCAAGCGCTGACCGGACGGGGACGCGCCGGCGCCGGCCCGCGTCTGGGGATCGGACTCCAGGCCGCGGTCCTGGCCGTGATCGTGTTTTTTTCCTGCGTGGAGGAATGCCCGGACGTGGCCAAGGCCTTCACGGCCACGGACGACATGCGCGCCATCAACGTCAAGCTGCCCGAGCCCGAACGCATCGCCTTCATCAAGATCGTCAACCCCGACGCCGTGATGAAGCAGTACGGTTACCTGCCCATGCTCATCGGCCAGGCGACGCGCTGGGAGCGCGTGGTGAACAGGGCCTCGTCCATCATCCCGGTCAACGCCTTTTTCTGCGCCGACACCATAAGCATCGCCGAACCGCGCCCCGCCCGCCCGGACCGGGTGTGGATGGACACCGCCACGGACGTCAAGGTCTACAGGCGCACCCTGGACCCGTGGAGCTGCCCGGGCGCAAGTTGACGCGGCCGACGGCGCGACAACAAAAAAACCAGGCCCGCTTTCGACTTTGCCGAAAACAGGCCTGGGAAACTCGCAAGCGACGTCTTTGCGTCGGCGCGGGCGTCAACCGTACGCCCACACGCGGGGGTTCGGGGGGAATCATTCCCTGCCGGGCGCCGGAGGCCTTTTCTCCCTCCTCCGCCGACCCTTCATCAACAGCCCGTTGAAACAGTCGATTCTTGCAGCCTGTTCATAAAACGTGCTGGCAAGGCGCACAAAAAAGTCAAGCCCGTAGCGGAGTTGGCACCCGTTGAGGGGTTGAGTTTTTCGCAGCAACGCCGCCAGCAAGGATTTTTCAACAGCCTGTCAACCCGCGCGGCTACTGCAACGTACCGCAGCCGGTAAACGTATCGTAGCAACTGGAGATGCAGGCGTCCACGTTGTACTTGGACTTGTTGAGCGGGTTGGAGCGGCACTTGGCCATGCAGCGCTCGTACTGGGCGCGGCAGGATTCCGGCGTTTCCTTGCCGTTCTGGGCCGGAGCGCGCTTGCGTCCGTGGACCTTGGGCATCGGAGGCTCCACGACGCGGCCGTCCTCCCGGATGGTGACGGAGCGGGCCACACAGACCATATTGCAGTCGGGGCATTCGAAATTGCAGGTGACGCTCGGATCGCCCGAGGTGTCGGTGGTGGTGCACACGACCGTGCCGTCCGGGCGAACACACTGATATACCTTGGCTTCCGCACGCGCCTCACCCCATGAGAGGCAGGAAACAATCACCAGGGTCACAAGGATGCTTTTCATGATGCGTCTCCGTTTCTTGATGTGCTTTTCTTCTTGTACCATTGACCAAGAGCTTGAACAAGCACGCTCTCGCTCCTGTATCGCCCAATGCATTGACACCGTTCAGGCTGCGGTTATATTCCGTCGGCAATGCGTTCGCAAGACCAACCAGGCGCCCACACCCTGTCGCATACCCTGGCCCTGGCGCTGGGAGCTCTCGGCGTCGTGTACGGCGACATCGGCACCTCCCCCCTCTACGCCGTGAAGGAATGCTTCCACGGCATGCACGCCATAGCCCTCACCCGGGGAAACATTCTCGGGGTCATGTCCCTCATTTTCTGGTCGTTGGTCGTGGTGGTGACCTTCAAGTACGTGGTCTTCATCCTCAAGGCCGACAACAAGGGCGAGGGGGGCATCTTCGCCCTGTACGAGCTCCTGCCCACCCGCACCCTGGGCGCCAAGAACAAGGCGATCGCCCTGGCCCTGGCCCTGTGCGGGGCCGCGCTGCTCTACGGCGACGGGGTGATCACGCCGGCCATTTCCGTGCTGTCGGCCATCGAGGGGCTGGAAGTGGCCACCGTGGCCGCCAAGCCCCTGATCGTTCCCCTGACCGTGGGAGTGCTCCTGGCGCTTTTCATGATCCAACGCCACGGCACCGGCGGCATCGGCAGGATCTTCGGCGTGGTCATGATCGCCTGGTTCCTGGTCATAGGCCTGCTGGGGATTCATCAGGTGATCCTGCACCCGAGCGTGCTCACGGCCCTGGAACCCTGGCGCGCCGTGGACTTCTTCGCCCGCAACCACCTGCACGGCATGGTGGTTCTGGGCTCCGTGGTGCTGTGCCTGACCGGCGGCGAGGCCCTCTACGCAGACATGGGCCACTTCGGCAAACGGGCCATCCGGCTCTCCTGGCTGGGGTTCGCGTTTCCGGCCCTGGTATGCAACTACTTCGGCCAGGCGGCAGGCCTGCTCAACCAGCCCGGCATCGTGGCCAACCCCTTCTACGGCATCGTGCCGCCGGCCCTGCTCTACCCCATGGTGACGCTCTCCACCATGGCCACCATCATCGCCTCCCAGGCCATGATCTCCGGAGTGTTCTCGCTCACCCGCCAGGCGGTGCAACTGGGCTATTTTCCCCGTTTGCGCGTCATCCACACCTCCAGCGCCGTGGAAGGACAGATCTACATCCCCGAAATAAACACCCTGCTCGCCTGGGCCTGCGTCGGCCTGGTGCTGGCCTTTCAGGAATCGAGCCGACTGGCCGCGGCCTACGGCATCGCCGTCACCGCCACCATGGCCATCACCTCGGCCCTGTACTGCCTGCTGGCCTACACCAAGTGGCGCTGGCCGGCCTGGAAGGTGCTGCCGCTGCTGGTGCTCTTCATGGGATTCGACCTGGCCTATTTCGGGGCCAACCTGCTTAAGATCGAGGACGGCGGCTGGTTCACCCTGGCCATCGCCGCCGTGGTGATGACCTGCATGGTCACCTGGAAAGACGGCCGCGACGCCCTGGGCAAGGCTCTGCAAACCGGCGGCATGCCCCTGGAAATGTTTTTGGAGGACGTGCGCCGCAAAACCCCGTACCGGGCCAAGGGCACGGCGGCGTTTCTTTCCGTGTCGCCCACGGGCACGCCGGTGACGCTTCTGCACTTTTTCAAGCACGCCAAGATGCTTCACGAGACCGTGGTCATTCTTTCCTTTCTCTCGCAGGACGTGCCCTACGTGCCCAACGAGGAACGCCTGAGCGTGGAGCCCCTGGGCGAAAATTTCTTCCGGGTGCTGGCCCGCTACGGCTTCATGGAGACCCCCAACGTCCCGGAAGTGATGCGCCTGGCCAGGGAACAGGGCGTGGAAGCCGATCCGGGCGACACCACCTTCTTCCTGGGCCGGGAATCGCTCTTCACCACGGGTAAGGCCCCCATGCTCCCCTGGCGCAAGCGCCTCTTCGCGTTCATGAGCCGCAACTCCCGTCCGGCCACCACCTACTTCGGCCTGCCCAGCGACCGGGTGATGGAGCTCGGCGTGCAGGTGGCGCTCTGACCGGTCGACGCGGCCAACGCGCCTTCGGCGCGCCTTTTCTCCCCGCCCCCCGGTCCGGCCTTGCCTTCTTTGGGAAACCGGCTAGAACGCGGTCATGGTGACCATGATCAAACAAAAAATCGATGTCGACGAACCGGACAAAGTCGCGGTGCACTCCCCCGAGCGGGACTCCCAGGGCTTCGGCCCCCAGGAGGCCAACCTCTACTTCGTGGGCCTGCCCGGGAGCGGGCGCAAGACCTTGGCCGGACTGGCCGCCGAGCGGCTGGGTCGGCAACGGGCCGAGGCCGACTCGCCCCAGGCCCTGGCCGAGGTGGCGGGCAAGCGGGGGCTGTGCGTGGCCGTCACCGGGGTGGACCTGACCGACGCGGCCGTCAAAACCCTGCTGCGCGATACGGGCAAGGTCTTTTCCCTGTTGAGCGTGGCACCCATCCTGGCCAAGCGCCTGGGCGACCTTTCCCGCCTGGAGGAATTGCGGCAGGAGTGCGCCGCCATGGAGCCGCACCTTATGGAGGTGGCCCATTTCATCACCGCCATCGACGCCACCCTGGACGAAATGGTGGAGGACGTGGCCGAAAAAGCCCGACTGTGATCACCCGCCTGGGCGACATGATCGTGGACTTCGCCGGCAGGCCCGAGGCCGACCTGGGCTTTCGCCTGGCCCGGCTGTGGCCGCGCTGGCGCGAAGTGCTGGGGCAGGACCTGGCGCCCTGGGCCAGGCCGCTGGGGCACAAGGGGCAAACCCTGCTGTTGGGCGTGGAGGACGCCCTGGCCATGCAGGAAAGCCGCTACGACGCGCCCGAGGTTCTCGAACGCGTGAACGCCTTTCTGGGCCAGGTTTATTTTGACAAGGCTCATTTCGATCTGCTACAGGGCAAAACCCCCTTGGACGGGCCATTCGGCCAGGCGCCCACCTTTTGGCGCGCCCCGCTGGGCAAACCGGCCAACCTGGGCGGGCTCAATCTCGACCCGAACACCGCCGTGGGACGTTGCTATCTGGCCTACGTTCGCCAATTCGGTCCCGGGGCGTAAGCGTACCGCTACTATCTTTGGAGGCGCGACAATGGCCGAAGAACTTACCATCGAACTGAAAAAACCCCTCGACAAAATGACCGCCAAGGAGTTGCGCGATCTGGCCATGAACCAGATCAAGGGCTTCCAGGGCGCTTCCGGCATGGACAAGGACGAACTGCTCAAGGCCATCAAAGAGTTCCTGGGCATCAGCGAAGAGGAAGGGGCGGCTAACCCCTACAAGACGCAGATCCTGGCCATGAAGGCCCAAATGCGCGACCTGCGCACCAAAAAAGCGGCCGAGGGCGTTTCCAACAAGGAACGCGACATTCTGCGCCGCAAGATCAGCAAGCTGAAGAAGCGCACGCGCAACATGGTCTAGCCCCCGGGCTTGACCGCCGTTCCTCGCGGTGTTTCGCCCGGCCGGTGATCCGGCCGGGCTTTTCGTGTTCTTGCGCGCCAACGGTTCGGCGTCGGCCCTCACTCGCCCTTGTAGAACCGCAAGCGCAAGGCGTTGCTCACCACCGAGACCGAGCTGGCGGCCATGGCCGCCCCGGCGATCATGGGACTCAGGGCCGGCCCGCCGAACAGGGTAAGCACCCCCGCCGCCACCGGGATGCCCAACACGTTGTAGCAGAAGGCCCAGAACAGATTCTGCTTGATGTTTCGCACCGTGGCCCGGGAAAGCCCGAACGCCGTAAGCAGGCCACGCAACCCCTGGCCCATGAGCACCACGTCCCCGGTCTCCATGGCCACGTCGATGCCCGACCCCATGCACACTCCCACATCCGCCGCGGCCAGGGCCGGCGCGTCGTTCACACCGTCGCCCACCATGGCCACCACCCGGCCCTGAGCCTTGAGCTCGGCCACCTTGGCCGCCTTGCCCTCGGGAGGGACCTCGGCGAAGATCCGCTCCACCCCGGCCTGGGCGGCCACGGCCCGGGCCGGAGCCGGCTGATCGCCGGTGAGCATGCACACTTCCATTCCCAGCCGTCCCAGCGCCGCCACCACCTCGGCCGCTTCGGGACGCACCGCGTCGGCCACGCCAAGCACCCCGGCGCAGGCTTCGCCCACGGCCACGTAGAGCGGCGTCATGCCCTGCGCGGCCATTTCCTCTCCAGCGTCGCGCAAGGCCTCGGGAACGCCGACGCCGCTTTCGGCCAGGTACGCGGCCCGTCCCACCCGGACGGACACGCCTTCCACCTGGGCCTCCACGCCCTTGCCGGCCACGGCCAGGCCGTTTCGCGCCGCCAGCGCGGGCAGTTCCAGGCGCTTGGCCTCTTCCATGACCGCCACGCCCAGCGGATGCTCGGAAAGCGATTCCGCCGCCGCCGCCCGGGCGATCACGTCCCGAGTCGAAAACCCTTGCGCCGCCCGGGCCTGTTTGAGCGCCGGCCGGCCCTGGGTGAGGGTGCCGGTCTTGTCGAAGACCACAGCCGTGACGCGCGCGGCCGCCTCCAGGGCCTGACCGCTCTTGATGAGCACGCCCAGCCGGGCTCCCCGGCCCGCCCCCACCATGATGGACGTGGGCACGGCCAGCCCCATGGCGCAGGGGCAGGCGATAACCAGCACGGCCACGGCCGTTTGCAGACAAAATGCGGCCGGCCGGCCGGCAAGGGCCCAGGACGCCGCCGTCAACACGGAAATGCCCATGACCGTGGGCACGAAATACAGGCTCACGCGGTCGGCCAGGCTGGCCATGGGCGCTTTGGACCCCTGGGCGTCGCGCACAAGCTTGATGATGCGGGCCAACACCGTGCCCTCGCCCACCCGGGTGACGCGCAGAGTCAACGCGCCCAGGGCGTTGAGGGTCCCGGCGGCCAGGGGATCGCCCGGGCCCTTGTAGACCGGGGCGCTTTCGCCCGTGAGCATGGACTCGTCCACCTCGCCCTGGCCCTCCACCACTTCGCCGTCCACCGGAATCCGTTCCCCGGGACGCACCAAAACCAGCCAGCCGGGGCGCAGGTCCGCCACCGGGGCCGTGCGTTGCGCCCCGTTTTCCACCACCGTGGCCGTGTCCGGGGCCAGGGTGAGCAGAGCCTTCACCGCTTCGGTGGTGCGGGCCTTGGCCCTGGCCTCGAAATACTTGCCCAGGCTGACCAGGGCGATGATCACCACCGCGGACTCGTAGTACAATTCATGCACCGCGTGATGGGGGTCCATGCCGGCCAGAATCCTCACCGTGGGCCAAAGCGACGCGGCAAGCGCCGCGCCCGAACCCAGGGCGATGAGGCTGTCCATGTTGGGACCGCCACGCAGCAGGGCGGGTACGCCGTCCAAAAAAAATCGCCGCCCCAACCAGACCACCGGAGCGGCCAGCAAAAGCTGGATCAGGGCGTAGGTCGCCGGAGCGCGGTCCGGGCTTAGAAAGGCCGGCAGCGGCAGGCCGAGCATGGGTCCCATGGCCACGAGAAACACGATCCCGGCCAGAACGAGTTGGGGGGCCAGGGCCTTGCGCTGGGCTTCCAGACGCGAGGCCTGGTCGCGCTCCTGGGCCTCGTAGAGGGTGCGGTCGTCCCCGGCCAGGGGCGTGGCGGTGAAGCCCAGGTCCGCGATGCGGGCCGTGACCATGTCCAGCGAAGGCCCGCCCGGGGCCAGCTCCAGCTCGCCGGTTTCTGTGGCCAGATTGACCCGCATGGCCGCCACGCCGTCCATCTTGCCCACCACGGTCTCGATGCGCCGCGAGCACGAGGCGCAATGCATGCCGCCGATGGCCAGGCGCACGGTCTCGGGCCTGTCGGGCGCCTCCAGCGTGAATCCCAGGCCGGAAACGCGCTCGGCCACGGTTTTGAGGTCGGTCACGAGCGGATCGTAGGTCAAGGTCAGGGTTTCGGCGGCCAGGTTGACCGTGGCCCGGTCCACGCCGTCCATCTTGCCCACCACCCGCTCGATGCGCGCCTGGCAGGAAGCGCAGTGCATGCCGCGAACGGGCAGGGTCAGGGTCTGCAAGGCCATGGAAAACTCCTTTGTGAAGGGCCGGCGCGTCACGCGAGACGGCCTTTGGAGATTGGCCAAGTTCGGCAAAGTCTGATAGGCCAGCACGCCATGACGCTTTGGCCCCCCCCTGGCTTTCGCGCGGTCGTGGTGCTGGCCGCACACGGCTCGTCGCATCCCGGGGCGCGGGGCGCGCTTTCGGGGTTCGCCGACAAGGCCAGAATGGCCTGCGGCGGGCTTGAGGTCCATTTGGCCTACACCGCGTCACCGCGCCTCGGCAACCATCGCCTTCCCGCGCCCGAGCCGGACCGTCCCGCTCCCAGGGGACGCCCGCTCGCCCAACTCCTGGACCGACTGGACGCCGATCTCCCCCAGGCTCTGGCCGCGCAATCGTTGCACGTGGTGGCCGGGGACGAATTCGCCCGCACCGAAACGCGACTGCGCGACTTTTCGCGCGCGCGCGGCCTGGACCTGCGCCTGGGCGGCCCCCTGCTGCGCGACCTGGACGACATCGCGCCCGTGGCCGACGCCCTGGCCGGCTGCCTGCCCACGGACATGGCCCCGGACGAAGCCGCCGTGTTCATGGGCCACGGGACCGCCCGGGCCGGTCAGGATCTCTACCTGGCCTTGGCCGAACGCCTGCGTGTCCTGGGCCTGCCGGTGCTGCTGGGCGTGCTGGAGGCCACGGCGCCCGGAGATCCGTTGAGCCTGGCCGTGGTGTCGCGCGCCATGCGCGGGGAGGGATTTCGCCGGGCCCGGCTCATGCCCCTGCTCACGGTGTCGGGTCGCCACGCCGCCGCCGACCTGGCCGGCGACGGACCAGGCGCCTGGAAAACCCGGCTGGAAGCCCACGGCGTGGCCTGCAAGACCGACCTGGCCGGGCTGGTGGAACGGCCGCGCTTTTGCGCCCTGTGGCTGGACCGGCTGGCCGGCCTGCTCGCGCCTTGACGCTCCCCGGTCCCCGCTGCGTACGTTGAGCGGCCCGCCGTTTTTCGCCCCCCGCTTTCCCCGCGCGCCCACCACGGGCGGGCAAGGGAAAATCCCCGCCTCCGCGTCGGTTCATGACACGCCGCATCCCCAAAGACGTCGGCCGACGCGGCGGGCTTGACACTTTCGCGCCTCTTGCCAACGTGTTTTCGCACGGGCCGTCAGGCCTTTTTTTCTTCCTTGCGCAACCGATGCACGACCAACGCCGACGCATTGGAAGAGGGATGCGCAACGCGCGTCCGCAAGAATAAGTCCGAAATACTCTTTTTCAAGGAGTCGTCATGAATCGCAGAACGTTTCTCGCCACGGCTTCGGGCGTGGCCGCGGGAATCGGCCTCGGCGCCGGCACGGGGGGCGCCAGCGCCCGGGCGGCGGTACTTCCCAAGCCCCGAACGGCCGGGGGCAAGACCCTGGAGGAGGCCCTGTGGGCCAGAAAATCCGTGCGCGAATACGCCGACACCCCCCTGGACGAAGACCTGCTCTCTGGACTTCTCTGGGCGGCCTGCGGGGTGAACCGCCCGGAGGAAGGCCGGCGCACGGCGCCCACGGCGGTCAACCGCCAGGAGATCGACGTCTACGTGGCCAAGGCGGACGGACTCTTTGTCTACGACGCCAAGGCCCACGCCCTGACCAAAATCCTGGACCGGGACATCCGCGCCCTCACCGGCAAGCAGTCCTACGTGGGGTCGGCCCCGGTGAACCTGGTCTTCGTGTCGGACATGGACAAGGCGGCCGGCTCCACCCCGGAAGACAAACTCCTGCTCACGGCGGCGGACACGGGGTTCGTGAGCCAGAACGTCTATCTGTACTGCGCGGCCATGGGTCTGGCCACGGTGGTGCGGGCCAACATCGACCACGCGGTCCTGGCCAAAGCCATGGGCCTGGCTCCGCATCAGCGCGTCATCCTGGCCCAGTGCGTGGGGCATCCCAAGGCATGACGCCCTGAAACGCCCCCCACGGATAGGGCGACCACGGTTTCTTGCCAAGAACGCATACGGAGCGGGGCGACGGGAGGGTATCCCTTCGGCCCGCTCCATCTTCGCGCGCCGGCTTGCGCCTTTCCCGAACCAAGAGATCGGAAACGCGCAGGGCATTGATATCCAGGAACTTCGACAGCCAGGTCGGGTGTGGCATGTCCCGTCCGGGGGGGGTGGCGCGGACAGACGCCGGGAGAGAAAAAAAGCGCGACCGACGGCCGCGCCGAATCAGGCCGGGACCAGCACCAACCGATCGGAGCCCTTTTCCAGCTTGAACTTCTGCCCTTCGGGAAATTCAACACCCGCGAGCATGTTCTTCGTGAGCACGATCTTGCCTCTGCGATACACCGGGGAGGTGGCCCTGCCCCTGGTCGAGGAGCCGGGAATTTCGAGATATTCCTTCTTTTCGGTCATAAGCTTGAACAAATGGCTTTTCAGGGTCGGCATGGATTTGACGCCGAGTTCCGCCATGATCTCCTTGGCGTTTTTTCCTTCCTTGATGAGCATATACAACTTTTCACCATCATATTTCGCTTCGATTTTTTGTCCTTTCACCGCTGGCATGGCATATCCTCCGACAATGGAATTTTCGATAAAACGAACACTACAAGTATGATCGACGGCCTGTCAAACGTTTCATATCCTCTTTTTCAAAAGCTTGATTCTTTCGATTGAAACGACTGTTGAAAATCGATCGGATCTCCTTCCGTGACAGGATACCACCGGTCGTTGTCGAGAAGGCGGAGATCTCCCGTCCAACGGTCGAGACGATATGCCACGGCATATCCCTCCTGATTGTCTATGACGCGCAGGTCGTAGCGCAAAAACCACGACACCCAAAACAGCATCGCAAGCACACAACAAGACAAAACGACCGTGAGTCGAGTGAAGGGCATCTCTTTTCCCCTTGAAAACACAAAAACGTCGGCGCGAAACCGGGCCGAACGGCAAAACGGCCCCGCGCCAGGTCAGGCCGCGACACACGTTTGGCCCTGTTTCCCCTTGGCGTCAACCGCCCGCGCACCGACGCGCGGGCCCGGCTCCCTGGCGGAAGCGTCGAGGGCATCCCTTGCATCTTGTTGTTTTTTTTGGCACCACGCACACCGAGCGAAACAACCGATATCCCACGCCGGAAATCCGGCGCGACAACCCCGAACACGCATCCCGAGCAGCAAAAGGAGTACCGCGATGCAACACGAACAGGCGAATCCCGGACCGTTGGGGCTTCTGGGCTTTGGCATGACCACCATCCTGCTCAATATCCACAACGCCGGATATTTCCCCCTGAGCGCCATGATTCTGTCCATGGGCATCTTCTACGGCGGCATCGCCCAGATCATCGCGGGCATCCTGGAGTATAAGCGCGGCAACACCTTTTCCTACGTCGCCTTCACCAGCTTCGGCATGTTCTGGCTGTCCCTGGTGTTTATCATCATGGCTCCCAAATGGGGCGCCACCGCCGCCACGGAACCCGGCTTCATGGGCTGGTACCTGGCCCTGTGGGGCGTGTTCAGCCTGTTCATGTGGGTCGGAACCGCGGGCAAGGGCCCGGTGCTCAGGTTCGTGTTCCTTTCCCTGACGGCGCTGTTCTTCCTGCTGGCCGCCCACAACTGGACCGAATCGCACCAGATCGGCCTCATCGCCGGCTGGGTGGGCCTGGTCTGCGGCGGATCGGCCATGTACCTGGGCATGGCCGAAGTGGTGGAATCCGCCCAAGGCCGCAAGATCCTGCCGTTCTAAGTTTGTACGCTTTCCCCCCGCGCCGGGTCCGTCCGGCGCGGGGTCGCCTTCCCGCCGCCGCGGATTTCCCCCGACTTTCGCCTTTCGCCCGTCCCCCGCGCTCCCGCCGCCGGTCCGCCTGGCCCGATCCGGGGCTTCGTTGACAGCCGGGCGGGGAAAAGCGTACTGCGGGCCACGCCAAAACCATACTTTGTCGCGGACTTTTCGGACCCGGTCCGGCCCGTCCGCCTGCGGAGGCCACATGAGCATCGTCACACGGTTCGCCCCCAGCCCCACCGGACACCTGCACATCGGCGGGGCGCGCACGGCCATCTTCAACTGGCTCATGGCCCGCCAGGCCGGAGGAACCTTTCTTCTGCGCATCGAAGATACGGACACCCAACGCTCCGACCCGGCCATGACCGAAGGGATTCTCGCCTCCATGCGCTGGCTGGGCCTGGACTGGGACGGCGAGCCCATTCACCAGAGCTCGCGCTTCGACCTGTACAACGCCTACATCGACCGCATGCTGGAAAACGGCCACGCCTACTGGTGCTCCTGTACGCCCGAAGAGGTGGAGGCCATGCGCGAACGGGCCAGGGCCGAAGGACGCAAGCCCAAATACGACGGCTGCTGCCGCGAAAAGGGACTCGGCCCCGGACCCGGCCGGGTGGTGCGGCTCAAGGCCCCGCTTTCGGGCTCCACCCTGGTGGAGGACCTGATCCACGGACCGGTTCGCTTCGAAAACGCCGAGCTCGACGACATGGTATTGCGCCGCACCGACGGCACGCCCACCTACAACCTGGCCGTGGTCGTGGACGACGCCACCATGGGCGTGACCCACGTGGTGCGCGGCGACGACCACATGAACAACACTCCGCGCCAGATTCTCATCTATCAGGCCCTGGACCTGCCCCTGCCGGCCTTCGGCCACGTGCCCATGATCCTCGGCGGCGACAAGAAAAAGCTCTCCAAGCGTCACGGGGCCACGGCGGTGTTCGAATACGGGGCCCAGGGCATCCTGCCCGAGGCCATGCTCAACTGCCTGGCCCGCCTGGGCTGGTCCTACGGCGACCAGGAACTCTTCTCCCGCGAGGAGCTGGTCAAATATTTTTCGGTCAAGGCATTGGGCAAGTCGGCCTCGGTGTTCGACACGGAAAAGCTGCTCTGGCTGAACCAACACTACATCAAGGAATGCCTCCCGGACCGGCTTTGCGACCTCCTGGCCGAGTTCCTGGACAAAAAGGGCCTGCCTTCCACGGACCGGGACTACATCAAGGGCTTCCTGCCGCTTTTGCAGCCGCGCTCGCGCACCCTGGCGGAAATGGCGGACCAGGCCGTGATCTTTCTCTCCCCGGACGACGCCTTGCCCATGGACGACAAGGCCAAGGCCAAGTTCCTGACCGCCGAGACAATGCCCCTGCTGGCCGAACTGCGCCAGGACCTGGGCGGCCTCGACGCCTTCACCCACGACGGGCTCGAAGGCCTGGTCCAGGCCTTTCTCGAACGCAAGGCCGTAAAGTTCAAACTGCTGGCCCAACCCTTGCGGGTGGCCCTGACCGGCCGCACCGCCAGCCCCGGCCTGTTCGAGGTCATGGAATGCCTGGGCAAGGAGCGCACCCTGGCCCGATTGGACCGCGTTCTGGGCTGATCGGCCCGGAGCGGGTCGGGCGCGGCGGCCCGGACGGGCGCAAAACGCCCCCGGCGGCCAGAGGGGGCCCCTCCCTGGACCTCCCGAGCGCGGCGAACGATCCCCGGACGCCTGGCCCACGCGCGAGCTGACCGGACGCGCGTGGAAACGTTTCAAGAACGAAGGCCTTCCGGGCCGGCACAGCCGGCCCGGAAGGCCTTCGTCATTCTGCGGGGCCGAGGAACAGCATGCCCCGGCCGCCGAAGACGCTTTTCGCGCCCCTACAACTCCGCCGGCGCGGGCGACAGGATCGCGGGCGAAACCTCGCGGACGTTGGGCACGGCTGTGAGCAGCATGGCGGACACGAGTTCGTTTTTGATCTTTTCCAGATACGCGGCCACGCCGTCGGCCCCGCCGCCCACGGCGGCCCAAACCAGGGGGCGACCGATGAGCACGGCGTCCGCGCCCAGGGCCAACATCTTGAGCACGTCGATGCCGGTGCGCACCGCGCCGTCGGCCAGGACCGCGATACGGCCCTTGACCTTGGCCGCTATGGCGGGCAGCACCTCGGCGCTTCCCGGCGTGTGGTCGAGTACGCGTCCCCCGTGGTTGGAGACCACGATGGCGCAGGCCCCGGCGCGCACGGCCAGTTCGGCCTCGTCCACGGTCATGACGCCTTTCACCACAAAGGGCGCCTTGGCCAGGGCGGCCAGCTCGCGTATTTCCTCGAAGGTCTTGGGGCCCACGGGCTGGCCCTTGAGGGCCATGGTGATAAGCCCCGCGCCGTCCACGTCCATGCCCACGGCCACGGCCCCCACGGCTTCGGCCTCGCGCACGCGTTTAATGACGTCCTCCTGGGAGCGGGGCTTGATGATGGGCACACCCGCCCCGCCGGCGGCCTGAATGGCGTCCAGGCCGGACTGGTACATGGCCGGATCGGCCCCGTCTCCGGTCATGCTCAGGGTTCCGGCCTTGAGGCATCCGTCCACGACGCATCTGGCGAACTCGGCCTCGGTGATCGCCGCGTTCATGTTGTAGGTGGTTCCGGTCATGGGCGCGCCCAGCACGGGCAGGGCGAGTTTCCGGCCGAAGAGTTCCAGTCCGGTGTCCACGCTTTTCACCCCGTGGATGGTGCGCAGGTTGAGCCGGTACCGTTTGAGCGCCTGGACGTTGGCGAAAAACGACGCTCCGGTGCCCGTTCCGCCCATGCCGGGCACTTCGCCCACACAGGCCCTGCCGTCGCACACCGGGCAGACCCGACACGCTCCCTTGAGGGCTTCCTTGGCGATCTTTCTCACAGCCGCGAGGTCCATGTTGCTCCTCCAAGGCCCGGTCTCCCGGGCGGGGTCGATTTGCGATTTTGCGTCGAACGAACAGGCCGCGTCCACACCCGCCCCGCGCGAGGCCAAAGACCGGCCGTGCGCGACTATTGGGGCATGAGCCCCTGCATGCGCAGCACTTCCAGCACGATGAGCTTGCGCTGGGGAACCTGCTCGGGCTTGTCCACGTCGATGTTGAGGGCGAAGTGCCAGACATCGCCGCCGCGTTCCAGCCAGCCCACCCACCAGGCCAGCTCGGGGTGGCCGTTGCGGGACAGCAGCCCGGTTTTGGTGCGGAAGACGTAATCGGGTCCCTTTTCGGCCATCATGTCCTTGACGATGTCCATGGCCCACGAGGAAAACGGCAGCCTGTCCCGGTAGAGGCGCGAAAGAAAATTCACCTGTTGCAGGGCCGAGATGCGCAAGCTTCCCTCCAGCCAGAAGGCGTCGATGGGCGCGCCGGTGATGGTGGCGTTGCCGTAGCGGCTGGCCCGCACATACCAACTCATGCGTTCCGGGCCGATGCGCCGGGCGATGACCTGGAACACGGGCACCGCCGACACCTGAAAGGCTCGGCGCAGGCTCAGGTTCTGGTTCCAGGCCGGGACCTCGCGGGTGACGCCGTCCCAGGCGAAGAGGGCCTCGGGGCCGTCGGCCACGCCGGTCTCCAGCGCGATGAGGGCGCTCATGATCTTGAAGGTCGAGGCGGGCAGGTAGCCCGTGGCCGCCCGTTTGGAGTCGAAGACGTAGGTTTTGGGATCGCCCTCGCGCTTGAGCACCAGCGTGCCCCGCACGCCGGCTTTTTCGAAGACGGCTCCCCACTGCGGCTGTTCGGTGAGCCCGGGGGGCGCGACAGGCCCCTTGGCCGCGCAGCCCAGCAGGCCGAACGTCACGACAAGCATGCAAAACAGGCGTCCGATCATGCGCCATCTCCTTGGGCGGTATGGGTGTGCCCCGGCTCCCCGCCGGGCTTGTGCCAGGCGGGCGGCGAACCTCACGGATTGAAGCCGCGCCTTGTGAAAGGCTACCACGATCGACATGGACTTGGCAAAGACGGCGGCGCGGGCTCGCGGTTTGCCGCCTCCGGGCTTGATTCTTGATAAACGCGGGGTTTCGGACTACGTGCGGCCAGTGCCGAAACGCGGACTTTTGGTGAAGGACGCTCGGCGGCATGGATGCGTTCGACGACAATCCGCCTGAAAAACGCGGCTGCGCCCCCCCTGCGAGACGCTTCTCCCCCGGCCTGGGGGTTTTTCGTCACGCGCAAAGGCGTTCGGCGGATCCGCAAGCCAAGGACACGGTATCTCCATTGCGCACTTTCGCGGTCTCGTTGCTGGTTTTCGTGCTGTTCTTCGGCCTTCTGGAAGGAGGCAGCCGCTTGTACGAGGGCTGGAAAGGCTCCCGCGACGACGCGCCCGCCCAAAGCGCAGGACCGCTCGACGCGGCCAAGGCCCTGGCAAAGTACGACCCGGAACTGGGCTACACGCTGAACCAGGGCGACAACGCCGACCCGAACCTCTTCGTGGATTCGCGCGGCCGGCGTTTCGCGCGCAAGAAGCCGAAAAACACCTACCGCATCGTCTGCCTGGGGGGCTCCACCACCTACGGCGTGGGCTCCAAGCCGGGCCTGGGCTATCCCGAGCTTCTCCAGCGTCTGTTCGAACTGACGGGCCGGGACCGCCCCGTCAAGGTTGAGGTCATCAACGCCGGGGTCATGGGCTACCACAGTTGGCACAGTCTCATCCGCAGCCGGGTCGAACTGGACGTCCTGCAACCCGACCTCTACCTCCTGATGGACGGCCTGAACGACATCCTGGCGTCCCAGAATCCCAAAATCCTCCAGCAACGGATGGACAAAAAAACCGCCCTGTTGGCCCTGGTCAACGCCAACCCGCCCGGCCCCCTGCACGCCCTGAACACGTTTCTCATGCACTCGAGCTTCTACCGGACCATGCACCGCCTGGCCGATTCCCTGGCCCGGCCGCATCCGACCGGACAGGACGTTCCCCAGGCCCCGGCCGAAACCTACCTGGAACGGATCGAACGCTTCGGCTACCGGGACAACATCAAGAAGTTCATGGAGCTCAGGAAAGCTCAAGGCATAGCCGTGGTCCTGGTGAACCACCCCTGGATCGTGGGACCCGGGGAAAACGTCCAGCAGGCTAGGGCGCGACTGCCCTACGATGTGGACCCCTGCTTCGTGTTCGGAAGAACCTACGTCAGCCAGACGGACCAGGACCTGGCCCGGAAAGAAGACGCGCCCCTGGTGGATCCCCAGCCGGCCCTGGACGCCCTGTCCGCCAAAGAACCCAACATCTTTCGCGTCTTTGTGGACGCCCAGCACTACACCCCCCTGGGCAACCTGGCCCTTGCCCGGAGCGTCCAGACCGGTCTTTGCGGCATGGACTGGTTTCGCAAGGCCCTGGGCGGGGACTGCGCGTCCCTGTCCGACCAAGCCTTCGCCTCCGCCTTTCGGCCGATCCTGAACCATGGCCGGTGCATGCTCGATTACGGCTGGCCCAAGGACCTGTCCCGGGCCCTCGCCAGCGAAATCGTCTCCACCACGGACCTGAAAAAAGTGGACCAGGCCTTCGGGGCCTGGGGCTTCTACGCTCCGGCCCCCGGCAAGCCTGCGGGCAGGCTCGTCGTGCGGGTGACCCCGACGGCCGGGTTCCACAACGCCGTCTTCTATCCCAGGTTGGTCGCCCTGGGGGACGAAGTGCGGGTCGTATCCCGCTCTTCCGACAAAACCACGGTCGTGTTTCGCCTCAAGGAAACCGACAAGAACCTGTTCCCGGAAATCTCCCAGGCGTACGGCCTGCGTCTGCCGGACAGCGCGGGCGCACCCGTGACCCTGGAAGTGGAGCTCACCGGGCAGGCGGAACTCTATTTTCAGAAGGAACGACTCTTCTTTTTCGACGCCCTCCACGAAAAGGCCGACCTGCGCGGCTGCGCCCAGGAGCCCGAACCGGACGGCGCGCCTCATTCCACGCGGTAGCGCACCGCGTCCGACCGGCCCTGGTCGTCCACCACCACCAGGCGGTGGCGGCCCGGAGCCAACTCCAGGAACAACGCCTCTCCGGGAGCGCCCTTGGCCACGAGCAACCCGTCCTGAAACCAGGCCAGCTCGCGCACTCCGGCGGCCGCATGGGCCGAAAGCCCCACCCGCTCGAAAGACCGGACATGCCCCTGGGGCGCGCGATAGGCCGCGTCCGGCCGGGGAGACACGATACGCGGCGGTTCGCCGACCAAGGCCTGATGCGGGCAGTCCGGGTCGGGGCGCGGCCCCTGCGGCACGGGCGCGCCTCCGGCCCGCCACCAGGCCACCAGTTCCGGCGGATAGATCGCCACCACCTCTTCCCGCACCTCGCGCCCTTTCAGGCACTCCCCGGCCACAAGCAGGCCGGTGCGGGCGTCCGTCAGCACGCGCCGATGCACCGGGCAGGGCCCGAGCCTGGTGACCCCGGGAATGACCGGTATGCGCACCGTGTTGCGGCAGTCCGGGCCGGGCAGTTGGCGCGACTCGGCGCAGACCTCGGCCTGGCCCAGGGCCAGGTCCCTGGGGATGGGCAAGGACTGCCCATCGGGCTCCAGGGCCCGAAACACGTCGAAGAGCAACGGCGCGGCCTGGCGAGCCCCGGAAATCCCCTTGACCGGACGGCCGTCCACATTGCCGGTCCAGACGCCCACGGCGTAGCGAGCGCTCACGCCCAGCGCCCAGGCGTCGCGGTGGCCGAACGAGGTGCCGGTCTTCCAGGCCACGGCCGGCACGCCCCTGGCCCGGTCGGGCCCGGCCGGCAGATCCGGACGTTCCAGGCGCGCCAGGATGTCCACGGTCAGGGCGCAGGCCTCGGGCGAAAGCAGCGGCGCGGGCCGCGCCTCGTCTTGGGGGCGCAGGCGCGCCGGGGCGAAACGGCCGCCCAACGCCAGGGCCGCGTAGAGGTTGGTCAGGTCGAAAAGGGTCACCTCGCCTCCGCCCAGCACCAGGGAGAGCCCGTAATGGGCCGAGGGCCGATCCAGGGTGGTGAGGCCGCCCGCGCGCAAAAGCTCCAGAAAGCCGGAAGGCCCCACCTCGGCCAGCAGGCGCACGGCCGGGGCGTTCAGGGAGTGGATCAGGGCCTCGTCGGCGCTCACCCGGCCCCGGTACGCGCCGTCGTAGTTCTTGGGCTCGTAGCCGCCGAAGCTCACCGGAACGTCGAGCAGAAACGACCCCGGCGAAAGGATCCCCCGGTCGAAGGCCAAGGCGTAGAGAAAGGGCTTGAGGGCCGACCCCGGAGACCGGGGAGACCTGGCCGCGTCCACCCGGCCGTGATGCGCGTCGTCCAGGTAGTCGGCCGAGCCGACCAGGGCCGCCACGGACCGGGTGGCCAGGTCCTCGACCACCACGGCCGCGTTTTCCACCCCCATGGCCCGCAGCTCGCCCAGACGGGTGCGGACCAGGGAGCGCACGGTCTCCTGGATGCGTCCGTTCACGGTGGTGCGCACGGTCGGCTCGTTTGGGAAGCGAGCCGCCATCATGCGGCAAAAATGCGGCGCCACAAGCGGCACGCGCGCCAGGGCCAGGGGCAGGTCGCGCTCCCGGGCCAAGGCGATGGCAGCCGGATCGGCTCCGCCCACGTCTTGCAGGGCGTCCAGCACGGCGGAGCGCGCCTTGCGCGCGGCTTCGGGACGGCGCACCGGATGGTAGCGAACGGGCGCGCGGGGGATGGCGGCCAGCAGCGCGGCTTCGGCCAGGGACAGTTGGCCGGGGGCCTTGCCGAAGTAGAACCGGCTGGCCGCGCCCACGCCCACCAGGTTGCCCCCGTAGGGCGTGAGGTTCAGGTAGAATTCGAGAATCTGGCGTTTGGAAAAGCGCAGTTCGAGCTGCGCGGCCCGAAAGACCTCCACCAGCTTGGCCCGGTAGGTGCGGCGCTTGGGCTCGACCAACCGGGCCACCTGCATGGTGATGGTGGACCCGCCCCGCACCACCCGACCGGCCCGCAGGTTGTCGACCAGGGCCGAAAACAGCGACACCGGATTCACGCCCGGATGGGAAAAGAAGTGACGGTCCTCGCTGGCGATCAGGCAGGCGGGAAACACCTCGGCCACCTGGTCCAACGCGACCGGGAACCGCCACATCTGGTCCGGGGCCAGGGAGTAGGTCAACGGCTCGCCCCGGTCGGAAAGGATCATGCGCGACGGCTTTGGCGCGAGCCGTTCCACGGGAAAGGGAAACAGCGCGTTCAGCAGAAAAAAAAGGGCCACGGGCAGCGCCAGGACGATCAGCGCGATCCGCACGCTCCGCAAGCGCACCAGGTGTCGCGGCCGGACCGGACCAGACGCGCGCGGCGGCGCGTTCGCAGGCGCTTCGGCGTTTTTCGCGGCGGCTTCCTTCACCCGGCTTTCCTCAATCCCGCGTCGACCCCCCTGCGACGGCGAACCCTCCGGGACATCCGCGATCGACGGCGCCAGGGCCCGCCGCGCCCCGCCTTCCGGTCCGCCCGTCCCCGGGCGCGACCACAACCGGGACACGCGTCACCCGGACTCCTGAAGCCTTGCCCGCGCTCGGTTCGTTGCCGCGCCTAGCAGCCCGCCCCAAAAGTCGACTCTTGCAGCCTGTTCAAAGACGTGCTGGCAAGACGCGCAAAAAAGTCAAGCCCGAAGCGGAGTTGGCATCCGTTGAGGGGTTGCGTTTTTCGCAGCAACGCAGCCAGCAAGGATTGTTCAACAGCCTGCTAGAGCTTGGCCAATTGGGCCAGGGCTTTCTCGTTGTCCTTGATCCAGGCGTAAAGGTCTTCGAGGATATCGCGGGCGCTTTTCTTGGGTTCCCAGTTGAACTCGGCGCTGACGCGGGTGTTGTCCGTAACATAGATGCCCAGGTCGGCGGGCCGGTTTTCCGGGTCGCCGGTCACCTCGATCACGTTGCCGGTGATGTCGCGGCAGAGCATGGTGGTCTCGAAAAGCGACAGGCTCACGCCCAGGCCTCCGCCCACGTTGTAGATCTTGCCGTCGGCCTTGTCCCAGTCCGAGGTCTGTTTGTCGAGCAAAAGGAAGAGGTCTTCCGGGTGCAACAGGTCGCGCACCTGCTTGCCCGTTCCGCCGAAACCGATGTAGCCCAGCTTGCGCTTGAAGTAGTGGGCCTGCATCCACAGCGAGAACACCCCCTGATCCACCTTGCCGAACTGCCAGGGACCGGCGATCACGCCGCAACGGTTCACCACGGCGCGCAGGCCGTACATGGCCCGGTACTCTTCCAGGATGAATTCCGAACACAGCTTGGTGGCCCCGTACATGGACTTGGGCCCCTGTATGGAAAAGTCCACGTCCACGCCGGCCGGGCTCCAGCCCCGGGGCCCCTGCTCCACGGCCCAGACCAGACGCGTGTCGCCCTCGTTCACCGGCACGGCGTTCAGGGCGTCGTAGGCGTAGACCCGGCTGGTGGAGAGAAACACCACGTCGGCCTTGTGCTTGCGGCACATTTCCAGGCAGTTGAAGGTGCCCACCAGGTTGGTGTTCACCAGGTACTCGGGGCTGCCGCCGAAGCCGGCCAGCACCGAGGGCTCGGCCGAACATTCCAGCAGCAGACCGATACGGGTCTGGAGGTTCAGGTCTTCGGGGTTGCGGATGTCGCCGTGCAAGAACTTGATGCCGGCGGCGGCCAGGCGGGGCAGGTTGTACTCGGAGCCGCGCCGTTTGAGATTGTCGAGCACGAGGATTTCCTGGTCCGGATACTTGGCCTTGAAGGCCATGGCCAGGTTGGAGCCCACAAAGCCGGCTCCGCCGGTGACCAGGATCGCGCCGTCGCATTTCGGCATGGAAAAAGCTCCCTGGCGGAGAAACCGCCGGAAGAATGTTCATCGATTCGCAAAAGCGGAGTATTGTAAAACTCAATCCACGACAATTTTGCCGCGCACACTACCCGCCATGTCACAGCCTTGCAACCGGCAATCCTCAGGCCAGGCCATCTGCCCGTCCCCGACGCCGGCGACGCCGGAAACACGCGCCCGGCCCGGAAACACCGCGTTTCCGGGCCGGGCCGTGGCAAGCGGCATTGGCGCTCCGACCGCCCCCGGCGCGACCATGCGGCCGCGCGCGGGAGCCGGTCACAGCCGGCGACCCTACTTCGCCACGCGTTCTCCCTCCTTGCCCGGAGCCACGCCGAGGGTCTTCAGTTCGGTGTCGGCGCGCAATTCGGGGTAGTACATGGCTTCCGCCTGGGCCGGAGGCAGGGCGTAACGCCCGGGAATCACGGCCCGGCACAGGGTGTAGAGATCGGCCCAGGCGTCCTTTCGCAGGTCCAGGAAGGCGTTGACCCGGTCGGCGCGCATGTCCACGTACGCGGTGGCCGCGGGCGCGGCCTCCATCCAGGGCAGACGGTCGGTGCTGGCCAGGCGCGGGTTCTCCACTTCCAGCCCGGTGGGCAGGAGCTGGGAGACGGCCACATGCCGGACCGGACCGGAAACCGAGCGCACCGAGGTCTTGATCACGACGCCCTGTCCCTGAACCAGATTCGCCGGGTCCAGAGGCTTGCCGTCGCGGTCCAGGAACACGCGCTGGATCTCCAGGCCGCGGCTTTCCGGCTTGAAAGCCGAAGGCGCGGGAATGCCCCTGGTCTCCAGGGTGTAGAAGACCGCCTCGGGCCGGCACTCCTCGGACAGGGCCAGGGACAACGGCCCCTGGTCCCGGATGTCGGACAGGGACAGGATGCTGGCCGTATCGAAGGCGGCCAGGACCTTTCCCGAAGCCAGCACCTGTCCGGCGCAGGCGGGCAAGGCCTGATCCCTGGCGGCCAGCTTGCCCAAGGCCATGAAGGCCACGGCGGCCTCCTGGGTGGTGGGGGCCGGATCGGACTCCAGCAGTCGGGCCAGGGTGCGGGCGGCCTCGGCGGTCCGGGGCGAGGACGGGGCCGCGTCGGCCAGGGCCACGGTCAACAGGGCCTGGGCGCGCAGCCCCGAGTCGAACACGTCGGCCTGGGGCTCGGCGGGCGCGGGCGCGCCGGGACGGGCCAACAGGACATCGGCGGTCCGGGTGTCGCCCACGGCCGCGTAGGACGCGGCCAAAAGTCCCACGGCGTCGGCGCTCATGGCGTCCAGATCCTTGCTTTGCAGCCGGTCCATCTGGCCCTTGTCGGCCTTGCCGGCCCGGGCCAAAACGTACAGCCCGTAGGCCGTGGTCTTGAAGGCGTCGTCGCGTCTGGGAGCCTTGACCAGGGCGGCCACGGCGGAGAGCGCCTGGTTCAGGTCGTTTTGCATCACCTGGTAGCCGGCCCGGGACGCTTCGAGCAGAAAATGCGTCGCGTAGACCGTGGTCCAGGCGTGTTCGGTTTCGCCGCCCGGCCAGAGCGTAAAGCCTCCCGAAGGCGTCTGCATGGTCAGGAGCCGGCCGATTCCCGCCTGCACCTGGGACTGGGGCGAGGCGTCGGCCAGGGCCTTGGGGTCGATGCGCTTGGCCAAATCCGCGAAGTAGAGCAGCGGAAAGGCCTTGGAAACGGTCTGCTCGGCGCATCCGTACGGATAGCCCAGCAGATTTTCCAGCTTGCCGGCCAAACGGATCACCGGCAGCCGGCCCAGGCGCAGGTCGCGGCGCACGGTTCCGGGCAAGAATCCCTGGTCCGAGGCCTGGCCCAAGGCAACGGTCCGGGCCTGGGCCTGCCCCGAAACCAGGACGCTCCTGGCCGGCAGGGGCGAACGCACCAAGAGCTCGGTTCGGGCCTGGGTGGTCTCGGCGTTGCCCGAGGCCGTGACGGAAAGCGCCCCCACGCCCTCGGACTGGGCGGCCCGCACGACGAACACCGCCGAGACCTGGGACCCGGAGGGCACGTTCACGGTCTGGCGGCCCTGGTCTACACCGAGCGGCCCGGTGGCGGACATGTCCACCTGGAAGGCGCCGTCCTTGCCCGTGTCGTTGCGCACCGCCACGCCCACGAACATTTCGTCTCCCATTTGGGCGAAGCGGGGAAAGGTGGGCAAGAGGGCCAGGGGACTCTTGACCCGGGTCAGGCGCTGGGCCGACCCGAAACGCGCCCCGTTCACGGCCACGGCCATGATGCGCACCGCGCCCTGAAACTGGGGCAGGTCCACGCAATACTGGACCCGGCCCTGGGCGTCGGCCTTGAGCGGACCGCTCCAGAAGGCCACGGACTTCTCGCCCTGGGGGCTTTGCGTGCGCAGAAAGCGGCTCATATCCTCGTCGCCGCCGGCCGGAGCGCGCAACATCCGGGCGCGAAGCTCGGGCAACAGCAGGGCGAAGGTGTCGTAGGAGTTCACCTGCAAGGCGCGCTTGGCGTAGAAGGTGGACCACGGGTCCGGCGTCTTCTGGGCCACCAGTTGCAAAATGCCCTCGTCCACCACGGCCAGGGTGACCAGAGCCCCGGGATCGGCCTTGGCCGTCACGGTAAGCCGGGTCAGGGGACGCACGGTCTCGGGGGCGAGGATGGTCACCTCCTGGCGTCCGGCCTCGCGGCCCACGCCCAGGCTCAGGGTGCCGAAGGCGCGTCCGGCCTGGCCCGGAGCCACGTCCGCGCCCTTTCGCACCAGCACGCCGGTCACGTAGACGTTGGGGCTGTAGCCCTGCCGGATGGGCACGTCCACTTCGGCGGTGTTGCCGGCCATGTCGCGCACGAAGACGTCCTTGACCGTATCGGACTCCACCGTGACCAGGAGCTTGCCCGAAAAAGGCGCGCGCACCTGGAGTCTGGCGGTCTCGCCGGGCCGGTAGTCGGCCTTGGGCGCAACGAACTCCAGCTTGGCCGGATTCTCCACGGCCCAGGGGTTGAAGCCTTCCCCCCGGGCGTAAAACGAGAGCTGCGCGCAGGCCCCGGAGTCCGGGTCGCTCAGACGCAGGCGGTAGGCCCCGAACTTGGGCGGGGTGAGGCTCACCTGCCCCCTGGCCCCGGGGGAGGCCAGTTCGCGGCGCTCCACCAGGCGGCTGTCGCGCTTGGTTTCGTAGCGGTAGCCCGGACCGTCGCGGCGCAGCACGGTCTGCCAGCGATCCTCGTAGAGTTCGGCCACCAGGGACTTGGCGGCGATTTCGCGCCCTTGCGGGTCCACCACCACGTAGTCGAAGGCGTGGGCCACGCCCGGAGCCAGGCCCGAATCGGCCAGCCTGGCCAAGCCGGGATAAGCCGCGTAGGCATGCACGGGCACCAGCGTCCGGGCGGCCACGCCGCGTCCGCCCTCCTCGCTGACCCTGGCCGTGAGCTGGGCCGACAGCGCGGCCGGCGGCTTAAGGCCCTGGGGCACGGCGGCAACGAAGGAGGCCTTGCCGTCCGCACCGAGCTTGCCCGTGGCGTCCGTGAGATCCACGGGCTCGAAGGCCCGTTCGGGATCGCCGAACACGAAGCCTTCCAACCCCTTGGGCGCGAAGTCGGTCTTGACCAGACGCGCCGAAGTTTCCACCCCGAGGCCGGAGGCCGGCGCGCCGAACAGGTAGTCGCCGGTCACGGTATAGGCCAGATCCTGGCCGGGAGCGGCCGCGTCCTTGTCCGCGGCGACGGACACGGTGATGCGGTCGGGCTTGAAGTCCTCCACCTCGAACCGGTACTGGCCTATCTCCTCCTCGCCGGCCAGGATGGACACGGCGTAGGGACCGGTGGGAAAAAGGACCGGAATGGTCCGGCTGAGGGTGGCCAGGCCCTGGGCGTCGGTACGCGCGGTGTCGGTGGCGAACTCGCGGCCTTGGGCGTCGGAATAGACCAGCTTGAGCGGAATGGACGGCGGGGCCTTGAGGGCCGGATCGCGCACGGCCACGGCCAGGCGCACGGTTTCTCCCGGCCGGTAGATGTCGCGCTCGCCCCAGGCGAAGGCCTGGTAGCCCGAAGGGGGCAGGTCCACGCCGCTCACGTCCAGGCCCGTGGTGTCGGTGAGAAAACGTTCGAAGTGCAGAAACGTCATGTCGCCGCCCTTCTCCACCACCACGAGAAAGGGCTGCTGGTTCTCGTCCAGGGAGGCAAGGCCCTTGCCCCGCCACAGACCGTTCGCGTCGGTGGTTCCCTGGTACAGGGGCTGGTTCTTGGTGGAGAGCACGGTGACCTTGGCGCCGGCCAGGGCCGAAAGGTCCTTGAGCGAGGTGGCCCAGACGAGCAGTTCGTCATTGGAGCGCTTGGCCGCCAACCCGATGTCCGTGATGAGCAGCCAGCGCTGCTGGTCGGCCACGTCCTGGTCGCGGCCCACGCTCACCCGGTAGAACCCGGGGGCGTAGTCCTTGACCAGGGCGCCCACGTTCAGCGGGACCTGCCGGGTTTCGTTTCTGGCCTTGGCGAACCGCACCTTGAACTCCCCGATGGTTTCGCCGAGATACGGCAAAACCGACGAGCCGTAGGTTTCGCTTTCGAAGGTGGACTGGTCGTAATAGCTCAGGCTGAAAAAGATGTTGTTGCGGTAGACGCGTTCGATGCGCACAAAGGCCTGTCCCAGGTTCACGGCGTCGAGGGCCACGGACTGGGATCCGCTCTTGGGCAGGAACATGCCGGGCTGGGCGAACCACACCCTGGGCTGGGCGTCGGGCATGGTCAGGGAGCGGGAAAGCCCTTCCTCCAGCCTGGCCCCGTCCACGGCGACCAGGCCCTGGCGCAGGGTGAAGGCGTAGGTCTGGCCGGGCTTGAAGGGGCCGTTCAAGACGATATCGCCCGAGTCCCGGCTGGCGGCGAAATCCACCTGGGGCGTGACGGTCAGCACGTCCTTGAGGGCCTCGGGCGCGACCCGCGAGCTGAAGCGCAGACGGACTTCGCCCGGTGTTTCTTCGCCGGAAAGATTCTGGTCGCCCGGGGCGGTCCGCAATTCCACCAGGCGCAACAGGGGGCTGAAGGCCACGGTCACGGGTTCGAGCAGGGGCTGGGTCAGACGGTAGCCCTTGGTGGACACGATGGAGCCCGCGTCGGCCAAAACGGTCAGGGTGCGCGGAGTCTGTTCGGCCGTGACCGGCTCGCTGGTCAGGATGGGATCGAAGCAGGGACCTTCGTCGCTTTGCGGGTCAAGGGCCAGAGGCACCGGGTCGCCGGGGCCGCGCTTGGGATCGACCAGGCGCACGGCCTGCAGCACGGCCTTGGGGTCCACCTCGCGGGTGAAGCGCAGAAAGACGCGCACCTTGACCTGCCCGGTCTTGCCGGAAACGGGATCGAGTTCGGTCTTGACAGAGGGCAGGGCCAACCCCTGCGCCTTGAGGGTGAAGGCGGTCTTGCCGGCGAGATGTCGCCCCTGGGGCAGAAGGTCCGCGCGGGCGGTGAAGACGTAGTCCTTGGCCGGGTCCAGCGACGAGGCGTCCTTGGGCGTGAAGCGCAGGACATAGGGTCCCATCCAGAGCCATTCGCCCTCGATTCCCGGAGAGACGTCGAAGGGCGGACGCTCCAGAGGGCCCTGGCTCGTCTCGGGTCCCGCCGGGGCGTTGAAACCGAAGTACACGCCGTAGGGAGCGCGCGTGTCGCGGGTGAAGCTTATGATCTCGGGGGAGCGGGCCTTGGCCGGAGGGGATGTGGCTTCACCGGGCTCGGCTCCCGGTTTCGCCGGCTGGGCGCTTTCGGCCGGGGCCTGCGGCGCGGGAACCGTCCGGCGATCGAACAGGAAAAAGCCCTGCACGGCCACCACCACGAGAAGCGCGGCAATGGCCCAGTTCTTGAGGGTATTGTTCATGGCATCCGCTCCGCTGCGTCGATCCCGCGCCGGGTCCGGCTGGAATCCCGGGCACGGGGACAAGGTTGCGCGTCCTGGACCGGGTTTGGCCTCCGCCTGTCCGGCGGCCCGGCCCGCCCGACCCCATCGCCCGTCCGCCCGCCACGCGCCGAAGAGACGACGCGGCCCGCGAATGGTGCGTTTCAAACCCTGTCTATGCGTCTTCGACCTCCGGGGCAACGCCTTCTTGACGAAAAACGCCTTCGCTTCTACATGCCACGCTCATGACCGACCCCTTCGCGTTGTCATCCTACGCCTTCGATCTGCCCCAAGACCGCATCGCCCAGACTCCGGCCCAGCGACGGGAGGACTCGCGCCTCATGGTGGTGGACAAGGGCCAAGGCGTGGCCGCCCACGCCGGCTTCGCCGAACTGGCCGACCACCTGCCGCCCGGAGCGCTGCTGGTGGCCAACAATACCAAGGTGTTGCCGGCCAGGCTCCTGGCCGTCAAACCCACGGGCGGGGCGGTGGAGTTCTTGCTGCTCACGCCCCTGCCCCTTCTCGAACCCAAGGCCGTGGGAGAAGAATTCCGCGCTCTGGCCGAAGGGCTGGTGCGGGTTTCGAAAAAGCCCAAAAGCGGCGAGGCCTACGTCTTTTCGCCGGACCTGTCCGTGATCGTGCTCGAACGCGGTCCCTTCGGCCGCTGCCGGGTGGAACTTCGCTGGCAAGGCGACCTGGCGGCCATCTTCGAACGCATCGGCCACGTGCCCCTGCCGCCCTACATCCGCCGCGCCGACACGGACCAGGACCGCTCCCGGTACCAGACCCTGCACGCCGCCCCGGACAAACCCGGCTCCGTGGCCGCCCCCACCGCCGGACTGCACTTCACCCCGGAAATGCGCGCCGCCCTGTCCGCAAAGGGCTTCGGCTGGGCCGAAGTCACGCTGCACGTGGGGTACGGTACCTTCAGCCCGGTGCGCGAGGCCGACATCCGCAAGCACCACATGCACGCGGAATTCGCCGAAATTTCCCCGGAAACCGCCCAAGCCGTGGCCCAGGCCAAGAACGAAGGCCGTCCCCTGGTGGCCGTGGGCACCACCTCGGCCCGGGCCCTGGAAGGCGCTTTCGCCAAAACCGGCGCCGTGGCCCCGTTTCGCGGCTGGACCGACATCTTCATCGCGCCCGGATACCGCTTCGCCGTGGTGGACGCCATGGTCACCAACTTTCACCTGCCGGGGTCCTCGCTGGTGATCCTGGTCAGCGCCCTGGCCGGTCGCGAAACCATCCTCGACGCCTACGCCCAAGCCGTGGAGCGCGAGTATCGTTTTTTTTCCTACGGCGACGCCATGCTCATCCGCTGACGCGCCGGGCCAGGGCGAAGCCACGGCAAAGCCTGGCCCCTGACGACGCGGCCGAAACGTGCACACGCCCCGCCGGCCCCTCGAAACCCCCAACCCGGGATACGACCATGCCTGACCGCCTTTGCCAATCCGTCCGCGTTCCCGAACGCCTTTTCGGCATCATCGGCCATCCCCTGAGCCATACCCTGTCGCCGTTGCTGCACAACTGGGGATTCGCCCAAAGGGACGTGAAGGCCGCCTACCTGGCCTTTCCCACCCCTCCCGAGCGGCTCGGAGACCTGATAGCGGCCGTGCGCGCCCTGCCGATTTCCGGGCTCTCCGTGACCATTCCCCACAAGGAGGCGGTCATGCCCCTCCTGGACGAAATCACCGAGCAGGCCCGGTTGGCCGGAGCCGTGAACACGCTGTACTGGAAAGACGACAAACTGGTGGGCGACAACACGGACGTGGACGGCTTTCTCGCCCCCCTGGCCGCGCGTCCCGGACCAAAGAGCGCCCTGGTGCTGGGCGCGGGCGGAGCGGCCAAGGCCGTGATGGCCGGGCTCGGCATGCTGGGCGTGTCCGACGTCACGGTGACCAATCGCCACGCGCCGCGGGCCGAGAGCCTGGCCAAAGAGTTCGGAGCGCGCACGCTGGCCTGGGACGACCGCCTGGACGCGCGCGCCGATCTGGTGGTGAACACCACCCCCCTGGGCATGTCCGGTTCGGGCCAGGCCCTTTCGCCGTTTTCCGGCTACGCCTGGACGCCGGACCAGATCGCCTACGATCTGGTCTACAACCCGGCCGTCACCGTCTTTCTGGCCGAAGCCCGAAAGGCCGGAGCCCTGGGCATCGGCGGGCTGGACATGTTCGTGGGCCAGGGGGCGAAGCAGTTTCGCCTCTGGACCGGAAAAGACCTCCCCCTGGACCAGGCCGCCGACCTGCTGCGTCAGGCGCTTGGAATCGAGTAGGGGCGCGCGAGGCGATACCCGCGCCATCCGGGCGGACCGACGGGACCCGCGCCCGTTCGCGTCCGCCCGTGTTCTTTGGCTCAGTGCGTGGTTTGCGAGTCCTCTTCCGGCATGCCTTCGAGCCTGGCCACGAACTCGCGCACCTGGTCCAGCTTGCGCCAGTTGCGGTAGTGCTCGATAAACTCGGCGAAATCCAGGCGCTTTTCATCCAGATAGGTTTCGTGGCCCTTGATCCAGAGCGAGAACATGTGCAACTCGATGCGAAAGGGCTTGGAGTCGAAAATCTTGAGCACGATGTCGGCCTTGCCCTTGCCCTCGTCCAGGGTTTCGAGCACATAGGCCCCCACCTGGCGCTGGGACTCCTCGGCGCTTATCAGGGCGTGGTTGCTCTTTTCGAGCAGGGGGAACAGGTCCGGCACGTCGCGACGGCACTGGGCCAGCACCTCCTCGGGCACTTCCAGCACCGAATTGCCCGCGATTTCGGTGGTGAAATAAAATCGCGCCCAGTATTCAAAGAAAAACACCCGGGCGATCTTGCCGACGAGCAGGTTTTGCAACTGATCGTTGGTCAGGTCCATTCTATACGCTCCTTTCGGGCCGCCGAAGCGGCCAGGGACGCAGGTGAAAAAAACGGCGGCGCGTCCTGCCCGCCGTGGTCCGTTCGTCCGCCTTCGGCAGGCCGAACGTTCCCAGTACGTATCCAGCGACGGAAAGCCGAAGCATTCCCGCGTGATTCCTCTTCTTTTCGCCACGTTTCCGGAACCGGACGCCGCTTGCGGCGTTGCGTCTTTCCAAACGCGCCCGCCGCGCCTGGAAACGCCTTTCCGTATTTTGCAAGGGCGAAGCGAGGAGCTTCCCCCCTACAGCCCGTTGAAACAGTCGATTCTTGCAACCTGCTCAAAAAACGTGCTGGCAAGGCGCGCAAAAAAGTCAAGCCCGAAGCGGAGTTGGTATCCGTTGAGGGTTTGCGTTTTTCGCAGCAACGCAGCCAGCAAGGATTTTTCAACAGACTGCTTAGCCACGCGACACCGAATCGCCCGCGTCCCAACCGTCGTCCAGGCGGGCGTGGCAACGAAGAAAATGGCCCGGAGCGGCCTCGGTCCAGGGCGGCGCCTGGGCCTCGCATTCGGGCAAAACCCGGGGGCAGCGCGGGGCGAAGGGGCAGCCCTCGCCCCCCCCCTTGACCGCGCTTTCGCGCACCAGCGGCCCGGTCCGCGCCAGGCCCGGCGTCAGCGAAGGGATGGCCGCCAACAACACCCGCGTGTAGGGGTGCAGGGGATTGTCGTACAGGACGGCGGCCGGGGCCAACTCCATGATGCGTCCGGCGTACATCACCGCCACCCGGGCGCACAGGTGGCTGACCACGGCCAGATCGTGGGAGATAAAGAGGTAGGTCAATCCCAGGCGCACCTGCAACTCTTCCAGAATGTTTATGATCTGCGCCTGGATGGAAACATCGAGCGCCGAAACCGGTTCGTCGCAGACCACAAGCGACGGCGACAGGGCCAACGCCCTGGCTATGGCCGCGCGCTGGCGCTGCCCACCCGAGAACTGGTGCGGATAGCGGTCCGCGTGCTCGGGGCGCAGTCCGACCATCTCCAGCAGTTCGAGCACACGCTCGCGTCGCCGGGCCCCGGTTCCCATTTTCTGGGCCGCCAGCCCCTCGGCGATGCTCGTTCCCACGCGCATGCGCGGGTCCAGCGACGAAAAGGGGTCCTGAAAGATCATCTGGGCCGTGCGGGGCAGGCGGCGGGCCGCCTCGGGGTCGTCCCACACGTCGCGTCCGTCCAGCAGCACCCGGCCGGCGCTGGGACGTTCCAAGCGCACCGCCATGCGGGCCAGGGTGGACTTTCCGCACCCGGACTCGCCCACCAGCCCCAAGGTCTCGCCCGCGGCCACGGCCAGGTCGACCCCGTCCACGGCGCGCACGAGCACCGGCCGCCCGGTGAGTCCCTGACGGGCGCGGTAGGTCTTGCCCACCCCTTCGAAAGCCAGACGCGCCGGGGTCATTGGTGCAGCCAGCAGCGCACGAAACGCCCGGGAGACGGGGTGAACACGGGCGGGGCCTTTTGCGCGCACGGGGCGAAGGCCCTGGGACAGCGGGGATGAAAATGGCAGCCCGCGGGCAGGTCGGTGGGAGCGGGCACCATGCCCGCCACCGGAGTCAGGCGCTCGCGTCTGCCGAGCCTGGGCACCGAGGCCAGCAGCCCGACGGTGTAGGGGTGCAGGGGCTCGCGAAACAGGGCTTCCACCGGGCTTTCCTCCACCACCCGGCCCGAGTACATCACGCCCACCCGGTCGCAGGTCTGGGCGACCACGCCCAGGTTGTGGGTGATGAGCAGCATGGCCGTGCGGTTGGCCCGCACCAGGCGGACCATGAGGTCGAGAATCTGCTTCTGCACCGTGACGTCGAGCGCGGTGGTGGGTTCGTCGGCGATGAGCAGGCGAGGCCGGCAGGAAAGGGCCATGGCGATCATGGCCCGCTGGCGCATGCCGCCGGAGAGTTCGTGGGGAAAGCACGCCGCGGCCCGTTCGGGATCGGGCAGCCCCACCTCGGCCAGAAGCTCCACGGCCCTGCGCCGGGCCCGCCTGGCGGAAAGCCCCGCGTGGGCGCGCAGGGGCTCGCCCACCTGGTCGCCCACGCGCATGACCGGATTGAGCGAGGTCATGGGCTCCTGAAAAATCATGCCGATACCGGCCCCGCGCACGCGGCGGAGCTCGGCCGGGCTCATGGTCCGCAGGTCGCGCCCGTCGAACAGGACATGGCCGCCGAGCACCCGTCCCGGCTCCTCCACCAGGCCCAGCACGGACAGGGAGAGCACGGTCTTGCCGCACCCGGACTCGCCCACCAGGCCCAGTATCTCGCCCGCGGCCAGGGCCAGGCTCACCGAATCCACGGCCAGGGCCTGGCCCTTGGCGGTAAAGAAGGCGGTGCTCAACTCGCGGATGGTGAGGAGGGGCGTTTCCATTTTTTCCTTGCCGGGCTTATGCCAACACCGTAACAGCCCGCAGGCGAAGCCGGTTCTCGCGGTTCGTTCAAAAAATTCGCTGGCGAGGCGCGAAAAAAGTCAAGCCCGAAGCGTATTGCGCATACGTGGAGGGTTTGGCTTTTTTGAAGCAAGCGGCCAGCGGGGTTTTTTCAACAAACTGGACATGTTTACGGCTTTGACGCCCCAAAGGCAAGAAGGAGGCGACCCGTGCCCAAGACGGCCATCATCGGCGGGGGCCTGGCCGGATGCGAATGCGCCCTGGCCCTGGCCCGGTCCGGACAGACCGCTACCATTTTCGAGCAAAAGCCCGACAGCTTTTCCCCGGCCCACACGAGTCCGGGCCTGGCGGAACTGGTGTGTTCCAATTCCCTGCGCTCCGACGATCCGCTCAGCGCGGTCGGCCGGCTCAAGGTCGAAATGGAAGCCCTGCACAGCGCGGTCATGGCCGCGGCCCGGGCCTGCCGGGTGCCGGCGGGCAAGGCTTTGGCCGTGGACCGGGAGCTCTTCTCGGCCCGCATGACCCGGACCGTGGACGAAAGCCCCCTCGTCACCGTGGAGCGACGCCGGATAACCGGCCTTTCGGACCCGGCCCTCGCCGGCTTCGACCGGGTGGTTTTGGCCGCCGGCCCCCTGGCCTCCGAAGACCTGGCCGCCGATCTGGCCCGGGCGGTGGGGGCGCAGAGTCTGTATTTCTACGACGCCATAGCGCCCATCGTGTTCGCCCACTCCATCGACAGGGACAAGGTGTTTCGCGCCTCGCGCTGGGAGGAAGGCGAAGGCGACTACCTGAACAGCCCCATGGAGAAGGACGAATACCTGGCCTTTCATCAGGCCCTGCTCGACGGGGAAAAGGTGGCCCCGCGCGAGTTTGAGAAGGAGTTCCACTTCGAAGGCTGCATGCCCGTGGAGGCCCTGGCCGAACGCGGGGTCAAGACCCTGGTCTTCGGCCCGCTCAAGCCCGTGGGGCTCACGGACCCGCGCACCGGACGCCGGCCCTACGCCGTGGTCCAGTTGCGCCCGGAAAACGCCCAGGAAACCTGCTACAACCTGGTGGGATTCCAGACCAAGCTCAAATACCCCGAACAGGAGCGCATTTTTCGCATGCTCCCCGGCCTGGAGCGGGCCGAGTTTGCCCGCCTGGGCAGCATTCACCGCAACACCTACGTGGACGCGCCCAAGGCCCTCACCCAAGACCTGGAGCTCCGCGCCCGGCCCGGCGTCTTCCTGGCCGGCCAGATCACCGGAGTGGAGGGCTACGTGGAGTCCGCGGCCTGCGGCCTGTGGCTGGGGCATCGTCTGGCCCGGGGAATGACCGCGCCGCCCGAAACCACGGCACTTGGCGCGCTGCTGGCGCACTTGCGTCGCCCGGCCAAGCGCTTCACCCCCTCCAACGTGAATTTCGGCCTTACGCCCGAACTCGACGTGCGGGCCAAGAAAGCCAACCGCAAGGAACTCTACGCCCGGCGCGCCGAGGAGGCCTGGACGGCCTGGCTGGCCGAAAACGGCTGGGAATAGCGGCCTGTTGAAAAATCCTTGCTGGCTGCGTTGCTACGAAAAGCGCAAACCCTCAACGGATGCCAACTCCGCTTCGGGTTTGACTATTTTGCGCGCCTTGCCAGCAAGTTTTTTTTGAACAGGCTGCAAGAATCGACTGTTTGGGCGGGCTGATAGGGGCCACGGCCCAAACGGCGGCGGCAGCCCCTACTGGGCGGGAATCCTTACGTGATCGTCGTCGAAATCGCCTCGCGGGGCGCCCTGGTGGCAGGCCACGCAATTGGCCAGGGATTGCACGCCCTTTCTCTGGAACACGGACGGGTCCAGCTTGGCGTGCTTGTGCCGGATGTACGAAAGCTCGGTCACGCGCGTCGGTTCGGCCCCGTCCAGGCCTTTGGCGATCTTGCGGCCGATCTTCCAGGAGGTCTTGTCCGCCGCGTTGGCGACCAGAAAGGCGGCCAGGTCTTTCCTGGTCTGCTCGGGCAGGGCCAGGTCGTTGCCGAAGTGGTCGTTGGACGACCGCATGATCCGACTCCACGAACCCGAAGGCAGAAGCTGGGGGAGGAACGCCCAGTGACAGGAGCCGCAGTTCGCTTGGTAGGCCGCATGGGCGGCTTGCGCCTGGCCCGGCGTCGCCTGTTGCCAGGCGTCCTCCCGGTCGTGGTCGCGTTTATGGTGATCGCCGGCCCAAGCCAACGCAACGACGAACAGACTCGCCATCGCAACAAGAGCAATCCCGAATCGGACTGTCGCACGCATGGTACACCTCACTGATCAACTGCAATTGAAATGCATTCTCACAGGAATGCAACTCTAGCATGTATACAATTCACCTCTTGTCCTGTCAACGCGCTCCGCGCAACGATCCTTCCTAGGGATCTTTCCAAATAATGAACGGGCTGGCTCCGGCCAGATATCGAAGACGCATCGCCTCCGCAGTGCCGTACGTCATCTTGTGCGTTTCGCGCGCGAGGGACACGCGCGCGTGCGGATTGGCGCGCATGCAACGCAGGGGAACGTCTCAAAGCGGGGCGAACCGGGGCCCTTCGGCCGAGCGGCTCGCGGGCCGAGCTCACTCCTCTCCGGTCTTGTCCAGTCCGTCCACCCGCTGTTGAAAGAGCTTGTTCAGCAGGTAGGCGACCACCAGGGCGAAGTAGAACTGGCCGAAGATGGCCTGGGTGACGCTGAGCCGCTGGGCCAGCACCGCATGCGGTATGATGTCGCCGTAGCCCAGGGTGGTCATGGTGGCGAAGCTGAAGTAGATAAGGCTATCCATGATGCGTTCGGGATGGGACCCCATGACGAAGGCGTCCGGCGTGAATCCCGACACCAGCGTGTACAACAGGGCGAAGAAGTACCCCATGAGCAGGTAGCAGTTGACCAGGGCGAACACCTCGCCCAACGTGACTCGACGCGACCGCAGCACGAAGCAAATGATGGAGTGGATGCCGTACCCAAGGCACAACAGGCCCGCCGAGCAGAACAGGATGTTGTACTTTACGTCGTGAAAGTCGCTCGTCCAGGCCAGCAGGTAGCAGACCGTGCTGCCGGCGAGAATGCCCGCGAAGAACCTGCCGCGCACGTGGGAAAGAAGCGCCACGCCGAAGACCACCAGATAGAAAACCAGGCTTTCGATCCTATGCGGCAGGTGCCCGCCCAGGATGAGCATGCCGAAAAGCACCACGGTGATGCTGAACTGACGGTGCTTTCTGATGACGCCAAAGGGCATGGGGACCTCGCCGCCTTTCGGCGCGGTTGGGGAGGCGTTACGCCTCGGCCGGCGCGGGCTGGGTTCGCTTCGGCGGCACCACCCGGGTGAGCAGGGCGATGGCCGCCATGGAAAAGACCAGCCTGGCTCCGAGCGTTCCCCAGGCGCTGGCCCCGATCAGGGTCATGAGCAGGGTGTCCTCGATGAGGGCGTGGCTCAGGCTCATGAGACTCACGGCCGCGAACACGTCGCGCCGGGCGATTTTGCCCCCGGCCACCTCGTGCAGGATGAGCCCGCCCCCGTAGGCCAGGCCCATGGTCATGCCCACCACGGTGATGGCGGCGGCCGCGCGGCCGATGCCCATCAGACGAAGGGCCGGGGCCAGCAGGCGTTCGATGAAGCCGGCCACGCCCAGGGCTTCCAGGGCGCGCATGAACGCCATGAGGGCGAAGATCACGCAGAACACGTAGCCGAGATTTTTCGTTTCGCCCCACACCCAGGCGGCAAAGCCCGGCGGCGAAGCCGGCGGGGCCCAGAGCAGGCGGGCCGGAGCGGCGAGAAACCCGCCCGCGTCCAGCGCGGTCCAGAGCATCCAGGCGCAGACCAGCCCGCCCAGCAGACGCAGCAGGAATTGGCCCCAGAAGCTCACGCCGCAGCTTTGGGCCACGCGGCACTCCACCACCATGTTGTGGGCGACGAGCATGAGCACGGCCAGCACCGTCACCTGGGCCTGGCTCAGGGGAGCCATGGAGGACGATACCGCCTGGAGCACCACCATGCCCGTGTACAGGTTGCCCAGCATGGCCGAAGCCCAGACCAGGCCGGTCTCGGGAGGCAGGCCGATCAGACCCATGACCGGCCCCAGGGGCGCGGCCACGTATTCCACGGCGCCCAACTCCTGGAGCAGTTTCATGAGCGCGATGACGGGCAACATGACCCGGCACAGGGTGAGGCACACCCGGACGTAGGCGCGCAGAAACGAGGCCACGGCGGGGAAAAGCCCGGGAGAAAGGGGCATGGCGGGACTCCGTTGGCAGAGGATGTGGCCCGGCCCGGCGTCAAACGCAGGAAAGCCGAAGGCCCGAGCCCTCGGCTTTCCTGAAAAGGGCCAAGTCCGGCTATGCTACGCCTTGCAGACGTGTTTCACAAGCCGCACCAACTGGTGGGTGAAGCCGGCTTCGTTGTCGTACCAGATAACCACCTTGAGCATGGTTTCGTTCATGACCGCGGTCAGGGGGCCGTCCACTACGCCGCCGTGGGTGTCGCCCAGGTAGTCGACCGAAACCAGGGGTTCGTCGGTGTAGCCCATGGTGTCGTTGGCCTTGGACTTGAGCAGGGCGTTGACTTCCTTGGCGCTGACCGGACGGGCCATCTCGCAGGTCAGGTCCACGAGGGAGCCGTCGGCCGTGGGAGTGCGCACGGAATAGCCGTCCAGCTTGCCGGCCAGTTCGGGGATCACCAGGCCGGCGGCCTTGGCCGCGCCGGTCGTGGTGGGAATGAGCGAGACACAGGCGGCCCGGGCCCGGCGGGGGTCCTTGTGGGAGCCGTCAAGGATGCGCTGGCTCATGGTGTAGGAATGGATGGTGGTCATGAGCCCGTGCTTGATGCCGATGGCGTCGTTGAGGACCTTGGCCACCGGAGCCAGGCAGTTGGTGGTGCACGACGCGGCGGAAATGATCTGATGGGCGGCCGGGTCGTAGTGGTCTTCGTTGACGCCCATGACGATGGTGCAATCGGCGCTCTTTCCCGGCGCGGAGATGATCACCTTTTTGGCGCCGCAGGCCAGGTGCAGGGCGGCCTTGTCGCGCTCGGTGAACTTGCCGGTGGTGTCCACCACGTTCTCGATGTTGTGCTGTTTCCAGTGCCAGTCGCCGGCGGCGAAACGGGTGACCGTGATTTTTTTGCCGTTCACCGTGATGCCGTCGCTCCAGACGCCCACGTCGCCCGCGAAGGTGCGGTGCACGGAGTCGTACTTGAGGAGCCTGGCCAGCTCTTCGTTGCCGGCCCGGGCGTTGATGACGGCGATGTCCACGGCCGGGTCGCCCGCCAGAATCCTGGTCATGTACCGGCCGATGCGCCCGAATCCGTTCACGCCAATGCGAATCGCCATGACAGTCCTCCTTGCTGTGAAGCCATGGAGCCGGGGTTCTGGTCCTTGCGGACAAAAACAGGGACTTCCCGGTCCCCTCCCCGCTGTGCGGTTGAAAAACGCCGGGTCGGCCTTGCGGCGGTCGCCTCCGCGTCCGGCGCGGCCCGGCCTGGCGAATAGCGGCCCGAAGAAACGTCTCTTCGGGCCGTGTGTGTTGCGTTGTCGCGCGGTGGTCTTCGCGCGCCCGGAGCCTTCGCGCCGGGAAAACGGTCCCTAGCTGCCCGTTGAAAAAGTCGACTCTTGCAGCCTGTTCAAATAACGTGCTGGCAAGGCGCGCAAAAAAAATCAATCCCGAAGCGGAGTTGGCATACGGGAGGGTTTGCCTTTCCCGCAGCAACGCAGCCAGCAGGGATTTTTCACCAGGCTGCTAGGCCTTGCCCGAGCAGCCGAGCACGGTGCGGATCTTGTGGGCCACCATGTCGCGCACCGCGTCGCGGGCCGGGCTCAGGTACTGCCTGGGGTCGAAATCGGCCGGATGCTCGGCGAAGTACTTGCGGATCACGGCGGTCATGGCCAGGCGGATGTCGGTATCGATGTTGATCTTGCACACGGCCATGGTGGCGGCCCGGCGCAGCAGTTCCTCGGGAACGCCCTTGGCACCGCCCACGTGTCCGCCGTAGGCGTTGGCCATGTCCACGAACTCCTGCGGCACGCTCGACGAACCGTGCAGCACCAGGGGATAGCCGGGCATGCGTTTGCCGATGACGTCGAGCCGGTCGAAGTCGAGCTTGGCCTCGCCCTTGAATTTATAGGCCCCGTGGCTGGTGCCGATGGCGATGGCCAGGGAGTCGCAGCCCGTGCGCTCCACGAATTCCACGGCCTGGTCGGGGTCGGTGTAGATGCTGTGCTCGGAGCTGACCTCGTCTTCCACGCCGGCCAGGCGGCCGAGTTCGGCCTCGACCCACACGCCCTTGTCGTGGGCGTATTGCACCACCTGTTTGGTCAGGGCGATGTTTTCCTCGAAGGGCAGATGCGAGCCGTCTATCATGACCGAGGTGAATCCGGCCTCGATGACTTTCTGGCAGATCTCGAAATTCTGGCCGTGGTCAAGATGGAGCACCACCGGCAGGTCGGTGCCCAGCATGGCGGCTTCCATGAGCTTGATGATGTAGGTTTCGCCCGCGTACTTGCGCGCCCCGGCCGACACCTGGAGGATGAGCGGGGAGCGTTCCTGCTCGCCGGCGCTCATGATGCCCTGGATGATCTCCATGTTGTTGACGTTGAACGCGCCGACGGCATAGCCGCCCGCGTAGGCTTTGGCGAACATTTCCTTGGGGGACACCAGGGGCATGGGGTTTTCCTCCTTATACGGTTACGTCGCTGGCGACGGTGCGGCGAAACGGGTTTCGATAGGCCGAAACCTACGCCAGGGCAAGTTTTATTGTCAACGCAAAGGCCCGTCCGGCCTTGTTCGGTCTGGTTTCGCCACGCCTGGACCCTGCCGCGTCACGCGTGACGGCCGGGTCGTTTTCCTTCCAGGCGGGCATGGAACGCCACGCTGCCTCGGCGATGGTGTTTGGCTGCGTACATGGCTTCGTCGGCCTTGCGCAACAACTCTTCGGGCTCCAAAGCGTCGTCGGGATAGAGGCTGACGCCCACGCTGGCTCCGGGACCGCGCACCCCGCCCAGGGAGGCGTAGGGCTTGCGCAGACTGGCCGTCAGCTTGCGGGCCACCTCGGCCGGTCCGGACTCGCCGCGCTGGTCGGCCAGCACCACCACGAACTCGTCGCCGCCCACCCTGGCCACCAAGTCCGTCGTGCGCACCTGCGACACCAGGCGCTGCGCAACCTCCTTGAGCACGGCGTCACCCACGGCGTGGCCGAAGTGGTCGTTGACGGGCTTGAAGCGGTCCAGGTCCAGGAACAGGACCGCCACCTTGGAGTTGCACAGCCGCGCGTCGGCCAGCACCCGGTCCAGCCGGGCCATGAGCACCACCCGGTTGGGCAGACCCGTGAGCGCGTCGCTCAGGGAGGAGCGGCGGATGTCTTCCTCGTGCTCCTTGGCGTCGGTGATGTCTTGCACCACGCCGTCGTAGAAGGCGATACGCCCCAGGGCGTCGCGGTGGAGCACGGCGGTGTTGCGCACCCAGCGCACTCCGCCGTCCTTGCGGATGATGCGGTGCGCCAGGGGGGGGCTGGGCAGACCCCTGGACAGGCGCTCAGCCCATTCCCGCACCAGGTGGCGGTCGTCGGGATGGACCATCTCGATCCAGAGATTGGGGTCGTCGGAATATTCTTCCGGCGCGAAACCGGTGAGACGTTCGCACCCCTCCCCGTGGGTCGTGCCCACGGCCTGGCCGTTTTCCACGCGCACGGTGTAGACATAGTCGGTCACGGACTCCAGCAGACGACGATAGCGCTCCCCGCTTTCGCGCATGAAGCGTTCGGCCTCCTCCAGGCGTTCGGCCTTGATCCGAAGCGCGGCCAGTTCGGCCCGAAGTTGCTCCTTGGTCTTGCCGGTGTCGCCAATGCGCATGCTCCACTCCTCGCGCCCGCCGCGACAGGATCCGCGTTCGCGCGCTTTGGGGCAATCCTAGCACGAAGGCCCTGGCGTTTTCCATGAAATTCTTATTGGGTGCGGCCTGGGAACATGCTAGAACCCTCTGTGCCGACTTCCGTGAAGCAGCCCGTTTCGGGCGGGCCGCCTCTTCTTGACTCGACCCGGCGCTTCACGCATGGAAACTGGCGAGGAGCGCCATGCGCCATACCGTCACGTCCAACGCGAGGGTTTTTTCCATGATCATGGAGTGCATCAAGACCGGGGACTCCAACCTTACCGAAATGTTCAAGCCCTTCGGGCTCAAGATGGAAGAGCAGGGACTGCCGCCCATCGTGATAAACGTTTTCAAGTGTTACTATTCGCGCTTGATCTACGGCGCGCAGGGCAAGCTGCCCGAAGAGGAGATCCTCCCCCTCACCGACTCCGAAACGCCCCACTACGAAGAGTTGGAGGACTACGCCGCGGCCGGACGCGAGGCCATGGGTCAGGCCGTGGTCATCAAGCTGAACGGCGGGCTGGGCACGTCCATGGGCCTGGAAAAGGCCAAGAGCCTCATCACGGTCAAGGACAACATGACCTTCCTCGACCTGATCCTGGCCCAGATGCGCATCCTGCGCGAAACCTACGGCCTGACCATCCCGCTGCTGTTCATGAACAGCTTCAAGACCCACCTGGACACCATGCTCAAGGTGGAAGGCTTCGACAACGGCCCCTCGGGCCTGCCTCTGGCCTTTTTGCAGCACCGCTATCCCAAGATTCTCAACCGGGACCTCTCCCCGGCCACCTGGCCCCAGAACCCGGAACTGGAATGGAACCCCCCGGGACACGGCGACATCTACACCGCGCTTGTCACCTCGCACCTGCTCACGCGCCTGCTCAAGCGGGGCATCCACTACGCCTTCATCTCCAATTCCGACAACCTGGGCGCGGTCATGGACGAACGGCTGCTGGGCTACATGGCGGCCAAGAAGGCCCCCTTCGTGATGGAAGTGGCCGCCCGCACCCCGCTCGACCGCAAGGGCGGGCACTTGGCCAGGCTACGCTCCAACGGCCGCCTGGTGCTGCGCGAATCCGCCCAGTGCCTGGAACGCGACAGCCAGAGCTTTCAGGACATTTCCCGCCACCGCTATTTCAACACCAACTCCCTCTGGGTGGACCTGCGCTCCCTGGAAAAGGTCTTCGTGGCCAACGGCATGATGCCCCTGGACCTCATCGTCAATCCCAAGACCCTGGACCCGCGCGATCCCACCAGCCCGGGCGTGCTCCAGATCGAAACCGCCATGGGCTCGGCCGTGAGCGCCTTCGAAAACGCCCGGGTGGTCCTGGTGCCGCGCACCCGGTTCGCCCCGGTCAAGACCACGGCCGACCTGCTGCTGGTCATGAGCGACTGCTACGAGCGCACCACGGCCCAGACCGTGGTGCCCTCGCCGGCCAGGTGCATGCCCGAACCGGTGCTGACCCTCGATTCCAAGTTTTACAAGAAGATCGACGACTTCACGGCCCACTTTCCCGAGGGCGCGCCCTCGCTTCTGGAATGCGACAGCCTGTCCGTGTCCGGGGACGTGCTCTTTCGCGGCGGGGTGCGGGTGACGGGAGACGCCAAGGTGGTCAACGCCTCCTCCAAGCAGGCCGTGGTGGGACCCAACGTCCAGGTCACCGGGGAGGTCAAGCTCTGATGATGCGCGTGCTGCTGGTCGAGGACGATCCCCAGGCGGCCGGCTACCTGGTCAAGGGCCTGCGCGAGCAGGGCATGACCGTGGAACACGTGGCCGACGGCCGCGAGGGACTCATCCGGGCCACGGGCGGGGGCTACGACGCCATCATTCTCGACCGCATGCTGCCCGGACTCGACGGCCTGACCATCCTGAAAACCCTGCGGGCCTCCGAAGACCTGACCCCGGTCCTGGTGCTCTCGGCCCTTTCCGACGTGGACGACCGGGTGGAAGGCCTGCGCGCCGGCAGCGACGACTACCTGACCAAACCCTTCGCCTTCGCCGAGCTCATGGCCCGCCTCGAAGCCCTGGGCAGGCGTCGCCGGGCCGAACAGCCCCTGACCGTGCTCAAGGTGGCCGACCTGGAAATCGACCTCACCGCCCGCACGGTGAAACGCGCCGGCAAGCCCATCGAGCTCAAGCCCAAGGAATTTTCCCTGCTCGAATACTTCATGCGCCACGCCGGGCAGGTGGTCACCCGGACCATGCTGCTCGAACGGGTGTGGGACTACGCCTTCGACCCCCAGACCAACGTCATCGACGTGCATGTGAGCCGCCTGCGCGGCAAGATCGACAAGGACTTCGACAAGCCCCTGCTCCAGACCGTGCGCGGAGCGGGATACATGCTGCGTGATCCGTCCGAAGCTTCTTAAAAGCCTGAGCTTCCGCCTGGCCATGGGCCAGGTGGGGCTCTACGTGCTGTCGGCGTCGCTTTTTTCCGCGTTCATCTACTGGGCCGCCGCCACCTTCATGGCCCGCCAGGCCGACGAGATCATCGACACCGAGGCCTGGAGCCTGGCCGAACAGTACGACCAGCGCGGCCTGGGCGGACTCATGATGGTCATCGCCAGCCGCCTGCGCAACGATCTGTCGCGCAACAACATCTACCTGCTGGTCGACCGGGACTACCGCTACCTGGCCGGCAACATGCGCACCTTTCCCAAGGACGTCACGCCCCAGGGCTATCCCCTGTGGGCCTCGATCAAGGTGGCCACCAGCGAAAACACCGCGCCCATCGAGGCCAGGGTGCTGGTCATCACCCTGCCCGGGCGGGTGCACCTGCTGGTGGGACGCGAAATGAGCGACGTGGCCAGGGCCAGGGGCGTGCTGGCCAAGGCCATGGGCCTGGGACTTCTGGGCAGCATGATCCTGGGCGTGGCCTGGGGCTGGATCACCAGCGCCAAACTGGCCTCCCGGCTCGACGCCGTGAACCGGGCCAGCCGCGAAATCATGGGCGGGGCCTTGCAGAGCCGCATTCCGGTCACCGGTCGCGGCGACGAATTCGACCGCCTGGCCGACAACCTGAACGCCATGCTCGACCGCATCGGCGAGCTTCTGGCCGCCGTGCGCCAGGTTTCGGACAACATCGCCCACGACCTGCGCAGTCCCCTGACCCGGCTGCGTTCGCGCCTGGAGCTGGCCCTGTTGGAAAAACCCGAGCCCGACACCCTGCGCCAGGCCGTGGAAGAGGCCATCGCCCAGGCCGAGGGCATCATCGCCACCTTCAACGCCCTGCTCACCATCGCCCAGGCCGAATCGGCCACGGGCCGGGGTGACTTCGACATCCTGGACTTCACGGCCCTGGCCCTTTCCGCCGCCGAACTCTACGAACCCGTGGCCGAGGACAAGTCCCTGGGTCTGGAAGTGGACCTCGCGCCGAACGTGCGCGTGCGCGGCAACCGACACCTGCTCGCCCAGGCCCTGACCAACCTCCTGGACAACGCCGTGAAGTACACCCCGGAAGGCGGAACGGTGCGGGTGGGGCTGGCCGACTCCGAGCGGGGGCCGATCCTTCTGGTGGCCGATTCGGGGCCGGGAATCCCCCGGGAAGAGCGCGCCAACGTGCTCAAACGCTTCTATCGCCTGGACCATAGCCGGGGCACCCCGGGCAACGGCCTGGGGCTGTCGCTGGTGGCCGCCGTGGCCAGACTGCACGGGGCCGCCCTCAAGCTGGAGGACGAATGCCCGGGACTGGGCGTGCGCCTGGAGTTCCCCCCCCTTGCGGACGCTCCGGCTTTGGCGGCCAAGAGCGTCTCCGTGGCGTCGTAAGGCCGCATGAAGCGCGCGTATCACCGGTTTCGACCCGCCCCGGAAGCGTTTTTCCGCCCACTTTCCCCTCGGAGAGCGCGCTGGGCCGCACCGCGTCGCCCAAATCGCGCCATCGCCCGCCCCGGATGAACAATCGTTCATCCGGCAGCCACCTTGCGGCAAGATTGAGAGACTAATTCCCTGCATCACGGCGCGTGTCGCGCCCTAGCAAAGAGGAGTCATTCATGCATCGCCGTTCGACCGTTCGGATATTTGCCCTGACCGTCCTGTGCGTGGCCGTGCTTTCTGCGCAGGCCATGGCCGCCTCGCTGCCCCAGTTCGCCGACCTGGCGGAAAAATGCGGGCCGGCGGTGGTGAACGTATTCACCGAAACCAAGCCCAAGCCCCAGCGCTCGCCCAAGTTCATGACCCCCAGGGGCACCCCCTTCGACGAATTTTTCGACCAGTTCGACCAGTTCTTCAACCAGCAGCCGCAGCGTCGCTCCAAGTCGCTCGGTTCGGGTTTTCTCATCTCCCCCGACGGCTACATCCTGACCAACAACCACGTGGTGGAAAAGGCCGACAAGGTCAACGTGAAGCTCCAGTCCGGCGAAAAGACCTACAAGGCCAAGGTCATCGGCCAGGACGCCGAAACCGACCTGGCGCTCATCAAGATCGAAGCCGGCAACGCCCTGCCCTTTCTCAAGCTGGGCGACTCGTCCAAGATGCGCGTGGGCGACTGGGTGGTGGCCATCGGCAATCCCTTCGGCCTGGCCCACACGGTCACCGCGGGCATCATCTCGGCCAAGGGCCGCATCATCGGCGCGGGCCCGTATGACGACTTCATCCAGACCGACGCCTCCATCAACCCGGGCAACTCCGGCGGCCCGCTCATCAACCTGGACGGCGAGGTGATCGGCATCAACACCGCCATCGTGGCTTCGGGTCAGGGCATCGGCTTCGCCGTGCCTTCGAACATGGCCAAGGGCGTGGTGGCCCAGCTCAAGGACAAGGGCAAGGTCAAGCGCGGCATGCTGGGCGTGACCATCCAGTCCCTGGACGAAAACACCGCCAAGGCCCTGGGCCTGCCCTCCACCAAGGGAGCGCTGGTCAGCCAGGTCAGCAAGGACGGACCGGCCGACAAGGCGGGCCTGCAGGCCGGCGACGTGATCGTGGAGCTCAACGGACAGCCCATCGCCGATTCCCACGACCTCACCACCCGCGTGGGCGCCACCCCTCCGGGCGAAACCGTGAAGCTCGAAGTCTTGCGCAAGGGCAAGCCCGTGTCGATCCGGGTCACCCTCACCGAGCGCGACCTCAAGCAGTTGGCCGCGGCCGACGGTTCCGGCGAAGTCTCCCCGGACAACGCCTTGGGCATGACTCTGGGCGGCGCCGAATCGCGCTCGGGCCACGCCGCGGTGGTGGTTTCCGCCGTGGAGCCGGGGTCGGCCGCCGCCGAAGCGGGCATGCGCCGGGGCGACATCATCCTGCAAATCAACCAGCGCTCGGTTTCCACCCCGGCCGAAGCGGCCAAGGTCATCGCCGAAGAAGGCCAGGCCAAGGGCGCGGTGGTCCTTCTGGTCAAGCGCCAGGGACAAGCCCTGTTCAGAACCATTCCCGTGCAGTAACATGTGCCTCAGCCGGTCCGGGCTTCGCCACCCCGGACCGGAGTCCTCCTCCCAAGCAGGAACCCCCGTTCGCGGGGGTTCTTGTTTTGGCGGCGGCGGTTGAAAAGCCCTGACGCGTACGCTATCCCCTTGAGGACGCGGGCCGATCCGCGCGCCGGACGCGTCCGGCCGGGCCGGCGCGCGCCAGGACGAAAGCTCCCCCCGGTCGAGGCCCTGTTTCGTCCCGAGCGTCCTGTTTCTTGGCAGTTTTTCAAGGAGCGTTCATGGACCGCAAAGACCTGTTCCGGCTTTTTTCCCCGGGCGGACAAAACCCCCCCGAATCGCCGCGCAAACACCTGGTCATGGTGGTGGATCTGCGCCGGTGCGTGGGCTGCCAGGCCTGCACCGTGGCCTGCGCCATGGAAAACCGCACCCCGTTGGGTCAATTTCGCACCTCGGTGACGGATTTCGAAATCCTGGTCCAAGGGGTTCCCCGCAAGGTCCTCACGCCGCGGCTGTGCAACCACTGCGACGATCCGCCCTGCGTGCCGGTCTGCCCGGCCAAGGCCACCTTCAAACGGGCCGACGGCCTGGTGCTGGTGGACCCGGCCCGGTGCGTGGGCTGCGGCTACTGCGTGCTCAACTGTCCCTACGGAGCCCGGTTCCTGAACCACCACACCCACCGGGCCGACAAGTGCACCCTGTGCGTCCATCGCCTGGACGCCGGGCTCCTGCCCGCCTGCGTGGAAACCTGCGTGGGCAAGGCCCGCATCGTGGGCGATCTGGCCGACCCGAAAAGCCGTGTCAGCCGCCTGCTGGCCGAAGCCAAGGCCGTGGTGCTCAAGCCCGAAGCCGGCACCAGGCCCCAGGTGTTCTACCTGGGCGCGTCGGAAAACGACCCCCTGCCCGAACCGGACATGGCCAAGGGCGGCTTCGTCCGGGTGACCGAGGAGAACTTCCGATGAGCCCCATCCTCGAACTCACGGCCTTTCGCGGCCAACCGGTTTGGGAATTCCCGGCCGGGCTATACCTGGCCATGGTCCAGGCCGGGGCCTTCGCCCTTTTGGCCGGGGCCTTCGCCCAGACCTTCGGACGAAAAAGCGCCCCGGGCCTGGCCCCCTACGCCACCGTGGCCGGCGCGGCGCTCGCGCTGTGCGCTCCCGTGTGCCTGGTGACGGAAATGCTCGCTCCCTGGCGCTTCGCCACGCTTTTCTGGCGATTCACGCCCTTCTCGCCGCTCTCCTGGGGGGTGATCGCCCTTTCCCTTCTCGCCGCGCTCGGCGTGGCGCGCGTGGCCGGAGTCCTGCGCGGGGGACGGTTCGCCACCCCCTGGTCGGCCCGGATCACCGCCCTGGCCGCGCTTGGCGTGCTGGCCTACACCACGGTCGAGGTGGGCCTGGTGGCCGGCGTCCCCCTGTGGAAAGACCCCGTGGGATTGGCCGTGGGACTTTGCGCCAGCCTGTCGGCCGGCCTTGTCCTGGCTTTGGTCACGGCCAGGCTGTGCGACAAGCCCACCTGGCGGCCCGCGCCCCGCTTTCTGGCCGGAGGAACGGCCGCCCTGGCGGGCATTGCGCTCCTGGCCTGGGGGCTTCTCGGCGGATGGCCGTCCATGCCCGGCTGGGGGCGGGGCACGATCCTGCTGGCCGGATCGGGCGTACTGCTCTTTTCGGGCGGCGTGCTGCTGACGCGCCCGGGTGAAACGGGCTTCGCCACGGCCGCGACCTTTGTGCTGGCCGGGGACCTGGGCGCGCGCCTGGGCCTGGTGCTGGCCGGACAGGCCGCCTCGCTCGGACGCAACCTGGGCGAGCCCGCGCTGCTGGGTCACTTGCCCTGGCTCGCAGCCGTGGCTCCTGCGGCCCTGGCCGTCGGGCTGCTCTGCCTGGCCGGACTGACCCTGGCTCGACGCCCCGAAACGCAAAACACCGCGCCGGACGAGCCGCTCGCGCCTTCCTCCGCGCCCCCTCAAGGAGACACTCCATGACCCTGGACAGACGCACCCTGCTCAAAGGCCTGGGCGCGGCGGCGGGCCTGAGCGTGTTCGCGGGGGGCGTGGCCCCCACGCTCAAGGCCGTGCTCACCGGCCCCCCGGACGATCCGTCTCCCCAGGCCAAGGGCTCTCTGGCCCCGGAAGCCCATGTGGACCCGGCCAGCGGCCAGGTGCGGTTCAATCCCGACCAGTACCTGGCCAGCTCGTTGTGCGTGGGCTGCACCAGCCTGTGCGGCGTACGGGTGCGCGTGGACCGCTCCACCGGCCGCGTGCTCAGGGTGACGGGCAATCCCTGGCATCCCCTGGCGGCCCGACCGCCCCTGCCCTACGAGGCGGACATGGCCGAGAGCGTGCGCCAGCTTTCCGGCGAGGCGGGGCTTTCGCGCCGGGCCACGGCCTGCGGACGGGGCAACGCGGTGCTGGACAAGCTCACCGACCCGTATCGGGTACTCACGCCGCTCAAACGCGTCGGGCCGCGCGGGTCGCACCATTGGGAGCCCATCAGCCTGGAACGGCTGGTGGAGGAGGTCAGCCAGGGCGGCGATCTCTTCGGCGAGGGGCACGTGGACGGGCTGGCGACCCTGACCACGGGCGAGCTTCTGGACCCGGGCGCTCCCGAGTTCGGCCCCAAAGCCAACCAGTTGGCCTTTCTGTTCGGCTACGCCAACGGCCGCCAGCATTTGGCCCTGCGTTTCGCGGCCGGGGCCTTCGGCACCCTGAACACGGTCAACCACCAGGGCAATTGCGGCCTGAGCATGCGCGCGGGCTACGCGGCCATGCTGGGCGATTTCCAAACCTATCCCCACCTCAAGCCCGACTACGCCAACGTCGCGTTTTATCTTTCCATCGGGTCGGCCCCGGCCCAGGCCGGCAACCCCTTCATGTACCAGGCCGCCCACATGGCCGAACGCCGGGCCCGGGGCGACCTGCGTCTGGTGGTGGTGGACCCGGTGCTGACCAACGCCGACAACCGATACGCCGGGCCGAACGTGGAGTGGGTTCCCATAAAGCCCGGGACCGACGGAGCCCTGGTCCTGGGCATGATGCGGCGCATGTTCGACACCGGGGGCATAAACGCCCGCCACCTGGCCCAGCCCAACGAAAAGGCCGCGCGCAAAGCCGGCGAGGCCGCCTGGACCAACGCCACCCATCTGGTGGTGGCCGATCCCGACTCCCCGGATTTCGGACGCATGCTGCGCGCCCGCCAGGTCTTCCCGGACGCCGCCGAAGACGCCTTGCTGGTCTTCGACCCCGGCCTGGGAGCGTTCATGGCCCACGACCAGGCCGCCGGGCCGGCGGAACTCTTCTTTTCCGGCCGAGTGAACACCGGAAACGGTCCGGTCACGGTCAAGACCGCCTTGAGCCTGCTGGCCGACGAAGCCAGAAGCAGGACGCTGGACGAATACGCGGCCGCCTGCGGCGTGGCCGCGAGCGACATCACGCGTCTTGCCGACGCTTTCGCCTCCCACGGAGCGAAAGCCGTGGCCGACTGCCACGGCGGAACCATGCACGCGGCCGGATTTTACACGGCCTACGCCGTGGCCCTCCTGAACGCCCTGGCCGGCAACCTGAACCGCAAGGGCGGCGCCGGCGTGGGAGGCGGCAAGTTCCAGGACTTCGGCCCAGGTCCCCTATACGACCTGTCGAACTTTCCCGGGAAGGCCAAACCCCGGGGCGTGCGCCTTTCGCGCCAGGGGTTCTCCTACGAAAAGACCTCGGAATTCGCGGACCTGAAGCGAGCCGGAAAGAATCCCTATCCGGCCAAAGCCCCGTGGTATCCCTTTTCCAACGCCGTGCAATCGGAATATCCGCCCTCAGCCGTGAACGGCTATCCCTATCCGCTCAAGGCCATGCTCTTCTGGGCCACCAATCCGGTGTACGGACAATCCGGCGTGATGGGATCGTGCCAGGCCGGCCTCGCCGACCCCAAGGTGGTGCCGCTCATGATCTGCGTGGACGCCTTCATGACCGAAACGGCGGCCCTTTGCGACTACGTGGTGCCGGACGTGGCCCTGTACGAAGGCTTCGGTTCGGCCACGCCCTGGGCCGGCCCCCTGGCCCGCGTCTCCACCGTGGCCTGGCCCTGCGTGGACACCCCGGTGGCCAAAACCCCCGACGGCGACCCCGTGTGCATGGAGACGTTCTTCATCGCCCTGGCCCGCCGCCTGGGACTGCCCGGCTTCGGCCCGGGAGCCATCCAGGCCAGGGACGGCTCGGCCCGCGATCTCCTGCGCCCCGAGGACTGGTATCTGCGCGGCGCGGCCAACGTGGCCTTCAACCAGCCCCCCGTGCCCGAGGCCACGCCCGAGGACATGGCCGCCTGCGGCCTGGACCGGCTGCAAGACGCCCTCGCCCGCGTCCTGCCCGCGGACCAGGCGCGCCGCGCGGCCTACGTCTACTGCCGGGGAGGACGCTTCGATCCCGAGGCAAAGGGCTGGCAGGGCGAATTCCTGGCCCGACGCTGGACAAAACCCGTGCAGGTCTGGAACGAAACCGTGGCCCTGGCCAGAAATTCCATGACCGGCAAACCCCACTTCGGCACCGGAGCCTGGCGCGAGCCGTGCTTTTGCCAGGGCACCCCGATACGCGCCCTGTATGCCGAAACGGACTGGCCGTTTCTGGTGGTTTCCACCAAGTCCCAGCTCATGAGCGCCGGGGCCGTGGGCTCGCCGCGCCTGCACGCCATCCGGCCCCGGGGCGAGGCCGCCATCGGCGAGGCCGACGCGGCCAGGCTCGGACTCGCCACGGGCGACCAGGCCCTTATCGAGACCCCGGGCGGTCAGGTGGAAGTCCGTCTCACCGTGCGCCGGGGACTGGCACCGGGCGTCCTGGCCCTGGAGCACGGCTACGGACACTTTGCCCAGGGCGCGAAAACCCTGGTCTACGGCGACGACACGCTGGGTCAATGCCCCCTGCGCGGGGCCGGGGCCCTGGCCAATCTGCTGGGCTTTTCCGATCCCTTCAGACAGGGCGCATCCACCCTGGCCGACCCGGTGGTGGGAGCCAACGCGAGAAACGCCCTGCCCGCCAGGGTGAAAAAGCTCTAGCCCTATGGCGACGCCCGACCCGGAACTCCTGGACGCGGCCGCGGCGCTCATGCTGCGCCGCCCGACCGCCGAACTTCTGGCCCAGGCCCGGGCGCTTTTCGCCGATCCCGGCCTGGCGCACGACCAACAGGACGCCCAGCGCGATTTCTCCGACCTGTTTTTCTCCCCCGCCTCGGGGCGTTGCCGCCCCCCCTACGAGGGCGCCTTCCGCGAAGGACGCATGGGCGGCCAGGCCCACGTCGCCGCCGCCGAAGCCTACCGGAGAGCCGGCTTCGACCCCTGGTCGCTCGCGGCCGACCCCCTGTGGCGGGCGCGTCTGGCCCCGGACCACCTGGGTGTGGAACTTGCTTTCGCCAGCGCCCTGTGGAAAAATCATCGCCTCGCCCCCGACCGGGGCTTCGACCGTCTGGCCGAGGCCTTTCACGCCGAACGCCTGGCCCCTTGGGTCTCCGACTACGCTCGGGCGCTCGGCCAGGCGGCCCGCAGTCGTCTCTACCGTCTGACCGCCGAGTTGCTTCGGACCCTTTGCTGACGCAGGTTCGCCCTCCGAAAAACCCCTCACCAAGGCCTGTTCAAGACATCATGCGCGCACTCAAGATCGTTTTTCTCAATGTGGTCGTCTTTCTCGTGCTGATCGAAGCGATCAGCGCGGTCGTGCTCTCGTCCCGCTATCATACGTTCTGCTACTTCGGTCTGCCCCCGGTGGCCTCGACCGGCGAATGGATCGCCCACGCGGACCGCAATCGCCTGGTCAAGAACTGGAACGACAACCACCCCCTGCTTCACCCGCTGTTTTCGGCCATCGGCGTGCCCGGGAAGCGCGAACCGGATCAGCCTTACGATACGGCGCGCTGGGCCAAGTACATCCAGCAGGGCAACCTCTACCAACCGGGACCGGACGAGGCCGTGGTGGGCGTGTTCGGCGGGTCCGTGGCCTATGACCTGGCCCTGTACCTGGCCGAGCCGCTTTCCGCCCTGCCGGCGTTCGCGGGCAAGAAGATCACCGTGCTCATGCTGGCCGGGGCCGGCTACAAGGAGCCGCAGCAGCTGGTGCAACTGGCCTACGCCCTGGCCGCCGGACAGAAGTTCGACCTGGTGCTCAACGTGGACGGCTATAACGACGTGAAAGGCGGGCTCACGAACATGGAAAAGGGCGTGTCCTACACGGTGCCCAACTGCGACGCCCAGTTCCTGTTCGACTGGATCCTGCGCAACGACACCGGCTCGGGGCAGGACCAGGTGCGCCACGCCCAAATGGTGCTGGACAGTTGGCGACTGCACCGCGCGGCCGCCCGGGCCAACGAAACGAAAAGCGCGGCCGTGCGCCTGGCCCTGGAAACCTGGGTCGAGCGGGCAAAGAAAGCCCTGCGGGCCGAGCAGGCGTCCTTTCTTTCGGACTTTCACATGAAAGGAAGGCTGGAATACTTCGGCCTGCCCGACGGGCCCCAGGGCGATCCCCTGTCCAACATGCCCCAATTGGCCAAGCACTGGGCCAAAAGCTCGGCCCTCATGGACCAACTGTGCCGCCGGGCCGCAATTCCCTACATGCACGTGCTCCAGCCCAACCAGTACTACGGGGCCAAGCCCATCTCCGACAAGGAACGCGCAACCGCCGTCACCGACCCGTCCAACCAGAACGTGATCCCGCAGGTCTATCCCCTGCTGCAAAAGGAACTGGCCGGACTCAAGGCCCAGGGCGTCGCCGTGCTCGACGCCACGCCCGTCTTCGACCACGAAGCGGACACGCTCTACTACGACAACTGCTGCCACATGAACGAAAAGGGCAACCGCATCTTCGCCCGGTTCGTGGTAAAGGCCCTGGGCAAGGCGCTGGCCGCGGGCAAGTGATCCCGTGGATCGGGACGCGACGCGGGCCTGGCCGCTCAGGGCGTCGCGTCGCGCTGATCCGGCGTATCGCGTCCGGCCAGGAGGGCAAAAACGACCGCCGGGCGGACAGGGCGCGAAAGACGGTCAACAGCCCGCCAAAAAAGTCGATTCTTGCAGCCTGTTCAAAAAACGTGCTGGCAAGGCGCGAGCAAAAGTCAATCCCCAAGCGGAGTTGGCATCCGTTCAGGGTTTGCATTTTTCGCGGCAACACAGCCGGCAAGGATTTTTCAACAGACTGTCAAGCCCGACGCGCGGTTCGCCTCCCCGGGGGCTTGGCCGTTTTGAAGCGGAGCGGCCGGCACGGATGCGCCGTTCGTCAGCCTTCCATGTGCGCCAGGGAGGCCAGGGTTTCGCGGTCCGTAAAATCGAAGCGCAGGGGAGTGAGGGTGATATAGCCTTCCGTGAGCAGGGCGCGGTCGTGTCCGGGCGAGACCTGCTCCGGGGGAATGTAGCCCTTGAGCCAGTAGTAGTTGTGGCCCCTGGGGTCCTGGCGTTCGTCGTACCAGTCGCGATAGGCGGCCCGGGTCTGGGGGCACGCCTTGAGGCCCTTGACCTCTTCCATGGGGCGGTTCGGGAAATTCAGGTTGAGCACGCGCTGCCGGGGCAGGGAACTCCAGTCCATGCGGAGAAGGAATTCGGCCACGTAGCGGGCCTGGCCCGAAAGGTCCTGGGGCGTGAAGTTGTCGTAGGACACGGCCAGGGACGAAAAGCCCATGAGCGCGCCTTCCGTGGCGGCGCTGACCGTGCCGGAGTAGAGAATGTCCACGCCCACGTTGGCCCCGCAGTTGATGCCCGAAACCACCACGTCGGGGTCGCGGCCTTTCACCAGGGTGGTGAGCCCGAGCTTGACGCAGTCGGCCGGCGTGCCGGAAACGCCCAGACCGTAAAAGCCCGGCTCGTCGAACACCTTGATCCGCAAGGGGTTGATCATGGTGACCGCGTGCCCCACGGCGCTCATTTCAGTGACCGGAGCCACCACCGTGACCGCGTGTCCGGCCTCGGTGAAGGCCTTGTACAGGGCGCGCAGGCCCACGGCCTGGATACCGTCGTCATTGGTGAGGAGGATGTTCATGGTCTTAAGAACTCCCAAGGCGTAGAATTGAACGCCGCACGAGCGGCGCGGAACCCAATGAAACCGACCCCCCGTTGACAGACCGGGCTGCGGCGGGCAGTTTCACCCTTTCCCAGCGGGTGCTACATTATGCCAAGCGCAGAGGCAAGCCGGTGACAGACAAGCGCATCTTCGTTCGCGACCTCACTGCGGGCCAGCAGGTGACCGAGGTGTTCCTGCTCGCGCAGGCGTCGCGGGGTCAGGCCAGAAACGGCCCCTTTTGGACCCTCAAGCTCCAGGACGCCTCCGGCGTGGTGGAGGCCAAATTGTGGTCTCCGGCTTCCCTGGCCTTTTCCGAAATCGCGGCCGGGCAGTTCGTGCGCGCGGTGGGCGCGGTCGGGTCCTACCGCGACCAGACCCAACTCAACCTGGAGGGACTCGACCTCCTGGGCGAATCCCCCGAAGGCCTGGACTTCGGCGACTTTCTGCCCGAGAGCGCCGTCAAACCCGAGATTCTGCTGTCCCAGCTGGAAAGCCTGCTGGCCGACAACATCGGCCACCGGCCCTGGCGGCGCTTCTGCCGCAAGGTGCTCGCCGACCCCGCCATGCGCGCCCGGCTCCTGGCCGCGCCCGGGGCCAAGGCCATGCATCACGCCTACCGGGGCGGACTGCTGGAACACACCCTGGCCGTGTGCAAGGTGGTGCTGGCGCTTTGCCCGCTCTATCCCGACCTGGACAAGGACACCCTCCTGGCCGCCGCCGCGTTTCACGACCTGGGCAAGGCCTGGGAGCTCACCGCCGGGCTCACCCGCGACTACACCGACGAAGGACGGCTGCTCGGCCACATCGTGCTCTCCCAACGACTTCTGGACCCGTTTCTGGTTAAAGCCAAGGACCTGGACCCGGAGCTCGCGCTTCATTTTCGCCATATGCTGGTCAGCCATCACGGCGAACAGGTCTACGGCTCCCCCACCGTGCCCATGACCGCCGAGGCCATGCTCTTGCATTTCGCCGACAACATCGACGCCAAGCTGCACCAGTTCGCAAGCGCCGTGGACGACCCGGAAAAGGTCGGCATGTCCGGGTACGTGCGCGCCCTGGAACGCTTCGTCTACAATCCCCGGCGCGCCCGGCCGGACGACCGGCCGGAAAAGCCCGCCCCCAAGGAAACCGGACAGTGTTTGTTACCGTTGAAGGCGTAGAAGGCGCGGGCAAGTCCACCCAGATCGGACTCATGGCCCGCTGGATGGAATCGGCGGGCAAAAGCGTTCTGGCCACCCGACAACCGGGCGGCTGCGAGTTGGGACTGGCGCTTCGGCGCATCCTGCTCGATCCGGCCACCACGGACCTGGACCCCACGGCCGAATTGCTCCTCTATCTGGCCGACCGGGCCCAACACGTGGCCCAGGTGATCCGTCCGGCCCTGGCCCAGGGCCAAGCCGTGCTGTGCGACCGCTACCACGACTCCACGGCCGCCTACCAGGGGCACGGCCGGGGGCTTGCCGCCGCGCTTCGCCCGGACCTGCGCGCACTGGCCACCGGCGGGCTGGAACCCGATCTCACGGTGCTGCTCGACCTGGACCCGGAAACGGGACTCACCCGGGCCAGAAACCGCAACCGTCAAACCGCCTCCGGGGCGGACGAAGGACGCTTCGAAGCTCTGGAACTCGACTTTCACCGCCGGGTGCGCGCGGGCTTTCTCGACCTGGCCCGGAACAACCCCGAACGCTTCGCCGTGGTGGACGCCTCCGGCCCGCCCGAAGCCGTGTTCGCCCGCGTCGCTCCGACCCTGGCCGCCCTGCTGGCCCGGTAGCCGTCCGTCGCAAAGGAGGCTTCCCATGACGCGCCGTTGTGTCGCATTCGTTCTGTGTTGTCTCTGTTTGGCCGCCCAGACCGCCTGGGCCGTGACGCCCTTCGAAGTGCAACAGGGCAGCCAGCTCGCCGCAATCGTCAAACGCGGCAAGCTGGTGGTGGGCATGGAGCTCAAATATCCGCCCTTCGAATACGTCGACGAAAAAGGCCAACCCAGGGGATTCGACGTGGACTTGGCCCGCCTGGCCGCCCGGGACCTCGGCGTGGAGCTCGAAATCAAGGACATGGAGTGGACCGGCCTGATCCCGGCCCTGCAGGCCGGCAAGATCGACTGTATCGTATCGGGCATCTCCGGCACGCCGGAGCGGTCCAAGTCCGTGACGTTCACCGCTCCCTACTTCACCACCGGCCTGTGCGTGCTGGCCTCGACCAAACGCGCACCGGGCCTGGAAAATGCCGAGCAGCTCAACGCGCCCGGCCGCATCCTGGCGGTGAAGACCGGCACCACCGCCGACACCGTGGCCGGCAAACGCTTTCCCAAAGCCACGATCAACCGCTTCCGCGACGAAACCGCCTGCGTGCAGGAGGTGGTCAACGGTCGCGCCGACGCCTTTCTGTACGACCAACTGTCCATCGCCAAGCACCACAAGCAGTATCCGGCCGAAACCCGGGCCCTGCTCACCCCGTTTACCTACGAAGGCTTCTGCATCGCCCTGCGCAAGGGCGACTTCGACTGGTGGCAATGGCTGCAATTCTTTCTGGACACCCACAAGGCGGACGGACGCCTGGAAGCCCTGCGCAAAACCCATATGGGCGAGCTTCTGCCCTGAGATGAACAAGGACCAGGACGGCGGTCCCCGCACCGCGCCTCGGCCCCGGACGGGCGGAGATCGCTCGTGGACGGGCGCGGTTTTCCGGTCCGGGCGACGCCCGGACCGGAAAACCGCGCCCTCGGGGGGAACCGGGGGGAATCATTCCCCCCGGCCGTCGGAGGCCTGCGCTCTTCTTCCGCCCCCCGATCCCTCGGCCAAGGCGAAGGCCGTCTTGCGACTGCGGCGATGGGCGGTGCGCCTGACCCTGCTGGCGGCCCTGGCCACGCTGGGCTGGGGGCTTTTGGGCAACCTGCGCTACGCGTGGGACTGGTCGGTGGTATGGACCTACCGGGAACTCTACTGGTCCGGCTTGGTCACCACGCTGGGCGTGTCTTCGGGAGCCATCGCGCTGGGGCTGGCGCTCGGCGTGGCCGGCGGTCTGGCCCGGATGTCGGAGAACCTTTGGCTTTCCGAGGCGGCGGGCTTGTACGTGTGGCTTTTTCGGGGCACGCCGCTGCTCACGCAGATCTACATTTTCTACTTCTGCCTGGCCGTGGCCGTGAACGTGGACAGCCCGCTGCTCACGGGCATGGCGGCCCTGGCGGTGTTCGCCGGCGCCTACATCACGGAGATGGTGCGCGCGGGCATCGAGTCCGTGGACATCGGCCAGTGGGAGGCCGCCCGGTCCACGGGTCTCGGCCACGCCCAGGCCCTGCGGCTGGTGGTGTTTCCCCAGGCGATGCGCCGCATCATTCCGCCGGTGACCGGCCAGTTCGTTTCGCTCATCAAGGATTCGTCGCTGCTTTCGGTCATCGCGGTGCGCGAACTGACCAAAAGCGCCGAGATGGTCAACGCCGCGACCTACAAGACCTTCGAGGCCTACCTGCCCTTGGCGGGCTTCTACCTCCTTCTCACCTATCCGCTTTCCATCTTGACCTCCCGTCTGGAACAGCGGATACGAAACCCATCGCCGCACGCGACCAACCTCGACATTCCCTCCAAAGGAGCACGCGAATGAGCCAAAAAAACGTCAAGCTCTACGCCCTGTCCACCTGCATCCACTGCAAGAACTGCAAGGAATACCTGGACAGCAAAAATCTTCAGTACGAATGCATCTACGTGGACCAACTGACCGGCGACGAGCGCAACAAGCTTGTCGAAGAGATCAAGAAGATCAATCCCACCCTCTCGTTCCCCACCGTGCTCATCGGCCAGGAGGTCGTGGTGGGTTTCGACAAGGACAAAATCGAAAGCGCTCTGAGGAAATAACGTGGACGCCGCCGAACTGTACGAAAAGCTCAAGGGCTTTCAGGAGAAAAAAGGGTATTATTTCAACCCTGACCAGCGGATGACCATGTCTCTCATGGAAAGCCTTCTGGCCAACAAGGAACGCTACGGCCATATGGCCTGCCCCTGCCGCCTGGCTTCGGGCGATTTCGCCGCCGACAAGGACATCGTCTGTCCCTGCGTGTACCGCGAAGCCGACGTGGCCGAGTACGGCGCGTGTTTCTGCGGACTGTACATGTCCGAAGAAATGGCCAAGAGCGGTCGTCCCGCGCCGGTGGTGCCCGAACGCCGCCCGCCGGAAAAAGTGCTGGCCGCGCTGGGCCTGGGCTAGCAGCCCGCCCAAAAAGTCGATTCTTGCGGCCTGTTCAAAAAAACGTGCTGGCAAGGCGCGAGAAAAAGTCAAGCCCGAAGCGGAGTTGGCATCTGTTGAGGGGTTGCATTTTTCGTGGCAACGCAGCCAGCGGGGATTTTTCAACAGGTGGCTAACGCCGGGTCCTCAAGGGAAACAGGAACCGGTTTTCCCGGAAGGACGCTTCCCTTCCGCGCGGTACTGACGAAACGCGCGGAGGCTTGCTTGGCAAACGCCACGCTTGGCGTTCCGGGAACGGATTTGTCCCGCGACGCACGCATGCGGCCCAGGCCGAACCACCCGGGCCGCATGCGCGTCGCATAACGCCGATGCGCGCCGAACGTTTGTTTGTTGGGGGGCGCGACGACACCGCGACGCCTTGCCCCGCCCGTTTCACCCCGCCGCGCGGCCGGCACGCCCAACGACGGGGGAAGAAATCTCCCTTTTGTTTTCGCGCCCCGGTGGCGGATTTTTTCTGGTGGCGTCGGCCTGCTTGTTCGGCTTTTAAGACGGCAAAAGGGTTGGCGAATTTCTTGTCTGCATGGCCGGCGTCCGCAACCCGGCCGGGCCGAGGCCAACACGAGTTCCTCCCCGTGCGTCTTGACTCCTGCCCAAGCTCGGATAGAATCTGATCGTTTGTTTTCAGAAACGTTTTGTCGGTATGCCGTATGGATGTTGTTCGTATTCTTTTGGCCGAAGACATGGAAATCGTTCGCAAGGGCGTGCGCGCCCTGCTGGCCGCCAATCCCAAGTTCGCGGTGGTGGCCGAAGCCGAGGACGGTCAGGAGGCCATCGACTTAACCGCCAGCGCCCGCCCCGACGTGGTGCTCATGGACCTCTCGTTGCCTCGCCTCGACGGCGTGGAGGCCATTTCCATCATCAAGCGCCGCTTCCCCAAGACCAAAGTGCTGGCCCTGACGGCGCACGGCAAGGAGCACTATCTTTCCGCCGCCGTGCAGGCCGGAGTGGACGGCTACCTGCTCAAGAACAGCCCCAGCGCCGAACTCTTCGCCGCCGTGGAGTCCCTGATGGCGGGGCAGAACTACTTTTCCCGCGCCGTGTCGAGCATGCTGGCCAACGCCACCCGCTCGTCCCTGGTGGGCGGCGACCCGCTGGACAAACTCTCCGGTCGCGAACGCCAAGTCCTCAAGCTGGCCGCCCAGGGGCACCCCAATCAGGACATAGCCGACGCGCTTTTCGTCAGCGTAAAAACCGTGGAAAAGCACAAAACCAACATCAAAAAGCGTCTGGGCCTGCGCAGCTCTCTCGAACTGGCCGCCTTCTGCCTGGAACACGGCCTGGTGGCCGACGAATAAGAACGCCCCCGACGGCCGAGGACGGGGCCCGTCGCGTCCCTGTCAACGTCAACGGGAAAAAGTCCGCTTGCGGACTCCTCCGGCCAGGAGCGCAAAGAAAACGAAAAGGGCCTGTTTCCGGCAAAATCGGAAACAGGCCCTGACTTTTTTCCACCGCTTTGGGCGGGGAACCGGGGACTGCGAAGGGCATGCGCCCCAGGCAAGGCGTTGCCCGACCACGTCGCCTTCCGGCTACCGGCTTTCCATCACCCGCCGGGCCACGGAGAGCAGGAACAAGTCCCGGTCCCGACGGGCGGCCAGCGACAGCCCCACGGGCGCGCCGTCCGCGTGGGCCAGGGGCAGGCTGACCTGGGGCATGCGGCCGATGCCGGCCGGGCTGGTCAGGGAAAGCGAGCGGCGGTAGAATTCGGCCGAGGCCTTGTTCGCTCCCATGGTCCCCTTGACGGGGGCCGGAGAAGGCGAACTCGGCAGGCAGATCACGTCCGTATCGGTCAAGCTGGCGCGCAGCGTCTGGCTGGCGGCCTCGCGCCGTGAGTGCCACAGCCCGGACGAACCGCGCGGGGCCTTGCTGGTCAGCACGAAATTGGCGGCCACACGTTCGCTGAATTCGGGTTTGGTGTTTTCCACCCATTCCCCGTGGTAGCTCCAGGCTTCCAGCCCTTGCAATTTGAGAAAGATCTCCCGACAGCGGGTGAAGTCGGCTCCGGCCAGATCGGCCAGATTCACCCGGCGCACGCCGCCGGCGAAAAGCGGGGCGATGGACTCGGCTGCATCAAGCAGGGCCTGACGTGTGGCCGGCTCGCACTGGTCGAAGGCGTCCTCGACGAGAATGAGCGTGGCCCGGCCCGGGTCGGCCACGGTGGGCTCGCCCAACAGGACCGAGGCCGAGGCTTCCAGCACGATGGACGAGCTGGCCAGCACGCCCACGGTGTCGAAACTCGGAGCCAGGCCGCCCACGCCCGCCGAAGGAACGCGGTCGTGGCTGGGACGGTAGCCCAGGATGTCGCAGTGGGAAGCGGGCATACGCGCCGAGCCGCCGGTATCCGTGGCCAGGGCGAAATCAGCCAGTCCGCAGGCCACGGCCGAAGCCGAGCCGCTCGACGAACCGCCCGGAACCCGGGTCGGCGCCGCGGGGTTCAAGGGCGTGCCGGAGAACGGATTTTCGCCATCCATGCCGAACGTCATTTCGTCGGTATGCGTCTTGCCCACGCAGGTGGCGCCGGCGTCGAGCAGGAGCTCCACGGCCACGCTGTGAGCCGGGGCCGGACCGTGCGTCTTGGTCCAAGCGGGGCTGCCCCGTCCGGTCACCTGCCCGGCGATGTCGAGGGCGTCCTTGACGGCGAAGGTGGTGTTGTCGAGGGGGCCTTGGCCGGTGGGCTCCAGGTGTAGCTGGACGACGAAGGCTCCGGACTCTTCGGCGGTGCAAACTGGCGGTTTTCTTTTCATGGGTCATAGTAGCAGAGACAAACGTTGCACCGCAACCTTCTTCTCGACCTTGGCGGGAGGTTCTGGCATCCTCGGGCGGTCCGATTTTCCGCAACGCGCAACCCTTCCACGACGAGCATGATCGCATCCCAACGCAAAATGTACGTGTTTCTGCTGCTGGCCACTGTGGCGTCCCAGGTGGGCATGCAGGGCTGGGTAACACTCATCAGCAACTTCGGCGTGGAGGCCGCCGGCCTGAACGCCTTTGAGATGGGGCTCACCCACTCGGTGCGAGAGCTGCCGGGGTTTCTTTCGTTTCTGGTCATCTACCTGCTGTTGGTGTTGAGCGAACACCGTGCCGCCGCGCTTTCCATCCTCATGCTGGGGGTCGGCGTGTGCCTGACCGGCTACTTTCCCACATTCTGGGGCGTGGTGTTCACCACGCTCATCATGAGCACCGGCTTTCATTTTTTCGAGCCCCTCAACCAGTCGCTGTCCCTGCAATACTTCAATCTGGAACTGGCCCCCATCGTGCTCGGCAAGCTGCGTTCGGCCGCGGCCCTGGCCAACATCGGCGTGGGCGTGGCCATCTTCTGCCTGACCGGCGTGCTCGACTATCGCCAGATATTTCTCGCCGTGGGCGCGGTGGTGCTGGCGCTTGGACTGTGGGCCGTGTTTCAAGACCCCTCGGACAAGTCCCTGCCGCCCCAACGCAAAAAAATGGTCTTTCGCGCCCGGTACTGGCTCTTCTACGCGTTGACCTTTCTTTCCGGGTCGCGCCGCCAGATTTTCATGGTGTTCGCCCCGTTTCTGCTGGTCAAGAAGTTCGAATACTCCCTGGCCGCCATGAGCGTGTTCTTCGTGATCACCAATCTGGCCGCCTGGATCGCCAACCCCGTGATCGGTCGCATGATCAACCGCTTCGGCGAGCGCACCCTTATGAGCCTGGAATACGTGACCGCCATCACGGTGTTTCTGGTCTACGCCTTCACGGATTCGCACCTCGCGGCCGCCCTGGCCTTCATCGTGGACCAGATCACCTTCAACTTCGCGGTCTGTATCCGCACCTACCTGCAAAAGCTCGCCGATCCCAAGGACATCGCCCCGAGTTCGGCCGTGGGCTTCACCATCAACCACGTGGCCGCCGTGTTCATTCCGGCGTTGGGTGGCTGGTTGTGGACTTTCGACTACCGCATTCCGTTTCTTGCCGGCGCGGTGCTGGGCGTGGTGAGCCTGGGCCTGGCGCAACGGGTGCGCGCCCCCGGACGGTGAAGCGAAACCCGCGCACGGCCGAATGGGCGGACGTTTGCAAACACGTCGGCGTCAGGGATTTTTCCCCCCTCCCTCGGCGCTGACGGGAATTCCCGCCGCCCCAAGGCGTTGCACCAAACTTTTCCTGGTCCATTCCTTCTCAAGGGAGGAAACATGCCTGGCCATGAGTTCCAGAAGCTCGCGGTCCTGAGTCACGGACGCGCTGTTGTCGGACAAGGCCCGGGCGAGCATATGCATGCACACGGCGCGCTCGTAGGGGTTGGCGGTCGCGCGCAGCACTTCCTTGACCACCGGCGCGGACATCGTCCGGCCGTGGACGATCTCGTACTCCATCACGGAAGGAAAAGGCTGCGCCGCCTCCCGGCCGCAGGCCAGAATCACGATCTGTTCGCGCGGGGAGTAGTTCTTGATCACCTGGAGCTGCTCGGCCCTGGACTTGCCGTAGAAGGTGAGGACGATGTCGGTGCAAGCGGGGTTGGTGAACGAATATTGCTTGATGTATGATGTGGAATGGAACTTGATGAATCGTACATCCTCCTCCACGTGCTTGCGCCAGAACGTGGCTGGCGTGCGCTGCAAGGCCGCGTCCATGGCGGCCAGGGCTTCTTTGTCGTCTGATATTGAGTATGTTTTCATTGTCACCATATTTCTGAATACATAAATGATATCATAAACAACGCGATCATTGTTTGCTTCCGCCAGCTTTGCAAGCAACGTTGGAACAACGTCCTTGCCAAGCTTTGCGTATACTTCAGCAATTTCCCCATTGCTCGGGTGGATGTAGTCCTGGCTACAGAGATAAATATCGAACTGCGTTTCCCGGTCGTAGTTCGCAAAAGCTTGAAAGCTGTAGGCTTTGCCTTTGGCCCAATACTCTTTGCACCAGGCGGAGCAGAGCGGCTTGTTCAGGTATGCTGGGTGGGTGCAGGCTGATGTCGTGAAGAGGACGGCCAAAAAAGCGAGGATTCGAAGAGAAATATATTGCATGACGTTCCTCTGCTTATAGAGTTGGTAATATCAGTTGATACAACTGATTTTCAGCTTATTATCGCATCTTGTCTGGTTCACGTCGTAAATCTGCCCCCCTGAACAAACAATCCCGACCAGGGGAGCAGACGAAATCACGATTCTTATGGCAAGCAACCAGTGGCTTTACCCCGTATCAAAGGCTCCAAATCGTATGCGGCTTGTTCCTCAGGGCATTGCCAGTACCCGTGTCTCAAGGCTGAAAGAACATAGCTCAACCGCGTCATCCCATTTTGAAACTGCCCGACATGAACAACTTCATGCCCAAGAAGGCCTATCCCCTTTGGTGTCGTGGGATCATATTGACCAGGCTTGAAGTAGATGTGGTTTCCAAGCGTTACGCCGCCCATATCGCCCGGCAGCCACCATGGGTACTCCCCTTCATGAAGCTTGATGTTGTCCAGATCAATCTTCTGATCAACATAAGGCCCTATTTGCTGCTTTTCGCATTCAGTCAAATACCGCCAGTTGCGTCCCGTGACTCGTTCGGTATGTTCTTCAGGAAACCCGACCAGAGACGATGTTGAGTTGGTGTCATCGTCGTGACCGCCGATTTCCCGGCCGCGCGGTCTGCTTGCGGGTGTCTGCGTCGAAACGGTATTGCTTGACGTGTTCGTTGCGGCCATGGGGTCCCCGGCGTTCATGCCCTGCTGTCCGCCATGGCTCAATAGCCCAGAGAATGTTCCGGCCGGAAATTGCGAATGAAACAGAGCCGTAGAGACTCCCGGCGCGCCGCCAACCTCATACCCGCCCGCCTGATAAGGCTGATACGCGTGCGGCTGCGGGTATGAGGCGTTTTCATGACCGCTGTCTGCTTCATGCGTTGTCATCACCCCCGCCTCGCGCCGACGCATGTCGTTATAGGCGGCGTTCCACTCCCAATTCAGCACGCCGAAGGCGGTGGGGCCGACGACATGGGGCTTGGGGTCGTCTGGGTCGAAGAGGGGTTTGCTCTCCCCGAAGCGTATCCCCGAGCCGGGGGCGTCATCGTCGGAGTTGAGAAAGAGGCCGTTGTTCATGGTTTCCTCCTGTGAGCCATGTTTTTCAAATATTGTCCACAAGAATATTTTCCTGCAACCCATATAGCGCTATATGGGCGCGCGTCGAAAATATTTCTTGCCACACCCAGACCAAAGCCGTTCGCCTGTATTATCCCTGCGCGCTCTCCAGCCGCGCGAACGCCGTCCCCGCCGCGCCAACAAAAAAAGGCCCCCTTCCGGGGGCCTTTTCGAAAGCGTTGTGCGATCGGTCGCGAAATTATTCTTCGCGGCTCTTCTTGTATTCCGCCACCACCTTTTCGGTGACCACGGGCGGGGCTTCTTCGTAGTGGTCGAAGGCCATGGTGAACGCGCCCTGGCCGCCGGTCATGGAAGACAGCGCCTTGGCGTATTCCTGCATCTCGCTCATGGGCGCGTGGGCCTGCACCTCGGTCACGCCGCCGGCGGATTCCGAGCCCAACACCTTGCCGCGACGGCTGGAGAGGTCGCCGATCACGTCGCCCATCTGGGCGTCCGGAATGGACACGCTCACCAGGGCGATGGGTTCGAGCAGCACCATCTTCATCTTTTCGCAGGCCGCCTTGAAGGCCAGAGAGCCGGCGATCTTGAAGGCCATTTCCGACGAGTCCACGGTATGGAACGAACCGTCGAACAGTTCGACCTTGAAGTCCACCATGGGATAGCCGGCCAGCACGCCGCGCGCCGCCGACTCCTGCACGCCCTTGTCCACCGCGGGGATGTACTGACGCGGAATCGAGCCGCCCACGATGGCGTCCACGAACTCATAGCCTTCGCCGCGACCCCGGCCTTCCATGCGAATCCAGCAGTCGCCGAACTGGCCGCGTCCGCCGGTCTGCTTCTTGTGCCGGCCCTGCACCTCGGCCTTGCCCTTGATAGTTTCGCGGTAGGGAATCGTGGGGGCCTTGAGCACCACGTTGGTCTTGTAGCGGCGCTTGACCTTTTCCACGGCGTTTTCGATGTGGGTCTGGCCCATGCCCGAAAGCAGCATGTCGCCGGTCTCCTCGTTGCGGGTCAACTGCAGGGTGACGTCTTCGTCCAGCAGCTTGGCCATGGCCTGGAAGACCTTGTCCTCCTCGCCCTTTTCGGCCGGGGCCAGGGCGTAGGAGATCATGGGCTGGGGCAGTTCCGGCTTGGCGAAGGTGAAGGGGCTCTTCTCGTCGCACAGGGTGTCGCCGGTCTTGGTGTCCTTGAGCTTGGCCAGGGCCACGATGGCGCCGGGGCCGATGGGCTCCTTGTAGGGCTGGGTGTCCTTGCCGGTCATGAAGAGCAACTGGCCCAGGCGTTCCTTGGTGTCGGTGCGGGTGTTGAGCAGGCTGGCGTCGGGATTGATCGTGCCGTTGAGCACCCGGATGAACGAAAGCTGACCCGCGAAGGGATCGAACAGCGTCTTGAACACGAAAGCCGCCGCCGGGGCCGAGGGAGTCACCTCGCGCACGGAGCCGTCCGCGCCTTCCACTTCCTTCACGCCGGCCACGGCGTCGAGCGGAGACGGAAAGAACAGCTCGGCCGCGTTGAGCATGCGCTTTCCGCCCATGCCCTTGAGGCCCGACACGCACATGACCGGATACAACTCGGCCGAGGCGATGGCCTTGCGCACGCACGAGAACAGGTCCGGCACGGTGACGGAGCCCGGGTCCTCAAGGTAGCGCTCCATGAGGCCCTCGTCGCACACGGCCACTTCTTCGACCATGGACTCGCGCAGGGCGTCCACTTCCTCGACCATGTCGGCGGGGATGGGGCCTTCGGTGACCTTGCCGCCCTCGGCGAAGATGTAGGCCTTGTTCTCCACCACGTTGACCACGCCCTGGAAGGAGTCGGCCTTGCCGATGGGAATGTTCTGCAAAAAGGGTTTGACGCCCAACTGATTGCGGATGCCGTTCAACGCCATGTCGAAGTCGGCCCGGTCGCGGTCCATCTTGTTAATGACGAACACGGCCGGCAGGCGCATTTTCGAGACTTCCTGCCAGAGCTTCTTGGTGAGCGGCTTGACGCCGTCCACGGCGTCGATCAGGAAGAACACGGCGTCCACGGCCGAGAGCAGGTAGCGGATATCGCCGTTGAAGGAGAGGTCGCCCGGCGTGTCGATGAGAAAATGGCGGTTTTTGTTCCACAGGTAGGTGGCGAAGCCCGGCTGGGTGGAGCCGCGGCGTTTGATTTCCTCGGGCTCGTAGTCAAGGGTGGTGGTGCCCTCTTCGATCTTGCCCAGCCGGGAAATGACGCCGGCGTCGTGCAGAAGCATTTCGGCCACGGTGGTCTTGCCGCACCCCCCGTGACCGATGAGCGCATAGGTCCGTTGGCCTTTCAACACGTCAAGCATGCCCGTCTCCTGTGTCCTGTTGTAGGTTGATCCCTCGCAAGCCTCACGGCGCTTTAGCTCTCGCCCCGTGGACGAATGGATTTTGGTAAGCTTCAGCACTGTAACCGCAATGCCGCAAGCCTGCAACAAGGCAAACAGCCTAGGATTCGCGCGAAAAAGGCGATAGGGACCAGACAACGCACTCGGAGAGTATCGAACATGCCCGTTTCCCTGCAAAGCGTCACTGTGCATCCCCGGGACCTGGACGTTTCCGGGGCGCACCTGCTCTGGGCCGAAGAACCGTCCCCGGCCCTGTCCGCGAGCCTTGAGGCCTGCGGCCAGATGGTCCCGTTGCTGGTGGATTTCGAACCGCAACGGCCCGTGCTGGTGGCCGGATACAAGCGCGTGCTGGCCCTGCGCGCCCTGCGTCGCCCCGCCCTGGCCCTGGGATTTTTCCCCCAGCCGGGCCTGGACCCCGGCCTGGCCTGGGCCGAGGCCTATCTGGCCGCCAATCAGGCCCAGCCCCCGGACGAAGCCCGCCTGGTGCGCGCGGTCCGCTTCTTCACCGCCCGGGGCGGCTTCGCGGCCTTTCTGGCCCATGCGGCCCCCCACCTGGGACTGGCTCCCAGGGACAAGCGCCTGGACCAACTGCAGGCCTGGACCACGCTGCCCGCCTGGCTGGACGGACCGGCCGCGACCTCCCCCGACCACGCCGGCGCCCGCACGCTCTCCCAGCCCCTGGCCCCGCTGTCCCTGGCCCCGCGCCTGGCCGCCTTGCCCGAAAACGACCTGGCCGCGCTCCGTCCCTTTCTCGAAGCCGTGCGGTTTTCCCGCAACCACCTGGACAACCTGCTCACCTGGCTGGGCGAATCGGCCCTGGCCCGGCGGACCAGCCTGGCCGACCTCTTGGACCGCCCCGAATGCGCGCGGGCGCTCGAAACCGGCCTCGCCCCGTCCGACCGTCTGGCCCGTTTGGCCCAGGCGGCCAGACGCCTGCGCAACCCCGCCCTGGTCGACCTGGAGGAGCGCTTCGCCAAGGGGGCCAAGGCCCTGACCGCCGGCACCCGGTTCAAGGTGCTCCCCTCACCCGGCTTCGAGACCGACGCCGTGCGCCTGGAAGTGAGCCTGGCCGCGCCCCGCGACCTGGCCCGCGCGGCACGGGACCTGGAGACCCTGCGCTCCCGGCCGCAGTGGGAGGACCTTTGGGGGGCGGCCCGGCCCGCGCCACGCGGAGAGGATTCGTGAACGGTCGCGACGCGCCGGACGACCACAGCGCGGAACCGACCGCTCCGGCCCTGCCCGCCCATCTCGGGACCCTGGCCCGCCTGGCCGCGGACGCCGCGGTGCTGCGCACCCCGCTGGTCGAACGCGTGCGCGCGCGTCTGGCCCATCTGCCCTTTCACGTGTTGGAAAAAGGCCAGGGCGCGCCGCAAGGCCCGGGGCACACCCTGCACTTGACCGCCCACAAGGGGCGATTTCTGCGGCCGTGTCCGGGCACCAAGCGCTACCGGTGCTGCGCCTACCGCATCGTGCATACGGGCGAGGGCTGTCCCATGGCGTGCAGCTACTGCGTGCTCAGGGCCTATCTGGGCGAGGGGGCGCTGCGGGTCTTCGCCAACCAGGAACGCCTGTTCGACTCGCTGGGGCGCATCTTCGGGGCCGACCCGGCCCGACGCTTCCGGGTGGGCACGGGGCAGTTCACCGACTCCCTGGCCCTGGAGGCCGTCACCGGCTACGCCCGCGATCTGGTGGCCTTTCTCGCCGGCCATGAAAACGTCTGCCTGGAACTCAAGTCCAAAGTGGTCGACCTTTCCTGGATGGACGCCGTCGCCCGCCCGGACCGGGTGTTGCCCGCCTGGTCGGTGAACGCTCCCCCGGTCTGCCGCGACCAGGAAGCCGGCACCTCCTCCCTGGAGGCACGTCTGGCGGCCGCGCGAACCTGCGCCGAAGCGGGATTCCGGGTCTGCCTGCACTTCGATCCCATCGTCTATTATCCCGGCTGGGACAGGGACTACGCCCGCACGGTGGAGATGATCGCCGACCACGTGCGCCCGGAAAGCGTGGCCTACGTCAGCCTGGGGTCCTTTCGCCTGATGCCCGGCCTTTCGGCCCAGGTGGCGGACAATCCCCTCTATCAGCACGCCGAGTACGTTCTGGGCCTGGACGGCAAGCGACGGCTGCTTCGTCCCCTGCGCTCGGAGCAGATGCGCTTCGTGGCCCGGGCGCTTTCCCGGGCGGGGTTCTCTTCAGGGCTCTATTTGTGTATGGAGTCCGATACGGTCTGGCGGGAGGTGTTCGGCCACACCCCGAAAACGCTCGGCGGCTTGGCCGCCCATCTCATGGACCGCGCCTTTGGAACCGGCGGCGACTGATCGCCGACCGGGGGAGTCGTCGCCCACGCGCGGCCCGCGCGCGGTGGCGTCCGCGAAGCGCGAAACACTGTTTCGTTTTGTGGACAATTCCTTGAAAGAATCCTGTCCGCCCTTGAGAAAAGCGCGCCTTTCCTCCAAGGACGACAGGCGGTTCAAGTCCTCGCGCAACGCGCACGACGCGTAGCCGGCCCGCGCGGGGAACACTTCGGGGCTTCCCGCCAGGGTCCCGCCCGACGCCTTCCCCGCTTCCCTGCCGGCGCGCCTGTGCGCTCCAGGCGGCGGCCCCGGCCGCCCCGAACGCCGGCTGCAACCCGGCGGCCACCGCCCTAGACAACGAGGTGAACCATGCCGAAAATTCTGGCCGTACTGGCCCTGTTTCTTCTCTGCGGCTGTTCGCTCATGGGCTCTTCCGAGCCCAAGGAGCAGGTCATGAACGTGATCGATTACGGCGTCTACCAGAAAGGATTGCTCGTGCGCACCACCGACGCCATCCCCCGCCAGTTGGGCACCACCTTCGGCCTGCGGGTCCAGGTGTCCGACAAACTCCAGGGAGACCTGAACGCGCGCATTGTCACGGACACTCCCGGCCTGCTCGATCCCCATTCCGGCAAGACGCAGACGGCCTACATCACCAAGACCACCCTGAAGGCGGGCCAAACCTACGACGTGTTCTTCACCTTCAGCGAGCGGTGGGAAATGGCCGCCGGCACCTGGACCCTGTCGGTGGAAACCGACAAGGGCGAATCCGTCTCCCGGAAGTTCGAGGTGTACGACCCGCACATGTAGACGCGCCAAGCGTTTCGCCAGCCTCCGGGCCGGGGAAGGGTCCCCGGCCCGGAGATAGCGGCCGGCGCCGGCCATGGCCCTGCGCCGCGGCCCCGAACCCCGCGCACGAACTTTCGGGAACAAACGTCCCGCGTTCTCTTTCTTGCCCGCGCAATTCCGTATACACGTATTTCGCGGGCGTCACGCTAGACGTTGCCGTCGAAGATCGCGCCCTTCTTGGCGAATCCCGCCTCAAGGACCTTGGTTTGGAAGTCGTAGTCGGCATTGAGCCCGTTGCCGGAGTGGCCTCCGGAATTCAAGGTGTCCAACGTGCCCTTGACCACTTCGGCCCCGAAGACCTGCTTCGAGGAAATCGTATTCAATCCGGACTGGCCGGAAACGCCGGTGATGTCGCTCGTCATGCATACCTCCCTTGCGGGCGAGCCGCGCCATATCGCGATTCTTATCGACGCCTGGCGGCGATTCTTTAGGGCGGGAAGGGTATTTTTCGGCCGGCGAACGGGGCGTCGCCGTAACCGCCAAACCCAAACACGCGTCCTAACGCCCATGGCGGGCCTTGACGAACCTGTTTTAGGGCTTTACCCCTGCCCATAAGACCAGCCCCACTAAGGAAACAACCCAACACATGCGATTCGTGGACGAAGCGGTAATCACCGTGCGCTCCGGCAAGGGCGGACGAGGCTGCGTGGCCTTCCGACGGGAAAAGTTCATTCCCATGGGCGGACCCAATGGCGGCGACGGCGGCAAGGGCGGCGACGTGATCTTTCGCGTGAGCCCGAGCCTGCTCACGCTCTACGACCTGCGCCTCAAGCGCCGATACGAGGCCAAAAACGGACAAATGGGCCTGGGCAGCCAGTGCAACGGCAAAAACGCCGACGACCTGGTGGTGGAAGTGCCCCAGGGCACCCTGATCTACGAGCTTGCCGACGAGGGCGAAGCCCTGGCCGCCGACCTGACCGACATCGGCCAGGAGTGGATCGCCGTGCACGGCGGACGCGGCGGCAAGGGCAACATGCATTTCAAGAGCGCCACCATGCGCGCCCCCCGCTTCGCCCAGCCCGGCGAGCCCGGCGAGGAAAAACGTCTGCGCATGGAACTGCGCCTGCTGGCCGAGGTGGGCATCATCGGTCTGCCCAACGCGGGCAAGTCCACCCTGATTTCCGCCATCTCCGCCGCGCGGCCCAAGATAGCGGCCTATCCCTTCACCACCCTCACGCCCACCCTGGGCGTGATCCAGGGCGAATTCGGCGAACGCATCGTGGCCGCCGACATCCCCGGCCTGATCGAAGGCGCGCACACGGGACAGGGCCTGGGGACCGACTTTCTCAAGCACGTCTCGCGCACCAGACTCCTGGTGCATGTGCTCGACGCCCAGGAAGCCCTGGGTGACGACCCCCTGGCCGGCTTCGCCCTGGTGGACGAGGAGCTCGAACGCTACGACCCCGGCCTGGCCCAGCGTCCCCAGATGCGTGTCGTCAACAAGGTCGACACCCTGGACCCGGAAACCCTGGCCTCCCTCAAACAAAAGGTTCTCGCCCGCGCCCCCGGGACGCTCTTTCTCTCGGCCAAGCGCGGCGACGGACTGGATGACTTCGTGTCCGCCCTGTGGCGGTTCGTCGACTCCACGCGGCAAGAAGAGCCGCAAGACCCCCCGCTCAAAGGAGAACAGCCATGACCCGACTCGCAAGCCTGTGCGTCCTGGCGCTCGGCCTGGCCCTGCTGGCCGGCTGCGGCGTTCCCGGACAGACCGTATCCTTCAAACTCGATGTCAAGGAACAAAGCTCCAGCATCGGACGCGGCAAAACCGTCGCCCTGCGCGTGGTGGACGCCCGGCCCGAAAAAATCCTCGGCTACCGCGACATGGATACCTCCCGGAACTCGCCCATCCGGGTCGAAGGCAACCTGACCGAAATCGTGGGCGCGGCCGCCTCCCGGGCCCTGTCCGACCTGGGCTTCACGCCGGCTCCCTACTCCGACTCCGCTCCGCGCAGCCTGGTCATCACCATCCGCGACCTGAACTACCTCGCCAAAAGCGAAGGCGTGACAAAAAAGATCAGCGTCAAGTGCGTGCTGGCCGGCAAGGCCAAGAACGGCCCCGGCACCTGGGAAGGCAACTACCCCGTGCGGCAGGAAAAAGACGTGGTCATAACCCCGGACGAAAACTCCAACGCCCGGTTCTTAAACGACGTGCTCTCCGAGTCGCTCACCATGCTCGTGAGCGACCCGGACCTGCAACAGTTCCTGGGCAAGGACGGCGTCCACTCCAAGACCATCAAGCAGGAATAAAACACACTCCCCGCACCAAGTCCGCAAGCGGCGTCGCCCCCCCTGGGCGACGCCGCTTTGCGTTTCAGCTCCCCCCTCACGGCCCATTACGCCGGCCTGCGCGTTGCCCACGCCCCCGACAACGGCGTGGCCGACGCCAAACAGGCGCAAAAGGATGGGGGCGCAAGTTCCCAGGAAACCGAGGGGGGGGCCAGAGGGAATCATTCCCCCTGACGGGGGGCGGGGGCGCGCAGCCCCCGCTCTTCCCTACTTCCCTTCAGGGCCGAGGCGGTTCAAAAGGTTCGACCAGACCGTCGAATCCTGTCCGCGCGCGGACGTTGTAAAGGGCCTGGTCGTCCGGGTCGTTGCGCTTGGTATGCTTTTCGTAATCCACTTCGAGGAGCAGCGCGTTGGGCGTAAAAAACAGCCGGTCGCGGGCAAAGGCGACCACGGAGAGCTCCGTGTCGGCGAAATGGGAGCGATATCCCGGATAGAACAGGCTTTTGGGGTAGACCGTGGCCAGCCAGGCCCGATCCGCCAGACCGAACACGGCCAGCGTACCGAAGAAGCGGCCGTCGTTGAAGGCCAGGAGCCCCGGTCCGGTCCGGTCCATGACGCCCATGGCCTGGGCCAGCCAGTGGTCGCCGGGAAACGCGTCCTGGGCGAAGTAGGCGAAGCGGGGCGACGCGGTCCAGGCGTAGACCAGGTTCGCGGTGCGGATGAAGCCCAATCCGGCGTCGTCGCGCACAAAGACCGCCAGGCCCGGATGCCTGGCCCGCACGGCCAGCACTCCGGCCAGACGTGAGGCCTGATCGTGGTCCAGGTAGGGGATCACACAGACCACCCGGTCGTGGGACAGGCCTTTGACCTCGGTCAGGGCCGAGGTGGCGGCGAACACGCTTTCAAACATGGCTCCCCCTTGATGTTTGGCCCGGCCACAGTACCAGAGGGCAGAGGGCAAGCCCAGCCCCGCCCCGTTTGACCGGGGGAAGGTTTTTCCCTATTTTGCGGGGCTGGCCGCATCCGGCCGCCGCCACCCCAAAAGGACGCACCATGACAGACGCTCCCAAGCCCCAGGCCAAGAATTTCATTCGCTCCATCATCGAATCCGACATCGCCGCCGGCAAGATCACGGCTCCACACACGCGGTTTCCCCCCGAGCCCAACGGCTACCTGCACATCGGGCACGCCAAGTCCATCTGTCTCAACTTCGGCGTGGCCAAGGAGTTCGGCGGGGCCTGCAACCTGCGCTTCGACGACACCAATCCCACCAAGGAAGAACAGGAATACGTCGACTCCATCCAGGAGGACGTAACATGGCTGGGCTTCACCTGGGACGACCGCCGCTTTTTCGCGTCCGATTATTTTGAGCAACTCTACCGGTTCGCGGAGACGCTCATCGAAAAGGGCCTGGCCTACGTGGACGACCAGAGCGCCGAGGAAATCCGCCAGAACCGGGGCACCCTGACCGCGCCGGGCGTCAACAGCCCCTTTCGCGACAGGTCCGTGGCCGAGAACCTGGACCTGTTCCGTCGCATGCGTGCGGGCGAGTTCCCGGACGGAGCCAGGGTGCTGCGGGCCCGGATCGACATGGCCTCGCCCAACGTGGTCATGCGCGACCCCACGCTCTACCGCATACGCCACGCCCATCACCATCGCACGGGCGACGCCTGGTGCATCTATCCGATGTACGACTTCACCCACTGCCTGTCCGACGCGCTGGAACACATCACGCACTCCATCTGCACCCTGGAGTTCGAAAACAACCGCGAACTCTACGACTGGGTGCTCGACCACCTGCCCGTGCCCAGCCGGCCGCGGCAGTACGAATTCGCGCGCCTGAACGTCACCTACATGGTCATGAGCAAGCGCCGCCTCATCCAGTTGGTGGAGGAAGGCCACGTCTCGGGCTGGGACGACCCGCGCATGCCCACCATCCAGGGGCTTCGCCGGCGGGGCTACACCCCCGAGGCGCTGCGCCTGTTCGCCGAACGCATCGGCGTGGCCCGGGCCGCCAACACCGTGGAAATAGAAATGCTGGAAGCCTGCCTGCGCGAGGTCTTGAACGACTCCGCGCCCAGGGCCATGGCCGTTCTGGACCCTATCAAGCTGACCATCCGCAACTATCCTGAAGACAAGGAAGAATTCTTCGAGTGCCCCCGCCACCCCGAACGCGCGGACATGGGCGTGCGCACGCTTCCCTTCTCGCGCGAGCTCTACATCGAGCGCGACGACTTCCGCGAAGTCCCGCCCAAGGGCTACCGCCGTCTCTCGCCGGGCAAGGAAGTGCGTCTGCGCACCGCCTATTACGTCACCTGCGTGGACGTGGTGAAAGACCCGGCCACCGGCGAAGTGACGGAAGTGGTGTGCGAGTACGATCCCGAAACGCGCGGCGGCTGGAGCCAGGACGGCCGCAAGGTCAAGGGCACCCTGCACTGGGTGTCGGCCCGACACGCCCGCATGGCCGAGGTGCGCCTCTACGACCGGCTCTTCACCAAGGCCGATCCCATGGATTTCGAGGAAGGACGCGACTTCAAGGACTTCGTCAACCCGGACGCCCTCACCGTGTTGCCCGCCTGTCCGGTGGAGCCCTCCCTGGCCGACATGGCCCCGGAATCCGTGGTGCAGTTCGAACGCGTGGGCTACTTCTGCGCGGACCGGCGCGAGCACGGACCGGATCGGCTGGTGTTCAACCGCAGCGTGGGCCTGCGCGACTCCTGGGCCAAGCAGGCCAAGAAGGGCTGAGCCGACCATGGGAAGACCTGGCCGAGCACTCGCCCCGGCCGCATGGATGGCGTTGGCCCTGACCCTGGCCGTTCTGGCCTGGCCGGTCCCGGGCCAGGCTTCGGGCGTGGAAAAGTCGGAACTGTCGTTCGATTCGTCTGACGGCCGCGTGACCATGACTCGGTTCGCTCCGCCTCCGCCCCCGCCGCCCGCCCCCGAGCCGGACGAGTCGAAAGCGGCCGCGGAAGCGCCCAGGGCCCAGAAGTCCACGGCATCGCGCTTTCCGGGCGACGCCAAACAGCCAGCGCCCAAACGTCCCCCGCCTCCGCCGCCGCTTTTGCCCGCCGTGGTCGTGCTGCATGGGCAACAGGGCCTCGACCCCCTGCGCGCCCAGTACGAAACCTATGCCGAATGGCTGGTCGGACGCGGATTCCAGGTCTACCTGCTGGACTACTACAGCCGGCCCGACGCCCAGGCCATGGCCCTGGACGATCCCCAAATCCGACGCGAACGCTACGATCAACGCCTGGCCGGATGGACCCAGCGCGTGCGCGAAGCCCTGACCGTTCTTTCCAAACGACAAGACGTGGACCCACGCCGCATCGCCCTGCTGGGCTTCTCCCAGGGCGGATTTCTCGCCGTGAACGTGGCCGCCCAAGACCCAAGGGCCGCCGCCCTGGTCTGCCTCTACGGCGGCCTGCCCGCCCCGGTGCGCGGCTCGGCCCGAAAACTGCCGCCCACGCTCATCGTGCACGGCCAGGCCGACACTATCGTCCCCGTGGCCGAAGCACGCACCCTGCAAGTCTTCATCACCCGCTCCGGCGGAGAAGCCGTCCTGGACCTCTACCCCGGACAAGGGCACGGCTTCGCCCTCAGCCTCAACCAGCCCGAAGCCAAGGCCGGCTTCGACAAGACCGTCCGCTTTCTCGACAGCCGCCTGAGAAAACGCTGACCCGAAAGGCGGGGAAGCGAAGAGGAAGAGGGAAGAGCGGGGGCTGCGCGCCCCCGCCCCCCCCGCCAGGGGGAATCATTCCCCCTGGCCCCCCCGGTTGCCTGCGGAAACAGGGACGGTTGGCCGGGAGGAAGGACAGGCGCGTGAGGGGGGGGAAGGGCGTCGCATCGGGAAGTCGGGGCCGGGCTTTGCCGGCCCCGACTTCCCGATGCAACTCTTGCGCCTCCCCGGACGCTCCCCAACACCACCGAACCGTTTTCCCTTTTCCCGCTCGCACCTGCGGGGGGCTGGGGGTGGGCTCCGCCCCCAGCGGGGTCCAGGGGCGGCGCCCCTGGCCGCCGGAGGCATCCCCCTCCTCTCCCGCTCGCTGCGTCCTCTTCCCGTAAGCCCCCTACCGTTCCCCCTCTTCCGCCACGGCGTCCACAAGCCGGACCAACCGCCGCAAGGCCGCGCGGGCGTCATCCGGGCAGCCGCTCAGGTCTTCGGCCTGGGCGACGCGCCCTGCCAGACCATGCAGCCCGAAGGTCATGGCCATGCCTTTGGCGGCGTGAATGGCGGCGCGGTATTTGGCCTGGTCGCCCACATCCAGGGCGTTTGCGGCGACGTGCAGCCGCTCACGCAAGGACGCCGCCAGTTCGCCGAGCAAAGGACGCAGAGCCGGGGGAACGTCGCCGAGCGAGGGCATGAATTATTTCCGGACCAGCCCGTACTTGCGCAACTTGTATTGCAGGGTGCGCCGACTGATGCCGAGCATGCGGGCGGTGTTTTCGCGGTGCCCCTGATTGGCGTCCAGGGCGCGTTCCAGGGCTTGACGTTCAGCCTCGTCCAGACTGGCATCCAGGCTTTCGGACAAGGAAGAAGCGGGCGAAGGGGTCGTCGCGACCGGTTGCGAGTCGCCCGAGGCCGGAGCGCACCGCCCCGGTCCACGTCCCAGGGCGGGCGGCAGGGAGGAGGGCTCCAGGACGTCGGTGCGGCTCAGGATGATGGCCCGTTCGAGCACATTTTCCAGCTCGCGCACGTTGCCGGGCCAGTCGTGGGCAGCCAGACGTTCCAGAAAGGCGGGACTCACGGCGCGCACGACCTTGTTGTTCCGGGTGGTGAGCTTTTCCAAAAGAAAGGCGGCCAGTTCGGGCAGGTCTTCCAAACGCTCGCGCAAAGGCGGCATGCGAATTTCCAGAACGGCCAAGCGGAAATAGAGGTCCTCGCGAAAATGTCCCGCTTTGGCTTCAACGGCCAAATCCCGGTTGGTGGCCGCCAGAATGCGCACGTCCGTGGCCACGGGCTTGACCGAGCCCAGGGGCTCCACCACCCGCTCCTGCAGGGCGCGCAGAAACTTGGCCTGAAGGGCCAGGGGCAGCTCGCCCACTTCGTCGAGAAAGAGCGTGCCCTTGTTGGCCAGTTGGAAGCGGCCCGGTTTGTCCTTGACCGCGCCGGTGAAAGCCCCTTTCACGTAGCCGAACAGTTCGCTTTCCAGCAGATCCGCGGGCAGGGCCGCGCAATTGACCTTGACGAGCGGCCCGGACGCACGCGGGCTCATGGCGTGGATGAGTTCGGCCGCCAACTCCTTGCCCGTGCCGGACTCGCCCAGAATAAGCACCGTGGCTTCGGCCGGCCCCACCTGCTCGCACAGTTCGCGCACCGCGCGCATCGCCGCCCCACCGCCCACCAGGCGACGCATGGCCCGCCGGCTGGCCGCCCCCGCGCGCAGACCGCGATTTTCCTCCAGCAGCGCGCCGTATTCCCGGGCCTTGGCCAGCACGGCCTTGAGCTCTTCGTTGTCGGCGGGCTTGGTCAGATAGTCGAAAGCCCCGCGCTTCATGGCCTCCACCGCCACCCCCACCGTGGCGTAGGCCGTGAGCATCACCACCGGCATTCCCGGGGCCAGCTCGCGCAGGGCGGCCAGGGCCTCCAGACCGTCCATGCCCGGCATGCGCATGTCCAGGAGGGCCACGTTCGGAAGGTCCGCGGCCGAAGCCTGGCGCACGAAATCAAGCGCCGCCTCGGCGCTTGCGGCCTCGCTCACCCGCCACCCCGCGTCCTCCATCACCGCCCGCACCATGAGACGATGCCCGGCCTCGTCGTCGATCACGAGAAGATGGCCGGTGGTCATATAAGGCCTCGAAGGAGGAGGAGGAAAGAAGAAGAGGCAGACCAGGGGGAAACCTTTTTTGTGAACAAGAGGGGTTTCCCCCTGAACCCCCTTCCCCCAAAAACTTCAATTTGAGGGCGCGCGGTAGCGCAATGCGTGCGGGACAAAAGAAATGTAAGCGCCGGAAAGCAGCGGCGATGCGGAGACATGGTTGGAACTCCTGGAGAGGGACGAAACTGGGCGTTGGGAAGGGAGGGTCGGGTCATGGGTGGACTCCCGGCGTGGACCATGGAGAAAGAATACTGTGCCGGGTCATGGCCTGGACTCCTGGGACGGAGGGAGCTGGGGAAACAGCAGGGTCACGGCGGTTCCCCGGCCGGGCGCGGAGTCGATGGAAAGTTCGGCCCCGTGGTCGCGCGCCGTCTTGTGCACCAGGGAGAGCCCCAGGCCGTAACCGTCCTTGCGGGTGGTGAAAAAAGGCTCCAGGGCGTGGTCGCGCTCTTCGGCGGTCATGCCCCGTCCGTCGTCAGACAGGGTAAGCGACACGCCTTCGGGCGTTTCCCGGCTGGAAAGCGTGAGCGTTCCGCCCGTACCGGGCAGGGCGGCCAGGGCGTTGAGCACCAGATTGACCAAGGCCTGGCGCAGGGCGTCGGGATCGGCGGCCAGGACAGGACAGGCCAAGTCCGTGCGCCAGAGCGCCTTGGCCGTGTCGAAATCGAAGGAAAGCAGGCCGTGCAAATCGGCCGCCAGGGCGGCCAGGTCCACCGGCGCGGGGGAAAGCGCGCGCGGTTTGGCCAGGCTGACCAGATCGGTCACCACCCGATTGAGCCGGTCGGCCTCGCGCACCATGGTCTGGGCGTAGGTTTCGTCGGGCTCGCGCCCCTTGAGCCGACCGGCGAAAAACTGGGCGAAACCGCGCAACGCCGACAAGGGATTTCGGATCTCGTGCGCCACCCCCGCGGCCAGCCGGCCGATGGCCGCCAACTGGCGCGTCTGCTCCAGACTGCGCTCCAGGCCGCGCAGCTCGGTGCGGTCGCGCACCAGGGCCAGGGTTTCGTTTTCCAGGGGCACGGCCAGCACTTCCAGGCATTTGCCCTCGTATTCCACCTGCCGCCACCCCTGGGGCAGGTCGGACGCCGGAGTCCGGGACAGCCCGGCCAAGGCCGGATGCGCGGACGGATCTGCGCCCAAAATGGCCCGAGCCGCCGGGTTGGCCGCCGTGACCTGGCCTTGCGGTCCCAGGGTCACCAGGGCCTCGGGCATGGCGTCGAGCAGCCTGGATTGAAAGTATTCCAAGCGCTTGAGCCGCCCCCCCTGTTCGCGCCGACGCAGATAGGCCAGCAGCAGCAACCACACGAACGCCGCCACGGCCAGGGCGAAGCCCGACTGCATCAGGGCGGCGCGTTTGAAGTTTTTGTACAGGGCGTAGTGTTCGTCCAGGCTCAGGCCCACCAGGAAATACCGTGGAGGATGAACGCCTTGCGCATCGGTCGCGCCCGCGCAATACCGGTCAAGGCCGGGTTGCACCTCGGCGGCGTAGCCCAATATGGCGGTCCCGCCCACGGGCAGGGCCCCGTACCATTCGCCGGACACGGCAAGGTCGCCCATGGCGGCGTGGTCCAGGGGTTGAGGCGCGTTCTGTCCTTCGGGCAGCGACGTGGCCACGGGAACGCCCCGGTCGTCGTAGAGGCCCAAATAGAGCACCTCGCCCGACTGCGCGGACTGGCGGAGGTATTCGGCCACTCGCGCGCATCCCTCCCCCCCGGAAACGCCGCCCAGCATGGGCATGATCCGCAAGAGATTGGCCTCCACCCCGCGCAGTACGGTGCGGGCGGAAAACAGCACGTGCTGGTCGAGCAGTTCCCGTTGCTGCGACACGTTGCGCCACGTGACCGCCGACAGCGACACCCCGAGCAGTATCAAGGCCAAAGCGGCCAGGGGCAACAGAGTGCGTTGCGTTCCGGGGGCTGATCGGTCCATTTCGGGCGCTACCGGGCGATGATCTCCATCACCTGTTGGGGGCTCATGGCGTTTTCGATGGCGATTTCACGAAACGTCATGTCCGAAAAGGCCACGATGCCCTTGGCCTTGAGCTTGTCCAGGGCCTGGCGGTTGTCCAGGCCGTGCTCCCGGCAGTAGGCCGACAGGGTGAGCTTGGCCAGGTTGGCCGGAGCCGCGCCCGGGGCCTGACTCGGCGAGGACGCATCCGGGGCCTGGACGCCCGAAGCCTGCTGGCCCGGGGCCGAAACGCCGGGAGACGGGACGCCCGGGACGCTCCCCGGGGTCTGCATCCCCGTGGCGTGGGCTCCCGGAGCCGAAACGCCGGGAGTCTGGGTTCCGGGGGCCTGCCCGTGCGGAACTTGGGTCGGCGTCTGAGCCGGCGGCAGGAGCTGCCCGGCCAGGGGCGAGGGCGGCTGGGGAGGAGTCTGCCCGGGGAACTGGACAGCCGGAGCCTGGGCCGGACTCTGGCCCGGAGCCTGGGTTTGCGCGGGCGGCGAGACATGCGCCTGGGCATGTCCCACGTTCTGGCCCTGGGCCGCGCGCAGGCCGTCGTAAATTTCGATGGGCAGCATGAGGTTGGCCTGGGCGATCTGGCGCAAGGTCATGTCGGCGGAGGCCTTGATGCCGCTCTTGCCCAGGTGATCCACGGCGGTCTTGAGGTCAAGGCCGTACTGCTCGCACACGTCGGAGAGCTTGAGCCGTCCCAGGCCCGGAGGCGGATCGGCCGGCAACAGCACCTGCGGCGGGGCCTGCCTGTCGGCCTGAACGGGCTGCGGCAGCGTCGGCTCCTTGCCGGCGCGCAGGGTTTCGTACACGGCCGCCGGCACCAGGCCGTTCTCCTTGGCGATTTCGGCCAGGGTGGCCGAGGGGGTGGAGAGCTTGACGTTGTGGCTGACCAGATTGGCCACGGCCTTGTCCGGATCGAGCTGGATGCGCTTGGCCAACTCCCGTGGCGACATGTCGGCCGCGCCCGGCAGGGGAGGAGCGCCGAAACTCTTGGCGTGCCAGGTCTTGAGCGCCTGCGAGGCCCCGGCGATCAGGCTGGACGGCGGCAGACGCAGGACGGCGGTGAGCAGGAACACGAGAAAAATCATCAGGGCGGCCAGCACCGCCGGAGCGTTTCCGGGCTCGCCGTCGCGCGGGGCGAGCATGATCTTGCTGGCCGTGGTCAGGCAGACGCCGCCGGTAATGAGCAGAAGAAGCCCCAATCCGTCGTGCAGCCCCTGCCACTGGAAGCGGGACATGCCCAGGAAACTCCAGCCGGCCCACGCCGACACCTCCGACGAGGGACCGGCCACCAGAACCAGGGTGGAGCACAAGATCCCCACAAGGGAAAAACCCATCAAGATCCAGCATAACCGCCGAAGCATGGCGTCCTCCTAGACTCGGTCGCGCGTGTTTTCGGCGCCAGGGGGCGATTTTCGCCTCCCCGGATGCGCGCCGCCGGGCTTTCCCGCTTCTAGCATCAGCCCGCGAAAGCGGCAATGCGCGAACGAGGCGAACCCCGGCCCGATCCGGAAACACGCGCCGTCGCGGCCCAGGCCGCCTGGGCCCGGCGCGATCGCCCAGGGCCGCGCCCTCCCCCGCCAACCGAAGTTTCGTCGGCCCCCCAGGCTGGCGCCGCGAACGACGACAACGCCCCCCGGCCGGAACCGGGGGGCGCGAAAGGGAGCGAAAGCGGGGGAAGAAGCGCTACTTGGCCTTCTGATCCGCGGGCGCGGTCTGGGCGCCCTGCCCGGTCTGACCGTACTGCACGCAGGGCGGAACGCCGTTGCCGCCGGGGCCGTAGCCCATGCCGTAGCCGCCGTGTCCGCGGCCGCGTCCCATACCCATGCCCATGCCGGAGCCGCCGCAGCCGCCGGCCAGAGGCAGGTTCACGCCGGTGTCCTTGAGAATGCGCTGTTGCAGGGCCACGCGCTCCTGGTAGGCCTGGGCCCCGAGGGTTCCGATCTCCTTGGCCAGGGCTTCGATCTTGGCGCTGTCAGGCTTGGCCGAGGAAAGCTCGACATTGAGTTCGGCTTGCTTGTCCCACTTGCGGCTTTCCAGGTCGTAGATCTTCTTGCGGCCTTCGCTGAAGATCTTGAGCACCTGTTCCCGCTTTTCCTGGGGCACCTGGGCCAGCCAGCCGCCCATTCCCCGGCCCCACGGCTGGGCCATGGCCAGGGAGCTCATGGTCACGACGGCCAGAGCGGCGACAACGAGGGTGACGATACGCTTATGCATTCTTGTTCTCCTGAATTTGGTTCTCGTATGTGAATCCCGGCCTCCGCCCGGCGCGGGTCCATATGCCCGCGCGGCGGACGGCTCGGATCTTGCTTGCACACTGGTCCCTGTCTCGTGCTCGCTGGTCCTTCCGGCGACTTCGTCCGATTGCGTCGTATTCTCCACGAGACACGGAGGCTTTTCTTCGCGGACGCCCTGTTACACGCCGCCGGGCTGCGCGGCGTTCGGGGCGACAACCGCGGGATGTCCCGAGCCCGGAGCCCAGGCCGGACCTCGTCCGAAGGCGCCCGGGGTCCCCTGTCCGGCTCTCCAGCAGGGGGGCTGATACTGTCCCGAGGCGTTGTAGGCCCGGCACTGTCCGTACTGTCCGTTGGCCATGGGGCCGTAGCCCCTGCCGTATCCGTATCCGTGTCCTCTGGCGAAGGATTCCGAAGCGCCCACACCCAGAAGAGCCACGGCCAGAACGGTAAAAGCGATGGTCTTCAACATGGTTGTTCTCCTTGTGCACTGTCGTGCGGTGTTGCGCCGAATAAAGCATATGCCGTGCCAAACCTGTTTATCGTTTGAAAACGACATGTTACATAGGCGAGCTTCCCCCGGGCCCCTCCCTTGTGCAGGACATTGCACAAACCGGCGCGCCCCCTTGCACCAACGTGCACCGGATCGTCCGCCCGGTTTTCCCCCTCCCGGCCCGGTCTTTCCCGGCCGAGCATTGACAGTTCAGGCCGTTTGGACGAAGAAATCTTTTTTCAAGCCACCAATTTCCGGACCATCCCTACAAGAATGAAATCCGCCCTCATCATCGGCATCACCGGCCAAGACGGCGCGTATCTGTCCCGCCTCCTGGTCGACAAAGGCTACCATGTGGCCGGCACCTCGCGCGACGCCCAGATGGCCAACCTCCACGGGCTCCAAACCGTGGGCGTGGCCGACACGGTGAGCATTCACTCCGCGTCGCTCGGCGACTTCCGCAGCCTCTGGCAGGTCATCGCCAAGACCGAGCCGGACGAAATCTACAACCTGGCCGGACAAAGCTCGGTGGGGCTTTCCTTCGAACAGCCGGTGGAGACCTTCGAATCCGTGGCCGTGGCCATCTTCCACCTGCTCGAACAACTGCGCCTTCTCGGACGACCGGTGCGCTTCTACAACGCCGGATCGTCGGAGTGTTTCGGCAACACCGAAACCCCCGCCGGCGAAGACACCCCCTTTCGACCGCGCAGCCCCTACGCCGTGGCCAAGGCCGCCGCGCACTGGGCCGTGGCCAACTACCGCGAAGCCTACGGCCTGTTCGCCTGCAACGGCATTCTCTTCAACCACGAGTCCCCCCTGCGCCCGGCCCGCTTCGTCACGAAAAAAATCGTGGCCGCCGCCTGCCGCATCGCCGCCGGATCGGGAGAACGCCTGAGCCTGGGCAACATCGACGTGGTGCGCGACTGGGGCTGGGCCCCCGAATACGTGGAGGCCATGTGGCGCATGCTCCAGTTGGAAACCCCGCGCGATTTCGTCATCGCCACCGGCCAAAGCCATTCCCTGCGTGACTTCACCGCCCAGGTTTTCGCCGCCCTGGACCTGGACTGGCACGACCACGTGGACAGCAATTCCGCCCTGTTCCGCCCTTCGGACATCCAGGTCAGCCTGGCCGATCCGTCCGGCGCCGCCGAAATTCTGCAATGGCGGGCCACAAAGGCCATGCCCCAGGTGGCCCGGGCCATGGTCGAAGCCGAACGCCAACGTCTTTCCGATCAGGAGACCAAGCATCCATGAGCAACAAGACGAGCACCAAGACCGCCCTCATCACCGGCATCACCGGCCAGGACGGGGCCTATCTGGCCCAGCTCCTTCTGGAAAAGGGCTATGTCGTGCACGGCCTCAAGCGCCGCAGCTCGCTTTTCAACACCAACCGCATCGACCACCTGTATCAGGACCCCCACGTGGACGGTCGGCGCTTTATTTTGCACTACGGCGACCTGACCGACTCAACCAACCTTATCCGGGTCATCCAACAGGTGAAACCGGACGAGATCTACAACCTGGCCGCCCAGTCCCACGTGGCGGTGTCGTTCGAGACGCCCGAATACACGGCCAACTCCGACGCCCTGGGCACGTTGCGCATTCTCGAAGCCATCCGCATTCTGGGCATGGCCGAAACCACCCGCTTCTACCAGGCCTCCACGTCCGAACTCTTCGGCCAGGTGCGCGAGATTCCCCAGACCGAAAAAACCCCCTTCTATCCGCGCAGCCCCTACGCCGTGGCCAAGCTCTACGGCTACTGGATCACCGTGAACTACCGCGAGGCCTACAACCTGTTCGCCTGCAACGGCATCCTCTTCAACCACGAGTCCCCCATGCGCGGCGAGACCTTCGTCACCCGCAAGATCACCCGGGCCATGGCCCGCATCAAGCTCGGCCTGCAGGACTGCCTCTACCTGGGCAACCTGGACGCCAAGCGCGACTGGGGCCACGCCAAGGACTACGTGGAAATGATGTGGCTCATGCTCCAGCAGGACGAACCGGACGACTACGTCATCGCCACGGGCGTGCAGTACAGCGTGCGCGACTTCGTGAAGGCCGCCGCGGCCGAACTGGGCATTCCCCTGCGGTTCGAAGGCCACGGCCTGGACGAAAAGGCCTATCACGCCCATACCGGGGCCTGCCTGGTGGCCGTGGACCCGCGCTACTTTCGCCCCACCGAGGTGGAGACGCTCCTGGGCGATCCCACCAAGGCCAAGGAAAAACTCGGCTGGACCCCGCGCATCACCTTCGAGGAGATGGTGTCGGAAATGATCCGCGCCGACTTGAACGACGCCGAACGCGATCACCTGTGCCAGGTGAAGGGCTATACGACGTTCAGCTTTCACGAATAGAACGCCGAACGCGACGCCGACAACAAAAAGGCCGGTTCCCTGCGGGGAACCGGCCTTTTTGCCTTCTCGCCAAATCGCGGCGAGACGAAAAACACAACCTATTCGGCGCTTTCACGCACGCTGGGTTTGACCACCTCGCCGGAACGCAGGCACCGGGTGCACACGGTCACGGTGCACACCTCGCCGGACTTCTTCACGGCCCGCACCTTGAACAGGTTGGGCTCGAAACGGCGTTTGGACTTGTTGTTGGCGTGGCTGACGTTGTTTCCCACCTGAGGGCGCTTGCCGCAGTATTCGCAGACCTTGGACATGTGGTATACCTCCGAAACGGGGCAGGCCCCGGAAAGTTTTCTCGCATCTCAAGCAAAGGGATGCGATGCTTACACGCACTTCAAAACCAAGGCAAGCTTTTTGTTGACAACCCCTCGGGCCAAGATTACTCATCGGTGCTTTCCGGAGGCGTATGTGAGCGACCGCTGGCTCGACATTACCGACATACCGGCCGAGGGCCGGGAATTCGTCCTGGACGACCAGACCCTGCTCACCGAGGGATTGGCCACGTTCGGTATGGCCTATCAACTGGACGGGCACTTCTGTTCGGACATCACCGTAATCCCGGCCTCGCGCGGGGTGGTGGTGCGCGGCGCGCTGCAAGCCTGCCTGGTGGAGCCCTGCGACCGATGCGCCAGTCCGGCCCATGTGCTGGTGGACCAGGCCTTCGACCTCTACGAGGACGAATCGCCCGCCGGAGAAGACCCGCTCGGCCAGACGTTCTTGCGGCGCAAGGGCAAGACCCTCGAACTCAACGTGGGCGCCCTGCTCTGGGAAGAATTTCTCCTGGGGCTGCCGTCCAAGCCCCTGTGCCGGCCGGACTGCAAGGGACTGTGCCCCGTGTGCGGGGCGGACAGAAACGTCGAAGCCTGCAACTGCGTCCAGACCGGGGACGATCCCCGCCTCGCCGCGCTGCGCGGGCTCAAGCTCGACAAGAAAAAAGACGACACGTAAGGAAAACGACCATGGCCGTACCCAAGAAAAAAGTTTCCAAGTCCCGCAAGGGGATGCGCCGTTCCCACGACGCCTTGACCGCGCCCAACGTCATTTTGTGCTCCTGCGGCGAGGCCACCCTGCCTCATCGCGTGTGCCCCAGCTGCGGCACCTACAAAGGCCGCCAGGTGCTCAAGCGGGATGAGTCCGAGTCCTAGACCCCGTCTCGCCGTGGACGCCATGGGGGGGGATTTCGGCCCCAACGTGGTGCTCCCCGGCGCGATTTCGGCCGCCAAGCTGCGCAAGTACGACCTGCTCCTGGTGGGGGAGGAGTCGCGCATTACGGCCGAGCTCGCCAAACTCGACACGCGCGGGTGCAACTACCGCATCGTGCATGCGTCCCAGGTGGCCGAGATGCGCGAGAAGCCGTCGGAGTCCCTGCGCAAGAAGCGGGACTCCTCCATCCAGGTGTGTTGCAACCTGGTGCGCGACGGCGAGGCCGACGGGCTCATCAGCGCGGGCAACACCGGCGTGACCCTGGCGTGCAGCCTGTTCACCCTGGGACGCATCGAGGGGCTCGACCGGCCGGCCCTGGCCACCATCATGCCCACCGAGACCTCGCCCTGCGTGCTGGTGGACGTGGGCGCCAACGTCGACTGCAAGCCCGTGAACCTCTTGCAGTTCGGCATCATGGCCGACGTGATGGCGCGCATCCTGTTGCGCTGTCCCTCGCCCAAGGTGGCCCTGCTCTCCATCGGCGAAGAGGAAGGCAAGGGCAACTGGCTGGTGAAGGAAGCCTACGAGCTCTTCAAGTTCTCCTCCCTCAATTTCGCGGGCAACGTCGAAGGCCGGGACATCTTCACCGGCGAATACGACGTGGTGGTCTGCGACGGGTTCGTGGGCAACGTTTCGCTCAAGCTGGCCGAAGGGCTGGCCATGTCCATGGGCCGGCTCCTCAAGGGCGAGCTCAAGCGCGGATTCTTCGCCAAGATCGGCACCACCCTGGCCCTTTCCTCCCTGAAGCGCTTCGCCAAGCTCATGGACTACGCCGAATACGGCGGAGCCCCCCTTCTGGGCCTGAACGGAACGGTCATCGTGGCCCATGGGTCGTCCAACGCCAAGGCCATCCTCTCCGCGGTGGACATGGCCGGATCCCTGGTGCGCATGGGCGCGGACAAGCTCCTCAAGGACGGGCTGGCCGCCAACGCCGACTTCTCGAATTTCGTCAAACGTGCGGCGCCCGCCATGGCGTCCTCCTAACCCATCAGGATCAGCACATGCTCAAAGGTCGTTTCACGCTCGAAGGCATCGGCAAGAAGGTCCCCAAGCGCGCCCTGACCAACGCCGATCTGGAGGCCATGATCGACACCACCGAAGAGTGGATCGTCACCCGCACCGGCATGAAGACGCGCTACATCTCCGGGCCGGACGAACCCTGCACCGTGCTGGCCGAAGGCGCCTGCCGCGAGGCCCTGAAGGACGCAGGACGCCCCTTGGAAGACGTGACCCACGTCTACCTGCACACCCTGACCGGCGACGCCATCCTGCCCGCGGCGGCCTGCACCCTCATCGACCGCCTGGGCCTCAACGGCCGCCCGGCCTGCGACCTGAACGCCGCCTGCACCGGTTTTCTCTACGCCATGGAAATCGCCCTGGGCACCCTGTCGCTTCGCCCCGAATCCGTAGCGCTCATCTCCTCGGCGGACATTCTCACCAGCCGGGTCAACTGGGAGGACAGGGCCACCTGCGTGCTGTTCGGCGACGCGGCCTGCGCGGCCGTGATCTCCACCAACGAACCCAAGCCCGGACAGGCCATCATCGAAGACGTGGTGCTGCACAGCGACGGCTCGCTCGGCCAATATCTGACCATCAAGGGCGGCGGCTCGGCCAACCCTCTGAAGCTTGGCGACACCGTGGGTCCCAACTTTTTCATCGAGATGCTCGGGCAGGAGCTGTTCAAGCACGCCGTGCGCTCCATGATTTCGGTTTCCCACGAAATCCTGGAAAAGAACGACCTCAAGCCCGAGGACGTGGACCTCATCATCCCCCACCAGGCCAATTTGCGCATCATCGACGCCGTGAGCAAGCGCCTCAAGGCCGGGCCCGAAAAGGTCATGGTCACGGTGGACCGCTACGGCAACACCTCCGGGGCGTCCATGGGCCTGGCCATGACCGACGCCAAGGCCGAAGGCCGCATCAAGCCCGGAACGCGGGTGCTGCTCACGGGCTTCGGCGGCGGTTTCACCTGGGGATCGGCCCTGCTCAAATTCGTCTAAGGCGCGCAAAGAGTTTCATTTTGGCCTTTGCCTTTGGCCCCACTTGCGATACGGGACTTGAGCCCGACACGAAACCCATACATACGATACGATGAAAACACCTCCCCGTCTCACAGCCCTCGTCACCGGCGGATCGCGCGGCATCGGCGCGGCCGTGGCCAGACAGCTGGCCAAGGACGGCTTTTCGGTCCTGCTCACCTACGTGTCCAAGCCGGCTGAAGCCCAGGCCGTGGCGGCCTCCATCCTGGCCGAAGGGGGCGAGGCCGCGGCCTTGCACCTGGACGTGTCCGACACCGCGGCCATCGCCGCCTTTTTCAAGGAGCACGTGGCCGGCAAGGTCGAACTCGAAGTTCTGGTCAACAACGCCGGCATCACCAAGGACGGCCTGCTCGTGCGCATGAAGGACGACGACTTCAACATCGTCACCTCGGTCAACCTCACCGGGGCCTTCGTCTGCCTGCGCGAGGCGGCCAAGCTCATGATGAAACGGCGCAGCGGACGCATCGTCAACATGGTTTCCGTGGCCGGCCAGATGGGCAACTCAGGTCAGGCCAACTATTCGGCCGCCAAGGCCGGTCTCATCGGTCTGACCAAGACCGCCAGCGTGGAGCTCGCTCCCCGCAACATCACGGTCAACGCCGTGGCTCCCGGTTTTATCGACACGGACATGACCGCCGTTCTTTCCGACGAAGTCAAAAAGACCCTATTGGATCAGATCCCGCTCAAACGCGTGGGCACCGCGCAGGACGTGGCCTCGGCCGTGTCCTTTTTCGCCTCGCCCGGCGCGTCGTACATTACCGGACAAGTACTGGCCGTCAACGGCGGCCTCTACCGCTAGCCTGGATTACACCCCACACCCCTTTGGAGGAAGCCATCATGTCCGTTGCCGAGAAAGTTAAGGAAATCGTCGTCGACCAGCTGGGCGTCTCCCCCGACGAAGTGACCCTCGAAGCCAAGTTCGTGGATGACCTGGGAGCCGACTCCCTGGACCTGACCGAACTGATCATGGCCATGGAAGAAGAGTTCGGCGTGGAAATCGCCGACGAAGACGCCCAGAAAATCATCCGGGTGCAGGACGCCATTACTTTCATCGAAGCCAAGCAGAAATAAGACGCCCCTAGCCCGGCCTGGCCGGTCCTCACCCGCCCGGCCGCCAGACTTTCGAAGGTGCCGACATAATGAAGCTCAATCGTGTTGTTGTTACCGGCATGGCCGCGGTCACGCCGATAGGCAATGATCTGTCCACCAGTTGGAGGAATCTGCTCGACGGCGTCTCCGGCGCCGCCCCCCTGACGCGCTTTGACGCCACGGGATACGACACCACCTTCGGCTGCGAAGTGAAGGGATTCGAGATCTCCAAGCACGTGCCGCCCAAACAGGCCAAACGCATGGACCTGTTCACCCAGTACGCGGTGGCCGCTGCGCTCATGGCCGTGAAGGAAGCCGGACTCGAGATCACTCCCGAGTTGGCTCCCGAAGTCGGCGCGCTCATCGGCTGCGGCCTGGGCAGCCTGGGGACCATCGAAACCACGCACTCCAAACTCCTCAAGGACGGACCGACCCGCATCTCGCCCTTCTTCATTCCCGTGGTCATCGCCAACATGGCCGCCGGACAAGTGGCCATCTTCACCGGGGCCAAGGGGCCGAACCTGGCCACCACCAGCGCTTGCGCCTCCGGCGCGCACGGCGTGGGCTACGCCTACACCGACATCCTGCTCGGCCGGGCCAAGGCCATGGTGTGCGGCGGTGTGGAATCGGCGGTTTCGCCCCTGGCCATCTCGGGCTTCAACGCCCTCAAGGCCCTGTCCACCCGCAACGACGAGCCCACCAAGGCCTCGCGGCCCTTCGACAAGGACCGCACCGGCTTCGTGCTGGGCGAAGGCGCGGGCGTGCTCGTGCTCGAATCGTTGGACTTCGCCAAGGCCCGTGGAGCCAACATCCTGGCCGAGGTGGCGGGATTCGGGGCTTCGGGCGACGCCTTCCACATGACCGCTCCGCCGGAAAACGGCGAAGGCATGGCCCTGGCCATGCGTTCGGCCCTGCGCGAGGCGGGCATGCGCCCTGAAGACATCTCCCTGATCAACGCCCACGGGACCTCCACCTCGCTCAACGACCAGTGCGAGACCCGGGCCATCAAGACCGTGTTCGGCGACCACGCCCACAAGCTGGCCGTCACGGCCAACAAGTCGATGATCGGCCACTGCCTGGGCGGAGCCGGAGCCATCGAAAGCGTGTTCTCGGTCAAGTCGGTGATGGAGGACATGGTTCCCCCCACCATCAACTACGAGACCCCCGACCCCGAATGCGACCTGGATTGCACGCCCAATACGGCGCGTTCCATGCCCGTTCACGCGGTGATGAACAACTCCTTCGGTTTCGGAGGAACCAACGCCTGCGTGATCTTCAAGAAATACCAGGATTAAAGCCCCGGGAAGCGCCGCCTCCCGTACGGACAACCAGGGCAACCCTTTTGCAGGCGATCAACGGACTTTGCGGCGCGTGCGCCGCCAAGTCCGTTGACGCTTTTTCGGCCAAGGAGACAGACATGGAAGAACTTTTCATCCGCGACCCCCAGATCGCCGAGGCCATGGCCAAGGAGATCGAACGCCAGGTGAGCGGACTCGAACTCATCGCCTCGGAAAATTTCGTGTCCACCGCCGTGCGCCAGGCCCAAGGGTCGGTGATGACCCACAAATACGCCGAAGGCTACCCGGGCAAACGCTACTACGGCGGCTGCGAATTCGTGGACGTGGCCGAGGATCTGGCCCGCGAGCGGGTCAAGGCCCTGTTCGGCTGCTCCTGGGCCAACGTGCAGCCCCACTCCGGCTCCCAGGCCAACATGGCGGTCTACTTTTCGCAACTCGTCCCCGGCGACACCATCCTGGGCATGGACCTTTCCCACGGCGGTCACCTCACCCACGGCAGCCCGGTGAACTTTTCGGGCCGCTTCTTCAAGGTGGCGTTCTACGGCGTGCGCAAGGAAACCGGCACCATCGACTACGACGCCCTGGAAGCCCTGGCCCGCGAACACCGGCCCAAGATCATCGTGGCCGGCGCCAGCGCCTATCCCCGCGTCATCGATTTCGCCCGGTTCCGGGCCGTGGCCGACGAAGTGGGAGCGCTGCTCATGGTGGACATGGCCCACATCGCGGGCCTGGTGGCCGTGGGCCTGCACCCAAGCCCGATCGGAGCCGCCCACGTCGTGACCTCCACCACCCACAAGACCCTGCGCGGTCCGCGCGGCGGCCTGATCCTGGCCGACGAAGACCTGGGCAAGAAGTTCGATTCCCAGATCTTCCCTGGCATTCAGGGTGGACCGCTCATGCACGTCATCGCGTCCAAGGCCGTGGCCTTCGGCGAGGCCTTGCGCCCCGAGTTCAAGACCTACCAGGAGTTGGTGGTCAAAAACGCCCGGGCCATGGCCGACGGCCTGTTGGCCCACGGCTACGACCTGGTCAGCGGCGGCACGGACAACCACCTCATGCTCGTGGACCTGAGCAACAAGGACGTCACCGGCAAGGACGCCCAGATTGCCCTGGACGCCGCCGGCATCACGGCGAACAAGAACACGGTGCCCTTCGAAACCCGTTCGCCCTTCGTGACCTCCGGCATCCGCCTGGGCACGCCGGCCCTGTCCACGCGCGGCATGGGCCCAGAAGACATGAAGAAGATCGTCACCTGGATCGACGCCGCCATCATGGGACGCGACAACGCCACCAAGCTGGCCGAGATCAAGGCCGACGTGACCAAGTTCGCCCGGCAGTTCCCGCTGTTCGCCTGGTAGCGGACGCCCCGCGCCAGGCGCCAAAGGCGCGAAAAAGCGCCCGGCGCCCACGCCCGGCGATTCACGCTCGGGAAGCGGCGCGCTCGGGCCAAGGCCGCCAAAACAGACGACTGACGCCAACAAGGGCCGCCGGGAAAAATTCCGGCGGCCCTTGACGTTTCCCGCGGCGAAAAAAATTGTTTGTGAAACTGACCGACGGCGGTTACCCAAAACCACCTGCACGCGGACAAGACACCCGCCGTGTTCACCATATCGCCCGACGAGGAACCACCTCCATGGACCAACGTCTCCCCTGGCCGCAGTATTTCATGAGCATCGCCCGCCTGGTGGCCGAGCGCTCCACATGCCTTCGGCGCAAGGTGGGGGCCATCGCCGTCAAGGACAAACGCATCCTGGCCACGGGCTACAACGGCGCGCCCATCGGCACGGCGCACTGCCTGGACATCGGCTGCCTGCGCGAGAAGCTGGGCGTCCCTTCGGGCGAACGCCACGAACTGTGCCGAGGCTTGCACGCCGAACAGAACATCATCGTTCAGGCCGCGGTGCACGGGGTGTCCATCTCCGGGGCGGAGATCTACTGTACCCACCAACCGTGCGTCATCTGCACGAAAATGCTCATCAATTGCCAAGTGACCAACATCTACTACGCGGCCGGCTATCCCGACGAACTTTCCCGGGAGATGCTGGCCGAAGCCGGAGTGCGCATTGAACCGCTTGCTGCTTGCGAGGACGCCTGACGAACGTTTCATGGCCAAGGCCGTGTCGTTGGCCCGACAGGGCCGAGGCGGAGCCTGCCCCAACCCCTGCGTGGGCGCCGTTCTCGTGCGGGACGGCAAAATCGTGGCCCAGGGATGGCACCAAGTGTGCGGCGGCCCCCACGCCGAAGTGAACTGCCTGGCCGACGCCGCCGCCAAAGGCGTGGACCCGGCCGGGGCCACCCTGTACGTGACCCTGGAACCCTGCAACCACCACGGCAAGACGCCGCCCTGCACCCAGGCCCTCTTGGCCGCCAAGGTGGCCGAAGTGGTGGTGGGCTGCGCCGACCCCAATCCCGACGTGGCGGGCGGAGGGTGCCTCACGCTCACCAACGCCGGGGTCAAGGTGCGCGTGGGCGTGCTGGAACAGGTCTGCCGCGACCTCATCGCGGACTTTCGGGTCTGGCGCTTCACCGACCGCACCTACAACGTGCTCAAGCTGGCCTCCACCCTGGACGGACGCATCGCCGCTCCGGGTGGACGTCCGGGATGGATCTCCGGGCCGGAGTCGCGGCGCTACGTGCACCACATGCGCAGCGTGGCCGACGCGGTCCTCGTGGGCGGGGCCACCCTGCGCACGGACAATCCCAGGCTCAACGTGCGCCTGGACGAACATCCCGAACCCGAAAACGCCGACGCCTCCCCGACCGACGCCCCCGCCGGTCCCGGGTGTTCCCTCGGCGCCGGCGCGCCCATCCGCCAGCCCCTGGCCGTGGCCGTCACCACCCGCCTGCCCGAACCCAACGGCCCCCTGGCGCTTGTGCGCGAGCGTCCCCAGGAGACCATCCTGTGGACCACGCCGGCCCAGGCCGCCTCGCCCACGGCCATGGCCCTGACCGAACGCGGCGTGCGCGTGTGGGGCCTGCCGCCCCTGGGCGCGCGCCTGGACCTTCGGGCCGGATTCGTCCGGCTGCGCGAAGAGGCCGGCTGCCACGCCACCCTGTGCGAAGGCGGCGGAGCGTTGGGTCTGGCCTTGCTTGAACAGGGGCTGGTGGACGAATTCGTGCTCTTTCTGGCTCCCAAGGTGCTGGGCGACGCCCGAGGCGTTCCCCTGTTTTCCGGCCGCCTGGCCGACTCCATGGAAGATTGTCTGTCCCTGCGTCTGGCGGAAACCGCCATGAGCGGAAACGACCTGCGTTTGACCTATCGCCTGTTGGAGGAGCGTCCGTGAAACCCGACGACGAAACCCCGGAATCGCGCCGCACCAAGCGCCGTGAACGCCTGCTCCTGGCAGCCTGCGGATTGGCTCTTCTCGCCTGGGCCTTTCTGGCCGCGCCGTCCTGGGCCGGCAATCCATGCGCCGTAAGCGACTCGCCCGTGCCCCCCGACTGCCGGCAGATGCTGCTTTGCGTGGGCGACGACTGGCAGTCGCCGTCCGGCACGCTGCGCTTTTACGAACGCGCCGACGCCAAGGCGCCCTGGAAAGCGGTCGACGGGCCTTTTCCCGTGATGCTCGGCCGAAACGGCCTGGGCTGGGGCCTGGGCCTAAACGTCCGGATAGGCGACGGCCCGGTCAAGCGCGAGGGCGACGGCAAGGCCCCGGCCGGTGTCTTCGCCCTGGGACCGGCCTTTGCCCGCGATCCCGCCGAGCTGGGGGCAAATCCCGGCATGCCGGTGCTCGACATCCGTCAGCGCCTGCTCTGCGTGGACTCCCCCCAGTCGCGTTTTTACAACCGCATTCTGCCCGCCGACCAGGCCCAGCCCAAGGACTTCGACAGCGCCGAAGACATGCTGGAAGTGGGCGATCCCTACCGCTTCGGCCTGGTGGTGGAGCACAACGTCTCGCCCACCAAGCCCGGCGCGGGCTCCTGCGTATTCATGCACGTCTGGCGCGCCCCGGACAAGCCCACGGCCGGCTGTACGGCCATGGACGCCCGGAACCTGAAGGCCCTGCTGGACAGGATCCGGCAACAGTCCCATCCGGTGCTGGTCCAGTTGCCGCGCGACCAGTACGAGCGCTTGCGCATCCTCTGGGCCCTGCCCGCCCTGGACTGACCGCTCGCACTACAACGAAAACGGGGGAGGCGTCCGGCTCAAGGCCGGAAGCCTCCCACGAAACGTTTGTTCCGGGCAAACCGCGCGTCAGCGGGGAAAAAGCCCCAAGGCCTTGTAGACCGTGGTGCGCACGGTCTCGTGGAAATCCGACCCCGCTCCGCAGGGGGCGGTGTTGGTGGTCACCACCACCGACAGGCCGTTGGACGGGTCCACCCAAAAGCTCGAACCGTAGACCCCGCCCCAGAACCAGCACCCGCGCGGATAGAGAGAGTGGGTCTTTTCGGGATCGACAAGCACCCCCACTCCGTAGCCAAACCCCCAACCCGGGGCCAGGGCTTGCATCCTGCCGATCCGGTTGGTGGTCATGGCCTTGGACAGGGCCGGGCTCAAAATGGGGCCGCCGCCCGTGCGCAGGGCTTCGACAAAAGTCAGATAGTCGCCCGCCGTGCCGACCATGCCGGCCCCGCCCGAGGCCGGAGACTTGGGGTTGAGAACGCGTCCGGGGCAAAAGGTCATTTCCCGGCCTCCGGGCGAGACGGACACGTAGGTTTCGCCCATGCGGTCCACGGTTTCGGTCGTGCGGGCGTAAGACGTGGACAGGTCCGACGTATCGGTGACCAAAAAGCCGGTGTGCCGCAGGCCCAGGGGCTGCGTGACCGTCCGGCGCACCACCTCGGGCAGGGGCGCGCCTCCCGCCCGGGCCAGCACCGCGCCCAGCACGTCCGTGGCCAGGGAATACCCCCAACGCGAGCCGGGAGCAAAAAACAGGGGCACCCCGCCCAGCCGACGCAGGTTTTCGGCCTCGTCGAAGTCGGGGCAGTCCAGGCCGTCCGAGACCTTGGCCAGACGGTAGGGGCCCTTCGCGTCCTGGGCGAATCCGTATCCCAGGCCGGAGGTGTGGGTGAGCAGGTGGCGCACCCGTATCTCGGCGGGCGTACCGTCGACCAGGGTGGGGGTGAATCCCGGCAGCCATTCGCTGACCATGTCGTCGAGCCCCAGCTTGCCCTGCGCGATCAGGGACAGGGCCGCGGCCGAGACAAAAGGCTTGCTCATGGAGGCCAGGCGCACCACGGTATCCTCGCGCATGGGCGTCTTGGACTCCCGGTCGGCGTACCCCGCGGCGCGGTGGTAGATGAGACGGCCGTTTCGCGACACCAGAACCACCACGCCCACCACCCGGCCGGCTTCGGTTTCCTGAGCCAGAAGGGCGTCCAGACGCGACGCGAGCTCGTCGTGGGAGCCGGCGCAGGCCAGGCAGGTCGTCAAAAGCCAAAGCGCCAGGATCAGCGGCAGTTTCCGCAGAAAACCCGCCGTGTTGGCTTTGTTCACCGCCCGGTTCGAGAAGCCGACATCATCGCTTCGGCCGGCGGCCGACGATTCCGGATTGGTCACGCGACCTCCCGTGTTACCCCATGCGCAGGGATTTGATGTTCACCAGTTCAAGCAGACCGTGACGACCCAACTCCCGGCCGAACCCCGAACGCTTGGCCCCGCCGAAGGGCAGGCGCACGTCCGAGGCCACCCGGGCGTTCACCGCCACATTGCCGGCCTCCAGCTTGCGGGCCATGGCCAGGCCCTTGTCCGGGTCCCCCGTCCACACGCTGGCCCCCAGGCCGTAAGGCGTGTCGTTGGCCACCGCCAGGGCGTGGTCCGCGTCTTCCACTTCGCTGATGCAGGCCAGGGGCCCGAAGACCTCCTCCTCGAAGACGCGCATGCCCGGCCCCACCCCGGCCAGCACCGCCGGCGCGAAAAAGAAGCCCGGGCCTTCCTGGCTGCCTCCGGGCAGCGCGGCGCGCGCTCCCTTGGCCAGGGCGTCGTCGTATTGCGCCTGCAGATTGGCGCGAAGATCCTGGCGGGCCATGGGACCGATTCGCGTGCCCTCGGCCAGCGGATCGCCCAACACGAGTTCGGAAACGGCCTTGGCGAGCTTTTCCTCGAAGGCCTTGGCCACCGCGCGCTCCACCAGAATGCGCTTGGGCGCGATGCACACCTGGCCCGCGTTGGCGAACCGGGCGGTGCAGGCCGTGGCCGCGGCGGCGTCCAGATCCGCGTCGGCCAACACGATGAAGGGGTCGGACCCGCCGAGCTCCATCACGGCCTTCTTGAGCGCCCTGCCCGCCTGGGCGGCCACGGACTCGCCCGCCCGGCAGGAGCCGGTCAGCGTCACCAGGCGCACCCGGGAGTCGGTGATCACCGTGGCGGCAAGGTCGTTGCCGATCACCAGGGTCTGGAACACCCCTTCGGGCAATCCGGCCTCCAGGGCCAGGCGCTCCACGGCCAGGGCGCAACCCGTGGTGATGGGAGCGTGTTTGAGCAGCATGGTGTCGCCGGCCATCAAGGCCGGGGCCGCGGCGCGCAGCACCTGCCAGTAGGGGAAATTCCAGGGCATGATGGAAAACACCGGACCCACGGCGTCGTAGACCACGCGCGCCCCGTTTTGATCCGGCTCGTCGGCCAGCATGGCCTCGGCGTTTTGCGTAAAATAGTCCAAGGCCTCCACGCAACGCCCCACCTCGGCCACGGACTCGGACAAGGGCTTGCCCATTTCCCGGGTGCAGATTTCGGCCAGGGACCGGGCCCGGTCGCGCATGAGCCCGGCCAGGACCGTGAGGGGCTTCGCGCGCTGGGCGAAGCTGCGATCGCGCCAGGCGGGCCAGGCGCGCCAGGAACGTTCCAGAGCTTCTTCCACATGGGCCGGGGTGTGCTCGGCGTGTTGGGCGAACACTTCTCCCGTGGCCGGATTGACGCTTTGTATCATGACGATTTCTCCGAATGGAAACAGCCCGGACAAAGCCGGGCGATTGTTCGTGGACGACGGGTCCGGGGCGCTAGCAGCCTGTCGCAAAATCCTGGCTGGCGGCGCCCGCTTCACAAAAGGCAAACCGTCTTGCACGCGCACCGCGTGTCGGGCTCGGCTTTCCTTCGCGCCTTGACGGCAAATATCCGGAACAGGCCGCGCGGTTCGGCGTTTTCAACGGCCTGCCAGGCCCGGCGAGCCGCCAGGACGGATCGCGGCGCTCGGGAGGCGATGGGGAGGGTCGCAAATCGCGGCGCGCGCACTCGCCAGACGCGCCATAATGGCCAATTTTCGCCCACGGCGCAACCGGCGCGCACGGCCGCCGGGAGAGCGGGCGGGCTTTCGTCCGGGGTCGACGTTTTCGCCCCCGCGCCCGCCTACCCCCCGGCCTCCCCGACAAGGTCCGCCAGGCTCCCAAGCATGGCCCGGTGGTGGGACCCGGCCCAGAACACCTTGCCGCAGCAGGGGCAAAGCCGGAATTCGTGGTAATAGAGCCGGGTCTTGGGTTCGAGACGGTGGAGCACCCGCGCCTTGTCCACGGGCGCGAGCACTTCGTTGCAATCCAGACACCGGGTGAAGACGGCAAACGGCGGCTTCAACCCGAAAAACCACAACACCTCGCGCAGTTGCCCGTGCGGATGGTTGGCCCGCAACAGCCTTGCCCAGCCCACGTTCTTGCGTCTGCACAGCCCCCGGTCCCTGGTGAGCAGCACCCGCGATTCGCGCACGGCCCGTTCGGCCAGGCCCGCGTCGTCCAGGGTTCGATCACTCGCCGCGTCCAGGCCCAACAGGCGCAACAGCCGGCCCAGCCGGTTCACGTTGGCGTCCACAAGAAAACGCAAGGCCGGCAGGGGGGCCGGGCGCAGGGGATGGGGCGCGGTCACGTCCACGGGAACCCAGGCCGCAAAGGCGTCCAACCGGTCGTCGGGCTCCACCGGACGCTCGAAGCCGGACGGGCGCCCCCGCTGCGACAGTCCCCACACTTCGGTGTGGGGAGCACCCAGCGCTTCGAGCACGTCCTTGGTGGACGCGCGGCGGGTGACGGGGTAGATCACCCGTTCACGCCCGACAAGCTGAGCCAGTTCGCCGTGAAATTGGAGAATCGCCGTGCTCGTAAACGCCTCCGTTTTGTGGGCCGTGGCGGCCCTGTGGTCCGTGTTCGCGGTCGGCGCCCTGTCCCGGGCGCTCAACGCCCGCTCCCTGGCCGGGGCCCCGCCCGCGGACATCACCCGACTCTTCGGGGCCGTGGACTGGGACCGCTCCCGGGATTACGTGGTCGCGTCCGGCCGTCTGGAAACCCTGCGCGAGGCCACGCTGGGCCTGCTGCTGACCGGCTTTCTGCTGGCCGGGGGCGTGGGCTGGCTCGACACCTTCGCCAGAGGGCTGGGGTTGGACGAACCGGGCGTCGGCCTGGTTTTTCTGGGCGCGCTGGCCCTGGCCCAGTTCCTGACGGAACTGCCCTTCGACATGGCCTCCACCTTCGGCGTGGAAGCGCGCTTCGGCTTCAACACCGCCACCTGGCGAGTCTTCGCCGCCGACCGGCTCAAAGGCCTGGCGCTCACCCTGGCGCTCGGCGGGGCCGTGCTCTTCACCGTGCTGTGGGCGTTCTCCACCCTGGGCGCGTGGGCCTGGCTGGTCGCCTGGGGAGCCGTGGGCTGCGTGCTCGTGGCCCTGGTGTACCTGGCCCCGGTCTGGATTCTTCCCCTGTTCAACGTCTACACCCCCTTGCCGCCCGGCCCGCTGCGCCAGGCCATCGAGGATTTCGTGCGCGAGCAGGGTTTTTCCCTGGACGGCGTGTTCGTCATGGACGGCTCCAAACGCTCCACCAAGGCCAACGCCTTTTTCACCGGCCTGGGCGACAAGAAGCGCATCAGCCTCTACGACACCCTGCTGCGCTCCCTGGACCAGGACGAAGTGCTGGCCGTGCTGGCCCACGAGATGGGTCACGCCAAGCTGGGACATCAAACCCGGGGGCTCGTGCTGGCCCTGGTCAAGCTGGGGGCGCTTCTGGGGCTTATGCAAATCTTTCTGCTGGCCGGGGGCGTGCAGGCGGCTTTCGGGGCCGCGGTCCCTTCGGTCCACGTGGGTCTTCTGCTTTTCGGCATCTACGCCCAACCCCTGAGCCTGGCCCTTTCCGTGCTGGCCAACGCGAGCTCGCGCGCCTGGGAGCGCCAGGCCGACGCCTTCGCCGCCCGCGCCGGCCTGGCCATGGCCTTGTTTCGGGCGCTCAAAAAGCTCGCGGTCACCAACCTGGCCAACCTCACGCCGCATCCCCTGACCGTGTGGCTCACCGCCACCCATCCCCCCGCGGTCGAGCGCCTGCGCGCCCTGGAACGCCTGGCCGAAACCTGCGGCCCTCAGTCCAGCGCGCAGTAGCCCTGGGGCAGCTTGGCGCACTCGGTGAACACCCGCTTGTCGCAGCAGGCGCAGACCCGTTCGTCCAAGTTGGCCAGGATGGACCGCAGGGCGTCCGTCTTCTGCACGAAGACCTCGCCCTCGCCCAGGCCGCGCATGCAGCCGCCCCGGCGCAAAAAATCCAGCACCTCGCGCTTGAGCGAGCACATGTACAGCCTGCGCCCCTCCCGAGCCAGGGAGGTGCGCTCCTGGAAGAGCATCTGACAACCGGTGACGTCGATGAAATTCACCCCGCTGGCCACGATGAGCACGTGCCGCCGCTCGGACTGATTGGCCAGGATGTGGTGAAGCTCTTCGGAAATATGGTTCACGGCCCCGAAAAAGATGGAACCGTCCAGACGCAGGACCAGAAGCTGGGGGCACTCCGGCAGGTCGAAGGCGACGGCGTTGCGCCAGGGCCGCTTGGGCGAGGACGCGTCCGGCGCAATGGCAATGAAGTGGGGATGGGCCGTGCGATTCAGGTAGAAGAGCAGCGAGAGCATGACGCCGGCGAACAGGGCGAACTCCAGACTGACCACCAGGCTCGATCCGGCGGTGAGGGCCATGACCACGGTTTCCGACCGGCTGGTGCGGACCACGCGCAGGATGTCCGGCACATGCACCAGGCTCGCCGCCACCACCACCAGGGCGCCGGCCACGGCGGACAAGGGCAGCCAGGCCGTGAGCGGGGCCACCAGGAGCACCACCCCGGCCACGCACACGGCCGAAACGATAGCCGATAGCGGGGTCGCGGCCCCGGCCTCCAGATTGACCCCGGTGCGCGTGAAGGACCCCGACGAGGCATATGCCGAAAAGAACCCGCCCGCCAGGTTGGCCAGTCCCTGGGCGGCGAACTCCTGGTTGTTGTCCAGGCGTTGTCCCGTGCGCGCGGCCGCGGCCCTGGCTATGGACACGGCCTCGGCCAGGCCGAGCATGGCCACGGCCAGCGCGCCCGGAATCAGTTCGCCCACTCGCGAAACCTCCACAAAGGGCCAGGAGAGCGGCGGCAGGCCTTCGGGCAACGCGCCCACAAAGTGCAGGCCGCGGGCTTGGCCGTCCAGAAACCAGGCCAGCAGGCTGGCCGCCACCAGGGCCAGCAAAAGTCCCGGCAGGCGCGGAGCCGTCCGGCGCAGGACGGCGGCCACGGCCAAGGCGCAGCCCCCCACGGCCACGGCCTGGGGATTGGCCTGGGCCACGGCCAGGGGCAGGTGCCTGAGAAAGAGCGGAAACGACTGCTTGGGCAGTTCGACGCCCAACAGATGCCCCACCTGCCCCATGGCGATGAGCACGGCCGCCCCGGCGGTGAACCCGGTCATGACGGAAAGCGACACGAAATTGATGATGCCGCCCAGCCGGGCCATGCCCAGAACCAGTTGAAAAAACCCGGCCAGAAACGTGAGGGCCAGCACCATCTGGATGTAGTCCGGCGTGAAGGGCTGGGCCATGGCGCTGACGTTGGTGAAGATCACGATGGAGATGGCCGTGGTGGGGCCCGAGACCAGATGGTGCGACGAGCCGAAGAGCGCGGCCAGCACCGTGGGGACCATGGCGGTGTAGAGTCCCATTTCGGGCGGCAGCCCGGCCACCAAGGCGAAGGCCACGCCCTGGGGCAGCACGATGATGGCCCCGGTGAGTCCGGCCATCAGGTCGGCCTTGAGGCCCGCCCGGCTCACCGCGCCCCGCCAGGGACACGGGGCGGGAAAAAACACGTGGGCCGATATCCATGCCATCGCCTGGCCGAGTTTCGTCATGGCGGCTCCTTGCGCGCACAGCCCGCGCCGGCGGGGGTACGCTTTATCGGACCGGACCGAAGGCGAAGCCCTGTTCCGGCCGTTTCCGCCGCCCCGGCCGAATGCGCCGGGATCGCGGTTCGAACCAGTGTAGCCGAAAATGGCCCGGACGCAACGGAAGCTGGGCTCAGGGACGAAAGGAATCGACCGTTTTTGCGGCCCGCAAGGCCCCACGCGCACCAGACGCGGGCCTTGCGGCCCTGGCCGGCAGACCGGAAAAGATCGGCCGTCCGCCTGGATACGGCCGAAAACGGACCCTTCGCGCCCCGACCGAGCCGGTACGGCCGAAGCCGGCGCAGGGGGCGCGCCGCCCGGCAGGGTCAGGCCGGCTTGGCGGGGGGCGTCGGCTTGACGGAGGCGTCCGCTTCGGCGGCATGATCCGCGCCGTCGCGTCCTTCCGGCTCGACGGGCGCTTTCAGCTCGGCGGAATCCGAAGACGCATCCGACCCCGCCGATTCCACCGATTCGACCGATTCGGCGGGCTTCACCGATTCCACCGGCTCCTCGGCCAACGCCGGCTCCCCGGGCTGGACGGATTCGTCGGCATCCACCGCCTGGCCCCCTCCGTCCTCTCCGACCGGCCCGCCGAGCGCTTCGGGTTCGCCGGACGCGGCAGGCTCGGAGACGGTCGCGGCCTGGGCGACGGGTTCACCCGCGTCGGCGGCGACAGGCGTCACGGTCGAAACGGCCTCGCTGGACGCGGCGACCGAGGGGGGGACGACGGGTTCGACGGGTTCGGCGGTCGGTTCGGTTTCCTCGGGCAGGTCGGCCGCGTCGGTCAGAGCGGACACATCGCCGGGCATGTCGGACACGCCGGACACGTCTGGCATACCGGACATGTCAGGCATGCTGGCCAGATCGGACGCGTCCGCCACATCGGCCATGGCAGCCACGTCGGCCTCGACGGCCAGGTCGTCCTCCTCCGTCGTCGAAAGACGGATTTCAGTATCGTCCGCCTGGGCCGCCTCGCCAAACCGGTCCGTCTCCCCGTCCGGGACCACGTCTCCGGGAAAGGCCCCCCCGTCCTCCTGTCGGAGGGCGAAGAACTTGGGCCCGATCAGGGGCGGGGAATCCTCGTCCACTTTCTGGTCGAGCAGCACCCAGGTGAGTTCGTGCTTGTTGTTGAACAGATGCACCAGCTTCGCGCCCGGCCAGGAGGCGAACTTGGCCGCGGTTTCATGATCGGTGGCGCCCTGGAACTTCACCGTGCATACGAAGTTTTTCACCCGGCCGAAGGTGCGCCAGCGGTCCACCAGACGCCAGAGCCGGTCCGGGTAGCAGATCACGTCGCAAAAGAGCCAGTCCACCACGCCCACCTCGCGCGGGTCCAGGGCGAAGGCGGACAGTTGGCGGGATTCCACGCCGGGCATGGCCTCCACGCGCGGGTCGAGCAGGGCCTTGTCCACGCTGAGCACCCTGCAACCGAGGCTGGCCAGGACCCAGGCCCAGCCGCCGGGGCTGCCGCCCAGGTCCAGGCAGAAGCTGCCCGGACTCGGTGCCTGGCCCAACAGGGTGAAAAGCTCCCACAGCTTGAGATAGGCGCGGTTGGGCGGGTCCTGCTTGTTCTCCACAAAGAGCACCTCGCCGTGGGGAAACGGGCTCGAACAGGCCGGAGAGGCCACCACCACGTCCTTGTCCAGCAGGGTCCAGGCGCCCAGCGGGGCCGTGGGCGGGGCCGTGCCGATCTCCACGGGCTTGGGCCGAACGGCGGGCAGTTTTTCTTCGATCAACTTGGCCCGGCGGTGCTGACGCACGGAAAACAGCGACCAGTTGCGCTGCAGGGCACGCAGCTTGCCCGCCGCGTCGCCGATGGACTCTATGGGAATACGCCGGGGATTGAGCCAGATATTCTGCGCCCAGGCCGCCGGACGCGGCGGGCCGGGCGCGAAAACCAGACGATCCGCCACTTCGATGGCGTCGCCCAATTCGTAGACGAGTTCCTTCACGAACCCCTTGGCGGCAAGATAAACAGTAAACTCCATAACGCGCATCGCCTCCGGCGGCCAGTTCTGCGGCCTTTGCGTCCTGAAGGGACGGAAATCCTTCACGGTCGCCGAGCGTGAACTGTCTCACAAAACATTGACATCGCTCGGGGGGTTTTTTACGCAAAAAAGTCTTTTGGGGAAGTCCCAATCTCGCCCGAGCGCCGGGCGAAACACATTTCTCCAAGGGACTTTTCGAGTTTCCGCGCACGAGCGCAAAAGTCAAGGGGATGACGGCACGCAACGTCCATCCCCCGGCTTGGCGCGCGCTTTGGCGCGGGTAAACCACGGCCGGAGCTTTCCGGCCGGGCATCGGGCGGCACGCCTTGGCCTTCGGGCCGACACGCCCGTCCGGCCCATGGCCAGCGACCGCTCGGGGAGCGCGGGAACCTGGACGCGAACAATCCGTTCGCGACGCGTTCCATGGCGATTCCCCTTTTTTCCGGAGGCTTCTACAATGGCAGGACTCGTGGTGCACGGCGCCCAGTGGGGCGACGAAGGCAAGGGCAAGATCGTGGATCTGCTCACCGAACAGTGCGAACTCATCGTGCGTTTTCACGGCGGCAACAATGCCGGCCACACCCTGGTGGTGGGGGGCGAGAAAACCGTTTTGCACCTCATTCCCTCGGGCATCTTGCATTCCGACAAGCGCTGCGTGATCGGCGCGGGCGTGGTGCTCGACCCCGAGGTCTTTCTCACCGAGATCGACGCCCTGGCCTCCAAGGGGGTGGACTGCTCCCCGGCCAGGTTGGCCGTGAGCCATCGCACCCACGTGATCTTGCCCTACCACAAGCGCCTGGACGCGGCCCGCGAATCCGCCAAGAAGAAAGGGGCCAAGATCGGCACCACCGGCCGGGGCATCGGCCCCACCTACGAGGACAAGGCCTCGCGCGTGGGCGTGCGCGCCGGCGATTTTCTCGACGAGGCCCTGCTCGAAACCAAGGTGCGCCACGCCCTGATCGAGAAAAACGCCCTGCTGGCCGGGCTCTACGGCGAAGACCCCATCGACGCCGACCAGTTGCTGGCCGCCCTGTTGCCCTTGGCCCGGCGCGTGGCTCCCCACGTGGCCGACGTTCCCGGCCTGCTGCAACAGGCCTTCGCCTCGGGCGCGAAGGTGCTTTTCGAGGGCGCGCAGGGCACGCATCTCGACATCGACCACGGCACGTATCCCTTCGTCACCTCGTCGAGCTGCCTGGCGGGCAACGCGGCCGCCGGATCGGGCTGCGCCCCGGGCAAGATCGGCCGGGTGGTTTCGGTGGTCAAGGCCTACACCACCCGCGTGGGCGCGGGCCCCTTTCCCACGGAACTCAGTTGCCCGGACGGCGAACACCTCCAGTGCGTGGGCGCGGAATTCGGGGCCACCACCGGACGCAAGCGCCGTTGCGGCTGGCTCGACGCCGTGGTGGTGCGCGAGGCCGTGCGTTTGAACGGCTCCACCGAACTGGCCATCACCAAGCTCGACGTGTTGGGCGGACTCAAGACGCTCAAGATCTGCACCGCCTACCGCCACAAGGGGGCCGAGATCCTCTATCCTCCCCAGGAGGAGAACGGCCTGGCCCACGTGGAGCCCGTGTACGAGGAAATGCCCGGCTGGAGCGAAGACATCACCGGTGCGCGCTCCTTTGACCAACTCCCCGAAAACGCCCGCAAATATTTGCTGCGCGTGGAAGAGCTGGCTGGCGCGCCCATCGGCCTGGTCTCCGTGGGGCCGGACCGGGCGCAGACCATCTTCAGGAGCTAGGAACCGAACATGACCGGCGCGGCCCCCTTCGCCCCAGATCAAAGGCAGGAGCGGGCCCGCGCCCGTCTGGATCGGCTGGCCGAAAATCCGCCCCAGGTGCTGGTCATCGAGGGCGGACAGGCCGACGAGCGCGAAAACGCCGCCCTGTACTACGCGGCGGCCCTCAATTGCGCGCGCCGGGGCACGGGAGGAACGGGCGCCTGCGGCGTCTGCGAAGCCTGCGCGCAGGTGCGCGACAAGGTGTTTCTCGATCTGGTGTTTCTCGACGGACGCGAGCAAAGCATCAAGGTGGAGGACGTGCGCGAGGTGCGCCAGAAGGTGGGCGAGCCCCCGCGCGGGCCGGGTTTCCGGGTGGTGGTGCTCACCGAGGCCCAGGGCCTCACCCCCCAGGCGGCCAACGCCCTGCTCAAGTCCATGGAGGAGCCGCGTCCGGGCAACTGTTTCGTGCTCCTGGCCCCGCAACGCGAGCGCCTGCTGCCCACCCTGGTCTCGCGGTCGTGGACCGTGACCCTGGCCTGGCCGGACACGGCCCGCGCGCCCGGCGAAGGCCCAGAGGACACGACCGAATGGCTGGACGCCCTGGAGCGCTTCTGGCGCACCGGACGCGGGCTCCTGCCCCTGACCGGAACCAAGGGCCGGCTCACCCGCAACCTGGCCCAGGCCGTGGTGCTGGACCTGTCGCGCGAGTTGGCCGGAGTGCTGGCGGGACGCCCCGGCGGGGCCCTCGGCCAGTTGCTGGCCGCCAGGCTGGACCTGGCCGGACTGCGCCGCCTGGACGTGCTGCTGGCCGGCGCGCAGGAGGTCCTGGTGGGCCAGGTGTCTCCCCCCCTGACGCTCGAATGGCTGGCCACCCGCGTGTGCCTGTGGCTGCGCTGAACGGACGGGACCGGCCAACCGCCGGGAATCTTTCGGCCCGCCGGACGCGGGTCGGCAACAGTTTTGCCCGGATGGGCGCGGCCGGCCGCCAGCGGCCAGGAAACGCGCGTTTCCCCCGGCGGCCATGACGGTGCCCCTATGACTTCTGCCCAATCCCCCCGCGATCCCCGGAGCCACACCGCCCGGCTGCTCATCACCTGCGCCGACCGACCGGGCATCGTGGCCGCGGTCACCCAGTTCCTCTACGCCCACGGGGCCAACATCACCCAGCTCGACCAGCACTCCACCGACCCGGAAGGCGGCAAGTTCTTCATGCGCCTGGAGTTCCAGACCCCGCACCTGGACCTGGGGCTGGCGGCCTTTCGCGCCGCGTTCGAACAGGTGGTGGCCGCGCCCTTCGGCATGGCCTGGTCCGCGCGCCAGGCGTGGCCGCCGCGCAAGCTGGCCGTCTTCGTGTCGCGCCACGAGCACTGCCTGCTGGAGATGCTCTGGCGCTGGTCGCGCGGGGAACTCGAATGCGAAATCACCCAGGTGCTCAGCAACCATCCCGACCTGCGCGAGGCCGTGGAGCGCTTCGGCGTGCCCTTCCACGTGCTGGACAACGGCGCGGGCGACGCCCCGGGCAAGCGCCAGGCCGAGGAACAGGCCCTCGATCTTCTGCGGGACAAGGCCGACGTGGTGGTGTTGGCCCGGTACATGCAGATTCTCTCCGGCGAGTTTTTGGACCGGGTGGGAATGCCCTGCATCAACATCCACCACTCCTTTCTGCCCGCCTTCATGGGGGCCGACCCCTATCGCCAGGCCTTCGAGCGCGGCGTGAAGATCATCGGGGCTTCGGCCCACTACGTCACCGCCGAACTCGACGCCGGCCCCATCATCGCCCAGGACGTGGCTCCGGTCTCGCACCGCCACGGCGTGGAAGCCCTCAAGGAACTGGGCCGGGACCTGGAGCGCCGGGTGCTGGCCAAGGCCGTGCGCGCCCACCTGGAAGACCGCATCATCACCGACGGGAACAAGACCGTGGTGTTCTAACGCATTTCATGTATCATACCGCCCGGCCACCCGGAGACGCGCCGGGGCGCCCTCCCCGCTCCACGACAGCGGCCTGAGGAGCACGCCCCGCCGGGCCTTTCGCATGACCGCTCCGGTTGCGGACCGACCGTCGCAACCGCTCCAACGGGAGAACGTCGCCATGTTCAAACGCTTTTCCGCCCGGTTTTCCTTTGAATCCGTCATGTTGTTCTGCGTGGCCCTGCTGTTGGGCGCAGCCCTGGTCTGGGCGCTCACGGCCGGGCACGCCCCCTCCCAGGCGGCCTACGCCAAGTACGCCAAGGAACTCGAACTGGTGAGCGACATGCGCGCCGCCCTGTCCGGCCAGGCCCTGGCCGCCACCAACGCCGCGCTTTCGAGCGACGACGCCGACGCCGTCCGCTTCGCCGGGCAGGTCAAGGACCTGGGCAACCGCCTGGAAACCGAACGCGCGGACCTGGCCGGACTCTTCGACTCCGAGCGCCAAAGCGCGGAAGCCGCCCAGCTTGGCGACTTCACCCAGGCGTGGCGCGTGTTGGAATCCACCTACCAGGCCCTGGCGGACCTGACCGGACGCAACACCAACGCCAAGGCCTACGGTCTGGCCTACGGTCCGGCCGCCAAGGCCCTGGCCGACTTCGACCTGGCCTCCGCCAGCCTGGCCCGAGGCCACGACAAGGACGCCTGCGACGCGACGACGGCCCTGATCCTCACCGCGCGCCTGAGCCTGTACCGCATCCTGGCCCTGCTGCCTCCCCACATCGCCGAGGCCGACCCCGGGGCCATGGACGCCCTGGAAGCCTCCATGGGCAAAGCCCGCGAGCAGGCCCGCGTGGCCCTGGACGAACTCGCGGCCAGACCCGGAGCGAACGACGATCCGAACATGGCCAAGCTCCGCCAGGCCTACGACGATTTTTTCCGGCTCACGGCCCGCATCGTCCCCCTGTCCAGGGAAAACACCAACGTCCGGTCCCTGGAGATCCTGCTGGGACAGAAGCGCAACGCCCTGGCCGTGTGCCAGGACAGCCTCAAGAGCCTGGAGCGGACCCTGCGCGAACGCCAGTACAAGGCTTGGCGCTGAAAGCGCCCGCGCGACGCGCCTTCGTGATTCCCATGCCGACAGACGCCCGCGTCGATTTCCTTGCAGGCCCGGCCCGGCGCGCCCGGACGCGCGGCCCGGCCTCGAACTTCTCCCTTGTCGTTTTTTTTCAGAGTATGGTAGTGGATATTTGATGACCACGACCAGAACATCCTCCCTTTCGACACGCCGGGTTCGCGTCCCGACCAAGACCCCGGCATGCATCCCCTCACGGCCATGCGTCCGCTAGACCGCCTTTCCCTGCGCCTGGCCCTGCCCCTGGCCGCCGGCCTGGCCTGCCTGTGGTTCGGGCTTGTCTGGGCCGTTCAGGACACCGTGGAGCGTTTCGCCGTCGAACACGTTTCCACCGACCTCTCGGTCATGAACGGGGAAATCAGCCGCATCCTGGACGACACCTACGAAACCCTGCTCACCGGCGGCAAACTGGGCGAAAGCGACGAGATCAACAAGGCCAAGGCCCAAGCCCTGGCCAAGGTGGCCCAGCTCTTTCGCCTGTTCGACTTCCAGGGCGCGGTGTTCGGACCCGGAGGCGAGGTGTTGCTCAACCACGGCCTGAGCGAAAGCCAAACCCTGCCGCGCTCCCAGGAAAGCACCCTGTGCCGGGAGGAACCCGGAGCGGACTGCATTACCCAGGTGGCCTTTCCGCTGTGGAATTGGCGCGTGCTGGTTGTGGGCAACAGCCGGGAATACGCCGAACTCTCCGCGCGCCTGGCCGGCGTGGGCCGCCTGACCGGAGCGGCCCTGGGTCTGGCGCTCAGCGCCTTTTTCGCCTTCACCCTGTGGGCGGTGTCGCGCCCGGTGCGCCAGATCGTCTCCAGCCTGGAGCGGGGGGAACGACCGGAATACCGAGGCATCAAGGAATTCACCGAACTCTCCGACGCCTTCGGCTCCCTGATGGAAACCCTGGAGGTGCGCGAAGCGCGCGTGCGGGCCAGTACCCTCTGGTACAAGAAAATGTTCGAAACCGCGCCGGTCATGCTCTTCACGGTGGGCTTGGCCAAGACCTTCGTGGACATCAACCAGCACCTGTGCGCTCACGGCGGGCATCGCCGCAAGGCGCTGATCGGCAAAAGCGTCGACGATCTCTTCACCTTCGACCAGGAGGACTTCGACCCCCTGTTCAAGGGCCGGGACGTGACCAAGGCCCCGGCGGTCATGCACACGGCCCAGGGCGAAGACCTCGACGTTCTGGTGGACGCCGCCGTGATCAACGACCCCACGGGAGAACGGGTGGCGCTCTGCGTGGTCATCGACATCACCCCCCGGCTGCGGGCCGAGCGGGAACTCATCGCCGCCCGCGACCAGGCCCTGGAGGCCAGCCAGGCCAAGAGCGAATTCCTGGCCAATGTCAGCCACGAGATTCGCACCCCTCTCAACGGCGTGCTGGGCATGCTCCAGCTCCTGGGGCGCACCAGCCTCGATCCCCGCCAGGCCCGCTTCGTGGGGACCGCCCTGGAGAGCGGACGCGCCCTGCAGGCCCTGCTCACGGACATTCTCGATTTTTCCAACCTGGACGCGGGCGCGCCCCCTCCCCAGCCCGAATCCTTTTCGCCCGTGGGCATACTCGGCGAAATGGCCCAGCTCTTCGGTCAGGAAGCAGAGAAGAAGGACGTGGTGCTCACCATGGAAACCGGACCCGGCATGCCGCCGCGGTTCATGGGCCAGGGCGGCATGCTGCGCCAGGCGCTTTTCAATCTGGTGGGCAACGCGGTGAAATTCACCCCGACCGGCGAGGTCCGCCTGCGCGTGGACGCCTTGCCGCCCGCATCCCGCTCAAACGCCTGGCGGCTGCTTTTCTGCGTGGAAGATACGGGCATCGGCATTCCCGAGTCCAAGCTGTCCCGGGTGTTCGATCCCTTCACCCAGGCCGACGGATCGCGTTCCCGGCGTTTTCAGGGAGCCGGACTGGGCTTGGCCATCGTCAAGCATCTGGTGACCCAGTGGGGCGGCACCCTGGCCTACGACACCGCCGAGGGCGAAGGCTCGACCGTGTGCTTCACCCTGCCCGTCACCCTGTGCCCGGAGGAAGCCGCGCCCCTCCCGGCTTCCCCGGCCGAGCCGGAAGCCGAAAACCCCGCCTCGGGCAAGCGCGTGTTGCTGGCCGAAGACGATCCGGTCAACACCATGATGACCATGGACATGCTCGAAAGCCTGGGCTACCAGACGACCATAGTGGACAATGGCCAGGCCGTTCTGCAAGCCCTGACCCACGAAGACTTCGACTGCCTGCTGCTCGACATCCAACTCCCCGCGCCCGACGCCCTGACCACCGCCAGGGCCGTGCGCGGTTCGCGGGAGTTGGGCGACAAGTCCCGGGTGCCCATAGTGGCCCTGTCCGCCCATCCCCTGCCCGGCGACCGGGAACGCCTTCTGGCCGAGGGCATGGACGACTCCATAGCCAAACCTCTTGCATACGAAACCCTGGCGGCGGTGCTGGCCAAGATGATGCGCAAGCCCTGGCGCGCGCAAGACCGGTCCTGAAAGAGCCCGTCCGTCAGCCTCAGGTGACCCCCATGAGCAAGCACCTTTGCATCCACGGCCACTTCTATCAGCCCCCGCGCGAAGACCCCTGGCTGGGGCTCATCCTGCCCGAGGGCAGCGCCGCGCCCCAGATCAACTGGAACCAGCGCATCTGCCGCGAGTCCTACGCGCCCATCTCGCGGGCCAGACGCCTGGACTCCCAGGGCCGCATCGCAGAAATAATGAACCTTTACGAGTGGATAAGCTTCAACGCCGGCCCCACCATGATGAACTGGCTGGCCCAGGCCGAACCGGAAACCTGCCGCCGCATGGTGGAGGCCGATCGGGCCAGCCTGGACCGTCTGGGACACGGCAACGCCATGGCCCAGGTCTACCACCACCAGATCATGCCCCTGGCCACGGAGTTGGACAAGGAGCTGGAAGTGGCCTGGGCCGTGGACGACTTCGTGGCCCGTTTCGGCAGCGCGCCCGAGGGCATGTGGCTGGCCGAGGCCGCGGTGGACATCCCGAGCCTGGAAGTCCTGGCCCGCCACGGCGTGATCTTCACGGTGCTGGCCCCGGGCCAGGCCCGCCAGGTCGCCCCCCTGGACGGTGGGTCCTGGACCGACGCGCACCCGGACAGCCTGGACATCACCCAACCCTACCGCGTGTCCCTGCCCTCGGGGCGCCCCATGTCCGTGTTCTTTTACGACGGGCCGCTCTCGCAGGCCGTGGCTTTCGAAGGGCTGCTCTCCGACGGGTCCAACTTCTTTCGCCGCATCGCCGACGCCGCCCGGCCCGGACTGACCTCCCTGGCCACGGACGGCGAAACCTACGGCCACCACTTCACCTTCGGCGAGATGGCCCTGGCCTACGTGCTCGACCAGGCCCGCCAGGGCGCGCGGGGCCTCACCCTGACCAATTTCGCCGCCTATCTGGCCGCCCATCCGCCCACCCGGCAGGTACGCCTGCACGAGCCCTCCTCCTGGAGCTGCGCCCACGGCGTGGAACGCTGGCGAAGCGACTGCGGCTGCACCAGCGGCGGCCACGCCGGCTGGCGCCAGACCTGGCGCGGCCCTTTGCGTCAGGCCCTGCAGGGGGTGAAAAGCGGGGTGGATCAGCACTTTTTCCGACGCGGGGCCACGGTCTTCACCGATCCCATGAAGGCCCTGATCGGCTACGGCAAGGTACTGGCCAAGCTTTGCGACCAGGAGAGCTTCGAAGCCGCGCACCTGCGCCCGGGTCTCGGCGCGACGGAGCGCACCGTGGCCTGGAAGCTCCTGGCCATGCAACAGTGGGGATTGGCCTCCATGGCCAGTTGCGCCTGGTTTTTCGACGAAATCGCGCGCATCGAGCCTATCAACGCCATGACCTACGCCCTGCGGTCCATGGAGCTGGCCCAGGCCACGGGCGCGCCCGATCTGGAAGGCCCCATGCTCGCGGCGCTGAAGGACGCGCCTTCGAACCTGCCCGAATACGGCGACGGGCGCACCATTTTCAACACCCTGGTCCGGCCCCGGCGCGAGAGCCTGGAGTCGCTCGCCGCCCAGGCCCTTCTCACCCTCTGGGCCGAGGAACGCCTGCCCGCCCCCGAGCAGAGCGCCCAGGCGGACTGGCCCGGCGTGCGGGTGAGCGTGCGCGCCGCCAGCCTGAAGGACGGCGAGTTCTCGGGCGGCGCCAGCGTGCGCTGGAATCTGGAGAGCGGCGCGGAAAACATGGAGCTGTCCTGGCGCTTGCCCGAATCCGGCGACCCGTTGGCCCATCCCGTGCGGGCGCGCTTCGCCGGCGGGCGCGAGGCGGTGTTTCACCCCAGGTCCCTGCCGCAGAACAAGCGCCAGGCCCTGGCCAACGCCTGGGTGACCAGGGCCGAAGAGTCCCTGTGGCGGGAGTCGGTTCGCCGCATGGAGTGCGGCGCCCACTTCATCGACGAGCTCCAGGACGGCCAGAACACCCTGACCCTGGCCCCGCGTTGGGCCGGACTGTGGCCCGCCCTGGTCTGGAGCTACGTCTGGGGGCTGGACTTGGGCGGCAAGCGCCAGAAGCTGCTCACCCTGTATCTGCACAAGACGCCACGACCCGCCGAGTCCTGCCGGGAACTCACCCGACGCATCGGCCTGCACGCCCTGGCCGAACTGGAGACCGGCTCCCCGGACTGGGACCGGCTGTGCCGCCTGGTCGCGCGCATGCGCGAGATCGGCCTGCCCGAGGACTGGTGGGCCGTGCAGAACCGCCTCTGGGAAACCGGCCTGTTCCAGGGACCGGGCCGGACCTTCGCCGGACTCATCGGGATGGGCTCATGATCGACCGCAACGCCATCGCGCTTCGCGAACGCCTGATCTTCGCCCTGGACGTGCCCAGCGCGCCCGAAGCCCTGGACTGGGTGCGCCGCCTCTCGCCCGCGGTCGGGCATTTCAAGGTTGGTCTGGAGCTCTTTCTGGAGGGCGGCTTCCCCCTGGTGGACGAGATCGTCGCCCTGGGACACAAGGTCATGCTCGACCTCAAATTCCTGGACATTCCCCGCACCATGGCCATGGCCGTGCGTCAGACCGCCCGGCACGGGGTGCATCTGGCCACGGTGCACGCCCACACCACGGCCCAACTCAAGGCCGTGCGGGCCGAGGCCGGCGCGGTGAACCTGCTCGGGGTCACCGTGCTCACCAGCATGGGCGAGGAAGACCTGCGCGAACTGGGCTGCATGGGCGAAGTGGAGGACCTGGTGGCCCTGCGCGCCGGCTACGCCCTGGCCTGCGGCCTGGCCGGCGTGGTGTCGTCGGGGCGCGAGGCCGCCATGCTGCGCCGCCGGTTCGGGGAGGATTTCGTCATCGTCACGCCTGGCATCCGCCAGCCGGACCACGCCGGCGACGACCAACACCGGGTGCTCACTCCCGGGCGGGCCATCGCCGCCGGAGCCGACTACCTGGTGGTGGGCCGGCCCATCCGCCAGTCCACGGATCCGACGGGAACCGCCCGGGCCATGCTGGACGACGTGGCGGAAACCCTGGAAGCGCTCAAGGAGCGCACGGACTGAGACGCCGCCGAGGCCCCGCCCCTTTCCCGACGCGCTACCGGCTTCGCCCGCCGCCCCGGCGGCAAAGGGGCCGAGACTTTTCGAGGCCGGCCGCGCTCGCTTTCCTTGCGCGATCTCGCAAAAAACCGCCGGAAACGTTCGTTTCCGGCGGTTGTCGTTTCTGTCGCCCGTACGCCACGCCATCTCATACTCAGGCGGATCGCCTCATTGACAAGGGGTTCGAACGCTGGTCCGCAACGGTCCTTGGCGACGCGCCTCTTCTGTCCCGAGCGCCCGGTCCAAACGCCAGGCCGGGGACCGACGCGTCGCAAGAAAAGGACAAGCGTTCAGGCGTTGCAGTCCGATTCAGGGCTTGCGCTTGACCGCATACCTCCACACGGCCAGTCCGGTGGCCGTGACCAATCCCCACGGGATGGCCGAAACCAGGGCCGCTCCCGTGGCCAACAGGCTCCCGGTCTTGACGGTGGCCGGTAAAACCATGCCCAACGTCACCAGACACAAGCACACCTCAATGCCGACGAACACGCAGAGGGAAAGTTTGTTGACTCGCATGCTGACAAAATAACACAGCCCATGCCGCCAGGCAAGACGCCCGCTTCGGCCGGCCTCGCGCTTCCCTCCCCGGAAATGCGAGCCCCGGACGCAGCGCGAAAACGACCGCTTCGGCACGGTCGGCCCGCGCTTGCACGGGCTTGCGCCCGGGTGACCTCGCCTGTTAAGCGCGGGTATGAACATCCTCAAAGCGCTTTGGCGAGGCTTTTTGTTGTTGTGGACCACGCTGTGCGCCATCTTTCTTTTCGGGGTCGTGCGCACCTACATCGCCCAGTCCCTGGGGTTCCCCTTTCTGGGTATCGCCTTGACCCTGGGCATGTGGGTCGGGGGCATCTGCCTGGTCTGGGGCGTGAGCAAGCTGGCGGGCCGATTTCTGGCCAAACGGTCCTGAGCGGTTCCGCGCTCAGCAGGTCACCACGCGATTGCGCCCTCTGGCCTTGGCCTCGTACAGGGCCTTGTCCGCCCGGCGCATGATCTCCGACAGCGCGTCATCCCCATTGCGCCAGGAACAGACCCCGATGCTCACGGTGTAGCCCACCGTGTGTCCGTCTATTTCCTGCCGGTCTTTCGCCGCCGCCTTGAGCAGTCGCGTGGCCGCGGACAGGGCTTCCTGCGCCGTGGACTCGATGAGCACCGCCCCGAACTCCTCGCCGCCCAGGCGACCGAAAATGTCCGTGTCGCGCAAGGCCTTCAGGCAGGTGCTCGCCAGGCTCTTGAGCACCTGATCTCCCTGCTCGTGACCGTAGGCGTCGTTGATGGACTTGAAATGGTCCACGTCCAGGGTGAGATAACTAAAGGGCGTGCCGTAGCGCTTGGCCCGTTCCAGCTCGCGATGCGCCAGTTCGAGGAACCGACGGCGGTTGTTCACGCCGGTCAGGGCGTCCGTGAAGGCCAGGGAGCGCAGCTCCTCCTCCATACGCTTGCGTTCGGTGATGTCGAGCAGGGTCAACAGCAGGCATCCCCGGCCGCCGATCTCCAGGGGCAAGGTGGCCACCAGGGCCGGAACGTGTTCGCCGCGCCGGTTGGTCAGGATGATCTCGCGCGAGGCACCGTTTTCCCGCAGATCCCACCCGGAGATGGGTGAAGGCTGGGCCTCGGGAAAGAACGGGCGGGAGTCCTTGCCCAGGAGTTCGACCTTGCCCGCGCCCAGCAGAAGCTCAGCCGAGGGGTTGACGTCCACCACCAGGTGGGTGGCCCGATCCACCAGCAAAATGCCCGTATTGATGGAAGACAAAAGCGTGGAGAGGTATTTCTGCTTGTCCCGCAGGGCTTCTTCGGCCTGTTTTTTCAGGGTGATATCCAATTTGACGGCCATGAAATGGGTAATCTGGCCGTTTTCGTCGAAAATCGGAGCGATGGACGCGTTTTCCCAGAAGAGTTCGCCCGTTTTCTTTCTATTGACGAAATCCCCCTTCCAGATCTTGCCGCTGGTGATCGTGGACCACAGGTCCTGATAAAAATCTTCGCCGTGTTCGCCGGAGCGCACCATGCCCGCCCGGTTGCCCAGGCATTCTCCCATGGAATAGCCCGTGGTCTCGCAAAAACGCGGATTGACGTACTCGATACGACCCTTGCGGTCCGTGATGACCACCGAAACCGGACTCTGCTCAATGGCGAGCGTGAGCATCTTGAGGGCCTGTCCGGCCTTCTGCAGCTTGGCCGTGCGCTCCTCCACCAGCACTTCCAGGTGTTCGCGGTGGCGCGTGAGCTCGTTTTGCACCCGCAGGCGCTCGGTGATGTCGCGAAAGGCCACCACGGCCCCGCGGATGGTTTCGCCGTCGCGAATGGGCGAAACCGTGTATTCCACGCTGAAATACATTCCCTGGGCGGTCCAGAACACTTCGTCGTCCCGGGTGGTGGGGCGTCCGTTCTGCAACACCCAGCGAATGGGGCACTTCCAGACCGGATAGGCCTTGCCGCTGCGCCTGGTGTGGTGAATCAGGGTGTGATCGTCTCGGCCGAGCACCTGGGTCACGTCCGCATAGCCCAGCATGGTCAGGGCCGCCGGATTGGCGAAGGTGATCTTGGCGTCCTGGTCCACGCCGTAGACGCCGTCGCTGGCGGAGTCGAGAATCGCCGCCAACTGCTCGCGCCCGTCGCGCAGAGCGTGCTCGCGCGAAGCCAATTCGTCCATCATGTGATCGAAGGTTCGGCCGAAACGGATGAGTTCGCTACAGGCCCGCATTTCTCCCACCCGCACCGCCGTGTCACCGGCCGCCAGGGTGTCGGCCGCGGCGGTCAGCCGGTCCATGCCTTCGCCCACGGACTTCTCCGAAAGCAGCCGGGAAACGGCCAGGGCCAGCACCAGCACCGCGCCCACCAACAGCAGCGACTGGCCCAACCGCCCCGTCAAGGCCTGCATGAGGCTGGGCACCGGAGCGCCCACCAGAATGGTCAGGTAGACCGGCTCCCCCGGCGCGAGGCGTAGTCTGCGAAAGCCGTACAGCACGCGCTCCCCGTCGCCCCCCACGGCGACAAAGCGGCCCCGCTCCTCCCCGGTGTCCCCGAGCCGCTTCGTCACGCTCGGGGGAGCCGGCATGCCGCGCATCAGGAGGGGATTTTCCGGCACGCGATGGATGCGTCGCAGGACATGGTCCAAAAGCGCCACCCGCGCCCCGTCCGTGGAGGCGATCTGGCTGGAGAGGTCGTCCGTGCCCTGCAGAGGCAGGGCCACGAAGAGCACGCCCGACAGGTTCACCCCGTCGAAAACGGGCATGGCGTAGTGGAAGGCGTCGATGCCCGTGACCGGACTCAGGGCGAATTCGCCGGCGCTGAACGCCTTGGTGCGCACGGCGTCCGCAAAGACCTTGAGATTGCCCAGCGAAACCTCGGGCGCGCACGGGGCGGCCGAGGCGCACACCCGGCCGTCCGGCAGGGCCAGGGCCAGGTTGGCCTTGAGGGGGGTGTTTTCCAGAATGCGCCGAAACAGCGCGGTCACGGCCCGGGGTTCGACCTTGCGCACGATGTCGACCTCGGCCAGGGACCCCAAAAGCAGCCGGCAGGACTCGGCCTGGCGGAACTTGATTTCACCCAGGCTGTCCGCCATGTACACCATCTGGCGGCCCAGGTTTTCCTCTTCGTTTTTGACATCCAGCCAACCGAAGAAGAGCATGGCCCCCATGGCGGGCAACAGCGAACAGAGCACAAGCAGGTTGAGGGTCTTGCGTATGGGCCAGTCGGGTGGGTTCAGCATGAACCCCCCGGCCGTGAGCCGTGGCGAAGAGGCATGACAGGTCCCCTCTACCAGCCGATGACAGGCCTGGCGGGTCAAAGCCTGTCGCACCGCAAAAGCTCGAAGCGTTCGACGACAGGACAGGACGACAAAGGCGTTGCCAAAAGGTTCCACCCGATACGGCGCAGCCGTACGGTACGGCTTTCCGATCGGACTTCACCATTCAGAGCGGTTAGCAAAAACCCCCTCGCCTGTCGAGAGCGCGCCCCGCGCTCCTTTCGCGCGCCCCAGGGGCTCACAAGATGGGAGAGAGCAGGCGCGCCAGGCGCACCGCCGCCTTGAATCCCAGCCACCGCCGGGTGTAGTCCGCCGCGGTGGCCCGGCGGCACAGGGCGAAGTCGGCTTCGAGCATGTCCCGCACCTGCTCGGCGAAGCTCCGGTCGGCCACGGCCAAGGTGATTTCGAAATTCAGACGGAACGACCGGGTATCGCAGTTGGCCGTGCCCAAAAAGGCCAGTTCGTCGTCGGCCAGGGCCACCTTCTGGTGCAAAAAGCCCTTCTGGTAGCGGTAGAACTTGACGCCCTGGTCCTCGAGTTCCGGGAAATAGGAATACGCGGCCAGCCAGACCATGAGGTGATCGGGTCGGGACGGCAACATGACCCGCACGTCCACTCCGCGCAGGGCGGCCAGTTGCAGGGCCGCGGTGACCTCCTTGTCGGGCACGAAATAGGGGCTGGCGATCCACACCCGGCGCTTGGCCGTGTGGATGAGCGCGGTCAGGGCCAGGGCGAAGGTTTCCTGATCGTCTGCCGGGCCCGAAGGCAGGGCCAAAACGGAAAGTCCCGGGCCCTCGAAGCGCGAGGTGTCCCAATCCAGGTCCGCCACTTCCCCCGAGGCCCAGTACCAGTCTTCAAGAAAGCACAACTGCACCATCACCGCGGCCGGGCCTTCCACGCGCACGTGGGTATCGCGCCAGTGACCGAAGCGCAGGCTTTCGCCCATGTATTCGTCGCCCACGTTGTGCCCGCCCACAAAGGCCACGCGCCCGTCCACCACCACGATCTTGCGGTGGTTGCGAAAATTCACCTGGAACCGGTTGCGCCACCCCTTGGTGGTGTTGAAGGGCCGCACGTCCACCCCGGCGGAGGCCAGCGCGTCCAGATAGGCCTTGGGCAGGGCGTGGCAGCCTATCTCGTCGTAGACGCAAAGCACGCGCACCCCCCGCGCCGCCGCTTCGGTCAGCGCCGCGAGCAACCGTTGGCCCAGTCTATCGTCGTGGATAATGAAAAACTGCACCAGCACGTACCGTCGGGCCTGGGCCACGCCTTCGAAAATGGCCTCGAAGGTCCTGGGCCCGTCCACGAGCAGGCGCGCCGAATTCCCCCCGGTAAAGGGCATGCCGGCCAAGCGCTCCAGCACCTCCAGGCACCCGATCATGGACTCGGAAGCCGGCGGCAAGGCCCCGTCGGGACTGAGTTCCCGACGCAGGGCCTCAATCTCCAGGTTGCCGGCCCGTCTGGCGGCCACGTACCCCACAAAACGGTCCCGACCCAACACCCAGTACAGGGGCACGGCCAGGTAGGGCATGGTGAGCATGCCCATCACCCAGGCGATGGCCCCCTGGGGCGACCGGGAGGAAAACAACGCGTGCAGGCCCGAAACCACGCCCGACAGATGCAGCAGGGCCAGAACCCCGAACAGCAGGTACTCCAGGGTGACCAAGGCGTCGTGGCTGATGGTCACGACGCGGCCACCCGAAAAAACAATACGTTCGCGTTCACCCGATCTTCTTCTCCAGCGCCTGGCGCAGGGCGTGTCCGTCCTGCAACCCTTGCAGATAGGCGAAGCGCATGCACACCCGGCGCACACGTTCGCCCAGGCTTTGCAACTCCTCGACCAGGGCCTTGGCCTCTTCCCGGGTCTCCTCGCCTGTCAGTTCCAGCAGGCGGTCGGCCGCCTTGCGGATGGCCTCGCGGTAGAGGGGAAACTCCTCGTCCGGCAGGGGAGCGCCGTAAATATCTTCCAACCGAGAGGAAATGATGTCGGGAAACACTGTCTTGACGCCGTCCATGATGTCCTCCTTGAAAATCAACCTTCGGTCAAATACGCAAGGAAATCGGCCCTGCCCGCCATCCGGCAATCCAGGTAGCGGGCCGCGTACTCCGCGTAGGTCATGGCCGTTCCGTAAATGGTGTAGCGCCGCTCCGCGCCGGCGAAGGCCAAGCCGTGAAACGCGGCCACCCCCGGATGGACGGGCAACTCGAAGTCCCCGTAGAAGTCCGGGCAGATCTCCCTGAAAGCCGGAGGCAGCGGGGCCATATCCAGCAAGGCAAGCACCGCGTCGGCCGTACGCAGCAGGATCTCCCGGCCGGGATGGTTGATGGTGCGAAACAGTTGCCTGGTGCGAAAGTTCTCCTCCATATACGACACATAGGGCACGTCGCAAAGGGCTTCCTTTTCTCGTTCGCGGGCTAACGACGCCTCAAGCAAGGCCTTCAGGTCGAAAAGACGGCTCACGTCGGCCCGGGTGGCCTGGCGCAGGCACTCGTCCCGGTCGAGCTCCTGCTCGATCAGGTCGTCGAGAAAGCTGTCCGCGCAGTCGAACCCCGCCCGGTTCGACCAGAACGGCCAATACCCCGTGAAAAACATGTTGGGAAAGCAAATCGTCTTGCATCCCCCGGGCAGTCGGGCCACAAACGCCTGAGTGGAAAGCTCCCCCCAAAGCGGCCCCAGATGCTGGTGCAAATACAGGCCGCACCGGGCCAGACTGCCCGGCCTTACCGGCTCCTGCGTGAAATTCACCACGAATTCCACCTCGTAGCGGGCCGTAAACTCCAGAGAGGCCGAAAGCAAAGCGGCCAAAACCTCTCCCTGGCAGTTGCCGTGCAGAAGGCAGAGCTGTTTCATTCATGCACCATATCCTCCATCCCCCGCAAGGAGAAGCGCCATGACGACCCGCGAAGAACTTTGGCGTCTGCTCGAAAACCAGGGGCCCAAACCCGGCATGCTCCTGCACGCCCTGCAAAGCGAAGCCGTTCTCGCCGCCCTGGCCCGCCGCCTTGGTCACGACGAAACCCTCTGGGGCCTCACCGGCCTGGTCCACGACCTGGACTTTCCCCATACCCACGAAACCCCGGCCCAACACGGACTCCAGGCCGCTCGCGACCTGGCCGGACTGCTGCCGGACGAAGCCCTCCACGCCATAGAGGCCCACAACGGGGAACTCAACGGACACACCCCCGCCTCGGTCCTGGACTTCGCCCTGCGCGCCGGCGAATCCGTCACCGGATTGGTGCATGCCGCCGCGCTCATGCGCCCGGACGGCTACGCCGGACTCCAGACCAAAAGCGTGAAGAAAAAAATGAAAGACAAAGCCTTCGCCCGCAACGTGCGCCGCGAAAACATCCGCGAATGCGAGCGGCTGGGACTCGACCTGGACGAATTCCTGGACCTGGCCGTCACCGCCCTCGCCGCCCTGCCCCAAGCCCAAGACGCCGCCGGCCCCCGCCCCGCCGGCCCGCCGTGTTGCGCACGGAAGGTGTAGGAGAAGAAAAGAAGTGGAAGAAGAAGGAGAGGGAAGATCGGGGGAGGAACCTTTTGTGAACAAAAGGTTCCTCCCCCGAACCCCCTTCTCCAAAAAACTTTCTCATGGGTGCGGCCGGAAACGCCGGGGAAAGACGATCGGACGCGACGACGAAAGGGGCGAAACGTTTTGAATCGGCTTTTTTGTGCAAACGGAAAGTGCGTTGACGGGTTGAGCCGTCCAACGCACCGCCGCGCCATGATGCGACCCGATACTGAAGTTTTTTGAGGAGGGAGGAGGGCCGGGGGGAGGGAACCCCTTTTTTTCAAAAAAGGGGTTCCCTCCCCCCGATCTTAACGCTTCGCAGCACTCCCCATCCTAAAAGGGATTGATGGTCTTTTCCCGAGTAAAGGCCATGTACCCGACGTTGGCGCCCAGGCGCAGGCCCATGCCGAAGCGGATGGGTGCCAGGGTGACGGGTCCGGAGCGTTGGTAGTTCATGCCGAAGCCGCCCACCACGTAGGCGCTGCCGTCCACGCCCGGGTAGCGTTGGAAGATCTGGTCCACGTTGGTCATGCCGTAGACCAGGCAAAAGACCTTGGAGAGGTTGATGCCCACATCGAAGCCCAGGGACGGGCTTTGCCAGTAGACGTAGACCTTCTGTCCGTTTTTGAGATGCAGCCATCCTTCTCCGTAGCGCAGCCCCACGAAGAGCGCGCCCGCGCCTTCGCCGCCCTTGATGAAACCCGCCGGCTCCCCGTACCGATCAAAGGCCTTGCCGATGATTTCGGCCAGGCCGCGCGCGCCGCCTTCGAAAAAGCCCATGACCTGCTGGTCGATCTCCTTGCGGGAGTAGGTTTGCGTCTGGGTGGCTTCGGGCGAATGATACATGTCCGCGCCCGAGCCCGATGGCGCGGTGGCGTTGTCCTGGTATGAATCCGCGGGCTGGCCCTCGGCGGGCGGGGTCCACTGTTCGGTCTGTCCCGATGCGGGAGCCGGCGCCGGGGCGGCGGCTTTGGCCGGGGCGCTGGTCTGGGCCGGAGTTTTCGAAAAGGCCTTTTCCGCCGGATTGCCCGAGGTCTGGTCCTGGGGCTGGGGCTGGGGCTGGGCGGCCGGTTCTTCGGCCTGGGCCGGGGCCTGGGTCGTCCCGGACGAGGCCGGAGCCTGCACATGGGGCTTGTTGACCGTGGGTTCGTTGGTGATGGTGCGCTCTTCCAAGGCGAAGCAGGGAGCGCACACGGCGAACACGAGCAGGACGATTCCAAGAAGTGTCAAGCGCTTCACGGGGTTCTCCATCACGACAAGATGTTGTTTCGCGCCGGGCCGCACATGTCCGGGCTCCGGCGCGGTCAAGGGTTCTCACGCTATCTGGGCGCGGTGACCACCAGGGCGTCGCCGCTTGTTTCCAGGGAGGCCTTGCGCCCGCGTCCGGGCGTCCGGGCCAAATCCACCACGATGCGCAGCTTGTCCGGATGGCGGCCCACCCGAGCCCGGACCGTCCCGGAACCGGAAACGTCGCGGGGCCCCCGGTAGGTCCAGTGTCCCGGAAGATCGACCACCAGGCGCGGCGGCGAGGACAGATACGAGGCCTTGGGCGCGTGGGCGTTGCCGGCCCCCACGAGGCGCAGGGAAACGGCATCGGGCGTCTCGGTCACGCTCACCCGCTCCAAGACGCCCGTTTTGCTCGTCGCGCTCCCCGCGCCGGCACTCCCCTCAAGGCGGGGGATGGCCTGCGCGTCTCCGGGTGGCGCGGCCGCTTCCGCCCGGGAAGCTCCGCCGTCCGAGCCGGCCGAAGCGGCCTGGGGAGCGTCGCTTCCCCCTGTGGCGGGATCGACCTGGGACCGGGGTTTGCCCTCGGGCGGCTTTTGCCCGGAGGGAGCGGCATCGGGCGCGGCCGACGCGGGAGCCGGAGTGTCGGCCGGCGCCGTTTTGGCCGCATTGCTCTCCTTGATGGCCTGGGCGTCCTTGATGGCCTGGGTCGCCTCGCGCTTGATGCGCTGCAACTCTTCTTCAGCCCGCTTGAGTTCGGCCTTGGCCGCGCGCAGGAGTTCGGCTTGCTCCCGGCGTTCCCTGGCCAGCCGGGCCTTGCGTTCGGCCTTGGTTTCGGGCTTCTTGGCCGGAGGCGGGGGCGCGGGCGGTGACGGGGCGACCGCGGGCGCGGGAGCCGGAGGAGGAGCCGGGGCCGGCGGCTCGGGCGGCTTGGGTGGATCGAGGGGCTCGGTGAAGAGGTCTTCCAGGGATTTGTCGGTATGCGGGGCCATGCCCGAGGCGGCTCCGGGCAGCACCTGCCCGCCCACCTGGCCCGAGGCCTGCGGAGCGGCCTGGCCCGAAAGCTTGCCGGAGACTTTGCCCGGGGCCTGGCCCGCAGTCTGGCCCGAAACGTGGCCCCCTGCCGGCGCGCGAGCGTCGCCTGCCGGTTCCGGGGCCGCGCCGCCGCGCAGGCCGTGCGTGCCCGGCGACGGGCCTTGCGTCGAGGTCTGGGCCGGTGCCGGGGTCTGGGCCGATGGAGCCGGCGCCGGGGTCGAGGCGGCGGGAGCGGATTCGTTCCCCGCCGGTCCGGGTCCCGCGGTGATTCGCCACAGGGCCAGTCCGCCGACCACCGCCACCGCCAGCACGGCCGCGGCGAGCAGGAGCAGTTTGTCGTTGCGGTTCAAGGCCATGGATATTCCCGGGAAAAAAGTTGCACGTTTGCCGTGTAGCATCCTTGCCGCGCAAAGCTCAAGGCCGCAAGTTCGTCGGAAGTTGCCGGACGGGCGCCTTGTTTGTATTGTGGAAAAAAAGGGGGCATGCATGCAACGGCGCGTTCGCTCCGTACGGGTTCCCGCCGAACTCGACGCCTTGGACCTTTCGGGACTGATCGCCGAATGCGAGAAGTACCTGCGCGACCTGGAGTCGGCCAGCATGCTCAAGGCCCAGGGCAACGGCGAGGCGGCCGAGGCCCTGCTCAAGGCCCGCCAGATGGACCTGGGCAAACGCGTGGGCCTCAAGGTGTGGGAAGCCCGGGTGCGCTACGGCGACAAGTTGCGTCGGGAGCGCCCGGCCGAATCGTCGGATCACGACGCATAGGATCGTTTTTTCGAAAAAAAGCTTTCCGCCGGTTTGGGAACCAGGTATGGGGTTTCCAATAGCGTCTTTGCTCATGACCGCTTCCCTCGTCTGCGAGAGGACGAAGCCCCGTTCCACCCACTGACCACGGGATATCTATGTCCGAACAACAGTTCGCGTCCCAGGGCCACGTATTCTTCACCAAGCATCCCATTCTCGACGCCGGCCGGAAGCTCTGGGGCTACCAGTTGCACGGGGCGGGGGAGGACACGGGCTCCCAGTTGGTGAACGCCGCCAAGGACCAGGCCGCCGAAAGTCTGGTGTCGAGCACCTTCATCGGCATCCAGCAGGCCATGGAGCGGGGCAAGCGCATTCTCGTGGGGTTCGACGAACGCGGCGTGCTGGAAAAGGCCCCCTACGCCTTTTCGCCCTCCCAGGGGGTGGTCAAGCTCATCGGGCGGGTGGCGGACCCGGCCTCCTTGCTGCAGGCCCTGGCCGCGCTCAAGGACGACGGCTACACCCTGGCCGTGGACTGCGCCGCCGACGGCGACGCCCGGTCCAGGCTCCACGCCCTGGCCGACATTCTCACCATCGACATCTCCACCGGGGCCGACCCCATCGCCCTGCTGCGCGAAAAGCGCGCGCGTTTGCCTTTGTTTCTGGCCGAGCGGGTGCAGAACCTCAAGCAGTACGAAACGCTCAAGAAGGCCGGATACACCCTGTTTCAGGGAGCGTTCTTCAAGCAGCCCGAAATCATTTCGGAGCGCAAGCTCACGTCCCACGAAATTTCGCGCATCAACATCCTGCGCATCATCGAGGCCGAAGACCCGGACTTCGACGCCCTGTCCGAGGCCATCGGGTCGGACGTGTCGGTGAGCTTTCGCCTGTTGTCGTACTTAAATAGCGCCGCCTTCGGATTTCCGCGCAAGATCCAGTCCATCAAGCAGGCCGTGATGATGCTGGGCGTGACCAAGATGAAGAACTGGTTGCGGGCCGTCCTGCTGGCCGACATGGCCCAGAAGGGCGACAACCCGCAGGAGCTGGTGCTTTTGAGCCTGCAACGGGGCAAGTTTCTGGAGACCATCGCCGCCACGTACGACTTCTGGGGTTTCGATCCGGGAGCGCTGTTTCTGCTGGGTCTTTTCTCCCTGATCGACGCCATCCTGGGCATGCCCACCCGCCAGGTGGTGGATTATCTGCCCCTGGACGAAAAGCTCAAGTCCGCCCTGTGCCGCGAGCCCAACAACGAATACCAGCCCCTCATCACCCTGCTCGACACCATAGAAGACGCCGACTGGGCCAAGGTGGAAACCCAGACCCGCAAGCTCAGCTTCGACATCGAGGTGGTCAAGGACGCCTACACCGAGGCCATGACCTGGGCCGGGGCCTTCTTCGAGAGCCAGAACGGGGGCGAGGGGCGCTAGCCGCCGCCCGGCCCACGCGGGCGCGGCGCGCCGCCCAGTCGCCCCGCCGCCTCATTCCCCCATGGGGCTGATGCCCCAGATCCGCGACGCGTATTCCATCACCGCCCGGTCGGACGAGAACTTGCCCATGTGAGCCGTGTTGAGGATGGACTTCCGGGTCCAGGCTTCGCGGTCCAGGTAGAGCCGCCCCACCCGGTCCTGGGTGTCGATGTAGGCGCGGTAGTCGGCCAACAGCATGTAGTGGTCGCCCCAGTGCAGGAGCGAATCGAGGACCGGGGCGAACAGGCCCGGATCGCCCGGCGAGAACGCGCCGGAGCCGAGCATGTCCAGGGCGCGGGCCAGCTCCGGGTCATGGTCGCGGCAGCGCAGGGGATCGTGTCCCCCGGCGCGCATGGCCGTCACTTCGTGGGCCTTGAGCCCGAAAATGAAGATGTTGTCTTCCCCCACCTCTTCCATGATCTCCACGTTGGCCCCGTCCAGCGTGCCGATGGTGAGCGCGCCGTTCAGGGCGAACTTCATGTTGCCCGTGCCGGAAGCCTCCATGCCGGCGGTGGAGATCTGTTCGGACAGGTCGGCGGCAGGAATGACCTTTTCCGCCTGCGACACGCAGTAGTTGGGCAAAAACACCAGCTTGAGCCGTCCCGCGGCGCAGGGATCGTTGTTGACCACCTCCGCCACGCTGTTGATGAGCTTGATGATGAGCTTGGCCATGCGATAGCTGGGCGCGGCCTTGCCCCCTATGAGCACGGTACGGGCCGGCGCCTCCCGGGCCTGGCCGTCGCGCAAGCGGTTGTAGAGCGTGACCACATGCAGCACGTTGAGCAGTTGGCGCTTGTATTCGTGCATGCGCTTGACCTGCACGTCGAAAAGCGTGCCGGGGTTGATGCCCATGCCCACCTTGCGCAGGGCGTAGCGGGACAGGCGCTTCTTGTTTTCGAGCTTGGACGCCCGCCAGGCCTCGCGAAAGGCCTGGTCCTCGGCCAGGGGGACAAGCTTGACCAACTGGTCGAGCTCGGTGATCCAGCCGGGTCCTATGGCGTCGGTGATGAGGCCCGACAGGCTGGGATTGGCCTGCAAAAGCCAGCGCCGGGGGGTGACCCCGTTGGTGATGTTGGTGAACTTTCCGGGAAAGAATTCATGGAAATCCCGGAACAGGCCGTCCTTGAGAATGTTCGAATGCAGCTCGGCCACGCCGTTGACCGCATGCCCGCCCACCACCGCCAGGTTGGCCATGCGCACCCGGCCGTCGTGCACGATGCTCATGCGGTCCAGGCGTGCGAAGTCCCCGGGATATCTGGCGGCCACCTCTTCGAGAAAACGGCGGTTGATCTCGTTGATGATTTCCAGATGGCGGGGCAACACCCGTCCCAAAAGGTCCACGGACCAGGTCTCCAGGGCTTCTGGCAACACGGTGTGGTTGGTGTAGGCAAAGGTGCGTCGGCACACCGCGAAGGCCTGATCCCAGTCCAGGAACTCCTCGTCCACCAGGATGCGCATGAGCTCGGCCACCGCTATGGTGGGATGGGTGTCGTTGAGCTGGATGGCCACGAAGTCGGAAAACGCCTCGAACCCGCGATGGTGCTTGCGGTGGCGGCGCACGATGTCCTGCAGGGTGGCGGCCACGAGAAAGTACTGCTGCTTGAGGCGCAGCTCCTTGCCCACCACGGGCTCGTCGTTGGGATAAAGCACCTTGGAGATGTTCTCCGAGAGCACCTTTTCTTCCATGGCCAGCACGAAATCGCCCCGATTGAAGTCCTTGAGGTCGAAATCCTGGCTGGAACGGGCGGCCCACAGGCGCATGTTGGTCACGTGGTCGCAGTCGTAGCCCGGCACCAGGATGTCGCAGGCCATGGCCAGCACCTTTTGTCCGTCCACCCAGCGCCAGCGCAGGTTGCCTTCGGCGTCTTCATAGGTCTCGGTGCGGCCGTAGAACATGACCTCGTAGAGGTCCTCGCGCCGGTCGATCTCCCAGGGGCTGCCCAGGCGTCGCCAGTTGTCGGGCTGCTCCTCCTGCCAGCCGTTGACGATCTGTTGATGAAACAGCCCGTAATCGTAGAGAATGCCGTACCCGTAGCCGGGGATGCGCCGCGTGGCCATGGAGTCCATGTAGCAGGAGGCCAGGCGTCCCAGGCCGCCGTTGCCCAGTCCGGCGTCGCGTTCCTCTTCTTCCAGGTCTTCGAGCTGGAATCCCTGCGCGGCGATGACTTTGCGGCAGCCTTCCTCCATGCGCATGTTGGTCAGGTAGTTCATGAGGAACCGGCCGGGCAGAAACTCCATGGAAAGGTAGTACACCCGCTTGGCCATGGTGTCGTAGTAGGAGCGCTGGGTGGCCAGCCACATGGCGATGAGCCTGTCGCGCACGCTGTAGGCCAATCCGTTGAAGTAGCGGAATTTCCTCGGCGGATAGACGTCGTTGCCGAGCACCGAGAGAATATGGCGGCGGATGTCTTCGGCCAGCTTGTCGAGGTTGTGGTAGGATTCGACCTGGGGAAGCTTGGCGTTTGCATTCATGGAGCGGTCCTTGGGCGAGGCGGGACCTCGATTGCGGTTTGTGGAGCGCGTCGCGCCGTCGCCGCCCGAGCGCCCGGTCCTGTCGGCGGGCGATGCGCAGCGGAAACGGTCAGCGGCCACGAAAAGAAAACGTTCGTCGCGTTCACGCGGAGCCGGCCGTGTCGGGCCCCATGGTCACGCCGACCCCGGTCCAGCCGGGAGCCGAGCAGTCCAGGGCGATGGTCCATCCATGGGCCTCGGCCACCATCCATGCCGAATAGGTGCCAAGCCCCGTGCCCCAGGCCTTGCCCGAGGTGACGTACTTGTCGAAAAATGTCCGGCGGATGGCTTCCGGCACTTCGCCCCGGTTGCGAATGACCAGACGCCTGGGGTTGGTCTCCAGAAGAATGCTCACCCGGGCTTCGCGCGGGGAGGCCTCCACGGCGTTTTGCACTAGATTTTCCAGGAGCCCCAGGCACAAAAGCTCCTCGCCGCGTACCGGAAAGCGGGCTTGGGCGTCGGGTTCGCTTCCGTCGAAGAGCACGACCAGATCCACCTTGCGTCCCTTGGCCAGAGGGCGCATCTGGGAGGTCACGTGGAGCGCGGAGCGCAGCAGGTCGAATTCGACCGGCACGAGCTCGAAGGTCTTGGTTTCCATCTTGTAGAGATCGAGGGAAAAATTGATCATGCGCATCATGCGCTGGGCCGAGTCGGCAAGCATCTCCAGGCGCTCGCGGGCCCTGTCGGGCAGGGAGCCCTTGCCGATCTGCAAGGCCAGGCTCTGGATGCTCACCAGCGGGGTCTTCAGGTCGTGACGGATGATGCGGTCCACGTCCTCGCGCAGTTTTTCCAGATTCTTTCTGGCCTCCACATCCTTGATGAGCACCTGAAAGCACTCGTCGTCCACAAGGCGCGCGCTCACGTCCGTGGGAACGCTTCGACCGTCCCGGCGCAAAAAGACGCGCTCGCCCCTCACGGTGCGCCCGTCCCGCAGGGCGGCCATGTCCACGGGTTGGGCGTCGAGTTGTCCGGGTTCCAGCAGGTCGGCGTAGGTCTTGCCCAGAAATTCTTCCAGATCGTAGCCCAAAAGCTCCCTGGCGGCGGGATTGGCCGCGGTGAGCCGACCGTCCGGGCCGAACACGAGAATGCCGTCCGCAGCCTGCTCGTACAGGGATTTGAAACGGTGCTCGGACAGACGCAAGGCCTCCTCGGCCCGCTTGCGCTCCGTGATATCGACAAAACTGGCCCGCACTAGGCGCCGCTTGGCCGACGGCAGAATGGCCAGGCGCAACTCGCAGGCGAAAAGCCGCCCCCGGGTGTCCCGAACGGCCCGTTCCAGCACCAGGGACTCCCCGGCCAGGGTGCGCCGGATGTTTTCGGCGACGCTCTCGTCAAGCGGCCTGTTGTCGGGCTGGACCTCCTGATAGAGACGCGCCGGCGCGCTTGCGCAAAACTCTTCGAGCGTCAGGCCGAAGAGTCGCTGGGCGTTGCCGTTGGCGTCGGTGAACCTGCCGCTGTCCGGGTCGTAGACCACGATGGCTTCGGGAGCCAACTGGATGAGCGCGCGATACCGGGCTTCGCTCTCCTTGCGGGCCAGTTCGGAATGCTTGCGCACGGTCAGGTCGTGGGCCACGATAAAGGCCCCCGTGACCGCGCCGGACGCATCCCGCAGGGGAATGGCCGAGACGAGCATCCAGCCTTCGTTGCCGCCGGCGGCCTTGTAGCGGCCTTCGTATTGCAGGTTTTCTCCCGCCCGCACCCGGTCGAAATAGGCCTTGGCCGTGGGCCGGTCTTCGTCCTTGACGAACTCCAGGCAGCTTTTCCCGGTCAGCCGTTCGGCGGGCAGGCCGAGCAGCGCGCCCGTGCATGGGTTGGCGTAGGTGAACAGCCCGGCCAGATCCACGGTACAGATGGCTTCCTGGGCGTGCTCCACAAGAAAACGGTAGGTGAGGTCGCAGGCGCATCCGGCCTTGCGCTCCCACAACATCCGCCGGCGTTGACGCCACAACGCCACCAGGCATCCGGCCTGGGCCAGGCACACGAGCAGCAGGACAAGCGTCAGGACGGGACGCCAGACAAGGCCGGGTCCGGCCAGCGAGGCCACGCCCTGTTGTTGGGCTCCGGCCTGGGCGGGCAGGGTCAGGGCCAGCAGGGCGAGGGTCCAGACGCGTGCGAACCGGCCCGGAAGGACATCGCGCGCGGACTTCCCCCCCGGTCCGGCCTGGTCGAACCGGGAATGACGAAGGCCGCCGGACAGGCGAAACACCCCAACCTCCCGAAAACCGAAGGAAGTTTCCCCCGTGCGCCCATGCGAAAAAATCTGGGTTTCGCGCGCCATATTGAACACTTGCCGTTTCCGGCGAGGTTTGTCCAGCGGCTAGGGCGGGGTTTTTTCTCCCTGCGCGCAAATCCCCTCGGGAAAACGGGAAAGGCCAGGCCCTTCGGCCGAACAATACTCTTTTACGAATCAGACCGAGCTGGCGAGAAACACCGAGCCGAATCGCCAGCCTCGTGACACAACCGCCAGGCTTTCCCAGCGGTTTTCTCCCCCGAGAGAGATAACGTATCGGTAAGTTATCGCACAGCAAATGCGCTGAACTGGTTGCTATCATTGTTCCTCAACGACCGTTCCTCCCCAGGCCGCTTCGACGCAAGGAAGACGCCCCGGCCGCACACCGGGGCGTCTTCAGGATCGTGAGCCCCCTTTTCGCCTCACGATCCGGGACCACCGCGCGCTCGGACCGAAAGCGTTTCCCCGCTTTGCCTTGGGGAAGCGGAAACCGCCCCGCGCGCCGCGCAGCCAGGAGCGCATCGGCCTGGCCGCCTGCGGGTCGCGGCGCTTTCCTGCGCCGCAGGGCTCGTCGTCAAGTCGAGCCAGGCCGTCACGGCGGCCCGGCCGGCTTTCAGGCAGAGCTCGACGGCCAGGCCCTCGTCCTGTTCCCCTGCCAGGGACGAAGCGTCGATCTCCAGGCAGGACGCCGGCGCCCGGCCTTGCGCCAGTTCGCACCAGCGCGAGGCCGCCGCCAGGCAGGCCCCGGAAGGATCGGCCAGAAATCCGGCGCAGGCCACGCGCCCGTTGTCCACGAGCAGGGCTATCTCCACAAACCGGCCGCCCGGCCCGCACACTTTGGCGCCGGCCTGGGCTCCGGCCGGTATCCCCAGGCAGGGAGGGTCGAACAGGCGTTCCTCGGCCACGAGTTTTGCGGGACTCATTTGGGCTCCTGGCGTTTGTAGAAGTCGAAATCGAAATCCCCGGGCAACCGCCTGACCGGACGCAGACGCAGGATCGCCCAGACCGCGAAAACACCCACGATTCCCGCAAAGACGAACGCGCAGATCAATCGCATCACGTCCAGCATGGGCGCACCTCGCAAGGGGAAATGTCCCCACGACGGGCATAGCCCAAACCCGAAACCCGGCAACTTTGTCGGAACAGTCCGACAAGCCGACCGACGGACGCGAACACCTGCGGAAAACGCGCCGAGCCAAGGGCCAGAGGCGCAAAATCCTCGCGGAAAACAGGGCAAGTGATTTTGACGACGGACGGGTGACGAAGGATCGCCGGTTATTTTCGCCCGTTCAAAGGATTTCCCGGCCCAGCATGTAGCGAAAGAAGTCGGCGGTGGTGGTGAGCCCCAGCTTGCGCATGGCCCTGGTGCGGTAGGTGCTGGCGGTCTTGACGCTTATGCCCATGGCCTGGGCCACGTCGGAGAGTTTTTCCCCCTGGGCCAGGCGATGGGCCACCTCGCGCTCCCGCCGGGACAGGGCGGCGCGTCCGGTCGGCGCGAGCAGGCCCGGGGACAGGGCCTCGCTGACGTAAGTCTGCCCGCCGAGCACCCGGGCGATGGCCTGGCCCAACTCCTCGGGAGCGAAGTTCTTGCCCAGATAGCCGCGCGCCCCCAGGGCCAGGGCCCGGCGGGCGTATTCGGCCTCCTGGTGCATGCTGAGCACCACCACGGGCATCTCCGGCCGGGTGCGGGACGCGCGCGACACCAAGTCCAGGCCGTTGCCGTCGGGCAGGGAAATGTCCACCACGGCCAGGTCGAAAGTGTGGTTTTCCAGGGCGTCCAGAGCCTGGGCCAGGGTTTCGGCCTCCACAAACTCGCAGGTCCGGCCGGAGGCGGAGATGATCTCCATAAGCCCTCGGCGCACCACGCCATGGTCGTCCACCATGAGAAGACGCAATGCGTTCGTCACGACGCGGCCCTTTTCCGCCCGGTCCCGGGGTTTGCCGCGTGTCCGCCTTTCGCCGCGCGTCCGGCCCCGGACCGCTTGCGGCGCACGGTCACGGTCACGGCCGCGCCGCCACCGGGCCGAAGGCCCACCGACAGGTCGCCGCCCACGGCGCGCATGCGTTCGCGCATGCCGACCAGGCCCAGATTGTGGGGATCGTCCAGGGCTTCGGGGCGCACTCCGCACCCGTCGTCCTGCACGGTGAGCGTCAGCCGTCCGCGCGACAGCCCCAGACGCACCCAGACCCGCGAAGCCCCCGCGTGTCGAGCCACGTTGGTGAGCGCCTCCTGGCAGACGCGGTACAGGGCCGTGGCCGTTTCGGGGTCCAGGTCCAGGGGGTCGGCGGGCCGCTCCAGGCTGGCGGGGGTCGCGGCGCTCTGCTCGAAACTGCGCACCAGCCAGGCCAGGGCGTCTCCCAGGCCCAGCTCGTCCAGAATGGCCGGACGCAACTCGCGCGAGATGCGCTGCACCGTGGTGATGGCCTCGGCCGTCAGGGCCTTGAGCGAGGCCAGCCGGTCCGGGTCCGGGGAGTGCCCGTTGCGGGCGGCCTGCTCCAGGCTGAAAAGCCCCATGTTCAGGGCGGTGAGGTTCTGCCCCAACTCGTCGTGAATCTCGCGCGAGATGCGGGCCCGCTCGGCCTCGATGCGTTCCTGCAAATAGTTGGACAGGGCGCAAAAACGCTCGCGCGAGGTCTCCAGTTCCTTTTGGACCTTTCGGCCCCGGCGTATCTCCTGACGCAGTTCGCGTTTGGCCCGGTCCAGCTCCCGGGTACGCTCGCGCACCCGGTGTTCCAGTTCCTCCCGGGCCTTGGCCAGGGCCATCTGGGCCTGCACCCGGTCCGTGACTTCGCGCAGGCTCAGGCGCAGGCCGCGAAACCGACCCGACGCGTCGAAGACCCGGGTGGTCTCCTGGGCGAGCCAGATTTCCCGACCGTCCTTGCGGCGCAGGCGAAAGTCCGGGCAGGACGGAAGTTCCGGGTCTTGCTCCCCGCGCGCCGCCATCGAACGGTCCGCCCGGGCCTGGGCGGCCATGGCCGCGCGCCAGGCCGGCAGGTCCTGGGGATGGATGGCGCGCGCAAAAAACTCCGCGTCGGCCACCACCTCGGCGGGATCGAACCCGCTCACCCGGGCGCAGGAGGGCGAAACGTAGCGGAGGCGTCCGTCCGGGCCGATCCAGACCTCCCAGTCGTAGGTAAAGTCCGCCACCGTGCGGTAGGTTTCGAGCAATGCCGCCCGCAACCGGGCCGCATGGCCGGGCGGACGCCTGCGTCTTGCGTGGAGCATGTCCGAAGCTACCCCAAGCTCCGCCGGGAGAAAAGCCTCCCCCCCCCGGGGCGGCATTCCCCTTCCCCTTGCGCTTATCCGCTCTTATGATAGAATATTCGTCTTGGACGGCATCGACTCTTTGTCCTGTACCCCTCAAGCGAGACACGCCATGGAACTCCCCCTTTCCACCGGTCCCGACTCTCATGCCTGCTTTCTCAGCACCACGCCGGTGTTCAACGCCGACCGCACCCTCAATGGCGTGGCCGTCAGCTACCAGTGCCTGGACGTACGCGGCGACGATCCCGACGACACCACGGCCTTTCGCTGGCTGGTGAGCGACGGTCTGCCCGAAATCGAACGCCTCGTGGAAGAACACGGTTCGGTCTACATCCCGCTTCAAGAGGCCGTGCTGGCCGACCCCGACGTGGGCCGGCTGCCCTGGGACCGGTGCGTGATCGAAGTGACCCCCGAATCCATGGTGTCGGAAGACTTTGTGGACGCCTGCCACGCCATCCGCACCAGCGGCTATCGGCTGGCCGTGCGCCTGGGGTTCTGGAGCGACAACCTGCGCGGACTTTTCGACCTGGCCGACCTGTTCGTGCTGGATTTGAGCCGCATGCGCCCGCTGGAGATGGTTACCCTCCACAAGGCGCTCGCGCCCTACGGAACGCCCTGCATGGCCGCCCACCTGGACACCTGGGAAGACTTCACCGGAGCCAGCGCCCTGGGGGTCGACCTTTTCCAGGGGACCTTCTTCGGCCGGCCGGAAGTGGTGAAGGGCAAGGTGTTGCAGGCCAACGCCCTGGCCCGGCTGGAGCTCATGCGCCTTTTGCAGAACGAGGACGCCACGTTCAAGGCCATAGCCGCGGTCATCGCCAAGGACGCCTTTCTGAGCTACCGCCTGCTCCACTTCGTCAATTCCCCCAGCCTGTCCGTGGGCCGGGAAGTGACCTCCATCGAACACGCCGTGACGCTCCTGGGCTTCGAGCCTTTCAAGCAGTGGGCCATGGCCGCCGTGGTTTCGAGCCTGGACGCCAGCCCCAAGGGCGAAATGTTGGCCGGATTGGCCTTGCAGCGGGGACGGTTTCTCTCCAACCTGGCCGACTACGCGTCCAAGGCCCCCTATCCCGGGCCGAAAATGTTCCTGCTGGGACTGTTTTCCCTGCTCGACGCCATGCTCGACCGGCCCATGGAAGAACTCGTGACGCCCATCCCCATGGACAAGTCCATGAAGAACGGCCTGTGCGGGAAAAAAAGCCCGGCCCTGGCCTGGCTGAACATGCTCGACAACCTCGACGCCAACAACTGGCGCGCGGTGCGAACCTTTCTCAAGACCGCCGGCATCGAGCAGGGGCAGGCCGCCAAGGCCTACCTCGACGCCACCCGGTGGGCGCGGGTGTGTTTTCAGGCCGCCAAGGGCCAAGAGGGCTGACAGCCTGTCGGGAAATCCTGGCGGGACGCGTTGCGGCAAACAGCCCAGGCCCTCGCGGATGCCGACTCCGCTGCGGGCTGAAAGCTTTCGCGCGCCTTGTTCGCGCGTGCGTGGCACCGGCTACGCGAGGGGCTTTCGCACCGGCCCGCCCAGTCGGGCTTTTCGCGCGGTTTCGTCCAGCCACGGACGTCGCCTCGCGCGCTGTGGCGGGCCGGCGGCGGGACGCTACGAAGCCGTCTTGAGCAGCACCACGCCGCCAATGATGCACGTCACCCCCAAAAGCCGAACCAGCCCAGCCGGGTCGCCGTGGAAAGCCACCCCGATCAGGAAGGTTCCGGCCGCGCCGATGCCCGTCCAGACCGCGTAGGCCGTGCCCATGGGGATATGGCGCTGGGCCAGCCACAAGAGCGCCCCGCTCAGCCCCATGCAGGCCACGGCCATGACCACGCCCCAGACCACCCGTCCGGGAGTCTGCGCCATCTTGAGGCCCACCGGCCACCCGATTTCGAAAAGCCCGGCCAGCACCAGGCAAGTCCATGCTCCGCCCATGTCTTCGTCTCCTTTGATCGGTCCGCGCCCAAGGCCGGGCCGGCGCGTTCCGGGGGCGGGACTTCGCATGCCGGAACGCGCTCGCCCCATGCCTTTGGCGCGTCGCCTCGGGCGGGGTCGCATGGCCTGGACGGATCGTCAAGGCGGAGACGGAACTCCCGTCAGCTCGACTCGCTCATGGCTTCGAGCTTCTCGTTCTGCAGAATGGTCAATTGGCTGTTGAGCGAACTCAACTGCATTTGCAGGGTCTTCACCTTGGGATCTTCCGAGGCGGCCTGGCTTTCCGCAGCCCCGGCCTGGCCCTGCGACGACGACTCGCCCTGCGCGCCCTGGGGCCGGGGCCGACCCTGGCCCTGCGCCTGCCCGGCGCCTTCGGCGCCTTGCGCCCCCTCGGCCTGGGACGCGCCGTCCTGGGCTTCCATGGAACCGGCTTCTCCCGAAGGCGGCGGTCCGGACGGCGGAGGTCCGGACGGGGGGGCGCCCTGACCGCCCTGTCCGCCCTTGCCTTCCCGCCCTTCGCCGGAAGCGCTCTTGTTCTTGGCCTTGCTCGTGGCCTCCTGCTGGGCCTGCTGCAACTGCTGTTGCACCTGGGCGATTTCCTGCTCCACCTCTTCGATCTGCTTGTTGATCTCTTCCAGGGTGTCGCTGGAGGACGAGCTGCTCGACGAGCTCGACGAGGACGCTCCGGTGGAGACGCTCGACGAACTCGACGAGGACGACGTGGTTGAAGACGAGGTGCCGGAGGTCGACGACGAACTCGAGGTCGCATCCGAACTCGAACTCGATTCGGCCGCCTCGCTGGCGGTTTCCAGACTCACGTCCCAGCCCGTGGAGTCGGTCGACACGGTGTCGGTGTCGGACGACCCCGAAATCCCGGACCCGGAGTCCGCGCCGGACGAGCCGGATCCGTTCATCTGGGCGGCCAGGGCCTTGCCCGCGTTGGACAAGCTCACGGTGTCGCCGCCGGACGAGCCGGTCTGGCTGCCCGAGGCCGCGCCGGTCAAGGCTTCGGGACCCAGCGCGGCTCCGGTCTGGGACAGATCGCCCAGACTCGACAGATCGCCGCTCTTGGCCGCCTCGGCGAACTTGTCCGAGAGATCGCCCAAGGCCTTTTGCTGGGTGATGTCGCTGCTGTCCTTGGCGCTTTGGGCCAGGCTGTCCGAGATGTTCTGCGCGGCGGTCTTGAAGGCCTCCTGGTCGTTGGTGGAGAGCTTTTGCAACTGCCCCACCCACTGTCCCATCTGGGAGAGCTTCGTCTGGTCCGAGCTCTGGGACTTGGTGGCGTCGTCGATACCGGTCGCTATCGCGCCGGACACGCCCGACTGCTCCTGGGTCTGGCTCGTTCCGGTCACCAGAGTGAAACCGGAAAACGCGCCGTAGGCTGTACTTGCCGAATTGATCAGTGACATGGCGCTCACTCCTGTCGTTGAATTGTCATCCATATCGGCGCATGAGCGAAGAACCTTAGCGCATCTTCATTACAGAACGCCTGTTTTGGCCTATTGTAATGTTGGCAAGGTTGCGGGACAGACGATGCGTGGCGCGGCAAGGGCGAAACGTTACAGTCGAAGAGCGTTTTTTTTGAGGGATCGACGAAATTTTTCGCCCCAAGAGACCCGGTGCGAAAACCGCGCGGATCGCATGGCTTTGCGACGCGCGCCGCGTCCGGCAAGCGCACACGGACTTGCGGACAACAGTTTGCACCTATCGTTTTCTTTTTGAAAATAACTTCCTGTTTCCGGGAAAAAACCACGATCTCAAGGCGCTCCCCACACTCTACGTCTAGCAGCCCGTTAAAAAAAATCCATTCTTGCAGCCTGCTTAAAAAACGTGCTGGCAAGGCGCGAGAAACAGTCAAGCCCGAAGCGTATTTGGGATCCCTTGAGGGTTTGCGTTTTTCGCAGCAACGCAGCCAGCAAGGATTTTGAACAGGCTGCTAGACGTACTTCGCGGAGGCCACGCGAGTTGGCGTCTCCCCCGACGGGCTGCCGGGGCGTCTGCTCCGCGCGTTCCAGATTCACGCCCGTGGTTTCGATGGCGAAGCGCCAGGTGATGAACGCTCCCAACAGGGACGAGACGACCAGGGCCATCTCGGACGCGACGGCCCCACTCGCGGCTTTTCAACCCCGCGCCCGCGCTGTAACCTGAACCTTACCGTGACTCTCCAAGGAAGGGTACGGACCAGAAACGCCCCGCGCGACGCGGTTGCGACCCGGAAGAACATCCTGGGAGAAAAATCCAGGCGTCCTCCGCATCCGCCGACCCGCTCCCCGAAGGTCCGCGCTCGCCCTCACAGGAAATTCCCCCCATGCTCCATATCGCCCTGAAAATGCTCTTCGGAGACAAAGCCAAGTACCTGGGCATCGTCTCCGGCATCGCCCTGGCCTCGCTCATCATGATTCAGCAACCGGGCATCATGTTCTCCATGCTCACCCACATCTACGGCGTGGTCTCGGACGTGGGCTTGCCCGACATCTGGGTCATGGACCCCAAGGTGCGCATGATCGAGGATTCCAAGCCCATGCTCGACACCCAACTCTACCGCGTGCGCGGCGTGCGCGGCGTGGAGTGGGCCGTGCCCTTCTACAAGGGCGGGCAACAACTGCGCCTGGCCAACGGCGAGACCGTGCGCGTGCAGCTCCTGGGACTCGACGACGCCACCCTCATCGGCGGACCGGCCATCATGCTGCAAGGCGAACTGGCCGACCTGCGCCAGCCCGATGCCGTGATCGTGGACGAAAACAGCGCCAAGGGCCGCATGGCCGGCCCCCCGGGGGCTTCCACCGGCCCGCCCACGCCCATCCGGGTGGGCGACACCTTTGAAATCAACGAAAAAACCGCCCGGGTGGTGGGTATCGCCAAGGCCACGTCGTCCATCGACTCGCACCCCACCCTCTACACCACCTACAGTCGGGCCAAGAACTACGCCCTGAGCGAACGCAAGCTCCTGTCCTTCGTGCTGGTCAAGGCCAAGCCGGAAGAAAACCCCTCCGCCGTGGCCAGACGCATCACCCGCGTCACCGGACTGGCCGCCTGGACCACCGAGGAGTTCAAGGACCGCTCGCTCTCCATATTCCTGAAGGACTCCAACATCCTCATGAACTTCGGTTTCGTGGTGGCCATCGGCTTTGTGGTGGGGGCCGCCGTGACCGGACAGCTCTTCTACAACTTCACCATGGAAAATCTGCGCTTTTTCGGCGTGTTCAAGGCCATGGGCGCGTCCAACCGGTTGATAACGGCCATGGTCATGCTTCAGGCTTTGGTGGTGGGCTCGGTGGGCTTCGGCATCGGGTCGGGGCTTTCCGCCCTGTTCGCCCTGTCGTCGCGGGGCCGGCCCGGGCCGTCCTTGCTCATCAACTGGCAACTGCTCACCGGATGCGCCACGGCGGTCATGGTCATGGTGCTCATTGCGGCGGCCATCAGCCTGCGCAAGGTGCTCACCCTCGAACCGGCCGTGGTCTTCAAGGGGTAACGCCGTGAACGACACCCCCCCCCTCGCGGTGCGCTGCCGGGAGGTGGTCAAGACCTACGGAGTCGGAGCCGCCAGCACCCAGGCCCTGCGCGGCGTGGACCTGGACGTGCCCCAGGGGGAACTCGCCATGCTGGTGGGACCCTCCGGTTGCGGAAAGACCACCCTCATTTCGGTCATCGCCGGCATTCTGGCCCCGGACTCGGGCCGATGCGAACTCTTCGGACAGGACCTCTCCCGCCTGGACAAGCGCGCCCTGGTGCGCCTGCGCGGCCAGACCGTGGGGTTCGTCTTCCAGGCCTTCAATCTGGTGCCGACCCTGAACGCGTCCGAAAACGTGTCCATCCCCCTGCTCATCAACGGCGTCCCCGAGGTCGAAGCCATGGCCCGCGCCCGCCAGGCCCTGGTCGACGTGGGCCTGGGAGACCGGACCACGGCGCGACCGGGCGACCTCTCCGGCGGCCAGCAGCAACGCGTGGCCATCGCCCGGGCCATCGTCCACCGGCCCAGGCTGGTGGTGTGCGACGAACCCACCAGCGCCCTGGACCACAAGACCGGCGCCATGGTCATGGACCTTTTGCGCAACTTGGCCGTGGGCGCGGACCGCAGCCTGATCATCGTCACCCACGACCAGCGCATTTTCGACTACGCGGACCGCATGGCCCACATGGACGACGGACGCATCGAAACCGTAACCCCAAAAAAATCGTGAGCGAGACGTGCGCATACGCAACAAGATCCTGCCCGCCCTGGCGCTCATAGGCCTGGCGCTCGCCGTGGCCGCCGCCATGAGCGCCCGCCAGAAACCTCCGGTGGCCCAGCCCGTGGCCCAACCCGCCCAGGCCCCCTTTGCCAGCTACATCGGCGGAGGCGGCATCGTGGAGGCCCAGACCGACAACATTTCCATAGGCTCCCCCCTTGCCGGCGTGACGGCCGAGGTGTTCGTGGAACCGGGGCAATCCGTGCGCCTGGGCGACCCTCTCTTTCGCCTGGACGACCGGGAAGCCAAGGCCGCGCTGACGGTCAAACGGGCGGCCGTGGCCTCGACCCGGGCCGCCCTCGAAGAGGCCAAGGCGTCCCTGGCCGACTACCAGGCCCAGTACGATCTGGTGAAAAACGTCACGGACAGACGGGCCGTGAGCGTGGACGACGCCCAGAAGCGCAAGTACGCCTGGGTGCTGGCCAAGGCCAAGCTGGAAAGCGCCAAGGCCGCCGTGGACGCGGCCCGGGCCGACATGGAGGCCGCGAGCGTCACCCTGGACCGGCTGACCGTGCGCGCCCCGGTGGACGGCGAAATCCTGCAGGTGAACATCCGCCCCGGCGAGTTCGCGGCCACCGGCGTGCTCAGCACGCCGCTCATCCGCATGGGGACCATGGACAACCCGCACATCCGGGCCGACATCGACGAAAACGACGCCTGGCGCTTCAAGCGGGGAGCCCGCGCCATGGCCTTCCTGCGCGGCAACCGGTCGATCAGCGCGCCACTTCGTTTCGTCCGGGTGGAGCCCTACGTCACGCCCAAGACCTCGCTCACGGGCAGCAGCAACGAACGGGTGGACACCCGGGTGCTCCAGGTCATCTACGCCTTCGACCGCGACGCCCTGCCCATTTACGTGGGCCAGCAGGTGGACGTGTTCATCGAGGCCCCCGCCGAAATGGACCCGGCCGAGCCCGCCCCGGCGCAAGAGAACAACCGCGACGGAAACGCAAAGAGCGTCCAGGCCCCGGGGCAGTCTGCGGGGAAGACCCCGCACCCGGCCGCCGACCGGCTTCAAGCTTCGGGCCAGTCCCCGGCGCGACCCTCCGACGAGGAAGGCGCGAAATGACCGCCCGCCTCGTCGCCCTGGTCTGCCTGACCGGGTTGCTCTGCGCCTGCCCGGCCGTGGGCCCCGACTACAAACGCCCGGAACTGAACCCGCCCGAGCGTTTCAGCGAGGCCGGCGCGGACACCACCGCCAAGGGCGAAGCGTCTTCGCGGGCCGGGGCCTGGTGGCTGGACTTTCACGACCGGACCCTGAACGATCTCATGGACCAGGCCGCACGGGGCAACCTCGACCTGGCCCAGGCCAGGGCCAGAATCGTCCAGGCCAGGGCCAGCCTGCGCCAGTCCACGGCCTCGCTGTTTCCATCGGTCACAAGCTCGGGGGCGCTGACCCGCACCTACAACACCGTGGACGCCCAGGCTCCCTCGGCGACCGGGTCCACCGAGAGCTGGACCAACGTCTACAAGGCCGGGTTCGACGCCAGTTGGGAACTCGACCTCTTCGGCGGGCTGCGCCGGGCCCGACAGGCCAGCCAGGCCGAATACGAGGCCAGCCGCGAGGCGGCCCGCGACACCCTGGTCACCCTGCAAGGCGACGTGGCCGCCAACTATGTCGCGTTGCGCTCCGCCCAGGAGCGCCTGGCCCTGTCGCGCAAGAACGTGGCCGATCTGGCCGACCTGGCGCAAATCACCAGCACCCGCCACCGGGCCGGACTGGTGAGCTATCTGGACGTGGCCCAGGCGCAGGCCAAGCTGGCCGCGGCCCAGGCCGGCATGCCCGCCCTGGAAACCGAGGCCAAGCAGGCCGCCCACCGCCTGGGCGTGCTTCTGGGACGCGAGCCCGCGGCGCTCAAGGACCGGTTGCTGCGCGAGGCGACCCTGCCGGAATTTTCCGGTCCGGTGGCCCCCGGCCTGCCCTCCCAACTTCTGGAGCGCCGCCCGGACCTGCGCCAGGCCGAACGCACCCTGGCCGCGTCCTCGGCCTCCATCGGGGTTTCGGTGGCCAAGCTCTACCCCACCTTCGACCTGACCGGCGGGCTGGGCCTGCAAAACGGCGATTTCGCCAAGTTCATGAGCTTCACGCCCTGGTTCGCCTCCCTGGCCCCCTCGGTCACCTTGCCCCTCTTCAGCGCGGGCAAGACCCGGGCCGAAATCACGGGCAAACGCGCGGCCTTTGACGAAAACCTGGCCAAGTACCGCGCCGCCTGGCTCACCGCCCTGGAAGACGTGGAGAACGCCCTGGCCGCCTACTACGGCGAGTTGGAAAACCGCCGCCGCCTGAGCGCCACGGTGGCCGCCTACGAAGAAAACCTGGCCGTGGCCATGGAGCGCTACACCCGGGGCCTGACCACCTTTCTCGACGTGCTCGACGCCAGGCAGTCCCTGCACACGGCCAGCATGAGCCTGGCGGCGTCGCGCGCGGCCTTGTTGACCGACCTGGTGAGCCTTTCCAAGGCGTTGGGCGGCGGATGGATGACCGGCCAGGCTGAAGAGACGCCCGAGGTCGCGCAGAAGGGACGCCCGCCCCGTGACGAGCATCAAAGGAAGACGAATACACATACGGACTGACATACGTTCGAGGGGCGTGCACCCTTTAGCAGTCTGTTGAAAAATTCTTGCTGGCTGCGTTGCTGCGAAAAGCAAGCAAACCCTCAACGAATGCCAACTCCGCTTCGGGCTTGACATTTTTGCGCGCCTTGCCAGCACGTTTTTTGAACAGGCTGCAAGAATCGACTGCTTCAACGGGCTGCTAGCGTTTTGGACGCCTCCGGCGGCCAAGGGGGGGCACCTCCTTTGGAATCCCCATCGGCTTCGCGACCAGAGCAGCTCTCTTGCATTGTTCTTGATTACCCCTCGTTTGTACGTTGCCGCGCCCGCTCTCGCCGCGCCGCCCGACTTGTTTCTCCCCCCGGACTGCGGCATTATCCCGCGAAAGGAGGTGCGCCATGACTTCGCTGGTCGACGTCAGCGTGCTCAAGGTGTTCGTGGGCGAATCCGCCCGCCACGAGGGCAAGCCCCTGTACGAGGCCCTGGTGGAAGAGGCCCGCTCCCGGGGCCTGGCCGGGGCCGTGGTGACACGCGGCGTCATGGGGTTTGGCGGCCACAACCTGTTGCGCACGTCCAAAATCCTGCGCATGTCCGAGGACATGCCCATGGTGGTGGAGATCGTGGACACGCCCGGGCGCATCGAGGACTTTCTGCCCGTGGCCCGGTCCATGCTCACCGAGGGAACCGTGGTGGTGGAATCGGCCAGGGCGTCCTTTCACCTGCCCCTGCGCATTTGCGACGTGATGACCCGCAATCCGGTCACGGCCGCGCCGGACACCCCCCTGACCGAGGTGGTGGAGCTCCTGCTCGGCCGCCGGATCAAGGCCCTGCCCGTGGTGGAAAACGAAAAACCCGTAGGCGTCATCACCGGCGGCGACCTGCTGCGTCGGGCCCGCATGCCTCTGAGCCTGGAGGTGCACTGGCAGTTGCCGCCCGCCATACGGGCCGAACACCTGGATGCCCAGGCCTTTGCCGGACGAACCGCCAGGGACGTGATGAGTTCGCCCGCGACCACGATTTCCGTGCACCTCGGAGTCGGCGACGCCCTGGCCCGGATGGCTTCCGGCAAGCTCAAGCGCCTGCCCGTGGTGGACGACGCGGGTCGGCTTCTGGGCGTGGTCAGCCGGGTGGACGTGCTGCGGGCCATCGGCCAGGCCGCCGCAGCGGACCCCGCCCTGCCCGAGCTTCCGCAGGGAGCGGCCGCCATGGCCGGCGACGTGCTCTATGCCGACGTACCCACGGCCACGCCGGACACCCCCCTGCGCGAGGTGCTGGCCCGGCTGGTGGCCTCGCCCCTGCGCCGGGTGGTGGTGGTGGACGACCAGCGCCGGGTCCTGGGCGTGGTGCTCGACCGGGACCTGGTGGCTTCCCTGGTGCGCCGGGGGCGTCCCGGCCTTTTGCGGGCCATCCTGACCGCCCTGTCCGGCGACAAACCGCCCCAGGACGAACTGGAAGGGACCGCCCGGGACGTCATGCGCGCCGAGGTCTTCACCGTGGGGCCGCGCACGCCCCTGGCCGAAGTGATCACCCTGCTGGTGGAAAAGGGGGCCAAGCGCCTGGTGGTGGCGGACGACGACAACCGCCTGATGGGCATGGTGGACCGCGACGCCGTGTTGCGCCGCCTGGCCGGCGGGAACTGAGGCAACAAACAGCCCGAGCCGTCTGACGCGTCGCAAGGACGACCGAATGTCTCGCGCCGGGGCGAAAGCGGCCTGCCCGTCGGGAGCGAAACCGGCTCCGGGCGCCCTCCCCGCGAATGGGAGCGCGCCGAAACCGGCCATGGGCTGCGAACCGGTCGCAAAGCGATCCGCCGGGGAAAAAACCAGGTTCCGGCGGCCCCGCCTCGACGGGCCGATGTCCCGGGCGCTACCTGAGGCTTGACTCCGCGGCGGGCTTGGATGAGGAAGCGCCACCGGTCCCCGGCCGGACCAACCAACCTCCAATTCTTCGGAGCCTGACGCATGCCAAGCCTTCCTCCGAGCCATCGGCCCTTCACGGACAAATATTTCCTGCGTTCCGGCCTGATCCTCGAACGCGAGGGGCTCAATCCCCGGGTGGTCGTGCAGGTGTTCTTCCGCAACGGACCGGGCGAACTGCGCGGGGTCGACGAGGCGGTGGACGTCTTTCGCGCCTATTCCGCCCTGGGCGAACACGACGGCCGGGTCATGGCCCTGCCCGAAGGCAGCGCCTTTTCCCCACTGGAGCCGGTCATGCGCATCGAGGGACCGGTTCGCGACATCATCGAACTCGAAACCCTGTACCTGGGCATTCTCGCCTCACGAACCAGCCTGGCCAACGGCCTGGCCCAGCCCGATCCCGACGCCGTGGCCGCCAAGGCCAGGGCCATCCGCCAACTGCTGCCCGACAAGAGCCTGATGTATTTCGGGGCCAGGCACTGGCACTGGTCCCGGGACCAGGCCATAAGCGCCGCCGCGATTGCCGGCGGATTCGACGCCTGCTCCACGGACGCGGGCGCGCTGGCGGGCGGCAAGTCCGCCGGGGTGGGAACCATTCCGCACGCGCTGGTGCTGGTCTTCGCCCACGCGCGCGGGCCCGAACACGCCACACGCGAGGCGGCCCTGGCCTTTGACCGCCACATCGAACCCGAGTGCGGCCGCATCGCCCTGGCGGACACCTTCAACCGCGAAATCGACGACTCCCTGGACACGGCGCGCTCCCTGGGCTCGCGCCTCCAGGGCGTGCGCCTGGACACGGCCGGAGAGCTGCTGGGACAGGGAGCCGCTCCCTTCGACGGCCGGGAGTTCCTGACCGGAAACGGCGTCACCGTGTCCGGTGCGCGCGCCGTGCGCCGCGCCCTGGACGCGGCCGGGTTCGGGCATGTGCGCATCGTGCTTTCCAGCGGGTTCGGCGACCTGGACAAGGTGGCGGCCTTCGCCCGGGCCGAGGACGAAAACGGGCGGCTCTTCGAATCCCTGGGCATCGGCGGACTTTTCGAGTCCTGGTGCGCCACGGCGGACATTGTGCGCATCGGGGGACGCCCCCTGGCCAAGACCGGTCGCCACGAGCGGGAGAACCCCCGCATGCGGCGGATGCTCTAGGAGCGCATTCTTGAAAACATGCCTTTGTTTTTCAAGGACAAAACGAATACATTCATTGTGTTTGCCACGAAACGCGCGGGCGCGGATTGCGTGGACGCCATGCCAGGACGGCGTGCCCGCAAACCCGGCTCGCCTGGCGCGCGTCACGCCCGAAACGTGCCCGGCGGACGGAATGTTCCAGGGCCCCGGCCCAAGCGACACGGGAGAAAGGCCATGAGCGAACTCTTCGTCATCGTCGACATGCTCAACGACTTCCTGCGGCCGGAAGGCAAGCTCTACTTCCCCAAGGGCCAAACGACGATCGAGCCTCTAGTCCGGCTCAAGGCGGCCTACCGGGCGGCCGGGACGCCGGTCCTGTACGTAAGCGACGCCCACCCGGAAAACTCCGAGGAGTTCGCGGTCTGGCCGCCCCACTGCCTGGTGGGGTCCTGGGGGGCGCGCGTGGTGGACGAGCTGGCTTGCGAACCTGACGATCTGGTCCTGCACAAGGACGCCCTGAGCTTTTTTTCCGCGCCGGCCGCCGCCTCCCTGCTGCGGGGGCTGGGCGTCAGCCACGTGGTCATCGCCGGCGTGGCCACGGAATACTGCGTGCGGGCCTGCGCCCTCGACGCCGCCGCCAGGGGCCACCGGGTCACCGTGGCCCGGGACGCCATCGCCAGCGTGGACATCCGGGAGCATGACGGCCAAGAGGCCCTGGACGCCATGCGCCAAGGCGGCGTGTCCTTTGCCGACTGCGCCGAACTGTTGCGGGGCCTGGCCGAAAGGCGGCGGAAGCGCCTCACTTGTCCAGCTTGAAAAAGCCCACCAGGGCGACCAACTGTTCGGCTTGGCCGGAAAGTTCCTCGGACGTGGACGCGAGTTCTTCGGAAGCCGAGGCGTTTTCCTGCACGACCTTGTCGAGCTGCTGCATGGCCCGATTGATCTGCTCGGCCCCGGCCCGCTGTTCCCGGGAACTCTGGGCGATGTGCTCCACAAGCGCGGCCGTCCGGTCGATGTTTGGCAGCATGGCTTCCAGCTTTGCGCCGGAATCCTCGGCAATGGCCACGGATTCGGAAGACAAGGTCGATATCTCCGCGGCCGCCGCTCCCGAACGCTCGGCCAACTTGCGCACTTCCGAAGCCACCACCGCGAACCCCTTGCCGTGCTCGCCGGCCCGTGCGGCCTCGATGGCGGCGTTGAGCGCCAACAGATTGGTCTGACGGGCGATCTCCTCCACGACCACGATCTTGTCCGCGATTTGGCGCATGGCCTCCACGGTCTTCAGGACCGAACGGCACCCCACCTGGGCGTCGCCGGCCGCCTTCAGGGAAATGGCCTGTGTCTCTTCTGCGGCGGCGGAATTGCGCTGGATGCTCTCGGTAATCTGCTCCACGGACGTGGCGATTTGCTCCATGCTGGCCGCCTGGACGTCGGCTCCCTGGGAGAGCGAGGCGGCCGTGGCCGACAGTTGCTGCGCCCCGGAGGCCACGTTGTGCGAGGCGTCGTTGACACCGACAAGCGACTTGTTGATGTCCGCCACCATGGTGTTGAGCGAATTCGATATCCTGGCGAACTCCGCCGCGTAGCGCCGCGCATCAAGTTGCACGGTCAGATCCCCTTGCGAAACGCGCTCCACGGACTCCAGCACGGCATGCACCGGTCTCTTGATCTTTCTCCAGAGCAGATAGACCAACACGTTGGCCAAAAGCAGCACCCCCAACGCCGAAAGCATGGCGAACGTCTCGGCCAGCTTGAGGCGCTCGGCGTCCCTGCGGATGGCTTGCTCCCGCTCGGCGGTGACGGTCCGTATCCGCTTGAGCACCACCGACTTGATCTCGCGCCACAGGGGGGTTTCCTTGCCGTTCAAGAGCCGCGTGGCCTCGTCGAGCTTGCCGTCCTGGGCCAACAGCCGCACCCGGGCGCGCAGGGCGTGGGCCTGGTCCCACAGGTCGCGCAGCCTGCCGTAGTCGGCGGACGACGCGCCGTCCAGGGCTCGCGCCCGGTCCAGGGAGTCGAAAAACCCCTGGTTGGCGACGTCGTAGTTGCGTTGCGCCTTTTCGTCCCGGGGGTTGAGCATGATGTTGCGCGTGGCCTGTTCGGTTTGCAGGCCGTCGGCCCACATCTCGTGCAGGGCAGTGTTCAGGGGGAAATCGATTTCGCTGATATGCCTGTACGATTCGAGCGATTTGGAACCGCTCGAACCCACGAGCCCCATGTTCAGGGCCGCCAGTCCGGTCAACACGCAGGCGGTGACAAAAAACAATTTTTTCAGGGAGATCGCCATAGGCTCATTTCACCTCGTCCGGGCATTCTCCAGCCTTTTTCAACCATTTTCCGAAAAAATACCACCCCGTCAAACCAACTTGTTCCTTCGGTCGGACGCCACGCCCCCGGAGAACGAAAAACCGGCCGTTCCGGCCGGGCTTGCGTATGGGTATCCCCCCTGCATGTTTGACGAATACAAATCGTCATACGAATCGTGTCATGCGACGCGCTACCGTCTCCCGGCGTCTGCCACGCACAGGGCGCGCCCGCCCGTCACGGGCGGGGCGAATCCGCGCGGCAGTGGTGTTCCTCCACATCCACCAATCCCATGCGCATGGCGTAACGCACCAGCTCCAGCGGGGTCTTCAGCCCGAGCTTGGTCATGATGTTGGTGCGGTGGTTTTCCACGGTCTTGCGCGAGATGAAGAGCTTTTCGGCAATGGCCTTGGGCAAGTCCCCCTCGGCCAGGAACCTGAGGATCTGCTGTTCCCGACGAGTGAGGGCGTCGTAGGAGGAATGGGTCGAGCCGGTCTTTCGTTCGGCGTAGTCCATGAGGCGGCTGATCACCTGGGGCGAGATGGCGCTGTCGAGGTACTGTTCCCCCCGGCCCACGGCCTCCAGGGCCTGGATGAGCCGCTCCCCGGCTGATTCCTTCACGATGTAGCCCATGGCGCCGGCCCGGAAGCTCTCCGCCACCATGTCCATGGCCGAGTGCATGCTGAGCACGATGACGCGCGCCTTGGGGCAGACGGTCTTCATCTCGGCGATAAGCTCCATGCCGCTGGCGTCGGGCAGAGAGAGGTCCATGAGCACGCAGTCCGGGCGCAACTGGGCGGCCAGGCGCTTGGCCTCGGCCGCGTCTCCCGCCTCGCCGGCGGTGCAAAACGCCCCGGAAGCGTCCACCAGGGAGCGCACGCCCATGCGAAACAGGGGATGGTCGTCCACGATGAGGATCGAGCGGGGTTGATTCACGGTCTGGTCTCCATGCGGGCCGGGGCTTCCACCAGGATGCGCGTCCCCCCGCCGGGTGCGGAGCGGATGGCCAGCCTGGCCCCGATCAGGCGGGCGCGCTCGCGCATGCCGGCCAGCCCCATGCCCCGTTCGGAGGAAGTCGGCACGGCCGGAACATCCGGGGCGAACCCCGCGCCGTCGTCTTCCACGCGCAAAATCACGTTGGGATGCGAGGCCACCAGGGCCACCCGGACCCTTTCGGCCCCGGAATGCTTGCGGATGTTGGCCAGGGCCTCTTGCAGAATACGATACAGGTTGATCTGGGTCTCGAACCCGAGCTTGAGTTGGCTCATGCCGTCGGACGAGAAATCCACCCGGATTTCATGGCGGGCGGCGAACTCCTTGCACAGGCGGTAGGCCGCCGACGGCAGGCCGAGTTGTTCGAGTTCCGGGGGCAGCAGATCGTAGGCGATGGTGCGGATCTCGCCGATGACCGCGCCGGTCTGGCTGAGCAACCGGCCCACGTGGGCCGCGGTTTCCGGGGCCAGGGGGCCGTGGCGGGTCGGCAGGGCCTCAAGCTCCATTTTGATGAGGGAAAGATCCTGGGCGGCCTTGTCGTGCAGATCGCGGGCGATGCGTTGGCGTTCGCTCTCCTGGGCCCGGATGAGCTCGCAGGAAAGCCGGCCCAACCGGGCCTTGATGCGCCGCGACTCCACAATGCGTCCCAGCAGGTCGGCCACGGCGTCGAGCAGGTGGCGCTCCTCCCGCAGGAAGGGGCCTTCGCCGCAGTCGGGAAACTTTCTCAGGTACCGAACTTCCACCAGTCCGGCTTGCTCGCCGCGCAGGCGCACCGGGCTCGCCTGCACCCAGGGCGTGGCCGCGTAGCCCTCGGTTCGGTAGTCCTCCCCCTCCACGGCCACCCTGGCGCAGGCCGCCTTGGGGTGCTGCCAGGACTCGCGCACCACTTCGGCTATGCCCTTGGCCAGGTCGGCGGTGGAAAGGTCCTCGTTCTGGGAGAGCCGGGTGATGCGGTAGAGGCAGTTGAGCTCTTTGACCCGCTCGCGCAGGGCGTGCAGGACCTGGCTGTGGGCGGCCAGCAGTCCGTGCGGCCCCCTGGAGGCGCTCCGGCGTCGGGAAACGCCTCCCCGCGGCCGCGCGTGGGCCCTGGGCGCGCGTCTGGCCCTTCTGAAGGGCGACGGAGACGGAAAGGCTGAGGCTGACATGGCGGAGAGGGTCGCCTTTTTCCTTGGGGATGACAACATCCGGGTGGAGACGGCACACGACCGGCCGACCGCCCCGCCTGTCGAAACGCCGCGAAAGGGGCGAAGCGGCCGAAACCGCCCCGCCCCAGCCGCATCAGGCGAGCAGAATCCCGCGCGCGGCTTCATCCTGGATGGAAGTGATGAAGGGCACTCCGGTCTCGCGTTCGGTCTCCCGGTTGGCGGAGGCGATGTCCTGCCGGGTGATCTCGCCGACCGAGAACTTGCGCGCTCCGGCCAGGAGCTGTTGCAGTCCCGCGCCGAGCTTGTCCATAAGGGTGCAGATGGCCACCGCGCCGTAGGGCACGTTTTTCATCTCGTCCGCGCCGACCTTTTTCTTCACCGCGGCCCAGCCGGCGAAGATTTCCTCGGGGGTATCCCCCAGGTCCTTGACGGCCTTGGGCAGGGATTCCCAGTTGCCGCACACGGCGTCGCGCCGATCCGGGTTCAGGGCGCCTTCAATGTTCGAGCCCAGAAAGCCCGGAATCATGACCGCCCGGCCCATGCAGATGAGCTTGGTGTAGGGCGCGCCTAGGGCCAGGGCCTTGAAGATGTGGTCCTCCCGGGCGAAGCCGCCGGCAAAGGAGAGGTCCACCACCTTGCGTCCCCTGGCGGCCAGGAGCGACGCGTATTCATGGGCCTTGGCGTGGAGCAGGAGGGAAGGCACGCCCCAGGTTTCCATCATGTTCCAGGGGCTCATGCCGGTGCCGCCGCCCGAGCCGTCGATGGTGAGGAGGTCCAGATCGCAGTCGCTGGCGTAGCGGATGGCCATGGCCAGGGCTTCCATGCCGTAGGAGCCGGTCTTGAGGGAAATGCTCTTGTAGCCCAGCTTGCGCAGGTGCTCCACGCTGGAAAAGAAATTGTCGCGCACGGCAGCTTCGCTGCCCAGGTCGGTGTAGCCCAGGCGGGAGTGGCGGGCGAAGCCCTTGACCGCGCCCGAGCCGTAGGCTTCGCGCACTTCCTTGAGCTCGGGGTCCGGGTCCACCAGATAGCCGCGCTCCTTGAGGAACAGGGCGTACTCCAGGCTTTTCACCTCGATCTCGCCGCCGATGTTCTTGGCCCCCTGCCCCCACTTGAGCTCGATGACGACCTTGTCCCCGTGCTTGTCGATGACGTACTCGGCCACGCCGTTGCGGGTGTCCTCCACGTTGAGCTGCACGATCACAGCGCCGTGGCCGTCGAAGTAGCGCATGTAACCGTCAATGCGCCGGTCGAGCTCGGGCGCCTTGGAGATGCGGCCCCGGGTGAGAATGGATTCGCGGTCCACGCCCACCACGTTCTCGCCCACCACGATGGGCACGCCCGACAGGGAACACCCCGTGGCGAAGGAGTCCCAATACTTGGCCGCGATGAACGTGGAGCCAAGCGCCCCGGTCATGAGCGGCATGCGGACCTTGTGGCCCTTGCCGAAGGTGGTTTCCAGGCCCACGTTGGTGAACAGACAGTCGTCCGGGCTGTTGGTGCGGCCCGCGCCCACGGCCTTGGCCCCGTAGTTGTATCCCTGGATGCGCAGGGCGTTGTAGTTCACGCCCACGTGGCTGGTGTTGCCGCTGCCGGCCGTGACCAGACCGAAGTCGCGGGGATAGAGCATGGCGCGGCCCTTGAGGCTGGACATCCAGGTCTCGCACTTGCCCTGGCAGTCGGCCCGGCAAAGGGTGCACAGACCCGATTCGGCGATGTTGCCCCGGTTGACGGTGCCCAGAACGTCGTTGGCTTTGGAAAGGCTGATCATCTGTTCTCCTGGTGGGTGTTGCGGTTGGGGGCTGGCGCGCCGTTTAGGCGCGCAGGTGGTCCTTGATGCTTTTCAAGTCGTGGCGAAGGTCGGCCAGCTCCGCATGGATTTGATGCATGCGGCTGGCGAGTTGAGTCACCTGGTCCGTGAGCGCCCTGGCTTCCAGGGCCTCGTGTTTTTCCTGAATCATCCGCTTCTGGGCGTATTCCGCGTCGTGGGACATGATGCCTCCTGTCTGGTGTGTTCGCCGGGCGGGAGGCCGGCGTGGAGCTTTCGTTTGCCCGTCCCGGGCGTTCTCCTCAGGTTTCCGTAAGGATAACACTGGAGAAGCGCGTCCTTGTCCATAGGACGAAGGAACGAATTCCCGGGACATCGTCCCGGTTTGTCCGGGAAGCGAGGGAAAAACGGAGAGAAGGTGGGGGAAAACGTCGTATGGAGAAGGTCAGAAGAAACCGGGCCCGCGGCGCATGCAGCCCGCCCAAAACGTCGATTCTTGCAGCCTGTTCAAAACACTTGCTGGCAAGACGCAAGAAAAAATCAAGCCCGAAACGAAGTTGGCATCCGTTGAGGGGTTGCTTGCTTTTCGCAGCAACGCAGCCAGCAAGAATTTTTCAACAGGCTGCTATGCGACCCGAAACGCGAACCCCTTTCCCCGCGGGAGCGGCCGCCACCGCGTCGCCCCGCTCAAGGAGCGGCGGGCTGGCGCACGTTGCCGGACACGAGCTTGTTCGCTGCGATAAAGTCGTACACGCTCTCGGCAATGAGCGCATAGCCCGCTTCGTTGTAGTGCAGGGTCACGTCTCGAAACAGGGCGCACGGGTCCGTGTCGCCCGTGTGCCGCAAAAAAATCTCGCCGGTGTTGAGCACGCGTATGCCTTCGCGCTCCAGATCGCGCATCATGGACTCGTATATCCATGTTCCGCCGTCGATGCGGCTCTTGATGTCTCTACAGCCAGGGATGAACACGATGAGTGGCGTCTTGTTGCGCGCCGCGCATTCCCGCGCGAATCGCTTCATGATGTCCAGGGTGACCAGATAGGCATCCGAATCGTGGGTTTTGTCGAAAAACTCCTCATAGAACAGCTTTCCGTTCACACGGCTTGCCACACGCTTGCTGAACAAGGCCTTGAGACACGATACGACGTAAGGGAATTGCGGCCGGATCGTGAAATTGTGCGTATTCGGGAGAAAGTACTCGTGATGCAGAAACGCTTCAGGCGTGTCGATCATCCTGAAGAACTCCCGTTTTTCCAGCGTGGGCAAGGCGACCCTGGTCAACTGGCCCTTTTCGTGAATGAAACGCGGCTTGAGCAGCGTCTCGGCCCGGGGGCTCAACAAGGCGCGATACTGGTTGACGTTTCTGAGGATGTCTTCCGTCCAGAAACACAGCATCGCCAGGGGAGCGTCGTCATGGACATTGGTTTCGAAGCGGATCAGGGCCTGGTCCGTCCCGAACCCGATGACCCCGAAGTTGAGCACCCGACAGCCGAGCTTTTGCGAAAGGAGGTTGGGCCAGGCATGGCTGTCGTCCACCCCGGTCGACCAGGCGAAGGAGTCGCCATACACCGAAACGCAGGGCGTGCCCCCCCGCGACTCCGCATTGGACGGGCTGGTCCGCGCGCCCGTGGCGTCCGATCCGACAGCGTTTTCCCGAAACGGCCATCCCGTGTCCGGATCGCGCGTGCGCGTGTAGCGTTCATAGTCCACGGACGCCGCGTCCGGCGCGTAGAAGATCAGCCCCTTGCCGGAAAGATAGCGCACCACGAAAAACGACAGGACCTCGATGACCGCCATGGTGACCACAACCATCACAAGACCCATCATCATGCGGGACCACCCGCCGCGTTGTTCTGGAATCATGACTCGCTCAACGGTTCTCGTTCGAGGGTTTTCGAAGTCTCAGCGCCCGGCCTGCGCGCCCGGACCCCGCCGGCATCAGGGCGGCGACCAGCGCACACGCGCACAAGTCCATGCGCATACCCGCAATCCGCGCATCGCACCAGCCAGGGCCGGGGCCCATCCGCCCCCGAAGACCGCAAAGCATGCCGCGCGTCGCAGGCGCCTTCCGGGGCGCGCGTCCGGCCCGCCCCGCCGAGCCGGCGGGCCGCATCCCGGCGCACTGTCCCCCTGGCCGCGCGGCCCTCTGGAATCATGGAAAATACCGCCTTGGCAGACTCGCCGCTCTTCGCTATCCTAATGAGAAAGCGTCGCTTTGGTTGTCCTAACGAAAGTTGTCCAGAAAAAGACCCGCGTTGGCGTTCTCGATTTGACGAGCGCCAAGCGATTCGTATTTCCCGGAAAGCGACCGAACGTTCACCCGTGGCCACGGAAGAATGCAAAGGCCGACGGCGAGAGGGAGCGCGCCCCCGAACACGGGAGCGTTCTCGAGGCATCAGCATGCGTATCCTGCACCTGGACTCGGACGACATTGAAAACCCTCTCGGCGGCGGCCAGCCCGTGCGGACCTTCGAAGTCAATCGACGGCTGGCCGAGCGCCACCGGATCACCGTGGCCACCGCCACATACGCCGGGGCCAAGCGGGATCTCGTCCGGGAGGGCGTTCGCTACCGACGCTACGGCCTGAACATTCCCGGCCTGGGCCTGTCGCCGCACCTGACCTTTTTGGCCTCGCTGCCCTTTGTGGTCCCGCGCCTGCCGCACGACCTCCTGGTCGAGGAGTTCGCCCCCCCCGTGGGATTCGCGCTGACCCCCCGGTGGACCCGCGCCCCGGTCGTAAGCGTTGTCCAGTGGTTTTCCTTCGCGGCCTGGGAAGCGCGCTACCATCTGCCCTTCACGCGCTGGATGCGGGCCTTGGCGCGAAAGGGACTGTATCGACGCTTTATCGTACAAACGCACGCCATGCGTCGCGTTTTCGAAGAAATGGTCCCGGGCTGCATCGTCCGCCGCATTCCCTGCGGCGTGTCCGAGTCGGCCTTTCTCCCCGTGACGGGCAATGCGGGCGATTTCGGCCTCTATCTCGGACGGGTGGAAGCCCAGGAAAAGGGACTGGCCAGGCTGCTGCGCATATGGCGCCAGGCCGCGCCGGACATCCCGCTGGTGATCGCCGGCGACGGGCCGGACCGGGAAAGCCTGCAAGCCTTTTGCGACCAAAACGGCCTGTCGGGCGTGGTCCGACTGGTCGGCATGGTGCACGGGGAGGCCAAAAACGCCCTGTTGCGCGACTGCCGCTTTCTGGTCATCCCGTCGCGGGCCGAGACCTTCGGCATCGTCGCCTTGGAGGCCATGGCGGCGGCAAAACCCGTGATCGCCTTTGACATCGCCCATCTCAACGAGGTGGTGCGCCCGCAATGGGGAATTCTCGCCCCGGAAAGCGACGAGCCGGCCTTCGGCCGGGCGGTCCGCGCCCTGTGGGACTCCCCGGAAGCGGCCGTCGCCCTGGGCCGGGCCGGGCTCGATGCGGCGCGGGGCCACACCTGGGACCGGGTCGCCAGGGAACAGGAAGCATTCTATTGCGAAGCGTTGCACGAGGCCGAAGCATGAAATTCGCGGTGTATCAACCTTGGATCTACCTGTACGGCGGCATCGAGCGTTCGCTGCTGCAACTCGTGTCGCGCAGCCGTCACCAATGGAAAATCTATACCGGACACTATGCGCCGAGCACCACGTTTTCCGGATTTCAACGGTACGACGTGACCGAACTGCGGCATTTGTCCGTCGATCGAAAAATCAATTCGGTCCTGGTCTCCGCCCTGCGCCTCCTGACGCAACGCGTGCCGACCGACGACGTGGACGCCCTGGTCATCTGGTGCGACGGTCTGGGCGACCTGCTCACGTTCCGCAACCACACCCTGCCCCTCTTCAACATTTGCAGCACCCCCCTGCGCGCCGTGTTCGATCCGGTCTACATGCGTCAGGCGCTGGCTTCGCGGACCACTTTGCAACGGCTCTGCTACAGGTTTTTCGCCAACATGTTCCGGGGGTGCGACCGCCTGGCCTGGAAACGCTACGACGGCGTCATCGCCACCAGTCTGGAGGTCGAACGCCGCATTCTCCAGGGCGGGCTGTACCGGAAAGGCCCGGGCATGCGGCTTTTGCATCCCGGCATTGACTGGAGCGCGATCCGGCCGAGCGACACCTTCGAGCCCATGCTGCTCATTCCCGGGCGCATCATGTGGACGAAAAACATCGAATTTGCCCTGGAAGCCTTTCTCCGCGCCCGCCTCCCGGCTCCGTGGAAGGTGGTCGTGGCCGGATTTGTGGACGCCAAGAGTCAGGGCCTGCTGGGCGCGCTCAAACGGCGTTTTTCGGCCGCCGACCGGGTGGAATTTCTTGTCGCGCCCTCCGACGAAACCCTGCATGCGCTGTATCAGAGGGCGTCGGCCATTCTTTTTCCTCCCCTGAACGAGGACTGGGGCATCGTTCCCCTGGAAGCCATGGCCCATGGCAAGCCGGTTGTGGCCATGGACGCCGGGGGGCCGCAAGAGAGCCTGGTCCACGGCAAGACGGGCTGGCTGCTTCCGCCCGACCCGGACCGCTGGGCCGAAGTGCTGCGGGAGATTTCCGCGAACGAACCCAAGCTCCGCGTTCTGGGAAAACAGGGGCGCGAACGCGCGGCCCTCTACGACTGGTCCTCTTTTGTCGACGGCATTGACGACGCGTTCGAGGAATGGACGCTCGCGCACCCGCAATACCGCGCCCGCCGACAGGGCAAACGCCAAGGGAATTCTTCCATATGAGCGGCATCAAGAAAGACTGGACGGACGCCGTGTCCGAAAGCATGGACACAGAGTGGACGTTTTCCATCCGCGAGATGATCAACCGCGTCTTCTTGCACGCCAAGGTGGTGACCGTCTGCGCGGTCATGGTTCCGACCCTCGCCCTGGGGCTTACGTACCTGCTGCCGGCCAACTACAAAAGCTCGGCCAAGGTGCTCATCAAGTACGACGACACCGGTTCGTCGTTCTTCAGCGAAATCGCCGCGCCGCGCGGCCAGATCGTCTCCGGGCAGGGCAACGCGGAGTTGCTGCGCAGCGTGACCGTCTGCGCCAAGGTGGTCGAAACCCTGTCGCTCCAGGCGAGCGACATCAAGCGTCCCGCTCTCGAAGTCATCGTCAGCCGCCTCATCCAGGCCTGCCGGCACGTTTTCAAACCCGGCGCCGCGCCCGTCCCGGGAGAACGCGACATCACCCAGTTGGCCAAGGAGCTCAAGGAATCCATAAAGGCCACGACCATCCAGAAGCCGCACGCCGACCTGCGCGTGAGCGACGAACTCATCGAGGTGACGGTCGAATCCCCAAGCAGCCGGCTGGTGGCCCCCATCACCCGGGAAGTCTGCCTCCAGTTCATAGACGAATATTTTCGACGCTACGTGGCCGAAGCCCAGAAAGCCTACGACTACCTGACCAAGCAGGTCGAACTCGCCTCTTCCCTTCCCGCCGGAGCGTCCGGCGGAAACGCGGCCTCGGCCTGGGGCGACACCAGGATCAACTCCAATCCGATCGTCGAGAGCGCCGCCCGGCAGGTGGCGAGCCTGGAGCTCGAAGTCGCCCGCCTGAGCAACATCTACAACGCGGGAGCGCCGGAACTCGCCAAAACCCAGGCGGATCTGGAACGCGCCCGGGCCATTTTGGCCAAGTTCGAAAAATCAGAGACTTCGCGCGCCGTGCTCAGCATGCTCAAGGACAAGCAGCAGCAGGCCCTGATGACCCTGCAACTCTATCAGAACCGCCTGATTCCGGTCTCCATCGTGGAGATGCCCGTCGCGCCCCGCGTCTCGACCACGGGGACCATTTTCCGCTATGTCCTGGCGGGCGGGGCCGGCGGCGTGCTCGGCATTTCCCTGGGCATCACCATGGCCCTGTTCCTTGCGGCCCTGGACCGCAGGCTCTACACCCCCTGGGACTGCGAACGCACCAGCGGGCTCGATCTGGCCGGCAGCGTTCCCCGGGTCGCTCGGCTCGCCAATGGCGCGCCCGAGCTTTCCGATCCCCCCATCCCGGAATTTTCCCGCGCCATCGTCTCCATACTCGGGGCCATGGATATCGCCGGCGGCGGCAAGGTGATCACCGTGACCTCCCCCTCGCGCAAAGAGGGCAAGACGCTTTTCATCGTGGAGATGGCCAAGGCCATGCTGCACGGCGCCCGGCAGCGCGTCCTGCTCATTGACGGCGGATTTTTGACCCAGGGACTTTCGCGCCTGTTCGGCCGCGCCAACACCCCGGGGATCATCGAAGTGCTCGCCGGCGAAGTCTCCATCGAGGAGGTGGTCAAACCGTCGTCCCTGCCCGGACTCGACCTCATGCCGAGCGGCAATCTCGAAGACCGACTCAAGCTGGGCTACTACCGCAACGCCTTGTGCGACCTGCTTGCCGCCCTGCGCGAGCGCTACGACCTCATCCTGATCGACACCGACGGGATTCTGAACTCCCCGGACGCCGTCCTCCTGGCCTCCACGGCCGAACGCGTGCTCACCGTGGTGCGCTACGGAACCACCAGACACGAAACCCTCTCCCAGGCGCTGCGGCAACTGGCCAGGCTCGGCGTCAAGCCGTTCGGCCTCCTGCTCAACGGCAGACGTTTCCCGGTGCCTTCGTTTTTCTATGGGTAGCGGGGAGCAAAGCCGGACGGAGAGCGCGGCGACGCTGGCCATGGCGGCGTTTCTGGCGGTCGTGGCCGCGGTCCTTGTCGCGGTGTCGTCCGACTGGCCGCCCATCCACCGCTTGGCCCTTCTGGCGGCCGGGCCCGGGGCGTTCCTCCTGGTCATCATGCCCAACCCGAGGCTGGCCCTGGCCGCCGGGTGGATTTTTCTCCACCCCCTGGCCATCGAACGGGTCTTTGTCGCCGGAACGGCCTTTCACCCCGATTTCTTTCCGCCCGTCTGGGTGTTTTCCGCTTCGGACGTGGCCTTGATCCTGCTGATCCTGCTGCTGCTCCTGGAGCGTCTGTCGCCCGGCAATCGTCAGCCTGGACTTCCGGCGGCGGCGCTGCCGCTTTTCCTGATGGGCATCTGGGGCGCGGCGCTCACCCTGCGCTCGGGCACCGGCGCCGCCGGGATTCTGGGGACGCTTCACCTATTCAAAATGGCCGTGTTCGTGACGGCGTTGAGCCTCTCCATACGCAACCGCCGGGAGTTCCGCATCATCCTGGTGTGCATGGGGGCGGCCGTGGCCCTTCAGGCGGCGTTCATCGGCCTCTCCCTGGCGAGGTCGAGCACCTGGTCCTTTTCCACAAGGCCCGCGGGAGACCTCCAGCCGTTTTCCGGGGAAGCGGGCGAGTCGATCCTGCGCGCCACGGGAACCGTGGGACACACGAACGAGGAAGCCGCGTTTCTCACCTTCTTCGGCCTGCCGCTGACAGCCCTGCTGGCCGCGCGCAACGCGGCCTGGCGCTGGAGCGCGTCGCTCCTGCTGGCGGTCACGGGCCTGTCCCTGGTGCTGACCTATTCGCGCTCCGCCTGGCTTTCCGTGAGCCTAGGCGTGGCCGGCGTGGTCTGGGCGACCCTGCGCCGCCGCAGGCTGATTCGAATGCTGTTCGCCTGGAGCGTTCCGGTGTTGTGCCTCTGCGCCCTAGTGGGGGCCTTCGACGGGCAAAAGATATACGAACGACTGGTTCATGGGGACGAAGGCGCCACCGCCTCCCGAAAGCGGTCCATCGACCTGGCCCTCGCCCTGGCGCGGATAGCCCCCCTGACCGGGGTGGGGCCGGGCGGCTTCGCCAAGGCGGCCCTGGAGGCGTTCCCGGTACAGGTCCAAACCACGCGCTGGCGCGCGGAGAATCCAAACCAGTCCCCGGAGCCCCCCTATTACGGCCGGCTCGAAGTGACCCCCATGCTCGGCAAGGACGGCCGGGAGTACGCCTATCCGCTGTTGGTCCACAACAAAGTCCTGCTCGTCCTCACGGAGGAGGGCGCGGTGGGCTTGTCGCTGTTTTTCCTTTTCCTGCTGCTGGTGCTGCGCCAAAACCTGGCCATGACCAAGTCCGCCGATCCCTGGACGGCCCGGATGGCCTCCGGGCTTCTGGGCGCCTTTCTGGCCTCCCTGGCGTACATGCAGCTGGACCTTTTCGCCAACGACAAGTCCATGGAAATCCTGCTCACCGTGCCGGCGCTCATTCTGGCCCTGGGGCGCATGACCGCCTCGGGAAAGACGCCCGCCGCATGAAGGGCGCATCCAACATTCTGCGGGGAAGCGCGTTGCTGGCCCTGGCCCGGATCCTGGGCTCCGGGACGGCGCAACTGCTCTACTGGATGTTGGCCCGCGCCTCCATGTCGGATTTGGGCGTCTACAGGACCGTGCTGGTCTTCTTCTTCGCCGCCGAGGCCCTGCCGCTTTTGGGCATGAACCAGTACCTGGTGCGCGAAATGGCCAAAAATCCGGGCGCCACGGGGGCGTGTCTGCGCAGCGCCGCCCGCCTGGCCGCGCCGGTGACCCTGGCCGGGGGAGCCGGGCTTTTCCTGCTCGCCCACTCCGGAGTCTACGGACCGGACATCTCCCGGGGGCTGTTCTGGGTGCTGGCCACCCTGCCCGCCTCGGCGGTCGTTCTCATCGCCCAGTCCGTCCTGGTCGGGCGGGATCGCAGCGCCACCCTGGGCCTGCTGCAAAGCGCAGAGAGCTGCCTGCGCACCTTCGCGAGCATCGCCCTGTTGCTGCTCGGATTCGGGGTGGACAGCCTGCTCGCCGTCCTGGCCCTGGTGCGCTGGCTCTTCGCCGCGCTCTACGGGGCGCGGGTGCTCCCCCTGGCGCGGCCCGATCCGCTCCGTTTCAGCGCGAAAGACTCCTTGCGGGACTTCGCCGGCCAGATTCCCGTCTTCGCGGCCATCACCTTCCTCTACATCGTGTTCCGGTTTTCGCCCCAGGCCCAGATCGCCCTGATTGGCGGCGAAGCCGAAGCCGGGGTGTTCGCCGTGGGCTATCAGGTGATGGACCTCGTCCTGCTCGTTCCCACCGCGGTGGCGGTCAACTTCATGCCGCTGCTGGCGCGGGCGGCGGAGATTTCACCAGGCAACGTGGCCCGCGCCTGCGGACGCCTGCTCGCCCTCACGTCGGCGGCCGTTCTTCCCTGCGTGATCCTCGCCGGCCGCCTTGCCGACCCGCTGGTGCGCGTCGTGTTTCCCAAGGCTTGGCCCGACGCCGTCACTGCCGTGCACTGCATGTTGTGGACGGCGTTTCTGCTCTGCCTGGACCAGGCGCTTTCCACGCTGCTGGTGGCCTGCGGTCGACAGGACGCGGACCTGCGCAGCCTGGCCGTCGGCGCGGCGGCGACCGTCGTCCTGACCCCGCTGGCCGCCTTGTGGGCCGGAGCTTCAGGCGCGGCGGGAGCGCTGGTCTGTGTGGCGCTGCTGCTGGTCGCGGCGCGCCTCGTCGCCATCCGCGGGGTCGCCCCCGGTCTGCTCCGGGCCGGCCGCCTGCCGCTGACTCTGGCGGGCGGGACGGTCATGGCGGGCGTGACCTGGGCCTTTCGCGACCCCCTTTCCGCCGTAGTGGCCGGAAGCGGCGCGTATGGCCTCATGGCCGCGGCCTTTTTTGCGTTTCACCGACATTCGACAAGGAAATCCCCTATGGCCGCCAGGCACACGACAAACGTCGACGCCCGGACCAACGGTCCGCGCATCGGACTGGACGCGCACATTCTCGGTTCGGGCAAGGGCGGCGTGGAGCAATGCGTGCGCCAGTTGTGCCGGCATCTGCCCGGCGTCGCCCCACAGGCCCGCTTTTATTTTTTCATCCGGCGCGGCTACGTTCCGGACTGGCTCCTCCAGCCCAACGCCGTCTTCGTCCCCTTGCCGGACGCGCCCCTGTTGGCGCAACGATTCCTGGCCCTGCCCTTTCTCGCCAGACGCCACGGGCTGGACCTTCTCCATGTGCAGCGCATCTGTCCCGTGCTGGCCGGATGCCCGGTGGTCGTCTCCGTCCACGACATCTTTCCGGTCCTGCATCCCGCCGACCACCCCGGCATGCGCGACGCCTTCGTGCGCGCCCTGACCGGCCCGAGCATCACGCTCGCGCGCCTCGTCCTGACCGTGAGCGAAACCTCCCGCGCGGACATTCTGCGCCGCTACAAAACCCCGTCGGACAAGGTCCGGGTCATCCTCAACGGGGTGGACCCTTTCCCCGCCCTCGCGCAGACCGTCCAGCATTCCGGGGAAGGCCGCATGCTTTTCGTCGGAGCCCTGGAGCCCCGGAAAAACCTGGAAGTCGCTCTCCGGGCGTTTGCGCTCTTTCGAAAAGCATGCCCCGAAGAGCGGACACAATTCGTGCTGGTGGGAGGAGAACGCCAGCCCGGCTACCGTCGCCGGCTCGAAACCCTGGCCGAAACGCTGGGCCTGGCCGGATCGGTGCGGTTTGCCGGATACGTGGACGACGACACGCTCGCCGGCCTGCTGCGCGGCGCGCGGCTTCTTGTCGCCCCGTCCCGGGCCGAGGGCTTCAACATCCCGCCGCTCGAGGCCATGGCGGCGGGGACGCCGGTCGTCTGTTCGGACATCGCCGTGCATCGGGAGTTGTTTTCCGGCGCCGTCGAATTTTTCCCCCCGGACGACCCCGCGGGCCTGGCCGACGCCATGCGCCGAACGTGGTCCGGCTCCCCGGCCCGCGAAGCCCGGCTCGCGGCCGGAAGAACGCTCGCCGCGCGGTTGACCTGGGAACGCAACGCCCGGGAACATTGGAACGTCTATTCGTCCCTCACGAGCGCGGGACACGGACGGCGACCGTGAACCGGCAGAAGGAGAACCCCATGCGGACGCTGTGCCGTTTCGCGTTGATGCTGGCGATTGTGTCGTGCGTTGTGCTCCCCTCTTCAAGCGGCTTTTGCGCCGCGACCGGGGAGGTGGTCTGCCGCGTGGACGCGGGCCGACGCCTCGGCGAGGTGCCGCGCGGGTTGTTCGGCACGAACGTCGAGTGGTTCCACAACGCCAACGGACTCTGGAACCCGGCCGGCGGGCTGAATCTGGGCCTTACCCAACTGGCCAGACAGCAGGGAATCACCGTCGTGCGCTTTCCGGGCGGGATTCTCGCGGACTTCTACCACTGGCGCGACGGCGTGGGACCGCGCTCGCGCCGCCCGGCCCGACCCCACGGCACGGACCAGGGCGTTTCCGCCAATGTCTTCGGCACGCCCGAGCTCATGACCTTCTGCAAAAATATCGGGGCCGAGCCGTTGCTCACCGTCAACGTGGGCTCCGCCACGCCCGAGGAAGCCGCAGCCTGGGTGACCTACTGCAATGTCGCCGAAAACCCCGAACGAGCCCGGGACGGCTTTCCCAAGCCCTTTGGCGTGCGCTACTGGGAAATCGGCAACGAACTCTATCTCGACGGCAGCCCGGTGGAAAAAAGCCTGTCCCTGCGCCCCGAAGCCTATACCCGGCGGTTCCTGGAATACGCGCGGGCCATGCGCGCGGCGGACCCGAACATCACCCTGCTGGCCATCGTGCGCGCAAGCGCTTATTCGGTTCCCTTCGGCCCCTATCCCGCGTGGAACGAGACCCTGTTGAGCGGCGCGGCCCAAGCCATCGACGCCGTGGCCGTGCACGACGCCTACTTTCCCTCCCTGTTGGCCAAGGAAAATCCCAGCCCCCGCGAGGCGTACATGGCCATGTGGGCCGCCCCGGAAGCCGTGGCGCACGATATCGAAGGTCTGGAGGCCCTACTCAAGCGGTATGAAACACAGCGGCGCATCACCATCGCCATAACCGAATGGGGACCGCTGTTCTCCGCCACCGACCCCCTCTGGCTGGACCACGTGAAGACCCAAGGCTCGGCGGTCTATGTGGCCAGGATGCTCCAGGTCATGCTCGAACATCCCCGGGTGACCCTGGCCACCTATTTCAAGTTCGCGGACGCCACGTTCATGGGTTGGGTGACGCCGGGACGCGGCCCCAAGGTTCCCTATCACGCCTTTCGCCTGTTCACGCGACACTTCGGTTCGCGACTGGTGGATGTCTCCGTGTCCGGTTCGCCGCGGTTTTCCGTTCCCCGCACGGGGTACGTCCCCGCCCTGACGGACGTGCCCGAGGTCACGGCCGTGGCCGCGCTCAACGACCAGGGGAACGTCCTGTTCGTCAATCTGGTCAACCGGTCGTGGGACACGGCGCGAACGGTGCGCCTGGACATCGCGGGCTTCGCGCCTCAGCCGGAATATGTTCGCCACGAGCTCGCCGCGGACGACGCCACGGCCCATAACGGCCCGGACTTGCCCGGTTGGTGGCCGCATCCGAAAGTCGAACCCGGCCCGGCCCGGCCCGGAGGACGCGACATCGACATCGTGAGCGTTCAAGGACGCGGCTTGGAGTCGGTGACGCTGCCGCCCCACTCCATTGTCACTCTGGAGTTGCGAAGCGCCTCCGAAGACTCCCGGAGGGACGCTTTACAATGAGATTCTTCTTGGGCTATGGCCAAAGCGTCCATTCGACCCCGGATACGCCGGGCACGCGCCATAAAGCCGCTTCCACTCTCCCCCGACCCACCCCTTGGGGGCCGGGACGGATATCCGACGTCACTGGTGAAGGTGAATCTTGAAAACAAAGGGACTTGGCCGTTTGCTTCGCGCCGCACTGTTTGGCGCACTCTTTGCCGTTTGCGTGGGCTGCTCCACGGTTAGCGGCATCTTCACCCAGGTCTCCACACCGTCGGGAACCACCCGCAAACAGCCCGTGGCCGACGAACTGTTGCCTTCCTACATCACCAACTTCGCGCTGGCCGCCGGCGATGTCATCAAGATTGAAGCGGTGTCTTCCTTGTACAAAGGCGCCGCATACCGACTGGAAGCGAACAACACCGTCCAGATAAGCCTCACCTACGGCAACGCCCCGTACAAAATCATGACCGGCGACGCGTTGCGTGTGGCTTTCGCCCTGGACGCCGCTCCGCCCTTCGACGCCATGGTCCGTCCGGACGGCAAGATCACCCTGCCGGGCATCGGCGAAATCACGGCCGCCGGCTCCACCCCGGAAGCCCTGGCCGGAAAGATCGCCAACGCCTACACCAAGGTGATGACCACCCCCCAGTGCACGGTCACGCTGCAAAGCATGAACACCACTGCGGCCAACGCGATACAGGGCGATTACACCATTTTGCCCGACGGGAACCTGTTTCTGCCCGTGCTCGGCCGGTTCACGGCCGCGGGGCGCACCCCGGGCGAACTGGCGCAAAGCATCGCCGAGGCGACCCTCAAACACTACGGCAACAAATTCGTGGTGTCCGTGGTGCCCAGCCAGGTCACTCCCCGTTGGCAGGCGGCCTTCGAGCGCCAGGTCATGGTCAACACCTCGGGGGACATCGTCCTGCCGGTCCTGGGATCGCAGAAAGTGGCGGGCCTGACGCTGGAAGACGCCCGCGCGGCCATCCGTCGCAGCCTCCAGCAGTTCAGCGTCAACCCGGTCGAGGTCAACCTGACCCTGCTCTCCTCCACGCACCGGACGGTCTTCGTCAGCGGGCAGGTGCGCTCTCCCGGTTCGTTTCCGCTCACGACCGGCCTGACCTCGCTCAAGGCCATCATGGCCGCGGGCGGAGTGACCACCGAAGGCAGCCTGGACGAAGTGGTGATCATCCACCGCGACGCCGTGGGCGACGTCACCATCTACAAGACAAACCTCTCCGAGGTGATCAACAAAAGCGCCGGTCGCCAAGACATCAGCCTCGCCCCGCAGGACATCGTCTTCGTGCCGAAAACCCGCGTGGCCCAGGCCAACCAGTTCATCGACCAGTACGTCACGCGCATGCTCCCCTTCACGCGCAGCATCAGCTACAGCTACAACCGGAACTTCAATCCGGCCAACGAATAGCGTCTCCCGCGCGGAAAACACGGGGCGCACGCCCTCTTTCTCCCAAAGACGGCGCAATCACATCGCGCCGGGCGGGCCCATGTTGCCGGTCAGGCCGTCCCAGAGCGCCCGGACGACCAATCCCAGCCGGTCGCGCTGGCCCTGGCGTATCCGCTTGAGAAGCACCCCCGTAAACGAGGCCGCCACGCAGGGCGCGAACGCCGGAAAGAACCGGCGAACCAGGCGCACCCGGTTGCGCAGGGAAAGATAGTCGATCCGGGCGGGCCGAACCGGCACACCGTCCCCGGCAAAAGACCGGGCGCCGGTGGTGCCGCCTTCCCGGTGGACCACGAAACTGTCCGGGGCCACAGCGAAACAGACGCCCCGGGCGCGCATGCGCAGGCACCAGTCCACATCCTCGTAGTAGAGAAAATACGCCTCGTCGAGCGGGCCGGTTCGCTCCGCCGCCTCGGCCCGGACCAGCAGGGAAGCCCCGCAAAGATAGTCCAGCCGGGCCTCCACCGCGTCGCAGGCGCGCGGCAGGTCGGGCGACGGGACCTTCCCCTCCAAAAACGAACGCGTGGTCCCGGTGATCCTGCTCACCCGGCCGCCTCCGGCGCACTGGATACGTCGAGGCGTTCCCTCGTACAGGAGAATCGACCCGCAGGCCCCGGGCCGATCGGGCCGGTTCATCCGGCGACAGAGGGCGTCCAGGGCTTGCGGGTCGGGAAGGGCGTCGTTGTTGAGCAGCCAGAAAGCCCGAAGGGAGCGGTCCGCCAAAAGCAGACGCAAGGCCGCGTTGTTGCCGGCCGCGAACCCCAGGTTGTCCCGCAGAGCCAGGATCTCGGGCCGGGGCGTCCAGCGTCCCGCCCCGGACTCGCGCGAGAGCAGGGCCGCCGATTCGTCGCGCGAGCCGTTGTCCACCACCACCACGCGCGCCGGCGGGACGTGCAACCGGGAAAGGGCGTCCAGGCAGGCCATCGTCAGCCTCGCCCCCCGGTAGTTCACCAGGATCACGCCCACCGTCGCGGGAAGCAGGTCGCACGGCTCGCCCGCCCCCTCCCCGAGGTGGAGGCGTGGGGACTCGCGGGAGACCGATTCGGGGCCGCGCGGGCGATGCGTGTCGGAGGGGCTGGCCGTCATGGTTTCCTCTACCGGGAAAGGGCGCGCCTCCCGGTTGCGGCGCAGGCCGGGGCCGGGGGGAGGCGGGCCGGTTTTTCGCCGGCGTCTCCCAAGGCCTGTCCCCAGCCCGAGTATGCTTGTGCCGAGATGCACCGGAACGGTCAAAATGTCCAAACCCCGGGGACAAGCCGGCGCGTTGCCGGCGTGGTCCTCGGCGGCGACGCCCGGGCGCCTTGCGAAGGAGATTATCCCGGCATGCAGGCCGACAGCGCGTCTGGAATGCGCCCGATGAGTTCGTCGATGCCGGAACCGGGCGTGACCCGCGCCAGATCGCCCGCCACGCGGTTCACCTTGGCGGCCGTGAAGGCGGCGTCCGTCACCGGTCTGCCCGCCTCCACCAGTCCGGCCGCGATGCCGGTCAGGCTGTCGCCCGTACCGCCTATGGCCTCCATCGCGTCTCGCGACGGCTCGTTCAGGCTGGCGAGGATTCCTTCCGCGGTGGCCACATGGTCCGTGCTTCCCTTGACCATGAGGCAGCGAGCGGCATTCCCGCCCGCGTACGCGCGGCGTATCAGGTCCGGGGCGCGTTGGCCCTCGTGCAGGACGAATCCCCGAGTATAGAACGGATGGGGCGCCAGTTCGTCAGCCAGAAAGGCCAACTCGCCGGCGTCGGGGGTAAAGAGGTCATAGCGCATGGCCTGGCCGCTCATTTTCGCGGCGTACATGAACCCCGCGTCGGCGATGAGCTTTGGCGGACAGCGCATTTCGTCGACGGCGAAAAGAATCCTGTCGTGCCAATCCACGTCCGGCAAGAGGTAGTGAAACACCAGGGTGGTGAAATCGGCGTGCGGCAGGACCTCCACCAGATGGCGGTACAGGTCGCGGCTGCCCTTTCCCGGCCCCACGTCCCCGACCAGGAAGGCGTACGGCTCGGGCAAGGCCAGGCTGGAGCAGGTGGCGCAGGCGGCGGCGACAAGGGCCGGTGTGCCGCGTTTGACATCGAAACGCCGGTCCGCGACATGCAGACACCCGCCCCGCCAGGACGCCTGGCCGGAAAGGACCGGCAAACCCGGATCGGGCACGGTTCCAATTATGGCAAGCAAAGCCGCTTCAGCTCCTCGTACGCCAGGCCAAGCGCGTACCCGCACAGGGTGTGCCCGGTTTCGCGCGGCGAAGCAACCTCCGCCAAATGCCTGCCCACGAGCTGCTCGGCCAAGGCGGGCACGTCCGGGCAGCCGCCGCCCGAAACGTTGACGATGCGCAGGGACCGCTTTTCCACCGTCATCTTCATGTTCGCGGCCCGGACCATCAGGTGCTCTCCGAAGTCCTTGACCTGATACAGCGAGACCGGTTCGAGATGGGGACCGCTCATGGGCACGGCCAGCAGGGGCGTGAGTCCGCATCCCTCCAGCCGGCGCAGGACGTTGGGGGCCTCGACCAACGGATACTCCACGACGAGATCGCAGCCCTGGCGCATGTCCGGGGGCGGAGCCGAAACGCTTACCGCGAATCCGGCGTCCTTCAGGGTCTTTTCCGCACGGATGACCTCGCTGGTGTTCTCGAAAACCAGAAACCCGCGGTCCGTATGCGACTGCCGCTTGGCGGCGGGCTTTTTCCTTCTGAACAGGGAAAAAACCAATCGCTACTCCTTCTTGAGCGTGAGCCGATACTCCCCGTCGCCGGCGCCCTGCACGTCCACGCTCCAGCCCTGACTTTGCGCGGCCCGCGTGACGTTTTCCCTGCAGGCCTGCCCGTCGGCCAGGATCTCCAACTCGCCCGAACCCATGGCCTTGAGTTTGGTCAGCGTCTCCATGACCGGTTGCGGACAGGACAGTCCGCGCACATCCAAAGAATCGCTCATATCGTCACCTCAAGCCTTGTTTCGCATGGTCAGGCCGAAATACAGACAAACAGCCAACCCCACCACCACGCCGGCCATGCCATGCGGGCCGATGCCCGCCGGGGAGCTGGCCAGGCCGAAATTGTGCGCCAACGCGCCGCCAAAGAGCATCCCGAAGACAAAGACCGCCGCGTCGCCGTCCCCTTCCCCGGCCATGAAGAGCTGACGCCCGGGACAGCCTCCGGCCAGGGCGAAGCATAGTCCGGCCAAGAGCATGCCCAGGAAGTTCCACAGCTGCTGGGTATGCGCCACGGGTTGCCCCTCGAAGCCGAGCTTGAACTGGCCCAGCGCGATATTCACCACCAGGGCCGCCGCGAAAAACGCCAAGACCCCCAGAAACAGGTGGGCCTGTCGAAACAAGATGAGGTCGCGAAACGCCCCCATGGTGCAGAACCGGCTGCGCTGGGCCAACACTCCGACCGCAAGGCCGGCCGCCAGCGACACCAAGAGCGGCGCGTGCATCGAACCCGGGCCTTTCACGCTGTAAAAGAGAATGCCGCTCTGTCCCTGTCCCTGGATCTGCGGAAAAAGAAGCAGCAAGGCCAACAGCCCGACCATGCACAGGGGCATGATGAAGCCGACCGAGGAATAGGTTTTCTGACTGCGCCCCAGGTTGTAGCCCTGGCGAAAAAAGAGGGTGCCCAGGCCGATGCCCGTCACGAGGCCCAGAAGTCCCGCGATGGCGTTAAGGTCTCCGCCGGCGAGGCGCAGGACGGTACGCCACGGGCAGCCGAGAAAGACCAGTGCGCCGATCATGGCGAACATGCCCAGCACGAAGCGGACCACCGGCGCGGAACCGGCCCGGGGCCTGAAGTCGCGGGTGGCCAGAGCGGCGGCGAGCGATCCCAGGACGAATCCGATGATTTCCGGGCGCAGGTATTGCACCACGGCGGCTCTGTGCAACCCGATGGCTCCTGCCAGGTCACGCTCGAAACAGGCCACGCAAATGCCCATATTGCCGGGATTGCCGAGTTTTTGCAGGAACGGGGCAATCAGGCCGATGGCCAGGCCGGTGACGATGATGCCGGTCTTGCTGGAAAAAAAGTTTGCCATGAGGTCGCCTTTGTTGAGGTGCTACTGGAGGCCGCCTTTTTTCAAAACCCACGCGCCCTGTCGCCTCCCGGGAGGCCGGCGTTGCAGTCGCCGTTGGCGTTCGTGTCGCGCGGCGGACGAACCGCACCCGGCGAGGGCCTTGAAAAAGCCTACGGACTTTTCTTTTTTCGTAAGAATTCAGTCTATTGGAAACCCTCACGAAACCCAGGGAATCTACATCAACCGCCGGGGCAGGTAAAATCGGAATTCCAAATACGCTTTCGGGGAAGCCATCGGAGGACGACGGACCCGAGCCTAAGCCCCGGGCGCTTGGCCCGTCACGCCCGGCGGCAAAATCCGTGGTTTGGGCTCAAGGCCTTCGGGAGATCATCGGAAGTTCGAGCCGGGAACGGCTGGGGGGAGTCGTTTGGACAGGTCGGGAGAAAAAAACGGTTTCACCAGGCGGCTAGGCTTCAGGATTTCGCCATGCCCGCCAGGCTTCGGGGATCAGCGGGACCACGAACAGGCTCCCGACCACGGCCAACGCGGCCGCCGTATGGAACAGGGTGGGAAAACCGACCTCGGCCGCCAGGAGACTCCCGCCCACCATGGGTCCGAACACATAGCCCGTATCCATCATGAACAGCATCAGGTTCATGGTGACGCCGCGCATGGCCGGAGGCGAATGGCTGAACATAACCGCATTGAGCACCGGCATGATCGCGCCCAGACAGAGGCCGTAGACGATGGCCAGAACCAGCACCTGCCTGGAGCTGGTCGTGGCCGCGAAGCCGGCCATGCAGACCGCCAGACACATGAAGGCCACGGCCAGGACCAATTCCCTGGGCAGCCGGTCGTAGAGCGGCCCGGCCAAGAGGCGCACGGCGATGGACGCGACCGTGGACACGGTAAAGAACAGGCCGGGATTGTTCATCCCCAGGCCAAGGACAAAGGGCTTGAAAAAGAAATAGACCAGGGCGGTGCACAGGAAAAAGGTCAGGTTGCTCAGCAAGACCAACCGGACCGCCGGCAGGGCCAGGGTTTGGCGCACGTCGGCCAGGCTCGGCCGGTCCGCGCCGATTCCGCTCATGGCCCGGCGGCCCAGCCTGCGCCCCAGGGGAATGAACAGGACCAGGGCCGGCAGGACCAGCCACGCGCAGACGGCGTAGGCTCGGCCTTCGTCGCCCACGCGCGTCAACAGCCACTCGGTCAACGGCGGCATGATCGCATAGGGGATGAGGGAGGAGAGGGAAAAATACCCGAAGGCCCGACCGGCCAGCGCTTTGGGGATGATCTGGACAAGCATGACGGTGATGGCGCTGACCAGGAAGACGAAGGAAACGCCGCACACGATCTGCGCCGCCAAAAGAGCGCCAACGCCCTGCGCGAACTGGTAGGAATAAAGGGACAGGCCCATGCCGACCAGGGAGAGCCGGGCCAGCGTGAGGGCGTTTTGCGGGGTGACGAGAAGCGTAAGCACTGGACGCAGACAGAAAGCGGCCAGCGGTTCGGCCCCCAGCAGAAAGCCGCGCCAGGCCGGGTCCACGCCCAGGCGTTCCAGAAAGGTGGCGAAGCCGTACAGCACGGCCACGTTGCAGAAGCCCAGGGTGGCCCCCGAGGTCAAGACGATGAACTCGTAGGAAAAAAGGCGTGCGGGGACGGTCTGGGCCGTGTCGGTCATGGGGGTATCCCTGGGGGTTGGCTGCGTCTGCGTCGACGCAAGGCGTCACGATGGGAAGCGGTCGTCGCCGAGGCTTCGGTGGTCGGGCTTCCAGGCGCGGTTGAAGTCTTCGTGCACCATGTCGCGTATTGCGGCGGCATCGAGGTCAACGCCGTGAATGGCGTTCCAGTCCGGCTTCAGGCCGAGCTTCTGCATGAGCAGGCCGTCCGCGCCGAACCAGGACGGCAGCAACCCGGCAAGAAAATATCCCCTGTCCCGCAGCAACTCCACGGCCGAGGGGGCTGCCGCGTCGCCAAGGTTGAGAAATATCTGGACCACCCCTTGGGGGCCCACCGTGGCCTCGGCGGTGGAAACGGTCTCGGCAAAATCCCTGCCGGCCCGGGTGACGGTCAGGCGCAGCAGGCCGATCTGCTGAAGAAGGAAAGGGTTCGCCTGGGTGTCTCCCGTGAGCCCCGCCCCGGGAGAAGGCACACGGGAGAGCGCCATCTTCGCGTACATGCCCTGGCAAAACGCCTGGTACGGCTTGGGCAAATACACCTCCCGGGAGACGTTCTTGAACGACCTGAACATGGTGAAAAGCGAGACCTTGCGGCCCGCATCGTCCGGCCCGGCGTGGACGGGGGGGGGCATGCATTCCACCTCGAGCCCGGTGAACACCAACCCCCTGGGGAGGGCGATAAGCTGGGAAACCGTATGGTTGCTCACGGCCTCCAGGAAGACCACGGAGATTCCCAGCCGCCTGGGCAAACTGTCCAGGGCCACCTTGCTGAATTCCGTACTGAGGCTTGTTTTCCGATAACTCGAAAGGACCATGAGCTGGCCGGCTTCGTACACCTCGGGATTGGGGGCCTGGCGAAACAGGCCGAACAGGCCGACGACCTCCCCGCGCGCGGTTCGGGCGACCACGGTGTATTGGTTGTCCGCGGCGTTGCGGCGGACGATTTCCTCGGGGTCGTAGACGTATTCCAGCGGATACGTTTCGTCATATGTTTCGTAATACGCCAGGGCGACGCCCAGGGCGTCTTCGGGCCGGAACATGTCGATCACGACCTCCTGGCCTGGCTCGATCGCCCGGTGCGCCTCCCGAAGTCTTTGAATCAGCGTCTCGCGTCCCATCTGCGGCTCCGCGTTTCACGGCGTTCGGGCCGGAAACGACGTCAGGATTGCGGCAGCCGACGCGCCGTCATGCTCCACGGCTCACGTCGTCCACCACCAGTTTCTGGTTGAGGAAATCCACCAGGGCGAACCTCGGGGCAAAGACCGGTTCGCGGTCCGCCAGGCCGGTCCCCCGCAAGAGGTGGACAAGCACTTCGCAGGCCAGAAGGCCGCTCGCCGCCACCGCGCCGATGGCCGTGGTGGGCAGAATGCCGCTCTTGCAGCCCTCGGCGATGCGCTCCATGACCGCATGGTCGAAATACTCGCCAAGAAACGAAGGCAACGGACCGGCGCCGTGGGACTTTTCCTTCACCAGCCGCCAGAATTCTTCCGGCATCATGCCGCCCGGCTCGTGGGCCACCAGAATGGAGCCGAAGCCGATGGCCCCGCAGGTGAACAGGGGCAGACCGAGCTTTTCGAGCAGGGCCGGGGTCATGGCCTTGACATCGTGCCCTTTTTCCACGTCGATAACCCCGATATACGCGTCCGCGCCGGTCAGAAACCGTTCCAGGTTGTCCGCGTCCACCCCTTCCGGGAACAGGTCGAGCTCCACGGCGGGATTGATGGACCGGGCCAACTCCACATACACGTCCAGCTTGGGCCGCCCCATGGTGTGGCCGAAAGCCCCGGCCTGCCGGTTCATGTCCGGCGGATCGAACACGCCGTTTTCCGCCAGACGGAAACGGGTCACTCCACTGCGAACCAGGGTCAGAAACGCCCCGCCGCCCACCCCGCCCAACCCGGACAGGGCCACGAGCTTGCCGCGCAGGACCGCGAACCCTTCTTCCGTGAAGATGGGCCCGGACCGATGGAGAAATCCCTGGACCATGCTCATCTCCCCCGTTCCGCCACGCGGTCGCACAGGGAGTACACGGTTTCGCCGTGGGTTTGGCGGTCGTCGTCGCTTATGCGCAGGTCGCCGAGCAACTCGGCCATGACTTCCGGCTCGCGGTGATAGCCCAGCTCCGCCACTTCCCGCAGGCCATCCTCCCGGGAAAGCAGCCCGAAGTGGACCCCGGCGCTCACCTCCACGATGGATTGCGGAAAGGACGTGGTGCGCATGTTGCGAAAGCGCATGAACTGGCAGTAGTCCTTGACCTTTTCGATGCGGCAACTGGTGTGCAGCAACCCCTTTTGGCCGGGAGGCATTTTCCAGTCCATCTCCCTTTTCACCAGGTCCGCCACCTCGGCCCAGGAACCGTACAGGTCGTTTGTCCTGAGGCGTCGCAGTTGGGGCAGAAATGTGGATTCGTCTTCCCGGGCCTTTTGCAGCATGCGGTCGAAAGGCGCGTAGATCGGACCGAGAAGACTGCGGATGGAGCGCTGATAGTTCATGTACTCCGCGGTCAAGGAATAGGGATTGGACGGCTCGGGGGCGTTGGTCGCCATTTCCAGGAATTGCAGGGTCTGCTCGCGAATGGGCGCGGCCGCGGCCCGGGACGGCGCCTTGCCGGACTGGAGGCCGCGCAGGACATAGCTCATGACCGCCAGTTGCACTTCCTCCACCCCCTGCATGACCACCGGAATGCGCTCCTGCGCGGCCAGGGGAAAAAACAGCACGTGGGCCACCACCGGGCACAGGCACGGCACCCCCACATTGCCGAACTGGGCGCGCATGGCGGATCGACAGTCGTTCCAGGACAGGGTCCGCTCCACCATTTCCACCTGCGGCAACAGCTCAAGAGCGCGACGCAGGTTTCCCCGGCAGGTTTCGTTGGTGTACGGCATGTTCCAGGAGGCGGCGAGCACGCGAAGCCCCAGCTTCCCGGCCAGATACCACAGCAGATAGGTGGAGTCCTTGCCGCCGGTGCACAAGACCATGACATCGAACCGGGACTCCGTGTTTTCGGCGGCAATGGCCAGCAGCTCGGCGTCATCCACTTCGTTGCGCGGCCCGGACGATCCGCCTTCGCTCGCGGCTCGCTCGTAGCATTGACAAAAGGCGCACACGCCGCGCTCGTCGAACTCCAGCCCCGGCAGGAGGTGGTCGTCGGCCACGCACCGGGTGCAGGTTTGCTTGTGTTCGGCCGAGGAGGCCAGGCGCCGCGCCGACGCGTCCACCACGATCTTTTGCCCCACGAGGCGGCGGAAGTCCTCGCTTTCCCGCACGGCCCCGGGCAAATCGTCCAGGGAGGCCGCGCCGGTCAGCCCCGCCAGGGCCTCGGCCAGGAAGGCGGGGATCGGTATGACCGCTTCGAGATGATGCGGGGGATTGCGCAGTCCGTAATAGACCAGGACCTTGCCTTCCGCGTTATCCCGCACGGCCCAACGGGCTTGAAGGACCGGATGCTCGGGCATTTTCATGATGACCTCCGTTGCGTTTCCCTGACCGCGACGCGATGTCCCGCCGCGTCCGGAAACCCGGGCGACGACGAAACCCAACCATTTTCTCCCAAGGAGCCCACCGCGTCAACGATCACGCTTTTTTCGGCGGGCGTGGCCCGGTCAAGGCTTTTCCAGGATCATGCGCAAAGCCTTGGCGAAAGCTTCCATGGCCTGGGCCTTGGCCATGGAGATGCGAATCCAGTTGGGATAGCGAAAGGCGGTCATGGTGCGCACCATCACGCCTTGCTGCATGAGCCGCCTGTAGAGCAGGGTGTCGGAAATGGGCGTGCGCACCATCATGAAATTGCCCGCACCGCTGACGTACTCCAGCCCCAGGGTTTCGAAAAAATCTTGCAAATAGGCCTTGGCCTCGTCCACCATGCGGCGGGTGGACGCAATGTGGCCTTCGTCCTCGACCAGAGCGGCCTTGGCCGCGATCTGGCCGAGAATGTTGACGGAATAGGCGATGTGCGTCCGCCGCACGAGGTCCACCACCTCCGGGGAACCGCACAAATAGCCCACCCGAAATCCCGCCAGGCCGTACATCTTGGAGAAGGTGCGAAAGACTATGACGTTGGCGTGGCGGGCCATGAGCTCAAGCCCGTCCGGGAAATCCGGGTCGTCCAGGTATTCGCGGTACGCTTCGTCGAGCACCACCAGGGCTCGGTCGCCCAGGCCGGACAGAAAACGGTCCAGCGTCGCCCGGTTCCACCACGAACCGGTGGGGTTGTTGGGATTGCACACGAAAACGATCTTGGTCGTGTCCGTCACGGCCGCCAGCATGGCCGCCGGGTCCAGGGCGTGCTGGACGAGCGGGACCAGCAGGGTCTGGACCCCGGAGAATCTGGCCACCCATTCGTACACGGCGAAAGTCTTGTCCGCGGTGACGATGGCGTCGCCCGGGCCGCAAAAGGCGCGGACCACGGAACTGATCACCTCGCATGACCCGTTGCCCACCAGGAACTGCTCCGGCAGTTTGCCGAACTTGGCGGCCAGGGCCTGACGCAGGTCGTAGGCGTCCCCGCTGGGATAGATAGCGGCCCGCTCGGAGGCAAAGGCGGCTATGGCCTCCTGCGCCAGACGGGGCGGGCCCTGGGCGTTTTCGTTGTTATTGAGCCGATACAGGTGCGTTACGCCGAATTGGCGCATGAGGATCGGGTCGGGCCGGCTGGGGACGTAGCTTTCGAAGTCCCGAACATAGCTCGGAACGCGCTCAAGGAGCTTCATCGTGCTGCCAAACGACAACGTCTGCCTGGCCCCCGTGGGGGAGCACGATTTGCGCCGTGAATCCCGCCCGAGTCAAGTCTTCGGCCAGGGCCGCCTCCCAGGGCCGGGACAAATCCATAAAGAACAGAATGTTGTCGATTCCTTTTTCGCGAATCGCCTGCACGTGGGCGGCCAGGTTCTCCGCCATGTCCTCGCCGTCGAGAAACGGTCGCAGTTCCGCCAGGCCCCGACAGCTATCCAGGGTGGCGCCCAGGAGCGATTCGCGCCGAGGCCGGCTGACCGGGTCCTCGACCGGCAGGATGTCCCGAAACAGGGCCAACCGGCCATAGGTCTGGCGCAGGAAGGGTTCGATCCTGGCTGCGCACCACACCGCAAGCCCGGCGTCCTCCCGCAGATGCCGGGAGACCACCGTCTGGCGTTCCCGCCCGGCCGCGGCGTTGCCCCGCAGGAAGCCGAGCGTTTCGAAATATCCCGGCAGCAGGTCGTCGTTGGCTTGGAAATTCAACACGATAAGGAAGCGCTCCCGGGCCACGGCTTCCAGAAAGCCGTCGAGAAGCAGCCTGGAGACTTCGCCGCGCATCGTCTCGGGCGTGAAGACGAAAGGACCGGAAAAATACACGGCCCGGTCGCTTCCGGCAGCCCAGTTGAGAAGCCCCACCGTTTGCCCGGACGAGTCCTGGACCATCACGCAGGAGGCTTCGCTATCGTCCACCAGCTCCGCGAACTTGGCGGGCGTTTGGAAGCTGGCCGGACACCGTTTGGCCGAATAGACGGTCATGGCCATGGCGACGGCCTGGGAAATACGCGTCGTGTCCGGGCGCTGGACCAACCGAAACGGCGGACGAGGGTTTTCGGGAGCCTGTACGGGGGGGAGTTCGGGATAGAGCCTGTCCACTTCGGCCACGATCCGAAAACCGTCATTGCTCAGAGGATCCAGATGAAAGCGGTCCGCGGCTTTGGCGGCCAGCAGCAGCCCCAGGTCGCGGGTTTGCTCGCCGTCCATCCGCACGGGGGGACAGGCCGTGAGGTTGAGTCCGGCCAAGGACAGATTGGTCGTGTTAAACGTGAACACGGCGCGCAGCGAACGCCGTTTGCCGGTCAGGCCGATGCGCAGGGGTTCGTCAGCCTTGATCAGGCCGATGAGACACAGACAAAACTCCTCGACGGTGAGCTGGAACCGAAAACTTTCCCGCTTGCCAATGCCCATACGCTCCGCCAGCGTCTTGGCGGCGTCCACCACCGGGCCGACAAAGCCGACATCCGGCGGGATCTCCATGGAGAGACACAGGGCATCCGGCATAGGGTCTCCTGCTGGAATGCGTTCGACGTCCCGGCGGACTCCATACGCTATCAGCCTGTTGAAAAAATCCTTGCGGGCTTCGTTGCTGCGAAAAACAAGCAAACCCTCAACGGATGCCAACTCCGCTTCGGGCTTGACTTTTTCTCGCGCCTTGCCAGCAAGCTTTTTGAACAGGCTGCAAGAATCGTCATTTTCAACGGGCTGCTATACCAACGTTACGCTATAAACCTGAAAGAAGACTTATAGCGTGTTCACGCATGGACATCCAGGCCTTTCCGCTGGAATGGCTGTGGAGAAGCCCCGTATCGCAAGGATCGCGCGGGAAATTGCTAAAATTTGTACTTGAGGCCCACGGAGAACTTCCAGGCGTCTCCGCTCTCGGCCTGGTTGACCAGGCGCCGCCCCCACACGGAGCGCTCGAAATTGCCGTGCGCCCACCCGGTTTCGACGATGGCCGCCAGATTTTGGAAGATGTTGTACTGGTGGTCGAAGTTGATGCCCACCACGGACTCGTTGACGGTCAGGTCCCGGCCCATCTGAACGAAGGTGATCGGGGCGGGATAGAATCCTGCGGCGGTGATCGCCGCGCCGGAACGGATGGCCCGGGAGGAGTTGGTGCCGCGGGCGTAGGAAACGGTGATGCGGTGGGTAAGGTCGCGAAGAAAGGAAATGTCGTTCAAGGACGCCACCACGCCCCAGGAACCGATGGGATTGACGTTCATGCAATGGCCCCCGCCCACGAAGTCCTGGCTGGAGTCGAAAAGAAAGGAGATGGAAGGCCCCCAATACCCCACCAGGGCCGGCAAGCGCTCGGACCCGTTCCGCAGGGAGTCGTCTTCCCCGGTGGAATACCAGAAACTCAGTTGGGGAGTGAGCATGGCAAAGCCCGTGTATTGCGCGCCCACATCGAAAAACAGGCCCGAACGCCGATTGCGGGCGGCTTCCGCGCCGTTGCCCGAGCCGTACATCACGTCGGCGTAGAAGTGGAACGGATCCAGTGCGGTTATCGCCAACGAGGAGCCCACCCACCAGTACATGTTCTGGGCAAGGCGCAGCCGTGACGTCCGGGAGCCGTTCAGGGCCAGCAGATTGGACGCCAGGGGGGCGTTTTCGTTGTCAACCGCCAGGGTGAAGTTGTTGTCCTTGCCGGCCACCGCGAGCATGCCCCAGGGAGAGACGCGGACCCCTTCCAGGGTGACGGGCAGGGTCAACAGGTAGCCGTCGAGCTGGTCGGCAACCTGTGTGGTTGTGGGATCGAAAAGGGAGTTGCCGTCGATGAGTCGGGTAAAACCGGTGACGACTTTGATTTGATCGTTGACGGGAATGTTCACCAGGGCGGCGGCGGAGCGTGTGCCGCCAAACACCGGATTGGCGTTGAAGAGCGCGCCGCTGGAGATGGGCAGGTCCATGTTCTGAAGCCCGACCGTGAACGTGACGTCGCTGCCTGGCCATTTGAATTGCAGATAGGCCAGGTACACTTCAATGGCCACGGCCGGGTTGTCCACGGTAAAGGTGCCGTTTCCCCAGGCCGTGTTGTCGACGCGCATGCCCAGGCGAAATTTCAGGGATTCATTGGCGATAAAGTCGGAGCGCAGGCGAAAGCGCTGAAAGATCGTGAGGGGATCGTAGGTACGGGTGCCGGTTGCGGTGGAAGAGGTCCAGCCGGTGTAGTTTCGCTGCGACCACCAGTTGGCGTGTATGCGGGCGTCGCCCGTCATTTTGACTTCCGTTTCCGCGAGAGCCAGGCCCGCCCAGCAGCATATGACGACAACGATAAAGGCCAGAATGGTGGAACGCACGCCATTTTCTCCCCGAGTATTCCCCACGCGCCGAAAAGGAAGCCCTCGCCCGTCGAAGACTCCCATTTTGCCAAAAGTGGGACCATTCCCTAAAGGAATACCCAAGCGAGTTCAAGCGGAGCCTGTGAGCCCGTTGGAAGAGGTCGTTTTCGGCTCCTGCCGTTCCCGAATGCCTGCGCCCGTGCGGCCTCCTTCAGGGAGACAGCGTCTGCTCTTTCTTGAGGGACAAAACACTCGCCCTACCGCTCCGGTTGGCCAGGGTGTCCGGTCAAATTGGGGGCCACTCCAGAACAATTTTGCTGCCCTCTACCACTTTGCCAAGTCTTGTGTTCACAACTGGACAACACTGGTAGCCAGAGAAGGTATGGGCAAACTGGTCATTGTTATCCACCAGGCTGGATATCGCTGTTCGTTTTCTATGGGAGTTTGGGCCAAGGCCGGGACAGAGCCGACGAAAGTGCCTTTTTCCCCCAACAAACGCACTACTTCCCTGTCTTGAATTCCTCCCATGCATTTTGCCATATCTGCTCAGTTTGTTGCACAGGAAATGTGCGCACGGCGAGTTTCTTGGCCAATGCCTCTGCTTCTTCGCCATTTTCTGTCTTCAAAAGCTTCCGTACGCCAGGGTCTATCATCGAATAGGCAGCGGCATTGGGAACGCTTGCTGAAAATGCTTTCTTATTTGCCAGCAACGCTTGCGCTTTTGATGAACACATCCATTGCAAGAATATTTTAGCCAAGTCTGGATGAGGAGCGTCCGTAGGGACGACCAGACTGTCAACCCACATGACTCCCCCCTCTTTGGGTATTATCCAGTCGATTGGCACGCCCTGGCGGTGCAGAGCTGTCGCAAAGAATGCCGCCCCGCCAGGGACAACAACCGTCTCGCCTCGTGCAAGAGACGCTATCAAAACAGGAAAATTTGGCGCTATCACAGACATCTGCTGACGCATGCCGAACAGAGCCTTCTTCAGCGCCATGAACTGTTCATCCGAAATGTCATAGGCCGCCGCATTCCCGAGACTTTTGCTCAAAACACCCATGATTGGCAGATACCTGTCCCAAACGCCGACTTTTCCTTTTACTTTGTCAGACTGAAGAATTGCATAGGACGAAGCTTCGCTCGCGGAGATTACGCTGGTGTTGTAGGCCAATCCGTTTGCGCCGAATTCTATCGGGAGGGCTATCATCGTGTCTTTTACATAACATGGCGGCAATCTTTTGAATGTCGGAATGTACTGACTCAAATCATAGTCAGCCGGATCAAGCGTCGCAAGACGACCATCCGCATAAAGTTTTGCAATGTATTCTGATCCGACCATAACGACATCATATTGACGCTTCGAGTTTGTCAGCAGGGAATACATCGAATCCCCGCCAACAAAAGTTTTGCATTGCACCTTGATGCCTGTATCGTTTTCAAACGCTTCGAGCAAAGCGGGCTCATCGACGCCAGCCCAGCACAAGAAGTCAAGGGTCGCGGCCGCCATCGCCGGAGAGTGCGCGCTCATGACAGCACACAACAGTATCGAAAACACCCTTCCGATAGACCAAGCCCTATATTTCCGCATGGCGAAAGTCCTCCCGAACGGTCGCATCACGGGAACGCGATCCGATTGCTTTCGCGTACGCCCGCTCTGTTTTTCACCGCTGTATTCTCGAAGACAGGCGGTGCCCTTACTCGCGGCTTGTCCCCAGAGCGGAGACAACGTCGTCCACAGTGCGCACATCCCCAAAAAAGACGCGGAAGTTCAGCAAGGCAACGGCATGGGCCAGCGCAAACGGCGAGGTCACGGCGTCAGCCACCAGAATGACTTCGTAATCGCGCTGCATGGCGTCGCGCGCCGTACTTTCCACGCAGACGTTGGTGACCACGCCGGCCACCCAAAGCTGCTCAAGAGCGAGACGCCGCAAGAGATCGGGGAGTTCGGAACGCGTCGAGGCAAACGCGCTGTAGCGGTTCTTGAAAACCACATAATCCACGGCGGCGTCATAATGCATCGCATGGTAGAGTGCGGTATCCGGTCCTTCATCGAACATGCCCCGTGACAAAGGCTGCTTGTGGAAGCATGGATACAGACCGGCATCGTCGCCTGTTTCACTGGTGTGAAAACTGTGTCGCACCCAGATAACCGGAATCCGTTGTTCGTGGCAGGCATCCACGAGGCGGTTCATGTGATCGACAGTCTCGGCCAGCCCGGGAAACGGCGCTCCGTGGCTCGGGGCGCAGGAAAACTGCTGCATGTCGATCACGAGCAACGCGGCCTTTTCGGGACGGAGGGGAAAGACATGGGCCGGTCGCCCCAGAGACGTAAAAAAAGCCTGAACTTGCTGCTCAAAGGATTCCAGCGCGGAAGTGGAGTTCATTGTTGTCCCCCGTTGCTTGTACAAAGGCACTGGTACATTTTTGGAGCCAGTGACACGAGATAACAAGGAAAGCGCTACAATTACGGCAGGGGAAACGCGCCGGGCTCATGGCGCGCGCAAAGCGCGATTCCGCAATGTCCCGTTCGCTTTGCATTGCAGTGTATGGGAAGGATCCTGTCTGTGGCAAGAGATTTACCCGTACCGTTACTCTTGGACAGGAGAAACTGCCCGCACGACGTTGCATGTCAATTGCTATTCAAAATTATATAAAAACTTCTCTGAAATCAGCACAGGTATACAACCATTGTTGACACATGGTTGCGCGCACGCTAGAAATTCCAGTATCAAAAAGTGCCGAGAAATAAGGGACGCGCCATGCTGGAAGAACGCATCGCCACCAAGGTCGAAGCACTGGGCGGGCAAACGCTGTCAACGGACATGACCCGGCTGCTCAAGCGCAACGTTCTGGATGCGTTCAGCGGTATCTGCGCCTCGTTGCAGGACGTTCCCCTGTTGGAAAAATTCAAGCGCTACGCGGCCGCTTTTCCCGACGCGGACGGCGTGGGCGTCTGGGGCATCGGCAGCACGGCCCACATAGTGCATGGAACGTTCTTGAACACCATCCTGGGCAGGCGGAGCGATCTGGTCAACACCTACCTTTCGCCCGACCACATGGGCGGCAGCCACCCCTCGGACAATCTCTCCCTGCTGCTGACCCTGGCGGATTGGCGCGGCCTGACCGGAGCGCAGCTTCTGCGCGGCCTGTACGTGGCATACATGCTTTCCTGCGCCTTTTCAGACTACTACGACCCGGAAGGCGGCGGCTTTGACCACGACGCCGTCGCCGGGGTCTACACCGCCCTGATCACCGGCCATGTCCTGGGCCTCGGACATCGGGAGCTGGTGGAGGCGCAGCGCATGGCCGGAGCCATGGGGCTCAATCCCAACCAGGGAGGGGAAGGCGTCATCACGGACTGGAAGCACTGCACGTACGCCTCCTGCGCCATGCGCGGGGTCAGCGCGGCGGTCATGGCCCAGGCCGGTTTTCAGGGGCCGGTGGATATCTACAAGGGCGCGGCGGGCCTGGACCGATTCCTGCCCCATGCCACGGCCTTTATGCAGGAACCACCCGATCTCGGACGCGTGGTGTTCAAGCGTTGGCAGGCCCTGGTCTTCTGCCAGACCGCCATCGACACGGCCCTGATGCTGCATCCGGCGTTTCACAGACTCGACGCCGCAAGCGTATCGCGGGTGGATGTTTGGACATACCACATGGCCATGGTCCAGGCCGGCACGGCCGACGCGGCCAACCCGGTCAGCCGGGCTGGCAGGACCCATTCGCTGTCCTATTGCGTGGCCGCGGCGCTGCTGCGCGGCGTCATCGATTACGACACCTTCGGCGACCAGGCGGCCCGGTCCCCTGAGCTGACGGCCCTCATGGCCAAGATCGTTCTCCATGACGATCCGGCCATGACCGAGGCCTACCCGGACAAGTCCCCGTGTCGCATCGTCATACATGTGGCCGGATCTTCCTCCTTGGAAGCCAGGCTGGAGTACCCCAAGGGCGATCCTCGCGCGCCGCTGTCCGATGCCGACATCGAAACCAAGACGGCGCGATATCTGGCGCGGCTGGTGGATCCGCAGACAGCCCGGAGCATGGTTGACCGTCTTTGGGCCATTGAAGAGGAACAGGAACTCGGCTGGCTGTTGGCCCCATTGCAGCAGGAGGTGCGTCGTGAGTAAGAAACCGATCAGGAGCGTTGCGGATTTCGAGGCGTTTTTCGCGGCCTACAACACCAGGAACTGGGATGCCTTGTTCCAATACGTCAGCGACGACTGCGTGTGGAACGCCTCGGAGCAGCGCGTGCAAGGCCGCCAGGCCATGGAAGCGTATTGGCTCGATTGTCACAAGGCCATCAAGGAGACCCTCGGTACGCCGCAGCAGGTGGTCTTCGGCGAAAACGCGGCCTATCTCCAGGTGCCCATCACGATGGAATTCCTTGAAGATGGCGCTTTCTTCGGCAAGGCCTATGCCAAGGGAAGCGTCATCCGCTTCTGGTGCGCCGACGCCTATACCTTCGCCGAGGACGGCACCATCAAGGAATGCCGCGTGTACACGAAATTCAACGAGTGATGGCCGCGCCTGGTCGCGGTTGTGTCCAGGCCGACGCCGTCAATCGGCTGCGCTCAAACCGGCCATGGCCTTGATGACGTCGTGCGTCACCACCCGCCATATCCGCTTGTCCGCGACGCCGACGCGGCAAGCCACGGCGTTGACCGGCATCGCCTGGGCGAAAAGCAGGACCGTTTGTTGCGAAAAGCAGGGGAAATCCGCACTCCGGGCATGGAGGGCGTTCGCCAAGACGGCCCGCCACTGCGAGTGGAGCTCGCTTGGCGACTTGTCACAACATCCTGCACCGGCCCCACCACCTGCCACGAGGGCGTCAGACCAAGGCCGAGAGGCAGGAGATCGTTGGCGTTCACGGGCGGATACCTCAGGCGGAAGGCCCGAGGCTGGCGGCGCGGAGCCAGTGCGGTCAAGCGAGCCGGTTCACGGCGAGCGTTGACGAACCATGAGAAGCAAGACCCTCGCCGGCTTGAGCGGAGGGAGGGAATGGCTATCGAGTATTTTGAATTATTTCGACTGGGTCAGATTGATTAACCCGAGCAGGAGTTTCTTTCGGGCAAGGGGTTACCGCAGGACGAAATTCTCTTGAGGCAATACCCCCAGCGCAAAAAGATTTTGATTACCGCCACACATGGATGGCGCATTTTGTTTGCATGTGCGTATATTTGAAGAACATTCCGAACAAAAACAGTATGACATAAATGACCGTTGTAATATAAGCTATTTGTCTCACTTTTGTTTATGGAACAATGGTTCTGGTGGCTGTTGGGGAACGCTTGCCTTCCTGCGCGCTTGCGGCAGACGCCAGAACCGTTTGAAATTCTGCAACATTGCCGAATTTGGCAACACGCCTGTGACGACCTGAAAGCACTCCGACGCCCATGCGCGACTGTGCGACAGGGCTCGCCAACAGAACGCGTTGGCGGAAAACGTCTATGTCCCGAGGGTTACTCCTGCTGGCCTTGAACATGTTGGATTTCAAGAAGTATCCTGGGGAAAATGGGATTATTATTTGTTCTAGCGTGGCATGACAGAGGACATTCTGCTTGCCATACACCCTGTTGAAAAATCCTTTCTGGGTGCGTTGCTGCGGAAATCGCCCCCCCCCAACGGATGCCAACTCCGCTTCGGGCTTGACTTTTTCTCGCGCCTTGCCAGCACATTTTTTGAACAGGCTGCAAGAATCGACTTTTTGGGCGGCCAGACAGGCAATGCATTGAAAAAAAGCTTGATTTTGAGGAAGCTGACCGTAATGTCATTCAAGCTGAGGTTGCGTTTTTTGTCGAGCAAGCACAGAAGATATTTACTATTGCGCTGAGAAAACGTCACGGAACGAGAATTAACCCATACGGGATTGAATTTTGAGCGTAGACGAATCGGCGGATACTATTTTCATGAGTTGCGGCAACACGGTGAACAAGGCTGATACCAAAAAATTTCAAGTCTCCATTGGACATAATAAAGACTCTCAACAAGGAAGCACCAAAGGCCTTGTGGGACCAAACGCCCAAGAATAACGCTCTACAAGTCAGTAAATGTGCGTATGCGGGGTCTCTTCGTATGACGCAACAAGCGAGCGATGGACTCGCCTTCGATCTTACAAAGCCGGACGATGAAAAACATCTTTCCGTGTAAAGGTATATATCTGACAAAGGATGTCAAAAATGAATACTCTTACTCTTGAAGCAGGGCCAAGGTCTCCTGAGGTATCTTTTGATTTCACCACCAATGTTTACAGCTTGAAGGGCGAATCCTACCCGGAAGATGTGAATGAATTTTATGGCGAGATGCTGGGCAGGCTAGAGAAGCACCTTGAAGCTTTTTCGGGCGCAACCGTAAGATTCACATTTGAACTCGTGTATTTCAATAGCAGCACGGCGAAGGTTTTGATGAGCCTTTTCGAACTGTTGGATGAGGCTGCCGGGAGAGGGAACACTGTCGAAGTCATTTGGGTCTACCAAGAAGATGATGAGAAGATGATGAGAACATGAAAGAACTCGGGGAAGACTTTTGCGAGGAGCTTAAGCACGCCACTTACACGTTTGAAGCCGTGGCGTAGCTATGAACTTTTAGGTCTCCAAAGCTGAACCGTCAAGCCTGTCCCTACCGCGTTGAACGGCTTTGCATTGGCGGATGGGGCTGGAGAGCCTGATGTTTCTCGACATGTGTACCAAACCAGCTTGTCCCTGGCCAATTCCGATGGATCTTACAAGCAAGTCAAGTCCCCGACAATGCCTTATCGGTTAGGAACTCTTCCGTGAAAAAACACGCTCGCTGCCTGAAACGTTTGCTCTTTGTCTAACAAGCATGTCTGATGCGAATTCGTGAAGCAATGCATCCGCCGAATCAAATTGAGGAGGTCGACGTAGCATAGCCTTTGGACAAATCGACTAACAGCCCGCCCAAAAAGTCGACTCGTGCAGCCTGTTCAAAAAATGTGCTGGCAAGGCGCGAGAAAAAGTCAAGCCCGAAGCGGAGTTGGCATCCGTGAGGGTTTGCGTTTTTCGCGGCAACACAGCCAGCAAGGATTTTTCAACAGGCGGCTAAGGCCGACGCGTAGTTCCTGCGCACCTGGGCCTAGCCAGCGAAGTTGGCGGCTCTTAGGCCTTCGCGTCACTCTTAACCCCATGGATACTGCAATGGCCTTTGACGCCTATCAAAAAGAAAAAGCGGTACTCGATCATGCAGACACCATCCTGGCCAAGCCGGAGGGCGTTGATTTCGAGAAAGAATACCGCGTGATGCACAGGTCGTACGCCAAGCTTTACAGGTTGCTGCGGCGGCTTGTGGCCATCAGCGACCGTATGGAAAAATACCTCAAGGACGCCAATCGAACCATTAGTCAGCAGGGCAAGGAACTCGTCGAGGCCCATGATGATCTTTCCAATCGAAATCTTCAGCTCGAGATGAAGATCAATGAGTTCGAAGCCATCTTCAACAATAGCGCCATGGGCATCGCCCTGCTCGAACCTGACGGTTCGTTTGACCGCTTCAATAAACGACTTTGCGAGCTTCTGGAGGAGTTGCCCAACTCGTTGAAAGAGCGCAAGCTTAAAGACTATTTGCTCGATTTCGGGAACGGCAACGGTGAAGAGGTGGGGCTGCCCTGTCCTGAGCCAGGGGAAATTCTGCAGCTGGAGAGCAGGGTCAAAACCGGCGGTGGGCGTGTGTTTGTTGCCGAGCTTTCCGGCAAGTCCTTGGATCCTCACCATAAGGAAGCGAAGGTCATCTGGCTGATCGACGACATAACCAGCCGCAAGGAATTGGAAAAACTGCAGGCTGACGTGCAACGAATCATGCAGCATGATCTGAAGGGCCCTCTCAACGGCATCATCAACCTTCCGGAAATCATTGCCAGCGATGACAATCTTACCACGCAACAAACGGAATTGCTTGAGTTGATCGCCTCGGCGGGGCGCAAGATGCTCATGCAGATCGAGCTCTCCCGCGACATCTACAGAATGGAAACCGGGAGCTACGTGTTTTATCCGCGTCCGGTCGACATGGTCGCCGTGGTGCGCAAGGTCATGCAAGAATATCACGGTATGGCGACCGATCTCGGTGTCGGGCTTCTCGCCCTGTATGGCGGCCGGGCAATAAAGCCCGAGGACCGTCTGGTGGCCGCGGTTGATGAACTGCTCAGCAGTGTGATGTTGGGCAATATCGTGAAAAACGCCCTTGAGGCTTCGCAAGCCGGCGAGACTGTGCGCATCAGCCTTGAAGAGGGCGAACGCATTTTGCTTGCCGTGCACAACACCAAGCCGGTTCCTGCGCAGATTTTGCCGGTTTTCTTCAATAAATATGTTACTTCTGGGAAAAAAGACGGCACGGGGCTTGGAACCTATAGCGCCTATCTGATGGCCAAGACCCAGTCCTGCGACCTGGACGTTGTCTCCGATGATACCAAGGGAACCAGCGTGATCTTCAGTCTCCCCCGGTATTGAAGCACAGCCGCCACATTACAACAGGGCCTCCTGCAGGGAGGAAGGCATGACGCGCGGCAGAGCAGTCTGTTGAAAAATCCTTGCTGGCTGCGTTGCCGCGAAAAGCTCAAACCCTCACAACGGATGCCAACTCCGCTTCGGGCTTGACTTTTTTGCGCGCCTTGCCAGCACATTTTTTAAGCAGGCTGCACGAATCGACTTTTTGGGCGGGCTGATAGGCGCCTGGAACGTGTTCAGGCCTTGCGTACCGGTCCCAACACAGGCGACTCCCCGGCAAGCCCCCGCGCGCACGCGAAAAGCCGAGCCGCTCGCCAGCGTGTCCCTGTCTGGTTTCCGCCCGCGCCTTGGCCGCGCCGGGAAACGAAAAGGGCTTCCGCCGCAACGGAAGCCCTGTGTTTTGCTTTTCCAGGCGCAGCCGGCTCAATACACCGGCACGAGCATGGTTTCGATGCGCATGTGCTGCTGGGCGCCAAAAACATCGGGACTGCCCGGTGTTCCCGAAACCATGGCCCGGAACCGGGCGATCTTGATAGCGTAGCAGGCGTCCGCCCGGTAGGTGCCGAGCATGTCCTCTTCCGAAATCCCGAGCAGGGCGGCTACGGCCTTCTTGTGAAAGACATTGGAGGCCAGGGCCTGGGCGTAGTCCTCGGGCGACTTGAAGAAGATGTCGTAGGTAATGGTGTTGATGCCCGCATCCTTGGAGCGCAACACCTTGACCATCTCGCGCAGGGGGCGTGTGCCGCGCGGCTGGCCGGCAGGCGGCCGGTCCTCGATGACGTCGATGGTCCGCTCGTCGATGGGACCGGGGGGCGGGGTGCCCATGGGGGCGTAGCGCGGCTGGCACTCCTTGGTCAGGGTCCAGTCCCGCCCGGTCACGGAGTGGAGCCGAATCGGAAACAGCGAGGCCTCGATGGCGGCCTGGTCGTGCCACAAGTGATAGACGCTCCAGACATAGGTCTCCCCCAAGGACACGTTCAGGGCGGCGAAACCACTCTTGTCCCGGTACGTCGCAAGCTCCTCCAAGGCCAGAGCGTGCAGTCGGATCGCCTCCTCGTCGGTGTCGGCGATGGTTTCCACGAGCATGAGCGGGTTTGTCGCGTCAAAGACCAGGAACTCGGCCTGGCAGGCGGCGGCGAGTTCGGGATAGTCCATCTGGGCCAAGTCGCGGATCATGGTGAACAGGGTGTCGGTCTGGTCGATGAAAAGCGGTTCCCGGGAGCCGGCCACCACCAGAGTGGTGTGGGCGCCGTCCGTGCTTTCGGGCGAGAACTCTCCGGGGGACAGGGGAAAGGCCAAATTGCCGGCCGTTGTGATGCGCCCGGGATAGCCCAGGTGGAGCAGGAACCCCTTGAGGATCGAGGCCAGGGCCGCGGCCTGGCCCTCCTCCTTGGCCGTCACCCGGATGACGATGCCGATCTCCCGTTCTCCGGACGGCACCGGCGTGGTCTCCACGGCATTGTAGCCGTAGATGAGCCGCCCCTCCCGCAAGCGAGCCGGCAAGGTGGCCGGGTCCGCGGCCAGGGCGAACAGGGAAAGCCGGCGCTTGCCCACGGGCATGGAACCTTCGATCTTCACGGAAAGCGGGCTGGTGTAAAAGGCGGGCTCGCGAAAGCCGGCCGAACGTTCTCCGTCCTGGAAATAGCGGGTGGAGCGCATGTCGAGCACCCCTTCCGGATAGAACTGGAGGGAGGGGTGGTTCTCTTCATACAGGGCATGGGCGGAGATGGAGTAGATGGTGGCCTTGCGCTCCTTGTTGGGCGGGGTGAACACCACGTCGCCGTTGTCCCGGAATTCCGCGATGAGATAATCGCTGGCCGAACCGGGATCACAGGCGATGGCCCCGCATTCCAGGATATGGGCGGCCTGGAAGGCCAGGCCGGGATCGATTCCGCGCCGGATGGGATCGGAGGCGAAAATGGCCACATCGCAGGATCGGCCGCCGAGGACGATGCGCGCGCCTTCCTCCAAAGCCGTGATGTAGGGGGCCACGCCCATCTGGGAAACCATGACGCTCTTGGCCACGGCTTCCTCGGTCAGCCGGGGCATTCGGCCGAGGGGCCTCAGGGCGTCGACCCGTCCCAGCAGCAACGAGGCGTCCACGTCGCTGGAAATGACGGCTACCGGCAGGTCCCGGACTCCGTGCTCGGCCAGGACATCCTTGATGATGACCAGCATGGCCTCCACTTGGCGTCTGGCGCCGGTGGTCCCCAGGGTGCCGATAAGGAGAGGACAGTCCTGGCGTAGCGCGGCCGCCAGGAGCATGGAAAAATCATGACGCAGGGATTGGGGGGGAAAATAGCAGGCCCCCGAACCGAGATAATAGGGGCCGAAGTCCATGGAGCCGGCATCGGCGCCTATGCAGTCCAGCTTCCATTTCATGGCCTCGTCCCATGACGATTGCGGACAGCTATAACCCAATTTCGAGGCGAGTATGCGGTAAGCCATGGAGCCCTCCAGCATTCCGCGAAGTCCAGTGGTATTTGCTCCTCCCGTCACCTCCTTGGTCAAATCAGAGGCAGGGAAAGGCAAACGGATTCAGAAACGAGAAGGCCCGAGCCTGCCACGGGGCGGGCTTCGGGAAACCGAGTATGGGTTTCTTGTTATCGCAAGCGGAGCAGGATGTCATACACAATCCGCCAAAAATTTTCCTCGTTTCCTCGGCAACTCCCGTACAGTCGCGCCCACGGCGGACCACCGTACGAAGCCCGACCAGAATCCATTGTTTTTCATGCGGTTCAAACGCAGGCGTTCTTGAGTGGATTCCATGCATAGAGCCGTGGATTGCCCCAAGACAATCCCTCTTCAAGGGCGCGACACTCGGCGCGGCAGAACGCCGCGAGGAGAAAGGATCAGGGGGTGGCGTCACCGACTCCCGTCGTTCGGCTTGCCCGTTCCATCTCCTTGCCCACGTAGGCGGCAACCTCGCGACTGAAGGGCGCAGAGAAACGCAGGCGGTCGAGGTCCAGGGGCGCTGCCAGCCGGGTCAACCGCAACACGTCGCCATCCGCCGCCTCGTGGGGCCAGACGCCGGCGAAAAAAAAGCCTGCCGCCTCGGCCTGCTCGCACACCAAGGCCGTGGCCGGCTGGGCCAGGGGCAAATCGAGATCCACCACAGCGGCCCCGGCGATCTCGACCAGATCGACGGCCGCCCGCAGGATTTCCGGCCACTGCCGGGCATAGGCGCGCACAACCCGGATCACCCCTTTCTGGAGTTCCCGGTCGAACGAGACCCGATAATCTCCAGGCAAAGAGGCCGGACCAAGGGGACCCAAGGTGAGGGGACGCTGCAACTGGTCGTAGATGCTTCCCACCATGTCCCTGTGGCGCGACGGCACATGGGCCACGGCTTTAGGCGGCGGCATCAGATACTGGAAGCAGTGGAGGTAGGATTCCCGTTGGGGCACGATCTGGTCCAGGTGCATGCCCTTGAACCGCCGGGGGGGACAGGCGGCCAAATCCAGTCCGCACGGCCGTCCGCCGATCTGGATCACCTCCCGCTGGCTGGCCGGGTGGCTCGTGACCGGATTGAGCGACAGGCCGAACAGCGCCAGTTCCCGAGCTTTGGCGGTAAGAGCGTCCGTCAGGGCATTCATGAGGCCCCGCCCCCGGTGGGACGGCGACACCACCAGCAGGGCGGCTTCGGCCATGGCCAGGGGTTCGGACCGGAGGAGGCCGGCATGCCCCACGACCTCGCCCTTTCGCGTGACGGCCACATAGCTGATGAGTCTGCCGCTCCCAACGAGATGCAGCAGTCCCTCGGGCCGATAAAAATTGTCGTTTTTATAGGAATAGCCGTAGGCCAGCCAGAAGATCCTCGCCACCTGGAGGGCTTCATCGGGCCGCATGGGCCGGATGTCGTAGGGCTGGGGGTCCGCCTGTTGCACCTTTTCGGTCTCGGCGGACGCAACGGCGTCTACGGCCTGGGGCAGGCGTTTAATCAGGCGCAGTTCCTTCCCCTGGCGCCCGCAATTGACCCAGTGCACTTCATCGACGGCGTAGCGGATGAGTTTTAAGCCGAGGCCCGAGCCGGCAGCGTCGGCGTCCGCAGCCGGATCGGGCACGTGGAGCAGGGAGGGGTCGAACGGCATCCCCTCATCCCGAAACGTCAGCCACAACTCTGTTTCCAGGATGTTCCCTTCCAGAAAGACCTCCCCGGGCGAGCCATCTGGAAAGGCATGCTGCAGGATATTCAGGAAGGCCTCTTCCGTGGCCAGTTCCAGGGCGGTGGCGTCCTTGGAGGAGAAGCCAGCGATCACGGCGAGTTCGCGGACATGCCCCTGGAGAATGGCCAGAAACCGGCCGTCAGCAGGCACGCTCGCGCGGGTGCGCAAGGGCTGTAACATGCTGCGACTCTATCCGAATGTCGCCCGACAGCCAATCCTTCTCGGTCGAGATGGCGCCACCGTGAAGGGCGGGCCGTCTTGTATCGCCAAGGAACTCCTCGCAAAAAGGAATGAAGAGTCGGATGCGGCCTTTTTCGACTCCAAGGGCTGAGACAGTACCGAGCGCGACCGAGAGTCTCGACCTGCGGCGCGCGTACCTCACGCATCAACCCCGTGAGTCCGATGGGGCAGACGCCGAAGTCCCATGGAGGCCATGGTGTGCCCACTCGGTGGCCCGGCTGGCCTGGATGCGGGAGGGTAACCCTTGCCAGTGGCACGGAGAATCCATATGGTTCATGTATGCATCGTTGCATGATTTCAGAACACTGCGCGAGGGTGGCATGGGGAACATGATCAACTGCCCAAACTGCGGCTTGAGTGTCAGCCGCAGGGCGGTGAATTGTCCAAAATGCAAGACGGCACTCCACCCGACAAGCGTCAAAATGGCGCGGTGCCGGTCGTGCGGGAAGGAGTTGGTCGTCAGTGAGCACGTAACGGAGCATTCCTACAGTTACATATCGGAAGGCTCCACAAAATGGGCATCGTACAACGACTATTCCCACCCGTGTCCCTACTGCGGCGACAACAAGCCGCTGGCGTTGTGGCACAACAAGCGGAACGTGATCATCGCCGCTATTTCTTCCGCCGTGGCCTACTATTTTTGGGAGGGAGCCAGGGGCGCCTACGGGAGCCCGGCGGTGATCGGCTGGGGAACGGCGCTCCTCTTCGCCAGCGTGATCGCCGTGGGTTTCTGGATCATCTTCCTGTTCAACGAAATACGCTACCGGCTGTAAGGTGCCTCGGCAGGCATGAGCGTCGCGGTCATGCTGCCCGGCTCGTGCATGGGCGCGTTCTTGTCCAGCCTTTCCGGCTTCGCCTTCGGCGGGGTTATCCAAGAAATTGGGTAACCCCTCCTTTTTTTACATTGGCTACTTCCGCCAACACTTTTGTTGGCGCTCCCGAACACCGAAGTCGCGGTGAAGCAGCATCCCCTGTGTGAACATCCAGAAGCCGCCCCCTTAAGGAAATATAAGACTGCGCACGATTCGGCATTGATTTGCGTGCTCCTTTAGCAGTGATGGGATGGCCCCGCAGGCGATATGAAACCTTTTCGCTCAGTACCAGCCTCCCCTACACCGGGATGACTGAAGGGGATGGGTCCGTCCCGGTCGGCGGCTTCTCATTGGACTTTCGATCATTTCAGATGCATTGTTTGTGCGCCGTTCGTGCGCCGCACACAAATAACGCGATGGCGAAATTTGTGGCCTGGGGTACACGCCATGGAATTGTCGAAGTCGCATCTTTGATATTGAATACAACTTGCCAATTGGTTTTTCCGATTGTGAGCAACAACATGCATTCATAAGTTCGTAATGATTTTCCAAGTAGGCCGAGATAGAAGCGTGTCTCGGTTGTTTTCTGTACCTACATACATTCTTTAAGGGCCATTACACATGCAAGACGTCCAATGCGAAGGGTTGTTGCAAAAGCTTAGCGGTCTTCCGTACGATGCTGATTTGGACAGGGACGAGCTCCTTCATGAGATTTTCGAGGAAACAGTCAAGCACTTCTCCGAAAAGATAGCCGTAGAGAGTGACGCTGTAACCATAACGTACCATGACTTGAATCGCAGAGCGAACCAACTGGCGCATTATCTACGAGCTCTTGGCATCGGTCCTGAAGACAGGGTGGCTCTGCTTTTGCCCAAGACTGAATTTGTTTACGTGGCAATGCTGGGCGTGCTCAAGGCCGGCGCCGCTTATGTCCCCCTGGACCCGGCCTATCCTCCTGACCGCGTTGGGTTTATTTTGGAGGATTGCGCTGCCAAGCTCTGCATAACGGATGCGGCGCTCTTTAAGGCCCTGGGCCAGGAAGTTGGGGAGACGCCGGTTTATTTGGCTGACCGCGACGGCCCTGGCCTGGTGGAGCAGCCGGACACGCCCCTGAGCCGGGAGCAGACAGGGCTTGACCGGCAGAGCTTGTGCTACGTGATCTACACCTCCGGCACCACTGGCCGCCCCAAGGGTTGCCTGATTGAACACCGCAACATCTGCAGCCTGGTGCGCTCCGAGGCCAAGGTCTACGGCATCAATGCCGGGGACCGCGTTTTTCAATGCGCTTCCACGGCCTTTGACGCCTCCTTGGAAGAAATCTGGATGGCGTTCCTGCACGGAGCCACCCTTGTGGCCGGCACGAAGGAGATCATGCGCACCGGGCCCATGCTGGGCCAAGCCTTGAGCCAACGCGGCGTGACCGTGCTGTCCTGCGTGCCCACGCTTCTCTCCATGATCGAGGGCGACATCGACACCATGCGGATTCTCATCGTGGGTGGCGAGGCCTGCCCCAAGGACCTCGCCGCGCGTTGGCACCACCCCACCCGGACCATATTCAACTCCTACGGCCCCACGGAAACCACCGTTGCGGCCACCTACGGCGTGCTCGTTCCCAACCGGCCGGTGACCATAGGCCAAGCGCTGCCCAATTACCGCTGTTACATCCTGGACGAAAAGCTCGACCCCGTGCCGCCGGGAGCCGAGGGGGAACTCTTCATCGGCGGTCCGGGCGTGGCCCGGGGGTATTTGAACCGTGACGACCTCACGCGGGACCGCTTCATCACGACGGAGCGGGTTACCGGCGAACCGGTACGCCTGTACCGCACCGGGGACTTGGCCCGCTTCACCGAAGACGGGGATATCGACTATCTGGGCCGGGCAGACGATCAGGTCAAAGTCCGGGGCTACCGTATTGAGCTTACCGAGATCGAGGCCGTGCTCATGCAATGCCCGGGAGTGCAGTGCGCCGCGGTGACCATGTGGCGGGAAACCGGCGCGTTGGCCGCCTACGTGGTGGCCCGCCAGGGCTCGAACCTGAACGTGGGCTTCATGCGGGAGACTGTGGCCAAACGCTTGCCGCCCTACATGATGCCCGCGACCCTGGACGTGATCGCTGCGTTGCCCCTGCTGACCAGCGGCAAGGTCAACCGCAAGGCCCTGCCCGCCCCGGAGGACCCCTTCGAGGATCGGGACCGCCAGGTGACCGCCCCACGCAGTCCAGTCGAGCGCGACGTGGCCGGCGTGTGGGAGGAGGTGTTCAAACGCAAGGGCCTTTCGGTCACGGACGACTTCTTTCTGGATCTGGGCGGACATTCGCTGTTTGCGGCGGTCATGGTCTCCAAGCTGCGCCATGTGCCCGGGTTCGCCGGCGTATCCGTCGGCGATGTCTACCAGCACCCGACCATAGAATCCCTGGCCACAATCCGCGACCAAAGCGCAACGGCGCCGAAACCGGCTCCAGGCCAAGTCTTCCGGAAAATCTCCCCTTCGCGCCACTTCGCCTGCGCGTGTGGCCAGCTCCTGGCCGTGGTGGTGCTGGCCGGGGTCTATGCCTGGCAGTGGTTGGGGCCTTTTTTCACCTCGGCGTATCTGGTTTTGGACCACTGGGAACTTGGTCCGTCCCTGTTGGCGGGCTTGTTGGTCTATGCCGTGTCCTATCCCCTGCTGCTGGGCGTGGTGGCGCTGACCAAGTGGCTGCTTCTTGGGCGCATCAAGGCCGGCCGGCATCCGCTGTGGGGGTGGTATTATTTCCGGTTTTGGTTCGTACGCCAACTGTCCCGGGCCGTGGCCGTGAAATACCTCGCGGGCTCGCCCCTGATCTGCCTGTATTACCGCCTGCTCGGGGCAAAGGTGGGCAAGGACGTCTTTTTCGGCACAGCGGGGCTGATGACCTTCGACCTCTTGACCGTGGGCGACGGCGCGAGCATCGGCTACGACAGCAGCGTGGACGGATCCTGGGTGGAAGACGGCCAACTGCACTTGGCGCCCGTAACCATCGGCAAGAACTGCTTCGTGGGGAACCGTTCGGTGCTCGGCCCCAACACCGTCATGCAGGACAATTCCGGCCTGGCGGACCTGTCCATGTTGCCGGAAGGCGGAGTGATTCCTTCCGGCCACTTGTATAGCGGTACGCCGGCCGTGTCGGCGGGGACTTTCGAGGATGTCCCTCCCCCCAGGACCTGGTCTTTCGGCTATGGGCTGCTTTTCCTTCTGGGAGTGTTTCTCTTCCCCCTGCTTGTGGAAGGCGCGATCTTCCCGGGTTTGATCTTCATGGAGGTCCTTGACAACATTGATCCCTATTACTGGTGGCTGCTCTACGCGCCAGTGGTCGGCATATCCTTCATTCTGCTGATATGTCTGGAGGTAGTTGTTTTCAAATGGCTCTTCCTTCCCCGTATCAAGGAAGGACGCTACCCGTTGCGCGGCTGGTTCTACTGGCGCAAGTGGTTTCTTACGCAGCTTATGCAGGTGAGCCTGGAAATCTTGGGCACACTGTATTCCACGCTTTACCTCAAGCCCTGGTTTTTCGTACTGGGGGCGCGCCTGGGCAAGGGGTCGGAGATCTCCACGGTGCGCCATGTGAACCCCGAATTTCTGGTGGCCGGCAAGGCCTGCTTCCTGGCCGACGACGCCATGGTCGGCGCGCCCAGCGTGCGCGGCGGGTTCATCAGTATCGGATATGTGCACGTGGGCGACAGAACCTTTGTGGGCAACAGCGCCCTGGTGCCAGGGGGCATGGTCTTGGGCGACGGGGCCTTGGTCGGCTGTCTGTCCACCACGCCGGTCGTCAATCCCGTGCCCACGGGAACCTCCTGGTTCGGGTCTCCGGCCATTCATTTGCCAAGGCGGCAGGAGGCCGAACACTTTTCGGAAAAGCAAACCTATTCTCCGCCATGGCATCTGGTGCTGTTGCGCTACGTCATCGAGTTCTTCCGCGTCACCCTGCCGTTGACGCTTTTCGTGCTGCTGGCCACCATGATCATGAACGTGGTGGACATGTACCAGGACTGGCTGCCCTTGTGGCTCCAGATCGCATCGCTGCCGTTTCTGTATCTGGCCGCGGGCGCGGTGGCTCTGCTGCTGGTGGCCGGGCTCAAATGGCTGGTGGTTGGCCGCTACCGCGAAAGCAACCACCCCCTTTGGTGCGGCTTTGTCTGGCGCACGGAGTTGGTCACGGGAGTGTATGAGAACTTTGGGACCCTGTTTCTGCTCGATCTCTTACGGGGGACGCCGTTCATCCGCTGGCCCTTGCGTTTGCTTGGCATGCGGGTAGGGCCGCGCTGCTACATCGATTCCACCTGGTTCACGGAATTCGATCTTGTGGAGATCGGTGAGGAGGCAGCCTTGAACGAGGACGCCAACCTGCAGACCCACCTCTTCGAGGACCGGGTCATGAAAGTGGGCAAGGTGATCATCGGCAAACGCTGCACAGTGGGCATGAAGGCCACGGTCCTCTACAACACGTACCTTGAGGACAATGTGTCCCTGGGGGATCTGTCCCTTTTGATGAAGGGCGAGACCCTGCCTCAGGGCACCAAATGGCAGGGGGCGCCGGCGAGGCGCGTTGGTTGAGAGGCCGCCTGCGGTTCTTTGAACTGGACAAGTGAGCGCGCGGTGACCTTGTTCGGAAAGACTCCTTGCGGGACGAAGTCGCGCATTGCCCGCAGAGGATTCCTCCCTGCGACGGCCGATGGGCCTGGAGGCGCATGCCCAACCATTCGCACCCGGTAGGACGGGTCATCCTGGTCTGGGCGCAGGCCCGGGAGCCATGGCCGGATGGCTCTATGGCCGCCGCACTGAATCGACTGCCTCCCCACATGGGCCGGGAAATAGCGCGCTGGCGCAATCTGGTGGATCGCCAAACCCGAGTCCTGGGGCGGTTGCTTGTCCGGCTGGCGCTGGAGACCCTGGGTGTGGCCCCCGTCGACTTGATGCGGTGGAGCTTGGATCGGTTTGGACGCCCCTCCCTGTCGGGCTGCGCAGCGGATTGCAGCGTGAGCCACTCCGGCGGCCTTGTCGCGGCGGCGGTGAGCTTGCCTGGTCGGGTGGGGGTGGACGTGGAGGTCTTGGCGCAACTCCCTATCGAAGCGCTCGATGCGGCTTTCGGTTCCGGAGAAATGGCCGATATCCGGTCGGCCGGGAATCCATCCAGGCGGGCTCTCGAAGTATGGACGGGCAAGGAGGCGGTTCTCAAGGCCGACGGACGGGGGATGTTTTTGGATCCAAGTCGCATCGACGCCCGGGGGGAAACCATTCCCCTGGACGGGGAGGTCTGGAGGATATTTCGTCCTGAATTGACCCCAGGCTGGCTGTGCGCCCTGGCCACGAACCTGTCAGCGCCAGCGGTGAAGATACTCCGTACGGACCTCGCCGCCCTGCTCGGCGGCTGACTCCCAAGCAACTTCATACACCGCGGTTCTCTCAACCCCAGAATCCGCACATACAGGTCCGTATCCTTCCTGTTCGCCCTCCTGGGAAGACCAGTGCCGGCCCCACCCCACGAAAAACCCGGACGGCCCCCCATGTTGCAAGACATTTTGAATTTGTGTATAGAATTAAATAGGGCTTCCGGTCGGTTGGATTTGTCCGAATGGGGTATCCATTTTTCATATATCCGGGATATTACAGGCCTACACGGTCCATGCCGTCCGGCTAACTGCCCGCCCCAAAAGTCGATTCTTGCAGCGCGCAACTGGCAACACACTCATCCAGGCGAACAGGAGAGTCGAATGTTCGATACAATATTTTTCAAAAACATGCGTCGAAATGCCAAGCTCGTAGAATTATGGAGTTCAACCGCTGGAGTAGGCCTTTGGGATGTGGTGCTTTCAAACGGTGACCCCATGGATCCGAAAAGTCATTGGACGTGGTCGTCTGAATTCCGTCGCCTTTTGGGATTCTCGAGCAAGGAGGAATTCCCAGATGTAGTCGGCTCGTGGAGCGACCGCTTACACCCGGAAGATAGTTCCCGGACATTCACCGTTTTTGGAGCGGCCTTGGAAGGCAAAACGGAACGCTACGATGTCACCTATCGACTGCGCATGCGCGACAACTCGTACCGCTGGTTCAGGGCGACAGGTGGAGTGACGCGGGACAGGAGCGGGAAAGCAACCCGGGCATGCGGTTCGCTTGTCGATATTCATGAGGGGTATCAACGCGAAGAGCTCTTAGCGATATTGGGGACAACCGCCGGAATAGGCCTTTGGGAAGTGGTGCTTACAAACGGTGACCCCATGGATCCGAAAAGTCGTTGGACGTGGTCGTCTGAATTCCGTCGCCTCTTGGGATTCTCGAGCAAGGAGGAATTTCCGGATGTTGTCGGCTCGTGGAGCGACCGCTTGCACCCCGAAGACCGTCCCCATACATTCGCCGTTTTCGGAGCGGCTTTGGAAGGCAAGACGGAAGGCTATGATATAACCTACCGACTGCGTATGCGCGACAACTCGTACCGCTGGTTCAGGGGAACAGGTGGAGTGACGCGGGACAAGAGCGGGAAAGCAACCCGGGCATGTGGTTCGCTTGTCGATATTCAGGATTCAAAGGATGCGGTTGCAAATGGTTACCGACAAGCAGCCGAGCAACTCGAAGGAGTGGTTGCAACAGTCACGTCTGCATCCGAAGAGCTTTCTGCTCAGATTGAACAATCGAGTCGAGGTTCTGAAGAGCAGGCAAATCGCATAGCCGAAACCGGGACTTCAATGGAAGAAATGAATGCAACTGTTATTGAAATTTCCAAAAATGCTTCCAATGCTGCCATCTCGGCCGAGGATACAAAAATTAAAGCCGAAAATGGCGCCAAGCTCGTTACCCAGCTTACCCAGGGGGTTGGACGCGTCCAGAAACAATCCCAAGAGATGAAAAATGACATGGACAACCTGGGCAAGCAGGCACAAGGGATCGGCCAAATCCTGAATGTTATTTCGGACATCGCTGACCAGACGAATCTCCTGGCCCTCAATGCAGCTATCGAGGCGGCCCGTGCCGGAGAAGCTGGACGCGGTTTCGCAGTTGTCGCGGATGAGGTCCGCAAATTGGCTGAAAAAACAATGACAGCCACCAAAGAAGTTGATGTAGCGATTCGAGGCATCCAAGACGGAACAAAGAAAAACATAGACAATGTCGAGTATTCCAGGGAAAGTATTGACGAGGTGATAGGACTTGCCAATACATCCGGCGAGTCTTTGCTGGAAATCGTTTCTCTCGCTGAGGCCACAACGGATCAAATCAGTTCCATAGCAACTGCTTCAGAAGAAATGTCTTCTGCCAGCGAAGAAATTACCCGCAGTATTGAAGACGTCAACCGGCTTTCCATGGAGAACGCTGAGGCCATGAGACAATCAGCTCAAGCTGTTGGTGAACTGGCAAATCAAGCAAGCATCATGAATACCCTCGTCGCCGACATGAAAGCTCACAAAGCGTAACGGGTCTTTCCTCGTGGAGCGTTCCTCAAATACGTACGTCTACTCTCGCTCCAGAAGGAGCGAGAGGGGGGCCAACCAAGCTGGCTTGAAGGACCCCGGAGGATTTGGCAACCATGCGCTTGTGGGAAGCACCGGGTAAAACCGAACAACGCCTTGTCCTGGAGCGGCCCTGGGGGTCTTGGGCAGTTTCTCGTCGCATTCAGGCCGTCTTGCTCCGACCCATAACAGCCCGCCCAAACAGTCGATTCGTGCAGCCTGTTCAAAAAACGTGCTGGCAAGGCGCGCAAAAAAGTCAAGCCTGAGGCGGAGTTGACATCCGTTGAGGGTTTGCGTTTTTCGCAGCAACGCGGCCAGCAAGAATTTTCAACAGGCTGATATGGCCGCCCCCGCGTTGGCTCCATATGGCCGCCGACAACAAGGCGTGCAGCCGCCCCACTCGCCCATGTCCTTCTCGCTTCGCTTCCCGTTGCGAAGGTCCGCAAATACACGCACGCGTCTTGCAACCAGCGCCAGAGCCCTTCGAGCACAAAGGAGTGTAGTTCCCCTGCTTGCTCTCTGTACGCTCTGGCGCCCCTCTCTCATGTCGCTTTGTGCTCTTGGTATGCGGAGGCCTGAAAGCTGAGGGATATCTCTTTGACCGTGCCCTGGATCTTTACAAAGGCGTCAACAATACGCGGATCGAAATGCGATCCCCCCTCCTCGACAATGATGGAAAAGGCCTGCTCGTGCGAAAACGCGGGCTTATAGACACGCTTTGAAATTAATGCATCATAGACATCGGCCACGGCGACTATCCTGGCGGAGAGGGGGATGGCTTCGCCCCGGAGACCATCAGGATAACCGGAGCCATCCCATTTCTCATGGTGCGACCTGGCGATTTCCGCCGACATGCGCAAATATTCAGCGCGCGGCTTCTTTAAAGAGGCGCTGTGCAGGGTCGCATGGCCGATAGTGGTGTGGGTCTTCATCACCTCGAACTCTTCGGCGTCAAGCCGGCCAGGCTTGAGGAGGATGTGGTCGGGGATGCCGACTTTGCCCACGTCGTGCAGCGGACTGGTGGCGAACAGCGTCTCAATGAATGTCCGGTTGATTTCGGGAAATTCCGTGGTCAAAGACAATTGTTCCGCCAAAACCCGGCAGTACATCTGAATACGCTCCAAATGGCCGCCTGTTTCCGGGTCTCGGGTCTCGGCGAGTTTCGCCAAGGCGAAGATGACCGTATCCTTGTCCTGCAAGGCAAAAATACGTTCACTCGCCTTGAGCCTGACGAAAAGCTCATGCTTATTGACCGGTTTGGTCACGTAGTCGTCCACGCCCGCCTCGAAGCCGGAAATGAGGTCCTTGGATTCGTCGCGCGAGGTGACCATGATGAGGTATGTGTAATCGTCTCGTTCGGAGGAGCGTATCCGCTGGCAGAGTTCAAGACCGTTCATGGTGGGCATGTTCCAATCCGTCAACACGATGCGCGGGGACTGGGCGTTCCATATTGCAAACGCCTGGGCGCCGTTTTCCGCCTGCAAGGCCTCGTAACCGAACTTCTCCAAATATATGCACATGGTTTTACGGCTGATCGGTTCGTCATCGACGATGAGTACTTTCATTGCGGCCTCTGGATTCTGCATTACAGAGTGCTTGGAGCTTCCAGCCAATCGGAACTCGCCTTTTCAAAATCCTTCCATGCAAGAGAAAGCTCGTCATACAGCATTTCGGCTTGATCCCAACGGGCACTGCCAACAGCGTGCATAACCTCTTTACAGAGCTGTTCCATCCGATACGCGGTGATGTACGCACACGGGCTTTTCAGTCGGTGCGCAACGGTGTCCGCTTCTGCATCATGACATTTTATGGCGTGATGCAGCTTTTGAATTTCTCCCGGAGTTTCTTCCCGAAACAGCGCAAGAAGCTCTCGGGCCATGTCCAGGTCGTTTTCATAGCGCGCAACAAGGGCATCCGGATCGAAGACGGAACGTTGTCCGACGGGACTGGCTCCAGCATGCTCCCCATTGACTCCGGGCTGCTTCTTGTAGTTTTCGAGCAGCTCCACAAGATCCTGCTTCTGCATGGGCTTGCACAGATAGTCCGTCATTCCAGCCCGCAGGCAACGTTCCTTGTCGCCCTCCAGGGCGTTTGCCGTGAGCGCTATGATGGGCAACGAGGAAAAACGACCGCCAAGTCGGCGAATGGCCCGCGTGGCCTCAAAGCCGTCCATGACCGGCATCTGCACGTCCATGAACACCATGTCGAAGGAACGCTCCCGCACCAGCTCCAACGCTTTCGCGCCGTTGTCCGCCATGGTCACGTCACAGCCCAGGCGGGTCAGAAGCAGGGAACCGGCCTTGCGATTGATGGGATGATCATCCACCAACAGCACTTGGAGGCGCGGGGCATCCTGAGAATCCAAAAAGGCCATGCCCGCGTCCTGTTCGCCGACGCCAGTCCACTCCTCATGATCGGCAATCTCCGCGATGCAACTGCGCAAGGCATTGTAGAGGTCGCTGGCGGAAAAGGGTTTTGTCAAAACAGTGCAAACGCCGGGATGATCGATCCACGGCGCTTCCTCGTGGACTCCAAGGGAGGCGATGAGGATGATGCGTGTCTGCAGGAATCGGGCATCCTGTTGAAACGCTTTTATGAAATCAAAATCGCTTAAATGGCCTGGGGAGTGATCGAGCAAAACGCAGTCATAGGTGGAAGCGCTCTCCAGGGAAGCTTCAATCTGTTTCCAGGCCGAGCTGACCCCGTCGGTCAAATCGTGCGCCACTCCCCAGGTGTTGAACAGGTCGGAACAGATGCGGCGGTTGATCGGACTGGGATCCACGACCAGAATGCGTATGCCGTGAAGGAAGGGCAACTCGGCCGAGCGCTCTCGTTTTTCCTCGCCCAGCGGCAGCGTGATATCAAAAAAGAAGGTGGTCCCTTCGCCGTATGTACTTTTTACTTGCAGAGTCCCGCCCATCATTTCAACGAGGTGACGACAAATTGCCAGCCCCAACCCCGTCCCGCCGAAGCGGCGCGCGGCGGATTCGTCCACTTGGGTGAACTGGTCGAAAATGTCTCCAAGCTTTTCTTCGGGAATACCGATGCCCGTATCTTCCACCACGAAGCGCAAGCCGAGGCGGGCTTCATCCAAAAATATCTTCTGCACGTCCAAAAACACATGCCCATATTCCGTGAATTTGATCGCGTTGGACAGCAGGTTGGAAAGCACTTGGCGAAGGCGAAGCTTGTCTCCCACAACCGTGCGCGGGGCCGCGGGATCGAAGCGTTCGAGCAGCTCAAGATCTTTTTCGTTCGCTCGTGAAGCGAACAAGGCCATCAAGCGGTGTGTTTCCAGTTCAAGGTCAAAGGGTTGGGACAGGAGTTCCAGATGTCCCGCCTCGATTTTGGAAAAGTCCAGGATATCGTTGATGACCGCGAGGAGAGATTCGGCGGAAGTACCCGCCATGTTGAGAAATTCGTGCTGCTCGTTGGTCAGGCGTGTTTCTTCGAGCAGGTTGAGCATGCTGATCACACCATTGAGGGGCGTGCGAATTTCGTGACTCATGTTCGCCAGAAAATTGCTTTTTGCCGTGCTGGCGGCGGCGGCTTTTTCGGCCAGCCGTTCCGCCTTGGCGATGGCCAGCTCCAACTCCTTGTTGACCTTGATGAGGTTGTCCTCGGCGTCCTTGCGTGCGCTGATGTCCACAAGACACTCAAGATACTTGGGTTCTCCGCGTAAAGAGATGACCGTCACGGTCTTGAGCACGGGGATTTCGGAGCCGTCCGCGCGAATCATCAGTCGGTCGGAGTTGTCCACCGTTTGCCCGAGGTCGCCGATGGGACAGGCATATTCGTTGGCCGGGCAAAGAAACTGATGACAGCGATGGCCGCAGATGGCTTCGGGCGGCGCGCCGAACATGAAGGCCGCCGCGGAGTTCACCTGTTCAATGACGCGTGTCTTCGGATCGATGATGACCATGCCGATGGGCAGGCTTTCCATCACGGAGCGTTGCAGTTCTTCGCTTTCGCGCAGTTCCCGTTCGATCTCCATGCGATGGGTGACGTCGTGAAAGGCCGAAATGGAATACGTGGCCTCGCCTTCCTTGAGAATAGGCCGACTGGCGACCTCCACCAACAACAGGCGTCCGTCTTTATGCCGGAAGGTTTCCGTTGAATCGTACGGTTCGCCGGCGTGTATTTTGAGATAAAAAGGGCACTGTTCCCGAGGAAGACAGTCGTTGTCTTCGTGGCGGTGCAACAGTTCGTGCGCCGATTGGCCGATAAATTCGTCGTAGGAATAGCCCAGGATATGGCTGGCCGCCGGGTTGACCTCGGTGATCACGCCCTGGTCGTCCTGCACGTACGCCCCCTCGGCCAGGGCGTTGAACATGGCGGTCTTGCGCGACTGCTCGCTTTTCAACGCCTGGGACCGTTCCCGCAGGCGGGCCAGCAGAATGCTGATGAGCGCCAGCGCGATCAGGGAGCCGGAGAGAAAAAGGTAAAACTCCACAGTGAAATTCTTCACCACAGGGTCGGGAGCGTAGCTGACTATGTACCCCGAGATGTGACCCTTCACATCTTTCAAGGGCAAAATCACAATGGAATACGAAACGCCGTTGGTCTCGGCAGAGGTGGCCACAGAAAGACCTTGAGCCATGGCGTTTTGCACGCTTTGGCTGGTGCGCAGCTTATTGTTGAGCGAGGAAACCGCTTCCGATAAAGACGGCGGGCTGTTCTCAAGGTTTTCGTTATTGGCTTCCACAAGATACCCAGGATGCAACGTTGCGTCAGCATAAAGCTCTCGTTGCTCTGGGAGAAGCAATCGGTCCGCCAACGGGCGAGACAAAAGAAAAAGAAATTCCCGCGAGGGGTCAAGTTCGGCCATGGCGTCCCGTATGGCCTTGGATGTCATCACCATCTCGACGCTGCCCAGGAACCTGCCCTGGCTCCAAAGAGGATACACGTAACGAAAGCCGCCGGTTGTCCGGCCGATCTCAAATCCGAACAACACGTTGTGTGAGGCGTTGGAGAGCAGAATCAAAGGGCGGTCATCGGTTGGGGTGTCGCCATAGCGATCCGGCAAGTAAAACCGCAGAAAGCTTGATCCGTCTGCCAAATGAAAATGCATTTGCCGCAGGTTCTGGGCCTGCATGGATCGATAGGCCGGCTCGAGACGACGGTACAGCTTTCCTCGAATGAGATTTCTCTCGCTAGGCGTTGCATCCTCGGCCCGTGCGACCAAATCCAGAACGTCCGGCTGATTGATTCTGTTGGCGAACAATCCGTCCATGGCCAAACGATACATACGCACGCTGGCGCGGTAGGCGATATCAAGGTTGCTTAACTGCTCGGAGAAGTGCGCCCTTTCTTTCTGCGTCTTATTACTGTACAGCAAAAAGGCTATGATCCCGCACATGATGACGAAGAACGTAATCACTACGTGACGAGAGGCTGTCCGACGCAATCGCTCCATCATCAGAAGTTCCCTTTTTGCGGGATTACGGTATTTTTCAAAAGTTTGCGCACCGAATCATAATCTGCATCCTTGATGGGGACGGCTCCGTAACGCGTGTTCTCCCCCCACCGTTGCAGCGTGACCTTGTCCTTGCCGGACGGGTCCAACCGCACCAGCGCATCCCGTATGCGTTCCATTGCCTGGGGGGAAAGCCGGTTGGCGTTGGCGATCAAGGCGAACGAAGGCATGGGCTCTGTTTCGTCGACGACAACAAGGCCGAGATGGGCATACTTGCGCGCTATGGCTGTTTTGAGCCCGCCAAGGATGTATTCGCCGCGCACGACGGACAATGCGGCCTCGTCGTGCTTCTTGAGATACCTATAGAAGTTGTTGGACAACGTGCTTCCGTGCTTGGCCAGAAGTCCGTTGACGGAAAGAAAGCCGCACGTGGACAACGGCTGGGTCAATGCGACGTTTTTCCCCGTCATCTTGTTCAGGTCCGGGACGGCGTCGGCCATGGCCACAAGGCAACACGTATACGTGGTATTGCCTGACTTTTCCTTGAACCCCACCAAGGGAACAGCCTGTGGAGCAGCCGCCTTCAAGGACACGTAGGGCAATGGTCCGAGATAGGCGATATCGATTTGATTCCGGCGAAACTTGTCGAGTATATCCGCGTAACACTCGCTGTAGTCGATAACGACCTCACTGCCAAGAACCGTGGAAAGGAACGCAACCAGTGGAGCAAATTCCTTGATCACCGTTTCCTTGTTTTCCATTGGCAGTGGAGCGAACACAACCGCTTGAGCATAAACGTTGCTTTGCGTTATGAACAGAAACATACTCGCAATAAATAGTATTATCAATCTCGCCATATGTACTTGTCCAGTTCGAATCCGAGTCGTTTCGGCTTGATACTCCAGCCAATCAGAACCGCCTTGTTGACGCGCTCACATGTGCCGTTCGTCTTATGCACTTTTTACAAGGTTTTCAGCCAGGACAAGCTGTCCACTTCAAACCCCTTCCATGCTTCAACAAGGTCCTGGTAAAGCGTGTCAGCCTGTTCCCATCGCCCATTGTCAACGGCATGCATCAGGTCTTTGCAAATTCGTTCCATATCCTCGGCCGCAACGTAGGCGCATGGGCTTTTCAGGCGGTGTATTATGGTATTGGCATCCATGCTTCTGTTGGATATTGCCGTCTTCAGCCGGAGCAACTCCTGCGGCGTTTCCTTGTGGAATATGTCGAGCAACTCTTTTGCCATATCTGTGTCGTTATCATACCGAGAAATCAACTTCTCCGGATCAAATGGAGAAAAGGGTGTCGGGGGATTGCCTTGCGCGTCCGGGATTGCGAAGCTTGCCCGATAGGCTTCCAGTATCTCCACAAGAGCCTGCTTCTGCATGGGCTTGGGTAAATAATCGCTCATTCCGGCACGCAGGCAGCGTTCTCTATCGCCTTCCATAGCATTTGCTGTGAGCGCAATAATGGGCAATGTGGCGAATCGTCCCCCAAGCTGACGGATGGCCCGGGTGGCCTCAAATCCATCCATGACCGGCATCTGCACATCCATAAAGACCATGGCGAAATGGTGTTCGCGCAAGAGTTCCAGGGCTTTCCTCCCATCTTCCGCCATGGTCACGGCGCACCCCAGACGGGCCAGGAGCAGGGAGCCGGCCCGGCGGTTGATGGGATGGTCGTCCACCAGCAGCACCGGAAGGGCGGCTTGCTGCCGGGCAATAGGGAATGCCTCCTCGGTATCCTGTTCCGTCGAGGCCGCTTGCTCATCGAGTGCGGCCACATCAGTCATACAACCGCACAAGGCGTTATAGAGATCACTGGCGGAGAACGGCTTTGTTAACACCCCGCAAACTCCGGGAATATCTTGGCATGGTATTTGTTCGTGGTCTGCGAGCGTGGTCATGAGAAGAAAGCGCGTTTGCGAGAAGCGACTGTCTTCCTGAAGGCCCCGCAAGAAATGAAACGTGTTCAGATCGTCTGGAACGCAGTCTATCAAAATGCAGTCATAGGGCGAAGAATCTTGCGGGAAGCCTTCGATATGTTTCGAAGTGGGACCGACTCCATCGGCCAAGTCATGGGTCAGCCCCCATGTATTGAGAAACTCCGAGCAAATCCGACGAGTGACAGGACTCGCGTCCACCACCAGGATTCGTCTTCCCTGCAGACAAGACAGTTCACCGGACCTGCTCTGTTCTTCGTCGCCCAATGGCAGCGTGATCTCGAAGAAAAACGTGGACCCCTCTCCGCGGGTGCTTGTCACTTGCAGGGTCCCGCCCATCATTTCGACCAGATGGCGGCAGATCGCAAGGCCCAAGCCGGTGCCGCCAAACCGCCGGGCTGCGGATTCATCCACTTGGGTGAACTGGTCAAAAATGTTCCCTTGCTTCTCTTCTGGGATGCCGATGCCCGTGTCCTCCACCACGAATCGCAGCCCCAGGCGGGATTGATCCAGGAACACCTTCCGCACGTCCAAGAACACATGCCCGTGATCCGTGAATTTGATCGCATTGGAGACAAGGTTGGACAGCACTTGGCGGATTCTGAGCTTATCCCCCACGACCATGCGCGGGGCCGAGGGATCGAAGCGTTCAAGCAGCTCAATCTTTTTTTCATTCGCCCGGGAAGCGAACAACGACACCAGGCGATGTGTTTCCTGTTCGAGGTCAAAGGGATGGGGCATGAGCTCCAGGTGGCCGGCTTCGATTTTGGAAAAGTCGAGAATGTCGTTGATGACCGCGAGAAGGGATTCCGCGGAAGTGCCCGCCATATTGAGGAATTCGTGCTGCTCGTTGGTCAGGCGCGTTTCTTCGAGCAGGTTCAACATGCTGATCACGCCATTGAGCGGGGTACGAATTTCATGACTCATGTTGGCAAGAAAACTGCTTTTGGCCGTGCTGGCTACTTCGGCGGCCTCCTTGGCGCGCAGGAGCTCCATTTCTATTTTCTTGCGTCCCGTGATATCTTGCGCGATGCAAATGACTTCGCTTGAGGCTGCGCCGGGAGTCACTGGCGAAAAGATCAAATGCAGCCATGTCGGCTTGCTCCCCACTACCGGGGCATATTCGCCCTCAACGCTTGCCCTTTTTCCTCCCATGGCTTCATGCAGGGCGACGGCAATTTCACTGTTGGTAAACTTGCTCGCGGCGCTGAAACCGAAAAGCTGCTCGCGCGTGACTCCAAGGATCGTGGCGGCTTGCGCATTGCAGTTGATGACAGTCCCTTCCTGGCTGAAATGCAACACGCCGATGGGAGAGTTCTCAAAGATGGTGCGCAGCTGCGCTTCGTTTTTCTTTACCTTCTCCTCGGCCAACTTGCGCTCGGTTATGTCCGTGGAAAGCACGGCCAGGGCAAAGACTTCCCCCTGCTTGTCTTGTAGCGGCACTTTGGTGGTCAGGTAGGAGTGCTTCGTCCCGTCGGGATGCGAAAATTGCCACTCGAAACTTGCCGCCGTGCGGCTTTCAATAATCTCCCGGTCCTTGTCCATGAGGGCCTGGCCAAATCCCGGCGGGAAGAGTTCGACATCCGTACGGCCAAGCGCTTTTTCCGAGGAAATTCCGGTGGCCTGTTCAAAAAAGGTGTTGACCATGAGATGGCGGCCGTTGCGATCCTTGAGGATGACAGAACTGGGAAGGTTGTCGACAATGACGCGCAGCCGCTCTTCGCTCTCCTTGAGTGCCTGCTCGGCTTGGCGGCGCTCCGTGATGTCCCGAAAGCTCCAGACCCGGCCGAGAATCTGGTCGCCCAGCCGTTGCGGCCTGGAATACCGCTCCAAAACCCGGCCGTCGCGCAACAGGATTGTGCAGAAGTCTTCTTCCTCCGGATTGACATAGAGATACTGGATACGCTCCAGAAAAGATTCTTGGTCATCCAGCCTGTCCAAGACCGCCTGTAAAAGGATGTTGTCATCTCCTGTTTCAACGAGCTCCTGGTCAAGCTGCCAAATATTAAGGAACTGCAAATTGTAGGCGGTTACCCTCTTGTCGGTGGAGACCACGAGAATCCCATCCGTTATGGACTCAATTATAGCGTGCAGGCGGGACGAGTTTTGTTCTATGCCGCTTGCCATGGAATTGAAGGCTGTGGCCAGAGAGCCGATCTCATCCTTTGAGTTGATGTCAAGATGGTAGGAGTAGTCCCCGTCTTTAATGGCTTGCGTCCCTTTCTCGAGCAAGGCAAGAGGAGAGATGATACGGCGTCTCACCAGGAAAAACACATAGATGGAAAATCCAAACGTCACAACGATAAGTATCGTAATCGCAAGACTGATAGTTTCATTCTGTATACGCAAATGATCCTTTTCGTCTGCGATTCTCATCTTTAGCAGGGCATGAAACTGCTCGATCAACTGCATGATTTTGGCTTTTGCCTTGTGGTACTCCTCTCCATGCAATATATTGCGCGCCATCGCCATGTCAGGATGGCCTTTGACCGTGAACCGGCCATTCTCATCCTTATACAATCCTTTGACAGCGTTCATCGCGATGTCTTCCAGATTGATCAGATCATCGGACTCTTTTTTGGCCTCAGTCAGTTTTGAGACTTCTTCTGAGGAAAGTTTGAGCCCGGTCATCCTTTTTTCGATGCTGTATGTTTCACCGCCTTGGTCCGGTTCGACACTGCCTCCGGTCACGTAGTCCCAGTAGAAGGGACTGTAATGCTTCGGGTGAGGCTGCCTGCCATCGCGCATGGCCATGATGTCCCGAAAGTACTGTTCGTACTTCGGATCTCCCGTCACGGCGTATGTGCGGGCAAGGCGCGTCAAATCATCCGAAGATTGTTTGAGCTCCCAAGCCAGATTGAGGGATTCGATATTCAAGGCATTGACGGAGTCTTCGTGTTCATGAGTTTGCATGAGCAAAATGACGAAGGCGGAAGAGGCGGCGATCAGCGCCCCATACACAAAGGAAATCAGAAGAATGGAATCTCTGATGGTGAGCTGTCTGGGCCGCCCTTTTACAAGCCAAGCCATGGCGATAATCGCAGCCATGCCCAGAAAAATGGAGCCCAAAGCCGAGAGTATGTATTTCGCTGTATAATAATGGTTCTTTTCCCGCAAAGGCAGGGCTGAATATCCCCCCCCAGCGGGCACCCACTTCTCAAAAATAGCATTTTTTCCACTCTCACCAATTGCGGCAAGTGCTTTATTGATAATGGAGACAAGCTCCGGCCAGTCGCTCCGAATAGAATATACGGGATGAAGAACATGCTGTTCCTCTCTGAACACGTGTGCAAAAACAAACGATTGATGGTATACGCTCCTCAAAGAGAAGTATTGATGGACAGGGACAAGCGCGAAATCCGCCTTGCCTTCGAGGACCAACCGAAAAGCCTCTTCTGCGGATACCGCATCGACTGTCCGCACCTCTCCTATTGAAGCAAGTATTTTTCCTGTCCAGATGTTCCCTTTAAGATGTGCGATCCGCTTTCCCCGCAGGTCGGATGTCGTATGAATCAGGGCGGCTTTCTCAGGAGTTGTGGCAAGGGCGTATTCCACAACGTTGTATGGAGCGGTGAACTGAAAATGCTTGCGTCGGCTTTCGATGACGGCAGACTCCGCCAGTCCGTCTATTTCTCTCCTTGTCGCCTGTTCGACAACATCCTTCCATTGCCCAGCCGCCAATTGCAGGTGAGCGCCTGTCAACGTGTTGATCCTGTCCAGAAAATCAACATCGTATCCTTCCAGGCTTCCATCGCTTTTCCTGTTGACAAAAGGCGCCCAACTCTCCTCAATGCCAATTGTAATGACCGGGTGTTCGGCGAGCCAAGCATGTTCTTCCTGCGTAAGTGGTATCGTCGCCGCTTTGGCGGTGTCTGGAGCACCCCCTGTCCATCGTCTATGAATCGCATTCACTTCGTCCACGGTGAGATCGGCAAGCGCCTTGTCAAGAAGAGAGGCGAGCACGGGCCAGTCCCGGCGTACGCCGATGCACAGAATCGCCCTTTCCTTGCGCAACTCCCCCTGCACATGAAGGTTGGGCAACAATTCCTGGGCAATGAGAGAGGTCGCCACGGCGCGGTTTCCGACATAGGCGTCCGCCTCGCCCTTGGAAACGGCGACCAGGCAGGCGGTGGTGTCGGGGTACTCCACCACGTTTATATGCGGATACTTTTCCCGGAAGTGCCTGGCGTTGCCGAATCCATGTTCCAGCGCCAGCGTTTTGCCCTTCAGGTCCTTTTCGCTCTTGTACGTCGATCCCGTTGAGCGGGTCACGATCACGTGCGGAATATCAAGGTAGGGACGGGTGAAATCGAGATACTTCTTTCGATCGGGTGTGGGAGTGATATCCATGAGAGCATCAAGTGTCTTTTCTTTCGCCGCCGCCAGATTGGCCTTGAAAGACCCGGGAACCACCTTGATGATCCCCCCGAGTCTTTGATTCATGGCGTTGATATAGTCCACTCCGATCCCACACGGTTTTTTCTCGCCATTCACAAAATCCATGGGTGGCCACGCGTTCAAGATGCCGAAAGAAATCTCGGGATGATTCTGGAGCCACGCTTTTTCTTCCGCAGTGAGCTTCTTGATGAACGCCAAACGATGCTGTTCGGGAGGGCTGGCAAATGTATCGTTTACGCTTGACGGAAACCAGGGTGCGAACGATATGAGGCAGGCAAGCAATGTGCTGAACAACAGAGCAAGCCTCTTGCGGGTACAGGGCCTCATGATCGTGCCTCCAAACTTTTGGGCGGTAAGGCTTTCAAGCTCTCTTCATCGGCCAGATGGCCAAAATGCGTTTCTGCGGCGTATCCTAGCCTTAAAATATATCCATAGGACATCAGGAATTTATTTGCATAAGTTACCTTGAAGGAACCAGTCAACGGCTAATTGTAATTCTTTGCATATCTTATCGGGCAGCGAGACAGCTATTTCGCGGAACGCAAGACTCCATCATTCTGAACACAGCGAGCAAGAAAGTTCAACGGTTCTTCGATTTGCCCCATTGGAATGGCTACACGTTTGTCGTGCGCAGCGGCCAGTTCAGAACTAACTCGAAGTGAGAATCTGTCCCGCTTCTGCTTGAGTTCGAACTCATTCCAATTAGTTAGCCAGTGTTGCGTCCCTCAAGAACGTATATACAATGGTTTCCACGTAAAAGAGCGTATGGGCGCACGCATTCGGGTGGATTTGACTTCTGGGCAGTCCGTGACGCTCAAGATGTGGGCAGGTTCAAGGAAAAGCGAGCAGCGCATGGCGCTTCGGGCCAGGGTGATTCTTCTCGCCGCAAGCGGCTTGAGCCTCAAAGAGATTGCAAGCGAAACCGGGCTGAGCTTCAGAATTTGTCACAAGTGGTGCAAACGGTTCCTGGAGCTGAGACTGGAGGGACTCCAGGACAAGCCTGGGCGTGGGCGGGCGCTTTCCATCTCGCCCGAAGAGCGAGTCGCCTTGGTGGCTCTGGCTTGCACGACTCCGCCCGATGGGAGCAGTCGTTGGAGCGTGCGCAAACTGGCCGAGGCCACCGGTCACAGCAAATCCGCCATCCAGAGAATCCTGGCCGTGGGGGCCATCAAACCTCACAAAACCAAGTATTGGTGCGGCAAAAGTCCGGATCCGGAGTTTCAAGAAAAACAGGCGGCCATCCTGGGTCTGTACCTGAATCCACCTGAAAAGGCCTTGGTGCTCTGCGTGGACGAAAAGTCGCAAATTCAGGCGCTTGACCGAACCCAGCCGCTCTTACCCATGCGGCCCGGCAACCCGAAACGCCTGACGGCCACCCACAAACGCAACGGAACGACATGCCTCCTGGCCGCCCTCGCCATGCACTCCGGGACAATCGAAGGCCGTTGCGTCGAGAGCTCGAACCATGAGGAATTCTTGAAATTCCTGAAGACTCTGTGCGGCCGCTATCTCCCTCCGAACACCTCTTACAACTCTAATTGGTTGCCCAGCTCCACCACCCGCCCGGGGGGGATATGGAAGAACGATGTGGCGTTCCATGCATTCCGTGACATAAACGCGAAAATGACTTTGCGCCATTGGGAAATCTTTGATGTTCCTGTTGCAAGAATCGTTTCTCGACCGAGGAAAAACGAGGTGGAGTAGATATCCAACTGCAAGCCAGCCTGGCTTGCGAGCTCGAAAATTTCCGGCACGCTTGGCGTCTCCATGAATCCATAGTGGGCGACTATGCGGTAGAAGCCCTGACCAAGGTCCTTGATATCAAGCCTGTTCTGCGGATCGACCTTTGGGGTTTCCGCACTGACCACGGAAAGCAAAATGATCCGTCCGTGCAGGGTGTCATTGTGTGTGAAATAATGCAACAGCGTGTGCGGAACGCCCGTCGGTGAGATCGACATGAAGACGGCGGTCCCTTCAGTGCGTTGCGGCTTGTATTCCTCCAGGTCATGCAGAAAGATATCCATGGGAAGGCGCATGATGGCATAATGCCTGGCCATGAGTTCTCGCCCGTCGCGCCATGTGATCATCACCGTCAGCACGACCAACGCCATGCTCAGCGTGAACCAGCCCCCGTCCACGATCTTGAGCAAGTTCGCACCTAAAAACGAAATATCGAAAAAAAGAAAAATCACCAGAAGCGACGAGGCCTTCCACAAGGGCCAACGCCAATTCAAACGCGCCACCTCGAAATAGAGGCCCGAGGTGATGGCCATGGTGGCCGTCACCGCGATACCGTAGGCAGCCGCCAGACGACTGGACTCCTGAAAGGCCAGCACAAGTCCGATGCAGGCGACCATGAGCATCCAGTTTACCGAGGGCATGTAGATCTGCCCGTAAGCGCGCGCGGAAGTATGCACGATGCGCATGCGCGGCATGAACCCGAGTTGGATGGCCTGCTGGGTGAGCGAGTATACCCCGGCGATAAGCGCCTGGGAGGCGATGATCGTGGCCACCGTGGCCAAGCCCACCATGGGGTAGAGAAAAAATTCGGGAACCAGGCCGTAAAAGGGATTCGCGGACTTTGAAGGCTCCGAGAGGATAAGCGCGCCCTGGCCAAAATAGTTCAGCAAGAGGCCCGGCAGCACCACCGCGTACCAGGAGAGCCGGATGGGTTTTCTTCCGAAATGGCCCATGTCCGCGTACAGCGCTTCCCCACCGGTGATGCACAGGACCACCGAGGCAAGCGCTACAATGCCATGCAGATGGTTGAGCTTGAAGAACTCGATCGCGTACAGGGGGTTGATCGCCGTCAGCACCACGGGGCGGTCCAGTATTTCCATGAAACCGAGTCCGCCGATCACCACGAACCAGAGGATCATCACCGGGCCGAACACCCTTCCAATGACCGCAGTACCTTGCTTCTGGAGAGCAAACAGCCCCACAAGCACCAAGCAGGTGATGGGAACCACGAAGTGACGCGCCGCCTCTGTGGCCACCTCCAGCCCCTCCACGGCCGAGAGGACCGAGATGGCCGGAGTGATGACCCCGTCTCCATACAGCAGTGACGCCCCGAACGCGGCCATAAGGATCATGAAGGGCCAGCTTTTTCTTTTGGTGGCGGGCCCGGATCGCAACATGGCCAGAAGCGCGAAGATGCCCCCCTCGCCCTTGTTATCCGCACGCAGGATAAACATCACATACTTGAAGCTCACCACCATGGTGAGCGACCAAAAAACCATGGAGAGCACGCCCAGCACGTTGGCCTGGGAAGGAGCCACGGCATGCATGCCATGGAAGCATTCCTTGAGCGTGTAGAGGGGGCTTGTGCCGATGTCTCCGTAGACAACTCCAAGCGCCGCGAGTGCGAGGGAGGCGGTCCGAGGGCTGGACGATTGAACGTGAACGTCGCCAGACTCGTTGAGCCTGGGAAGGCATGACGAAACCATGGAAAGACCTCCGGTCAAAGGATGTGGGATGCCCCCATCCATACGGAGGTCTCCCTTCGACGCTTACGAGGTTAGCTGACGGGCTCGGGCCGAAAGGTGCCCTACGCGAATGCGATACGCCCCAAAGTGTGGGTCCCCCGCTTCCGCTCTTCGCGGAACTCAGCGATGTTTCGAAAAATTACGCTTGCGACCGGCAGGTGTCAACAAGAGGTGCTGCGTCCGTGGAGGCGGTCCGCTGGGCGGCGCTCAAGGGGGAGGGGCTGACGGCGAACTCCCAGAAGACCAAGAGCAGTCCGTCGCATCCAGGACACAAAATCTATCCGTGTTTACTGCGTTGTCTTGCGATCAAACGGCCGGATCCGATGTGGTGCGCCGATATCGCCTCTGTCCGCATCGGCGGGCGGTCGGGGAGTGCGTCTCCCTGCGGGAATTCGAAATCGGCGGCCAGGCCCGCCAGGCGCTTGGAGCCTGGTTCCGCTTCTTCAATGGGCAGCGATCGCATACGGCTTTTGACGGTCGCCGCCCCATGGACGTATACCGGGAGGGCCACTCGGCCTCCAAGGCGTCAGACGCACCCACAGGACGAGAGCTTTGCCAGGCCGCCAACCTGTCCAAGCAAATAGGCCCAGTTCGGGAAGCCTTTGGGGCCGAGGTCCAAGCTCCTGCCAGGCTAGCAGCCCGTTGAAACAGGCGATTGTTGCAGCCTGTTCAAAATACTTACTGGCAAGGCGCGCAAAAACGTCAAGCCCGAAGCGGAGTTGGCATCCGTTGTGGGTTTGCTTGTTTTTCGCAGCAACGCAGCCAGCAAGGATTTATCAACAGGCTGCTCGCGAAACCGCTCGATCATACACGCATTGAGTCCGGCGGGAGCGTGTTGCATTTTTGTTGGAAAACCATATACTTCTTTCCATCGTGAAAAGCAAAAATCTAGGTTAACCGCCAGGAGAGGCACTGTATGAGTCTTCATCTTCAAACGCTTGGAACTGCACTCGCTAAACTTGACAGAAAAACTGTAAACAAAATCAACGCTTCTATCTCTGTTTTGGTTTTTGGGACAGGGCTGATTTTGTTTTTCAAGTTTCATGCAGGGGCTGGATCCGGCAGAAACGCATTGCTCGGGCTGGGGAAATGTTTTTGGCTGACCATCCACCAGATGGCCGCCCTGGCGTTTCTTGTCGGCTTTGGGATTCATGTCTTCAACAATAGACGATATATAGTGTCGATTATTGGGCGCTGGCCATCCAACCTGCCAGAGAAGATTAAAAAAAGAAGCCTTGAGCAGGCATTGCTCTTTGTCGTTGGGGCATGCGTGATATTTGCCGGGTTCTATCCGTGGATCACGATGCCTGGAGCGCCGTTGAGGAGCAGGAGTTACCATGCCTGGATCGACATACATAATTGGCTGGGGATCGCGTTCCTGATCGGCTCGGTCATTCATGTGGCGAGACGGTGGCGCCGGCTCTTGCAATAGAATACGGAAGCCGACACTATTGACGGTAGACCGCAGAGTACGGACGTGCGCCGCCTCCGTCTTCTCGGACACATGAGAAACATGACCTTCAGGAGGCCCTGCTTTCGCCCATCCCCCTTCTATCGGCGACGTTTGCCAGGGGCAGAAGGTCATGAAAGCGTCCTTTCAGCGACTGTCCCAGGGCTTCCAGGTCAGCAGGAGGCTCGACATACCCGTGATAGAGCGCATCCGAGACGGCGAAGGGCCGTTGGAGGCCGTAGGATTTCGCAATATAACAAGTGATGTCGATCAGGACGCCGTCAGCCAGTCCGTCGACGCGCGCGTCGCTGGAAATGACAGGGGAATTTGAGCTGTCAGGCATGGGCTGCTCCGGGACAGGGAAGGACGCCCCTCGTGAAAGGGATAGCAGCCCGCCCAAAAAGTCGATTCGTGCAGCCTGTTTAAAAAACGTGCTGGCAAGGCGCGCAAAAAAGTCAAGCCCGAAGCGGAGTTGGCATCCGTTGAGGGATTGCGTTTTCCGCAGCAACGCAGCCAGCAAAGATTTTTCAACAGACTGATAGCCACGTCACCATATCAGCAACCACATGGACAAGCTCCGCCACGAACGGCGCCATATACATTCAAGCGTTGCAACGCGCCCTTCCGCACATACCCGGAGGTAACAATGGGACTCTCTATCAAGGACATCCTGCACAACAACGCCCGCCAGATTCTGCTTCTGGAAACCGATCCGGGCCTGGGCTGCACCGAGCCTGCAGCCATCGGCCTGTGCGCAGCCGTGGCCGCCGCCCTACTCAAGCCGGGCGAGATCGACTCCGTCACGGTAGAGACCGATCCCAACATCTACAAGAACGCCATGGGCGTGATCATCCCCCACTCAGGGTTTTCTGCCGGGGTGGCCCTGGCCGCGGCCATGGGAGCGGTGGCCGGCGATCCCGCGAAAAAACTGGAGGTCTTCTCCGGGGTGGAGCCAAGGGGCCTTGAAAAGGCCCGAGAGCTTCTGCACCAGGGCAAAGCCACGGCAACCATCGCCACGGGCGCCACGGGCCTGTACGTGAAGGCCACCGTGGTGTCAGGCGGCCGCACGGCCACGGCAGTGGTATCCGGCTGCCATGACACGATCACGTACCGCAGCGTGGACGGTCAGGAACTGCCTTGCGACGCGGCCTCCGAAAGAAAGACAGGTGACCAGCTTCTGCCCGAGCTTCAGGAGTGGCTGCTGGGCATGACCATCACCGAGCTCACGTACCTGCTGGACGAAATGGACGCCTCGGACATCCGCTATGTTCGCGAGGGAATCGACCTGAACCTGGCCTTGGTGGAGTACGGCTTGTCACGCGGGCCGGGCATTGCCGTGGGCCGCACGCAACTGAGCCTCATGCGCCGCGGGCTTCTCAAGGAGGATATGGCCTTGTGGGCCTCCATCCGCACGGCGGCGGGGATCGACTCGCGCATGGGAGGCGTGCCGCTGCCGGCCATGACCCTGGCTGGGTCGGGCAATCAATGCATCGCGGCAGGCGTCCCGGTGGTGTCCGTGGCCCGCTACGCCACCCTGGAGGACGAAAGCCTGACCATGAAGGCGGTGATGCTCTCCTATTTGGTCACCTGCTGCATCAAGGCTGGGGTGGGCAGGCTCTCCTGTTTGTGTGGGAGCGGCGTGGCCGCCGGTGCAGGCGTGGCTGCGGCCACGGCTTACTTGCTGGGAGGCTCGGCCGAGGCCGTGGGCGGGGCTGTGAAAAACCACATAGCCTGTTTCACCCCGGTCTGCTGCGACGGGGCCAAGACCAGCTGCGCTCTGAAGGTGGCCGAGTTGGCAGGTTCCGCCGTAAAGAACGGGCTGCTGGCCATCAGCGGTTGCGTGGTGCGCGCCACCGACGGGATCGTGGACCAAAGTCCCGAGCAGACCATGCGCAACCTGGGCAAGGTGGTTCGTGAAGGCCTGACCGGCCTGGACCCGGCGGTCCTGGACGTGATGCTCAACAAGAAGTACGCGGCGCAGACTCTTCTGTAATTTGTAGCGTTCCCGGGTTTCTTGGACAATTTTTCCCCAAATTCATGCGGCCTTTTCGACCGCTGCCATGAGCTTCTGCCGGTACTGCTCGGGCGTCCTGTAGCCATGCCGTCCGACCCGCCAGCGGGTGTTGTAGGTTTCCTTGAAGGCTAGAAGGCCTTGGCGCAGGTTTTCGACGGTCTGAAAGCCTCGCACCCAGAGCAGATTCTCCTTGAGGATGCGCACGAAACGCTCGGCGATGCCATTGCCCTGGGGCTCGCGCACGGAGGACGGCGAGTCCTTGATCCCCAGGAAGGCGATCTCCCGCTGAAAGTCCTCCGAGAGGAATTGGCTGCCGTGGTCATGGCGCAGGGTCAGCCCGGCCGCCACATTCTTTCCGAATGCTCCGAAGTTTCGGCGCACGCCCTGCTGGATCGGCTCCAGGGCTTCCAGCCGGGTCCCCCGCTTGGCGGCATGAATGCTGACCAACTCCAGCGAGCAATGATCGATGGCGAAAAATATCGAGGCATTGCCTTCCGCAAGGGCCATGGTTGTGGTCATGTCCGTGCCCCACATTTCGTCCACGCGCCCGGTTCTGATCGTGCCGGTATGGGCCTTGGGTCGCCGATCTTGGACTGGAGCCGGGCAACCTCGACGCTTTCCTTGGCGGGACGAGGTTTCAATCCGCTTTCACCGCTTTCAAGGAACGTATCGCGCCACTCTCTGAGTTCCGTCGCCCTGACGCCAAGCTCGCGGCTGACGAGTTCAAGGTCCAGTGGGAACGCCAGACGCGCGAGCTCATGGGCAAGCTCAAGCCCCGGTTCAAACCGGCCAAGATCATCGGCGCTCCCAAGGTGATGGAGGAGGTCTTCGCCCTGATCACCAAGGTGGCCAAAACCAACACCACCGTGCTGTTGCTCGGCGAAAGCGGAGTCGGCAAGGAGATGATCGCCGACGCGATCCACGGCGAAGGCGTCGCGCCGGGTGGACCGATGGTCAAATTCAACTGCGCCGCGCTCCCCGAGAGCATTCTGGAAAGCGAACTCTTCGGCCACGAGAAGGGCTCGTTCACCGGAGCGAGCCAGGCCCGCAAGGGACGCTTCGAAGAGGCCAACGGGGGCACCATTTTTCTCGACGAGGTGAGGAATTACCCGAAGGCCCCTGGGACTGCGCATCAAGAAATACGCCATTCCCTACAAGTCGTTTCGCGGTCCGAAATGACGGGCAGGGGACAACCCCGCCCCTGAAATTGAGCTGGTCGCGGACTGGGAATTGCATGCAATTTGCAATTGTCGAGTTGGAGGAATTTTTTACCCCAACGCGTCCACCCGAGACGACGGCAGACTGAGGACTCAACGCCATCCCTTTGTGCGACCACGCACATCGCACCGGAAGGATACAAGGGATCTGGTTGTTTAAAGAACCAACAAGAGATACAGAGACTTAAAATTTCCAGGGGGAGTTGTGCTCGGCCCATACGAGATCGAAATCGAAGGTCGCACGTTTTTCGGCAATGTCGCCCTGCGGGAATTTCACATTATTGACGATCCCGCGAATACTTGCATCGTGGATGTCGAGCGCCCCGCAGCCCATCCCCTCACGCCCCGGCTGGCTGCCGCGATCCGTCGGCTGGCGCTTGACCCTGGCGTTCTGATTCCCGAACCCCTCATGGCTCAGTTGCGCGGCCTGGGTCTCGTCGCCGGCGAAGACGAGGACCAGCCTGCGGCTCCCAAGCCCGCCGACGAAGCGCAGTCCCCCTCCCGAAAGCCCGAATTTCCGGTGGTGTCCATTTCTCTTTTCCTCGCCCAGGAATGCAATATGCGTTGCGTCTATTGCTATGGCCAGGCCGGCGAATACGCGGACAGGGGGATGATGGACGAATCCACCGCGTTCAAGGCGGTGGAGTGGCTCGTGGCGAATTCCGGGAGCGCCTTAAAGCTGCACATCACTTTTTTCGGAGGAGAACCGCTTCTGAATTTTCCCCTCCTGCGCAAGGTCGTCGCCTATGCAAAGCAGAAGGCGGCGGACAAGGGCAAGGAGATCACCTTCGGCCTGACCACCAACGGGTCGCTCCTCACCGACGAAGTCATCGCCTTCCTCAAGGAGGAAAAAATCAATCCCCTGATCAGTTTCGATGGCCCGCCGGACTACCAGAACCGCCAGCGCCCATTCAAGGACGGCTCCGGTTCCTACGACCGTGTCAGGGCCAATGTTCAAAAGCTGCGGGGAATTTATCCCTCTGTGATGGCCAGGGCGACGCTCCTGGATGACGCCGACCCCTTCGCTGTCAAGGAAGGCGTGCTGCAAGCCGGGTTTACCTCATTTAAAATGTACCCTGCCTCGCCGGTCCTTCTGTCTGCTTGCCCTGCCGAACCTGCCGCCGAGGGGGCGGGCAAGGCCCGGCAAGAACGGATGGTGACATTTCGCCGCCGGGAGGCCGAGGAACTGCTCGTCGCCATCCGGGAGCGCCGCATGGCCGAGTACGGCTTCGGCATAGCCTTGCAGAGTCTGGCCGCTCTCGTCTTTGGACGAAAGCGGTATTACTGCTGCACGGTCGGCAAGACGTGTCTGGCAATCTCCGTGAATGGGGACATCTATCCATGTCACCGCTTTACGGGTCTGCCGGATATGCGCCTGGGAAACATCGTGGACTACGTGGCCGGTGAAATAAACGACTACCATCGGGCGGTCGTGAACACCCTTCCGGCGTGCCGGAGCTGCTACGCCCGCAACGATTGCGGAGGCGGCTGCTTCTACCACAACAAGTCCACAACCGGGGATATTCACAGACCTGAGGAGCTGTATTGTCAGGAAAGAAAGGCGGATTTCGAGGCCGTCGTCAAGCTGTACTGCCAGCTGGACGATGCCGACAAGGAATACGTCAAGGCCTTCTTCAAAGAGTGCAAGACCGAAAGCCTGGGGCCGGGAGCACTGACGGAGTCCGAGAGCGTTCCCTCTTGCGCATTGAAGGAACAGCACCTGTAACCGTGTCGAAAACCGAAGGAGCGAGTCATGTCCAAAGAAGAACAGAGCAAGAAGATGGGACAGATCGTCAAGAAGGCTTGGGAAGATGAATCATTCAAGCAGCGCTTGCTCGCCGACGCCACATCCGTTTTCAAAGAGCATGGGCTGGCAGTTCCAGGGGGGCTTGAGGTAAAGGTCGTGGAGAATACTGAAAAAGTATATTATTTTGTCATACCGCAGAAACGCAATGCAGACGAGTTGGATGAGAATTTTTTGGATAGCGTTTCTGGTGGCGGAGGACTGTCCAGCCAGTCAGGACATATAAATAACTGCCCAAGAGACGCTTGCGACTGTGGTATGTCGGAATGCTTGGAGTATTCAGCCTGAGGGGCCTCCGGGTGAGCTAATCCCTTGGAGCCTCTTGGAAAAACCTTGCTGGCTGCGGTGCAGAAAAGCCAAACTCTCATATAGGTCAACTCCACTGCGGGCTTGACTTTTTCTCGCGCCTTGCCAGCACGTTTTTTTGATCAGGTTGCAAGAATCGACTTTTTCAACGGGCGGTTAGGAGATAGGATATTTTGCGGTGTGGAGTACACCCGCGTATGGGGGGGGGCGCTGCCTTCCGGGAATTTGGCCCTTTAGAATGCCCGAGGGAAGCTGTCCGACGGATCAGGGCGGCGCCTTGCGGCATCCCGGACGTGGGCTTGCGCGGGGAAGAAAAGCGCGGCCGAAAAGGCTCGCCGTTTCGGCATGCAGCGGCCCAACAGACGAGACGCTTCCGGGGTGGTGATGCCGCCGCACCACAGGGAGCGTTCAACACGAGGAGCATGGTGTGCCGTCCGGACTCTTCAGGGCCAAGGCCCTCGCGCGCATTTCCTCGCCGGAGCAGCTGGACCAGCTTTTGCGGCTCTCCTCTCCAGTCGGACGCCTGGCGCTTCTGGCCGGCGTCGGCCTTTTCGCCGCGCTTTTGGTCTGGGGATTCTTCGGCTCGCTCTCGACCAAAGTGCAAGGGCGGGGCATCCTGTTGCGCAACGCCGGCATGTTCACGGTCACAGCCCAAAGCGAGGGCAAGGTCACCAATCTCTCTTTCGAAAGAGGCGCAACCGTCGATCTGGGGCAGAACCTGGCGGTGATCTCCCAGCCCGTGCTCCAGGACAAGGTGGCGGCCGCCCGCTCCGCTCTGGACGGGCTGGAGCAGAAATACCGGCTGACCAAGCAGTTTGGCGGCGAGGACACCCGGCTCACCCTGGAAACCCTGGAAAAGAACAAGAAAAATCTGGATCTGAACGTCGTCAACCTGCGCGCCGAGGTCGACAAGTATGCCCACATCGTCAAGGACGTGACCCCGTTCGTGGCCCAGGGGCTCATCTCGAAGATGAAGTTGTTCGAGTACCAGCGCGACCTGGCCAACGCCCAGGAGCGCCTGGCCCAGCAGGAATACCAACGCAACGGCATCGCATCCCGGATCCTTGAACAAAAAAATCGGGTCCAGCAGCAACTCCTGGACCTGGAAAACCAGATCGCCGCCGCCAAGGACGGGCTTCTCACCGCCATGTCCAGCCTGAACACGAACGCCGTGGTCGTCAGCCCCTATAGCGGCCGCGTGGTCGAGGCGGGGGTCAGCGTGGGTTCCCTGGTCAGCTCCGGCTCGCCCATCGCCACCCTGGAGCTCTTGGGGGCCGAGGCCGCCACTCTGGAGGCGGTTCTCTACTTCACTCCGGAACAGGGGCAGCGCATCAAGGAGGGCATGGTCGTCCAGGTTTTCCCGGACACGGCCCGGCAGGAGCGTTTCGGCGGCATGCTGGCCCTGGTGACCAAGGTCATCGTCTTTCCCGCCACCAAGGCCGAGATGAGCCGGGTGCTTCAAAACTCGGAACTCGTTGGGCAACTCGCGGACAAAGGGGTCAAGATCGAGGTCCACTGCGTACTCGTGCCGGACGGCTCCACCGTCAGCGGCTACAAGTGGTCCTCATCCGCCGGACCGGATTTCGCCATCGATCCAGGCACCATGTGCGCCGCCTCGGTCATCGTCAAACGGCAACGGCCCATCTCCCTGGTCGTCCCCCTGTTCAACGAATACGTCCTGGGCCGCGGAGTCCGGCATCCGGTTGGACAGCAGTGACCCCAAGCGCCCCCTGGAGCGAAACGCGGGTCAAGACCCCCACCATCCTCCAGATGGAAGCTACGGAGTGCGGCTGCGCCTCCCTGGCCATGGTTATGGCCCACCACGGCCGCTACGTGCCTCTGGAGGCGCTGCGACACGAGACGGGCGTCTCCCGCGACGGGAGCAAGGCCAGCAATCTGCTCAAGGCGGCCCGGCACTATGGCTTCGAGGCCGCCGGGTACCGCGCGGAGACCGAGGACCTGAACCAATACCCCCTGCCCATGATCCTGCATTGGGGGTTCGACCATTTCGTGGTCCTCGAAGGGATCAAGAACAAAACGGCCTATCTGAACGATCCGGCCACCGGGCCGAGACGGCTGCCTCTTGCCGAGTTCGACACCTGGTTCACCGGCATCGTGCTGACCGTCGTACCCGGCCCGGGTTTTCAGCCCGGAGGCGAAAAGCCCGACCTCTTCGCCAACCTGGGGCGGCGTCTCGCCTCTTCCGGCAGGCCCCTGGCCTGTATCCTCCTGGCCGGGACTCTGCTCGCCCTCACCGGAATTCTCGGCCCTGCCTTCAACATCGTCTTTCTTGACCACGTTATCGGCCGCAACATGGCGGAGTGGATGCCCCCGCTGCTTTGGGCCATGGGCCTGACGGCGGCGGCCTCGGGAGTGCTGCGCTTCATCCAGGCGGGCGAGCTGTTGCGCCTGCACCTGGGGATGGCCCTGGCGGGCTCCGGCAGGTTTTTCTGGCACGTCCTGCGCCTGCCCGTGGATTTTTTCAGCCAGCGGTTTGCAGGCGACATCGGCAGCCGGGTCCGCATCAACGACAGCGTGGCCGGCCTCCTCACCGGCCCGTTGGCCAACGCTACGGTCGGCGTCATGAACATGGTCCTCTTCGCCCTGGTCATGCTCTGCTACAATGTGTGGCTCACCGCCATCGGCCTGATCCTGGCCGCCGCCAACCTCGCGGCCTTGCGCCTGGTTTCCGCCCGGCGCACCGACGCCAACAGGCGGCTCAAGCAGGAAAACGGCAAGCTCATCGGCGTGACCATGAACGGCCTCCAGATCATCGAGACCCTCAAGGCCACAGGCACGGAGTCAGACTACTTCGCCAAGTGGGCCGGTTACCAGGCCAAGGTCGTCAACGCCGGGCAGGAGCTGAACTACGCATCCCAAATGCTGTCGGTGGTCCCGGTCATCCTGACCGGCATCAACCAGATGGCGCTATTGTGCCTGGGCGGCCTGTTCATCATCAAAGGGAACATGACCATCGGCATGTTGACCGCCTTTCAGGGGCTCATGGGCAACTTCATGGAGCCGGTGAACCAACTGGTCGGCCTGGGCGGACAGTTCCAGACCGTGCGGGCCGATCTGGAACGGCTGGAAGACGTGATCGACAACCCCATCGATCCCGCCTTGGAAGCCGCCGACACGCAAGGCGACCTGCCTGACGAGTGCCCGGCCAAACTTTCAGGACGCTTCGAAATGCGCAACGTGACCTTTGGCTACAGCCCGCTCGATCCGCCGCTCATCGAGGACTTCAACCTGATCCTCGAGCCAGGGGCCAGGGTGGCCCTGGTCGGGGCCAGCGGTTCGGGAAAATCCACCATCGCCAAGCTCGGCGCGGGTCTCTACGCCCCCTGGTCCGGGGAGATCCTCTACGACGGCAAGCCCCTGCGCGACATTCCCAAGCGGGTCATAACCAATTCCGTGTCCAGCGTGGACCAGAGCGTTTTCCTTTTCGCAGGCACGGTCCGGGAAAACATGACCATGTGGGACACCACCCTCGCCGACACGGACATGTTGGCGGCCGCCAGGGACGCCTGCATCCATGACGATGTGGCCGCCAGGCCCGGGGGCTATCAGAGCCGGGTGGAGGAAAACGGCGCCAACTTCAGCGGAGGGCAGCGCCAGCGCCTGGAGATCGCCCGGGCACTGGCCGTCAACCCGTCGCTGCTGTTTCTGGACGAGGCCACGAGCGCCCTGGACTCGATAACCGAAAGGCGGGTGGGGGATTCCATCCGCCGGCGGGGATGCGCCTGCGTCGTCAGCGCCCACCGGCTTTCCGCCATCCGGGACTGCGACGCGATCATCCTGCTCGACCGGGGCAAAGTGCTCCAACGGGGCACTCATGAGGAACTTTCCAACGTGGATGGCCCCTACAGGGAACTCATCCGCAATCAGTGACCGGCATGCGAAAAACCGCCAACGACACCTCCGCTGCGGACCGCGGCTTGCCCGGCAACCGGCTCGATCTCGACGATGGGCGGGCCTGCTACCGGGTGACCGGGGGCGATCTGGACGTCTTTCTGGTTCAGGCCGGAAACGGGGCCGGGGCAAGGCATTTCCTGTTCACGGCGACCACCGGAGACATCCTGTGCGGCGTCCCCTCCGAGGCGACCGGAACCTGGCGTTTCCTGGCCATGGGACCCCCGGAGACCCGGGTCGTTCTGCTCGGCAATCCTTCTGAGCAAGCCGCCAGGGCCGCTTCCGGACCGGCCGTGGACAACTGGCTGGCCAACCTGACCGCGGCCCTGATCGGCCAGCCAATCCTGGCCGCCAAGACCGGGCCGCTCCTGTCCGGCGCCACCGTGGACGCATCGGCCGGCGCACGGCTCGTTGCCGACACAGGAGTCGTCTGGGCAAGCCTGGAGGCGGGCAAGGCCAACTTTCTGGACGAAGGACCTGGTTTCGGCCCGATCGAGGCGGATAGTCCGGTCCCGGTATCCGGGCGCGCCTGGATCAGCGTGGTCGAGGATGCGAGGATCAGCGCCACCGACAGCGCCGGACTCGCCGCCAGGGGAATGCTCGACGGGGCCCTGCTCGCTTTTCATCGCCGTCTGGTCGCGGCCCTGGCGGCCGAGATCGCGGCCAAGCAAGAGTGCGAGCGGAAACGGCTGGAGGAGCGGAGCCGCCGCGACCATGCGGCCATCTCCCAAGCCCTGTCCAAGGTGGTTTCGGTCCTGCGGCCCGACAAGCGAAACCTTCTGCTGGCCGCCGACACGCAGGATCCTTTGCTCGCCGCCTGCAGGCTCGTGGCCAAGGCCGCGCATGTCGACCTGGACGCGAATGCCGTCATCGAGCCGGGAGCGAACGCCCTGGAGCGGGTGAACGCCTTTGCCGTGGCCTCGGGCTTCCGGGTCCGCCGGACCACCCTGGACAAGGATTGGTACGAAAGCGACTGCGGCCCGCTCCTGGTCTTTTATGCCGCGACCGGCGCTCCGGCGGCGGCCCTGCCGCGCAAGGCCGGGCGCTACGACCTCTACGATCCGACCAGCAAATGCGTGGTCGGCATCGACAAAGGCGTGGCCGACGGTCTCTCCCCCGAGGCGTGCATGTTCTATGCCCCCTTCCCGGACCGCCCCCTAAGCGGCCGGGACCTGCTGGCGTTCGCCCTGCGCGGACAGCGCGGGGACCTCCTGATGATCCTGGCCATGGGCGCACTCGCGGCCCTGCTCGGGCTGCTCACCCCGATCATGACCGAGGCCGTGATCAGCACCGCCATCCCTGACGCCGCAACCGGCATGTTGACTCAGATCGGCGCCTTGCTGCTGGTATGCACCCTGGCTTCGGGCGTGTTCTCGATCACCAAGGGCATCGCCATCCTGCGCGTGGAAGGGAAGCTGGACGCTCACGTCCAGTCAGCCGTCATCGACCGGCTGCTCAGCCTGCCGGCCGCGTTTTTCAAGGCGTATACGGCGGGGGATCTGGCCTCCCGCTGCCTGGGGATAAACGCCATCCACACCATCTTGTCCGGATTGGTCATCAACGCGTTGTTGACCGTGGTGTTCTCGCTTTTCAACCTGGCCCTGCTCTTCTATTACGATTGGCAACTCGCCGTGTTGGCCAACGCCTTCGTGGCGGCCAACATGGTTCTGGTCGGGCTGGTCAGCATCATCGTTCTGAAAAAACAGCGCGTCCTCATGGATTTGCAGGGTCGCAAGCAGGGCATGGAGTTGGAGTATCTGACCGGCATCTGCAAGCTGCGCCTGACAGGTTCGGAGTCGCGGGCTTTCGGCGCATGGGCCGACGTGTACGCCAAGGCTTCGACCTTGAGCTACCAGTGCGGCAGGTCCTTCAATCTGGTCAGCGCGGTCAACGCGGCGTTCCCAACCCTGGCCTCGATGGCCTTGTTCTTCTGGTTCTTCCAATCCCGGCTGGATCTGCTCGGTCTGGGAGGATTTCTGGCCTTTTCCGCCGCCTTCGCCGCCTTCCAGGTTGCCATGATCCAGTTCACTTCCCTTCTTTCCAAGTCCCTGGCGGTAGTCCCCCTGTACGAACGGGCCAAGCCGATACTGAGCGCCTTTCCCGAGGCGAACGCTTCAATACCCAAGCCGGGGAAACTGCGGGGCGAAATCGAGATCAACCATGTGGTGTTCCGCTACCAACCCGAGGGTCGTCCAGTCCTGAACGACCTGTCCATCCACATCGCTCCTGGCGAATTCGTGGCTCTGGCAGGGGACTCAGGGGCCGGAAAATCCACAGTGCTGCGCCTGTTGCTCGGATTTGAGACGCCGCAGTCCGGAACGGTCTACTACGACGGCCAGGACCTTCGCGAACTTGACGTGCGGGCCCTGCGCCAACGGATCGGGGTGGTGCTTCAAGACGACAAACCCATGGCCGGCAGCCTGTTCGACAACATCGTGGGCTCTGCCAACCTGGGCATCGAGGAGGTCTGGGAAGCGGCCAGGATGGTCGGGCTGGAAGAGGACATCAAGGCCATGCCCATGGGCATGCAGACGGTGGTTCCACCGGGCGGGGCCAGCTTCTCGGGCGGGCAGATCCAACGTCTGCTTATCGCCCGGGCCCTTGTCAGGCGGCCGGGGATCCTGCTGTTCGACGAAGCCACCAGCGCTCTGGACAATGTTACCCAGGCCGTGGTTTCTCGAAGCATCGCGTCCCTCAAGGTCACGCGCCTGGTCATCGCCCACCGTCTCTCCACGGTCATGGGTGCGGACACAATTTACGTCTTGCGCCATGGCCAGGTGGCCGAGGTGGGCACGTACGGGGAACTCATGGCGAAGAAAGGATATTTTTATGAATTGGCCAAGCGTCAGATCGCTTAGCGCGGCCCTGCTTTTCTGTGCTTTCCTCGCCGCGGCGACGAGTTGCCAGGATAGCGACCGTACGAGCGCCGGCCCGGACTCCAGGCGCGTCGATTCCGGCAAGGAGGTGGTGGTGGCGGCCATGGGCGATTGGGAGGGAACCAACCGGCCGGGCTGGAGGGGGCTTGAGCTGGCGGCCGGAGAAATCAATCAATCAGGCGGCATTGGAGGCAAACCCATCCGCTTGTGGCGAAACGACGTGGCCGACGATCCCCACCAGGGCATACAGCAGGCCCAGGTCATCGCCAACAATCCGAAAACGGCCATGACCATCCTCGCATCCAGACGGAAAGTGGCTGTACCGGCGGCCACGGTGCTCGCCTACTACGGGGTGCTGACCATGCTCACCAGGGTGACCGCGCCTATGGACGCAATCAATCTGCCTCTTTTGTTCCGCATGAGCCCCACCGACGCGGACGAGATGAACTACCTCGCCAGGTTTTGCGTTCATGTGGGGATCAAGCGTGCCGCACTATTTGTCTTCAATAGCGATTTCGCCAGAATTCGCGCCAACACGTTTGAAATCGAGGCCAAAACCAAGGGAATAGAACTCGCGCCCCGCGTGGAATGTGACATGCTCACTCGCGAAGAGGAATTTACGCGGGAATTGGCTGCTCTCAAGAAAAATCACCCCTTCGACGCCATCTTTTTCTGCGGGCCGCCAGACTTGGCAGAGAAGCTCATGAAGGCGGCGGCGGACTTGAAGATGGAACAGCCCTTCCTGGGCGGGTCCCAGTGGGACACCCCCGGACTGGCCAGGGTTGCCGCTTCGGCCAAGATCTCGGCATATCTTGTCACCCAGTTTTCTCCCGAACGTAAAGACAACGCGGCCCAACGGTTTGTTGCCGCCTATCGTCAGGCATACGGCGAGCCCCCGGACGATCAGGCGGCAATCGCCTACAGTTCTTTGCGCCTTTACGCCCAGGCGGCGAACCGTGCCGGTTCCGTGAATCCGGGCAGGGTGGCATTCGATTTGACGAACACGGAGCGTTGGGACGGCCCATTCGGTGAAATGCGGTTCAATAAGAGCGGCGAGCTCAAGGCCACCGCCCTGTATATCAACCACTTTGAGCATGGGGTTGCCCAGACGATCGACTTTGAGCGGAAGAACGGCGGCTCCTGAAACTGGTTTTGTGGACGGCTGACTACGGCTGTCAGGCGGAGGCTGGCAAGAAATGTAAGTTGGAATAGTAGATACGGGTTTGGGGACCAGGCCGGTGGTGCGGTCTGGTCCGCTTTTTTTTTCTGTGGTATGCGAGTTCGCCAGGACGATGGGTATAAGATTGCCGGAATGGACAAGGGGAAGGCTGCCTGGAAACGAAAGGATTCGTTGAGTTTTCAGCTATGGCTCTTTGGACAGATATGGGTCACCAAGTCACGTTTTGGGTCGCGTTTTTATCTGTCCGACAACGTGATATGTTATGCAATACTTATGGTGCGATTTCTCGGCTGAAAGTCCTGCGGCTCACGGATTTCACCAACGAAAGGAAGAGAAAGCGATGGAAGATGCAACTTGCATTGAGACAACAACTTCTTCTCGGTCCGGCCCGACGATCCGTGAAGACGCGCAACCGAACGTGACGCGTCTGGAACCTCTCCGGCAATCCAACCCCGCCTCCCACAGCCTGATCAAACTGCCTGAAGGGTTGAGTGAACGCTACACTCTGATCGATGAACTTCCGGCCAAGGGCGGCGAGGCGGATCTGGTCTTGGCCAGGGGCCACGCCGGCGAGCAGGTCGTGATCAAACTGTATCGTTCCAGCATAAAGCCCAAGGCCGAAGTGCTTGAGTGTCTTCACCAGGCAGACACTCGTCATGTGGTTCGGCAGTTGGAATATGGAGAGTTGGGGGGGCGCTGGTACGAAATCATGGAATACGCCGCCTCGGGGTCTCTGCGCGACCTTTTGGAAAAAGAGGGGCGGAGTCTGGATACCGATCTTGTTCGTACAATTCTTGGCGACCTGACTGCGGCGCTGAGCTACCTGCACGGCTTGACCCCCCGGGTGGTGCATCGGGACTTGAAACCGGAGAACATCCTGATTCGCAGTCGCGATCCTCTGGACATGGTGCTCACCGACTTCGGTATCTCCTCCCTGCTGGAACAATCCGTGCGGTTTACCTCCACCAACCGCAGCATTCGCTACGCCGCGCCCGAAGCCATGGCCGGTTCGGTGTCCTCCGCCACGGACTGGTGGTCCTTGGGCATCATGCTGGTCGAGATGTTGTCCGGTCGCCATCCGTTCGCCGACCTGGCTGAAGGGGTGGTGCGCAACGCCCTGTATGAGCGCCGTCCCATCGACCTTTTGGGGGTGGCGGAGGCCGATTGGCAGATGCTGTGCAAGGGGCTGCTCTGCTTCGACGCCAAAAAACGCTGGGGAGCGGCCGAAATCGGTCGCTGGCTGGCCGGCGACCGAACCCTGGAGCTTCCCCGGGAACAGGACCCCAAGCAACAATCCCAAGGCCCCAGGGCTTTGCGCCCCTACCGCATAGCCGGTGAGGATTGCTGGACCCTCGACGAATTTCTCAAGGCTCTGGCCCGCAACTGGGACGAGGCCCTCAAACGCGTGGCCCGACGCACGGACATGGAACGCTGGCTGCTCAACGATCTGCAGGATCAAGACGCCTACAATACGTTTTTGGATATCGTGGACGTTCAGGACGCCGATCCGTTGACCCAGCTGAAGTCCCTGCTCTTGGCCCTGATGCCGGAATCGCTTCCGGAGGGGCTGGACCCGGCGCAAGTCGAGACGGAAACCCTGCAAATATGCCTGCAGGCCGCGGCTGGCTTGGCCCAATCCCAACGCCTGCTGGGCGGGATGTTGCTCGCAGGGGAAGTTCTGACTGCTGACGTGGACCAGGCCGAGACATGGTTGGCCAGGGCCGCATCCCAAGGCGACTCCGAGGCTCAGGAAGCTTGCCGGAATTTTGTCCAGTTCCGGGAAACCCTGCCCAAAGCTGAGGCCGGCGATATCGAGAGTTGTTACTCGGTTGGGAAAATGTACGCCAATGGCGCAGGTGTTGTGAAAGACTTTGTTCAGGCAGCGGAATGGTATCGCAAAGCGGCGGAGCAAGGGCATGCCACGGCCCAAAATAATTTGGGTCTGGCCTATGAGTATGGTCGCGGTGTGCCCCTGGACTATGCCCAGGCTGCGCAGTGGTATCAAAAGGCGGCGGAACAGGGGCATGCCACGGCCCAAAATAATCTGGGCCTGGCCTACGACTGTGGCCGCGGTGTTACTCAGGACCCTGCCCAGGCCGCGCAGTGGTATCAAAAGGCTGCGGAGCAGGGCAATGCCTGGGCTCAGAACAACCTGGGCTGGGACTATGAGCATGGTTGCGGCGTGACGCAGGACTATGCCCAGGCCGTGGAGTGGTATCAAAAGGCCGCGGAGCAGGGGCACGCCAACGCGCAGTGCAATCTGGGCCTGGCCTACGACTATGGGCGCGGCGTGCCGCAGGACCCTGCCCAGGCCGCGCAGTGGTATCAAAAGGCTGCGGAGCAGGGGAATGCGGTCGCCCAGACCAACCTGGGCGTGGCCTATGAATCTGGTCTCGGTGTGCCGCAGGACCCTGTCCAGGCCGCGCAGTGGTATCAAAAGGCCGCGGAGCAGGGGCAGGCCAGCGCTCAGCGCAATCTGGGCCTGGCCTTTGCCAATGGGCGTGGCGTGCCGCAGGACCCTGCCCAGGCTGCGCAGTGGTATCAAAAGGCCGCGGAGCAGGGGCTTGCCGCCGCCCAGTACAACCTGGGTTGGGTCTACGCGAATGGGCGCGGTGTTGCGCAGGACCCTGCCCAGGCTGCGCAGTGGTATCGCAAGGCGGCGGAGCAAGGGGATGCTGAAGCCCAGAATCGTCTGGGCCAGGCCTATGCCAATGGTCGCGGCGTGGTGCAGGACTCTGCCCAGGCCGTGGAGTGGTATCGCAAGGCGGCGGAGCAAGGGGATGCTGAAGCCCAGAATCGTCTGGGCCAGGCCTATGCCAATGGTCGCGGCGTGGTGCAGGACTCTGCCCAGGCCGTGGAGTGGTATCGCAAGGCGGCGGAGCAGGGGGATGCGTGGGCTCAGAACCGCCTGGGCCAAGCCTATGCCAATGGTCGCGGCGTGGCGCAGGACTCTGCCCAGGCTGCGGAGTGGTTTCGCAAGGCCGCGGAGCAGGGGCACGCCACCGCTCAGTTCAACCTGGGCGTGTCCTATGCCAATGGTTACGGCGTGGCGCAAAACTCTGCCCAGGCTGCGGAGTGGTATCGCAAGGCGGCGGAGCAGGGCAATGTCGACGCTCAGTTCAACCTGGGCCTGACCTATGCCAATGGTGACGGTGTGGTGCAAGACTCTGCCCAGGCTGCGGAGTGGTATCGCAAGGCCGCGGAGCAGGGGGACGCCAACGCTCAGTTCAACCTGGGCATGGCCTATGCCAATGGTGACGGTGTGGTGCAGGACTCTGCCCAGGCCGCGCAGTGGTTCAGCAAAGCTGCGGAGCAGGGTAACAAGTGGGCCCAGACCAACCTGGGCGTGGCCTATAACAATGGTCGCGGTGTGGTGCAGGACTCTGCCCAGGCTGTGGAGTGGTATCGCAAGGCCGCGGAGCAAGGGTATGCTCCGGCTCAGAACAGTCTTGGCGTGGCCTATGCCCATGGTGCCGGTGTGGATCAGGACTCTGCCCAGGCCGTGGAGTGGTTCCGCAAGGCGGCGGAACAGGGGCATGCGTTGGCCCAGACCAACCTGGGCGTGGCCTATGCCGATGGTCGCGGTGTGGTGCAGGACTCTGCCCAGGCCGCGCAGTGGTATAGTAAGGCGGCGGAGCAGGGGCATGTTGACGCCCAGAGATGGTTGGGGACGCTGTACGCCAAGGGCAAGGGCGTTGAAAAGAGCAAAAAGCAGGCCAGATACTGGTACGAGAAGGCCATGGAACAGGGCGACGAGGAATCGAAAACCTTGATCAAAGCGGTAAAAGGCTGGTTTTAAGGCATGAGCGGACCAAAGACCGGCGGTTGGCGTCTCGTAGACGCAAGCGAGCCGCACATCACCTGGGCCGAAGCCCAGAACATCCTGCGCGAATATCTGGCGAAAATCATGAGTCTGCGCGACCAGTTGATCGCCCTGCAGAAGCGTCACCCGGAGCTGGTCATCCACTACGGCGTGGAGGACATGCGCACCGATGTGCCGGGATCTGGGCAGGTCGTCGTGGACGAAATGAACAATCGTCTGGATATCTACCGGAGGCTGCGCGGAGAAATTCAACGCATCGAGGGTATCATCGACGTGCGCCGTTCGCTGTTGGCCATGGCCAAGTCCGTGGGAAACAAGGCGGCGGCCAGACGTTCTCGAAAAGAAGAATCCGGCGACAGTACGGAAGAGTTGCGCCAGACGGCCTTGCGCGTGGCCGGACGCGTGGCTCCCGGTCTTCGGGAGCGGGATATGGCGGAAATCAACAACCTGGTGCGAGACATCATGACCGAAAAGGGGGTGTCGGACTCCCGGCTTCAGACCATGGTGGACTCCCTGCGCATCCTTGTGGATCGGGCCAACGCTTCGGTGAGAGAGTCCAAACGCCGACAGGAAATCCACGCCAAGGAAGCCGCGCGGCTCATGACGGAACTTCTGGGTGTGGAGAGCGCCGAGTCTCAGGCCATTACCCAGGCGTTGCGCCGGGTGGAAAACGGCGAGCTTCCACTGGACGAGGACTTGCGCTCAAGGGCCAAGACCGAGGCGGAAAAGGCTCGGCAGGCGAAGGATCGACGCAAGGCGGCGGATATCATGCGCCAGTCCCTGATCAGGCTTGGCTACGGCGTGGAGGAGGACTTCTCCACCTTTTTTGTTTCCGGGGGCAACGGCTACTTCCAGCATCCCAACTGGACGGATCACTACTGCCGATTGAGCGTCAACCCCACCGACAAGATCATGAATTTCGACATCGTTCGCCTGGGCGAAGGGGAGCATTCCTCGCGTGACGAGACCCTTGAGGATCAAGAAATAGAACGCCAATGGTGCTCGGTTTTTCCGGAACTTCTCAACGAGCTGAGGGCAGAAGGGCTGGAATATCAGCCCCTCAGGGCCTTGGCTCCCGGCGCTTTGTCCGTGCAAAGGGTGACGGATGCCCGGTTGGAATCCAGACGGACGAATGTCGCTTCCGCAAACGCCCGGCAAATGCGGCAACCTTAAAAGCCATTTCAGGAGTGACGTCAATTGACAGCGATTCTTGAACAGACCTCCCAGGCCCAGAGTCCGCCGATGCAACATGTTCCGACCACCAAGACCGGTTTTACTCCCCTGTCCACGCAGTCTCCGGTTTGGCTGCAAGATATAGCCCGTTTTTTGCCCATTCGACCCCAGTTCGTACTGACCGGCAACATCAATGACTTCTATCTTGTGCCCTGTCAGAACGGTTTCGCTCCCCTGAGTCTCAGGGACGCCCTATGGACCTTGCTGGAGGTGAACGGCTTCCAGGCCATGATCACCTACGATCGGTTTGACAATTTTGGGGTTCACCCCGCCACCCGGGAGGCGGTACAAGCCGCGCGTGCCGCCACGGGTTTGGATTTCAAGGAAGACGGCACCTGCGAGAGACACCTCACGACCGTACCCGAAACCATCAAACGCATCCTGGGCTTGCGCAAAGACCGCGTGGCTGTCGTCTTCGATTACGCTTCCCGTCTGGTCGCCAATCCCCAGTCCCTGAGCGACAACGACAACATCTTCTTCGGAAGCATGCTCAAGCTTTCCCGCTCGGCCACGCCCGTCTTGGGCGCGGACGAAAAGGTTCGCTACAATCCGATTTTCTGGCTGCTGGAGAATGTCAACGAACTGCCGAGTTGGCTGGTAGTGGGCAACGAACGCATCCGTCAGCAGGCCATACAGAAGCCGGACTACGAAACGCGTGAGCGTGCTGCGGCCGTGTTGGCTTCAGCCCTGGCCGGCTACGAGGGAACTTCCGAGGAAAAGCGTCTGGAATTACTGGCTACCTTCGCGGCCATGACCGAGGGTATGACACTTTTGGCGATGCAGTCCATTGTGCAAATGGCGAACGACCGGGGGGAGTCGTTTAAAGAGATTGCGGATTCCGTGCGGGCCTACAAGCTTGGGGTTACGGATAACCCATGGAAAAAACAGAATATGCGGCAGCGAATAGAGTCTGGCGATGTGAACATAGGCAAGCGTGTAAAGGGGCAGCGACAGGCGATAACCAAGACTCTGGACATCCTGCGGCGTTCCGTCATGGGGTTGAGCGGTTCGCAGAGTTCTTCGTCCTCCATGTCCGGCCGACCTCGCGGGGTGCTTTTTTTCGCCGGCCCCACCGGCGTGGGTAAAACGGAGTTGGCCAAGGCCATCACCGAGCTCCTCTTCGACGACGACCGGGCCTATATCCGGTTCGACATGAGCGAGTTTGCCCAGGAACACACGGAAGCAAGACTCATTGGAGCCCCTCCAGGCTATATCGGGTTCGATGCGGGAGGGGAGCTGACCAAGGCTGTACGTGAAAAACCCTTCAGCGTGATTCTCTTTGACGAGATTGAGAAGGCCCATCCCAGAATTTTGGACAAGTTTCTGCAAATTCTTGAAGATGGTCGCCTCACGGACAGTCGTGGCGACACGGTGTACTTCTCTGAATCGATCATCATTTTTACATCCAATCTGGGCATCTATGTAGAAGACGAAACCGGCCGGCGACAGTTGAATGCCACCCCGGAGATGTCGTACGACGAGGTGGAGAATAAAATTCGTCATGCCATCGAAGACTATTTCAAGTACAAACTCAGTCGCCCGGAGATATTGAATCGTATCGGGGACAATATCGTCGTCTTCAGTTTTATCGAGAAAGGCGTTGCGCGCCAGATTTTTGAAAAGATGTTGAGCAATGTTGCACAGCGAGTTTTCGATGTCCACCACGTCCGTCTGGAAGTATCCCGGGATGTCATGACGTTGCTGGAAGATTTTGTGCTTTCCGATCTGGGCAACGGAGGGCGCGGCATAGGTAACCGGCTCGAAACCTGCTTTATCAATCCCTTGTCGCGGGCCATGTTTGCCCTGAACCTGGAGGGGCGGGAAAAAATCACCGCGACATCGCTCAAGATTGAGGACGGTGTGTACTGCATCGAGGTTTCATGAAACTGCGTTTGAGCCGGGTGCATTTCCCAGTCACGGTGCTGGGACCGGGACGCAGGCTCGGGGTGTGGTTCCAGGGGTGTTCCATGGGCTGCCCAGGGTGTGTCTCGCGTGACACTTGGCCCAAGGACGCGGGGCAAGAAATTGCAGTGCACACGCTTCTCGCCCTGTGCCGTGACTTGGCGCAAGACCTGGACGGGGTGACCATTTCCGGTGGAGAGCCTTTCGAGCAGCCGGATGCCCTGCGCGCGCTTCTCAAAGGACTGGCCCTCTGGCGATCACAACGTGCCAAGCCTTTCGATATTCTTGGCTATAGCGGGATGTCCATGTCGAGGCTGCGGAGTGCTTTTTCGGACATCCTGGAGATGTTTGATGCGTTGATCCCCGAACCGTTCCTGAAAAGTCGTCCGTTGGGCGCCTGCTGGCGCGGTTCAGATAATCAGCCACTTTTCACTGTCAGTGACTTGGGTCGAAAAGTGTATTCCAACTATGTGCATTTGCCTCCAGGGAAAAAAGGCTCCTTTCAAATTGGAGTGGATGGCCAGTCCATCTGGCTCATCGGCTTGCCAGACAGGGGAGATATGCAGCGGATGCAAGAGTTGGCAAGTGAGCAAGGACTTCTTTTCGGAGGTACGTCGTGGTAACTGTAAAGCAATGTCCAGCGTGCGGATATAACAATAGCCCTCAAGACCCCTCCTGTACGGCATGCAAGACGAGCTTGGTCATGACCCCCATCACGCAGGTGGAAGACCAGCAGATTGAAGAAAAGTCGGAGACCGAGAGTCAACGTGACACGATAGAATGTCCGTACTGTAAAACAAGAAATACTTCCGGAGCGACCACCTGCATCCGTTGCAGCCTGCCGCTGACACGGCAATCTTCCCTTGCGGGTGAGCCTTCCATGGAAAAGCCGCCTGAATCGGAAAACGCCACGCGACGCGAGGAGTCGCCCCGGGCGGTCGTACGCTTTGCCTGGGGGGACGTGGTGGTGGACGGACGATTGGGCATCGGCAGGGCGGTTGACCATTCGCCGCTTGCCCCCCAGTTGGGGGACCTTCGTTGCGTTTCCCGTCGACATGCCGAAATTTACTGGGAAGAAAGTCGAGTTATGATCAACGACTTGGGCTCACTGAATCACACCTCTGTCAATGGCCGGCAATTGACGCCGGGAGAGGCGGTGGAGCTTCGTCCAGGCGACAAGTTGAAATTTTCAAGCCAAGTCGAGGCGGATGTGTTGGAAATACGAGGGCGATCATGACGCGGCTGACCGCTGCAGGCATAACGTGCGCAGGCAAGGTTCGAAAGCGCAACGAAGACTGTATCGGGATGGGTGATTTTCTTCGCCAGCGTCCCATGCGCGGTCCCGTCGTTTTACAGCTTGGCGTGTGGGAGCCGCTTGCCTGCCTGGTCGCGGACGGAATCGGCGGACATGCGCATGGGGAAACAGCGAGCCGCCTGTCTGTTTCGCGAATTCTGACCGAAGCTCTGAGTGGCGCGGATGAAGAGGCGGTCTCAAAAATACTTACGGCAGCAAATGATTGTCTTTATGACCTGATGCTCGCCAATCCTGAGTTTCGGGGAATGGGCGCTACTGTGGCCGGTATTGTCGTACACCAGGAAAAGCTGATTGGATTCAATGTCGGCGACAGCAGGATATACCGGGTTCGCCACGGGTACATGCAGCTTCTGAGTACTGACGACACCGTGGGCTTTTCCCAGGCGTCAACAGCTGAGCGAACCGGTCTGGCCTCGCACGTGATAACCCAGTCCCTAGGGGGGATGCCGGAGCGGACCGAGGTCGTTGCACACGTTTGGTCACGACCACTGGAAGGTTCGGAGAGGTTTCTTCTGTGTACGGACGGGCTGACGGACATGCTCGATCAAGACACCATGGAAGCCTGCTTGACAGATGACGCGGAAAGTACGGTCTCTGCCCTGCACGAGCAAGCGCTGGCCCAAGGAGGACATGACAACGTGTCACTTGTGCTGTTGGACGTGAAGTTGTTTTGAGCCGAAACGGAATAGCAAAACATAGACCATAACAGGCAATAGGCAAAGCGTGAGTTCCCAGGAAAAAGACAACAACGTGACGATGCGAGACAACAATAATAGCTCGGAGAAAACTAAACGTGACATATATGTCGATGTTCAAGATGAAACAGAACATATTTTCATGTCCCTCCCGGAGGCTTTAGCAGGACGGTATAGAATAGAAAAAGAAATGCAGGCGAGAGGTGCTGAAGCCGATATATCGCTTGTACGGTGCTTGTCTGATAATATCGTGTATGTTGCAAAGATCTACAGGTCTGGAATTAGGCCTAAGGCGGAAGTCCTTGATTGGCTAAAAAAGGCCGATCCAAAATTTGTTATTCGTCAAATTGAAAACGGTGAATCCAACGGAAGATGTTTTGAGGTAATGGAGTATGCCCCGTTCGGTTCTTTGCGTAACCTTCTCAACCGAGAGAAAGCTTCCCTTCCACCTGATCGCGTTAAAGAGATTCTTTGCAAGTTGACTCAAGCAATAGCTTACCTATTATCTCAGTCCCCAAATGTTATCCATCGCGATATAAAACCAGAAAACGTTCTTGTTAGGTCTTTGACGCCCTTGGATTTGGCTCTGACTGATTTCGGCATAGCCTCTGAGTTGGAATTTTCGCAGAGATTCACTTCGGCGCATAGGACACTCAAGTACTCCTCCCCGGAATTAATGGTAGGGGCCATTTCTTCGGCGACCGACTGGTGGTCTCTAGGCATGATACTTATCGAGGCACTCACGGGGAAACATCCGTTTGATGGTATGCCAGAACAGGCAATTAACAACGCCTTGTACGAACACCGGCCTATCGATTTTTCTCTTGTAAACGATGAGAACTGGGAGAAGCTTTTTAGAGGTCTGTTACGCTATAACGTGAAAGAACGATGGGGCGAGGCGGAGGTCGCACGGTGGCTTGATAACGATCCCCATCTGCCTCTTCTCGGTGACGAATCACCTGTTGGTCAGACCAGAAAGGTCCAGCCTTATATTCTCGGCGGAGTCGCCTGTAGCACAAAGGCAGAATTAGCCCAGGCGATGAGACAGAACTGGAACGAAGCCCTGAAACGGGTTGGTCGAGTGAGCGATTTGTTGCGTTGGTTTCAAACTGAACTGGCGGATCATGATTTAATAAATTTTTTTCAAGATCTTACGGAAAACAATGCGATACCAGTTGATTTCAAGCTGTCTATGCTTGTGTCGGTCCTGGACCCTTCTTTGCCACTATTGTTAGAAGGAAAAGAATGCTCACGAGAGATTTTGTGCGAGTTGGGTAGAATGGCATACGAAGGCGATGAACATAGCATGATGGTAGTTGATAATTTGTATGCACTAGACTTACTGGCAATATTTGCAGAAATTAGTGGAAACAAAGAATATTCAGATATAGCAATGCAGTGGAAATCAACAGTGGACTCACTTCAACATGTATACAAAGTTATTGATTCTATTCAGTTTACAAGGAATTTGTTGCCAGAACATAGCATGCTCTGTGGGGCGCTGCTTACTGCAGCGTCGGTCTTGGGATGGCAAGATGTACGTCGGTCCAAATTGAAACCAGCCTGGAGTAGTCCAGTTATTGAGGCTTGCCCATGGATTAACAGGCTGCCGCTTCTTCAAGAGGCTTCAATCCCTTGGCTTGTTGTTTTTCCTCTCATTGAAAAAGAAGCGTATGCCTGTGGGAAGGCATCCATTAGGCGTAAGCGAAGAAAAAAATTGATAGTGTGCTTGGCCGTTGTAGTTGTAGCTTTTGCTGTTATTACAACTTCCGTAATATGGGTGCGACATAGAATCAAAGTCAAAGAAGCGTCGGCTTGGGAATTTGCAAAAAAAACGCAAACTGAAAAGTCTTTTAGTGACTATCTGGCGGAGTTTCCTGAAGGACTGCATGTGAAAAAGGCTCTGGATGGGCTGGAATGGGCAAAGATAAGGGACGGTGAAGATGTTGAAGTGCTAAAAGGTTACTTGCGAGATCATCTGAAGAGTGACTTTGCCATAAATGTGCGCGAAAGGATTGATAGGTTGGATTGGGCAAGATGTCTGAAGGAAAACTCTGTGCATTCGTATGAAGAGTATGTTGTCGCGCACCCTAGGGGGGCTTATGTTGACGAGGCGAGGAAGATTGCTGACGATTTAAAATGGGAGCTTACGTTGGCAGATAATACAATAGGAGGTTTTAATAAATATATTAACGAATTTGGTTTAAGACGGCATAAGGATGAGGCAACAGAAAAACTTCAATACTTAAAAGACAACGTATATTTATCAGCCGTCCCTTTCATTGACTGGAAAGACGTAATTTCGATGAAAGCGAATGCATTTTATAGAGATAGAAAAATTGATGACAGCCTTGTCGATTGGTGGATTGGGATTACCAATTGCCAAGAGTGGTTGGAAACAACGAATCCAATTAAAAAATTGATGCTTCGTCAGGACGCAGAGAAAAAACTATTTTCATACAGGTATAAGACCCGGGTAAGAGCTTCAGCGTATATGGACGCTGTTTCATACGATTTACAAAAGCAAGAGCTTTTTATAAGTCCATGCGATTCCGAACGCTCTTGGTCTGTCAACAGTAATAACCCAATTTATTATTTGCACTATACCCCGAAGTCTGATCCAAATTGCTATAAAGATCCACGTCGAAGTACTGAACGGCCTAAAATTACTATTCGCACTGGATTTAATCTGAAGCCGCCAAAGACTATCCATTTGTCTCCAGAAGAAGTTGGTCAGCTTGTTGAGAAATTGCATAAAACAAACTGTAGACATACTAATACACTTGGGGAAGTTTTTGTGGATGTTGTAGCCGATATTAATCCCGGCCGGGGGAACGGTCTCAAACAAGTTGAGGCAGATATTGTTTCGGCTTATGTCTGGACGGATAGCTCTCGAACAAAGCTTATTGGAACACTTGGTAATGCTTCTCCAGATAAAGCAAGGTAGTAAACACCGTGTTTTGCGTCTTATAAGATTGCGATATATGGTTATTCTTAAATGTATTCGTTCAGTTGCTCGTAAAACTGCGCGGACACAGTAGCTCTTATTGTTTGAGGATTATAAACACCAGCAAATTTGATATAACAAAAGCACTATTGGCGTCCCTTTTGCTGACTGTACAGCAACGGTTATCACCTGACACCAGCTGGCCTGGCTTGGGTAAGGTGGTCCCGGTTTGTTGGACAGTGTTGCGGCGAAGTTAAGCTCTAGTCCGTAAATTATTTATGGATAAGCCCTTAGTCTCTCTTTCCGTCTGGAGCGCTTTCAGCAGTTTCAGCGCCGCGTCCTTCATATCTTCATCCATGACAGACGGTCCGACGCCGAGCGGAAAATCGTTCTCGGTTACCTTGGCGACTTCGGCCTGAAGGTCCATCTGGCTGATCAGATCGGCCAATTGCACCATGTTGATGTCGATAAACATGCCAAGAAGCGGCTCATCCTTGTCAGGATGGGTTTCGGTCTCAAAGGGCATGGCGACAGAGGTGACGAGATAGTTTTCGGCGTCATAGCGAAATGTCTGCCCTGCAAGGTGGCCGATTTTGTGGCCGGAGGCGATAATGCATATTCCAGGATTGTACAGCATCGGCCGGCGGCAGATGGGTTGGGTTTCCTTGAAAAAACGTACTCCTTCCAGCCTGGACTCAACGACCCCGCTTTCTATCGGAGAAATTTCTTTTAGTAATTTCAGCATGTTGTTCATGACACCCCCCTTATCTGTTCAAGGAGATTATGGACACCATTCCCCGGCATCATTCAACACAAAATTCCTGGACAAAGAGAAACAGGCAAGATTTAGAGAGAAATGTGTGTTCACGTCGAGCCTGTGTCTGCTTAACTGGTTGTCAATGAAGAACAACGCTTTTGTGATCAAGATGATGACCGTGCTGTCGATTCTGACGATGGCGCTGACAACAAACACGTCTTATGCGGGGGACAATATGAACTGGGACAAAACATTCACGTTGAGCGACAAGGTAACCCACGAAAAGGTGTCGTACCTTAATCGGTATGGGATCACGCTGTCCGCCGACATGTACTTGCCGAATGACATGGATAAATCGAAAAAGTATCCGGCTCTGGTCGTTGGTACTCCCTACGGCGGCGTCAAGGAGCAGGGCGCGGGCATCTATGCGCAGGCCATGGCGGAACGCGGTTTCGTGGCCATCGCCTTCGACGAATCGTTCAACGGTGAAAGCGGCGGAGAGCCCCGACATGTCTCGTCCCCGGAGATCTTTTCCGAGGACTTCAGCGCGGGCGTGGACTTTCTGGGAACACGCCCCTTTGTGGACAGGAACAAGGTCGGCGCCATCGGCATCTGCGGCAGCGGCGCGTTCGCCCTCAAGGCCGCGCAGGTCGACCAGCGCATCAAGGCCGTGGCCACCACAAGCATGTATGACATGAGCCGCGTGATTCGCAACGGTTGGCAAGATGCGATGACTGCCGAAGAGCGCACCGACAGGCTCGTCGAACTCTCAGAGCAGCGCTGGAAGGACTTTGCACACAAAGCCCCCATGCTCCCCGAGGGCTTCCCGAACAAGCCGACCACTTCGATCCCGCAAGGTCTGGACCCCATCAGCAGCGAATTCTGGGAATACTACGCCATGGAACGCGGCCATCATCCCCGGTCCCACGGTCCGTTCACGGCGACAAGCGACATGGCGTTCATGAACTTTCCCCTGCTGAACTTCATCGACACGATATCGCCCCGGCCGATTCTGTTCATCATGGGCGAGAAGGCGCACTCCCGCTACTTCACCGAGGACGCCTACAAGATGGCCAAAGAGCCCAAGGAGCTCGTCATCGTCCCCGGAGCGCGTCACATCGACTTGTACGACCGGGTGGACATGATCCCCTTTGACAAGATGGGCAAGTTCTTCAGCGCCGCGCTCAAGTAGTCCTTGCGCATAAGGGGTAGGCGTTCAGCGACCGTCTCAAGAACCAGTATGCAGTTCCTCCGCATCATTCGTCAGAGGGACTGCGTAAGAGTATATGCAGCCCATGGCCACAAGATACATAAATTTCCACGCGAGAATGTCTCCTCGTTTTTAAGATTCGTTCAGCAGTCCGTTGAAAAAGCAATTCTTGCAGCCTGTTCAAACAACTTGCTAGCAAGGAACGAGAGAAATTCAAGTCAGAAGCGCCTTTCGCATGCAAGGGGGTTTGAGTTTTTCGCAGCAACGCAGCCAGCGAGGATTTTTCAACAGGCTGACAGGAGGCGATGACATGCGTATCCGGACTTCCATCCCAGTCCTGATCGCCATGGGGCTTGCCTTTGGACTTGCAACCACAGCGGATACGCAAACAATGAAGGATGATGCATCGCTCGACGCCAGACAGCAGTCGATCGTCACCATTTCCGCCTTTACCGCGAGCGGCGAGCTCGAACGGCTCAAGCCGGCCCTGAACGAAGGGCTGGACTCCGGGCTGACCGTCAATGAGATCAAGGAAATCCTGGTGCAGATGTATGCGTACGCCGGTTTCCCGCGCAGCCTGAATGGCATGGCGACCTTCATGGAGGTGCTGGGCGAACGAAAGGCCAAGGGCGTCACTGACAAGGTAGGCCGCGACGCCAGTCCCGTGCCGCCTGATCGTGACCGCGACGCGTACGGCGCCCGGGTGCGCGCCGACCTGTCCGGCTTGGAGGAAATCCCCCCGCCGGCTGCCTGGCAGAAGTTCTCCCCGGTTGTCGACGACTTCCTCAAGCAGCATTTATTTGCGGATATTTTCGCGCGGGATGTCCTCACGCGTCAGGAGCGCGAACTGGCGACCATCGCGGCGCTCGCCAATATGAGCGGCACAGCGGGCCAGTTGGCCTTCCACCTGGGCGCGGCCATGCATACCGGCCTGACAATAACTCAGATGAACGGCTTCATCGAGACGCTCGGCGCAAAGGTGGATGGGAGGCGGGCCGAGGCCGCCCAAATGGTTCTTTCAGAAGTGTTGGCCAAGCGGAAGCTGTAAAGGTGCGCCACAGGCGATACAAACCGATTATGCCTCCCCTTCCTTAGCGGGATTGCAAACCTGCGGGGACGGGGGTGACGGATAAACACTTTGGGGCGCTATTTGTTTAGTGGTGAGTCATGAGCAAAAAGATACTCCTCATATCTTCGAGTCCCAGGAAGCAGGGCAACTCCGACATCCTTTGCGATGCGTTCATGCGGGGAGCCCTGGCGGCTGGACATCATGCGGAAAAGGTCCGGCTGTCCGAAAAAGAGATCAACTACTGCACAGGATGCTGTTCCTGCGTTGGCGGCAAGGGCAGATGCGTCCAGCGGGACGACATGTCCGGGATTCATGAACAGCTGCTTGCCGCGGATGTTCTCGTCCTGGCGAGCCCAGTCTACTTCCGGACGTTCAATGGCCAGATGAAGACGTTCATCGACAGGCTCTGCCCCATCTCCTCGATGATCCGTGACAAGGATGTCTACTTCATCGTCTCCGCTGCCGGGGGCAGACTCCCCGTGGAGAGCACTGTCCAGGGCTTCAGGGTGTTCACCGGTTGCCTGAGCGGCATAAGGGAGAAGGAAACCATCTCCATAACCGGCGTCTGGGACGAGGGCGGCGTCAGGGGGACAACGGCCATGAAGCAGGCCTACGCGGCAGGCTTGAATGCCTGACATGCCTAAAAGTCGTTCTCGTTACAAAAGGAGAAAAGATCATGTCTGACACCGTCAATACCGATGTCTTTGGGCGTGGAGAGGAAAATACGGCATATGCCAAGTACTTCGTGGGACAGAGCTTCCTGAACATTCTCTCCACCGAGGGGGTGTTCATAGCCAACGTCACCTTTGAGCCGAAGTGCCGGAACAACTGGCACATGCACAATGCCGACACCGGCGGTGGCCAGATCCTGCTGTGTACGTCCGGGCGTGGTTGGTATCAGGAGTGGCAAAAGCCGGCCCGCACCCTGCGGCCTGGCGATGTCGTCAATATACCTCCCGGCGTCAAGCACTGGCATGGAGCCGCCAAGGATAGCTGGTTCACGCACTTGGCCGTCGAAGTCCCCGGGGGAAACAAGAGCAATGCATGGCTGGAACCCGTGTCGGACGAAGAATACGCCGCCCTCGGCTAGCCTGAAAAATCCTTAACAGCCTGCAAGAATCGACTTTTTCAACGGGGAGTTAAGGCAATTCCGGCGGCACCATCCAACGTCTGAGGGCACTATGAAATACAACTACTCGCGCCGCGCCTTCCTGGCCAAGGAGACCGTTGCCATGGGGGCGGCGCTTCTGTGCGAAATGGCCGGTGGCGTCAGTGGTATGTCGGTTGTTGAAGCATGAGCCTTGAAAGAGACAAGGGAGAAAACTATGCCGCATATCAGCGTCAAGCTCTTTCCGGGAAGGTCTGAGGCCGTCAAACAACGCCTTGCGGACGCCCTTGTGAAGGATGTCATCGAGATTGTCGGATGCGACGAGGCCTCTGCTTCACTCACCATTGAAGAAATTTCCTCCGGCGCTTGGAAAGAGAAGGTCTATGAGCCCGATGTTCGAGCAAAGAAAGACCAACTTTACAAGAAACCCGGGTATTCTCTGTGAGGATGCGGCTATGGTGGCTTCCATAAGCCGTCATATGTACTTGTTCATGTCCGTTGTTGCTGCCTTCGCGGTTTCTGCCTTCTGTGTCTGCAGCGCGAAGGAACAGACTGCTTCAAAAGAGAGAGCCTTCATGAAGATGACAGTGAACGCAAACGGTAATGAAATCGTCTTTGAACTGAACGACAGCCAGGCAGCAAAAGACCTGCTCGTCCAACTGCCGTTGACCATCGGGGTGGAAAACTACAGCAGCAACGAAAAAATATTCTCCCCCCCGAAGAAGCTGAAGACCGACAACACGCCGCTGGTCAGATCGGCCAGAACGGGGACCCTGGCGTACTACGCCCCCTGGGGAAACGTGGTGATGTTCTACGGCAGCTTCGGCTCCGCGGCGGGCCTGTATGAATTGGGCCATGCCGCCACGGGCGGCGATTGCATACAGGCCTTGTCGGGAACGATCACGATCGTACGGTGACGGTATTTTGTGAAAACGTACAATGCCGAAAGTGTGGTTGTCAGCGTTTGCTCATGGTCCTTGAACACTGTGCAAGGCGGCGGAGAGCCCGCGAGAGGGGACCGCTCCACCGCCTGCCAGAAGCGTCGGGATGTATGGACTGCTCTTCCCGGTATTGCAAATCGTTTGCTTACTTCTCCTCCCCCCAGGCCTTGGCGCTGCGGGCCACCTTTGTGCGTACGCTTTTCCAGTCGGTTTCGTGGGTGAACATGGACTCCGGCAAGGCGGCCAGCATTTTCTCATACAGGCTCAAGGGAACCGTGAACGTCAGTTCGTCGGTTTTCATGAATTTCCTGGCCGAGGGGTCCATGCCGCCGAGGACGGCTTTCTCCACCCCCAACTCTTTGTAGTAGAGCGGCCAGCCGAGTATGCCGGTGCATCCTGCGCCAAAGGGGGAAACCACGCATTCCATATCGCCGGTTGTGAAGACCGTTTGCGTGAAGAGCCCGGTCAACACCTCGGGCCGGGCGAAGAAGATGACGAATTCCGGTTCGTCGCCGTCTGTGAACTGGGATAGTGGCTTAAAGATGCAATACTTGGCCGGAGCCTTGCGGGGATTCACCTTGAGCATGAATTCGCGCATGGCGTCGGGGTTGGGCATGTAGCGTTCGCCGTGCAGAGGGGTTCCGGGAAATCCCGTCGAGACGTAATGTTCGATGAACCTGAGGTGGGGCTTCATCATCGAACAGTAGTACACGCCTCCGGGGCAACCGTATTCTTCCGCAGAGATGAAGGCCGCGCCACGCTTCTTTCTGGCCAGCCAGATATTGCCCATCACACAGGAGAAGGTCTTCATGACCTCCTGCATGTCTAATTTGCCCTGTTCCTCCAATTCGCGCGAAATGGGGATTCCCTTCTTCGGGCCGTATGCGTTTTCCGGTTTGGTGTCGGAGTAGTAGACCCCCATGGGCTCTTCAGCCAAGCCGAGATGATTCATGAAGGCGGCGGTTCCCTCAAGAATGGTTTGCATGGTCATACTGTGTACTCCCTTGGTTGTTCGTCGGAAGTTTGAAGCCGAGCGAGCGTGTTGCTTTCTGCCAGGACATTCAATACCATGCCAATAAATGAAATAAATGAGCTAAACAAAAAACTCTTTTCCATTTACGAGCAGAGTGTGCAGGAATTTCTCAAGGATATCCCGTTGCTGGTCGAAGTGGCCAGACAGAAAAGCTTCACCAACGCCGCGGAGATCTTGGGGATTGGCGCGTCAACGCTGTCCAGGCGTATCAAGCTGCTGGAAGAGCGGATGGGAGTGCTCCTGTTTTACCGGGACACCCGCCATGTCGAACTCACGGACAACGGGGCCTCTCTGCTGGATCGTTGCGGGTTCATCCTCGACGAGGTGCAAAAGGCGTATGATTCCGTCGTGATGAACATGCAAAAACCCTCCGGGTTGATTCGGGTGTGCATGTTTCGCGACGTGTACGACGGGCTGCTCAAAGAGACGTTGATGGATTTCGCCACAAAGTGGCCGGAAATACAAATCGATTTGACCTTCGTTGAACATTCCGTGGACATGCGTACCGATCCTTATGACGTGGCCTTCCTCATCGGGCCGTTCATCGCGCCGTCGTTGATCGCCAGGAAGCTGCTGACCATCGAGCCCTTTCTCTACGCTTCGCCCAAGTTGTTCGAACGCTATCCCATGCCCGAGGAGCCCGGCGACCTGCACAAACTGCCCTGCATTGTGCTTCAGCGTTTCGGATGGCGGTGGCCCATGCACAACGGCGACCGGCATGTCACCGTCGAAGTGCAGCCCCGGTACAGCTTCAGTTCTGTGGAGATGTGTCGCGATTTCGTTCTGGCCGGGCATGGCGTGGCCATGCTGCGGGAGTTGAGGGCCGGGCCGGACGAAAAGGCGGGGCGCTTGGTGCGCCTGCTGCCGGATTGGAGCGGAGGATTCGTGCACGACGTCTGTCTGGTCGTTGGGGCCAGCCAGCTTCCTCGAAGGGTGCGCCTGTTCGTCGATCACGTGGTGTTCCATATTTCCCGGTTATCGCCACCAGGGAAGTTTTGAAAATTGGGGGAACGTTTCTAACGCAGGGGCGCAAGGTCCAGGAGTCTGGGAGTTATGTAGCGGTCCAGGGTTTCTTGGACCGCTACAGATGCTCATACAGGGGAATGCTGCTTCACCGAGGTTTCGGTGTCCGGGAACGCTAACAAAAGTGTTGGCGGAAGGAGCCAATGTAAAAAAAGGTTACCCAATTTCATGGATAACCCCTTGAGGTCTTTGGTGGAGCTGGACGGAATTGAACCGACGATCTCTTGAATGCCATACTGACAACATTTTGAAATCATTGAGCTTTTGCGGAAAAACTAATGATTGCCAACGTGCCTTTTTGGCTTCCGCCAAAGGAATTGTGGCTTTCGGTGGCGGGTCTGCCAACGGCGCGTTGGCGACAGGGCTTGCGCTGGTGGTGAGGCTGTGGTGAGTCAGCCAAAGGCTCGCCAACGGTGCTTTGGCGAGCTGTTTGCCTATCTTGGTGACGCACAACATCTCGTCATCAGGATGCATCAATTTGCGCTCCCCGTTCGGCTTTCAGTCGCTGGTCGCGCCTACTTGCCCGCGATCTCGGGCAGGGCCAGCCCGTCGGAAGCCAAGGCCTCGACTAAGGCCTTGCGCCAAGCGTCGAATGCACGGGTGTAGTCCTGGGATACTTGAGGGGGGAAAAAGCTGCTTGGCTTGGCCGACTCCTCGTCGATGTCCTGCTTCCAGGTGTTGAGGTATTGAAGGTTTTCAGCAAGATGCTGCAGAGCGCTTGCATTCATTTTTTCGAAACCGGAAAGGGTTACATACTGCTTGGTCAAGTGGCAGGTGGATGCCCAGACGTCGCTTTCATAGACTTTTGTCAGGGCCATCTGGAATTTCCATGCTGACCAAATTGCGAGGGGAAGGTTTGACATATCCGACTCGTACTTGCGCAATGCCTTTTCTGACGCCATGCAATAATTCGCTATGACCGTAGAAAAGGCCTCAGCGCCTTTTCCCAATTGAGCATAAGCCGCCGGAAGCTGAATATTGCCGCCATTGTTGGAATCGTTGAACTTTTCCAGTATCGGCAAGGGCCAAGCCTTGTTCAAGGCCTGTATCTGTTGAAGAATATCATTCAGCAATGGAAGAAGGCTGCCATTGCTCTTATCACTCAACTTTTTTGGCATGCCACCTAGAACTCTTTCCGATTCCGTGAGCATTGCCTTTATGTAAGCAATGCGTTTGTCTGCTGTAAATATTTTCTTATTTTCTATTGATATTATCATCATTGCTTTTTCAAACTCGCATTCTGCCACAGCAAGATATTGTATCTTTTGAAGATTGCGCAGCGCGTACACGGCGTTATACGCGTGCTCCAAAGACACTGTAACGTCTTTCTCAATGCTAAGTCTTTCTTTGTAAACATTGTAATAGTTGTCTACATTTACTCCAATTTTATCTATTAATGAGTATATATAACTAGACTCGGTACGCAATATTTTCAAATCTGATTCGGCTGGAACACTTCCTTCGGCATAACCGTGTGAAGGAAAGATCCACAATATCGTGGCAAATATGAGCACTGTTGTATGCATTCTTCTGTGCATCACCATCTCCTTTACTGCGCGTGAAGAAAAATCCGGGGCCATACGGCCCCGGCCGTCGATTTCAGATGTCAGTGCAAGACGCGTCGAACGCTCAAAGGTTAGGCAATTGCTGGGTCGTCTCTGCTGCGTTTAATCCTTTGCTCATAAACTCCATACGCCTCTGCGACTCCTGATTCGCTGAACTCTTGCCGCCACCCGCAGCGTCCACCATTGCCGCTTTTGCTCCGTTCCAGATTTCCGAAGGTTTCAGATCCTGGTCGCCCCACCAACGTGCTCCGGCAACGAGCAAGGGAAGCAAAGGGTTCACTCTATACTGAAATCCCATGACCGGCGGCGTTCCGGAACCGGTATTGAACCAGGCATTGGGCATGAAGAGCTTGTTCAACCCGAACTGCGGCTCGAACCCGGTGTCGATGCCGGTATACAGCGTGAGCATGCCGTGCGCCCAGGTGTTGATTCCGTCGATGAGTTGTGGCCTGAACATGTCCTTGAGCTCGGCGTTCATGGTGCTGATGATCCCGTCGCGCCTTTTGTTGATGGAGTCCATGTACCAATCGCCGGCTGCCTTGATGCCTCGTCCGATCGGGCCGCCGTCCGGGCCGATCCGGGGTTCGGATTTCTTCGGGGTCGGGTCCATGACGCTGTGGTATTCCGGGTCGGACGGACGGGCCGGCGGGGTGTAGCTGCCGGACAGAAGGGCCGTCATCTTCTTCTGGCGTTCCTGGCGCAACCGGTCCGGTGACAGGGCTTGCGCTGGTGGTGAGGCTGTGGTGAGTCAGCCAACGGGTTGCCAAAGGTGCTTTGGCTGTGCTGTTGTCATCTTGGCAATGCACAACACTGTGTGATCATTATGCATCATTTGGCGCTCCCCGTTTGGCTTTCAGTCGCCGGTCCCGCCTGCTTGCCCGCCACCTCGGGCAGGGCCAGCCCGTCCGAAGCCAAGGCCTCGACTAAGGCCTTGCGCCAAGCGTCGAATGCGCGGGTGTAGCGCTCGGCGTCGGAGGACTTGAACCATGGCGTGTTGTCACTGGCCTGGGCACGGATAAGCTCCTTCAGATTGGTCAAAGATTGAACGCAGATCGCCAAGTTTTGCAGGGCGTTTGCTTCGCTCTTGTCAAATCCCGCAATGGAAGGGTGTGTGTGCGTCAGATGACAGATGGCTGCCCATTCAAAAGATTCATGTATCTTTATAAATGATATCTGAAAATCCCAGGAGGATACAAGTGCATCACTTATATCGCCTAGCGCTAGACGTTGCGAAACTGAAGTCTTGGCTATTGTTGTTGATATCAAGCTTGTCATACTAGAAAGCGAATCTGTTTGCCTGCCAAGCGTGTGATATGGCAAAGAGAGGTTTTGATGTGTTTGTTGTTGTGTAGTATAACATTTTCCTAAAGATGGTGGGGGAAAATATTTTTTTATCTCGTTAAGATGCATGAGTATTGTTTTGAAATCAGATTCATAGTGTGTATGGCTGAATGATCTTGAATCTTGTATGACTTGTGTTAACAAATTTTCAGCAGAGATTATCATTTCCTTTGCGCTTGACATACTCTTGCTTTGTTTATAATCCGTTGATTTATATAAAGAAATAGTCACATTTACCCTTGCCATGTCATACACAGATCTACAGTATGATATTGTCGATTTTATTGAAACAAGCATTAACATGGCGTTTATTGAAAAAATTTGCTCTTTTGTAATTAAAGAATTGTCTTTATTATCGTTTTTTATTTTATTTATCAGGTTATCTGCTGCGCGGAAAATTAATTTCCCATAAATAATCATTTTTTTATTGTCTTCTAATAAAAGCATAGTTTCGTTCTCTGTCGCAACAGCACAGTGCGGTGTTGTTTGCAACAAAAAACAGAATATGGTGACAAAGAAAACGATTTGCATACAAGACGTGCGAGGCATAGGAACCTCCGTGCTATATTGTTGGAGTAAGACGGGGCTCCAATGAGCCCCGTCCCATGTGTTAGTTCTGAGAAGAAAAATTCTCGAGTTGGTCTTTACCGAAATTGAATGATTCTTGGGTCGCGTTGAGGCGATCACTCACGCCTTTCACCGCTCGCTGTGCCTGCTGGTCTGCGGGACTTTTGGCGAAACCTGCGGCCCCAATCGTTGCGGCCTTGAGCGTGTTCCATATCTCGGCAGGTTTGAGCTGTTCACCGCCAAGCAACCGTGCTCCCGTGACGAACAAGGGGACCAAGGGGTTCGCCCTGGTCTGGCCGCCCGGAAACATGCCAGAGCCAGTATTGAACAATGCATTCGGGATAATCAATTTGTTCAACCCGAACTGCGGCTCGAACCCGGTATCGATACCGGTATACAGCGTGAGCATGCCGTGCGCCCAGGTGTTGATTCCGTCGATGAGTTGTGGCCTGAACATGTCCTTGAGCTCGGCGTTCATGGTGCTGATGATCCCGTCGCGCCTTTTGTTGATGGAGTCCATGTACCAATCGCCGGCGGCCTTGATGCCCCGCCCGATCGGGCCGCCGTCCGGGCCGATCCAGGGCTTTGGCTTCGCAGGGGTCGGGTCCATGACGCTGTGGTATTCCGGGTCGGACGGACGGGCCGGCGGGGTGTAGCTCCCGGACAGAAGGGCCGTCATCTGGCGCTCCCCGTTTGGCTTTCAGTCGCCGGTCCCGCCTGCTTGCCCGCCACCTCGGGCAGGGCCAGCCCGTCGGAAGCCAAGGCCTCGACTAAGGCCTTGCGCCAAGCGTCGAATGCACGGGTGTAGTCCTGGGATACTTGAGGGGGGAAAAAGCTGCTTGGCTTGGCCGACTCCTCGTCGATGTCCTGCTTCCAAGTGTTGAGGTATTGAAGGTTTTCAGCAAGATGCCGCAGAGCGTTTGCGTTCATTTTCTCGAAACCGGCAAGCGTCGAATACTGCTTGGTCAGGTGGCAGGCAGAGGCCCAGACGTCGCTTTCATAGACTTTTGTGAGGGCCATCTGGAATTTCCAGGCAGACCATATTGAGAGGGGCAGGTTTGACATATCCGATTCGTACTTGCGCAACGCTTTTTCTGACGCCATACAATAACTTGCTACAACTGTGGCAAAGGCCTCGGCGCTTTTTCTCAATTGAACATAAGCCGGCGGAAGTTGAAGGTTGCTATCCGTATTCGAATCGCTGAATTTTTCCAAAACGGGCAATGGCCAAGACTTGTTCAAACTTTGTATCTGTGGAATAATATCATTCAACAAAGGAACAAGGCTGCCATTGCTCTCGTCTCTCAACTCTTTTGGCATGCCAGCGATAACTTTTTCTGATTCAGCGAGCATCGACTTTATGTAAATTATTCGTCTGTTTGAATTAAATATTTGTTTGTTTTCTATAGACACCTTCATCATTGCCTTTTCAAACTCACACTCCGCCACAACAAGATATAATATTTTCTGAAGATTTCGTAACGCGTACATGGCATTCTGCGCATGCGCTATCGAACTTGTATATTCTGTAGTTCCCTCAAGTCTTTTCTTGTAATGAGTATGATAGCGGTCCACATCCTGTCCGAGCGTATCTGTTGTAGTATACAACTTGTCAGCTTCAACAACCAACATTTTCAAATCCGATTCTGTTGGAACACTGCTGGCGGCATATCCGTACGATGGGAAAAGCCACAACATTGCGGCGATTATGAGCGCTGCTGTTTGGAATTTGCCAGGCATCTTCTTGTCCTTGGGGGTCCGAGTTAAGAAAAGGCCGAGGCCATGTGGCCCCGGCCGCCATTATCAATCTCCGATCAAGCCAAAATGAGCCGCGTTGCTTTTGGCTGTGTTATAAGTCGATTCTGCAGCATTTAACTCCTTGTCCATCCCTTCCAATTCTCTCTGCGCCAGTTGGTCCGCAGGGCTCTTGCCGAGACCCGCACCAAACATTGCTGCCGCCTTTCCCGCGTTCCAGACTTCCGAGGGCTTCAGATCCTGGCCGCCGGCCACACGAGCGCCGATGACGAGCAAGGGAACCAAGGGGTTCACCCTGTTCAGACCGCTCGGAAGCATACCGGAACCGGTATTGAACAACGCGCCCGGGATAATCAATTTATTCAACCCAAACTGCGGCTCGAACCCCGTATCGATTCCGGTATACAGCGTGAGCATGCCGTGCGCCCAGGTGTTTATTCCGTCGATGAGTTGTGGCCTGAACATGTCCTTGAGCTCGGCGTTCATGGTGCTGATGATCCCGTCGCGCCTTTTGTTGATGTAGTCCATGTACCAATCGCCGGCGGCCTTGATGCCCCGCCCGATCGGGCCGCCGTCCGGGCCGATCCAGGGCTTTGGCTTCGCAGGGGTCGGGTCCATGACGCTGTGGTATTCCGGGTCGGACGGACTTGCGGGCGGGTTGTAGCTCCCGGACAGAAGGGCCGTCATCTGGCGCTCCCCGTTCGGCCTTCAATCGCTGGTCGCGCCTACTTGCCCGCGATCTCGGGCAGGGTCAGCCCGTCCGAAGCCAGGGCCTCGACCAGCGCCTTGCGCCAGGCGTCGAATGCGCGGGTGTAGTCCTGGGCGACTTGAGGGGGGAAAAAGCTGTTTGGCTTGGCCGACTCCTCGTCGATGTCCCGCTTCCAGGTGTTGAACGCCTGCACCCCTTCCGCAAGGTGCTTCAGAGCATATTTGTTCCAATTGTCGAAGCCGGGGCGCGTGGAATACTGCTTTGTCAAGTGGCATGCAGAGGCCCACATCTCACACTCATATACTTTGAGAAGGGCCATATTATAGTTGCCAAACGACCACACTGAATATTTATAATTAGTAATATCTTCCTTATATTTTTTCATACACGAAGCGGACTCCATCATATACGAAAATATTTCCTTGCAGAACAATTTAGAACTATCATTAAATAAAACATACTTCTGAGGAAGTGATACATCACTCTCATCACCATCTGAACCGCTGAATTTTTGAAACACACCCAATGGCCAACCAGAACTCAGTTCTTGAAAACGAGCAGCGACGGGCCTAAACTCTTTTTGTAATATTTCATTATCTTTGCAATTCAGTTTTTCTTCAACTTTATTTATTATGCCATTTGACTCATTCAACATCGACTTCATCAATTCAACATTTTGTCTGCAAGAAAACTTCCTGAAATTTACTTTAGCTACTCTCATCTTTAGTTCTTCAAGTTGAGTAATTGAAACCATGAGTGAGCACAGCCTATACATATATCGCACCCTAAGCATGGCATCATAGGCATCTACCACGGGCTCGGACAATTGTGTAACGCCAACCATCCTCTGCCTGTATGCGCCCATAAACCTATCCATATGCATTCCAATTTCGTTTACTTTTTTATATAGCGACTCGGCCTGACCTTCTATAGCGCTCACATCGGAAGCTGTTGGAATCCCGTTCAACTCTCTCCTTGCAAGATAAATCACGGACAGAATCGCCACGATAACTAGCGCTGTAATATAATACCTTTTGTTCATACCTAACTCCAATCTCTAAGCATTGAAAAAGGCCGAGGCCATCCGGCCCCGGCCGTCGATTTTAGTCCCTAGGCGACAAAGCCTTATTTACATACGGATTTCCATATTCGTATGTCTTTTCAGTGGCTGTGAACATATTGTCCATCCCTTCCGATTCTCTCTGCGCCAGTTGGTCCGCAGGGCTCTTGCCGAGCCCCGCACCAAACATTGCTGCCGCCTTTCCCGCGTTCCAGACTTCCGAGGGCTTCAGATCCTGGCCGCCGGCCACACGAGCGCCGGTGACGAGCAAGGGAACCAAGGGGTTCACCCTGGTCAGACCGCTCGGAAGCATACCGGAACCGGTATTGAACAACGCGCCCGGGATAATCAATTTGTTCAACCCGAACTGCGGCTCGAACCCTGTGTCGATTCCGGTATACAGCGTGAGCATGCCGTGCGCCCAGGTGTTGATTCCGTCGATGAGTTGTGGCCTGAACATGTCCTTGAGCTCGGCGTTCATGGTGCTGATGATCCCGTCGCGCCTTTTGTTGATGTAGTCCATGTACCAATCGCCGGCGGCCTTGATGCCCCGCCCGATCGGGCCGCCGTCCGGGCCGATCCAGGGCTTTGGCTTCGCAGGGGTCGGGTCCATGACGCTGTGGTATTCCGGGTCGGACGGACTTGCGGGCGGGTTGTAGCTCCCGGACAGAAGGGCCGTCATTTTCTCCTGGCGTTCCTGGCGCAACCGGACCGGCGACAGGGCGGGAAATTCAGGCCGGCCAGAGGGATGCCGGCCGGCGTCGAACCCTCCCCCGTAGGTCGACGAAATGTCCGGTGCATCGGATTCTCCAGTAGCCTGTTGCGCTTGCCAAATAGGCGTCCTCTGATTTGCCAGCAGGCCGCCTTTGTTGTCAATTTCATTCTGGGACATGGATTCTCCTTGTCCTATCGAAGTTCTTGGGAAGGCAGCCGCACGCCTCAAGCCACAAGACGAAAGCGTGACCGCCCCATGCCGCGAAAAGAAGCCTGGCCGGTCAGCCCTGCCCGGCGCGCTCTTCGACCATGGCGTCGACGATGTCTCGAACCTCCAGATAGACGTCGAGAAATCGAATGGGCTTGCCGTTGATCGTTTTCCAGAAGAGGTGTTCCATCTTGGACGGCCAACTCTCGGTCACGTCGAAAAGCATGTTCATCGTGGCCGCAAAGAGCGGGTCATGAGCTTCGAGCCAAGCCACCAGACGACCGGACGTGTCGCGGCGTCTCTGGGCGTGCTGAAGCCGCGCGTGATGCGAGGCCGACGGATTGACAAGATTCGAAACAACGGGCTCAATGCCAGATTCGATCAGCAGCCAGTCGAAATCCGGCTGGCCGTGAATGCCGCTGAGAAGGTCCGCGTTGTGCGGGCGGACGTGGGGCAGGCGAAATTGCTTCCTGCGGATCGGGGGGAAATGCAGCATGAGAACCTCCGTGGGTCGTGCGCCAGGGACCATGCGCACTCTCCACGAAGGAAAATTCTTTGCAATCTATATAGGGCTATCTGGGAAGAAACAAAAAGTTTTCTTCCACCTCCTTCCCGAAAATAAAGGACCAGACCGCACACCTTTGCCTGATTCCCGCTTGGGGAGAGGCGGGCCGCCTCCTCGGACGCGACCGAATGAATACGAGCGGCGCTGGGGCGTTAGCAGCCTGTTGAGAAATCCTTGCGGGCTGCGTTGCTGCGAAAAACGCAAACCCGCAACTGATGCCAACTACCCTTCGGGATTGACTTTTTCTCGCACCTTGCCAGCACGTTTTTTTGAACAGGCTGCAAGAATCGACTTTTTGGGCGGGCTGTCATGGCGACGTTACGAAAGCAAACAGGGGGGCGATTCGCTTTGAAATATCCGTGGCAAAGGGTACCATCGCGTACGAAACCATCATAAACGCCGTTCGGGCGCTGTCGTCAGGCTGGTCCAAGGCAGGTGAGGAAGAAGGACCACGACGGCTGGCGTCACCCTCCTTGCGTACGCACAAAAAGCAGCGCGGTTCCGTGATGGCGGAGCCTCGTCGTGGCAACCTGAAACATCGGAGGCACGCGTGGACACAGGAAAAATCTCGGGACGGGAACGTGTCGACAGGTCGTGGCGCTCTTTTCCCCTTTCGATTCGGCTGTCTGGCCCGCTCGCGGGCTTGGCCTTGCTGGCGGTGCTGGCGGTGACCCTTCTGTCCGCAGGAGCGGCGCAGGCCCAGACAGCAACGTCTGCGGACCTGAACAGGTGCGCGGACCTGGATCGCCGGGAGCAGGCCCTCAAGAGCCTGGAAGATCAAATGAACGCCCGCATGGCGCAGTTGAAGCAGCTCGAAGCCACGCTCACCTCCATGCTGGACGAGGCGAAGTCCATCAAGGATGCGCGCCTGGCCCACCTGATCGACGTGTATTCCAACATGAAGCCCAGGCAGGCCGGGGCGGCGCTGGAAGCCCTGGACGTTCCCACCGCGGTCAAGATCCTGGCCGGGATGAAGGGACGTCAGGCCGGGGATATCCTGTCCACTGTCTCGGCCAAGAAGGCGGCCGCCTTGTCCAACGCGTTGACCAGGCTCCAGATGGGGCCGGACCTGCCCGCCAAGCCGTAGGAGGCTGCGGCGAAGATGCGCCAGGAAAACGGTGCGACTCCAAGGCGACGCCGGAAGCCTTGCCCGTGTCGGGCGCTCAAGGAGTGCGGAGCGCGATCCGGCATGGACGGGCGGACAGGCTGCGCGTGGTTCTCGGCGTGCCGTTGGAGCGCGTGGTTTTCTCCTGGAAAAGACAGCCGGACACCGCTCACGGAGGCGGCTCTCGACGACGCGTTGCCGCACGCCTCAGGCGGTCTTGATCTTCGGGATAACCAGCAGGGCCATCGCCACCGCCGCCGCGGCGACCGTCGCGTCGAGCAGAAAGGGGGCCTGCGGTCCGAAGGCGTCCCAAAGCAGGCCCGCGACCACGCTGCCGGCCAGGGCCGTGAAACCCAGGGACATCTGGAAGATGCCCATGGCGGTCCCTTTTTTCTCCTCCGGGATCTTGTCGCGAATGAGCGCCCGTCCGACGCCGTCGGTCAACCCCATGTACAGGCCGTACAGGGGAAAGAGCCACCAGACCCCCGCCTTGTCGGCGAAGGCGAAGCCGAAATACACGGCGGCATACAGGGACCAGCCGCCTATGACCATGGGCCAGCGGCCCATGCGGTCGCTCAGAGCGCCCAAGGGATAGGCGCTCAGGGCGTAGAGCAGGTTGAAGAGCGTGTAGGCGAGAATGCACTGCACGTCGGAAAGACCCAGGTTTTTGGCCCGCAGGATGAGCAGGGTGTCGCTGGAGTTGGCGAAAGCGAAGAGCAGAAGCAGGCCCAGGGTCACCCAGAAGGCCTTGGGGAGTCCCGACCAGGGTTTTTCGCCCAAGGACGAACCGGGCCGAGAGGGAGGGGCCGCGGCCTGGACCGGCGTGGGCGACGAGACGTCGCGCAGCTTGAAGGCGAGGCGGACGGCAAGCAGTCCGGGCAGGGCGGCGATGAGGAATATGGTGCGGTATTGCCCGGGCAAAAGCGCCAGAAGCCCCGTGGCGATGAGCACGCCGATCACGGCGCCGGACGTATCCAGCATGCGGTGAAAGCCGTAGGCCTTTCCGCCATGCGATGAATCGACCGCGTCCGCGATGAGCGCGTCCCGGGCGGTGGTGCGCAGTCCTTTGCCGAGCCGGTCCAGGGATCTGGCGAAAAAGACCATGGGCCAGGAAAAGGCCAGGGCCAGAAGGGGCTTGGACACGGCCGCCATGCCGTAGCCCCAGCGGATGTACGGAACCCGGCGGCCAAGCCTGTCGGAGCTCCATCCGGAGACGCCCTTCATGACGCACACGATGGCTTCGGCAATGCCCTCGATGAGGCCCAGAATGGCCACGGGAGCGCCCAGGGCCGAAGTCAGGAACAGGGGCACGACCGGATAGATCATTTCCGACGCCACGTCGGTGAAAAAGCTGATCCAGCCGAGCTTCACCACGGCTTCGGGCAGTTTCCAGCGGTTGTGAGTGGTCGATTTCATGGCATCTCCAATATTGAATGAACATTGTGTCCCGGGCCAGCCGGCGCCGCAGCATAAAAACCACGCGCATGGCGTGGTTCGGTGGCATGACGTTTACGTGGCGCTGGACCTTCAACAACGCCTCCGCGGGGGCATCGGCGGCGGCCGGGTTTGGCTCAGTGACGGTAGCGGTTTCTCCCGGACTTCTTGGCGCTGTACAACGCGGTGTCGGCGCGAGACAACAGGGCGTCTGTGGAGTCGTTCTCCGCAAGCGAAGCCACGCCCACGCTCACGGTTTGCTGCCGTTGGCTGGAAAAAGGCGCATCCGCGACCGTGGACACTATACGCCCGGCGACCTTTGCCGCATTGTCCGTATCCGTTTCTGGGCAAATAATCAGGAACTCTTCTCCCCCCCAACGTCCCACGACATCCATGTCCCGGACGCTCGACCGGAGGATGGAGCCAAGCTCTTTCAGGACCATATCGCCGACTAGGTGCCCAAGGTCGTCGTTCACTCTCTTGAAATGGTCGACATCCACAAGCAGGACGGAGAGCGGGCGAAGGTTCCGCCCGGACCTTTTGTATTCGGAACTCAACACGTCGTTCAGCCGTGTCCTGTTGGCCAGTCCGGTCAAGGTGTCGGTTTGGGATATCTTCGCCAATTCCCTGTTGTGCCTGCGCAACTGCCAAACCCACGCGGACGCGATCATGAGAATGCCGAGAAACCCGCCGGACACTTTGTAGAGCAAGGAATAGTCCGTGATGCTTTGAATGTTGATCGAGACGTGCCTGTTTACTATGACGCCTCTATCCTGGCCGGTGATCGACTTGATGCCCCGGTTGATGATGCCGAGCAGGGGTTCTTTTTCCTTTCTCAAGCCGATTCGCAGCTTGTTCTCATACCCGGGCAATTGCCCGGATATCTTCAGGTTGAACCACCCCTCTTTCTTTATGGTATACGCCGCGACAATAAGGGAACGCAGGGTCATGTCCGCCTTGCGTTCGGAGACCATCTTCAAGGCGTCCGCTTCAGACTCCACCGTGATGACGTGAAGATTCGGGTAGGTGTCTTTCACCATCTCTTCTATAGAAGTCCCCTTGGGCAGGACCAGCGTCTCGCCAACAAGGCCTCCCGGATCGGATATGTAGTGGTGTTCTTCCCGGGTTATAAAAACATTGACGTCAGTAAAAATGGGATCGCTAAAGGAGAGCCACTCCTTCCTGCTTGGAGTCTCGTTAAGAAAGCTGAGGGCTTGGCACTTGCCGTCTTTTGACAGGGCAATGCTTTCCCCCCAGGTCTTCGTGGGGACGAGAATGAATGTGATCCCCGTTCGCTCGGAAATCAGTTTGATGAGATCAGCGGCAATGCCTTCGTACTCTCCGGACTCGTTGATTGACTCGAAGGGAATCCAGTCGGGATCGACGCAAAGCGTCACAACGCCATCCCTTTCGACATAATATCTCTCAAGGTCGGTAAGCGGCGCTTTTTGCCCGGCGCAACACTCCCTCCCGGCGAGAAGGAAAAAAATAATGAGCAGCGCCGCTCCTGTTTTCGCTGACATCCGCTTGTCCTCTGCGCTTCAGGTATGAAACGGCACTGGACACCCCCCCGGCCGGAAGCCGAGGGGCCGATGGATCCCGTCGCGGAACGCACCGAGGCCGGGAGGCGCTGCCCCGTTCCCGGGGGAGGCCTCGGGGACGGACCCGTCTGTCCCAAGCAGGCGAGCGTCCGCGGGGGCACGCGAAGCAAGCTGAGGAAGCCGCGCCGGGCAGGCCGACGCCACCGGGCCCCGCCGCGTTCTCCGGTTGTATCCGCTCCGCAACCCGCGCCAGCGTTCGTTCAAGAAAATGATGGCGAACTCCTTTGCATTGATCGGCAAAAATCATCTAAATTTACAATAAATTGCACCAGAAGCATTCAAATGTCCAATTCTACGCCCCGGAAAACGCGTAAAAGGTGGAACGGCTCGCGGCAAGTTGGACACCCGGCCAACCCGTGGTCCGCTCCCGGCCTGTAGGACAAGCCGCGCTGGCCGCGTTGCTGCGCGTTGTTTTGAACAGACTGCGCGACGGGGCTTTTTCAACGGTCCGCTCCGCACACGCGGGGTGTGCGATATCCAGGTGACGCAAGATTTCAGGAGCGTCTGCGTTTTCCCGAGGGATTGCCGGACGACCGGCGTCTTGACCCGCATCCTCGCGCCTGCGCAATCGTCCGGCGTGGCGTCGCCGCGTGGCAGCGCTCGTCAGGATGTTTCCCGGTCGGTTTCGAAGGGCAGTTCCAGGCGGAACAGGCTGCCGACCTTGGGCGTGCTTTCCACCGTGATCCGACCTCCGTGCAGCGTGGCCAATTCCCGCGCGATGCTGAGGCCAAGGCCGGCTCCGCCGAATTCCTTGCTCAAGAAATCCTCGGCGATCACGAAGCTGCGGAAAATCTCGGACAATTTTTCCTGGGCGATCCCTATCCCGGTGTCGCGTACGCCAAAACGAATCCACTGGATTCCGGTCTGGCGTTCGTCGGAAGGGGGGCGGGCGTTGTCCGGTGTGTCCATCAGCGACGCCTCCAGGACCACTTCGCCCGCGCTTGTGAAGGTGATCGCGTTGTTCAGGAGGTTGACCAGGGCCTGGAGAAACACCGCCTTGTCGCCGACGACCGCGTGCGGCAGATTCGGTTGGATGTCGGTGCGCAAGGTGAGGCGCTTGGCCGCCGCCTTGCGCGAAAACAGGTGCGCAAGACGATGCAGGGTTTCAGGCAGGTCATACCGTTGGGGCGTCAGAACAAGCTTGCCGGCGTCCAGTTGGGACAATTCCAGCAGGGCGGTCAAAAGCGTCAGCAGCCGGGCGGCGGATTTGTTGATGTAGGAAGCGAACTCCAACTGCTCGTCGTCAAGACCGCTTTCGGTGAGCAGCGCGATCATGCCGTAAATGCCGTTGAGCGGCGTGCGCAACTCGTGGCTCATGTTGGCCAGAAACGCGGTCTTGGCCTGATTGGCCTTTTCGGCCTCCTCCTTGGCCCGCTGCAGGTCGGCGGTGCGCGCGGCGACCATGATTTCCAGGATTTGCTGTTGCCGGTGCAGCTTGAGGTGGGCCATGACCCGAGCCGCCACCACCGACGGCTTGAACGGCTTGGTGATGTAGTCCGACGCCCCGAGTCGCAGGCCCATTTCCTCGTCCTCACCGGCGTTGAGGGCCGTGACGAAAACGATGGGCGTATCCTTGCGGCGAGGGTCCCGCTTGATGCGCCGGCAGACATCGTAGCCGTCGAGGTCCGGCATTAGGACGTCGAGGAGGATGAGGTCCACGTCCAGGTCGGTCTGCAGCAGCGCGAGCGCGTCGAGCCCGCCCCGGGCGATGCTCACGTCGTGTTCCGCGCGCAGGATTTCGCTGAGCATCATGAGGTTGTGTTCTTCGTCGTCCACAACAAGAACCCGAAACTGCTTCTCTGGCATGTCGCGTCTCCCTACGGATGTTCCTCGTCCCTTGCCGGGGCAAGGGCTTGGCGTTCGACGTCGAAGTCGGCGAAGGCCAGGGATATTTCTCGTACCCGCTCCGCATGGGCGAGAAAAATATCCACGATGGTCGGATCGAAATGCGTTCCCCGGCCCTGAGCGATGATTCCCAGGGCCTGGGGGTGCGGAAGGAGCATCTTGTAGACGCGTTTGCTGATCAACGCGTCGTAGACGTCCACCACGGCCATGATGCGTCCGGCCACGGGAATGTCCTCGCCGACGAGCCCCTGGGGGTAGCCCGCGCCGTCGCTCCGAGAGAAGGCGTTTTCAGGCGTTACGCGCATCGTCTCCCCCGGGGGCGTGTGCGGCAAGGCGTTCCCGCAGCTTGAAGGTGTCGGTTTTGGCCGCGGTGAAGTTGAATTTCCGCAGGGACTGCGAAACCGCCTCGACAAGCTCCGGAGCGATCCGACGGCTCCCCGGAGCCAAAGTTTCGAATACGTCCAGGGCCTTGGTGTCGTTTTGGGCCAAAAGGGCCAGCAGCGCATCCACCAGGTCGATCAGCGCGTCCGCCGAGAGCGCGTTGCCCGCGCCGGGTTCGGGCTGGGGTTGGGCGGAAGCCTCCAGGTGGGCCGCGATGGCCTCCTGCGTGGTGGCCAATTCCCGGCCGAGCCGACCGATCAGCACGGCGCAGTGATTCGGCCTGTCGACGATGCAGGTCTCGACTTCCGCGCTGGTCGCGTAAAGGGCCATGGCCCCGATGTTGCCGGCCACGCCCTTGAGGGTGTGGGCCAGCCGGCGCGCCCCCGTGGTATCGCCCTCGGTCAGGCGTTCGGTGATCGTCGTGGCGATCTCGCTGAATTTTTCGGGAAACTCGCTCAGCAGCTTGCGGTACAAGGCGTGGTTGCCGCGAATGCGCGAAAGGCCCAGACGCGTGTCGAGGTACGGCATTTCCGGCGTTGCCTCTGGGGCGGGGACGTGCGGTTCTTCCGCTTCCTCCCGGGCGGGCGGAACAGGTTCCGCGCCTCGCGGCAGCAGCCAGCGGGCCAGGGTGGTGTAGAGCTCCCCGGGGTTTATGGGCTTGCCGATGTGGTCGTTCATGCCCGCCTGCAGGCTTTCCTTGCGGTCCTGCTCCATGGCGTGGGCGGTCATGGCGATGATCGGCAAAGCGGCGAAGCGTGGGTTTTCGCGGATGCGGCGCGTGGCTTCCAGGCCGTCCATCACGGGCATCTGCACGTCCATGAGCACGGCCGCGAAGGGCTCCGTCTCAAGCATGTCCAGGGCCTTGGCGCCGTCGTCGGCCACCGCCACGCTCAGCCCGGCTCCGTCCAGCAGCTCGAGCGCGACCTGTTGGTTTATTTCGTTGTCTTCCACCAGCAGTATCCGGGCGCCGCGAACCGCAAAGAGCCGTTCGGCTTCGTCCGCAAACGCGTCGTCTGGGCGGGGCGTGCAGGGCTGGGCCTTGGAGGCGAGGCCCACCGCGGAGGCTATGGCGTTGAAAAGCACGGAGCGCCCCACGGGCTTGAGCAGAAAGCCGTCCACGCCGACGTTTTCGGCGTCGCGTCGCACCTCCTCGCGCCCAAAGGCCGTGACCATGATTATGGCCGGCCGGCGCGACAGCGGCATGGACCGTATGTGTCTGGCGCAGGTTGCGCCGTCCATGCCCGGCATCTTCCAGTCGAGCAGCACGATCCTGATGTCCGTTTCCCCCTGTTCAAGCACGCGCAAGGCCGCCGCGCCGCTTTCCGCCGTGGTCACGGTGAACCGCATCGACAGCAAAAGGTCCTTGAGAATCTGGCGCGAGGTGATGTTGTCGTCTACCACCAGCACCCCCATGCCGGCCAGGTTTTCCGTATTTTCCTGGCAGAGGGGCGTTGCCTTCGGGGACAGCGGGAATTCCAGGCTGTAGAAGAATTCGCTCCCCTGCCCGGCGACGCTTTGCACTTCGAGGGTGCCGCCCATGAGCTCCACCAGCCGGAAGCAGATGCTCAGCCCCAGGCCCGTGCCGCCGTAGCGTCGGGAAATCGATTCATCGGCCTGGGAAAAGGGGCTGAAGAGGTGCTCCTTCTGCTCCGGCGTCAGGCCTATGCCCGTGTCGCGCACGGCGAGGCGCAGCCGCACGCTCTCTTCCTTGGCCTCCTCCAGGGACACCGCCAGAAGCACCTCGCCGGAATCGGTGAACTTGATCGCGTTGCCGACAAGATTGAGCAGCACTTGGCCCAGGCGCAACGGGTCGCCCACCAGCCCGGAAGGCACGTCGCCGCCCACGGACAGCAGTAATTCCAGATGTTTTTCCTCGGCCCCGGGCCCCATGATGTCGACCACGTTTCCGAGGACGGCATCCAGATCGAAGGGAATACGCTCGATGGAGAACCGGCCGGCCTCGATCTTGGAATAGTCCAGAATGTCGTTGATCACCGCGAGCAGGGAGTCCGCGGAGACGCGGATCTTGTTGACGTAGTCCGCCTGCTTGGCCGTCAGTTCGGTTTTGAGCGCCAGATAGGCCATGCCGATGACGGCGTTCAGGGGCGTGCGGATCTCGTGGCTCATGCGGGCCAGAAATTCGCTTTTGGCCTGGTTGGCCCGAACCGCCTCCCGCCGCGCGTCGTCAAGCAGGCGCTGGGCGTTCTTGCGCTCGGTTACGTCGCGGGCCACGCCCCGGCGGCCGATGGCGAACCCGTTCTCGTCCAGCATGGGCACGCTGTTGATTTCGAGTTCCTTCTGGATTTTCGACTCGCCGGAACACGACATCTCCCAGGTCAACGGGGAGTTGCCGTCCGGCGCGTCGCCCGCCGGGGGAAGGAACGGGCATACCGACATCCCCACCAGCCGTTCCGGCGGGAGCCCGAGCAGGCTTGTCGAGCGGGGGCTCGCGTAGGTGAAGACCCCGGTCGTGTCCGTTTCCCATATCAAATCCGGCGAGGTCTCGACCAGGCCGCGAAAGCGCGCCTCGCTCGCGCGCAGAGCCCTTTCGGCCGCCTGGCGCTCCAGCATGCGGCTGGCGTGCAGATGGGCCCCGAGCGCGGACAGCAGCAGAATCAGGCTCACCCCGGTGCAGTACAGGGGCCACTGCTTCCAGCGCACCCGGGACAGAACGGCGTTCGGCGTCAGGGACACGACCTTCCAGGTCTGCCGGAACGCGGGCGGGACCGAACCCCGGTGGTGATTGCCCCCCGGCAGCTTGTCCGGCGTGAGGTCTATGGTGGCGAAAGTGTACAGGCCGTCCGGCCCCGTCACCTGCCCCGCGGGCGTGGAGCTGATGCTCCGCCAGAGGTCCGGGTGCAGGGCGGCGAAGGTCTGTCCGCCCCGTTCAGGGAACATGAAAGCCCAATCGTGTTCGTCGCCGCCATCGAGCCAATAGCCGTCGGCGTTGAGCAGCATCACGGTCTGGTCCGCAAACTCCAGCCGGTTGTGCAGCGTTTTGAGGAGCACGTCGCCCAGGTAGTTGAGAACCAAGACGGCGACGACCTCGCCCGAGTCGTTGCGCAGCGGCGTGGCCACGCGCAACATGGGTTTGTGCGGGATTTCCAGTTGCCCGTACTCGATATTGAGATCCAGGGGCGAGGTATAGATTCCACCGGGAGGAAGGTCGACGGAGTCGACAAAGTAGTACCGATCGGCCTTGGACTGAAGCTCCGCCGGAGGAACCGCCCAGGCGCGTCCATCCTTGGAGTTGATGCGCAGCATCTCTTGGCCTTGTTTGCTGAGCAATCGAATTTGGTCGTACTGGTGGTTGTCCTCGCTGAATTTGAGATAGGATTTTTTCACCTCCTCCAGGGCGCCGGGCGTGTCCTTTTTCAAGAAGCCGATCAGGCTGCGCCTGTGCATCAGGTCATAGAGATCCTTGAAGACTGTGCTTATTTCGAGGGAAACGAGGTTGGTGACAAATTCGAGTTTGACCCGCTCGATGTCGGTGAGCAACCTGACTCTATTCGAGGCGTCGATGTATGCGACAAATGATATTATAGAAACCAATATCAAAGACAGCGGAAAGAAGCGCACCAAAAATGGTCTGAAATTCCTTCGCGTTGTTCCCATTGTGACCTGCCTCCAGATTGGGAATTTCTGCCACGCGGCAGTCGTTTTCTCCCTTCCTTCCAGCCAGTCGACACAAAGCATGAGGGATACTGTTTCTTTTATAGGAGAATTAAGGAGCAACTACAACCGTATTGGTTGAATTGTTTGCATATTTTACGATTCGTAATTTGTATGCAGGGTTGGAGCGCGGCATGGGCTGCGTGGCCCAGGCTTTTTCGGGTGGTAGTCCTCAATGGAAAATAGAGTATTCCATACAGCTATGACGCGCTCTGACCTCCGAGAGGGGCAGACGAGCGGCTAGCAGCCTGTTAATCCTTGCTGGCTGCGTTGCTGCGAAAAACGCAACCCCTCAACGGATGCCAACTCCTCATCAGACTTGACTTTTTTGCGCGCCTTGCCAGCACGTTTTTTTGAACAGGCTGCACGAATCGTGCTTTTTGGGCGGGCTGCTAGGCGGCGGTCGGCAAGGCGGGCTGCATGAACCAAGCGCCGGCCGGAAAGCCCGGACCGCTCATGCGCGGGGAGGATGCGTGCTGCGAAGCGACGCCCCCAGTGGGGGCCTTGTAACAGGTTGCTCCGTGCTCACGCGTCCGTGTCGTCGCCACCGCACGGTTTCGCGCGTTGCGTCGCCGGGTCGCAGGGAGGGAAAGAAACGTCCACGGTGACGCCCTGTTCCGTGTCCGTGTACTCCGCCTTGAGGTTCAGGTCGGCCACGGCTGCCGGCAACCAGCGGGGAACGTGATCGCATACGATCTCCAGCCTTGCGAACCGGCTGCCTTCCAGGATGGGGACCAGCACCATCCTGGAATTGAGCCTTGGGTCCTTGTCCAGGGCGCTTGCCAGGTCGATGCGGTAATGGCCTTCGCCCACCCGGTCGATCGCCGGGCAGGACACGGTTTCCTCCGGGGGCCGTGTCCGCTTGAGGCGCGGTCCGCCCCCCCGGCCTCCCTGGCATGCGCAACCCCATCCCTCCTCCAGGCGGACCGGCGGAGGAGGGGCGGCGGTCCGTTCGGCCTCCTTGGCCGCGACGAAGTCCAACTGGTCGCGGAGCGGGCCTTCGGACTTCCAGATATGGAAGCCGAAGTCCTCCTGCAGGATGGCGGGAACAAACCCCCGCGCTTCCGACGACAAAAAGACCGAGCATCCCTCCAACTGGGCGGCCGCCGCCCGTACGCTCGCCTTGGCCTCGGCCAGGCCCATGTCGGGGCGGATCGCGAAAGCGATCTCCCTGACCGCCGCCCAGGCCCCGTCCGCGTTGTCGTAGAGAAGCAGGCGGCCGACTTCGTACACCGAGGCCACCCGTTCCTGGTCATCGACAGAGGTTGCGATGCGCATGTTCCCGCCTTCTCGTTGCGCGGCAAAGCGCCGCGGTTTTCTCGTCCGCACGTCCCGACCGCTTTCCGCGCGCACGCGCGGCTGGCCTCGCGCGACAACTGGCCGCAAGAGTCGACGGTTGCAACGGCCGGTTACACCCCGTGCTTTTTCCCCTTGATGGATTCGATGTTGATTTTCACGACCAGCACGCGTTGCACTTCCGCGCTGGCGTACTCGAACTTCTGGTCCGTGAACTTCGCCACGATCATGTCCAGCACGTCGGTCTTGGCGTCCGTATCTTCAACAAACGACGCCCGGCCAAGGCCGATAACCGTGCGGTGCCTGGCTTCGAAGTCGCAGGCCTTGCCGCTTTCCACCACCGCGTGGTCCAGGGTGATCTCGAAGCAGGCCAGGGGGTTTCGCTTGAGGATTGCTATTTTCGCCCCGGCCCGGGCGGAGTGAAAGTAGATCGCCGCGCCGTCGTAGGCGTAGAACACCGGAACCACGAAGGGAACGTTGCCGTCGGCCAGGGCCAGGTGCATCACCTTGCCCTCCCGGAGGATCGCTTCGATCTCCGCCAGGTCGACAATCTCGCGTTCCTTGCGCCGCATCCGGCCATGGGGGCCGTTCAATCCCTGGTTCACATGTGCTCCTTTATTGCTTTGGCGCCCCGAAAGACCTCGGGGTCGCCGCTGACGTCGCGAAACCGCAAGGGAGTCCAGAGGGCGCGAGCCCTTTGGCCGCCGGGGCTTGCGAAACGATGCCTTGCGCAGGGTGTTCGTGCTTGCGCATTTCGGGTACACCCTGCGATTCTCCTGTATTCTCTCCGACGCTCCCGCCGATTCCCTGGACGCCCACGCAAATCAGCCCGTGGTCAGCCCGCCGCACGAGGCACAGGAATCGTTGGCGTCGAGGGAGAGCAGACGCGGCCTTATCGGAACCGGATAGGACGCCGCGCGCGATTCCATGGCCGCCAGCTCGGCCACGTGGTCCCGGGGCAGGCCGCGCCGGCGCGCCGCTTCCAGGATGAATTCCAGGTATTCCCGGCTGGGCAGGGTGGCCTGGCCCAGGATGTCCTTTTTGTAGAGCAGCACCTTGTGCGTGACGCCGTTCGTGTCCGTCACCTCCGCAGGCCAGTGGAAGAACGGCCCGGAGCCGTCCAGGCGGGCGTCATGCCAGGCGTCCAGGCGCTGGGCGTCGCGGGGGCCGAGTGCATGGATGACTCCCCACACCTCGCGCCCGGGGCAGGGGACCACGGTTTCCAGCGCGCCGTCCCAGAGCGGGGTGTAGCCGTGGAAGGCCATGCGGTGGTTGGCCAGCCTGGCGATTCCCACCACCACGGGGTTGGAGCAGATGGAGCGGATCTGGTTCTCGTGCATGTCGGATCCGTAGACAAAGGTGCCAAGTTCCGCCGGCGTGGCGGTAAATCCCCGCGAGGGCGCCGTGTTGGCGTCGGTGGGGCGTGGGGCGGGCATGGTCGACCTCCTGTGTTGGCGTGGACCCCGGGCCGTCCCGGGCCGGCGGCCGGGACGCCCCGGGGCGTCTCCCCGGGATCACCACATCATGAGGCTCCACTCCCGGACTCTCTTGTATTCCATGTCCGTGAACAGGACGTTGGCCATCTGCTCGGCCAGCCAGATGGCTCCGGCGTAGCCCACAATGGGATGGCGATGCATGCCGGCGCGGTCGTAGGTGGGAAACCCCACCCGGAACATGGGGATGTTGTGGTCGAGGGAGAGAAACCGGCCCTTGGAGTGGCCAAGGAGCAGGTCCAGCTCCAGCCCGCCGTTCTTTATCCTGTTTTCCAGCTCCCAGAAGTCGGCGTTGGTGACGATCTCCATGTCCCAATCCACGTTTTCCTGAAGCGCCTTGACGCGCGGGTCTTTGACGTAGTTGGGGTTGTCGTCGCCAAGCAACAGGATCTTGGGCTGCATTTCCAGGTCGATGCAGAACTCCGCGAGACCGATCACCATGTCGGGATTGCCGAAGATGCCCACGCGCTTGTCCGCGAAGAACATGTGCGTCAGATCGGTGAGGGCGTCTATGGCGATGCCGCGTTCGCGAACCAGCGATTCCGGGATGGGCTTGCCGGTCAGCTTCTTGAGGTTCGCCAGGAACGTGTCGGTGTTGCGGATGCCGATGGGCGTCGGACCGATCACGGTGGGGATGTCGAACTCTTTTTCCAGGTACTGCGCCGCCTTGCCGCCCTCGTAGCGGTTGAGCGCGATGGTGCCCAGGGCGTCGCCCGTGCCCCGCAGGTCCGCGATGGTGGTTTCGCCGTGGGAGACGTGGTTGCCCTCGGGCATGATGGGCGAGTCGAACGTCTCGATTTCGAAGAGCACGGTGGCGTCGATGTCCATTGCCTGGAGCAGGTGCTTGATGGCCGTGACATCTCCGGGATTGACCCAGCCGGTGAACACGTTGAGCTTGCCGCTTGGCTGCGTGCGCCGAGCGAAATAGCTGACAATGTCGCGCATGGCCACGTCGTAGCCGGTGACCATGCTGCCCACGAAACTGGGCGTGTGAATGGGGATCAGGTGTACCTCGCGGTCCGGGTACTTGTCCTTTAGCAGACCCTCGTTGAGCTTGGTGACCACGCCGTCGATGTCGTCGCCGATGACCTCTGTGGAGCAGGTGGAGATGATGGGAACGACCTTGACGTGGGGGTAGCGCATGAGCAGCACGTCCACGGCCTGCTCCACTCGTCCGCAGGCCCCGAAGACCGCTCCGTCCTCGTGCACCGAGGACGAGGCCAGCTCGAAGCTCTCCTTGAAGTGCTGGGAGAAGAGCAAACGCACGAACATGACGCACCCCTGGCCGCCGTGCACGATGCCGATGCACTCCTTGATGCCGATGCTGACGAACTGCGCCCCCGCCGGCTGGCAGGTGAAGATGGGATTTATGATCCCCGGGCGCGAGCGTTCCATGAGTTCGCAAGTCATAAGGGTGTTCCTTCTAGTAGTGCTGATCCGTGAGTTCCTGGTTGAGCGAACCGTCTATGGTCAGGTAGTCCATGCGCTCGTGCAGGCCTTGCATCATGGCCGCGATCTCTTCTTTGGGCAGGGATTTCAGCCAGGGGTATCTTTCCCGGAACCCCTCGGCCAGGAGCACGGCGTCCACCCAGTAGCAGCGGTCGGCCGGCGTTTCGAGGCTCACCTTCTCGTCGCAGAGGATCTGGCGTGTTTTCGTGAGCACGCCTTCGTTCTGGTCGCGCCTGTCCCAGGCCCTGGAGTGGAACTGCCACAGGCACTTTTTCATGATGTAGTCGACAAGCAGTTCGATGCGTTCCTTGCGCGGTTCTTCCATGGCGTCCTCCCTGGTCAGGCCGCCGTGGACGAGGCGGGCTTTCTCCCCATGTAGGGGTACGTCTCGCGAAGGTACCCGGGCAGGCAGTCGTACTTGCCCGTGTAGGGACGCATCAGCGCGGAGTTGCGGACTTCCTCGGGCAGGCCCGGGTCCGAGAGCATGCGCCGGGTCACGAACCCCTTGTCCGTGGGGATTTCGTCCTTGCTGATGTCGAGCTTGGAAAGCTCGTGAATGGGCGAGTAGATGGCGTTGTAGACGTCTCGGGCGAAGCGCACCCAGCCTTCCCAGCCCTTCCAGGGGCCGTTGTGGTAGGCGTGGGCGTTGAGGTAGGGAACCCGGACCTTCTTGGCCACCTCGCCCGGACGCTTGCCGGTGAAGATGATGTCGGGCTCGAGCATGTCCATGGCTTCCAGGCCTTCCAGCTCGTTGGGGTCGTCGATGGCCAGGGCTCCCTCCTCGCAGCGGGCGATGCCCTTCTCCATATCGCCCTGGTGGCCGAACTTGGTGTAGACCGAGACCACGTCCACATGCATCTCGTCGTGGATCACGTGGGCCCAGTGCCACAGCTTGGAGCCGCCGGGCCACAGGCAGACCTTCTTGCCCTTGAGCCTGGCCGCGTACCAGTCCAGCTCGGGCTTCCAGCGGGCGGTTTCCTCCTCGATGATGGCCTTGGCCCGGTCCTCGATGCCGAAGAAGAGCGCCACCTTGCGCAGGGAGTCCCCCAGGGGCTTGAACCCGAAGCCGTCGATGTCCAGGCGGGGGGTTCCGTAGCGCTTTTTGAGTTCGTTGCAGATGTATTCGGCCGAGCGGGCGCATTCGAGCACGTTCAGGTGCGCCCGGTGCATGCCCCGCAGGTCGTCGTAGGAGCCGTTGCCCGTGAAGGTGGCGAGCACCTGGATGCCCATGCGCTTGAAGTAGTCGTCCATGACCACCTGGTCGCCCTGGATGTTGTATTCCCCCACGTAGTTGATCACGTAGTCGCTTTTGATCTCCGGTTCGTAGGTGCCCACCTTCTGCTTGAGCCAGGCGATGTTGATCTTGTGGTGCCCGCCGGACTGGCTGGGGCCGCCGAAGCCCGGGGAGTTGCACACGAAGATGTCCACATCGGGCAGCTCCTCCATGACCTCCTGGGCCACGGCCTCGATGTCGTCGCCGATGAGGGCCGAGGCGCAGGTCTGGTAAATGCTCATGCGCTTGATGTGCGGCATGGCCTTGAAGGCGTCGAGAATGCTCTGCTTGAGCATCTGCTCCGCCCCGAACACGATGTGCTTTTCCTTCATGTCCGTGGCGAAGGTGTACTTGATCTGAAAGTTGTCGTTGTCGCTTATGTAGCGCTTGGTCTGCCAGGTGTCGTAGGTGCATCCCACGGGACCGTGGCTCAGGTGGATGACGTCCTTCATGGGCGTTCCGATCACGTGCTTGGCGCCGCAATAGGCGCAGCCGCGCTCGGAGATGGTGCCCGGGATGGTGTTCAGATAGCCCAACGGCAGGGCGTCGGTCAGGGTTTCGCCGGGCCCCTTGATGACCGCGTGCTTCCCCCTTTCCGGAATGCATTCGCTGCACTTGAACAGGTGATATGGCATGAGTGGGCTCCCTTGAATGCTACAGAATGGCCGCGTCGCCGTGTTCGTCGGTGCGCACGCGCATGGCTTCCTCGACCGGGAGGACGAAGACCTTCCCGTCCCCGATCTGGGCGGTCTGGTTGACCTGGATGATGGTGTTGACGATCTGGTCCGCGTCGGCGTCGGGGACGACGACGGAGATCATGCGCTTGGGGACGTACTTCATGCCGCCGGAGCGCCCCAGCAGGTCGGCGGGCAGCTCGCAGGCCACTTCGGCGGCGATGCCGCGCTGATGGCCGCGTCCGAGCACGGACAGGGCCATGAAGCTGGGGTAGCCGAGCGCTTCCAGGGCGTCCTTGGTGGCCTTGACCTTCTTGGGCCGGATGATGGCGATGATCTCTTTCATGGCCGCCTCCGCCTACAGGCCCAACTGGCCGGTTCGGACGGTGAAGGCCTTGTCCACCGGGAGCACGAACACCTTGCCGTCGCCGAAGTTGCCCGTGTAGGCCTTGTACTTGATGAGCTTCATCACTTCGTCCACGTCCTTGTCGTCCACCACCATCATGATCATCACCTTGGGCAACTCGTCGTAATGGATGTCGCCCACCTTGATGCCCTTTTGCTTGCCCCGTCCGAAGGCCTGGATTTTGGTCATGGTGAAGAAGCCCGCCTCGGCCAGGCCCTCGGTGACGGTTTCCGCCGCGTCCGGGCGCACGATGGCCTTGATCATCTTCATTGGGTCGCTCCTTGTGTGTCGGGCGTCAGTCCGCGAGGCCGTACTTGACCACCATGGCTTCCAACTGGTCCATGCTGAGCGGCTTGGGGATAACGAAGTTGTCGTTGACGATGATCTTGTGGGCCAGCTCGCTGTATTCCTTGGCCTGGTCCTGCTGGTCGTCCCATTCGGTGACGGTCTTCTTGTTGAATTCGGCCTTCTGCACGATGTTGTCGCGGGGGACGAAGTGGATCATCTGGGTGCCGATGGCCTCGGTGAACTCTTCCAGAAACTCGCGTTCCTGATCCACCTTGCGGCTGTTGCAGATCACGCCGCCCAAACGCACGCCGCTCTGCTTGGCGTACTTCACCAGGCCCCGGCAGATGTTGTTGGCGGCGTAGACGGCCATCATCTCGCCCGAGGCCACGATGTAGACCTCCTGCGCCTTGCCGTCGCGGATGGGCATGGCGAAGCCGCCGCAGACCACGTCGCCCAGGACGTCGAAGAACACGAAGTCCAGGTCGTCGGTGTAGGCGCCGTTGGACTCCATGAGGTCGATGGCGGTGATGACCCCGCGCCCGGCGCAGCCCACGCCCGGCTCGGGTCCGCCGGACTCCACGCACTGGATGTCCATGTAGCCCCGCTTGATGACCTTATCGTTGGTGACTTTCTCCGCGCCGAGAATGCGCAGGGTGTCCATGATGGTTTCCTGGGGCTTGCCGCCCAGGATCAGGCGGGTGGAGTCGGCCTTGGGGTCGCAGCCGTGGATGAAGATCTTCTTGTCGTGGAAATGCGCCATGGCCGCGGCGGTGTTCTGGGTCGTGGTGGACTTGCCGATGCCGCCCTTGCCGTAGATAGCGATCTTGCGCGTCATGATTCTCTCCGTTTGGTAAAAGTCGAAATCGCGGCGTGCGGTTTCAGAGGGGCAAAGGCATAGACCGTGCCAACGACGGCGAAAACCGCGCCGGCGTGGCGTTTCGGGGAAAATCCTGTTGTAATGGGTCGAAGTATTTGAATTTTTTCAGGGACACCATGCGCTGGACATCAAGGGGCAAGCGCACACAGCGGTTTTCGGGACGAGAATGCGTACGCGACGGTACAAACCCGCCAAAAGGGCGTTCCCTGGGGAACACTTCGGACTCTCTTGTGTTTTTCCAGTAGGTTGAAGGCGGGACGGACGCTCCCCGTGGTCCCGGACTTCAGGGCCGGTGACCGGGACGTACACACCGGGCTCAAAAGGCCGCCCCAAAAGTCGATTCGCGCAGCCCGTTCAAAAAGCTCGCTGGCACGGCGCGAGAAACAGTCAAGCCGAAGCGGAGTCGGCATCCGTCGAGGGCTTGCGTTTTTTGGAGCGACGCAGCCAGCGAGGATTTGTCAACAGGCTGCTATGGATTGTGTTTGGCGGGAACCGTTTCGTCCATCGCCAAGAAGGTCAAGACGATCCGGGTAAAGGCGGCTGGCGCTTCAAATTGCACATGGTGCGTTCCACCTTTGAACTGAACCAGCCAAGCGCCAGGGATCAAGCTGGCCAGCACCGTTGAACTCTTCGTGCCCACGACCGTATCCGCCGTTCCGACCAGCAACATGACCTGATTCTTGATCAGCGTCATCTTTTTCAAGGGCGCCTTCCAACCCATGGCCGCCTGGATTTGTTTTTGTATCGTAGGGTTATCAGGCAAGGCTCTGCTTTTAAAGACGGCGGCAACGGCTTTTCCATCGATGGAAGTGGCATGGAGGATAGCTTTGCCGAAGCGCTCAGGAGAGTAAAGGAGCAAATTTTGTGTTGTCACGCTAGACTGTGAATAGCCGAGCACGTTTGTTTTTTGGACACCGAGTGAATCCAGCAGGCAGACAACGTCTTTCGCGAAAAGGCGATACGTGAATCGCTGGCCGTTGTCCGTGGAATACCCCATTCCCCGGTTGTCCATGAGGATCAATTGATACTTCCGCGATGCCTCCTCAATAAATTCCGGCGTCCAGTTTTCCATGGTGGCGCCGAGCCCGGTAAGCAACAGCAGTGGCTCACCAGAACCTATCAACTTGTACCCGATTTTGATTCCGTTGGCGTTTACCTGATAGATAGCATGTCCCTGGGAGTCTACGGCGATCTTTTCGCCCGCAGGCGCAATGTCTTTGGCCAAGGCGAGAGAAGCGGTGGTCCCCAAAAGCAGAACCAGGAGACACGAAACGCACAGAGTGACTCCTGTGAATCTTGAACGATAGGTCATGGTTTCCTCATGCCGGGTACGGCGATTGTTGCTCCAGGAAATACCTGGAGCGTTAAAAGTGGTACTTCCGCTGTGTTATGCGATGCCACGTTTCCATTGTCCGGTAGAGCATGAGGAAATAGGAAGGAATGCAAGGGGCATGTCGCCTGTTTGTCGTATCGGTGCCTGCGCTCAAGGCAATTTTTTTGTTGTAAAGAGGATGGCCATTGCAGCTTTCGCATGCAAATCTATAGCATGGGAGCACGCACGTGTCGACACGCTTTGGGAACACGCGCAAAATATTGTTTCGGAAGCCCGAGCGCAAGGTATCGCCCGTTCGCATCAGGCAGGCCGGGCCGCTTGCTGACGCCTTCCCCTTTTCAGGGGCGGGGTTGTCCCCTGCCCGTCATTTCGGACCGCGAAACGACTTGTAGGGAATGGCGTATTTCTTGATGCGCAGTCCCAGGGTCCTCCGGGTAATTCCCAACTCCTTGGAGGCCCTGCTCATGTTGCCCTGGTGCAGGCGGAGCGCCTCGACCAGCATTTCATATTCGACCGAGGACATCTTGGCGTCCAGCTTGCTACTGGTGTCGAGTTCGGAAATCACGGTGGACTGCAAGGACAGAGGCAGGTTGTAGCCGTGGATGGTGTCGTCCTCGGTCAGGATCACCGCCCGCTGGATGACGTTTTCCAACTCGCGCACGTTTCCCGGCCAGGGGTAGGCCATGAGCATGTTGAGCACCGGCGTGCTGATTCGGCCGATGCGCTTGCCGTTCTCCCGGGCGAAGCGGGCGACGAAATGCTCGGCGATGGTGATGATGTCGCTGCCGCGTTCGCGCAGCGGCGGAATGACCAGGGGAAAGACGTTGAGCCGGTAGTAGAGGTCCTGGCGGAACGTCCCCTCGGCGCACATGGCCGCGAGGTCCCGGTTGGTGGCGGCGATGATGCGGATATCGACCTTGATCGGCCTGTTGCCGCCCACGCGTTCGAAGGTGCGCTCCTGGAGCACGCGCAGGATCTTGGCCTGCATGCCGAGCGACAGCTCGCCCACCTCGTCGAGAAAAATGGTGCCTCCGTTGGCCTCTTCGAAGCGTCCCTTGCGGGCCTGGCTCGCTCCGGTGAACGAGCCCTTCTCGTGGCCGAAGAGTTCGCTTTCCAGAATGCTCTCGGGGAGCGCGGCGCAGTTGAACTTGACCATCGGTCCACCCGGCGCGACGCCTTCGCCGTGGATCGCGTCGGCGATCATCTCCTTGCCGACTCCGCTTTCGCCGAGCAACAGCACGGTGGTGTTGGTTTTGGCCACCTTGGTGATCAGGGCGAAGACCTCCTCCATCACCTTGGAAGCGCCGATGATCTTGGCCGGTTTGAACCGGGGCTTGAGCTTGCCCATGAGCTCGCGCGTCTGGCGTTCCCACTGGACCTTGTCCACGTTTTCCACAAGATAGAGTTCGACGGCCTGGGCCAACATGTAGGAAACCACCGTGAGGGCGTCGACATGCTTGGAAAGAAGCGCGTCGCTGTCGTACAGACGTTCCGCGCTGATCGTGCCAAGCACCTTGGTCGCGCGCGCAATGGGCACGCACACGAAAGACATTTCCGCGTCTTCGTTGGCGGACAGGCTGCCGGTGCGATTCAAAAATGTCGGTTCGTTGCCGATACGCGGTACGATAAATGTCTTTGCCGCTTCCACGACCTTGCCGGTAACCCCTTCGCCCAGATAATAGACCCCGCGCGCCTGCTCCTCATCGGTGAGGCCCATGCTTTTATGGATGAAGATGCGTCCGGTTTCCCGGTGGTACAGATTCACCATGGCCCGGGTGAATCCCATGTGGAGGCTCATGTAATCGAGCAGACAATCCAGGGCCAGCGACAGGTCGTTTTGCTCCGAAATAGCCTGCCCCATGGCGGCGAGCAACGGGATGATCTTGCCCCGGCACACCCCGGCATGGCATTCTTTGGGCAGGGAAAAGCGCTGCCTTTCCTCGCAGGTCATCTGGTCTTCAATTTTGTTCACGGTAATGCTCCAGGCGACTGCGGGCTTGGCCCAAAAGGGCAACCAACGCGCGCCGCCGTAACTGGCCGGTCGCTTTCGCTCGCGCGGTTCAAGGACAAGAACACCAGAGACTTCGACAGGTTACATGCTTCCTGGAAGGGGAGGTCGGCCGGACCGACATGGAATTCGGCCAGTCTTCCGGAGTGTGTGTCAAGCAAGGTTTGTGCCATCTCAAAGGGACGATCGCGCAACGCTTTGAGGGCAGAGAGGGCCCGGTTCTCGCATCGGGAGGATCAGCCGGATGAGTCGAAAATATGTTGCGGGTGCGCACTCATGAAGTCTATAATTAAAAGAAATGATTTGGCCTGAAAGAGACCAACAGGGAACTGACCAGACATCCTCGGATCAGGAACAATCAAGAATTGTCAAATCAAGCCTTTCCTGCCACAAATGAGGTAATTTTCGTTGGAAAATGAAACCTTTATGGTGTTTGCTGAACTCGTGGCCGGTCAAAGTCCGCTTCAGAAAAAAGCCATAAATGCATTTCTTTCTCGGCAAGATCGGGCGTATTGGCAGGATGCCAATGCTTTTGCAGACAACATGCTGTCCCTTCTCGATGCGAAGGGATTGTCTCCGGCGTATGTGGCCGATGCCTACCTCAAAATATGCAAGGACATGTTGCGTCAGCAGATGCTTTTCAAGCGTGCCGGGGTATATAGCTGTACAGATTCAAAGCATGCTTTTGAAAATGTGTACAGTTCCGAGACGGAAATGGCGTCGTACATGTACGGATTGGCCCTCTCGCAGTTTCTCTGGCCAAATCACTATGCAATTTTCAAGTTCTTTAAGCAAACGTGTCGGCTGCATTCAAACGCGACCCGGTATCTTGAGATCGGCCCGGGACATGGGGTCTATCTTGCCGAAGCAATGAATATTTTCAAAAATACAGCTTTTTCTGCTGTGGACATCAGTCCTGTCTCTCTGCGTATTTCAAAGGAGGTCGTTGACCACTTTACGCGGGGGAAAGAATGCGATTTCATCGTGAACGATGTGCGGAACTTTTCAGGGGAAGCGTATGACTTTCTATGCATGTGCGAGGTGCTGGAGCACCTGGACGAAACTATCCCGTTGCTTGAGAAATTGTATTCAATGACTGCTGAAAATGGTCGTGTTTTCATAACGACATGTGCAAACTGTCCTGCAGTTGACCATACCTATCTTTACGACAGCGTTGGGCACATCCGCAATGAGCTCAGGGCTGCTGGTTTTTCCATAGAGAGAGAGCTTGTGCTTGGCGTTGGTGATATACCGGAGTCCGAGTGGGATGTGCAGAAGGCTGAGATCAACTATGCAGCCGTGCTTGTCCGCTAGCTGCTCGTTGAAAATTCCAGCTGGTAGTGGGATGCTATAATAAATTATTTTTGTTTTTTGCAAATTGCATGGATAATTGTCCTCATGGACAGGATTTTATGAATTGCGGAAACGGTCAATTCTTCTAGCAAAAAGTGAAAGAGTACATATATGGTGGATGATTTCGAGACTATTCAAGTCGGTGACCAAGCGGAGTTGAACCATAAGATTTCTATTCAAGATGTCCAGACGTTTTGCGATCTGACGGGAGACAACAATCCTTTGCATATGGATGACGCCTTTGCCCAGGACACGGGGTTCGGCAAGCGAGTGGTGCACGGGATGCTGACCGCGTCTTTCCTTTCAACGATTATTGGTACGAAGCTCCCCGGCAAAGGGGCCTTGTGGTTTGAGCAGTCTATTCACTTTTTGCGTCCGGTGCGCCTTGATGAAGTCATCACTGTACGGGTGACCGTTCTGCAAAAGAGCTTGTCACAGCGGATTCTTGTCTTGGAGACAATCATTCTCGGGGAAGCCGGGGATCGCGTTCTGGAAGGCGAGGCAAAAGTGAAGGTGCTGAAGCCGAAAGTCATGGAGGAGAGGAAAATGAACGGTATCGAAAAAGGGGCTGTCATTGTAACCGGGGCCAGTCGAGGCATCGGGGCGGCAATAGCGCTCGCGCTGGCCAAAGCGGGGCACCCTATCGTGGTCAATTGCTCTTCGAGCATAGATCAGGCCCGGGAGGTCGTTTCCGAGATCCTCTCTGGCGGTGGCGAAGCGATTGCGTACCAGGCGGATGTTCGTGACCCGGAGCAGGTATTGGCCATGGTGGAAGAGACCAAGGCCCGGTATGATCATTTCGCGGGGTGTGTTCATAATGCGTCCAGCAGGATCATCCCGACCTTGTTCGCCGATATGAAATGGGATCAGATTCAGACGCACCTTGATATTATGCTAAAAGGTGCCTTTAATCTGTGTTCAAGCCTGTTGCCTTACCTCGTCGAGGGGAAAGCTGGATTGTTCCTGACCATAGGGAGTACTTCCGCAGATAGCGTTCCACCCACGCAGTTCGCTCACTACGCTTCAGCGAAGGCCGCCCTGGCCGCTTTTACGCGATGCATTGCCGTGGAGTATGGTCCCAAAGGAATTCGCGCCATGACGGTTTCACCTTCCATGACCCAGACCACAATGATTGCAGGGATGCCAGAAAAAGCCAAAATGGTCGCAAAGATGCAAACACCGTTGCGTCGCCTTGCGGTTCCTGAGGATATCGCAAGCCTTGTAGCGTTTCTCTTCAGTCCCGGGGCGTCATTCCTAACCGGTCAGAATTTTAGGGTAAGCGGTGGGTCTGTAATGGAGTAGCCTGCCAAATTCGAAATGGGGAGAAGCGGGAGACTGGACTTGGAGCGAATGAAGGAAATTTATGAGTAACACGTCATATTCAGAGATGCAAAAGATCGTCAATTCGACTGACTTTAGCGAATTTACGCCGCTCAACATTGCTGTATTGCGAAATATAACGATTGAAGCGATTGTTCCGATCCTGCAGTTTTATGGCTTGCAAATGCACTTTGATACGAAGGTGGTCTTTGGTGAATATGACAATGTGTATCAGGAAGTGTTCGGGGAAAGCACTGCCCTGATTAATAATGAAACAGATTGCGTGCTGGTCTTTTTATATCTCGAAACATTGTCGCCCGATATCGCTTTACGGTTTTCCTCTCTTGGCGAGGCGGCCTTGCAAGCCGAAGTGGAGCGTCTGGGGAAATATTTTCGTGAGTTGGTTTCAGGGATTCGGGGAAAAACAGATGGACTTGTTTTATTTTGCGGATTCGAAATTCCACCCCATCCTGCGATGGGCATATGGGATGCCCAGAACGAACATGGGCAAGCAAACACAATCCGTCATCTGAACGAGCTGATTCGTCACGCATGTCGAAGTACTTTGAATGCTTATTATTTTGACCTAGCTGTACTCTCTGGACGTCTAGGGTGGTCAACATATCTTGATCAGCGGTTGTGGCATTTGGGGCGTGCTCCCTACAGCCGAGCAGCGCTCACGGAAATTGGCTTTGAAGTCTTTCGTTTTGTCCGGGCGTATAAGGGAAAAAATAAAAAATGTCTGGTTCTGGATTGTGACAACACCCTCTGGGGAGGGATCATTGGGGAAGATAAACTCCAAAATATTAAACTTGGCCAAACATTTCCTGGATCTTATTATGTTGAGTTTCAAAATGAAATAGTGAATTTGTATAACCGAGGTATAATCTTGGCGCTTTGCTCAAAAAACAATGAAGCGGATGTGTGGGAGGTTTTCGATAAACATACGGATATGGTGCTTAAGAGAGAGCATATAGCTGCCTGGGAAATTAATTGGGAGGACAAGGCGTCCAATCTAATGCGTCTGGCCAACACTCTGAACATTGGTTTGGAGAGTATGGTCTTTGTGGATGATTCCGAATTTGAAATCAATCTTGTCCGGGCAGCTCTGCCGGAAGTGGAAACCATACCCCTTCCGAAATCAACTCCTGGATCTTATAAAAGGATTTTGTCCGGATGCGGTCTCTTCGACTCGCTATCGATATCTGAAGAAGACAAACAGCGCGGGGCCATGTATAGGGCAGATATTCAAAGAAAGTCTCTGCATATAAAATCTGTCGACATGGAGTCCTACTACAAGTCTCTGTGTATGGATATCGAGATAACTTTTGCGGAAGCGTTTTCCATTCCGAGGATATCCCAGCTAACACAAAAGACAAATCAGTTTAACCTTACAACGAGGCGCTACAGCGAAGTAGATATTGAGAGGTTCTCCGCTGCAAGTTCTCATGATGTTTTTTGTGTCAAATTGGCAGATAGGTTTGGTGGGTTGGGGATCGTTGGCGTTTGTGTGCTGAACTATACGGAAGACTACGCAGTGTTTGATTCGTTTCTGCTCTCGTGCAGGGTCCTCGGTCGGGGAGTTGAGCGCGTTTTGCTACACGAAGCTCTTGCTTTGGCTCAGGGGAAAGGATTTACAAAAGCGGTTGGTGTGTATATCCCTACCCGCAAAAACGCGCAGGTCGAGAGCTTTTATGAAAACAACGGATTTTATAGGCTTTCAATGACCCTTGATCCTGGGGGGGTGGCATTCGCTTTTGACCTGACGCGGGATATTCCAGGGAAACCGGATTTTTTTAACTCCATAACGTCAAATATTACCAGCGAGGGTTGAGTACGCCATGATTGATAAAGTGCGTGAAATTATTGCATCTGTCCTCAAGATTCCTGTCGAGCAGATTACGGAGGCTTCTTCTCCCGATACGATTGAGGCATGGGATTCACTGAAACATATCAATATAGTTCTTGCTCTAGAACAGGAATTTGATGTCCAATTCAGTGACGAACAGATTACGACCATGGTTTCTGTCGAGCTTATTGTAGAAAATATCAAGGAAGTTTTGGGCTAACGAATGCCTCGCTTTCATTATACTTACCATGACGTTGTTCGCGCTCTTCAGAGTTGTGGTATCAAGCGTGGTGATATTGTCTTCAGCCACATATCGCTTCTCCCGCTTGGCATCCCCGAGGAAGCGTATCAAGGGAAGGACTCCTTTGATGTAGTCCTCTCAGCCATGCTTGACGTTCTTGGCCCGGAGGGATCGTTTTTCACGCCGACATATTCGTACAGCTTCTGCGCAAGGGCCCCATATGATCCAGTCAACACGCCGTCTGAAGTGGGTCCTTTTGGCAACCGTTTCCGTAAATTGCAGGGTGTGAAGCGTTCATCGGACCCAATATTTTCGGTAGCCGGAATAGGTCCTGCAGTTGATGAGCTCTTTCGCGATCTTCCCAATGACTGTTTTGGGCCCGATTGTCTATACGCTCGTTTGGAAACGGCGGGCGCTAAGTTGTGCCAGATTGGGCTTGACATATATTACTTTACTGGAATCCACTATCTTGAACAAGCGTGCAATGCTCCGCACCGATATCGAAAGCTATTCTCAGGTGTAATCCGGGAGGGAAACAGTACAAGGCGGGAGCGTTGGATCTATTCCGTGAGAACATTTGGCGACTTTAGCCTGCCTCAGTTTGACAGAGCACAGGAGCAATTGATAGCACAAAGCAGTTGCAACGTTGTATCGTTAGGGCTGGCAAGTATTACCGTGGCATCAATTGAAGACATATTTTCAGTTGCCAGAAGAATGTTAATCCATAATCCAATGTGCTTTGCCAGAGATCCGGATGTCAATCCACTCGAAGAAGAAATTCGCCGTGTTCCCCCAAGGCGCTCGCCGGTCACAATACCGAGGGATGCCTCGCTGCAGACTTTACTCGCATCCTTGTCTCCACTGCCCCGCGACATTGTTTCCGACGGCTATGATGATGCCATCGACTCCATTGCCAGTATTGTCCCCATGCATGTCCATGCCTATCCAACAGGTGAAGAATGCTTTTCCTGGATAGTACCAGAAAAGTGGACTTGCCGAGAGGCGCGTCTTGAAACGCTTGACGGAGAAACAATATTTTCTTCCCGCGACCACAGATTGCATGTGATTTCCTATTCGTTGCCGTTTGATGGCGAGGTGAACAGGGAAGAGCTTTTCAAGCATCTGTATACGCACGATACGTTGCAGGATGCTATTCCTTTTATTTTTAAATATTATGAACGAGACTGGGGATTGTGCTGTACGCAAGAGCAAAAAGAATCTCTTGAGGACGACGCATATCGTGTGGTAATTGATGCCGAGTTCAGCAAGGGGGAGCTGAAGGTTGGGGAGATTCTTGTTCGTGGAGCAAGCGAAGAGTCTTTTATTTTATGCACCCATCTTTGCCATCCCTGCATGGCCAACGATGATACAAGCGGAGTTGTTGCAGCGATAGAGATTTCAAAAAGACTCAAGAGAAAATCACGTCTGCGTTATACATATAGGATTTTGTTTTTACCGGAAACAATTGGTTCCGCGGCGTACTTGAGTCATAATATGCACATGGTCAAGACTTTTCGCGCTGGCCTTTTTTTGGAAATGCTGGCCACAGTGCACCCTTATTCTTTGCAATTTTCGTTAGAAGGCAACAGTGAGATTGATCAAATCTGTTCACTCGTTGTTAAAGAGCATGATCCTGAATCGTGGTGTGCTCCGTTTGGCAAAGTCGTGCTCAACGATGAGCGCATGTTCAATTCGCAGGGCATCAATGTACCTATGGCCTCTCTTTCCAGGGTCCTTCCCCCCAGTCACAAGGATCACCCGTACCGGGGATATCATACCTCTTTGGATAACGTTTCTTCGGCGGACATTGAACACCTTGAGGACTCAGTCAATCTCACGATGAAAATCATTGAGGCTTTCGAGGCAAATCGCATTCCCATTCCCTTGTTTACGGGTGAAATTTTCATCTCCCGATTCAACAAGTTGGATTATGGAACGATGGCAGAGATCATTCATAGTGTGACGTATTACATAAACGGACGCCTGAGCATTGCTGAAATAGCAGACAAAACGGGTTTCTCTTTTTCTGCCGTGGAAAATTATCTAAATTTGCTTTATCTTGAAAAATTGATAGATTGGAAATAGGTACTTTTTGTGCTTTTTTTTGAATGCGACGTTTATGCGAGGATGCGCACGAAACGCTTGGCAATGCCATTGCCTTGGGGCTCGCCCACAGAGGACGGCGAGTCCTTGATCCCAAGGAAGGCGATCTCCCGCTGAAAATCCTCCGAGATGAATTGACTGCCGTGGTCGTGGCGTAGCATCAGTCCGGCCGCTGCGTCCTTGTCGAACACCCCAAAGCTGCGGCGCACGCCCTGCCGGATCGGCTCCAGGGCTTCGAGCCGGGTCCCGCGCTTGGCGGCATGAATGCCGACCAGTTCCAGCGAGCAGTGATCGATATCGAAAAATATCGAGGCGTTGCCTTCCGCGAGGGTCAGGGGCGTGGTCATGTCCGTGCCCCACATTTCGTCCACGCGCCCGGTTCTGATCGTGCCGGTATGGGCCTTGGGTCCGTGCGGCCGGCCTGGACGCTTGTGCGCCAGCAGACGGTTTTGGCGCATCAGACGTAGCGTACGTTCCTTGGAGGTCCGCACGCCTTTGTCGCGCAGCATGGCCCAGACCTTGCGGTACCCCTCGCCGGTAAACGGACTTTCAGCGAGGACGCCCTTGATCTCGCCCACCAGCTCGACGTCGGTGTGAAAACCACGAGGACCGCGACGCCTGGGCTCCGTGTCTGAGGGCTGGCGTCGCCAGTACACCGTTGAACGGGCCACGTCCCAGATGCGGCAGACCCTGGTCACGCCGAAAGGCCTGCCTGTGAAGGCGGAAGAGGTGCGGCTCACTTCCTCGACCGCCTGTGGGCCAAAGGGCGGTTTTGCTCCATGCGGACAATCTTTTCCCGCAACAGCTCGATCTCCATGGCCTGCTCGCCGATCTTGGACTGGAGCCGGTCCACCTCGACGCTCTCCCTGACCGGACGGGGTTTCAACCCGGATTCTCCGCCTTCAAGGAACATATCGCGCCACTCGCTGAGTTCCGCCGCCGTGACGCCAAGCTCGCGGCTGACGTGTTCCAGGTCCTCACCGCGAAGAAGCCTGAGAACGACCTGCGCCTTGTGCTTGGCCCAATACCGCTTCCGACCCGTCGATTCGTTGCCCATCCGACACCTCCAGGACGATCGATCCATACGTCCAAGTTGGTGTCCAAGAAAACCCTAAGGCAATCCAGAGCGATGTTCGGCCAGATCAAGGACGCTCAGGGTCATATCCGCTTTCTATTGCGCGGGTTGGCCAAGGAGAAGGGAGCAATTTGTACCCTGGCGCCTGACAGACAACCTGCTCAAGCTTTCGCCGCTACACCCGGGAAGCATACAGGGTATGGGCGATCCAGGGGCGTGGGTCGTCTGGCCGATGGATGATATGAAACTGATTATCCTGCAGAAAAGACTGGACAAGCGACAGAGTCTTGAGGTGGCTATCCTGGTCGTTTTGTGACAGGAAATCATGGCACGCGATGCTTACATGCCGTACCTTGCTGATCGACTGGCGCATGCCTTCAATGGCGTAGCGCTCGAAACCCTCTATATTCATCTTAAGAAAATCAATGGAATCGAGCTGATACCGTTGCACCACGCTATCAATCGTCAGGCTTTCGACAGCGGTCTTGGTGGAGCCGTGAAAGGCGACTCGGCTCTCGACGTGGTTCGGCATTTCCTGAAAATACGTCTGCCCACATATGTTGGAAATTGCGGCATGGAAGCTCTGGACGTGCGCCAAGGCATTGAGTTCAATATTTTTCTGAAGAATGGCGAACAAAGAGGGTACGGCTTCAAAAGAAAAAACTTTCCCGTGCGGGGCGCAGGCTGCGGCAAAACACAGTGTCTCATAGCCAATGCCAGCGCCTACATCAAAAACGACATCACCAGGCTTTATCTTGTAACCATAATTGTAGTAGTCGTATGTTGCGGAAAAAAGTTCATCCCTGGTTTGCAAACATAAACCCAGATCAACAAAAGTATAGTCTTTATGCTTATGAACCCAATAGTTGTCAACACTTGAAACACAGCAAAATTGCTTGTTGCGCACTGTGGCGTAGATCGAAGCAAGCAATGCAACAAGTCTCTTGTTACTTTTATTGACCAGTAAACCTTTAAATTGCCGAATCATTATAAATCTTCCTTTTAGACGTTATTGGTTCGGCTAGAGCCATGAAATCGGCTCGCTCGTCAGGCTCACAGCTATCGCGGGATTTCTCCTTTGTATTACAAACAATTGTATTACTCGGTGTATAAAACTCCTATGAACTTATCCATAAAGAATTTCGGCTCTTCCGGGTTTTCCGTGGGTAGGCCCAGTCAGGATCCGGCGGGGTAGAGGTCCAGGCCGCCGCAGAAGAAGGAGATGGCGGTTTTGAAGTGGTCCCTGTTGCGGTAGCCGCAGGCTTTCCGCTTGATGGCCATGATCTTGCTGTTGAGTCCTTCGCCCACGCCGTTGGTGACTCGGTGGCGGCAGAAAGTCAGAATGTTCTCCAGATGGCGCTGGATCAGCCCGCCCACCTTTTGCATCGGCGACAAGCCGGACTTGTTCACCCATTTCAGCCACCGGTTCACGAAACGCCTCGCCCAGCCTATGCTCAAGGATTTCCAGATGTTGTTCAGGCTTTTTTTCATGGCCCAGGCCTTCGCCACCTTGAGGTTCGCCGCTTTCAAGGACTCCAGAGTCGGACGGTGCTTGTCCGGGAGATTCGCCTCCTGGTAGAGCCAGAGGTATTTCGTGCCCTTGAGCCGGTGGTCATCCTGCCCCGTCAGCTCGCGGTGCTCCTGCTTGCGCACCCGGTCCACCGCCTCTCCCACGTGCTTCATGATGTGGAACCGGTCGTGGACGATCTTCCCCGCCGCGCCCTTCAACCGTGTTCAACTTGACAGCCTCGACACACCAAGGCTCGGTCAGGCCGAGAATACGCGAATACAGGTCCGTGTCCGTCATGAGTGTCCTCCCTGGAGGACTTTAGCCGGGCTGAGACCCACGGGAAAGCCAGAAGGACCTCGATTGGGGTCCCATGCCTGAGGACCCCTCAGTCAGGCTGCGCTGGGAAGTGGCTCAGGAATTGACTCCTGTTTTGCAGAAGCGATTTCAAGCAATTTTTGCCCTTGAGAGGCGTCAGAAGCAGGAAGCCGCCATGCGGCATCTGCACGAGAAGCTCAGAAAAGTGGATCCGCTCTATGAGCGGACGATGCACATTCTTGAATACCATACAGGATGTTTGCACACCCCCTGCCGGAGAGCCTTATCCAGAGAGTTGGAGGACAATCCCCACGCGTTTATGGAGTTGTATAGCAATTTGCGAGAGATTGCCGAACGCGTGGAGCGCCGTTCACACGCACGCGGACGTGCGGCGACCGCCAGGTGCAGCGCTGGCAACAAAACCGCTACCACCCTCGCAAAGGATGAGAAACGCGCCGTGCTTGATCGTCTTCACAGCGGCCAGGGCAAAGATGAAGACCTGATGCGTTACCTGGAACTGTGCGGCGTGGCTGACAGGCTGGGCGGCACATCGTAAATACAGCCAGTCAAAGGAGCATGCATATATGGAAGGTTATCCAAGCCACCCTGCGGGTATGGAACCTCAACACCCGACGGAAGTAGCCTACGAGGCTCATATTCTGACTAACGGCGACCCGGTTGAGGGGATGGCGGCTGCGAAGCTGAAAGCTGGTCAACGGCCAGGAGGGGTTACAGGGCGGCAGTCTTTTCACAAACAGTGCGGGTTCACAGGGTTCTCCCAATGCATCCGGCACCGTGCTGGCCCAGAGCAAAGCAGCGCAACCCGTGCAACAACAACCTGACGCGGCTCCCCAGGGGCATCGGGATTACCTTAACCCGCAACCCGCAACCCGCAACCCGACGGAAGCCTCCAGATCAAGGGGCCTCTCTACTTACGATGGGTAAAACCGCCAGGGTGGATAAACAGCATAATCGGAGGAGTAATCACAAGTCGTCTCGGAGGGATTAAGGGGATAATATCACCCTGGGCCACTCAATTGTTAGGTGGTGCCATAGCTGGAGAACTCCTTGATGACCTGGATTTCAGGTATCCCTGGCTAACATGGGAGCCTGAACAGGCAGCCCCGCCGACGCAGCCGGAGCAGCAAGCTCCATTCGAAGCGAGCCCTAACGAGGGACTAGCCTGACAGAACTTTGCACCGACAAGGGCCGGGAAACCGGCCTTTCTGACTAAGAGCAATGCCTGCTCACTTTCCAAACAATCACTAGATAGAAAGCTACAATGGTGACAATCAAGACAATTGTGCTTTGAGCTATTGACTTAAATGAGTACATAATGCCCTCAAAATGGGAAGCTGCACGGATCAATGTAAAAATAGTATACAAACAATGCAATGATCACTTCGTTTGTTGTGCTCGTGACAAAAAAATGAACATAATCATCCCCGGCAAAATAAAAATCCGACATGGGCAACCTTTTTCAGCAGGTAAATGATGAGGATGCTCGTAGGAATGGCCACTGCAGGCGGTATCAGGCTCAACAGAATTCGTTTCCAACGTGGCAACATGTCGCTCATGAAAGCCTCATATGGTGCTTGGGCTGCTTGCGGAGGGCGCGCACGGCTCAGTCCGCTTGACCAAACGCAGCAGCGTTATGATGTGCAAAAAATTATATGTGCAAAGTTATTTTGTCAAGCCAAGGCCCGTTTTCAAGCGTAATGCACCAAGAGAATGACTTTAATGAAGTCCCTTGGCTAACTCGGACCTTTTCGGACAGCCTGGACGGGATGGGCGAGGTGGCCATCGGGCCGATTGGCTGTAAGGTGAAGTTGCGAAGCCGCACCTGCAACCAAAGGAAACCACGATGGCCGAGAACAGCATGGCATTAATCGAGCTGATGCAAAAGACCGATGGCGGCGATTTTCTGCGCTCCCTGGCGGAAGCTGTTTTGCAACTTCTCATGGAAGCCGATGTGGACGGCCTGATCGGAGCCAGCCGCCATGAACGGAGTCCCGAGCGAGTCAGCTACCGCAACGGCTACCGGGATCGCAGCCTTGACACCCGCGTCGGCTCTTTACAGCTACGCATCCCCAAGCTGCGCCAGGGCAAGCTACTTTCCGCCCTTCCTGGAGCCACGCAAGACCAGCGAACGTGCCTTGGTGGCCGTCATCCAGGAGGCCTGGATCGGCGGCATATCAACGCGACGCGTGGACGATCTCGTTCAGGCCATGGGGCTTTCCGGCATCTCGAAATCCCAGGTGTCCAAGCTGTGCAAGGACATTGATGAACGGGTACATGCCTTTCTTTGCAGGCCGCTGACGGGAGAATGGCCCTATTTGTGGCTGGACGCGACCTACCTCAAGCAGCGCGAAGGCGGCCGAGTGGTCAGCGTCGCCGATATAATCGCCGTGGCGACGAACACGGAAGGTCGCCGTGAAATCGTGGGGCTGCACATCGGCCCCAGCGAGGCCGAGCCGTTCTGGTCTTTTTTCCTCAAAGGCCTTCTTCGCCGTGGCTTAAGCGGAGTGAAACTGGTCATCTCCGATGCCCATGAAGGCCTCAAGGCCGCGATAGCCAAGACGTTCGGGGCCACGTGGCAGCGTTGCCGGGTTCACTGGATGCGAAACGCCCTGGCCCGCGTCCCCAAATCCCAGCACGCCATGGTCTCCGCCGCCTTGCGCCAGGCCTTTTTACAGTCGGATGCGGCCAGCGCCAGCCAGACCTGGCGGCATGTCGCCGACCAGCTTCGCGGCAAATGGCCAAAACTCGCCAGCTTCATGGATGAAACCGAGCACGACGTGCTGGCCGATTGCCACCTCAAGCAGGTCGGAATTTACACCACGTTGACGGACGTGACCTCCAAAAACGCGGTTTCTCGCGTATTTCCCACCCCTGGAGCTACCCCAATCGCTCCGCCCCTCCACCTCCGCCACCGTCTCTTCCGAAAACTCGCTTCAGTTCCTCTCGAAAGTGTAGGGTCAGGTTCAGTCCGATCTCAGAGCAACCTCGAACCAGTTCAGCGCCATCACCGGTATGGCGGACAACACGCCAAAGACCCAATTGGCGCAATTCAGTTCGGCGGGACAGGGAGGACTCGAAGCCGCCGGAGGACAGAACCAAACCATGCCGCCGGCAACTGGAGAGCAAAATTCGACAAAGCCGAAGGAAATCTCGATTTCACCGCCTCCCCCCGGGTGGACGTCAACGGCAAAACCTGATAAAGATGGCATATACCCCATAACTCATCCTCTTGAATTTTATCAGAGGGCGAAGGAGCTTCGACTGTGGGGACATAACAAAATGCAAAACCATGAAGACTCTGATACACGCCACGCCACGGTAAGCTATCTGCTCACCAAGGAGTTCGGCCCTAATTGGACACGTCTAGCGGGCTATGGCAACGAGATACAAGGCCTTCTGTATCAAGATTTACCCGACCTGTGGAGGCGTTTAAACGGAGAAAGGCCCTGGGCGTTTTCGCTTGATGACTTTGAAGCCAACGAAGTTGGCATTCATCGGGCCGAGCAAGAAATAGAAGCCCAGAACAAACCGTAACGCCACGCGTCGACAAACCGGCTTCACCCTGTCGGAACAATACATTTGCCCGACAGGGTGAAGTTGCAGCCGTAGATGGGGCGAGTTTGCGTATCTCATCTTTCCAATCTACGACGGAAGCATCATGAAACTGGCAAAGATTATTTTCAAGCTCATGAAATTCATTGTTGTCTTCTATGCATTCCTGCTGCTCATTTCCTTGCTGTCACAGCGTGCCTGCTGTCCGACGCCGTCGCAGGAGGACGTCAAACATATGCACATGCTCAAGGAGAAGTTTCCAGAGTACGCGTTTGACTTTGATTGCGAATTTTACATCCGCGTACAGGCAAGAAGCAAGGCGGTTGAGGCGCAAACCACTCAAGAAAAGCTTGAAGAAATATACAGGTGTTTTTTTATGAACGGGTCTGGGGAAAAGCGTGTAGGTTATGTATATTTGAACTATTATGACTCAAGCGGAGAATTTCAGTACCAAATCACATATCTACAAGACAAAAAAATATTTCACAAAAGCCTACAGGACTTCTACTAGTTGTGAAGAATAATGAATATAATAGCATATGACATGTATTCTTGTGCAGCGAAGTAATAGATGCCAAATAAAACCATAACACCACGCGTCGACACACCGGCTCCGCCCTGCTGGAACAATACTGTTGCTCTACAGGGTGGAGCTGTGGCTTTGCAGAATGATCTACCCACATACCTTTACTTTGCAAAATCACCGATGACACCATGAATATGAAAAAAATAGCCATGGCAATTGTTAAGTTATTTGTTTCTATATTCCTGCTTCTACTGTTAGCTCACGTTGTTGTATTACGTGCCTGCTGTTCTGCTCCACAGCCTGGAGATGTCAAACACATGAGCATGCTTAAGGAAAAGTTCCCAGAGTATGAGTTCGCCTTTGACTGTGATATGTATATAAGCGCCAGGGCAAAAACAAAACAGGTTGAAGAAAAAACAGTTCAAGAGGATATTGAAAAAATGTACATGTGCTTTTTCTTTGAAGATTCAGGAGAAAGGAGGCACACATGGTTTGTTTACCTAAACTATTATGATTCAAACAATGTGTTTCAATATCAGATTCATTATAACGAGAATGGAAAAGATTTTGATAGAAGTTTGCAGCCTCATTACTAGGAGTTGGGCGAGCATTCATTCTCCTTTGACTATGACAACGGCCTGAGCATGAAATAAAGCCCAGAAACTGACTAAATCAAACGTCACAAACGTCACTCCTACAAAAACCTTTTAGTTTCAGGCAAATAACATCAAAATGCTTCATTCCAGAGTGACATTTGGGCCAACCGACACGACGATGCGAACATAAAACCTACCCAAACTCACCTACCAGCCTCTCCCCAACCCCCTGCAAAAACGTACATTCCTCCAAAAACACCCCCTCCTGGAAGTCTCCCAGCACCGGGGAGGCCAATCCCCAGCACCCCAGGAAAATCCCAGGAAAACCCTGTTTTGTGGAAATTTGGGGCAGGTCCGGGACAGGCCAGGGGAAGGACCGGAGAAGGCCCAGCAGGCCACCAGGGCAGGGCAAAATCCGATCCCCCTGTGACTCGTTCCGCCTGCCCTTCAGTCAACACCCGCATCAGGGCTCATTCAGGGCGGTCAGGGAGAAGGAAACCGGCCCTGCAAAACAGCAGAGCATCCAGCCCCCTCCTCTTCAGCATCCGAGGATACACTCCGTCTGCGCCAGTCCTGCCCAGTTCTGACCAGACCAGCATGTTTTTTCAGGGATGCACTCAGAATGTCCAAAAGTCCAAACCGCAGCAGGCACACCAGACGCAGGTGAAGACCACCCACCACACATCCCCTTGATTTTTCATCAAGAAGTCGTCTCCAAGGTCGCTTCTGCTCCCCTCCGGCAAGTCCGCCTCCTCACCAGAAGCAAATTTCCGTTCCCCTGGAGGGGACGTCGAAGACAACCCAAACCACCACCCCTTGATAATCCCTCAAGAGGCCATCATCTTTTTGCTCAGTCTTCGCTGCGGCTTGTTGCGAAATACTTTTTCCAACACAGCGAAAAAGCACAACAAAAAACGACCGCTTGAATTTTCCTCAAGGGGTCGTCTTCTGGATGTTCATACAGGGGAATGCTGCTTCACCGAGACTTCGGTGTCCGGGAGCGCCAACAAAAGTGTTGGCGGAGGCAGCCAATGTAAAAAAAAGGAGGGGTTACCCAATTTCTTGGATAACCCCTTGAGGTCTTTGGTGGAGCTGGACGGAATTGAACCGACGACCTCTTGAATGCCATGCCAGCAGCATTGTGAAATTATTAAGCTTTGGCGAGCCAGCCAACAGTTGCCAACGTGTCTTTTTGGCTTCCCCAAAGGAATTTTGGCTTTCAGGGACGGGCCTGCCAACGGTGAATTGGCGGCTGGGGTTGCGCTGGTGGTGAGGCTGTGGTGAGTCAGCCAACTGAGCTTAGGATGGTCCTGGTTCACAGGCTCCTATGACTCGGAGGATATAACGACTTGGTGCTCTTTCCTTTTTCATCAAGAACAGACGGAGGACTTTTTAGTAACGGATCAAGCCTGTCAGCGCCTGCAAAGCAATATCTTACTGATAAAACCTTTCTGTTCCGGAGACTTTTATTATGCGCCAACCGTCCACCTCTTTCTTGACAAAAACAAGAAGATGATGCTGTTTGTCTTCTGACCATCTAAATGAGATAGGCACCACGCTTGTTGTATCATTTACTTTCATTTCTTTATGGATTACGAGAACGTCAAGCCAATCTTCAGCGACATCCTGTGACCTTGTAAAATAATCAGAGTCAAAACAAGCTCGATTATACATAATTCGCAACGTCCTTAACGTGCACCCGTCAACATAACTAGAAAGATCACTATCAATTGTTATTTTTGTTCCGCTACGAATGTAAAATTGGTAAAATTCTTTAACATGATTTTCTGCTGAGTTCAACTTGCAGTGAACGAAGCTAGGTGCAAACAAAAGGACAAACAAACAGAATAACATGGAGCGAGTTATTGCCATCGTTTTTCTCCACAAACAATCAAGCTTCAGGATAAGCGTCAATGCACTTAAATATTTTAAGTTCGCCTTTGATCTTTTTCAAAACAACGATAATAACACCATCAGGAAAGCGATGCCCGACTTTATCTACCTGGACAATGGTCACTGTGGCCACTAAAGTGTCAGGGCCAATATCTTCCACCTGATCAACCAATATGCGCACACCTTTCATGTCTACAGGTGTATCATCAAGCTTGATAAAATAGTCTGTCCTGTCGCACCCAGAATTTACGGGCCTTTTTTTAAGCTCTTCCACTGTATCCCGTGCAACATAGAGATATATGTCACGATGATATTCTGGATACATCACACCCTGGGCCGGTATGTACCATGTGTAAAAATCAGTCAAAAATTTGATTGGATCTTGCTCTGCGCAATACCCTGACGGAGACGACAAAAATGTCAACATAATGAAATAAAAGATTGTTCTACCGAACATTTTTTGCATTACATTGATCTCCTCGTCAGTTCGATCTTCAAATTGGCCTTGCCTTGTACAAGCGACATTCGAACTGTGCTGAATCGGAAGACACCCTTCCTTGCTCATGCAGCAGCATTTTACTTGAAACCAGCTTTAAACTCAAGGCCTGCGATAAATTACATAGGGTGTATTGTTTTTGCGCAGCCCAGGGCTGCCGTAGATGTCTTTTTGCTCAAAATCTGATATCCATTTTTCCCCATCGTACATCGCTGCATGCCCACTTTGATGGTTCGGAGCTTGCTGGATAATAACCACGTCACCTTTTTGGGGCGGCGTATCCGCAGGAACGGGTTTGAAACCAGTGGATTGCCCTAGGGTTTTCTTGGACACCAACTTGGACGTATGGATCGATCGTCCTGGAGGTGTCGAATGGGCAACGAATCGACGGGTCGGAAGCGGTATTGGGCCAAGCACAAGGCGCAGGTCGTTCTCAGGCTTCTTCGCGGTGAGGACCTGGAACACGTCAGCCGCGAGCTTGGCGTCACGGCGGCGGAACTCAGCGAGTGGCGCGACACGTTCCTCGAAGGCGGAGAATCCGGGTTGAAACCTCGTCCTGCCAGGGAAAGCGTCGAGGTGGACCGGCTTCAGTCCAAGATCGGCGAGCAGGCCATGGAGATCGAGCTGTTGCGGGAAAAGATCGCCCGCATGGAGCAAAACCGCCCTTTGGCCCACAGGCGGTCGAGGAAGTGAGCCGCACCTCTTCCGCCTTCACAGGCAGGCCTTTCGGCGTGACCAGGGTCTGCCGCATCTGGGACGTGGCCCGTTCAACGGTGTACTGGCGACGCCAGCCCTCAGACACGGAGCCCAGGCGTCGCGGTCCTCGTGGTTTTCACACCGACGTCGAGCTGGTGGGCGAGATCAAGGGCGTCCTCGCGGAAAGCCCGTTTACCGGCGAGGGGTACCGCAAGGTCTGGGCCATGCTGCGCGACAAAGGCGTCCGGACCTCCAAGGAGCGCACACTCCGTCTGATGCGCGAGAACGACCTTCTTGCGCCCAAACGTCCTGGCAGGCCGCACTGTCCCAAAGCGCACAACGGCACGATTAGAACCGGGCGCGTGGACGAGATGTGGGGCACGGACATGACCACAACCATGACCCTTGCGGAAGGCAACGCCTCGATATTCTTTGCCATCGATCACTGCTCGCTGGAGTTGGTCGGCATCCATGCCGCCAAGCGCGGGACCCGGCTGGAAGCCCTGGAGCCGATCCGGCAGGGCGTGCGCCGCGGCTTTGGGGTGTTCGACAAGGACGCAGCGGCCGGACTGACGCTACGCCACGACCACGGCAGTCAATTCATCTCGGAGGATTTTCAGCGGGAGATCGCCTTCCTTGGGATCAAGGACTCGCCGTCCTATGTGCGCGAGCCCCAAGGCAACGGCATCGCCGAGCGTTTCGTGCGCATCCTCAAGGAAAACCTGCTCTGGGTGCGAGGCTTTCAGACCGTCGAGGACCTGCGTCAAGGACTGCTGGCATTCAAGGAAACATACAACACTCGCTGGCGGGTCGGGCGGCATGGCTACAGGACGCCCGAGCAGTACCGGCAGAAGCTCCTTGCGGCCATGGGCAAGGCGGCATGAATTAGACGAGAAACTGTCCAAGAAACCCTGGACCGGTACACAAAAAGTTTTTTCCACCCCCTCCGAAAAAAAAGGGGAAGCTCTCACCCCCTTGAACGAGGCGCTGTACTGTCTGACACAATACGCAGACCCATGCTTTCTATTTCAAGAGACGACGCCACCGTCTCGCCACATGAACGACCGAGCCGATCAGAAACGCGAGTCCCAGGAAATTGTGTATGTCGATCCAGGCATGATAATTCCTGATCCTCAAAGGCGCTCCAGGCATCGTGATCCAAGGATAGAACCCGGCGAATATCACGCATGCCCCAACAGCAAAGAGCAGTACCTGCTCAAGGCTTCTTTTTTTGATTTTCTCCGGCAGATTGGAGCGCCAGCGCCCAACAATTGACAGTATATATCGCTTATTGTTCAAGACATGAATCCCAAAGCCGACAAGAAACGCCAGGGCCGCCATCTGGTGGATGGTCAGCCAAAAACACTTTCCAAGCCCAAGCAAGGCGTTTCTGCCAGCCCCGGCCCCTCCGTGAAACTTGAAAAGCAAAACCAGTCCGGTACCAAAAACCAGGACCGAGACGACCGTGTTGATTCGGTTGACAATTTTTCTGTCAAGCTTTGCGAGTGCAGTTCCGAGCGATTGAAGAGGAAGACTCATGATGCGTCTCTCCTTGCGATTGCCCAAACTTTTTACTTTACACTCTGGCAAGAAGTCTACGTTTTCCAACAAAAGATCAGCACGGCTTCCGCCAGACTTGGCGCGTGTACGACCGAGCAGTTTCGCTACCCTGGCAGAGGTTGGACCTCGGCCCCAAGGCTCACCGTGCCCCGTTCCACAAACCGACAACGCGCGCCTCAGGGAGCCGGAAAACGCACTCGGACCCCGAGGCCTGGCATGGCGTCCGACAGGCCAAGCACAGCCCCGTGCAGGTCCGCCACGGCCTTGACCAGGGCCAGCCCCAATCCTGACCCCGCCGTGCCTCGGCTTCGATCCAGGCGATAGAACCGCTTGAAGACGTGTTCCCATTCCCGCGCGGGAATGCCTGGGCCGTTGTCCTTCACCGTGGCCACCACGCTTCCTTCTTCCTTGCGCAAGGTCAAAAGGATGCTCGTCCCCTTGGGGCAATGCCTGATGGCGTTTTCCACCAGGTTGGAGAACATCTGCGTGAGGAGCGGGCGGTCGCCACAAATTTCCACGTCCGGGTCGATCGTAGCGCCGAGTGTTTGTCCCTGGTCCTCGGCCACCGGCGCATAGGCCTCGGCTATGGTGGTCATGACGCCTGAAAGGTTCACTCGCGTAAAAGCCGACCTCCTGGTTCCAGCTTCAATCCGGGCGATGCCGAGCATCGAACTGAAGAGGATCAACATTTCATCCGCGTCCGCGATACCCGCCTCCAGGGCTGCATGGCATTCCGGCACGGTGTTGGCCTTGAGTCTGGCTCGTTCCAGCCGTTGGCGCAGATGGTGAAGAGGCATGCGCAGGTCGTGGGCGATGTCGTTGGACACCTGGCGAAGGCTGTCCATGAGCATTTGAATCCGGTCGAGCATGGCGTTGAAGTTGATCGCGAGCTGGTCCAGCTCGTCCCTGGTGGACCGTGTGGGCGCCCGGTCTGCCAGATTTCCCGCCACTATGGCCCGGGTGGTGCGGTTGATGGCGTCTATCCGCCGCAAGAATCCCCGGGAAAGAAGCACCCCGCCGCCCACAGCCAAGAGAAGCGTCGTGACCAGACCCCAACCGAAAGCCAGGAGGATGGCTTCTTTCGCCTCCTCCATGTGGTGACGGTCCTCGCCGACAAGAAGATACCCCCCACCCGGCAGGGTTCGACCGAAGGCGATGACGCCATGCTCGGCTTCCTCTTCGTCCGCTTGCTTGCCTCCCTTGGCCGAAGCCGGCAAGGTCGTAAACCCTTCGGGCCGGGTCGTTACGACGATGTTGCCCGTCAACACACGGCCGGAAGCGTCCATCAGAACGCCGTAGGCCGGCGGAAGGTCGCTCGCGTCCAGGCGTTCCTTCAGGGACCGAACCAGTTCCTCCATCCCCCCGGACTGGAGGTCGTCCATCAGGGCCGAGGACTCGCGCATCAGCGTGTCTTTCGTGAGCTTGAGAAGCGCCTGGCTGGATATCCAGTACACGACCCCGAACAGAATCGAGGCCGACAGAGCGAACAACACGGCGTACAGGGCCGCAAGACGAAAGCTTGCGGTACGGGTCAGTCTAGTGAGGCTCACGAAGAATGTACCCCGCTCCGCGCACGGTGTGGATCAGCTCGGTCGCGAAATCCTTGTCCACTTTGGAGCGCAGCCGGCTGATGTTGGTTTCCACCACGTTGGTCTGGGGATCGAAATGGAACTCCCAGACCTGCTCCAGAAGCATGGTCTTGGTGACCACCCGCCCGGCGTTGCGGGCCAGGTACTCCAGCAGTTTGAACTCCATGGGCTTCAGGTCCAGCGCGGTCCCGGCCCTGGTGGCGGTGCGGGTCAGCAGGTCGATCTCCAGGTCGGCGACCTGAAGCTTGACCACCACCTCGGCCAAGGGTGGACGCCTGGCCAGGGCGTTGACCCGGGCGAGAAGCTCCGAGAAGGCGAAAGGCTTGCCCAGATAATCGTCGCCCCCGGCGTTGAGGCCTTCCACCCGGTCGTCTATGCCCCCCAGGGTGGTCAAAAACAGAATGGGGGTCTTCACCCCCGCCGACCTGGCGGCCTTGACCAGCGCAACGCCGTCGAGTCCCGGAAGCATGCGGTCCACGACCATCACGTCGTGGCTCGCCGAGGACGCCATGAGCAGTCCTTCGAGCCCGTCCGGGGCGTAGTCCACCACGTGACCGTGCTCCTTGAGCCCCTCCGACACGTAGGAGGCGGTTTCGGCGTCGTCTTCGATCAGCAGGATTTTCATGGCCAACCTTTGAACATGTCAAGCGATCCCTGAAAAGGCGGTATAAGGTGGAAAGGACTGCCAGTTTCCCATCATCGTCTCGACGCCTACCGCCCCCTGCGCCATCGATCGAGCAGGAAGATTCCAATCAACAGGGGCGCTCCCAGGGCCACGGGCAGAACCCGGTTTGAAGCGACTACGGGTTTTTCCCGCACTTGAAAGTCCGCGAAGGGACTCGTCAAGAGGGCCGTACTCCCTCGGCTGACCGCGCAGATGACGACCCGGTAGGTTCCGGCCTGAATAAGACGCATGGGCCAGTCCACTTCCAGGCTTTGTCCAGGCTTCAGACTTGCCGCCGAGATGGCCTTGTGCGCGCTCCAGTCCTCAAGGTCCATGGGCTGCTCATGGCCGGGATCGGTGCGCAGCAGGCTGATCCAGGCGGTAAGGCCCTCAACGGAAGTCGCGCCGGTGTTTGCGATGGTGGAATGGAATTTCAGGCGATCCCCCATGCGGGGATCGGTTGGATTCCCCGCAAGAGGAGCCAGGCTTATGGAAAGAGCCGCCCTGGCGGGAACCGTCGCCGCCAGCAGCAGGCCCACCATCAGGGCGAATGCGCGCAGCATGTTCACAGGCCGCCTCCTTCCCGAATCAAGCGTTGAAAAGCGGCGTGGGCGAACCAGGCCGCCAGGGCCAACCAGATCAAAATGACCAGTAACGCTCCCCACTGGGACACAAGAGACGCGGAATCGATGATCACCGCGTCATAGGCGTTAACCGCCACCGCGAACGGGTTCACGGCGTCGAAGAACTTTCCCACCGCCGTCTGGCGCAGGCTGGGACCGATGAGCAGCGGGCTGGCCGCCACCAGCAGGACGATGAGGCCTGTCAGCAGCGCGCCTCGCAAGGACCCGACACGAGCGCCCAACCCCATGGCGAAAAAACCGAATCCGAGCACCACGGGCGATCCAAGCAGGGCCAGGACGGCCATACCGTCCGCGAGGTTCTGGCCTGTGCTGCCCACGGCCCAAAGGTAGGGCAGGGAGAGGATGAACATGACCACCCACACGGCCACGAGTCCTCCGATCTTGCCGAGCAAGACGGCTCCCCGTGGAGTCGGGATCAAGAGCAGTGGCGTCAGGCTGCCGCGCTCGCGTTCGCCAGCCAGGGAGTCCACCCCCAAGACGATGGCGATGAGCGCGCCGAGGGCGGTGACCATGGCCGACATATCGTAAACGACCTGGGCGTTATCGAGCAGGCTGAGCTCGACGTCGCTCACCAGGAGCAGACAGAACGCCGAAAGCGATGCCGCCATGGCAAGAAGCCAACCCAACCCGCGAGGGCTCTTCAAGAGCTCTCCCGCTTCCTTTCGAGCGATAAGCGTCATGGCGTTCATGCGGGCCTCCCCGTGGGAGTGGTAAGGGCCAGATAGAGCGCCTCCAGGCCGCTCCCTTCCTCCCTGATCTCCACCACTGGCCAGCCGAGGGACAACAACTCCCGCCACGCCTCGGCTGGAGAACCGTTCGTGGCAATGTCCACCACGCACCAATCCGCCTCGCGAGCCACGATGCTGGAGAGGGTCGGCGCGCTCGCGCCGGGAGGGATGTCCGTCTCCAGACGAATACGATAGCGCGCGTTTCTTTGATGTTCTTGAAGAAGATCGGAGAGCATCCCCTCGACCACGGTCCGGCCTTCCACGATGACGCCAACGCGCGAACACAGACGATCCACATCGTCAAGAAGGTGGGTGCAGAGCAAAATGCCTATGCCTCGATGCGCCAATTGCAGAAAGAGGTCGTGCATCTCCCGCCTGCCGCGCGGGTCAAGCCCATTCGTCGGTTCGTCCAGAACAAGAAGTTTCGGGTCCGGAAGAAGCGCCCGAGCCAGGGCAAGGCGCTGGCGCATGCCGCGTGAAAAGGCGCCGATCAGTTGTCCGGGCCGTGAAACGAGTCCGACCAGGTCCATGTGCTTGCGCATGGCGTCGGGCGTGGACTCTCGGCCATACAACTTGGCGAAAAACCCCAAATACGCCTCGGCGGACATCCAGTCATAAAATCCGCATCGTTCGGGCAAGACGCCAAGGGCGCTCCAAACGCTTTGCGACGCGACGCGAGGATCTTGGCCGAAAACCCGCACGGTTCCTGACTCCGGGCACAGCAGCCCCAGGGTGGTGGCGATGGTGGTGGACTTCCCGGCTCCATTGGGGCCAAGAAGCCCATAGATTTCTCCCTCACCCAGCGTCAGGTCGACTCCATGCAGCACCTGAGTTCCCCCGCGTTTCAGACAGAGGGATTGGATTGAGAGCAGCATTTCAAGTTTCCTCAATTATAAAAAGATGTTGGATCAAGATGGATGCCTGCGGCTTGTCCCGGGCATCCGCAAGGTCTCTCTCCCGGCATATTCACGCCGGGTCCTCGCCGCAGCTTCTCATGGCTTGGCCGGCAGGTCCGGCCCCATCTGAAGCCTGGTCAACGCGTTGGACAAGGAGGCCGCCTTCTTGGACGAGACGGTGGAAAGAATATCACCGGCCTGGCGGCCCTTCATTCCGGCCAGAATCTTGACTGCGGTGGGAACGTCCAGAGCTTCCAGCGCCGCCCCGGCCTGCCTGGGCTTCATGTTGGAATACACGTCGATAAGGTGCGCCAGACGCGCGTCTTTGATGGACTTCGCCTCGTTCAGCATTGAGGTGAGCGTGGCTTCAAGTTGCTTCAACTGCGCCATCCGGGCGTTCATCTGGTCCTCGAGGCTCTTGAGGGCCTGCTCCCTGCGGTCCAGGTCCGCACATCTGTTCAGGTCCCCAGGCGCTGTTGTCTGCGCGTGGGCCGCTTGCGTGGGCAGCAGGGTCACCGCCATCACGGCCAGCAGGGCCAGGCCAAGCAGCGCACCGGGCAGCCGCGCCGAAAGAAACGAGGAGCGCCGCGACCCGTCGGCAACTTCCTGTCCCGAGGTATTTCCTGTGTTCATGCCGCCTCCGGAGTTCAAGGTTGTTACAAGCGGGGCCCCCTCCATCGGGAGCCCCGCACCATTTTGTGAGTGCATAGAGAGAGGAGGGCTCTAGTCGTCGTGGTCCTTTTCCTTGCCTTGGACCAGCTTGACGACATCGCCCGTAGCGGCGTTTATGACGACCTCGTACACGACGTTCCCCTTTGCCAGGGATATTTCAAAACGCTTCTTCTTGTTCTTGCTCTCGAACCCCGCCTCGAAGGTCTTTCCTCCATTCAGCCCTTCGGCCTTGGCAATGGCCTGGGCCAGGGTGAGCTTGGCCTGGTCGAGCCCGGCGTACTTCTTGTCCTTTTCCTTGCCGCCAAACCAGCCCAGTTCCGTGTCGTCCTTGGAGGAGACAACCGCGCCCGTGTCCGAGTTGATGACGGTCTTGAGCTTCTTCTCCTGGTTCAGGCTGACCACCACGTAAACCGGCGCGCCCTTTTCCCAACGCAAGAGGGCTTTCACGGGCTGTCCTCCCTGCTTCTCGACCGCGTTCACGGCCTGAAGCAGCGTGGTCTTGGCCGTGGACACGGCGGCAAGGTCCTTGGGGTCCTCCTTGTCGGCCATGGCTGGTCCGCACAGAGCCAGGGCGAAACCCAAAATGGCCAGGGGGAGAAGAACAGTCTTCATGCGTTTCATGATTCGTGAGGTGGTCGCAGAAAATTGGACAGCCTGTTAAGCTCTAGTCCTCGACGCAGGAGGACGGTTTTCGATGTCCAAGCGACGGAAGTTTTCAGCGGAGTTTAAGGCGAAAGTGGCGCTCGAGGCCCTGTCCGGCGAATTGACCTTGGCCGAGCTGGCCAGCAAGTACGACGTGCACCCGACGCAGATCACCGGTTGGAAGCGCCAGGCCAAGGAGGGTATGGTTGCGGCCTTTTCCGGGAAGGCGGCGACCGTACAGAAGGATGCTGCCGCCGAAATCCGGGAACTCCATGCCAAAATCGGCCAGTTGACCGTGGAAAAAGATTTTTTAGAACGAGCCTTCGCCAAACGATGAGTCGCGAGCGAAGGCGCGGGATGGTCGAACGTCACCATCCCCGACTCAGTGTCTGCCGTCAGTGTCACATTCTCGGGCTGGCCAGGTCGACGTGGTATCATCGCCCGAAGGGCGAATCGGCCATGAACCTGGACCTGATGCGGCGTATCGACGAGCAATTTCTGGAGACGCCGTTTTACGGATCGCGCCAGATGCAACGACATTTGCGGCATCAGGGCATCGAGGTCGGACGTGGCCGCGTGCGGCGGTTGATGCGCAAAATGGGACTAATGGCGATTTACCAGAAGCCCAGGACCAGCCAGCCGCATCCCGATCACAAGATCTATCCGTACCTGCTGCGCGATCTTGCGATCAAACGGCCGGATCAAGCGTGGTGCGCCGACATCACGTATATACCGATGAAGCGAGGCTTCCTGTATCTGGTGGCGGTCATGGACTGGCATAGCCGGGCCGTGCTGTCCTGGCGGCTGTCGAACACCCTGGACGCTGATTTTTGCGTTGACGCCTTGCAAGAGGCCATGAATCGCTATGGAGTGCCGGAAATCTTCAACACGGATCAGGGATCGCAGTTCACTGGCCAGAACTTCACGCAGACTCTCAAAGATGCCGGCGTTGCCATCTCCATGGATGGCAAGGGCCGATGGATGGATAACGTCTTTATCGAGCGGCTGTGGCGCTCGGTGAAATGGGAGTGTGTCTACCTGCGAGAGTTCGAAACAGGCAGGCAAGCCCGTCAGGCGCTCGGAAACTGGTTTCACTTCTACAACGAGCAGCGGCCGCATACGGCCTTTGACGGTCGCCGACCCATGGACGTATACCGAGATGGCCACTCAGCCTCAAAGGCGGCATGACCACCAACCGGGCTAGAGCTTAACTTTGCCGCCAATCTGTCCAAACAAATGGGACCACTTCACACCAGGGTTTGACCTCGAAAAGGGGAGTCCAAAAGCGCGGTTTCCCGCGTATTTGAACCAACTACGCAGAGAACTTCCTATTTTAATTGAATAATTAGCTCCTTGCCCACCGCCTTCGCATACTTCCTCAATGTCGACACGGAGGGTGAATGCTTGCCACTGGACAAAGCAGATTCCAAACGGGCAATGGACGGTGCTTTCGTTCCCATCAAGGCAGCCACCTGGGCCTGACTGAGGCCAGCTTCTTTTCTTGCCCGCAGAAGCTCATCCAAGAGAGCAAACTCTGGAGCCATGGCATCGTAGGCTTCCTTGACCGCAGGGTTTGCAAGCATTTTTTTTGCAAGTTCCTCATGGGTTAACATGCTTTTACCTCCTGCATTCGTTTTATTGCGACCAGAATCTCCCGTTTGGGAGTCTTATCGGACTTTTTAATAAAGTGGTGAAGCATAACAATTTTCTTCCCGACAAGAGTGCAATAGAAAACTCTGGCAATTCCTTCAGCACCTTTCAAACGAAGTTCGAAAAGACCGTCTCCCATCGCCCTGGTATGCGGCAACCCTAGATCAGCGCCGAATACTCGCATCCGTGCCGTAAGATGCAGATAACGAGCCTGGAGGGTGACTGGCATCGCCAGAATCTCCTCCTGTAACAAATCACTATAATAGAATATTTCCCATTCCACGGCCCTAGATAACAAATATGTTACTGTTAGTCAAGGGGAGAACCGTCCTTTTCGACCTGGGCGACGTCGGTTTGACGAAGGAGCAGGCCCGGAAGGAGCTGGAGCAGTTGCTTGCCGGTGCGTCAGAAGAGCAGGTACGAGCCATCCTGACCATGGCCAGGGTCTTGCTCGCGAAGTGATGGAGGAGGTAAACGACCACTACTGGAGCTACTCCAATCGCTCCGCTTCTGCACCTCCACCGTCCCTTCCGAAAATCCTCTCCAGTTCCTCTCGAAAGTTCCGGGTCAGGTTCAGTCCGATCTCAGAGCATCCCCTGATCAGTTCAGCACCGTCGCCGGCATCCCCGACAGCACCCATCATCTGAAAGAGGTGCTCGATGGGACGGAAGCGGGCCAGAAGCGTATCCAGCTGATCCAGGCGATCCGGGACATGCGCGTCATCAGGGGCGGAGGGTGCCATCACAGGTCCTCCGGCAGGCAGAGGGTCAACACTGGTTCACCGGAATCGCCAGGTCCGACGTGAAGGACGACCTGGACCGTCTCCGTCTTCGCTGGACGCATGAGAAACGCGACCTTGAAGTAGACCCTGTCTTCCCCCATACTTCTTCTGGCGGCGATGTTTGCCAGGGTCAGAAGGTCATGGAGACGTCCCTCCAGAGACTGCCCCAACGCTTCCAGGTCCTCTGACGGCACCACATACCCATGGTAGAGCGCATCCGAGATGGCGAAGGGCAGCTTGAAGCCGTAATTTCTTGCACTTGGGGTGATGTCGATCAGAACGCCGTCAGCCAGTGCGTTAGCGCGCGTGTAGCTGTAGACGATATTGGGGGTCGGGCTGTCAGGCATAGGCTCCTCCAGAGGTCGGGAAAGGGGATTCCCGTGGAGGGTAGCCTCAGCCCAGGGAGGAGGTCACGACGGGGGAGCTTGGGAAAGGCGGGTTGAACATGGAATTGAAAAAAATTTACACTTTCCAACCCACATAGGGCTATATGGGTTTATTTTTCTCCCAAGCAGGATAGTCTTCCTGGAGCGCCGGTCAAAATATCGGCGTATATAATTCCAAGGAGGACACTATGTCTACAACGGGTACATTTTTCTCACCCGATTTCCTCAATAGTGATTTGATCAACGATCAAGTCTCTTTTCATCATCCTGCTCCACAAGAATTTTACGGGTTTCCCGAGGTGGCTCGTGAGATTTTGCGTGACCCGCTCTTGGGCGCGCATTTTCGAGGAGAAAACCATTGTCCAGACCCAGTTTTCGATTGGGGTCCCATGCCTGAGGACCCCTCTGTCAGGCTGCGCTGGGAAGTGGCTCGGGAGTTGACTCCTGTTTTGCAGAAGCGATTTCAAGCAATTTTTGCCCTTGAGAGGCGTCAGAAGCAGGAAGCTGCCATGCGGCATCTGCACGAGAAGCTCAGAAAGGTGGATCCGCTCTATGAGCGGACGATGCACATTCTTGAATACCATACAGGATGTTTGCACACCCCCTGCCGGAGAGCCTTGTCCAGAGAGTTGGAGGACAATCCCCACGCGTTTATGGAGTTGTACAGTGATTTGCGAGAGATTGCCGAACGCGTGGAGCGCCGGTCACACGCACGCGGACGTGCGACGACTGCCAGACGTAGTGTTAGCAACACAAGAGCTACCCCCCACGCAAAAGATGAGAAACGCGCCGTGCTTGATCGTCTGCACAGCGGCCAGGGCAAAGACGAAGACCTGATGCGCTATCTGGAACTGTGCGGCGTGGCTGACAGACTGGGCGGCACATCGTAAACGCAACCAGTCAAAGGAGCATATATAGATGGAAGGTTATCCAAGCTACCCTGCGGGCATGGAACCTCAGCACCCGACGGAAGTAGCCTACGAGGCTCATATTCTGAGTAACGGCGACCCGGTTGAGGGGATGGCGGCTGCGAAGCTGAACGCTGGTCAACGGCCAGGAGGGTTACAGGGCGGCAGTCTTTTCACAAACAGTGCTGGTTCACAGGGTTCTCCCAATGCATCCGGCACCGTGCTGGCCCAGAACAAAGCAGCGCAACCCGTGCAACAACAACCTGACGCGGCTCCCCAGGGGCATCGGGATTACCTTAACCCGCAACCCGACGGAAGCCTCCAGATCAAGGGGCCTCTCTACTTACGATGGGTAAAACCGCCAGGGGTCATAAACGGCATAATCGGAGGACTACTGGCATATGATCTCCCAGGGTATAAATCGATACCATCATGGATCACTCAATTGGTAGGTGGGGCCGTGGCTGGAGAGGTCGTTAATGATATGGAGGCCTGGTATCCTTGGCTAACATGGGAGCCTGAACAGGCAGCCCCGCCGGAGCAGCCGGAGCAACAAGCGCCATTCGAGGCGAGCCCCAACGACGGTCTGGCCTAACAGGACTTTGCATCGACAAGGGCCGGGAGACCGGCCCTTGTACTACGTGCACAGCCTCCATATCCTGAGAGACAGCACTAGGTAGACTGCAACAATAGCAACAACAATCGATATTATTTGATCTATTATTGATTTTAATGAGTACATGGTTTTCCTAAAAAGGAAAGCTGCAGGGGTCGTAATAAAAGAAATATGCAAACACCATAAACAACACCTGGTAGGTCATGTTCCTGACAAAAAAATGAACATAATCATCCCCGGAAAAATATAAATCCGACATGGGCAACTCTTTTCAGTAGGTAGATGATGAGAATGCTCGTTGGAATGGCCACTGCAGGCGGTATCAGGCTCAACAGAATTCGTTTCCAACGTGGCAACATGTCGCTCATGAAAGCCTCATATAGAGCTTGGGCTGCTTGCGGAGGACGCGCACGGCTCAGTCCGTTTGACCAAACGAAGCAGCGTTAGGATGTGCAAAAAATTATATGTACAAAGTTATTTTGTCAAGCCAAGGCCCCTCATAAAGGGCAATGCCGCACGGGAATGCCGTGATGAAGTCCCTTGGCTAACCCGGACCTTTTCGGACGAGCTGAGACTTGAGAAGGTTCCCTGGAACCAAGGCGAGCTTGTTCGCTCAACTCAGCTTCACCAAGAGCGCGCCCACCAACCTCTCCCCAACCCCCTGCAAAAACGTACATTCCTCCAATAACACCCCTTCCTTGAAGTTCCCCAGCACCGGGGAGGCCAATCCCCAGCGCCCCAAGAAAGTCCCAGGAAGGCCCTGTTTTGTGGAAAATTGGGGCAGGTCCGGGACAGGGTCAGGGGGAGGACCGGAGAAGGCCCAGCAGACCACCTGGTCAGGGTAAAATCCGATCCCCCTGTAACTCGTTCCGCCTGCCCTTCAGTCAACACCCGCATCAGGGCTCATTCAGGGCGGTCAGGGAGAAGGAAACCGGCCCTGCAAAACAGCAGAGCATCCAGCCCCCTCCTCTTCAGCACCTGAGGCACTTCGTCAGCACCAGTCCTGCCCAGTCCTGCACCGGCCCGCAATTTTTCTCAGGGATGCACTCAGAATGTCCAAATGTCCAAACCGCAGCAGGCACATCAGGAGCAGGTGAAGACCTCCCACAACACATCCCCTTGAATTTTCATCAAGAAGTCGTCTCTAGGACCGCTTCTGCTCCCCCTCTGGCAAGGCCGCCTCCTCACCAGGAGCACATTTCCTTTCCCCTGATTGGTGACGTCGAAGAGCACCCAGACCACCACCGCTTGAAAATCCCTCAAGAGACCATCGTCTCTTTGCTCAGTCTTCGCTGCGGCTTGTTGCGAATTACTTTTTCCAACACAGCGAAAAAGCACAACAAAAACGACCGCTTGAATTTTCCTCAAGGGGTCGTCTTCTGGATGCTCATACAGGGGAATGCTGCTTCACCGAGACTTCGGTGTCCGAGAGCGCCAACAAAAGTGTTGGCGGAGGTGTAGCGCGACATTTAGTTTTGCATTTCGCGACATTTAGTTTTGACGCCGCCGGCAGGGGGGCCGGCGGCGTTGGCATTTGGCTTGCTACGCGCGTGCGCGAGACCCCATGTTTTTCGTCCGAAATAAATTAACCATTGGTTAATTTATGTTGACTCTTCCCCGCACCAGAGCGAAGGTCTTTTCAACGCAACGCGGGAAGGAGAAAACGAGATGGAACGGCGCTTTGGGGTTGAAATTGAGATCGCGGGAATTGCGCAGGAACGGGTCGAACGGGTGCTCACCCTGGTGGGGATAACCGTAACCCGCGAAGCCTACAACCACACGGCGCGCTCCCATTGGAAGATCGTGTCCGATTCTTCGGTCCGCGACGGTTTCGAGGTGGTCAGCCCGGTTTTGGAGGGAGAGGCGGGTATTGAAGAGCTTCGGACGGTCATAACCGCCCTGGACGACGCCGGGGCCACCATCAACAAGACCTGCGGCCTACACATCCACTTCGACGCCAGCGGGTTCACCTCCGACCACCTCAAGAACCTCGTTCTGCGTTACGCCATGTTCGAGGCTGAGATAGACGCCTTCATGCCCCCCAGCCGTCGGGGAGCCTCCAACCATTATTGCAATACGCTTGCAGACCTGGTCGCCTCCCCTTCCTTCCGCCAGGCCACCACGATTTCCGGGTTGGTCGCCGCCCAAGGCTCCCGGTACTACAAGGTGAACTTGCAGAGCTACCAGCGCCACGGCACGGTGGAATTTCGCCAGCACAGCGGCACGGTGAACGCCCCCAAGGCCATCAATTGGGTCCGGTTCTTGGACGCCTTTGTGGAAGCCTCGGCCTCGGAACTCCTTGAGGCAATCCAGCCCGCTCGCCTGACCGGATCGCAACGCCTGCTTTGGGAATTGATTCAGGCCGGATCTACGGTCGCCGAGATCCAGGCCGCCACGGGTTGGCAACCTCACACCCTGCGGGCCGCCGTTACCCGGTTGCGCCAGGCCGGGGTTCGGATCGAGCTTACCCGGCAAGGAACCGAGAAGCGCTACCGCGCAATCCCCACGGCCGGCGCTGCCGACGACCACGTTTACCGGGGAGTTGACCCGGCCGTTGAACGCTTTTACCGCAACCGGGCGGCCGTTCTGGCCGCCTAGGAGGACCCGATGCAGTTTGTGACCCTGGACGGCAAGCGGTTTCGGGCCGGTTCCCTGGAGGAGCTTGCCCACCAGCTCTGGCAATCCTCGTTTTTACCTGAACCCACGCTGGACGCCTGGATGACAGCCAGCGCCCAGAGAGCGCTCACCTACAACGGGGCCATCGTCCGGACGGATGATGTGGCCGGGCATGTGCGCGATCTTATTGCCGGCGGTTACGTGGCCCTGGCTTTCGCTGACGACTTGCGCAGCCTCGGCCTGCGCCATGTGGACCTCTGCCGGATTGTGACACACCTGACCGGGGCGAAGGTTTCCCCGGTGTCCGTTACACGTTGGGCCACCGGCGTGCGACCGGCCCCGGCCCTGCTTGAGACCGTGGTGGAGTTGCTCAAGCGCCTGCCCCCTGACGGGGTGCAGGCGCTCCGCGACGCCGCGCGTGAGGCCGGCTAGTAGTTGCTGATCAGCACCTCCCGCACGGTTTTGGCCTCGGTCCTGGCGCAACTATATTTCGTGGCCAGGGTGCCGATCGAAAACGCGCCGAACGTTTCGCGCACTCCGGGCGTGTCATTGAGCGACAGAAGGAACTTCCCCTGCAGGCCGGCAAGTTGCTGCGCCAGGCGCGCAAAATCGTCCCGGCCAAACAACCCCTTGCCATAGTAGTTCTCGACGCCCCAATAGGGAGGATCAAGGTAGAAAAGTGTCTCAGGCCGGTCGTGGCGCGCGATGAACTCGCCGTAGGGCAGGTTCTCGATGCGAACGTGCGTCAGACGGACATGCACGTCCGACAGCTCCTCCTCCAGGCGCAGCAGATTGATGCGCGGCCCCTGAGTCGGTCCGCCGCCAAACGTCCGGCCATACACCTTCCCTCCGAATCCCAGCCGCTGCACATAGTAGAACCGGGCCGCGCGCTGGATGTCAGTGAGGCCGCCGACCTTGAGCTGTTCGGTCCAGTCGTCCCACCAGCCCCGGCTGACCAGGCACCAGCGGAACTGGCGCACGAACTCTTCCAGGTGGTTCTGCAACACCTGGAACAGAGAGACCAGGTCGCGGTTTGCGTCGTTGATGATTTCCACTTTCGAGGGCTCTTTGCGGAACAGCACATGAGCGCCGCCAGCAAAAGCCTCGCAATATGTCACATGCTCTGGGAACCGGGCGACGATCTGTTTCGCCAGGCGAAACTTGCCGCCGATCCAACATAATGGTCCTTTCAACTCAAAACCCTTTCTTTACATGGCTTGCCGCAGCCTGCTACCTCGTTTACCGCCCGCGCGCGATTGGGCGGGAGGAGCGGCTACGGCCGTGGTCCGGCGTTTGCCCGCCGGGTCGGTGGGGTGTTGGTAGCACCCCGCCTCCTCCACTTCCTTTCCATCCCATCCTAAAGGCCGCCGGGGCGGCCGTTGTCAAAGAAGCTCGGTAAACGCCGGTCAGTCGGCGTTTACTACTCCCAAAACCGCGAGGGCCTTGGCGAAATCGTCGCTTTCGGTGATGCGCAGGGCCTGAGCCTCCAACAGGGCCAGGCTGTCCGAGTCCGTGGCGTCCATGGCCATGGGGCGGGGCAAAATGGCTTGCAGCCGGTGATAGCGGTCGGCCAGGACGGTGCGGCACTGGTAGTCCACGATGTCCGTGGGACCGGCCATGAGCAGATCGAGTACCGGCCGGGCCGCGCGGATCAGGCCCCAGCTCTTGGCCTCGCTGGGCGCGACGCCGCAGGGCTGCGCCCCCGTGCCCAGCGAGAGCAGGGCCACGTCGGCGTGCGGAGCGAGTTTGTAGGCCTCGATCAGGGCCACCATGGCTGGGTTGTTGGCGCAAACCCCGCCGTCGACCAGGGTGCGCATGACGCCATCCGCCGATTTGACGACCGCCGGCTCGAAATAGGTGGGGGCGGCGCTGGTGGCCCGGCAGACAGAGCGCAGCAGGTAGTCCCGGCCCTTGTCGGTCTGGGCCTTGGTCGACTTGAACAGGACGGCTGCCCCCATCCCGAGGTCCCAGCTGGTGACGAGCGTGGGGATTGTGCAGTCACGCAGGCGCTTGTCGCCAAAGATGCCCTGGAGGCAGTCCTCCAGGGCATCGGCCGGGTATTGCTCGTCCACCAGACCGCCCAGGGAGGCAATACGGTGCGCCAGGGGCCGCGCGAAGATGGAGCGGGCGTGGTAGAGATAGAGGCTGGCCACCGTGGCCATGGGGATGCCCGCGCCCACAGCGGCCGCGATGATGCCACCTGTGCTTGTTCCGGCGACCAGGTCGACTAGCTGGTGCATGGGTTTGCCGGCCAGTCGCTCGATACAGGCCAGGACAAGGGCTGGGATGAGGCCCCTGATGCCTCCGCCGTCTATGGAGAGGATGCGCACGCTCAGGCCTCCGGCCAGCCTGTCGAAATGTCATATGCCAATACCTCTTCGGACGAGGCCAGGGCGTCCAGGGCCGAGCAGTGGATCTTTTCGGCGTCGAAACAGGCCTGGACGAAATCGCCGACGGCGACTCCCAGGGCCTGGACGGCGACCAGATCCAGGACGATCCATGTCGTTCCGCCCTTGGCCCGCCAGTTGACGGTCGCGCCCGCAGGCTTCTTTGCCAGATAGCTTTCGGCCCCCTGGAGGGTGGCCCGATCGTCGTCATCCGTACCGATGAGCGCCCCCTGGTACAGGACTCCTCCGTCCACTTTCTGCCGACGCAGGGCAGCCACATCTTCCTTGCGCGTCGAACGCGCGTCAGGAAGGCTCAGCGGCTCCGGCACCACGTACGCCACCTCCTCGGCCACGCCCCCAGCCGCCAGCCAGGCCAGATAGGTAGGGTGAGCCGCAGCCACGATGCGCGTCAGGCCGTCCGCGCGGACCTCCTGCACGAGGTACGTCCCGTCCATCTGTATTAGATGCTGATATGTACGATCCATAGCTCCCCCCTCTAGTACGCCCGTTGTGGCGGCGTGAAATCGTGCGTCCAGCGGGCGATGCCCTTGGAGATGCGCAGGTTAGCGATTTGGCCCGGAAAATAATACGAGCTAACAGTCCAGTAGCCTATGTGATACACGGCAGAATCAGACACTGAAAACGGCTCACTCCCGGCGAGTGTATCGGCGCTGAACGTAATGGCCACCCCATCTTTATATATACGCATCGCGCCGTCAGATCGCACCCATGCCAGATGCGACCACGTATTCGCTGCCAGAGCGGCGCAAGATCCTTGTGCATAATACTGCGACCCGCCGACTTCATGCTGACATCTAAGAAAATTCCCTCCAAGGATCATGAAGTCAACCCGATTGCTGTTATCAAGGTATTGCTGTAATATTGAATAGTTGTTTGGCAGAGAGTTGTACGGACATACCCATGCGTCAAGGGTAAAGTCGCCAGATCCGAAGTTGAAGTCGTCGGAATACGGAATTGCCAGCTTCGCGCTGCTTCCGTTGAAATACAGCGACTTGGCTACACCGGCCGGCTTGTCCGTTCCGGTGGCGTCCATCACGGTGACGCCGTTGTTGGTCAGGGTCCGGCCCGACAGGGACGCGTCTGCCACGGCGTCGCCGGTCAGGAGCAACTTGGTGTAGGGATCGCGCCCGCGTTGACTGGGAGGCGAAACGATCACACCCATAATCTACTCCAACACCAGGTTGACGATTACGGTGAGGTCGCGCGCGTCGTCGTTGGTCCCGGCCGCGTCGATAACCACTTCGAGCGGCTGACCAAATCCAATCGCCGCGTTGGCCGCGGAGATGTCCGTGGTGGTGGCTGTCCAGGCCGCATCGCTCACGGCCAGGCCGGCACCCGCGTTGGCCGTCCCGACCAGCGCGCCGTTGCACGAGACGTTGACGTGGGGCTGGTCTGCGCCGGAATCGTCCACCAGCGGGCGCACCCGGAAGCCCACGCAATGCGCCGCGCCGCGCGTCCAGACGTACCGGAGCAAAAGCATATCCTGGATGGCCTGGGTGGTGGCCACGGCCGCGAAGCGTCCGGCAAAGGCGACAGTTTCCTGTACCAGGCGGGCCATGTCGCCGGAGTGCATCTCGCGCCCCGAATCGGCTCCGATAGTGGACGTGTAGGGCGCTCCGGCGATGGTTACCACGCCCGCGTTGTAGGCCGTGACCAGGGCGTAGACCCAGGACGTGGTGTCGTTTTGCCGAAACCGGATCGGGCGCCCGGGCGCGAAAATCGCCTGGTTCGCGGCGATGTCCGCCACCGCGAACGTGGCGTCGTTCGTGCGCGTGGGAAGGGCCTCGAAGGTCGTCCAGGCTCCGGCGTTGGTCACGCCGGACGAACCCCCTCCACTCAACAGCATGAATGAGTCCGTGGCGACCATATATCCGACGAGCACGAGCTGGCCGGAGACAATAGCTCCGGCTGCGAGAGCGGCCCCGGACGAGTCCGTAATATATTTGGCCCCGAGAGCATTGACATTGAGCGTGCTCGCTCCGGTATTGGCGTGGGCCGCACGAAACATGTAAAGTCTAGCAGGATCAAGGGAGCCTAGCGTCGGGGTTGGAGTCATGACGTAGGCGTTGGCAGCGCCGGAGTCGGCGGCATGAATGATTGACGTAGCCCCGGCGACGCGGCCTTTTTTGGTCCATACCCCGGCCGACCGATAATAGATGTCGCCGAACGTGTCCGGGGCCGTGTCCCAGTAGAAGTTTCCGTCCTGGCCCGCGTCGGCGTCCGGCGGGCCGGAGCCCTCAATGATGAGGTTGGAGAGCGAGCCGAGTTGCAACGAGAAGGCGTCCATGCCGGACGCCGTGGCGTTGATCTCGTCAGCCAGGGTATCGAAATTCGTCAGCGCGGCGGCCATGGCAGTCTCGAAGTTGTCGCTGCCTCTGCTGGGAGCATCTACACGCGTTGATGTCTTTGGTATGGTCGTCATTGACTCTCCTATATGATACAAATGACTGTAAATTCAACGGTCGACAGTATAGGGCCTGGTATTGTAATACTGAATTCGTTAAAGAATCCGTACGTTATCAGCGCTTCCGGCTCGAATCCGTTCTCATTATGCGCGACGTAGAGAGCGGCTATTCCGTCAAGAGAACTAAGAGTTCCGTTCACATAACTTATCATCGATGATTCAATTTCCGCCGTGAACTTGACTGTGTTGCTATTCGCCCCTTTTTTCAGGGATGTACGTCCGAATGTGTCCGTGTTCTTTTTGCTGTAGGAAAGGAAACCGATTTCAACTCCCCATTCTGTGTCCCCAAGAGATGCGGACAGCACAGGAACAATATTCCCCAACTTTGCCGTGCCATCAACGCCTGCGTTAACGCGTATGCGCAACGTGGATTGAGCCCTCACGAGCAAGGGGACAAAATAGTTCCGGGTGAATCGTGCGTCGCTAAAGAAATAATCTGTAACAGTATAAACCGGTTGAAGCACTTGATATGTCCGCGAGAATATCACCGTCTCCCCGACAGCCAGGTCCAGCGTAAGCGTACGTCCCTCGACACCAAAAAGCGCCAGGGCGTCGCACCGCGAGGCGTCGATGGTTATGTCGATCAGCTCGGGATGCACAGTCTGTGTGCCGACGAACTCGTCCACGCACGCGCGGGCGTTGGTCGCGCTCAAATCAGACCAGGCCGGATCGTCATCAGCCAGGTTGTCGGGCGGATACTCGCCGGCCGTGGTGCGCAGGGCCTGGTAGAGGCGATGCGTGGCCAAAACCATGACAATGGCGTCCGTGGCGTACTCGATGGCCTCGTCATAGGGGGGCGCATCGTCCTCCGGCACGTTGGTGGAGAGGAGTGTCACCGGGCGGGGGGCTCCGACTCTCATGCCTCGGCCTCTACACGCGTGGTGATCACGCCCTCATCGCCGCCGCACCGGCGGAGCAGCGACACAACGTCGCGTGTGTTGGAGCTGATCGCGGCGTTGCCCTGGCCCACCTTGTCGGTAAGTCGCGCGACGGCGGCTTCCAGGGAGCGGATCGCGGCCACCACGGCCGCGTTGGAGCCGCCGAGCAGCTGCACCGGCACCCGGCCGCTGGGCATTGGGATGACGGCCTCGGTGCCGGCCTCGCCGATCATGGCCAGCTCCGGACCGCTGGTAATGGTTCCTGTGGCATACCCCCGCACGGACTTGAGGTTGTCCAGGGCGTCGAGGGCGGCCTGGTAGAGGTCGCCGGTGCCAGCCGGAGTGATGCCGCGCGAGATCAGGCCGCTCAGGATCGACCAGGCGTCGTACTGCCCATCGCCGGATATGCCGTACGACTGTTGCCACCACGACAGGTAGTTGGTCCTCTGGTCAGGGTGCGAGCGCAGGTAGGCGTCCCACGTGGGAGAGCCGTCCGGGGTATTTGTATCGCCGAGGTGGTAGGCGGCCTCGGCTCCCGCCCCGGTGTAGGCCAGGGCCTGGGTGATCTGGCCCTCCAGCGAGGCGGCAAATACCTGACTCGCCTGCTGCACGGCCTGCTGATAGGTGGCCTCGGCCTCGGCGATGGTGTCCGCCTGCTGTTGGCCAAGGAGGGCCTCGGCCAGCAAGCCAAGGGCGGACGTTATCTCATTAAAAACTTTTGTGTATTCCGCAGGATCGGTGGTGGCGTCCATCTTGGCGGACAGCACCGACGTGGCCAGGGATTGCGCCTCGCTGATGGCGTCCCGGTCGCCGGTCAGGCCCTTGGCCAGGTCCGCGTCGAATTGCGACCGCAGGATGGCGTATTTTTGGTCCGGCAACAGCGGCGACTGATCCCCGCCCCGCAATTCTACTACGGTCTTGTGGATGGCGTCGGCCGCGTCTTGGAGATCGTCAACTAAATCATCCCAATATTTGGTCAACTCCTGGCGTTGCACGTCCAGGACGGTGGAGAGGTCGATGGCTCCCAGGCCCGAGGCCACGGCGGACTGAAACTCCTGCGCCTGCTGGGCGAGCAGTTTGACCGCGCCGGCCTCGTGGTCGCGGCCTTCCAGGACCAATTTGCGGGCCTGTATATCGTAGCGAAAGCTCTCTTCGGCCAGCCGTTTGGATTCGGCCATGGCCGCCAATTTCGCATTGATTTCGGCATTGTAGGCATCGTTGGACAGAGCGGCGATTTCCTCGCCATATTCGCGCTCCAGCGCGACGTAATCCTGATACCGCGAGGCCACCATGGCGTAGATCTCGTACATGGTGTCGCCCGTGGCGGAGGCGATGCGCGAGAGCAGACTGGAGCGAGTGGAGTCGACCTCCTCCTGGTGTTGGCGGATGGCGGCCGCCGTCTCCAGGGCCTGCACCTCGGCGATCCTGGCCATGGTGGCGGCGTCGTAGCCCGCCTGGCGGGCCTGAGCCAGCTCAGCTTCCTGCTGGGCCAGGAGCGAGACCTGCGAGGCCTGCCAGTCCAGACCGTGGGCGGTCAGGGCGCGAGCCTCCAGGCTCAGGCCCAATTGCCGCATGGACGTGGCCGTCTGGTCCGCCTGGGCCTCGACCTGCTGGAGCGAGTCCGCCAGCGTGTCAATGGCATCCACCTGCGTGGCGGCCTCGGACCAAGCCGCAAAAATATCTGGGTCGAGGGGGCCATTTGTCGTAGCCGCCTGCATGGCGGACCAAAATCCCTCGACATCGGTGCCCAGTTGAGCCAGGGCCGGACCCACCTGCATGGTGGACTGGTCAATACGGGCCTGGAGCAGGCCGGCGTCGTCGGTGGTGTGCTTTGTCAGTAACCCCAGCGCGGTCTGTACCGCGTCCATAGATCCCAGAGCATCGGAGAGCTGCGACACGTAGTCGGCGGCCTGGATTTTGGTCAGACCCTGCGTCAGTCCGTCGAAATCGTACCCCGTCGCCCTGGCGATAGCGTCCATGGACGTCATGGCGGAACTAAGGCGGCTTAGAGTATCAATCCAGGCCTCATCGGGAGCGGCGACGGCCTGCACCTGATCCAGCAATCCAAGCGAGGTCAGGCTATACTGCGACATGGCGTTGGCCAAATTTCTGTAGACCTCAGCTTCGTGTCCTTCGGGGATGGCCGTAACGTCCCACGAAAAACCCTTTTGTGAGGCTTTCAGGGCGTCCTCTGACAGCCCTAAAGCGTCGGCGAAGTCGGTAAGCCCAGCTGTGGCCTTTTCCCAAGCCTCTGCCTCCGCAGTGGCCATAGTCGCGTCAGCTGGCGAATAGATCGTCGAGTGGCGGGTGGAGCTGTCCCCAAACATCTCCCGGGACGTGGTCGTTATAGTCCCGTAGCTGGATGGCACCAACTCGCCATCCACAAACATCAGCGCCTGCTTGCTGGCCGCCGGAATGACCCACTTGCTGGTCTCGGTATTGGGTGTGAGCGCCCCGGCCAACAGGGCCGCCGGGATGGCCACCAACGCGCCTACGCCCGTGGCCGCCAAACCCGCGCCGATGCCGAGCGCGCCGCCGATGGTCGCTCCGAGCCCTGTGGCAGACGCCACACCGCCGGCGAGCAGGCCCGTCCCGGCTCCGACGTAGCTGGCGGTCGGGTTGTCCGGCCGGATGAATCCGCCGGCGGCATAGCCTATTCCCCCACTGGCCAGGGCGGGACCGGCCACACTCATGATGTTGGAGAGAGTGGACGTGGAGGACGCCTGCCCGAGGTTCATGGCCGACTGCCAAGCTGCGGCCGGCTCCTTGCCGGCCGCCACCAGGGTCTCGTACATTTCGGCCTGGCCAGTGTTGAGGGTCCACGTGCCCCCGGTGTTGACCATGTCGTAAGTGGTCTTGGCGGACCCGCCATTTTTGAACAGGTCCGACAACGAGAAACCACTCCCGGACGTCTGCCCCTGATCCGCCGAGGCGGACAGGCCGGTCAGGCCTTGCAGTGCGCTTGTATCCGTGCCCACCACCTTGGCCACGATGGGCATGAGCAGGGCGTTTTTCGCCAGCGTCGCGGCGAGGCTTGTGACGTAGCGGATGGTGTCGCGCACGAGGTTGGTCCACATGTTGGCCCAACTTTCGCGGGCCTTCTGCGCGTTGCCTTCCCAGAGGTTGGTCAAGGTGTCGGCGATGCCTGTTTGCACGTCGCCGCCGACCTGGCGGATGTAGTCCGCCGTGGACTTGGCCATGTCCTGCCACATGGCCCGCTTGCGAGCGGTTTCGTCCTGGTAGGCTTTGAATTCGAGGGCGAGGTAGTCGCGGAGGTACCCCAGAAAGTCATCTTCGTAGCCGAGGCGGGCCTCCAGCTCCTTGCGGCGCAGTTCGGAGCGCTGCTGGCTGGCGTACACCTGGAAGGCATTTTCGTCGCTGACGTGCTTCTTGACCTGATCAAGATGGGCGTCCAGGCGGCGGCCCTCGGCGTCCCAATACTCGTCAGACAGCTTGCCGCCTTCGCCCAGGCGACGCACATCTTCGTCAAGCATGAATTGTTCGTGCGCCCGCCAGCGCTCCTCGGCGGTGGCGATCTTCTGGGGATCGGCCAGATCCGTCCCGTAGCCACCTTGCTGCAACTCCTGGAGGTACTGCTTGTACCCTTGCAGCCAGTCAGCCTTGAGCTGCGAACCCTGAGCGCCGTAGGTGTCGCGGTATAGCGAAGATTCGTGCTTGGCGGCGTCGTCGAGCTGACGGCTGTACTCGGCCAGCTCGGCGGCCTTGATCTTGAGGGCCTTCAGGTCGCCGAGACGAGCTTCGGCCTGGTGCAACGCCTCGACGCCGCCCTTGGCCCCCACCAGATCCGCTTGAATGCGCGTGAGCGCCTGGTTGTGCTCCCGCTCGATTTTGGCGATGGCCGCGCCCAGCCGGTCGCCCCCCAGCGACTGTTCGTAGGCGGCGATCTCGTCTTCGATCTTCTGGAGGACGCCGGAGGCCTTGATGTCGGCCCGCGCGCCCGCCGTGGCGGCAGAGGCCCCCTTGCGGGTATCCCGGTCGAGGATCTCTTGCCGGCGATTGGCCCTCAAGGAATTAGATTTACCGACCCAGGTCCAATACTCATTTTCAGTGAGCAGACCGCCTTTATAATCCTTCCAGGTCTGCTCCCATTCGCTGACGATCTGCTTGTCCACGGAGGCCAAGCGCTTTTCCACTGTAGAGGCCGCCGACGCCACGCCCAGCCTGGCCAGCGCGGTCTGGCGGTCTTTGGATATGCCGTCGGGGTAAACTTGGGGCTTGTTGGTAACAACAGGCTGCGCATCGCCGACGCCCAAACGCCTGCGATCCTCCTCCTCTGTCCTGGCCGCGTTCTCTTGCTCAAGGCGTTTTTTCAGGTTGGGGCCGCCTGGCCACTGGTCAAAGCCCGGGGTTAATATTTGCAAGAAATTTCGCGGCAGGGCCTGCCATGCGTCCTTGAAGGCGGCATAGGTGCGCGCGATGGCCGAGCCGATTAGCCTTTTGTTTTCCGCGAGCAGCCGGTTTATGGTCGTGATGGTGCCGGCGACGTCCTGCCACATTTCCTTAAACCCGGACCGTTTGATTTGGTCCATGGTTGTGGACATGGTGGACATTTGGGAGTTGATGGTATTGCCCACGTCCTCCTGGGCGGCCGCGAGCCCGCCAAACTGCTCGCGCAAAAACTCGAGCGTCCGGCCCTGCTCCCTGGCGTCGTTTAGCTGCTTTTCCCATTCAGGCCCCAGACGGTCCCTGAGCAGCATCGCGAGCTGGTCGCCGGCTCGGGCCTGTCCGGTGATTACCGAGCGCAGTTCCTGGGCGATCTGGAGGGAGGAGGATTGCCCTTGCGTCATCAACTTGATCTTGTCGATAATGACGCCAAGGTTCTCGATGTCGCGATCGTTGGTGAGGGTGATCCCCTTGTTGGTGAGGATTTGCCAGCCTTCTATGATCTCCCTGCCGCTGGCGAAATGTTTGGCCGCTTCGGCTTCGACTTTGGCGTAGGTTTCCTCGGCGTAACGCAGGTTCTGGGCGTAAATTTGGCGCAGTTCCGCGTCAGTGCCCCGGTTCATGTCGGTCAAATTCGCGGCGATGGAGATGGTGGCCACGCGGTAGTCGTCAACAGCCTGGATGGCGTCGCGGATGGCTGATACGAATTCACGGAATGCTTTGGCGAGCTCCAGGGCGACCAGCACGTCTCGCAAAACGTCAACAGAGGAAGTCAACTCCCCCATTTCGGACTTTGCCTGCCTTGAGGCCTGTCCCAAATCCTTGACGCTCGCCGACGCCTTGTCCACGCCCCCGGCCTGCTCTCCGACCGTTTTGGTCTGCTGCCCCAGGCCGGTAATCGCCTCCCGCGCGCTGCCGGCGGCCGCGCCCAGCTCTTTGACGCTCGCCGCCGCGCCGCCAAAGCTGGCCGCCTGTTGCCCGGCGGTCTGCAACTGCTGGCCGAGAGACGCCAGCAGCTCCCGCACTTGGGTGGCGGCCCGGGCCATCTCCAACAGCGCGCCCGTGGCGACTTTGGCTCCGGTGTCGCCCTTGCCGCCGACGTTTACTAACTGTTGACCGAGATCCACCAACGCCTGATTGGCGTTGGTGGGATCTACGGTCACAGTGAGCTTGATGACGTTGTCGCCGGCCACGGGGAGGGTCCTCTCAAAACAGGCTGACGCGCTGGGCGGCAGCCATGTGGTTGTCGATCATTTCCTTGACCATGCCGAGATCCGCCCACATCCACAGGGGCAGATCGTCAGGCTCCAGGGCCAGGCCGCCCAGCTGGTACTGGCGCAGGGCGAGCAGCCAGCCCAGGTATTGCGACGGCTTGGCCCCGGAGCGTTTTGGGCATTTAGCGCAGGCGGCGGCTAGCCAGTCGCCGTTTAGGCGTTCACAGTCGCGTCGGTCTGCGGGGGTGCATCGTTCGAGCTGGCCTCGGAGCTGCTCGACAAAGGGGCGTCGGTCTCTTCGGTCGCCTCCTCGGCGTCGGCGTCGGCCTCGCCTTCGGCCCCGGCCAGGAGGTCGATTTCGTCTTCGTCGCCCGCCGAGACCTGGGACGGGCGCAGGGCCGCGCGGGCGACGGCGGCCAGATCCGACGGACGGGCCGCAGCCAAGAGGTCTTTCCAGTTGGCGCGGTAGTGCGCCTCGGACGGGTTCGAGCTGATAAAATCGTCGCCGTCCATGAAGTAGCTTTCGCTGAAGCCAGTGACGAGCTTCTTTCCCAGGGCCGCCTCTTCGGCGAAGATGTTGCTCTTTATAACGGTTTTTTTGCCACTCTTCGTGTAAAGCGAGGCGCTGAACGCCATCCTCTGGGGGTTGGTGGGCAGGCGGTAGTAGAGCTTGTACTCTTCGCCGGCCAAGTCGATCATTTCCAGCACCTGACGATCGGCGGTCAAATTGCAGGGCATGTGCGTCTCCTGATTTCGGATTTGGGTTAGGCGAAATAGAGGCGAAATTCGTCGTCTCCGGCCACGTCGCGCGTGGCCTCGAAGGGCAGATCGTAGGCCCCCAGGCCGCTGCGCTCGCGCTCGCTGATGCTGGTCACGCGCAGCTTGGGCACTGCCACGATCAGGCGGTTGCCGGCGGTCTGGCCGATGCGGGCCACCAAACCGCTGGGGGTCGAGCTGGACCACAGGGCGTAGGGGTTGAAGTTGGACAGATCGTCCATTTCCGGGTCGAGCGACCCGGTAGGGTTGCGGCCGGAGATGTAGTATTCCGAGATGCCGCTCACCGCGTTGGCGTTCTTGCGGGGGTTGACCTCGTTGGCCAAATCGAGCTTGAGCTGGGTAAACGCAGGCGTAAACGCGCCGAGCGTGGCGTGGGCGTCGGTGAAGACAGCCGGAACGATGTCCGGGAGTGTGGGGTTGGGCAGGGGCTGGTCGGCCGGGTCGAGCCAGGCGGCCTGGAAGGTAAACGTGAACTTGGCGATCTGGCCCGAGGGGCAATCCAGGCTCCACGATCCCCGCGCGTCGCGCAGCCTCTTTCGCACGCCGTCGCGGTGGAAAAAGTACGTCATGCACTTCTGCTGGGCGATGGTCTGGGTCACCGGGGTGTATTCCAAGGTCTTGGCCGCTTCCACCACCGTGGCCGTGGCCGCGCTGGTTCCGCCGGTGAGGGCGTCGGCGGCCGCGAACTCCCCGGCTCCGGCCTCAAGCACCAAAAGATCGCCGCAGGCGAAGCGCACCACGCCGGTGACAACGGGGTCGCCACCGGAAATGGTCTCGCCCACGGTCCAGGTCCCGACCTGGTCGGAGAGCGTGAGCAAAAGCAGGCCGTCGGCCCGGGCCATGCCGCAGGCCTGCAACGGGCCGTCGTAATATGGCGGCAGGGGCGCGCCGGTCCCGTCCAGGCCGGCCCCGCAGGCCTCGTGCTTGATCGTGAACTTCTGGGACTTGGCCCCGATGCGCGAACCCTCCTTGCTGAAGGTCCGCGACACAATGTTGCGTTCGATTTTTTCGCCGTCCGGGGCGCACTCCACGTCCGCGTCGACCCGCAGGGCGTCCGTGGCCAGGGGAGTGACCTCCTCGCCCGGATTGTGGAGCTTGCCCAGCACCACCATGATTTTGAACTGTTGCGCGCCCATGTGGCGTCTCCTCTATTTGAAGTAGGGTTGAGGGATGCGGTATTGGTCCGCATGGACCGCCACGCCCCCGGCCTGCAAAAGCGACCAGTCGCCCAGGCTCTCGGCCGGCAACAGCTCGGGCAGGAGTTGTTTGCCCTCCAGGGCCTGGCGCACGGCGTCCAGCAGCCGGTACACGCCCGGCGTGGTGGCGTCGCCGCGCCGGGCCTTGACCAGGTCGCCCTGGTATTTGTCACCGATGACTATGGTCCAGGTCATGCTGGCCTCACTGCGCGAGCCGTGGCTTTCCGTGGTCGACCCGGCGTAGATCACCAGCAGAGCGGGGAACGTGGCCATGGCCTGAGCGATCTGATCCGGCTCCAACTCGCCGCCGTAGGGCGCGACCAGGCGCACGCCCAAGGCCGCCTTGAGCGGCGAAAGCGCGGCCAGGATGGCGTCTTCGACTTCGTGCAGGCTGCGTTTGGCCATCAGGCTCCCTCCGCCAGGTAATCTCCCAGGATGTCGGACACGGCCCGCAGCCAGGCCGGCGGCAGATCGCCGTCAGCCCCGAACAGGTAGGGCCGGGCCGGGATCTTCGAGCCCGGATGGTTGACCTGGCGCACCGGATGCTTTCCGCCGGCCCAGGCCAGGGCCTTCTTGTTTTTGGCCCTGATCACGTGCGCCTTTGTGGTCCCGCCGAACTGGTGGATGGCGGCGTACGAAATGCCCGGCCCGCCCACGCTCACGCTCACGCTTGTGGGAGTGGCCTGGTAGTTTACGCTTCTCAGCAGGGCCTGTGTCCGTTGCAGGAGCTTCCCCGACAGAGGGGCGAACGAGGTCAAAGGAGCCCACTTCCCGCCGCCCGGCGCTTCCTCAAATTCAAACGAGCGATGCACCCGAAGGAGCAAGGCCGAGCCGATGTCGTCAAAGGCCTGGGACATGTCGCCTAGGCGCTGGCTCACATTGGCGAGCAGCGCCTTGACCGCCATGTCATCAACCGTGATTTCGATCACGCCGGCCACCGCTAGAACCCTCCCATGTCGGTAAACATGCGGGACGGGCCTTCAAACAACACCACCGTGTCTTCG